>JAPZTS010000007.1 GCA_027533185.1 Leptospira sp. | reverse complement strand
CAAAAAATAACCCACCACTAATACACAAAACAAAACATATATTATTAGAACAGACTATGTTATATGTATACAGAAAATTTTGTAACAAAATTTGTAATTCAATTCGTTTTATTTTTATGAATCTACCGGAGGGTTTTTCTGCTGAAGAACCAAAACAAGACCAACTAGAAGATATGGATCTTTGGATTTTATCCGAATTTGATGCAACTCTTGATCGTTATGAAAAAGCTTATAAGGACTACCACTTTTTCGAGATGGCGAATTCAATCTACGAATTTGTTTGGGGAAACTTTTGTGATTGGTATTTAGAATTAACAAAAGCTAGGATCTACGGAAATGTTTCCCCTGAATCCCAAAAGACAGCATTACTCGTCCTTGTAAGTATTTTAAAAAAGGCACTAGGCCTTTTACATCCTTTTATGCCATTTATAACGGAAGAAATACATTCCCTTCTCTCAACAGAAGAATTGGCAAAAACCCTATTTCCTTTAGCCTATGGTGTTCGAAGGGACAATCCTTCGGTGGTACGCGTACAACTTGTCCAAGAAATGATTACCAAGGTAAGAAATATGCGTGCGGAACTAGGTGTGACTCCGGATAAAAAATGTAAGATTTTACTAAAGTTCCAAAACGATGCCTTACAAATTATGATGGAGCGTGAAAAAAAATCGATCTTACAATTGGCGAAGGCAGAATCGATCGAGTTCGTAACGGAATACAACTTAAAGCCTACGGATTCAGTAGGTGCTTTTTCGATTGGTGAGATCATACTTCCACTGGAAGGAATTTTCGATTTTGAAAAAGAAAAACAAAGATTGGAAAAAGAAAAAAAACAAATCCAGTCTGAGATGGAAAAATTAGAAAACAAAATCCATAATCCAGCATTTTTAGAAAAAGCCAAACCAGAAGTTGTAGAAAAAGAAAAAGAAAAATACAACACTTGGAAAGAAAAATTAGAAACTACAATGCGGGCGTTAGAAAAAATTGAAAGATAAGTTAAATGTACTATTGATTGGAAGTGGTGGAAGAGAACACGCATTAGCAGATGCAATTTTAAAGTCTACGCACTTAAATACATTAAAAGTATTCCCTGGCAATGGTGGATTCCCTGACGAATTATTACTTTCCAAAGACCAAATTTCGATTACCGAAAAAGAAGGGTTTTTAAGGTATTTACGATCATCTAATACCGATTTTGTTGTTGTTGGTCCCGAGGACCCACTTGTAATTGGAGTGGCTGATTGGTGCGAAGAAGCTGGTATACCTTGTTTTGGACCCTCTGCCTATTGCGCTCAAATTGAAGGTTCCAAACATTTTGCTAAAGATCTGATGAAAAAAGCTAGTGTTCCAACTGCTTCCTATGCGGTTTTTACAGATCATGGAAGTGCCTGGGGACATGCGCAAAAAGAATTGCTCCCCCTTGTTGTAAAAGCAGATGGGTTGGCTGCTGGGAAGGGTGTAACCGTAGCATTTGAATTATCTGTCGTGAAACGAGCATTAGATGAAATTTTTCTTGAATCCAAATTTGGCAAAAGTGGAAGTAAGGTAGTAATCGAATCCTTTTTGGAAGGTGAGGAAGCTTCTCTTTTTGTAATCACAGATGGGGATCGTTATATGTGTCTTCCTGCGGCTCAAGACCACAAACGAGCCTTCGATGGGGACATTGGACCAAATACAGGAGGGATGGGTGCTTATGCCCCAGCTCCGATTGTGGATGAATTTGTTCTCCAACAAGTAAAATCTCTTATAATTGAGCCAATGTTAAGTGAATTTAGGAAACTCGGTCACCCATACAAGGGTTTGCTCTACGTTGGATTAATGGTTTCCCCAGACAAAAAGCCAAGTGTCGTCGAATTTAACTGTAGGTTTGGAGATCCAGAAACCCAAGCCGTATTGCGACTGATCGACGAAGATCTATTGGTTTTATTTTGGCAAGCCTCGACAAAATCTTTACCGGTAAGAGAGCTAAAACTTAAAACAGGTGCTAGCTCCATCGTTGTGTTAGCCGCAAAAGGGTATCCTGATTCTCCAAAAAAAGGTATGGTATTGGAAATTCCTCCCGATGAAGGCTCTGTTATTGTTTACCATGCTGGAACCAAAAAAGATTCGGGTAAGATAATAGCCTCTGGTGGTAGAATTTTAGGTATTACCGCATATGGTAAAAATTTACGCGAATCGATTGACTCTTGTTATGCGTTTCTGTCAAAAATAAAATCGGAAAATACATTCTTTAGAAAAGATATAGGTCGGAGAGCTCTATAATGCCTTTTAGTGTTTCTGGAAATGTTCATCTCTTTGATAGAGGAAGTCTCAGAAATTTTGAAAAACACTTAGGTATTATTCTGTCTGAAAACCAAACTCAGATGCAACAGCATTTGATGATCCGAAGAGCAATCCAACAAATCAGTGGGAGTGTAAATGTATTGAGTGGCCTGAGTCGGCAGGAGCTTCTTTCCTTTATTTTTATTCTCACTCAATTCGGTGATATTGTTCGGGCAGAAACACCTCCCGAATATCTTTTGTTGGAGTCTACTCCCTATGTGATACAATGGTCTAAGGGCCATTATATGATCCCAATTGAGATTTTAGAACATCTTGCGCACGAAAGAATCTTTAAAGAACAAGGTTACCTGTTTGCCTTAATTCCGTCTCTAAGTGTAAAAGAGAAAAAATCTTGGATACGTTGGATTGGAGTGGATTTTGAAAAGGGAGGTGATCGAGATCTAAATTTTGAAATCTATTCACAATGCCGACTCCTCCAAAAACCCTTTCTTGGAAAATCCTTAGTGCAAGAGTCTCAAATCCGTCTCGAGCAGATATGGCCAAAGGGAAAAAATGAGTATATCGATTGGTTTTACAAAGGCCTCTCGAGTTTTTACTATGCATTAGAAGAATTGAGTAAAAAGGAGAAAGATCCTTTTTTTAAACATGTCATCGATCTGATCAAATCAGGTAAGTTTATCCTTAAAAGACAACCTGATAGTTATGGAAAGGAGATGCAATTCTCTCTTGTGGCTACCGTCGAAGGAAATACTCCGCAGCTTAGAGAGACTACCTTTCAATGGGAGATAGAAAGACTTAAAAAAAATTCTCTATTTTAAATTCGAATATTAAAGTATAAAAATATGGATAGATCCTTAAAAGACCTTAAAAAACAATCTAATGAACTAATTGAATCATTTTTAGAGTATTGGAAAACTCAAAACTTTCAAGAAGACTACGACCGGTTAATATCATTTGTTGAAAAAGCGAACGACCCAAAATTGTGGGACTCGCCAGACCAAGCAAAACTTGTTACACAAAAACGAAACGAACTGCAAGCAAAACTTGACCCTTGGATTGAGTTACAAAAGGAACTAAAAGACTTCCCAGATTTGATAGAGCTTACATCGGAAGAGATGGGAGAGACGGGTCTAAAATCATTAAATGATGATTTTGAAAGGATGTTCAACTCCTTTGAAAATTTACAGATGTTAGATGCCCTTTCAGGTCCAGACGACAGTCGTTCCGCATTTATTAATATCCACCCTGGGGCAGGAGGAACAGAATCCCAGGACTGGGCAGATATGTTGCTTCGAATGTATACAAGATATTGCGAACAAAAGGGATATAGAGCAGAACTTGTAGACTACCAGCCGGGTGAAACAGCAGGAATAAAAAATGCAACTTTGTTTGTTCAAGGTGACCACCCCTTTGGATATCTAAAATGTGAGTCAGGTGTCCATCGTCTGGTTCGAATTTCGCCCTTTGATTCCAACAAAAGGCGACATACTTCGTTTGCATCAGTTTACGTAACACCCGATGTTGATGATACGATCCAGGTAAATATCGAAGAAAAAGATTTGAGAATTGATGTGTATCGATCTTCTGGCTCTGGAGGACAGCACGTTAACACAACTGACTCTGCTGTTCGAATTACGCATATACCTACTGGTGTGGTTGTTTCTTGTCAGATGGAAAGATCACAAATTAAAAACCGCGATACAGCTATGAAGATGCTAAAAGCTAGGCTGTATGAAATGGAAAAACTAAAGGCAGAAGAAGAAAACCTCAAAAAAGCAGGTGAAAAAAGAGATATCTCTTGGGGTTCGCAAATTCGAAGTTATGTTTTTCATCCTTACAATTTAGTAAAAGACCATAGAACCGATTTTGAAACTGGGAACGTTCATGGAGTGATGGATGGTGACCTGGAAGACTTTATCATCTCCTATCTAAAATACGTAACAAAATCAAAATCGAATGTAAAGGTCTAAAACTTGAAACAGGATATTTCAAGTGCCCTAAGGAAAATTCAAAAGGAAATCCAGAGCCTTCCCAATATCACGGACCGGCTGAATTTTATTTTAGATGCCACCTTGAATCTGTTTGGCGCAAGTACGGGTAGTATTTCCATCACTGACCAAGAAGAAAAAGTTTTGACGATTGTTGCCGCTAAAGGAATGGAGTCCGAAAAAAAAATGGCGGCGAAACTTCCATTTAACCAAGGAATTACGGGTCGTGCAGCATCCAGTCGGGAAATAGTATACGTTCCCGATGTTTTGTTAGACAAAGATTATATAAAATTGATCGAAACTGTTCGTTCAGAGCTCGCAATTCCCTTTCTTACAAGGGATTCAACGATTGGAGTTTTAAATTTAGAGTCAGATAAGATAAACTTTTTTTCACCCGAAATAATTAATCAGGCGAATCTATTTGCATCACAATTAACAATTGTTATATTAGAAGAGCGAATAGCAAAAGAAGCCTTTGAAAAATCAAAACGAGATGAGGATCCTGTAGAGGAGATACTTGGATATGATCCGGCTCTGCTATTTTTAAAAAATAGAATTCGACAAGTCGGACCTTCTGATACATCCGTTATGATTATTGGAGAAGAAGGTTCTGGTAAAAAAATTGTTGCAAAAGCCCTTCATTATATATCGCATAGGCGAAATTTTCCTTTTTTAACAGTTGATTGTTCTGGCTTGAGTTATGAACTCTTAGAGTCTGAGTTATTTGGAAGTTCTTCGGGAAAGGTTTTTAATCCAGGTAAATTGGAGCTTGCAAACGGAGGATCTCTGTATATTGAATCGATTGGAGACCTACCACTCAAACTACAAGAAAGATTTTACAATGTTTTAAAAGAAAAATCAATTTCCAATCCAAAAAAGCAAAATCAAACTTTGAATATACGAATCTTTACGGGAAATAAGAGGGATCTTATGGATGATATTCGTAAAGAGACCTTTTCAATGGATCTATATTACAAATTGGCTGAGGTTCCTTTGCGTTTACCTCCTTTACGAGAAAGGCGAGGCGATATCCCACTACTGGCTCACCACTACTTAGCGCAATACAACAAACAATATGATAAGAATAAATCCTTTTCATCGGAGGCCTTAAAAGCTCTTTCGACGATGCCTTGGAGTGGTAATATCCGAGAATTACAATCAGTGATTCAATATGCAGTGCTTGTTCCTCAAGAGACAGTGCTAGAACCATATTCCTTTGCTCAAGGTGGAAAGCCATCGGTTGAGAAGCAAACGGATGTTATTAGTTCACTTGGAATTATACCTTCGGATTTTTTGTCCCCAAAGGAAGATTTGTCCTTAAATATCGCTATTGAAAAATTAGAGGCACTTTGGATCAAAGAAGCCTTTTCTCGCGTTTCGACGCAAGAAGAAGTGGCAAAACTTTTAGGCATTAGCCGAGGAGCGCTGCAATACAAGATCAAAAATAACAAATTTCTCGCTAGTTTTACGACATAAGATGACAAAAAGGTTGGATTCTGAATCCCTCGCTGTCGATATAAATAGAAAGGAGTTTTATGGCGATGAGTTATTACCGAACAATCAATGGTAAGCAGTATGATCGAGAATTGCTGGAGATTGTTGAAAAGGCCGCCAAACGTTCGAAAGCTCCTTTAGGGAAAAATGTTGCAAGGACACTTTTCGAAGCCATAGTCGATGGCAACGAATATACAGATGTTGAAAAACGAACTGTAAAGTACATACGTGATACTTTTAAGTTTACGGAAGAATCCGATGAGTATCTTAGAACAGAGATACGCAAATGGGCCGCAAAGATATCTGTTCCTTCCTCAAAGAAAAAACCGACTAAAAAAACTGAGCCAGTTAAAAAAAACCCTCGCAATACAAGAGCGAAAAAGGAAGAATCTTTTTTTTCTGATTCATACTCAGATGGCGATGAGTATGAATACAACAGTCCAACACCGGAATATAATGAATTGATTGAGTTGAATAAATTTCGGCCCACTCCAAAGTCAAATCCACTTAAGAGGATTCTCATTTTCATTTTAATAGGATTGGCCCTTGCCTTATTACTGTTTTTTGGAATACGAAGTTGTAACCGAGACAAAACAAATTCTCAAGGAAAAATAGAAGATTCAAAACAAAACAAACAAACCGTTACTTCCGAGGAACCAGAATCAAAAAACCGTAGTCTAGAGAGAGTATCTATTGATGGGGGAAATGCGTCGGTTAAATTTGACTCCGCAAAACAAGCGATACGTTATATAAATGACTTAAATATTCGATTTTTGAAACAGACTATGGAGACAGAGGTAGGAGCATCTGACAAAGTTGCAACCCTTGCGTTAGCTCTAAAATCATATCCACAAATTAAAATTAGAGTGAAAGGTCACACTTGTTTCATTGGCGAATTGGATGAAAATAAAATCCTGTCTGAAGAGAGAGCGAATTTTATCAAGGATGAGCTAATAAAGAACGGAGTGAGTCCATCTCAAGTCGATGCTAGAGGATTCGGTGAGACTACATCGATTGGTTCAAATTATACGGAAGCTGGAAGAATTATGAACCGAAGAGTGGATTTTACAGTATTGTCTGTTCAATAGCTTTCTAAGCGAAATAAACTTTTTTTCAACATACGTTTAATGGATGAGATCGATTCGTTAAGGCCTTCGTACAAAAGTAATGACTTTTTAGCGATTTCCAGTTGTTCATTCGATCGATCTGCTTCATCTAGTTCTGAATCATAACCTTCCGTTATTGTTAGTATCACTCTTTGGATTCCGAGACTTAACATCTCATTTAAACCTTTTTTTTCACTAACGATTGTATCGATTGCATCCATCTGTTTTAAATCATTCGAGAAACGTTTGGGATCTACTTGGTTGTTCTTAATTTGTGAGTAAATTTTCTTTGAAAGATTCATTCCCTTTTGAACAACGGACTGAAATTCAATTAGGTTTGGAATTACCTTTTGAATTTCTGCCTTCAACTGTTCAGAAGTTTTCTCTTGATTTTGAATCTTTAAAGTTTCTCTTATTGCACTCTTTACCGATAAAACCAATTCTTTGAGGTTTTCGTCAATTTCTGAAAAACAATCTTCGAATTTTAGACTTGGAATTCCGTCGAGTTTAGCTCCGTTAGCTGTAAGATTTTTCCATGGGTTAGAATCCGCATGATCCTCGAACCATTTTTTGAAGATTAACATTTTTTCATTAGTAATAAAAGAATTTCCCAAAATACCTTCTACCTTCTTTTGAGGTAAAGCAAACAGTTGTTTGTAGTTGTGTTTTTCCCTACGGAATTTTCTATTCTCTAAAAAATTAAGTCTTTCTTCTAAGATCGCACCTTTGGAATGAGCTAAACCAAACGTAAAACTCAAATCCTGTCCTATGAAATAAATATTTTTAGCTCCCATAAGAGATGCAAGACTTGCTGCATTGGTTGAGACGGAACCTCCAAATGGTACTGCTCCCAATTCTACTTCCATAGATTTCTCCAAAATTTGGATGAGAGGAAATGGTGAAGTGGTTACAAAGCCTTTTACAGGTCCCGCATCCAATCGCAAACTCATGTATGTAGAGGTAGGATCGAATACCAAAATTCCATCACCATGATAATCTTCCAAATACTGACTATTTAAAGATTGGGGGTCTACTGAGTAGATTAAGTCAGGATCAACACCAAACGAACTTAAGATGGGAACTGCTGTATCAACTGCGAGAAGTAAAAATTGACTTCGAAATTTTTTTAAATTCGGAATCGAATGGGAGAGGCTAGGCCCTGCACCAGCTACAACAATATCAATTCCGTTTGCCAATCCAAACAATTTGGATACAGGGGTAAATGCTGCTAGCTCAGGAAGATTAAAACAAATATTTTTTGCCCAGATTTTTTCGAATCGAGTCAGAGTTGCCAGGTTTACATCTTTTTTGTGAAACATCTGTTCGGCGATATTTCTTAGTTCTAGATAGTCTGTTTCTTTCCACTGCCAAGAACCTCTATGAGGCACAAAACTTATTGGATAAGTTCCCTTTCCTTTAAATGCCTCAATCAAAAGATCTTCTCTTTTCTCATTAGGTATGATGATTAGTTTTTCAGATAAGAGGGATTCTGAAAAATCGTAAATTGATAGCGCAACTTTAAGAAAAAACTCATTTGGTTCCATCCATATAACAAAACAGTTTTCTCTTTTAAGTAAAAAAGGTAAAATATGTCCAAGTCCCGCACCAAACAAAAGATAAACTCTTTGGGAGCCATCCTCAGGTAGTTCGTCAGCAAATCGTTTCGCTTCGGTAATCGGATCAAAACGACTGTGTATCCACCTGCCTTCTAATTCTAAAGTCCATTCTCCTGTTTTCGATTTTTGTAACTCGACGGGAAGAGTTGCATTTTGAATTTTTACGGAAAAATCAGATTTGAGATAAGAAAGATTTTTTTGTAGAAGTATCGGATTCACTGTTAATTGCTTTGACTTCCCAATTTTAATCGGATATTTGATTCGAAAGTTAACCTCGTACCTGGTGGAGGATCTTGTTCGTTTACATAACCAGATCCTTCCATAGAATAAGTTCCTTTTAATTTTTTAAGAACAGAAATAGATTCAGTTGCAGTAAAACCTGAAAGATTTGGCATTATGTTCGGATCTACTCTAAATTCCTTGATGGGTAAATGATTCAATTCAACTACAAGCGCTTTTTCACTTCGTTCCACAATAGGTATGATACTTTCTACAACTTCACGAAATACTGGTGCCGCAATTCCACCACCGGTGTGAGACTCGCCGCCAGGTTCATCAAATACAATAAGACCAGCATATTTCGGTTTGTCGGCAGGGAAAAAACCTAAAAAACTAGCAGTAAAAAGTCCTTCTTGGTAGCCGAGACCTGCCTTGGCTTTCTGGGCGGTCCCTGTTTTTCCGGCGATAAAGTAGTTTTCTAAATATGCTTTTTTGCCGGTTCCTTGCGAAACAGCTTTTCCCATGGCTAAGAGAGTTTTATCAGCTGCACCTTTTTTTATGCCAATTAACTCTTGTTTTGGATTGAATTCATGAACCAACTCGCCATATGAATTTGTAATTTTTGAAACCACAGATGGCTCAAAGAGAATTCCCCCATTCACAACTGCTGATGCTGCCGTGATCAATTGGATGGGTGTAACAGAGACTCCTTGTCCTATCGATAAAAAATAGGGAGTACTTTTGTTCCATTTTGAAATAGGAGGAAGGTATCCTTTTGCCTCATGTAAGGAAAAATTAGTTCTTTGTCCAAATTTGAATTGGTCCATATAACGGGAAAAAGTCGTTTCGTTCACTTTACTTGCAGCCTTTATAATTCCTACGTTACATGAATATTGTAAAATTTCATCTAAGTTCAAATGTCCGTGATTGTCTGTACATCTTATCACAGTTTTACCAATTTCTATAAAGCCAGGACAATGAAATCTTTCTCCTGGTAAAATTGCTCCTTCGTTTAACAACATTAGAGCGATAAATATCTTCATAGTCGAACCTGGTTCAAAA
The DNA here is from genome assembly GCA_027533185.1 of Leptospira sp. Taxonomy (GTDB): domain Bacteria; phylum Spirochaetota; class Leptospiria; order Leptospirales; family Leptospiraceae; genus Leptospira_A. Next base: position 264,904 of record JAPZTS010000007.1, on the reverse strand, counting down.
ACGTGTCTGATTCCCCAATTGGAATGAGATTCCACTGGAAAAACTTGGAAGTGGTTGGGATCAAAATTGGGAAAACTTGCCATGGCAAGAATTTTTCCCGATTCAACGTCCATGATGATTCCTATTCCTCGTTTTGACTTGGTTTCTAAAAAGGCTTTTTGTAGGGACTTTTCCAGACGGTATTGTATTATACTATCAATCGTTAAATGTAGATTGTTTCCTTTCACAGAATCTGCATCGGTTGTAGTTATTAGTTCTAAATTGTATAAGGTTTCAAGACCAGATAGAGCTTTGTCATCATCAAATCCAGTAAACCCAATGAGGCTGGAAGCAAGCGCACCTTGGGGGTAGATTCGTTTGTATTCTTTTTCTACACGGACTCCTGGAAGAGAAAGAGCACGGATTTTTTCTGCTTTGATCAGGTCTATTTCACGTTTTAGAAGAAAGTAGTTTTGTTTTTCTTGGATGGATTGTTGTAATTTGGCTGCAGGAATTTCTAATATACTACTAAGTTCCTGACCTGTCAATTCCGGATCATAAATGTTAGACGGATCGATTCCAACAGTTCCAGATTCACGGGAGATTGCAAGTTCAATCCCTCTACGATCAAAGATGGTCCCTCTTTGGATTGTTTTACTACCTTTGAGGTTGATGATATTTTGATTGAAGTAAGTAAGGTAAACTACTCTTACAAATAAAATTCCAAAAAGAGAAAGAATAAAGAAAAAGATAAACTTGAGTCTTAGTTTGTAATCAGACATTCTTAAAAATAAAAAATAACTTTGCCTTTAATTTTTTCTGCCGGAACCAATCCAAATGCTCTTGAATCGGTAGAATATTGACGATTGTCGCCTAATAGCAAGTAATATCCCGGGGGAATTCTTCCTTGTTTGTCCATAGCTAAAAATGCAGTATTTTGCCTATTTAGAAAAACTGTCGTAGAAGGTTCACTCGTGTAACTTCCTTTAGGTAAATAATTTTCAACAAGTTCGGCAGAATCAATTAAAACTCGACCGGATTCAATGGAATAAAATTCACCTGGTAGACCAATCACTCGTTTGACTACTAATTCTTCTTCCTGGCTTACAAACAAAACCATATCAAGTTTTTGAATATTCGGTTCTGTGTAGAGAAGCTCGGTCCCAAAAAACTTAGCTGAAATCGCAAAACCACCTTTCCAAACAAAAACGATCGATCCATGTTCTAATGTTGGATACATGGAATTCCCTGAGATGGAATAGACCTGGAAAAGGAATACCCGGACAAAGAGTAAAAAAATCAAAAAGAAAAATACCAAAACAATCCGTTTGAAATACCGACTTATTTTTTGGCGCCAATTGAATTCTTTGCTTTCTCTTTCCATATCCATCCGAAAGGATAAAAATCATTCGTGAAAATTTCCACCTTCTCCAATATGGAAAAGGAAGTACCCGTAAATTACAACGCAAGAGAAGTTCTATGTCACTTACAAAATATGAATTCCGAGCACAGTTTCGGTGCACAAATGATGCCTGCCGAAAGACCTACCCCTTAAACCAGGTCATCTACTCATGCAAAGCTTGCGGGGAATTATTGAATGTCGAACACGACTTAGAGCCCTTAAAAAAAATTCCAGCAAACGAATGGAAATCCAATTTTGAGACCCGTTTTCGCTCCCAGACCTTCCCTTATTCCTCAGGTGTATGGGGGAAAAAGGAATGGGTTTTGCCTCACCTCGAAGATGAAAATACGGTTACATCCGGAGAAGGTGGGACTCATCTCTATTCTGCAGATCGGTTTGCTAAGGACCTAGGGCTCTCTGGTCTTTATGTAAAACAATGTGGAATTTCGCATACGGGATCTTTTAAAGACTTGGGTATGACCGTTCTTGTAAGCCAAGTCAAACAAATGATTTCTGAGGGTGTTCCTATCAAAGCAGTTGCTTGTGCTTCCACAGGTGATACATCCGCAGCCTTAGCATCTTACGCAGCGAAGGCTGGGATTCCTGCCATTATATTTTTACCCGAAAACAAAGTGTCCAACGCACAACTCATCCAACCAGTAGCGAACGGAGCTTTGGTATTGGCTCTTGAAACGGATTTTGATGGTTGTATGGCGCTTGTAAAAGAAGTCACGAAGGAACCCTCGATTTATCTTGCAAACTCAATGAATTCTCTCCGAATCGAAGGCCAGAAAACAATCTCCGTTGAAATCACGCAACAGCTCGGTTGGAAAGTTCCGGATTGGGTAGTCATTCCAGGTGGCAATTTAGGGAATGTTTCCGCTCTTGGAATGGGCTTTGAACTGATGTTTGAACTAGGTCTCATTGATCGATTGCCAAGGATTATCTTAGCACAGGCAAAAAATGCGAGCCCTCTCTATGACTCGTATAAGAAAGGTTTTGCGGAATTCAAACCTTTGACTGCAGTAAAAACCTTGGCTTCTGCGATTCAAATCGGAGATCCAGTTTCCGTTAAAAAGGCAATTCGAGTCTTACAAAAATTTAATGGGATCGTAGAGATTGCGACTGAAGAGGAATTGTCCAATGCTGCTGCGAGAGGAGATTTGTATGGATTGTACAATGATCCTCATACGGGAGTGGCTCTTGCCGCTATGCTCAAGTGCAAAGAACGTGGAGAAATCCGAGACGGCGAGAGCGTGGTTGTGATTTCAACAGCCAATGGATTGAAGTTTACGGAATTCAAAGTCGCCTTCCATGAAGGTAAAATCTCTGGAACCGATATGCGACTGAAAAATTCAATTCGTCCTTGTAAAGCCAATCTCTCTTCGGTCTTGGAAATCCTAGATAGCCAGCTCCAAAAATCATAAATCGCTGGACAAATCAGGAAAAACCTGACATTTTTGGACGATTGCTGGCAATTCGATGACAGAAGACTACCATTTGCCCCAAGAATTTTGTACCCAAGTTGAACGGGCGGTTCAGATGGGCAAAAAAATCTCTATGATTACGCATGTCATGGGTGATGTCGGCGAAGCTAAACTCAAATTTATCCTACAAACGATTTTGGAGTCAGTTGGTCGACCAGACCTGATGGAGCTTTTTTATACCTCTGCAAAAGAACTTATCGTAAATTCGACTAAAGCAGCAATCAAACGTATTATTTTTGAAGAAATGCGACTTAATATTCAAAATTTAGAAGATTATGAAAAAGGAATGAAGCTCTTTAAAACAAGTCTTAATGAGCGAAAATTCCCAGCCTACAAATCAAAAATGAAGGAATCTGGTTTTTTAGTAAAGATTACCTGCTCCTACTCGCCAAATAAAGTTGACCTGGAGGTAAAAAATAATTTTCCTCTTTTGCCTGTGGAGGCAGAGCGAGTCAAAGAGAAGTTCTTGAACGCAAAAAAGTATGACAATCTTTTTGAGTTCTTTATGGAACACGGCGATAATACTGAAGGAGCTGGAATGGGAATCACTATGGTAGAGATTCTACTTTCACAATCTGGATTTGATCGCAGATTATTTTCAATATATTCATCAGAAAGGAAAAAGGAAACAGTTGCTAAAGTAGAGGTACCTCTTGAATCAATTCAAGAGAAAGAAAGATCCACCGAACAATTGTTTGTAGAATAATGTCAGAATTACATACAAAAGCGGATCAACTTAAAAGACAAGCTGATCTTCTAGGACTTACAAAAGAGGCTGTTTTTACAGATGAACAGGCAAAAGAAGTCCTTCAGGGAAAAATCACAGACGGATACTTAATCAAAATCAAAATCGATTTAGACAGCATGAATGGAATGATTTTGCTATTGGTTTCTTCAATCAAAAAGCATATCATGGAAGTTTATGCAGTCGTAGGTAACTCACCGATCTTTCGAAGGGTTCGAACTTTTGCAGATCATGTCCAAATATCAACTGACCTTGCTGATATTGGGAAAACGGCAGGTTATGATCCATCTATATCTGAAAATATAGGAAGAGCGGTTTACCGAGTTTTCACCAAAGAAAAGTTAGAAGACTTTTTACCTCTCTGGCAAAAAAAAGATCCCTCCAGAATTACGGAAGCTTTAGAAGCTTCTCTCTTACAAGCTTCCAAGGGTCGCAATATCAAATTGCAAGCCGAGGTTGATAAAATCTCAACAGCGAAGTTCCGGTATGAAAATCCAATGAAGGGAACCATCAATCCCATTTCTAAGCCCATGGATGAAATGCCGATTCCAGAAGAACAGACAACTCAAGTAGTCGTATCAGCAGGAGAACAATCTGCAATCGAAAGACAGATTGCTCATTTCCGAACAGGATTTTCAAAAGAAGTCAACATGAAGACGGTGATTTCACCAATCAGCGGTGTAGAATTTGACAACCTGGTAGAAGGCCAGGAGATTTTGTTCCGTGTCCCGACTGAAACTCAAGAAGGTATGTCGGATGCTTCTTTGTTAGGCCTGATTGATGAAGAGGGGAAAGTTTCCAAAGAGCCGTTGATCGGTAAGTTTTTGGGGATAGCTAGTAACAAATCAGAATATCACATCTTTGCCGAAGGTCCAAACAAATACTTATTCCATTCTGTCGAAGAACAGCCTGTAAAAGTTGCAATTCCTAAAGCACTTGGACAAACACAAAATCAAAGTAAAGTGGCTTCAACTCAGAATAAGAAAAAGGTAATTGCACCTGTGGAACAAAAGTCAGCAGGTGGAAATTTATTTCTTCTTATGGGGACCTTTGTAACCTTAATCTTGATTGGCGTTCTCATTTTTGTAATGGTGATTTTGTAAATTGTGAATAAAACACCCTGAGTGTCATCATGTTGTAACTCTTTTGTTTGACAGTTTTATATAAGTTGGTTTCCCTATGCCAAGCAAGGAGAAACGAATGAGAAAAATATCTTTATTTTTCGTTGCAATTGTCATGATTGCAATTGTTAACTGTAGCACACCTACAGTTAAGTATATGAGTACAAAGCCAGTTGTTACTGGAAAAAATGTAAAATATGAGTTGATAAACAGTTCTGTAACGTCTGTTAATACTGTATTCTATGTTATCGGAATTAAAATTGGCGAGTACAAAAACTACTCAACTCTTTTAGATGAAGCACTGGCAAAAAATTCCTGTGATTTAGCGAAAAATGTCCAGTTGAATTTTGCAAGAAATGAACAAGCATTTATCGCTACAGAAAGCTATAACGTCGTAGCAGAATGTTGGAAATTGACAAGCGGAGGAAAATAAATTGAAAGCATTAAAGAATAAATCAGTTTTAATCGTTGCAATGTTATTTGCACTCTCATTCGTAGCAAATTGTGTTACAGTTCAAGGGAATTATGCATTTCTTGCTGAAAAAGATATCGATTTCACAAAAGAGTACGAAAAGAAACCTACACCCATCAAAGCAGTCTATTCAATTCCTTTTGTTCTATTTCCTTTAGGAGATACAAGAGCATCCAGAATGAGCGCAGAAGTGATCCAAAAGGCATGCCAAGAGAATGGAGTTGAGTTCTTAACAAATACTCAAATCAATTCAAGTTCTTATTACCTTTTCTTATATGGAGAAGTAAAGTATGAACTCACTGGTGATGGTTGGATAGAAAAACCAGCTGCCCCTGCAAAAAAAGGAAAATAAATTCCACATTCTAGGGACTTCGTGTCCCTAGATCAGCTACTTACAAACAGCTAGCCTGCAACAACAATGTTTACCAACTTGCCCTTGACATAGATTTCTTTTTTGATATCTTTTCCTAGCCAAAATGGTTTTGCCTTATCAACTTGTTTTGCGAGTTCAATTGCTTCCTTCTCTTGTATCTCTCTTGGAGCGAGAAATTCTCCACGCATTTTTCCATTTACCTGAACAACAATCGTGATATTCGCATCCACTAAATACCGATCATCCCATTTTGGGTAAGGGGTGTAGGCTAGGCTTTCCTTATGTCCTAGTTTTTCCCAAAGTTCTTCACAGAGATGAGGTGCAAATGGAGAAAGTGCTAGAACAAAAGGTTCAAGGATTTGTTTTGGCCTTCTTTCTTTTGAAGTAAACTCATTCACAAATATCATCATCTGCGAAACAGCTGTATTGAAAGAAAATCCATCTATATCTTCTTTGACTTTTTTTAAGGTTCGGTGGAGGACCTTCCATTCTTCTTCCGTGGGTTCTAAATCTTGAACCGAAAAACTTTCGTTAGGTCCTGAATGGTAGAGCCTCCAGACCCGATTTAAAAATCGGAAGACACCATCCACGCCATTTTTACTCCAAGGTTTGGCCATTTCAAAAGGACCCATAAACATTTCAAAAAGGCGAAGTGTATCGGCTCCAAATTCCGCGACTACATCATCGGGATTGACAACATTTCCTCGAGACTTAGACATTTTGCCCTTGTCTTCGCCAAGGATAAGACCTTGGTGTACAAGTTTCTTAAAAGGCTCAGGAGTGGAAACGTGGCCTAGATCAAATAGAATCTTATGCCAAAATCGAGAGTAGAGAAGGTGGAGTACAGCATGTTCGGCTCCTCCGACGTACACTTCTACTGGCATCCAGGTTTTTTCGAGATTCGGATCGATGAGTTGGTTTTGGTTTCTTGGATCGATATAACGTAAATAATAGTAACAAGAACCTGCCCACTGTGGCATTGTATTGGTCTCTCGTTTTCCAATTTCTCCCGTTTCTTTGTCTTTGTATACCAACCAGTCTTTAGCGAGAGCTAGTGGGGATTCCCCTGTTCCTGAAGGTTTGAATTCTTCTAAGTCAGGCAAAACTAAAGGAAGTTCTTCGGGAGAGAGGGCCTTGGGAGAACCATCCGCAAAATGAACTATAGGAATGGGTTCTCCCCAATATCTCTGTCTTGCAAATAGCCAATCTCTGAGTTTGAACTGGACTTTTTTTCGACCGATGCCTTTTGATTCTGCCCAAGAAGCCATTTCAGCAAATGCTTGTTTGTAGGTTTTTCCATCTAAATTGATTTCTGAAGACTTAGAATTGATACAGCTAGATTCTTTGGAATCGAAAGCCTTTCCGTCTTCCATAACTCCTGCAATCACTTGTTTGATAGGGATTTGGAATTTTTTTGCAAAATCGTAGTCTCGTTGGTCGTGCGCAGGGACTGCCATGATGGCACCCGTACCATATGTACTCAAAACATAATCAGAAATAAAAATCGGGACTTGGATAGAAGCATCGGTTGGAAGCTCTGCGAATGCTCCCGTAAACACTCCCGTTTTTTCTTTATTCAGTTCCGTTCGTTCCAAGTCACTTTTGAGAGCACAGGACTTTTGGTATTCTTGGATTGCGTTTGATTGTTCTTTGGTAGTGATTTCGGAAACAATTGGATGCTCCGGTGCTAAAACTAAGTAAGTCGCTCCGAAGATCGTATCAGGCCTTGTCGTATAGACTGTGATATCTTTTTTAATTGAAGGAACATGGAAGTTCAAGTCCATACCTTCTGATCTACCAATCCAATTCCTTTGCATCTCTAAGGTGGACACGGGCCATTCACAAAGAGAAAGATCAGAAAGGAGTCTTTCCGCGTAAGCCGTGATTCGCATCATGTACTGTCGCATCGGCTTTCGTTCGACTGTGTAGCCTTTGGAAGTCCATTCTTCGACTTCTTCATTGGCAAGAACAGTTCCCAAAGCTTCACACCAATTCACCGGTATACTCGCCTCAAAGACCAATCGAAAATGAGATAGGATATCCTCTTTTTCTTTCCGACTCTTTGAATTCCATTGTTCTTTCGTGAACTGTATGCCTTTGGGGAGTTCCTTATCCTCAAAACCCACAGATCCCGTCTTTTCGAATACTTGGATTAAATTTTCAATGGATTTAGCTTTGTTTTCGTTTCGATCAAAGTAGGAATTGTAAATTTGTAAAAAAATCCATTGGGTCCATTTGTAGTAATCGGGGTGTGTGGTTGAAATTTCCCTATCCCAATCGTAGGAAAGTCCAAGGCTTTTAATCTGCCTTCGAAACGTATCAATATTATTCTTAGTTGTGACCCTTGGGTGGATCCCTGTGGTCATCGCATATCGTTCCGCAGGAAGGCCAAAAGCATCCCAGCCCATAGGGTGAAGGACTTCAAACCCTTCCATTCGTTTCAATCTAGAGATTATATCAGTGGCAGTATAGCCTTCTGGATGACCAACATGTAGCCCCGCCCCGCTTGGGTAAGGAAACATGTCTAAACAATAGTATTTTGGTTTTTTGGAATGGGAGTCTGTTCGGAATGTTTTGGAATCCTCCCAGAATTTTTGCCATTTTTGTTCAATATCTTGGAATGGATAATTCATCGCCTAACGTAAAGAAAGTGCCTATAATCTACTTTCTCACGGAGTCGATGATTTTTACAAGCTTTTTGAAGCTTTTAGAAAGACATACTTTGCACAGATTGTATTGATAAAGTGGGGCAATACTGCCACATTCCGCACAAGGTTTGACATTTGTAATTTTCACATTCATAACGTCGCCAGTTTCTTTCTTTATATTGAAATTGAGCATTCTCTAACTACCTAAAAATTTGCGCTTATCAACAGCGTTGTTCATAACTTCCCAAAAATTCGTCTAAGTAGAGTCGGGAAATCACTGTGATGAAGTTACTTTATATGAAAACGTCCTTCTGTGGTCAAAAAAAATAAGGATCGAAGCAGAAAAACAGATTGGTTTTTTTAAAATTTTTTTTAAAAAATATGCAATAGAAAATCGCCAAGTTAAAAAAAACATTTGCAATGGAATTCCGTTCCAACTTATTGTTAGGCGAATTTTTTGCAAATAAATGCCCGATATTAGTCACCGTTTAGGTGTTATGTGAAGTTTTGAGTGGGGGAAAATCCTAGTGTTAAATTTTAAAACTGTATCCAAGTCATTTCCGAATGATATAGAAACCATTCATGTGCTGAAAAATATTTCATTTCGCATTGAAACTGGCGAATTTGTTGCGATTATGGGTCCATCTGGTTCCGGAAAATCTACTCTTCTCGGTGTTGCAGCGGGTCTGGATAAACCTGATACTGGTTCTGTGATTTTAGATGATGTTGACCTAACGAAAGAAGACGAAACGAACCTTGCTGACTTACGTGCAAAAAAAATTGGTTTTATCTTTCAAAACTTTCAATTGCTTCCTGGACTCACTGCTGTTGAGAATGTTGGGATTCCATTGTTCTTAGATCCTACATTATCGGAAAAAAAGATCTTAGAAAAAGCAAAGTCAATCCTTGATTCTGTATCAATGGGTCAAAGAGCTGGCCACTTCCCAAAACAGTTGTCAGGTGGTGAAGAGCAAAGAGTTGCCATTGCACGTTCTTTTGTCAATGATCCAAAGATTATTTTTGCAGATGAACCTACTGCAAACTTGGATTCCAAAAATAGTCAAACAATACTGGATTTACTTTTGTATCGAAATCAAAAACAAGGAACAACAATTATTGTCGTTACTCACGACCCTGATGTAGCAAAACTCGCAGATCGAATCTTGTATATGCATGATGGCGAGATTGTAAAAGAGATTCGGAACAAAGTGGCCAATAAAAAACCAATAAACTTTTCCCAGAGTTCCAAAAAGACTGAGAAAGTTTCCGTTAAAAAAGTTCCCCTGAAGAAAAAGAATTTGAAGAGGTCAAAATGAATTCTCTTTTCTTCAGATTCTATCTAAAAAGGGAGCTCTTCTCGAGGTATAAGTACTCCATTCTTATCTTACTTTCTATCTCTCTCGGAGTCGGTTCGGTCATCGGAATTCATTCCTATAAAGAGAATACTGCCTCGGCAATCCGAAGGGAAGCCAAACAAATCATGGGTGCGGACCTTGCCTTACAGTCCCCTCAGGAATTTACAGAAGAAGCCAAGGATTTGGTGCGAAAACGCCTGCCCCAAGCCGCAAAAAAGTCTGAATCCATTCAGTTTCTGTCAATGATTTCGAATGGGGGACTCGGGGAAAACTCATTAAGCTTTGTAAAGGCCATCGAAACCAATTACCCGTTCTACGGCGAAATGGTTACAGAACCTAAAGAAGCTTACAAAAATCTAAAATCCAACCAAATCCTTCTGGAATCCAATCTGATAAAGAATTTGAAACTGAAATTGGGTGACACTGTTCGCTTAGGAGATTTTAATTTTATACTATCGGGTGAAATTATAAAAGAACCTGGTGCGGTGGGATCATTTGTCGGATCTGCACCATCTTCTGTTATCAATATTTCCAGTGTGGAAAAAACGGGTCTTGTCCAAAGGGGAAGCCGGATTCGCTATACAATCTATTTAAAATTTCCAGAAGGATTTGATACAACTGTTTGGAAGGATCAAAATTTTGAAGATTTTATCAAAGAAGACCTAACTATCTATCACAATACAGAAGTTAACTCTGGATCGCAGTCATTTATAAAGAATACCTTTGATTATATGGCTTTACTTGCACTTTGTGGATTTTTTTTGGGTGCAATCTCGATTTACACAGCCGTGCGCACTCGTTTGAACGAAAAGAAAAACGAAATCGCAATTTTGATGTGTTTAGGCGCAAAACCCAATACGATTTTTGGTTTGGTTCTTTTAGAAATTCTTAGTTTGTCCTTTATTGGCACCATTCTCGGATTGTGTTTAGGATTCTGGATCCAATCCATCTTACCTGATATAAGTGGACTAAGTATTGAGAAGGGTATTTTTTTTGGATTTAGTGTTTCTTCTTTTGTTTGGAGTTTGGTGTTAGGTGTATTATTGCCTGCAGTAATTTCTTTGCCACTCGTATTGGAAACTAGAACTGTAAAACCACTTGCCGCTTTGAGAGAACTCGAATCCGACTCAGAAAGTAGGATTGGAATCCTCTGGCAGGTGTTTTCTTTCTTTGTGATTTATTTTTTATTCTTTCTATTGGCTTTTTTTGAAACTGAGAGTTTTCCGAAGGCCCTCGTATTCTCAGGCGTATTGTTTTTACTCCCCGTACTGGTTTGGATTTTGTATCTACTATTGGGATTGGTTTTAAACCAATTGGTACTACTTGGATTTGTAACTAAAGAATGGAGCCTTGTAACAAAGAAGATCACTCGAAAGTCGGGAGCGCTTCGTTTGTCCATCATCGGACTCGGTTCTGCTTTGTTTATCTTGATTCTTTCGCTAATATTACAAGAGAGTCTTCTAGAGTTAAGTGGTGCCAGGGAAATCGAAAGAAGGCCAAATATGTTTCTTTTGGATATCCGAGATTCTCAAAAGGACGGAGTACTTAGCATAATCTCAAAATATCCTTCGGAAAAACAATTCACAGCACCCATCATTGGTGCAAGGCTTGCCAAGGTGAACGGAGAGCCCATCCGAAAGGAAGACACTGTAAAAAATGCGATGGATCGGAATTGGCGTGCAACTGCAAGAACTCGGGAATACTTTTTGTCTTATAGGGATCATTTGTATGACACGGAAAAAGTAACAAATGGTAGCTGGTGGAATGAATTGGGCCGTGATGAAATTTCTGTAGAACGGGATTTTGCAGGTTATCTGAAAGCCGGAGTGGGGGATCGTCTGACCTTCAATGTGCAAGGAAGAGAGATAACGGGTAAGATTACCAACCTGAGGTCGGTCAATTGGTCCGATATGAAGCCAAATTTTGTGGTTCTATTTTCGAGAGGAATCCTTGAAAACGCCCCGAGGTTTTACATCACATCCCTTCTGATAGATGACGCAGGGCAGAGATACCAACTCCAAAAACAAATCGTTTCTGAGTATCCAAATATTACGGTGATTGATACAGAGAAGACGGTGCAGGCATTTATGGGAATACTGGAAAAAGTAGTCAAAATGATGAGCCTCATGACTTTGTTTATACTATTTGCCGCTTTGATTTTAGTATTTACCTCCCTCTATGCAAGCCAAAGGGAACGCAAAAAAGAATTTGCACTGCTTCGAGTCATTGGTGCTGATTCTAAGTTTATGCTTAAACATTTTACGAGGGAGGCCACCCTTGTCTCAACCTTCGCATTTTTAATTGGATGTATCTATGCAGGAATTTCGAACGAAATCCTAAACAAACTTGTATTAGATTTGCGAAGTGTGTATCCAATGCTTCAGATTTTATTTGTATTTATTGGAATTCTAAGTCTTTCGCTATTGTTATACTTTATCAGTGTGATGAACTTTTTTAGACTTCCAAGCAAGTCGATACTAAAGGAGGTGAAAGGTTAGGCCTGCTTTTTTTAAAGGAAAAGGAAGATGATAACACCGCACTTCTCGCATTACTCGCGCTATCCAGTGGGGGAGCAAGTTGTGAGGTAACAGCAGCAGGTGTGAGTCTAGGTGGAATTAGCGTTCCAACGATATTCAAACAAGCCAATTGTCCTTTGAACACAGCTCAAAATTTAGCGACAGTTACTACTGACTATACATTGGCATCTACTTCATTCGAACAAAAATATACGATTAATACTGCAGGTGATTACTTAATTTTTATAAAGACAACTACGGCAACCGCCACGATTCAAGCAGGAGTATTTTAATTCACTGTTGCACTCAACTCAGTTCGTACAGAAGCGAACTGGGTTGGCTCGCTTTAAACGATAGGGATCCTTTTATCTCGTATAATCTAACAAAAAATCTCTTAAAGAGGCTATTGGTATTTGTTTGTTGAAAATCCTTTGGCCTTCCTGGTGGCAGATAAAAAACTCAGGAATCTTCTTCTTGAAGACCTTTCTAACTTCAGAATACTTTGAGATATCGGGGATTTGATTTGGGCTTGTTTTACTTTCCAAAAATAGAAATTGATTAGGCTTCCATTCGAGCAAAAAATCTATCTCTTCTCCATCTTTAGATCGCCAATGATAAACTTGCCAATTTTTACCATAGTTTTGATTTGTTTTGTAAATTTCCGAATATACTAAATTTTCAAAAAGTTGCCCTTGTTGAGGAGAGGTGACAATTGGCAGAGGATCCGTCCAGCCTTGCAGTCTACATGCAAGACCAGTGTCTAAAAAGTAAATCTTGGGTGACTTAGTCAAACGTTTGGAAAGATTTGAAGAATACGGATAGACGAGAGAAAGAATTCCCATTTTCTCTAAAATACCAATCCAATCTTTGCTAGTCTTTGCATCAACCCCTACCTCCTTTCCAAAATTGGCATAGTCGATCAGATTTCCCGTTCGCCCAGCCAGTAGTTTGATAAATTTTAAAAACTCTCGACTCTTTTGGATACCAGCAGAAAGCACAATATCCTTTTCCACATAACTATTGATATAGTCATTTAAATACTTTACAGGATCTTTTTTTGGATCTGCGTATAACTCGGGCATTCCTCCTTTGTATAGAATCTCTTGGATCCTATATTTTTTTGATTTTAGAATCTCGGCAACAGACAAAGTATTCAGATCAAAAAAACTAGCTCGCCCAGAGAGACTTTCTTTTACTTGTTTGTCCAGTAACAATTGGTTGGAACCTGTGATCCGAATGAGTGTTTTGTTTCGTTTGGATAAATCTCTTTTGCTCAAATCAGCCTTTCGTTTTAAAGACGGAAACAAGGCAGGTGCGTATTGTGCCTCATCGATAAAGATACGTTCCGAATTAAACTGCGATAGAAATAACTCTGGATCCTGATTGGCAAGGTCACGAAAGCTAGGATTGTCGAGAGAGATCTCCTCGAAACCCTGATCCAAATGAAGGATGAGACTCGTCTTTCCACATTGCCTTGGCCCCCGAATCACTTGGATGGTATCAGAATTTTCTATAAAAAGGGAAGTTATATCTCGATCAATCCACATTTGTCAAAAATGGAGTGATAATCCATTTTAGTCAAGAATTTAAATAAGGGGCAATTTCTCATTCCTCCTACTAACTTCCACCAAACTTCTAAAGACGCAGGTAATTTTTTCTCTGCAAAAAAATACTTGACTTACCCCCCCCCCCGAAAATTTCAACAACTTTCTTGTTAGTTGCCATATCGTATAACAACTGGTAGAAAGAAAATAAGGAGAACCAATGATTCAGAATATAGTAAAGTTTTTAGGATTGTTTTTGGTAGCAGCACTTCTCATCAATTGCCCAAAGAAAAAAGAAGAGGATAACACAGCACTTCTCGCATTACTCGCGCTATCCAGTGGGGGGGCAAGTTGTGAGGTAACACTACTTGGAACCAGCATCGGATCTGTTCCGTTGACGACGGCAGGATCAGGAAGACTTGTTAATGTAGGAACAAGAATAATTGGCTCGAACACTGTAGCTGTTATCTCTGCAAAGAGTATCACTTCTGGACAAAAGATTGTAGTGAATGGTGGTATAAGTACACCAACAATTTTTAAGCAATCAAATTGCCCGTTGGATAGCTCGAGGAACGTCGCCACAGTTACAACAGACTATACTTTGAATTCGACGGCATCTGCTCGGGAGTTTACAATCAATACTGCAGGTGATTACTTAATTTTTGTAAATACAACTACGGCAACCTCCACGATTCAAGCAGGAGTATTTTAATTCACTCCTACTCTCAACTCAGTTCGTAGGAAAGCGAGCTGGGTTGTTTTTCATTTGCTTCGGGTCCAAATTCATAAAAAAGAAACTTTCTCCCCTGAAAACAGAATAGACAAACGTATACTTGTTTTATAAAAGTAAGAGGAGATTTCTATGCCCCAGTTATCTTTGTACATCGATCAAGAAACTCTCAAGAAAATTGAATTAGCGGCAAAAAAGGAGAAAATCTCAATCTCCCAATGGGTCAAAGGAAAATTACAAAGTTCATTTGAGAAAAAATGGCCCGACAATTATTTCCAACTATACGGTTCTATTGATGATAAATCTTACAAGAAACCAGATTCTCTGAGTTTTAAAGATGAGAGCAAAAGAGAAGCATTTTGAAATCGTTGGATTCAACGATGTAGAATCTGAAATTTATTCAGAAGTGCGTTCCAATTTAGAATTGAAGGGATTACCAATCGCTCCTAACGATCTAATCATAGCCTCAATCGTATTGAATAAGAATGGAATTCTTGTCACAAATAATGAAAAAGAATTTTCAAGAATCCCATCTCTTAAAATAGAAAACTGGATTTAGTTTAAAATACTAAAGATAAATTCCCGTCCCTGAAGATTGTTTCTGACAACCGATACGAGTTTTTGCCTTCAATAAAACAATTTCCCTATCTTGCGTAAAATATACCTCACTACAATTTACACATGCTTAAATTGTAGTTGACTACAATTTACACACATGTCCAATAATTTTGAGACATGGATCCTAAAAACAGGTATCTGGAACCCGAAATCCATGAATTTTTGGAAAGTCGTATGGTTTTTGTGGGAGGACCACGCCAAGTAGGTAAAACGACTCTTTGCCTTTCCTTTTTGGGAAGCCAAAGCCGAACACAAACTGCCTATCTCAACTGGGATCTGCCTTTCTCCAAAAAAATTATAAAATCTGGATACTTGCCGGCAGAGCCTATTTTACTTTTTGACGAGATCCACAAATTCAAAAATTGGCGAAACCTTCTCAAAGGTTATTTTGACCAAAGAAAAGATATTCAGAAGTTTTTGGTAACAGGTTCTGCGAGACTAGATCATTACCGAAAGGGAGGAGATTCTCTACTTGGAAGGTATCGCTATTTGCGTTTGCATCCTTTTTCTGTTTCTGAATTGAATCTACAAACAAAGAACGATTTGAAAGAGCTCCTTCGTTTTGGTGGATTTCCGGAGCCCTTTCTAAAAGGAAATGAGAAGTTTTGGAAACTTTGGATCCAAGAGAGATTGCATAGAATCGTATATGATGATATTCGCGATTTGGAAAATTTGCGAGAGTATTCCAGGATAGAAGTTCTGGCAGAAACCTTAGCTTCTAAAATTGGATCCCCTCTTTCCATCCAGTCCTTAGCCGAAGATTTGGAAGTAAACTTTCGAACAGCTGAGAATTGGGTTCAAATTCTTGAGAAAGTATATTACTGCTTTCGAATTTTGCCTTTGGGAGCTCCCAAAATACGAGCTGTCAAAAAGGAAAAAAAATTATATCTATGGGATTGGAGTGAATGCGAATCAGAGGGAGCTAGATTTGAAAATTTTGTGGCGAGCCATCTCTTAAAATACTGCCACCACCTGGAAGATACACAAGGAGAGAAGATGGAGCTTCGTTTCCTTCGTGATACAAACCGCCGAGAGATTGACTTTGTTGTATTAAAGAAAAACAAACCTTTGTTTGCTGTCGAATGCAAAACGGGCGACAAACAAGTATCTCCTCATTTAAAATACTTTAAGGATCGAACCAACATTCCTTTCTTTTACCAAGTTCATATGGGTGATTCGGACTTTTTAGCCGACGGAAAAATCCGAGTACTGCCGTTTGTTAAGTTTGCTCGAGAAGTTGGATTGGTATAAAAATCGATTTTGTTTGCAGACTAGAAAACAAAAAAGCCCGGGATAGGTATTCACCTACCGGGCCTTCTATTGAAAGAGATGTTTCGGGTTATTGTGCTACCGAAATAACCTCATCTCGGTTGATGATGTTCACAATATGTTTGTATTCAGGAGAATCCTTTCCATACTTCAACTCAGTTGCACGGAGTAGGTGAACGTTCTTTTTGTATCTATACTTGAAGAGCATATCATCTGGACCTTTTGTCTTTTTGATCATATTTTCTTCGAAGCTATAGGCACTTGCAAGATACTTGTGAGCAGGGTATTCCTTTTCATTGTCATCAATTTCAAGGTAAAGCTCTAGAATTGGGATACACTGTGGAAGATTTTGTAAATCGTATTCCGCCATGATCCAAGATCTATACACATCAGATAAAAGTCTTTTGAACTCAGGTCTTTCACGAAGGTCTGGGTTTTTGATTTCATCTAAGTGGTTGATTGCTTTTGAAAAATAATTGAGAGCATCTTGCTTAGCTTTCATTTTTTCGCGATACACAACTCGCTCTTCACGTGCTTTGCGATCGACTTTTTGCCAGTACCATTTTTCATCGAGACGCTTTTTTTCAGCCTCTTCTTTGCGATACTGTTCTACCCAATCTTTATTTTTAATAATGGTATTAACGCCAGCTTGGTAATGAGAAAGAGCTAAACGGAATTGGTTGTTAGCAAAAGTTTTTGAGAGTTGGTGTAACTCTTGGAACGTTTTATTGTAACCTTTGAAATCAGGGTTTTTCCAAAGAGCTTCCTGATCCATTACTTCTTTTTTTCTCTTTTTCTGATCCTCAGTGAGTTCAGCTTCGTCGTTTTCCGGAACCAACTCGCCTTTGAGAAGTTCGTCGACTTGGTCTTTTGCCGCTTGGCTTTCGTTTGCGTTCGCAGGCTGAGCAAACACTGCACTCGCGCCAAGGAACAATTGGAGAATGAGGAGATACTTAATAATCTTCATAGTCGTGTGACCCTTTTGTCTCTTTCAATATTTTGAAAAAACAACTTTAGCTATTTCTTCAATGAAAGTATCGGAAAGGGGTGAGTCAATAATAACGAATTAAAAGAGAAAAAAACCCTTTTCCCCAGAAAAACTTCCAAATCGGATAAAAAAGCCAAGAAGATAAGGGACATAAATCGCAATCTGCAAGAAAAATCTCATTTCTTGACACAGGCGGGATTCTAGGAAGATTGCAATAAATACCATGAATCTCGCAGAAATTACGCATATTCGTGATGGAAATCCGCAATGTAAAACTTGTGGAGGAGTGGGATTCTATTTGAGTGAGGATGTCCGAGGATCGAGAACGGGGGCCCTCACCCTCTGCCATTGTGTTGGAAGTGACTGTAACACTTGTGAGTCGAAAGGGGAACCTCCCTTTATGACCTTTGATAAAAAATTAGATAAAATGCTTCCTTGTGTCTGTCACAATGCTCGTTTTTCCTTGAGGAATTTGGAATCCTTAGTTGCGAAAGCGAATATCCCACCTCGTTACCGATTTCAATTTTTATCGACGATTGATATTGGAGACACAGCAAACGATCCAGACTTATCTTTTATCGTAGCGCACGATTGGGCAAATGAATTAGTACACAATTGGTCTAATCCAAGTTTTACGCCCCAAGGCTTTTATCTTTGGGGTGGAACAGGCTCTGGAAAGACACTGCTAGCTTGCGTAATTTTGAATGAACTTATATTCCGACATGGTGTGAAATGTAAATACGCCAAGGTCAATAAAGACTTTCTATCAGCAATCCGTGATACCTACCAATTTGATAGCGAAACACATGGGCAAGAACGTTCGATTGAACGCGAATTTGCAAACGTGGATGTTTTGGTCATTGATGATTTTGGAGTCCAAAAAGAATCCGAGTTCAATGATCGAAAGTTATATGATTTGATTGATAGCCGTTACGAACAGGAAAAAATCACACTCCTTACGTCTAACCAATCGCTCGGTGACTGGAAAGACCGGGGGCAAGGTAGGATCTATTCTCGTTTGATGGAGATGACAAAAGAAATCCAGCTCAAATGCCCGGATTACCGAACTAAGTTTTCTAAAGAGGTAAGCAGGTGAAATTTCCAAATATCGCCTACCTTTCCTTAGGTTCCAATATAGGTGATCGTTATCATTTTATGGAGCAAGCTGTTTGGGAAATTTCAACCCTTCCCGAAGTGCAAGTTATCAAAAGTTCTAGAATATTAGAAACTGCACCATTAGAAAATACGAACCAGCCATACTTTTTAAACCAAGTTCTAAAAATCTACGTTTCCACATCCTTTACAGTACCTTGTCTTCTTGAATCACTTCAGAGTATTGAAGACAAATTGGGGCGAAAACGAAGGTCTTGGAAGGGACCCAGGGAAATAGATATTGATATTCTAACGTATGAAGAAATCGTAATGAATACGGAATATATTACTTTACCACACCATTCCCTATACTCTAGACCATTCATTAAAGAATTGTTAGTTGAAATGGGTGAATTAGAGATCTACAATCTCTTCCGGGAACAGTTTTATGAAAAACATCACACTGCAGTTTAAAAAAAAATACGAAGCTAAAGAACCGATCTCTGTCCTAACCTGCTACGACTATACTTTTGCCAAACTGTTTAACGAAACAGATATAGATTGTCTGCTTGTCGGTGATTCTCTCGGGATGGTCATCCAAGGCAATGATTCCACACTCCCCGTAACTTTAGATGAAATCATTTACCACACAAAAGCGGTCTGTAAAGGTGCTCCTTCCAAAACCATCATTGCTGATCTTCCTTTTTTATCCTACCAAACCTCAGTCGAAGAGGGAATCAGGTCCGCAGGTCGCATACTCAAAGAGACTAATGCTTCCTGTATCAAATTGGAGGGAGATTCTGATTTAATTTTGGAACAAACAAAACGAATGACAGAGGCAGGAATTCCTGTGTTTGCCCATCTAGGACTTACTCCCCAATCGGTTCACACATTGGGTGGACACCGTGTCCAAGGTAAGACCGAAAGTTCTCAAACGAGGATGATCCAAAAGGCAAGAGAACTAACAGAAGCAGGCGCCTTTGCTTTATTGTTAGAAATGATTCCCGAAGAGCTCGGAAAAAAAATTACCGAGTCCATTTCGATTCCTACGATTGGGATTGGAGCTGGTCGCTATACGTCTGGACAAGTTCTTGTTATGCAAGATGTACTGGGTTTGAATCCTGATTTTGCACCGAAGTTCTTAAAGAAATACGCAAACCTTGCTGAAGCCGTAAAAACCGCTGCAAACTTATACCACAAAGAAGTATCCAAAGGGGAATTCCCAAGCGATACAAATGTGTTTTCCTAAAAATTTTATCTTCGTTTTGTCGCGGCGTTAGCCAGGTTTTCCAGCATAGGAACTGTAGTTTCCCAAGAAACACAAGCATCAGTAATGGATTGTCCGTATACCAAAGGTTTTGCGTCAATCGACTGGTTCCCTTCTTTGAGATGGCTTTCGACCATAACACCCAAAATGTATTTGGATCCATTTTGGAATTGTTCTCCTACGGATTTGAGTACTTCGGGTTGCTTTCGGAAGTCCTTTTGGCTATTTCCATGAGAACAGTCGATCATTACTCGGTAAGGCAAATTATTTTTTTCAATTTGGGCACCAAGTTCATTTACGGACGCCTCATCGTAGTTAGGCCCTTTGTTTCCGCCACGCAGGATAACGTGTGTGTCCTTGTTCCCTGCTGTTTTAAAGATCGCGCTACTTCCTTGGTTGGTAACAGAAAGAAAATGGTGGCTAGACCCCGCTGATCGCAAGGCATCAATGGCAATTTGTACATTTCCATCTGTTCCATTTTTAAAACCAATCGGAGCTGAAAGTCCCGAAGCAAGTTCTCTGTGTACTTGGCTTTCGGTAGTCCTTGCGCCAATGGCTCCCCAGGCAACTAAATCAGCAATGTATTGCGGTGAAATTACATCCAAAAATTCGGTCCCACAGGGAATCCCCATATTATTCAAATCCAAGAGTAACTTTCTTGCCATTTGAAGACCTTTGTTGATATGGAAAGATCCGTCTAAATCTGGATCATTGATGAGTCCCTTCCAACCTACGGTTGTCCTCGGTTTTTCAAAGTATACTCGCATAACGATAAGTAACTCTTTCTTGAACTCAGCTATCTTTGGTCGGAGTTTTTCCGCATATTCCATAACGGCTTTTGTGTCATGGACTGAACAGGGACCTACGACTACCAACATTCTTTTGTCGTCACGTGAGTGGATGAGGTCGGAAATCTCACTTCGAGTGCGAATCACTAGCTCGGAAGCAGCATCCGTTAGCGGATGTTCTTCCATAATCACTGAGGGTGGAATCAGGCTATGTTGTTCTAAAATTCTTAAATTATCTGTTTGTTTCATATTAATACTTTTGCATAGAAGGATCAACTAAGTCGGAATAGGCGAGAACTCCACCCGCTACGTTTTTAAAAGATTTGAATCCAGAACTTGCAAGAATGTTACATGCCATAGCAGATCTGCCACCAGATCGGCAATATACTAAAATTTCGGTATCGACTTGGTCTTTAATCTCTTCAACTCTCGCGGGAAGGTCGCTCACAGGAATGAGTTTGTCTGTTCCAGGAATAAGGGCAATTTGTTGTTCATTCGGATTTCGGACATCCAAAACAAAGAATTTGTCTTCTCCTTTGGATCTTGCATCCAATCTTTTTTTGAAACTTACAACGTCAATTTCTGGTACCATGTTTATCTGCCCATTTCCTCTAACTCTAGAGTGACATCCTCCCAACGACTGGTTAGGACGGCAATCTCTCTTTTAATATCGTTATATGTGTCCATTTCCATTTGAAAACTTCTGTTTTTGAAGAACTCTGGATCCTGCAAAAGTTCTTCCTTATCTCGTTTGTTTTTTTCGAGTCTCTCTAATTTTACTTCGATTTCTTCAATTTCTTTCTCAAGTTTTTTGCGTTTGTTTTTGCTTGCGCCAGGATTCTGTTTTTTATCTTCTAGCTTGGCTTTGTTTTCTTGTTTCGCACGAATCGAAACTTCGTCCTCTTTATGAAATTTGAGATAGTCATCAAAGCTGCAGTTCAGATTTTCCAATACCCCGGAGGCTAGGGAGAAGGTTCTGTTGCAAAGTCCTTTCATAAAATCAGGATCATGACTTATAATGAGTAGGCTCCCCGGATAGTCAGCGAGTGCTCTTTTTAGAGCTTCTCGGATTACTATATCCAGGTGATTTGTCGGTTCGTCCAAAAAAAGACAATTGGAAGGGTGATTGACTAACAGTGCCAATCTAAGTCTACTTTGCTCGCCACCTGATAGGTGTTTTACGGACTTAAAAACACCATCACCAGGAAAGGCAAAATGACCGAGGAGGGTTCTGGCTTTTTCTTCACTAAACTCAGGGTATTTTTTTTGGATGGTTTCGACGAGGTTTAGACTTTCATCTAAATCTTCACCGTGCGTTTGGGAAAAGTATCCAAGTTTTGTTTTTGGTCCAAAATAAAGAGTTCCCGAATCTAATTGGTGTTTTTCTAGGAGGCAACGCATTAAAGTCGATTTTCCTGCACCGTTAGGACCAACTAATGCTACTTTGTCGCCAGCAGAAATTTCAATTTCAGCATTTTCGAAGATTTGCTTTTTTAGCCCCGTATTTTTATCCGGATAGGAAAACTTTGCATCTTCTAATCTCAAAATGATGTTACTCGAAGGAACAAATTGAAATTCGTATTCAGGCTTTTGGTTCCAAAAAGACTCATTTGGATTTTCAACTTTTTCTCGTTTTTCCAATCGTTTGATTACCGATTGAACCTGCCTCGCTTTGGTGGCTTGGGCACGGAATCTTTCTACCCATTCCATCCGAGATTTGAGATAAGTTTCTTCTTTTTCAAACTGTACTTTTAGTTTTTCTTGGATTTCATTTTTGGCTTCGAAAAATTCTTCCAAAGTACCTTCAAATTCAAATACACCATGTGGATTGATTTCAACAATTGTATTTACTGTTTGGTTGAGAAATTCAGGATCATGAGTTACAAGAACAAACGCTTGGTTTTGAGAAATTAAATACTCAGCAAGCCAAGTTTTGGTTTTGTCATCCAAGTGGTTTGTTGGTTCATCTAACAAAAGTAAATTGTGTGGATTGAGTAGGGCGATGGCAAGGCCAATTCGGTGGTGATAACCCGGTGAAAACTCTTTTGTTTTACGAGTGAAGTCTGTCGTCTGAAATCCCAATCCAGAAAGGATTTTTTTTGCCCTAGCTTCTAGTCCATGTAAGTCGTGTAAGTGGGCGAATTCTTCCAACTCACTTTGTTCCTGGAGTAAATCTTCAAATGTTGGATCTTCGTGGTCCGTCGTTTCAAATCGAGACTCAATCGATTTTCGTTTTTCAGAATATTCGTCGTAGAGATAGTTTTCTGAGAGAACGGTATCGATTACAGAAAGGTTGGGATCAAATTCAGGGATCTGCTGGAATAAGGATAGGACCGTTTGTTTGGAGCGGATGACATCGCCTGACTCTGGTTTGAGTTTTCCTGTCGCCATTTGGAAGAGAGTTGTCTTTCCTGATCCATTTGGACCAACGATAGCAACTCGTGCGCCAGGTTTTATATGCCAGCTGAAGCCTGAAAATAGGGTCTTAGGGCCAAAATGGTGGTGGATTTGAATGAATTGGATCAAAATTCAAAAATAGAAAACCCGCCCAAAGGCGGGAGTTTGAGGACTAACCTTTCTTTTTGGCTAGTAGTTCCTCTTTTCGTTCACGTAGGTGTCTTACATAAAGGCTGGATTCGCCATTCATCGTTTCGACGGATTTTTTGATTGCTTGGTCGATCTCTTCGATGGACATTTTAGCGATCTTTTTGTTTTTCTTTTCTTTTTCTTCTGACATGGAAGTTTTCCCCTTTTAGGTACGTCACTGAGATTCTTCCAAGGTTCCTCGGGACAGGGGTACGGCAAGAAAAATAAGACAATTTTGAATCCCACCAAAAGAATGGTGAAATGAAACGATTCCGTCGGTTTTTCCAAGATATCTATGCGTACGATGTCCATGGTCTTGCATCCGAACTTTCCTTTACGTTTCTACTAACCGTTTTCCCGCTTCTCGTTGTTTTTGTTACTCTACTCGGTCTCGTCCAAGATCCTAAAACAATCAATTTGGTTACGAGCCAGGTCGGTAAATTTTTGCCAGCTCCAATCTTTTTGCCGATCGATCAGAGCGTAAAAAACTTAACAAAAATCAAGAGCTATAATGTAATCGCAGTTAGCATAATAATCTCTTTTTTTTCCAGCTTAACTATCTTTGGAACTATGGCAAAGGCACTACGTTTTATTTCTAGAGATGAGACCAAGATAAGTTTTCTTTCAAGTCAGTGGATCAACTTTCGATTGTTAATGATTTCTTCCTTTCTTCTTATTGTTTATTTTTATTTTACGTATGGACTTGTACTTTCGGAACGGTTTCTTTTTCGTACGTTTAAGATTACTTTTTTTCGAGCCTATTCGGGATTTTTTATTGGCCTTGTTGCATTTTTTCTAATAACGAGTTTGTTTGTTTACTATTATGCAAATATAACAAGGTTTCGAACCAAATTGAAAGACAATCTACCAGGTGCTTATCTTGCATCAATTTTTGTAACGTTGGTTAGTTTTGGGTTTAATTTTTATTTGAAACTTAAAAACGTAGGAGTGAATTACTCTTTTGCTTATGAGCTTCTATCCAAAATGGTAGTACTCATGCTGTTTACCTATATCAATTCAACATTCTTTATTTGGGGATTTGTTTGGAACCAAATTCTATTGGAGGATAAAATCAAAAATAAGAAAAAATGAACTTTAATCCAAAATATAGTCCGGTTCTAAAATTCTTGGGCAATAAGATATGATAACTCCAAAATAGTGTCGCGCAAGAGTTTGAAAGATCCATTCACCGCCATTCTGTATGATATCATTCGCATCTAACTTAGTATAGTTGCGTTTTTGAAAGAGGTGATCCAGGCTCCAATTTTCTTCTCCTGGAATTACTTGCACTTTTAAAATAGCATAAAACTTGTTTTGATCTGGATAAAACCGAAAAACAAGAGCCCTTCCACCTAAAGGGTTTCGTATCGTAAAATGCATCCAGTCATCGCTACCTGAACCAGTTTCAGAGTCTAGCTTGTAAAGCTCCCAATCGAGTTCATTGCTGTTTCCAAAAAATTCTCGGAAGCAAGAGTCAAAGGTTTCGTGGAACTCAGTTGCGGGATTCATAGAATTTAAAAAAAATCGCATCCATCTGTAAACTTAGTCAATCCTAGAAAAATCTGCATTTCTGGACAAGTGAAATGAAAAACCAGTTTGATGAAATGGATTCTGTATCTATAATGGATGAGAGGTCCTTTATGATCGAAACCATCAATATCAATTGGCCGAGTGGTGCCATTGATCCACCTATTTATTGTCCCGCTTGTGGCTCCTTGGTGATTAGTCCTTTGGAAGAGGAAGGTCCAGGTTGCCATCATGTTCAATTTATCATCGATAGTGAATCTTCAGAGTTTAATTATATTACTGAAAGTTTTGATGAAGTATTGAGAAATTATCGTAAACCCGAAATCGAAGAATTTGATGAATGGGACGCCACAGAACTTTTTATTGAAGAAGCCGAATCGGATACGTTCTATGTTATGAATTTAATTTTGCCAAGCAATGTAGCTATCGAAGAGGAGCCCGTTTGTCTCCGCATTGGTTATGAAATGTATTTTCAAGAAGATCAGGAAGAATTGTATTCAGAATTGGAAAAAAGACATGATGAAGAAGGATTACATGACCACAGCCAAAACTAATTTTAAAATAGCGGGAGTTCTGCTAATATTTATTTCGTTGATAACAAATTGTATAATCAGTTATCGTGACTATCCGAAGATTCCGCCGATTCCAGCTTTAGAAAAAACTTATGACAAAAATTTTGTCTATGCCTTGCCCACTTTCCCTCAGCTCAACCTAGGTGGACGAGAAGCTTTAAAAGATTTTTTTGAGAACAAAACACAATTTAAAAAGACTGTAGAAGGTAACGAAGTTCCAAAATCAGGATACCTTGTAAATGTTAAGGTGAACTACAGATCTCCCTCCAAGGAAGCAATGGTATTTCTGGCGATTTCAACACTCACTGCAACTCTTCTCCCTGCTTGGTCGAACCAGGACGGTTATGATGTAGAGTACATTTTGTACAAAGATGGAAATAAGGTTGGAACTTATGAGTACCATATATTCAGAAACCATGCACAGTGGCTACCGTTAGCTTTTGTTTCGTTCTTTAACTTTGAAACTGCAACAGAAAAGGAAGTTTTTGAGAGAGTTAGTTTGCAATTTTTTGAAGATGCAAAGATTCATTTCCCCTAAAGATAACTAATTTGAATTTTGACTTTCAAATTTTTAATGAGTTTGCCCTTGGCTTTTGGCCAGGGGTATCCGTTGTACTTCTTGTTGGATTTTTAGTCGGATATTTGGCTTCTTTTTTAGGACTGGGGGGAGGATTTATATACACTCCATTCTTCCATACGTTTTTTCATTTAACCGCTGTTCAGGCCGTTGCCGTTTCCCTTGCTCAAATGCCTTTGAGCGCTTTATCTGGTCTCTATGTCTATTTCAAAAACAATAAGATTCGTTTCAAAGAAGGATTTCTCTTGCTCTGCACTTCTATTCCGTCAGCTCAATTGGTAGCTTATAAATTTGGCCGATTTGAAGAAACAGACCTAGGTAGATCTCTAGTATATGGAATTCCTTTTTCTGAATTTTTGTACTTAATTGTTTTTACTGTGTTTTTGGGAATAATGGGCATCTATAATTTGTTCTCTGCAATTCGTAAGAAAAATCAAACATACGAAATTAGCAATATGGATAACGGATTGCCAAAAACCAATCGTTTTGCTTTGTCCAGCAAACATATCTTAATTCTTTTGCTAACGGGTATTTTATTCGGAATGTTTTCTTCACTTTTTGGGATAGGTGGTGGTTTTTTGGCTGTACCACTCTTTGTCTATTACTTTCGAATGGAACCTGTTGAAGCGGTAGCAACCTCATTCTTAGGTATATTCGTTACATCTTTTGGAACCAGTCTTTTGTTTATGTACCAAGGGAAATTGCACCTAGACCTTGCTCTCGTTGGAACTATGGGAGGCCTAATCGGTGCCAGGTTTGGTTCGCAAAAAGCAGTAAAGGCTAAACCTTACTTTATTCTTCTAGTGACATCCGTTTTTCAAATATTGGTCGTAGTCTGGTATCTTTTTAGCAAACTCCCACGCTGAATTTAAATTTTACTTTCCATTTGATTTATATAAGTTAGATTGGAAACGTATAGAATGATGCCTCTACGCAATCTAATGAACTCGAGTTCCAAATATGAATACTAAATTTCCAAGCGAACAGTTGCTAGTGATTGGTGATAAAAAAGAACCAAAACTCTATAGCTGTTCCGAATGCAGAAGTGGAGCAGGGCTTGACTTTGAGTTTTCGATGGCTTTCCAACCGATAGTAGACACAATCGAAAAAAAAGTATATTCCCAAGAGGCATTAGTAAGAGGACCTAAAGGTGAGTCAGCTCAATCCGTTCTCTCACAAGTGAATAGCAAAAATCGTTATCAATTTGACCAGGCTTGTCGTGTAAAGGGTATTGCGTTGGCTAGCCGATTAAATATCCAAAGCTTTTTGAATATAAACTTTTTACCCAATGCCGTCTATGAGCCAGCAACTTGTATTCGAACTACATTAAATGCAAGTAAGGAATACAACTTTCCTTTGAACAGACTTGTATTTGAAATGACAGAAGGCGAAGAGATAAAGAATCATAATCATATCATCAATATTTTTACAGAGTACAAGAATTACGGTTTTTTAACTGCTATCGATGATTTTGGTGCTGGTTACTCTGGCCTGAATTTGCTCGCCAAGTTTCAGCCTGATATAATCAAACTTGATAAGGAGTTGATTCGGGATATTGATAAAAATACGGTAGCACAAAAGATAGTAAAAGCTGTAACTGGCATTTGTCACGATCTTAAAATTAAAGTAATAGCGGAAGGGATAGAAACTCCTGAAGAATACAAAGTTCTTAGCGGAATGGGGATTCGCTATTTCCAGGGTTTTTTGTTCGCCAAGCCAATGTTTGAGGGTCTTTCGGATATTCACTATCCGAGTTGATTTTCTTAGAAGAGGAGCGCAGGAGCGAGTTTAATCAAAAATGAGATCTGATTCAGAAAAAACATTACTTCCTATAGAAATTATTTCCGATGTAGTTTGCCCATGGTGTTTTGTTGGCAAAAAAAAATTGGAAAAGGCTCTCGAACAATTTCAAGATCAAATCGTGCCTCAGATTCGTTGGAGACCTTTCCAGCTTTCTCCAGAGATACCTGAATCAGGCGTAAATTATAAAGAGCACTTAATCCAAAAGTTTGGTAGCGAACGTGCGTTAGAAGGCGCATGGCAAAAGTTAGCTAACATTGGAAATGAGGTTGGAATTGATTTTCATTTTGAAAAAATCGAAAAGGCACCTAATACTATCTTTTTGCATGCAATTGCCTCCCAAGTTGAGGACCTTCAAAAAAGATCCGAAATTGTAGAGAGACTGTTTATTGCTCATTTTACCGAAGGACTTGATCTAACCGACATAAATCAAATTAGAGATCTTTTGGAGCCTTATGTATCCAATAAAGGGGTCATCGATACAATTATCTCAAATCCCCAAATTTTGGATGAAATTAGGCAAGAAATTACCTATTACCGCCAGAATGGTGTCAGTGGCGTTCCATTTTTTATTTTGGGAGATAGGTATTCTGTCACGGGAGCACAAAACACCGAGGTATTTGTGGACATCATTCGCACAATTTTATCAGAAAATTCCAACTTAAGTTGATACTTCTTCCAAATAAAATTGACCTGATAGTCAACTTCTAGTTTCGTAAAGATGGAACTGTCCTTATGAGAAATATCATTCAATTTTTTGTTTACAAACCCCTGGTTGCCAATCTAGTTTTTGTCTTTTTGTTCCTGGCGGGCATCATTTCTGTCCTGTCGATGAAACGGGAAGCATTTCCAAGAGTCAATTTCCGCCAAGTTCGGATACTTACAGTCTATCCAGGGGCAAGTCCCGTCGATGTCGAAAAAAAAGTCACAATTCCAATTGAACAGAAGTTACGCGAAGTGGAAGGACTTGATACTGTTCGTTCTATTTCCAGAAACTCTGAATCAGATATCAGTATTAAAATTGACCTTGAAAATGATAATCCTGATGGCGTCGTAAATGATATCAGGCGGGCGGTTGATCGCGTTACAAATCTTCCAACTCAAGTTAAAGATCGACCTATAGTGACAGAACAAAAAAGTTCCAACTTTCCCGTCTTAGAATTTGCCATACACGGGGCAATGAATGAGATGGAACTTCAAGAAATTGGTCGTTTCGTAGAAGACGAAATGCGAAAGGTCTCTGGTGTTTCTCGAGTGGATACCTTTGGCAAACGAAAGGAAGAGTGGCAGATTCGAGTTGATCCTGATCTTAAGAAGAGATATACAATAGGATTTGCTGATATCATTAATGCAATTTCAAAAAGAAATATAAGTGTTCCGGCAGGCTCCTTTCTGCGACCCCTAACGCAAGACATACGAGTTACTGGAGAAATCAATGAGATTTCGGATATTAATAATATTCCAATTCGCTCTAATGAAACTGGAAATTCGATACTTTTGTCTCAGGTAGCAATTGTTAAAGATACATATGAAAGACCAAGAGTTTTGGCTACAGCAAAAGGTGAAGATGCGTTTGTTTTACAAATTATAAAAAAAGATAGTGCTGATATTATTCAAACAGTTACAGCTGTTCAAGATCGAATTAAAGAGCTCAAAAAACAATTACCAGCAAACATTCAATTTATGGAACTCAATAATGAGGGAAGTCGGGCATTAAAAAGATTGGATGTAGTGGTGACCAACTCTCTCCAAGGTTTGTTTTTGGTTGTAGTTGTGCTTATTGCATTTTTTAGTTTAAAAGATTCAATTCTTACAAGTCTTTCGCTTCCTCTAACATTACTCGCTACAACAATTGCATTTCCGATTTTTGATGTATCTTTCAATTTGATCTCGATGTTAGGAATTATTATCTCACTTGGGATGTTAGTTGATAATAGTATCATCATTTCGGAAAACATCTACAAGTATAGAAGTCAAAATATGGACCCTAAAGAAGCCGCTGTAATTGGAGCGAGTGAACTTTTTATTCCTATCATTGGATCTTACCTAACGACGGTTGCTGCATTTTTACCGATGGCATTTATGACAGGAATCATGGGGAAGTTCATTTGGCAGATTCCTTTTATGGTTATCATTGCCCTAACTCTATCGCTGTTTGAATCATTTTTTCTTTTGCCAGTGAGATATGCTCAGTTTTCAGGTTCAGCCAAAACAAAAAAGAAATCTAAATTCCGCCTTGCCATTCGACAAAAATTAGAATCAACTTTTGATTCTATAAAAAATTCATTTACTCGCTTTATTCAGAAAGTAGTGAACCGCCCGTTTGCTACCTTAGGTATTATATTTTTAACGTTTCTCGGCTCCTGCGGAACACTGACGATAATGAATTTCAATCTATTTCCAAAAGAGGGAATAGATTTTGTTTTAATTCGTGCAGAATTTCCTCCTAATTTTTCAGCTCAAGAAACCACAAAACGACTGCAATATTTTCAACCTATTATTGACCGAATTCCAAAAGATGAAATTCAAAGTGCCATTATAAAAATTGGAATCCAACAGACGGATCCTACAGACCCTCTAACCCGTATAGGTGAGCAGCTTGGAATGGCTCAGATCATTCTTGTTCCCGAAACGGAAAGAAAGAGAACGGCTCAGGAAATTTTTGCTGAATTGGAACCGGACCTTAAAGCACTTCCAGACGCAGTTTCGGTTATGGTAGACCTGGTTGTCAATGGACCTCCCATCGGTGCGGCTGTGACGGTTGCTATTGAAGGAAGAGATTATAAAAAGTTAAAAGTGATCTCCAAAGAAATGCAGGACTTTTTGAGAACGATACCTGGTGTTATCAATATCAATGATGATTACAAATCAGGTAGGGAAGAAATTCAAATTCGAGTTAAGGATGCAGCATCAGCTATCACCGGGATCGATACAGAAGTAACTGCATATTACGTACGTACTGCGATGGAAGGGATCGAAGCATCCAATTTGAGAAAAGGAAAGGACGAAGTAAAACTCGTAATTCAGAATGATGATCGGTTCCGGGATGGAGTGGAAGATTTGGATTCCATCCAAATATCAAATAAATTCGGATTGTTAACGCCCATTTCGGCTGTGACTACCCGAACCGTTGTTCAAGGTATTGAGGCTCTCTATCATAATGACTACGAAAAAGCGATAACTGTTTTGGCAGATGTAGATGAATCAGTAACGAGTTCTAATTTTGTGAATGGTCAAATTAGTGAAAAATTTGGTGAAATTGGAAAAAAATATCCAGGTTATAAAATTAAATTTCGTGGGGAACAAGAAGAAACAGCTAAATCGATGAAATCATTAGCAATTGCAGGTCTACTTGCTATGTTTGGAATCTTTGCGATACTTGCCGTTATTTTTAATAGCATAAAGAAGCCAATACTTATTATTTTATCAATACCACTGGGTTTTATTGGCGTTATTGTAGGTTTTTTGGTTTCTGGAAAGGCACTTAGCTTTCTTGCTATGATTGGTATAATTGGTCTTGCTGGAGTAATTGTGAATGCATCCATCGTGTTAGTTGATACAATTCAGGAGTTCCAAAAACGAGGATTGAACATAAACGATGCATTAGTAACGGCAAGTTCTGAAAGATTTAGACCGATCCTTGTTACAACAATGACTACTATGGCAGGAATGATACCAACTGCTTATGCGATAGGTGGATCCGATCCTCTTTTGATTCCAATGACACTTTCACTTGCCTGGGGACTGGGTTTTGGAACTTTTGGATCGTTAATATTTATCCCAGCAAGTTTTTCAGCATACTATCGATTGAAGAAACAAATCTAAAGTATTAAGTATAACTGGTGTTATCAGAATTCTATTTTAGTTAATACCAGTTTAATACATCTTCAGCAAATCCTAGATTGTTTTTGAGATTTAAAGTTTTGCCATTGTCGAGGATTAACTTTCCAGAAAAATTGCCAAAGACCTGATGTTGGTTTGATTTAATCACTAAAAAATTCATATATGATTTCCTATCAACGAGAGGCGCAAAATCAAGATTTAGCCTCCCATCATTGGAGAGGATTTTCCAAGGAGCCATATAATCTTTTGGATTGTAGCGGAAGAAAACCTGGTCCAGTTTATGAATTTTTCCATTGTAGATGATAACATTTTCGGAGGCAGGAGTTCTATCTGAAAAACCATATCCTAAATTCAGTCCTAGTGGTTTGCCATCCACGTATGTTGACAAAGAACTCCAGAACCAACGATTTTTATAAGTCCAAACACCACGTCCCCAATCCAATGCACCGAAGTCATCTTTTGGTTGAAAATTAAAAACTTTGTTACCGAGTTGAATTCTACCTGAGGCAGGCATACAATTTATTTTTGTATTATAATAAAATGCCTTTCGATTTTCTTTCCACGATGTGGCAATCGTCATTGAATCCATCTTAGGTTCTTTCAACAGTATTTCGCCTAGGATTCCTTTTTCTCCGTTCGGACCCAAAAAGGAATCTGACTCAAATTTAAGAGTCTGTTTGCCAGGTTCGACTACGAAGTGAAGTTTGATTTTCTTGCTAGAAAATTTGACCTCACCTGAGTGACAATTTTTGGGAAAATTTGTTTTGCCTAGTGGAAGAATTTGTAAACTATCTATTTGCCGAAAAGAGCTGGTTTTGAAATCTAAAAAGCATATTGCAAAGAGTCCCACATAACCTAAATCAGATGCAGTTAAAGTTACACCAAAGTTTCGTTTGGGAGATAGGATAGAGTAATAATCCCATTCTTTAATCCTCCATTTGGGTGCAGCGATATTTTCTCGATTGTAAATCCAGTGTGGAAATCTTGCCCAACCTTCTTCGGTAATCGTACCATTCTGATTCAAAAGAGGTATTTGTTTTTTAATTTCTGGCATATATGAAAATCAATACTCTGCACCAGCTTTGGCTAGTTGTTTTTCGACCTTTTATCACATTGACAAAATTTAAAATAAAATTGATGTTTAGCCTTACCTAAATACTTAAAAACTAAAAATGTTCAGGAAAAACGAACCATGACAGAAAACCATTCAATTCAATACGACTATGATTTTATCATTGTAGGCTCTGGCTTTGGAGGATCTGTATCCGCATATCGATTGGCGCAGAAAGGGTATTCTGTGCTAGTACTCGAGTCGGGGAAAAGATGGAATTCTTCTGATTTTCCAAAAACGAATTGGAGCCTAAGGAAATATCTTTGGATGCCTAAACTTGGATTTTACGGAATCCAACGCATAAATCTTTTAAATGATTTTTTGTTGGTTAGTGGTTCTGGAGTTGGCGGTGGATCTCTTGTTTATGCATGTACACTCTATGTACCTTCCAAAAAAGTTTTGAACTCACCTTTGTTCATGAAAATGGGAGGCGAAAAAACTTTGCTCCCTTATTATGATGTCGCAAAACATATGCTTGGTGTAGCTGAAAATCCTCAACTCTGGGAACCAGATAAACTTTTATTGGAAACAGCAAAGAGTTTTGGAAAAGATGGTACCTTTCAAAGAACACCGGTTGGAATCTATTTTGGAAATAAAAAGTCATCAGCTGACTCTATTCAAAACCAAGATCGGGATCGGATGAATCCCAATGAAAAGGACCCGTATTTTGATGGTGATGGTCCGGATCGGAATCCATGCAATTACTGTGGGGGCTGTATGGTTGGTTGCCGTCATAATGCAAAGAATACGTTAGATAAAAATTATCTCTACTTAGCTGAAAAATTGGGCGTAAAAATACTTCCAGAAACAAAGGTTGTATCTTTAACTCCGTTAGGTGGAAAAGGACTTCCCGATCCTGAAGCAAGTGGAGAATTCGGTTATGAATTAGAAACAAGGTCTACTACTGGATTTTTCGGATATCCTAAACTAAAGTTTCGAGCAAAACAAGTTGTACTCTCTGCAGGTGTGATGGGAACCGTTGGACTGCTTTTAAAAATGCAACAAGACTTTAAAATGATTCGACTTTCTGAAAAATTAGGAGATACAGTTCGTACGAACAGTGAAACAGTTTTGCCAGTTACCGTTTCTGGAAAAGATGTCGACTACTCTAGGGGAATAGCGATAACTTCTTCAGTTCATCCCGATGAAAATACACATATCGAGCCCGTAAGGTATTCAAAAGGTTCCGATTTTTTTGGCTTACTCGCCAGTGTTATGACAGACGGAGGCGGAAAATTCCCAAGACCACTTAAGTTTTTTTGGACTATGCTCCGCCACCCAATCTACTTTTTAAAATCACATAACCCTTTTGGCTTTGCGAAGAACTCGATTATTCTATTAGTTATGCAAACAGTGGATAATAGCGTACGATTGGTCCGAAAACGACGATTCATATGGCCTTTTCAGCGAACGATTACCTCAGCACTCTCCACAGGACTTCCGACACCAACTTACATTCCAATCGCAAATGCCTTTACGCGCAAACTTGCCGAGATAGTGGGAGGTATTCCGAGAAGTTCGCTAAATGAAACTTTACTGAGTGCACCAGTAACTGGTCATATTATGGGAGGTTGCATCGTAGGCGAGACTGCGGAAAAAGGAGTGATTGATTTACAAAACCGAGTTTATGGTTATGAGAATCTTTATATTTGTGATGCTTCCATGTTAACAGTAAATTTAGGAGTCAATCCATCATTGACCATAACTGCTCTCTCGGAAAGAGCGATGAGCTATATTCCTCCCAAATCTGAAAAGGAATCGATGAAATTCTTATCCTTTGAAAAGAAGAGAGGATTTGATCAAATCCTGATCCAAAAGGTGAAGACTAAAAAACCATCTGGCACAACTGGTCTCAAAACGAAAAACAGAGACTAATAAAAATTGGATTTTTTTGAAATCGCAAAACAAGGTAGTATCGAGGAATGGCAAACCCAATTGGAGGAGGGTCAGTCTCCAAATATCCATGATACTTTCGGAACAACGCCGCTTTCTTGGATATTTAAAATGGATCGATTGGATCTTTTTGTCTTTGCCATCCAGCATGGTGCAGATCCGTGTTTTCCTTATCAAAACCAAGGGAATGTGTTTTTTGATATACTTACTAAAAATTCTAACAAGTTTTTAAACTGCCTTTATGATGTATCAGAACACTGGATTCAGTCACCTAACCTACTTTCTCCTGATCGATCGGGTAATTTGCTTTTCCATCGTTCCGTTTCAGAAGGGTTTGAACGACTCTGGGAAATCCTAAAAAAAAAATTAAATTCGGATATTCTAAGAAAACGAAATGAGGAAGGTAGGACCTTATTTCTGGAAGCTATTGTAGAATCAAACGAAACCATTGCCATCGAAATCTTAACCTTTGATTCTACTGTGATTCTTGATACGGATACAGAAAATAAAAATTTTCTCCACCTAGCAGCTGAAAGAAATCTAGATTCAATCATAGAATCTGTAATAGATTGGCCAAATATGAATGGAAAATCATTGGAAGTACACAATTTGTTGGAATTAGAAGATGTTGCGGGAAACACTCCTCTTTTTTTATCTGCGAGTGCTGACGCCACCGAGTCTCTCTTTTTGCTTTTGAATTTAGATGCGAATCCATTTATCTATGGTGAAAACAATGAATCAATCACTCGCCTTTTAGATCGTGAAAAATTTTCACATACTTTTAAAATCTGGAAACAATTTGTGATAAAAAAACTTTTATTAGGTGAAGAATATCCAAAACAATCGCTTGCAGTCCAATTTATAAAATCAGAAAAGCCATTTAAACCTGAAGAGTTGGCGCAAGCAAAGCGAATGGATTTAGTCTAATTTAATGAAACGGGAGCCAATTCCAATACAATTTCTTTTAAAGAATGAAACGCGTCTAAAACAACTTTAGAAACTTAGGAGTCAATTTTTTGCAGTCTGCAAAAAAAAACCCCTAATGATTAGGGGTTTTTGTTACTTCAATACTGATAAAAAAGACGATTACTTCTTCTTTTTTGCCTTTTTTTCTTTCTTAGCTTTTTTCTCTTTTTTAGTCTTCTTTTTGCCGTCTTTGTTATTTGATTTTTCTTTTCTATCGCCGTCTTTGTTGTTTAATTTTTCTTTTTTAGGCTTAACAGTTTCAGTTGTTTCTTCACCTGCCATTGTAGGCTCTTCATCTGCTTCTGTCTGAGCAAATACTCCGAAACTACTGAAGAAAATAATCGTGAGAATGACTAAAAGTTTTTTCATTTTTTACCTCGTGTTGTGTGCAGTCAATTGGATACAATTACCAACTTTCGACAATAGAAAATTTTTACAGTTTGGTAATTATTTTCCTACGCAGAATTTGCTGAAAATTCGGCCTAAAATTTCTTCGTTATCAACTTGGCCATTTATCTCGCCAACTTCTTTTAGTGCATAATTAATTTCTTGGATGTAGATTTCGGCGGGAGCACCTGTCTCAAGAAGATTAATAGCTTCATTTAAATTGGATTCAATTTTTTGAATATGATAGAGTTGCCTTTCTTCTAATAAAACAATATCATCGGACGTTTTTGTATCGGTCAGTTTTTCCTTTAATTGGTTTAGCAATTCCGGAATTCCACTTTTCGTTTTACAGGATATTTCCATATACTGACATTTAAAATCTCTCGCTAACAAATTCCATTCACTAGAATTCCATTTGAGATTTTTATTATCGATTTTGTTTGCAAGTATAATGGAGTTTTGAATCCTTTTGCGATGCGTGTCAAAAAACAACTTCGCTTCAGTATCTTTAGTGCTATCAACAAGAATTAGTTTTACATTTGCACTATCCACCTCTCGTTTGCTGCGTTCAATGCCCATTTGTTCGATTTGGTCAGATGTTTCGCGGATTCCTGCGGTATCCACTAATCGTATCGGAATTCCATCCAATGAAATTTCTTCTGCTATATAATCTCTTGTCGTACCTGGAATATCTGAGATGATCGATCGATCTTTCCCGATTAAGAGATTCATTAAGCTGGATTTTCCTGTATTTGGTTCTCCAAAAAGTACTACAGTACTTTGTAATATTAAGTTTTCAGCTTTTTTAGAATCGAGAATGAGTTTGGAACAGAGTTGGTGGACTTGAATCATTCGGATCTTTCTCTCTTCGATAGACTCAAATGTTAAATCCTCTGTCGAAAAATCGATCTCAGCCTCGCATTCTGCTTTTAAAGAAATCAGATCACTTCGTAATTTGGAGCTAAGTTTTGATATCTCACCAAAAACATTCTTTTGAGCAAGTTCCAATTCGTATCTAGAACGGGACTCGATCAAACGAGAGATAGCTTCCGCACTGGATAGGTTGATTTTCCCATTTAGGTAAGCTCTTTTTGTGAATTCACCTCGGTCTGCCGGTTTTGCGCCATTTGTAAATAGGACAGAAAGTGCTTTCTTTAAGAGAATAGGATTTCCATGCAAATGGAATTCTGCTAAATCCTCGCCCGTATATGAATTGGGTCCCGGAAAAAAGAGAAAAACGATTTGATCGATTGGAATTTGATTTTCATAAAAATCACACGTAATAGCTGTTCGCGGGTGATTTAAAATGTATTCGTCGGTTAAGGGAGTGTTATTTTTTTTAAGGATCTTTTTTGCAATTTGAATTGTATCTTGGCCAGATACCCGGAGGATTCCGATCGCTCCGGGGCCGTTTGCGGTGGATAAGGCCGCAATTGTTGTCGTCATTAGTCTAAATCTTCAGAATCCACTCCATCCTCAAAGTCTTCAACTGGCAGACCTTTTTTAGATGGATCTTCGACATCTTTATACTTATGTCTTTCTTTAGCTGATATTACACGGACACGTTTGAATGTTCCATTTCCTTCAGATCTAGTAAAGACCCGCTCATCTTCCTGGATTGCCATGTGAACAATTCTTCGCTCAAAAGGATTCATCGGATCTAAAAGTTTGGATCTTCCTGACTTGATTACTGAGGCAGCGATTGATTTTGCAAGTCTGATTAAAGATAACTCTCGTTTGTCACGGTAGGATTCGATATCTAACACAATCTTTCGATTGTGACGGATTTTAGGATCGACCATAAGGTTCAAAAGGAATTGTAATGAATCTAACGTCGCACCTCTTTTCCCAATGATTAAGCCTGATTCTTTGCTAGTGAGTTCCACATAGATTTTTCCATCTACGTCTCCCATTCCTACAACTTCCGCGGGAATCCCCATCTTTTTGAGGATCGTTATAATGACGCCATGGATAATTTTTTCAGACGGAATGTCATTATTTACAACAAACGCGCGCACTACGGCTGGTTTTTTTTGTGTAATCCCTAAAAATCCTGATTTGCCAGAATCTACAACTTCGAATCGAAGATCTCCTGGTTGTAATCTAAGGGTTTCTAATGTGTAGTCCTCCGCTTCTGATTTTGATTTAGCTTCGGCTTCAAAAATATAGTTATTCATCTTTAGTTTTCCTTGTTAAACAATGATTTCATTTTTTCTTTTTTTGAGATTGGTTTCTAAATCCAGGTCTCGCATTTGCATTTTGGTTATTTGCTGGGGTCGGAGAGTTTGTAGAAGGTTTCTCTTCTGTTTTTCCAAATTTATTTGTGTATACTTGTTGGACGATGGACAGAATGTTTTGCATCGTCCAATACATCGTAACTCCTGAGGGCATAGACCAGAAGAAATAGAGCATGATGACTGGCATCATATACATCATCATCTTTTGGTTAGGATCTGTCGAAACTGTGGTCATACGCGACTGGATCACTTGTGTTACAACCATAACTAGTGGTAACACATTGATTCCGATCGAACCAATCAATGCAAGTTTAGGAGTCGTAAATACTGTATCCGGTTCGCTAAGGTCATTGATCCACAAAAATGGTGAATTCCAAAGATCAACGGTATCCGAAAATGCGGTATAAAGTGCAATGAAGATCGGGATTTGCACAAGCATAGGAAGACATCCAGACATTGGATTGGTTCCATTTTTTCTGTACAACTCTATTGTCTTTTCTTGTTTGAGCTTTGGATCATCTGCATACTTTTCGTTTAGAGCTTTGATTTGTGGAGAAAGCTCTTGCATTTTTTTCATCGACTCCGCTTGTTTTTTGTTAAGCGGATAGAATGCTAGTTTGAATAGAATAGCAAAGATTACGATTGCCCAACCATAATTTGGTATCACTAAGTAGATCTTTTTCAGAACCCATACAATTCCATTTCGTAGCGGTGTCGTAATTCCTTGATTGAATGATTTATCTAAGTATTCACTTAAGCCCGCAAAGGTAGATTCTTTGTTAACAAAAGGATCAAGTGACGAGTCCCTAAATGCAGTTCCGTCTAGTTCTCGAACACCTACGTATGCAGCGTAACTGAGATCCATTTCTTCGCCAGGACCAAGTTTCCAATTGTCATAAACAAGAAGAACACCAGTTTCGTTTCCTTTTCGATTGTCTAAAAGCACTCCTGAGGGTTGTTCGTTCAGTGGATCCAAAACACCAATAAAGTAGCGACTACCAGTTCCCACAAAATCAACCTTTGTATCAGTTCCTTTTTTAATTTCAAACCTTGTATCTTTCCCTTCATTGGATCCAAATAGATTGTCAAAAAAACCTTGTGTGCTAGTGCTATCAATGTGGTCTTTAAAACTTCCGTCTAGATAGTAATAACGGAAGTAATGTGCTTGGTCGCGATCATTAAAATCTTCCTTTTTCTTGAGTATCGGACCTAAGGATCCAAATGATCTGAGATAGATATCAGAATTTCCTGAAGAAAGTTTGATCGTTTCATTCGATTTATTTTTTATCTTCAGGCTAAATTTAAAGTAATTCTCTGATGGAAAAAATTGGAACTGTTTTTGAACCAAATACTTTCCATCAGGCGATGGAGCTTCAAATGTAACTAGTTTTAATTTCTCATCATAATTAGATGAAAAGTTGACCAGATTGAAGGGCGAAAAAGGAATCATATCCTTATCGTCGATTAAGTTAAAATCAAACCCTTGGCCGCGAGAAAGTTCGACAGCCTTTTCTGAAATACCATCAAATTCAATTTGAAATTTTGGATCTTTAGCAATGATAAACTCAGAACCATCTGGTTCTTTATGATCTTTGATATAATACTCTGTAATTCGTCCACCTAACGAGGAAAACTTTACTAAAAATGAGTCCGTTCGTATTGAATACGTTTTGATATCCGTCGGATTTACTTTGGAAAGACTAGAAACTTTCTCTTCAATTTTGGTCTGTGGTTTAATTTCTGATTTGTTAGAGTTAGGATCCTTTGTTTCTGCTGTTTCTTTAGAATCTTTTTCTAAGTTTTTAGGTTTTGGAGGTGGTGGTGGAAAGAATACATAATTGATTCCCATCCATACAGCTAAACTTAAAAATAAAGCTAAGAATAATCTACCTTGTCTGTTTGTTTGATCGTTTTGCATGGTTAACTCTTGTTAATAGGTTTTGGAACTGGATCGAAGCCACCTTCATGTAGTGGGTGGCATTTTGAAATACGAAGGATACTCAAAGAAAAAGCCTTAAAAAATGGGTAAGTTAAAAATGCTTCTCGCGCATAATCTGAACAAGTTGGTGTAAATCGGCAGGATGGCGGTAGAAGAGGGGAGATAATTTTCTTATATAGAAAGATAAGAAATATAAAAATCCGATTCATTAAAGTTTTCGCACCAAAGATTGAAAGATCTTTTCTCTTGTTTCGGGTGGGTTCTTTGAGAAGTTAATATGAGTGAGAATTGCACAGTCAATACCCTTCGGTATCTGGTCGTGGAATTTTCTAACGAGTTCTCTTAATAGTCTTTTGGTCCGATTGCGCTGAACCGCTGTTTTGTGAGATTTATCGGGACAAAACAGGAATTCAGCAACCAGTTGGTCATTCTTTCTGACCAAAAATCGAAGTGGAGGGTTGCCGATACGCCTGTTGTTTAAAAAGAGTTCTCGGATTCGTTTAACGTCGCAAAGAGTCTCCGAAACAAAGCCCCTATCTTAGAACTTTCTCCCGATTTTTTCGTCGGAAACAGTCAATTTATAGCGACCTTTTTTTCTACGATTGGCGATGACATTTCTCCCACCTGGAGTGGCCATTCTGGCTCGGAATCCGTGAGTTCTCACGCGTTTGATCTTGCTTGGTTGGAATGTACGTTTCATGGAATACCTAATTTATATATATGATCACAAAAAGATTCGGTCTTTTAGAAAGAGTTTTGGAACCACCTCGGAAGTCAAGATTCATTTGGGAAAAAGAATGGACAGAGAAGTTTGAATGAGACATAAGTCATTTCGGGGGAAAAAGATGACCACCGGCTTGCGGATTTTTGGGCTGTTTTCTTTCATTTCCCTGGCACTCTTTCCCGAGACCAAGTCCGAGGTTCGTTGGGAAATTTTAAATCCATCGGATTCAATTTTCCTCTCCTGTGCGGATCGAAATTCGGCAGAACTTGCGATCAAAGAATCGCTATCCTACCTAAATCGTGTCACGAACCCAGGAGAGATAGTATTTGGAACTCGTAAATTGGGGGCAAAGGAAACTAGGCAGGTTTTGTTCTCAATGTCTGAAATTCTGAAGTCCTGTGTCAAAGAGGAAAGGATTCCCATCGGCCATAATTTCGATTTTGTTATTGGAAAAGATTTTCCTAAATCACCGTCAATCACTGGTTATTATGATGTGGAAATTAAGGGAAGTGTCATGCCAAAAGGTGAAATGGTTTTTCCTTTGCTTTCACCTAACAAGAAAAAGAAGGAAACTCATCAAAGGGCAGAAATAATTGAATCAAAAAAATGGGAAACAGAACAACTGATAGCTTATGTAGATTTGTTTGACTTACATCTTGCCCAGCTAGAGGGATCGGCTTTGCTGACCATGGAAGATGGAAATAAATTTCGCCTCAACTATGAATCCGATAATGGCCATACTTACGAGAGCCCTGCGTCAAAGTTATTGGGTGTTTGTGCTTCCTTGAAGCCACATAAACTTCGCGAATGCTCGAATTCCAATCTTGATCTTGTGAGGTTAGCGATTTTGAAAAATCCGAGGTTCATCTTCTTCACAAAAGAGGAGCTCGCCACTCAGAACAAGTTTCCTTTTGGGAGCGGTGGAATACGGCTCATTCCAGAGAGATCCCTTGCAATGGATAAACGAATTCCCTTAGGAACTCCAGTTTTAATCAGTTTTGAATCTTTTGATACAAAAAGAGATAATCATTTATCATTTGTTCATGATCGGGGGAGTGAAATATATGGATTGGATAGAGTCGACTTTTTTTTTGGAATCGGAAACAAATATGCCGATCTGGCAAATGCCTTAAAAACAAAAGGTCACGTTATCTTTATCTTACCTAAGCTGGAGAAATAGCATGAAATCTTCGATAGTCGATGAAATTTTGATAGCAAGGGAGATGAAAAATGAAAGGACAGTCGCATTTGTTCGAATTGTTTTATTTTCTGTCTCATCAATCATGGATAGTCTGTCTTATTTTGGTTGGATTAAGTATACAATTATTACGCCTAGTATAATCACTGTTGGGTTAGATTTTTTATTTCTAATCTTCGCATGTATAGTTTTGTTTTTTATATATTACTTTCCGTA
This sequence comes from Leptospira sp., assembly GCA_027533185.1. Classification (GTDB taxonomy): domain Bacteria; phylum Spirochaetota; class Leptospiria; order Leptospirales; family Leptospiraceae; genus Leptospira_A. Next base: position 222,934 of record JAPZTS010000007.1, on the reverse strand, counting down.
TAAACCATATTTAAAATTTTTTACAATCACCATCGATTATTTTATCATTGGTCTAATGATTTTTTTGGACCCGACAATTCAACGAGAGCATGGTCAAATTTACTTTATCGCCATGCTAAGTGCTATATTCATTTACCAACTAAATCTATTACGACATTCAAAGTTTGGAACAATTTACGCAGCTGTTTTAGCACTCTTTTATGTATTAATTGTTACCTATTTTTTTGAGGGAAGCTACGCAATCGACTTTGTACCAATGTTATTTGGCTTATCTATGATGCTTGGGATCGGTTATGTAACAACAGTTTCTAATATTGAAATGGTTAAAGAAGCTAACGCAAAACAAATGATGGAACGTTATCTCCCATCCCAGCTTATTAGTGAATTTTATAAAGACAATGCGAACTTGGAGCCCGGAGGTGAGAATAAGGAGGTTACTATTTTATTCTCTGATCTTCGTTCTTTTACAAAGTTTTCGGAACAGAGATCTGCGGATGAAGTAGTACGATTTTTGAACCACTATCTATCTAGAATGACTGAGATTATATTTCGGTTTAATGGAACAATTGATAAGTTTATCGGTGATGCAATTATGACGATTTTTGGAGCCCCATTTCGAAAAGAAGACGATGCATTCCGAGCTGTTCAGTGTGCAGTCGCAATGGTAAAAGAACTGGGAATCATAAACCAAAGTCTCGAAAGGGAACAAGATCGATTGCAGGTGGGAATCGGCATTCATACAGGTGAGGCAATCGTTGGAAACATTGGTTCCGATCGTCGGTTGGATTATACTGTTATAGGTGACAATGTGAACCTAGCTTCACGCATTGAAAGTTTGACTAAACATTATGGTTGTTCGATTCTAATTTCAGAAACTACATTCAATCAAATTAAGGGAAAATCATCGGAAAAAGATAAATTCCTAGTGAGAGAGATCGATCGTGTAATTGTTCAGGGAAGGTCAAAACCCATCACTATTTTCGAGGTAGTTTGTTTGTGAAACTATTCTGAAGACTCACTCTCTTCTTCCATTTCTTCAATCGTTTTTATATTCTTAGATGAATTTAAGATATCCAAATATTTTACGTAATCGGATCGAATTCTTTCTTCTGTAAAAGTATCTTTAAACTTAATTCGAACACCAAAAATATCCTGCCAACCATTCATTGAATTCTTAAATTCTAATTTTTTAACAAGATCTGGAATTCGATTTGCAAAATGATGTTCTGCCCAATCTGTTTCACCAGTTTCTTCCGTTTTCAATCCAGTGATCGCTTCTACTTTTTTCCCGTCAGAGCCATGTGAAGTAGCATGAAATAACTTGTCTCCGTTCCGACGCATATTGTATTCAACGGTATGTAGGTATTCATGAAAGAGGCGAGGATAATTAATTATACTGAGGTCTTCGGATGCGATTTTGATGTGGGTTCGTAATGGAGAGTTTAAAACCTTGGGAACGATTGGGATTTTGCTGAATGAAGCCAGAGCACTTCCGCTCCACCTAGGATATGCAAATACGATAAGATCACTTTCTTGGGTTACTTGCTTCATGAATAAGGAAAAATTTTCATCCCACTGAGAGAGACTTCCAAGTGCTGGAAAATCATTTTTATAAATTTTTGTTATGGTTTTTGGAACAAAGAGACTTCTTATATCAAGCGATAGGTGGCCTTGGCTAAAAAGTTCTACGTATTTTTTTAGAATGGATAGCGAAAGGTTTCCATGAACCGCAAGACAAACATCCATATGTCTTTCGACTTTTTTATTCGCGTTGGGATCTGACTTGGTATTTGTTTGATCGATTATAAAGTAAGTTACAACTTGCGTATACTTTGGTCTGGAAGGATTTAATTTTTTAGAATTTTGAATGTATTTTAAAAAATCTTCAGGTCGCCCCCAGCCTGTTTGTTTAGGTTTATCTCTGATCCAATCGGCGACCCTTCTACTAGGACCCATTAGTTCAATTCCTTCTTGAAAGAATTTTTCAGCATTCTCAAGATTTCCTTTTGCAAACTCAGAAGTTCCGAGCCAAAATCGACTCGACGCCTTACAATTTTTTGTATCCGTTGGAAGCGAATCGCAATACTCTTTGGCTTTCTCGAATTGTAATTGTCTCACATAGCGAGCATAAGTATCTTTTGGTAAATTTTCATTTGGTTGATCTAAACATTTTTTTTGTAAATTTGAAATGGTCGAGTCCGCAGAGATAGATAATCCGCTTACGAGAAAAAAGAGAATTGCAATTTTCAAGAACATGTTGTGATTAGATTTATAGGAAATTAATTGTCAATTATGAAAATCTATGGAGATCGATATTCTGGAAACTGTTACAAAATTTTGCTACTGCTTTCCATTTTGGAGAAACCTTATGAGTGGATTGAAGTGGATATTGTCAAAGGTGAGACCAAAACTTCTGCATTTTTAAAACTCAACCCCAATGGAAAAATTCCTGTGCTTGAATTGGAGGATGGGAAAATTCTTTCCGAATCCAATGCGATACTTAATTATTTGGCGGAAGGGTCACTGCTATTGCCGAACAATCCATTTGATCGAGCCAAAGTTTTACAATGGCAATTTTTTGAACAGTACAGCCATGAGCCCTACATCGCAGTTGCACGATTTATAAAAAGATATTTAAACCTTCCGCAAGAAAGGATACTTGAGTTTCATTCCAAACAAGAAGGTGGCAAAAAAGCATTGCGCGTGATGGATGAACATCTCTCTAATAACAAGTTTTTTGTAGGGGACACAATAACAATTGCCGATATCAGTCTATTTGCCTATACTCATGTAGCAGATGAAGGAGGATTTGATCTATTTAATTTTCCAAATGTTGTAGCTTGGATAAATCGTATCAAAAAGCTTCAAAACTTTATTCCTATGGGATGATGGATTGTCTGCATGTTTTTGAATCTAGTCGATAGTTTAAAAAAGCAGTTTCGGTTTGTAAGGTGATTTTGAAATTCTTCTTTCCTTAGTTTGTATAGAGTTTTAGATTAGTGTTTGTGTCAAATTTCTCTGATCTTCCTCCCAAATCTCCCAAAACATCGGCTGTAGAAACCAGGCATGTAGTTCTTCCTAATGATGCCAATCATTATGGCACTGCCTTTGGTGGTGCTATCATGAGTTGGATTGATTTAATAGCTGTTATGGCAGCACAAAGACATTCTGGCAGAGAAGCAGTTACTGCAAGCATTGATCGAATCAATTTTATAACTCCGATCCAAGTGGGCGACCATGTGAATCTAAAAGCGATGGTCAATTATGTTGGAAGAACATCAATGGAAATTGGAGTGCAAGTAAATCGAGAAAATCCATATACGGGCGAAATGACTCGAGCAACGACAGCCTATCTTTCGTTTGTCGCTCTTGATGAAAACAAAAGGCCTTGCGAAGTTCCCGGACTGATTTTGGAGACAGATCTGGAAAAAAGAAGGTTTGCGGAAGGCAAACTTAGGATTGAAATGGCAAAAGAATTTGCTCAGAAAATACGTATGGGAAGGAAGTAAAGAAAAGATTCAAATTCGAGAATGGTCTATTCTTCTTTCACCAAAAGATGTTTGTACTTTTCAGGATTGTTTTGTTTGAGGTAGTGTTCTAAAACTATCTCAACATCCGCTTCTGATTTGATTTGAAACCACAATCCTTCTGGATAAGACACTTGTATAGGTCCTAGTTCACAACGATCCAAACACCCGGCTCTTTGGACGCGGAACTTGTATTCAATTCCTGCTTTTGCCGCTTTTTGTTTTAGTAGCTTTAGAATTTCCGATGAACCCTGTCTACCACAAGACACCCGTTCTCCGGGTGCTCTCTCGTTTTCGCAAACAAATATATGTTTTTCGTAGAAACTCATTAGCTCACAAAACTTTCCACAGGAATACAGGAACAGATCAGGTTTCGATCTCCATACACGTTGTCAACTCTACCAACGCTTGGCCAAAACTTTCTTGTACGAATCCATGAAAGAGGAAAAGCAGCTCGCTCCCTTGTATAGGAGTGTTTCCAGTCGTCAGTTGTCACCATCTCCGCTGTGTGTGGCGAGTTCTTTAATGGGTTGTCCTCTTTTGATAAAACTCCTGATTCAATATCAGAAATTTCTTTTGCAATGGAAAGCATGGAGTCAACAAACCGATCGAGTTCTTCCTTCGATTCAGATTCAGTAGGTTCCACCATCAGAGTGCCTGGAACAGGGAAAGACATAGTTGGTGAATGGAAACCATAGTCAATCAAACGTTTTGCGATATCTTCTACTTCGATATTTGATGTCTTTTTGAATCCACGCATATCCAAGATGCACTCATGTGCAACCAGTCCTTTGTTTCCTTTGTAAAGAACAGGAAAGGCTCCTTCTAATTTTTTCGCAATGTAGTTGGCATTAAGAATGGCTACCTTTGTCGCAAACTGCAAACCTTCGAAACCTAACATAGCAATATATGCCCAAGAGATAACAATGATTGATGCGGATCCCCAGGGAGCAGACGACACAGCCCAGTTGCTATTGTTAGACCCATTTTCCACCAAACTATGTCCTGGTAAAAATGGTGCTAAGTGTTCAGCAACTCCTATGGGACCCACACCAGGGCCACCACCACCGTGCGGAATACAAAATGTTTTGTGTAGATTGAGATGGCAAACATCAGCACCAATATCGGCAGGACGTGTGAGTCCAACCTGGGCGTTCATGTTTGCGCCGTCCATATATACTTGGCCACCATTTTCATGAATGATTTGACAGATTTCTTGGATGGATTCTTCAAAAACTCCATGCGTAGAAGGATAGGTAACCATCAATGCGCCAAGATTGTCTTTGTGTTCTATCGCCTTTTTCTTTAAGTCCTCTACGTCGATATTTCCATTCGAATCACAGGACACAACGACCACTTTGAATCCCGCCATTACTGCCGAAGCTGGGTTTGTGCCATGAGCAGAGATGGGGATCAAACAAATATCCCTATGCATATCATTTCGACTTTGGTGGTAATTCCGGATCGCCATAAGTCCAGCATATTCACCTTGTGAACCTGCATTAGGCTGTAATGATACTTCAGCAAATCCTGTAATCTCACAAAGCCATTTTTCCAATTGGCTGAAAAGTGTTCGATACCCTTCTGTTTGATTTTCAGGCACAAAAGGATGTATATTGGAAAGTTCCGGCCAAGTAACGGGAAACATTTCTGTCGTTGCATTGAGTTTCATCGTACAAGAACCAAGAGCAATCATTGATGTTGTAAGAGAAAGATCTTTGGACTCGAGTCTACGAATATAACGCAACATCTCTGTTTCTGTATGGTAGCTATTGAAAACCGGATGGGTTAAGTAACTGGATTTTCGCTCCAGAATTTCAGGGATCTTCCACTCTTCTTTTTTTTGTAAATCCGCAAGCGAAAAATGCAGAGGTTTGTTTTCGTTAAAAATTTCGAGTAAATCATTGATGTCTTTAGTGGTAGTTGTCTCATCTAATGAGATACTTACTACGTGGCCAGATATTTGACGTAAATTGATTTCCCGTTCTTCTGCGTAATGGATGATTTCAGCAGATGAAATCTTTGATAACTCAATTCGGATGGTATCAAAATAAGGTGTAGAAATGATTTTGTAACCCAACTTTTCAAGACCAGACGAAAGAAGAGTTGTCATTCGGTGGACTCGGGACGCAATTTGTTTGAGTCCTTTGGGACCATGATATACCGCATACATAGATGAAAGCACGGCAAGTAAAACTTGCGCAGTACAGATATTAGATGTAGCCTTGTCACGACGGATATGCTGCTCTCTTGTTTGCAAACTCAATCGGTAACCTGGTTTTCCTTGGCTGTCTTTCGAAACACCAATGAGCCTGCCTGGCATATTGCGTTTGTATTCTTCTTTTGTGGCAAAAAATCCTGCGTGAGGACCGCCAAAGCCAAGCGGTAGTCCGAATCTCTGTGTAGAACCAACGACAACGTCCGCATCCATTTCACCAGGAGACTTGAGAATGGTTAGAGCCAATAGATCGGCAGCAACGATTGTTTTTGCACCCACACTATGCAGATTCGCTATAAATTCACTAAAGTCATAGATGGTTCCGTCAGTCGATGGATACTGAACAATCGCCCCAAAAAAATCATTCGATGGGACCATCTTTTTAAAACTACCTACAACAATTTGTATTCCAAGTGGTATCGCACGTGTTCGGATCACATCTAGAGTTTGCGGGTGGACAGATTGGGAGACAAAAAAAGTCTTTCCTTGTTTTTCTTCACGAAGAGAGAAAAGCATGGTCATTGCTTCTGCTGCAGCAGTACCTTCATCCAATAAAGATGCATTGGCAATTTGCATGCCCGTTAGATCTGTGATCATGGTTTGGAAGTTGATTAGAGCCTCCATTCTACCTTGCGCAATTTCCGCCTGGTACGGAGTGTACGCTGTATACCAACCTGGATTTTCGAGAATATTTCTTTGAATTACGGGAGGAGTGATGCAGGAATTGTAGCCAAGTCCAAGGTAGGTGCGATAGACTTTGTTCTTTGATACAATTTTTTTAAGTTCGCGGGTCAATGCATATTCACCCAATGGTTTTGGGAGGTTCAGCTCTTTTTTAAGACGGATATTTTTTGGAACTGCATCACTGATGAGTGCATCTAATGTTGGGTAACCGATTGTGTCCAACATGGATGCCACAGTTTCTTCCGTGACACCTACATGGCGGCGTAAAAACGTATCACTCGGTTCGAGAGTTTCTTCATATGGGGCTGCAATGGGGGAATTTGTGTTAGGGGAAATCACTCGTCTGACTCGTCCTTTAATCTAATTTTGAGACTAATTCTTTGTATTGGCTGGCGCTGAGAAGACCCGAAAGATCTGCTTGGTTGATTTTTCCTAATTTGACCATCCAGGTATCGAATGGTTCCGCATTGACCGCTGCTGGATTTGATGCTAGGCTTCCGTTGGTTTCTAAGACTTCTCCAGAAATGGGAGAGTAAAGATCCTCTGCTGCCTTCACAGATTCAATGGTTCCAAGGCTTTCTCTGTTTCTAATCTGTTTGCCTGGTTTGGGAAGATCTATGAAGACAATGTCACCAAGTGCGTTTTGTGCATAATCGGTAATTCCAACCAGTGCAGTATCCCCGTCGATTTTCACCCATTCGTGTTTTTCTGTATAATAATATCCTTCTCTAGCAGCCGTTTCAGCCATCACATTCCTCTCTTGGGCATCATTTGTTAGCTCGGACACTCCCCTGAACAAAGGATCCGGTCTCCACTTTTGCCAATTTCTTTTGCCCTCTTATGTCCACAAATACTTCCGTTTGATTTTTCGTGAATTCGAAATCGAGGATGGCTAGGCCAAGGGACTCCTTTCGGCTGGGAGAATGGGTTCCTGATGTGGATTTCCCGATTTCTTTTCCCTCTTTTGAGAAAATCGGGAAATTTTCCCGTAAAACCCCTGGTTCGAGGAGGCGGAGACCAACAACTTTCCGTTTTGGTCCCTGTTTTTTGTCCTTTTGAATGCGCTCGTAACCTAAATAGGGAGCTGGTTTCTCTTTCACAATAAAAGCAATACCGGATTCAATGGGAGACCAATCATCGTTTAACTCATGTCCGTAGAGAGGGTATTTAGCTTCCAATCGTAGTGTATCTCTTGCACCCAGACCAACAGGTACAAGTCCAAACTCTCGACCAAACTCTAATAGCTGATTCCACATTTTTACTCCCAATATATTGGAAGTGTAAATTTCAAAGCCATCTTCGCCCGTATAACCTGTTCTAGATACAATGATCGTTTCATTTTGAAAGGTAATTTCTTCAAAATGATAATATAGAATCGAATCCAACTCTCGATTTAAATACTTTGAAAGAATTTCATTGGCTTTTGGTCCTTGTAATGCGATTTGGTGCCAATCTTTACTATCATTTTTAATAGTTACAGAGGATTTGTTTATTTTTTGCAAATGGGAAGTGACCTTTTCAAAATTAGAAGCATTAGAACAAATCATATACTTGGAATCTGAAAATTTATACACTGTGACATCGTCAACAACGCCACCATCTTCATTTAATACGGCATTGTACTGAACTTGACCCGCCTTCATGGAAGAAATCAAATTGCATGTCACTTGTTCTAAAAACTTCAGAACTTCATTTGGATCTGAACCTGTCACAAAGATCTCACCCATATGGGATACATCAAAAAGACCCGCAAATTGACGAGTCGCCAAATGTTCCTGAATGATACCTGTGTATTGAACAGGCATATCCCATCCACCAAAAGGAACCATCTTGGCTCCCAATTGAATATGTATATCATGTAAGGGTGTTTGTTTTAGTTCCACGTTTCTTTACTTAAGACTCCCCTTACCATGGAAAAATCTTTTCATTCATGTGGAATTTAATTTTTTAGAAAAACTATGCAAAGAGATGTGTATCGAATCCATAAAACCGGCTCCATTCAAAACTTAAAACGTGAAAGAGAATCTTTAGATCCACCAAAACAAGGTGAAGTACAAGTTGAGGTAAAAGCAATTGGACTCAATTTTGCGGATGTGTTTTCCGTTTACGGTTTGTATTCTGCAACACCAAAAGAAAGTTTTATTCCGGGACTCGAATTTGCTGGAAAAATTGCAAAAATAGGCGGAAAATCGAAGATTTTTAAGGTCGGCGACCCTGTGTTTGGTGTCACTCGATTTGGTGCTTATGCTACTCATCTTAATATATCAACTGATACAATCTTTAGACTTCCGAAGACATGGACTATGGAAGATGGTGCTGCATTTCCAGTGCAAGCACTGACTGCTTACTATGCACTACATCCATTAGGAAACTTGAAAGATGGAGATACGGTTCTGGTTCACAGTGCTGCGGGTGGTGTTGGTATTATGGCCGCACATATTGCAAAAAAAAAGAAAACCACACTCATTGGTCTTGTTGGTGATCCTTCTAAGTTCGAAACATTAAAAAAGGTAGGGTATGATTCCTTTTTAGTACGTTCACCATCTTTTTTTCATGATATGAAGTCCATTCTCGGTGAAAAAAAATTAAATTTGGTCTTAGAATGTTTGGGTGGATGTTATTTTACTGATAGTTATGAGTTACTTTCTCCAACGGGAAGGCTCGTAACATATGGAAGTGCAAACTTTACACCATCATACTCGTATCGAAATTGGTTTTCACTCGCGAATAAATACCTCAACAGACCAAAAATTGATCCTCTAAAGATGATTTCTGATAATAAATCGGTGCTTGGATTCAATTTAATCTGGCTTTGGAATGAAATTCCTACATTAAAGAATCATTTTTCAGATTTAATGAAGCTTTCATTACCAAAACAAACGATTGGAAGAGAATTTCTGTTCGATGAATTGTTGGATGCACTTCATACATTTCAAAAAGGAAACACTATCGGTAAGGTTGTGGTTCGCATTCCGTAGAATGAGTATTAGTCTGTTTTTTAATTTGAATAAAATTTTATATAAAAAATAAAATTTCTTTACAATAAAAATGATATGGATTAATTATGTCGTATCAATTCACTTCATGTTTGCCAAGGACGGAAGTGTTTTGAAATCAAAAGATAAGGACGATCACAATGGTTGCTAAAAAGAAAGCCGCAAAAAAGAAAGCAGCAAAGAAAAAAGCTGCAAAGAAAAAAGCTAAGAAATAACTTAGTGTTTATGCTTTCTCCGACTCTGTCGGAGTGAGATTGTGTGAACCCGCAAAACCTGCGGGTTTTTTCATTTTTAGGGGTGTTCTCGAAAAGAAAATTAGGCAATTGCCCGGGTAAAACCTCTTCTGGTCATCAAAAACCCTGCTTTTCGGTCTGTATTTGTCTTCTCGATGCCTATAAACTGGAAATGATCCTTCTTGTTGATCGAATCGAACAAGGATCGAAGCAGTGAATCCATATTCGGATGGATAACATTTCGATAATCCTTTTTCGAGTTATCCTTACTCCAATTTTCTAGATGGTCCGACTCAGGTAATTTTAAAATCAGAGAGGGAAGGTCATACCGTTTCATAAGAACATGGCAGACATCTTCGAATCCAATTTCCGTAATGGAGTTAAAATCAAAATAAACAAGGAGATAGAGAATGTTTGTTGGTTCTAGTTTTCCATTCTCATCTGGGATTTTTTGTATTCCATCGAGTACGATATAGCGTAAATTTTTAGTCTGTATCCAAAGTTTCTGATCTTCGTGGCGCTTAAGGTTCACTTCTTCTGAAAATCTTTTTTGAAAGACAGTAGATAGAAAAAAACCGGTAGAATCTTTTCTTTCTTCTAAGATTCTATCAAGTGAAAAGGGTTCAAACTCGATGTTGAAGAATTTTGTGTAAGTTTCGGCCATATCAATTTGAAAATCGGCCGAAATATGAGAACTCAATTAGATTTTTTTAAAATTCTAACATCCTTCGTTCGGATTCATGATAGAAGGATAAGCCTTCTTTCTTCCAAGTCTCCCAAAACTTTAATGAACCTTCTCGCATAAAACAAATTCGTTCTTCTGTAGAGATAGGAGTTAAGAATAGAAAATTAGCTCTATGTCCATTTTCCGTTATCAAGCCTGCGAGATTTGGGAGCGATTCATTCGGTGCTTCGATCAATTCTTCCGTTATATTTCTAAAAACAAACCAGTTAAAATCTAAATACAATTGGTCTGGATCCTTCCTTGGATTTTGAATGGTGTGGGAATGACCAAACCAAATTCCAGTGTTCCAAGGAAACTTTACCATCTCACCTAAAACATGCTGGATCCATGTTTCGGATTTGTCTTCTGATTCTTTGGGAATCTGAATAGCAAATACAAGTTCAATCCTTGCAAACTCTTCAAAATTTTTATGATAGAGTTCGATGGATGGTTGGTTTTGAACACTCATGCCTATCGTGGAAAAGATACGAATTCCAGGAAATTCTTTAGGAGAGAAGGATGCAATTCCAAGTGAAGGATACTTTCCTCCATCTGCTGACCAATATTTTGTGTGTTTACCCAATTTAGATTCCAAAAAATCCAATCGAAGACTCTGTGCTTTCTTCCAATGGTCTTTTTCGGAGACAGATTCCCAAAACTTACGACTGAGTTTGGATCTTTCTGCAATCACACCATTGTTAGGATCTCCGAGGGGAGAGGCTGCAATAGCATTCTCTTTGGCTTCACGTGCGTAGCCGTGAATACCTTTGATCCCAGACCAAGGTGGGAGGTAGGCAATGAGTTCTTCATCTAAAAACAGGTAAACAGCATCACCTTCTTCAGACCAAATGAAGTGGATTTGTTCTTCTGTGATGCTTGGAAGTCCCTTCGGATCTGTGACTTCTGCAACTGTAAGGATGGGAGCAAGGCCCTTATCAAAATCTTCGGGATCCCTCTCGGCGGGTGCATCGATCAAATTGCGTATCCAAAGTGATTTCATAGGCCACTCAGGGTTGTTATGTGACTGGAGGTAGAGGTAGATTGTTCTTCCATCGTCCTCTAAGAAGGCTGTGAAAGAACCATATGGATTTGCTTCTTGGTAAATGACCTTAGGAATATTCTGATTCATTAAAATTTATGGGGAACAATTCTTTCTTTAAACTTTTCGAGTAGTTTGTGAATGGTTTCATCCATTCCTGGTTCGATGTAAATGTCAGGATAGTATGCAGATGCATTTCGGAGTCCAATGAGTTCCGGCTCGTTCCACTTTCGATACGATTTTAGAGATTGTATTACTTCAGGTGATGGTGCTTTGTTTTCTTTTTTTGCGTCTATGAATGCTTGCACGGTTCGAGTAGGTGTCATACTAAAGGTAGTATCTCCAAGACGATTGGGAATCCAACTAAAATTTCGGAAAAAAAAACAAAAAGATAACTTGGTTATGTCTGAAATCAAAAGGGTGTTAAAAAATGGAAGATTGGTTGTTTCCGCAAAATCCGAGAATGAATATCCTACCCTATGATGGAGAGGTTTACTATTTTGGAAAATTGCTCTCAGATTCCCAATCCAAGTCCTACTTCCAAACATTGTTTTAAACTATCGATTGGGTTCAGGACGAATTAGTTCTCTACGGAAAAAAAATCATTACGAAGAGAAAGGTGGCGTGGTATGGAGATTCCAAATTAGAATATTCCTATTCAGCGAGTACTAAATTTGCAAATCAATGGACGGAAACTCTATTGGAATTGAAACAAATTGTTGAGGATGTAGTCTCTGATTCATTTAACTCATGCTTATTGAACCTTTACCATTCTGGAGAAGAAGGTATGTCTTGGCATAGTGATGATGAAGATTCATTACTAAAGAATGGAAAAATTTTTTCTTTGAGTTTTGGAGCAGAGCGCAGATTTTTGTTTAGGCATAAAGTCAAAAAAGAAACAGTTGCGATCGATCTTGAAGATGGCAGCGGACTATCAATGGAAGGTAGTACCCAATTGAATTGGTTACATTCTCTTCCCAAAACTACAAAAATAAAATCACATAGAATCAATCTTACCTTTCGAACATTTTTGATTTAGAAAAACAGGTGTTTTACCTCTCTCCCGATAGTTCTCTGCATTGAAAAAAATCTACTTTTCAACTTTTTTGAATTCTATTTTCTATTCTTAAATGAAACACCCTCTACTTAGAAAAGTTATAATTTATTCTCTATTAACTATCTTTTATCTTGGGATAACGGAAATTGTGCTTCGACTTTTTGATCCAGAAGCGGTTTTAGTCAAAACGTTTGATGAAAGGCTTCTCTTTTCTCTTTATCCAAACAAATCTGGAACTGTCTTATCAGAAGAATACAAAGTATCGGTAAATACAAACGAACAATCGGGAAGACAGTCCCTGTACCCAACTGCAAAGTATCCAATTTTATTATTAGGTGATTCCTTCGCCGAAGGTTGGGGAGTAGCGGAAGATCAGATTTTTACATCTATCGCTAACAAAAACTTACCGAAAGACAGACAAATTTTAAATATGGGTGTTCATGGTTCTTGTCCCGCACTTTTTCAGATACATACGAAAGAAATGGTGGCAAAGTTCCAACCTAAAGAAGTTTGGATACAGATCTTCGATAACGACCTAGACGACAATGACAAACTTGAAGTTTTTATGGAAAATTATGATGGAAATCTTTCTCCAAAAAAACCAATGCTTGCAAAATTTATAGGTGTATGGGGATACAATTTTGTAAAAGAGTCAACGATCTTTCGTTTGGCGAAACGTGCCTATAAAAAAGCTAAATCGATCCCCGATCCCATTTTATATTACAAATCCGGACGCGAACCTGAACTAAAAATTTTGACTCACGAAGAATCATTAAAAAAATTTGGAAGATTGAGTCCACTTGGTGACCAAATTGGAAATAAATACAATGGTCAGTTTGAATTTTATGCCCTCCCCGATAAGGAAGTTTGGAAAGGTCGTCTCGCAAAACAAGAGTTATACTTACAAAAAATCTATGAATATCTGAAAGAGAAAGATATCAAACTAAATTTGATCTATATTCCGGCTAAAGAATTTTTCGCAGAGAAGGGAATAACCGGTAATCTTTCTACAAAAAATCTAAATCTCTTTCATGCAGAAAATCCACACTACAGATTATTGAAATCATTTTGTGAGACTCGTAACGTGAATTGTTTGTTTGCTTCAGAAATTTTTTGGAATCAAAAACCCGAAGATCTTTACTTTCCATATGATGCTCACTGGAATGCAAAAGGACATGAAATCTTTGGAAATTACTTTAGCAATTATTTGCTAAAGTAATTTCATTAAAACATAAAATTGGAAGTTTAGAATAGTGTGTAGATAAATGGGGCAATTGCAGAGCCTTGCGTTAAGACTATCAATGCACCTAATAGCAATAATATGATGATAATGGGTGCGAGCCAAAATTTTTTCCTAATTTTTAAAAAATCCCAAAGGTCTTTGATTAAATCCAACATAAATTGCTCCTAAAAGGGTCGTTCCATATGGCTACTCTCTCTACGCGACGAGGAAATCCTGTAAGATTTACTATCTGGTTCGAGTTTCCTTCGCATAGAGTCTGTTCCAAACAATCTTTTGATAAGTCCAATTGGTGTGAACACTAAAAAGAATATTACGGAAAGGATAATTCTAGTATTGATCCAGCCGAGAATTTCTCCAATCCACATCCATACTTTGAATGGATAATGCAAAAGTTTGGGAAGGATTGCCGCAATGATGATAATGGCAGCCCCAATTCCAACTAGGTATTCATTATAGCCACCTCGATTCATGTAGGGGATTATAGCTCCAAAAACGCCAGCCAATATCCCACCAACTATAAATCCAAACTTTCGTAAGTCGGAAGATGAGGGGTTTTGATTTGGTTTGTTCATATTTTCCTCGTCAATCCAACTCGAACTCTTGTTTCCAAGAATCGTCTTTTTCCACAACTGGTTGGTCTTTTTTGTCCAAAATATAATTCTCTAATACTAAAAAGTCCATTTCCGTTCTCATGAAACATCTGTAAGCATCTTCAGGTGTCGAGACAATGGGTTCTCCTCTTACATTAAAAGAAGTGTTTACCATAACGGGACAGTCAGTAATTTTCTTAAACTCTTCAATCAGTGAATAGAATTTAGGGTTTGTATCTTTATGAACAGTTTGGATTCTTGCGGAATAGTCGACGTGGGTAATTGAAGGTAAAGAAGATCTAGGCACATTTAACTTTTCAATTCCAAAGAGTTTTTTTTCTTCTTCCGTCATTTGAATTCTATGTTTTTCTAATACATCTGCAACAATCAGCATATAGGGACTTTTGGATTGGATGTCAAAGTAATCAGAAACATTATCGGCAAGAACTGCTGGTGCAAAAGGTCGAAAACTCTCTCTATACTTTATCTTGAGGTTCATTACGGACTGCATCTTTCTGTTGCGTGGATCACCAATGATAGACCTTCCCCCTAGGGCTCGCGGTCCAAATTCCATTCTACCTTGGAAGTAACCCACTACGTTTCCATCTGCCAACACTTGTGCCAACTTATGATTGATTTTTGAATCTTCAAAATAAGTATACTTGGCACCTAACTTGTCTAAGGATGATTTTATTTGATCATTCGTAAACGACGGCCCTAAATAGGATCCTTTCATTGAGTCGTTTGGATTTACCTTTCTTGGATGATTTTTGTATTCGTAGTGGGCAGATAGTGCAGCTCCAAGTGCTCCGCCTGCATCACCCGCAGCTGGCTGGATAAAAATTTCATCAAAGATTTTAGCTTTGAGGATTTTTCCATTGGCAACACAATTTAAGGCAACTCCACCTGATAAACATAAGTTTTTTACACCAGTTTCCCTTTGAACTGACCTAGCTAAACGAAGCATGACTTCTTCTGTTACATCCTGTACGGACCTGGCAAGATCCATCTCCTTTTGTGTCAGTGTCGATTCACTCTTTCGTGGAGGTCCTCCAAAAAGCCTATGAAATTTGTCATTTGTCATAGTTAGCCCAGCGGCGTAATTGAAGTATTCCATATTGAGGCGGAATGTTCCATCTTCTTTTAAATCAACTAAATATTTATAAATAAGATCAGTGTATCTTGGCTCTCCGTAGGGCGCAAGACCCATAACCTTATACTCACCAGAGTTTACTTTAAAACCAGTATAATAAGTAAATGCTGAATATAAAAGACCAATTGAATGAGGGAAATCAATCTCCCAAAGAGGTGTTAACTTGTTCCCTTCACCTAACCAGGCTGTTGTGGTTGCCCATTCTCCTACTCCATCCAAACAAAGGACAATTGACTTTTCAAACGGACTCACAAAAAAAGTAGAAGCAGCATGTGCTTGGTGGTGCTCTGTGAAGAGTAAGTTTGGAGATTTCTTTGAAGGGGATAGACTCGAAAACTCTTTTTTGAGTGTGCTTTTCAGAAAGAGTTTTTCTTTCAGCCAAACGGGCATCGCAGAAAAAAACGAAAACAATCCTTTGGGTGCATAGGCGAGATAGGTTTCTAAAAGTCTTTCGAACTTAACGAGAGGTTTGTCGTAAAATACAATGTGTAGAACATCGTCGATTGAAATCCCGGCTTCGCCAAGACAATACTGGATGGCATGAACTGGAAATCGTGAATCGTGTTTTTTTCGAGAAAATCGCTCTTCTTGTGCAGCGGCAATGATCTCTCCATCTTTCAGAAGGCAAGCGGCACTGTCATGGTAGTAGGCAGATATGCCAAGTATGTATTCAGCTGACATTATTTATGTAGGATGTTTGCAGAAAGCCGGGTGTCAATCAATCTAAGCGAGGCCATTGGCTCAAATTTCTTTTTTTTCATTTGAGATCAATTGTTTTAGGTGAGCATCTGTTGCATTTGCGAGTTCTGAAATGCGTTTATATGGGTCCCCATGCAACCCCAAGAGCTGGGAGAAGGCAGGTTCCGTTTTCATTCCGCCTCGCTTTAATTCAAGAACCTTGTCACGGAACGATTTTGTCGCAAGGTTTAGGATTCTTTCCTCTACCTTCATATGGATGAATCCTTCCTGTAGATTTGGTTCTATTTTTTGACCGAAGATTTCGTAATGAAACAACCTGGTTTTGAATTTTACGAGGATCGTAGGCTCGCCGTGTATATTTTTTTCCTCAAGGTGAAATTTTTCGAAATTTCTAAACTTCGCATAACATATCTTAACTAAATGAGAGGGTAGGTTGAATTTTGTTAGTATATCTACATCAGAATTCGGGAGATCAACGCCCAAGGGAATCGTTCCAACGACAGTGGGTTTGAATCCATGCAAACTTTTTAATATCTTCCATGTTTCCAAATCATCGAAGAGTTTTTTCTGCGTTTCATTGCCTTCCTTGAGATACAAATGGCTTTCGAGATCCTTGTCAGAATTTGTTAGGTTCATATTTTTCTTTATGTCGCATTATACATAGCCCGCCCCCGCCCTGGATAGGGTGGTGGAGGTGGGCCTTGTGGGAATTTCCTTCCGATCCTTCTACCACAAAATCCAAGTTTTGTCACTCCATAGTTCCCCATTCGCTTTTTTTTTGAGCTAAAAGTTCGCTTTACCAAACATAAAATTCGTGTTTACTCGATTGTACTGATATCATCAGCAAAGGAGATAGATATGCAATTTTCCATTCACAAAGCCCAAACTAGTATCTTTACATTTGGCATCATCATGGTAGGCCAAGGGCTCTTTCTTGTCATTGCACCAAATGTTTTACTCCAACTTCTTGGAGTTGAGGAAGCAAAGGACTATTGGGTACGATTTGTCGGCGTGGCACTTCTTGTTTTGTCGATATATTACATTCGATCTAGTTTTGAAAATCTCAGATCGTTCTTTTTCTCTACTGTCCTCGGCAGAATATTTCAATTTGTTTTAATTTTTATTTTATACTTAGTTTATCAATTTTCACCAGTGTTAGTCGGTTTTTCGTTCTTTGAATTTTTAACTGGATTGTGGACTTTTTATTGTTTAAAGGTCGAAAAATAAAATAAATTTGAAAAATCATTTGGAAGAAAAATCAATCTTTCCAGGCTGACCACTTGAGTTTTGATTTTTCTCTTCCACCGTTCGCGTAGTACACTGCCATACGAATTACGTACAAATAGTTTTTACTCGTTTTGTGAGAAACTTTTTCGTTTTCTTTTATTAGTTTTTTATACAATACTTCTGGAGTTTTTTGAAGCAAATCTTTTTGGGAAGTTACTCCAATTCGAAAAAAATCTCTTAAAAACGTATTCCCAATTCCTGGAATTTCTAAAAGATCCGAAGCTAATTTTTTTTCTGAACCATTCATAATTCTAAATATCGTTTTTGAATCCTAGCGACAAGCTGATCTAGTGCAGTTCTCCGTCGTTCAAAAAAGCCAAATGCGTCCTAAAAAAAAATGTATCGGTACATCCAAAGTCCTTTCCCGATGCAATCTACTTACCCTTGTAGGTCTTCGACTCAATCTTTCTACAACTCTGCGTCTCGTAGGATCGACTAGGTTTTGAAAAACAGAAACCAATGTTTAGGCATAGTTAGTTGATTGCTTAATTAATAATCAAAAAGATTGCCTGTCTAGACTTTTTATTTTTCTGACGAAACTTTGGGAAAAATTCTGATTCATAAAACTAACAATCGCTAAAGATAAGTTGTCACAGTAAAATTCTTTTTGTGTCCAATTTAGCAAAAGATGAGGTGCGTTATGGAAAATGATTCTTATACTAAAGGTTTCAGAACTATTGGAATCCTAGCAATTGGAATGGTTTTGATTGGTTTTTTCTCCTGTAAAAAGGAAGTGCCAAGTAGCTATGTTACGGAGATTGCTGTTTTCGAATTGAAAAAGGACAAATTGAATCGAGCGAAAGAGTTCAGGGAAGCAGTAGATCAATTTTTAAGGTCTCAGGCTGGACTTATATCGATTGAGCATAACCAGGACCTAGAAAATCCGCAAATTTTCGTAGATAAAATTGTTTGGGCCTCAAAAGAGGCGGCAATAGACGCCGGAAAAAAAGCGGAAACTGAGCCAAGTCTGATTTTCTTTTTCAATGCGATGGAAAAGTCTCTTTACTTTGGACATACGAAATCTCTTGCAAAACCAAGCGGATCGAAATAGAATTTGGAAACCATGAATGCGTACATTCCGTTATCATCCTCAACTGGTGAGGATGATAAAGTTTTGATTCGAAATTTTCTTTCTGGATCTCAATCTGACTTAGACAAACTCATTCGTAGACATTATAACTTTATCTACAATGTTGCGATACGATTTGTATTGAGTCCTGATGATGCGGAAGATCTCACTCAAGAAGTTTTACTTATTGTTATGTCTAAGCTTTCTCAGTTTCAGTTTGAGTCCGAGTTTCGCACTTGGTTGTACAAAATAGTGTTTCATCACTTTCTAAATTCAAAACGTAGAAAAATGGAGTTTATCGTAACTGATTTTCAAACTTATGGACAAGGACTTGATTCGATACCGAACCAAGAATTGTCATTGGAAGAAACGATCCATTTGAAAGAAGAAATTGAAGATGCAAAACTGTCCTGTATGACAGGTATGCTCATTTGCCTCACCCGAGATCAAAGATTGATTTTTATCTTAGGAGAGATCTTTCAAATCGATAGTGAAATAGGTGGTTCCATTCTGAACATAAGTCCTGAAAATTACAGGAAAAAACTTTCCCGTTCTAGAAAAGAATTATATAATTTTATGAATCAAAAATGTGGTTTGATTTTAGAATCGAATCCTTGTCGTTGTCCCAAAAAAACTAAAGGATTTATCGAAGCAGGCTGGGTGAATGCAGAAGATCTAAAGTTTAACAATCACTTCACGGAAAAGATTGCTAAATTCGTCGAGGCAAATAAAAATCAATCTGATTCGTTATTGGAAGAAAAATACGGTAGTCTCTTTAAGGACCATCCCTTTTATGATAAATCGACAGTTAAAGGTAAGTTAATTGAATTTGAAAAGGATCCAGAAGTTCGAAAGAGCTTTTCTGTTTGAGAGAAACTAACAGTTAATACCGCTAAAAATCTGATATACAGCACTCTGCGGCACTAAGGTTTGCTTTGAACGGAGAGCCATAAGCTGTGTTTGTAAAATTAATAGTGATTGCTCGTGTTGTATCTGAAATCCTCGTGGTGGAGGTTCAAAATGTTATTCTTGGATTATTGGGATAGGCGGTCTGCTCTATAAACGGAAGGGTGGTCTACCCCCAATCTACGATACTGAGTAGTTCTTGCACATTCGGCAATCTCTGGGGACGGTTCACCACATCGTAAAACTTCTATACACTTCCTAAATAAGGTGGGGGAACCTTTCCCTCTCGATCGATTCTTAGCTTGAACCTTTAATTTTTAATTTGACTTTTTTGAATCGGTTCAAAGCCTCATGGAATGTTTAGAAAAAAGTTGAATTCCCCCTTCATTGGAATCGCACTTATGTTGTTAGCTGTAGCTAATTGTGCGACATT
Source organism: Leptospira sp. (assembly GCA_027533185.1). Classification (GTDB taxonomy): domain Bacteria; phylum Spirochaetota; class Leptospiria; order Leptospirales; family Leptospiraceae; genus Leptospira_A. The sequence goes on along the minus strand of JAPZTS010000007.1, from coordinate 203,076 downwards.
TGCAAAATTAGGTTCCCAGGATTTGTTAGTGATTGGTCCCGAAGATAGTCATATTTTCTTAAATGATGAAAAAATCGGTGAATCTGTTGCAATGAAAAAAATAGGATTTCCGTCCAAAGAATCGGATCAAAAAAAAATAGTTAGAATTGAGAAGAATGGGTTCGAGCCAAATATCACGGAATTGGAAAAGGAAACAAACCCTTGGTTTTGGGGAAACTTCCTATTCTTAGGCGGAGCTCCCATTGGATTTCTCGTCGACTATCTATCTGACACTAACAGCAGATTTACACCAAGAGCCTTCAAAGCTGAGTTGAAAGAGAATTCAAATTTTAAGGTAGATTTGTCGAACAAAGAAATTCAAAGCTACCAGTTAGCTAAAGAAAAAACCAAAGATTTAGAAATTCTGTTAACATTCTCTAATTTAAGTGAACTCTCTATGATTAAAGTGGATGAAAAAGGAAATCCTTTGCCAGGCACAGAACAAAGTTTCACAACGTTTTTAGGAAATAGTAAAACACAGATCACAGTTTTACCTGGCAACTACCTATTAAAGGGTAAGTATAGAACAAGTCAAACTATCGGGAATATAATCACTACATACACCGCTAAAAAGTCGATGGAATCTGTTGTAAAAATTCCTGGAGGTGGAGTTGGATCCTTTTGTGGAATCATTGATCCAGTAAAAAAAGCCACATCCGTTAGATTTATTCACTTAACGGAACCAAATGCAAAAGCACTAGAAGGATTAATTCCAGGAAACGAACTCTCCTTAAGAATTTCTAACAGTTGTAATGATGTTTTTGGAATTCCTGACTTGTTGTCCCTTGATAAAAAGTCGGAATAACATTCCGTTTCAGAATTTGAGATCTAGAACAAATCCGGCAAATTCAATTGCCGGAATTGAGAAATTGAAGCAAAGTTTATCTGGTGCCTTCGTTCATAATTTCACTGTGGTTTTTGTTTAAACCAGCAGACGTTAGAGATGGTGCTCTTACGTGACCATCATACTGTGTGAAAGTCGTACTTCCGCTAACAAATGATGTTTGGCACTTATCTAGTCCACCGGAACGGTTATAGCCGCAAGAGGAATGAAAAGCAACTGCGAAGTCATCTGCGCCAGGAAGAATGGCAGATGCACCAAACCTACTTTTATAACCAGGGACATGGTTAACAACGACTGAGGCAGTTAGGTTGTGGTTGTATGCTCCTCGAGCTGTGGTAACTTGTAGGGATTTGTCCATTGCATTTCCGGCACCACCAATTAAGTTTGCTAATTCTGAGCCACCCGATGCGGCTGCCAGAGCGGTGACTTTTGTAATATTGAAACCCTTAGAAGTTGTTGTATCACCCAGGTTTGCAAGCCAATACTCAATGGCATAACAACCCGCAGAGTGACAGACGATTTTACAAGTGTTGGAACCTTTGCAGTAGTTGGTTAGGCCAGTCGTAATATTGGTTTGGGCTCTAGCTGTGCCAAAAGTTCTCGGGTCGGTGCTTCCATCGTATCCCACAAAAATCTTGGAACCAGCAACGGCATTTGCATTCGTCCCCCAATAGCTGTTTACGTCGGTTGTTCCCACTCCGTTGTGGTTTTTACTGGATTTCCCGTGTATAAACACGGTGTAGGTTTGGGCACTTACGCTTGTCGCAAAAAGCAGTGCCAAAATTAGGTTGATTGTAGTTTTCATTTTCTCTCCTTTTTCAAGTAGTCCAGATTTATGATTTTGGACAAATTGTGTCAAATTTTAAATTTTGTGGCAAAAATATTTATATAAAAAATAAAAATGACACAAAAATCCTTAGGGATTCGGATAAATACGGACGTTTTGTCGGGAAAAAAATGGCACTAAAATCGGAATTCCGTCGGAGGAAAGGGGTGGGAGCTCTGCTGAAGGGTTATCCTAATGAACTTGGCTACTGTGAATGTTTCATTCGATTTGTTATGTATATCCCTTCACACAAGATTGAATGTGAAAAAAAACTTTCACTCAATCTTTTTTCCATAAAACCTATAAGAATAGATTTTAACCATACTATAATACGAGATAATTTTAACATCAACCTGGGAAATCTCCCCTATCTGGTAAAATGAGCGAGGCAACTGATTGGAACAATAAAATGGAAAAAGACAAGTAATAGAAACTTCTTTAAGTAAGGTGTAATTTACTTCTTCGGAGCTATAAATACTATATGTCTGAATTCCATAAATAAATGGACTTCTTTGTATTCGCTTCTGGTTGTTGAGTTCCTGTAAATTTTTCTTTCGGACTCTATAGCTTTTATCTGGGAGTTCTTGAATCGTTATCTCTTCTGGAAAAATCTGATCCCTATTCAATTCTTTATTAAATGGGAAAACATTTAGATAGGTTAGAAACAATCCTATTCCGAGTATTGCAAAATCCATAAACGCAATCCCACTTAGAATCCTTTTACGATTATCGTTGTTTTGCTATAGAAGATAAATATACTCTTGTACCTATATTCTACTGAAGAAATCTTTTTTATTTCGACAGATTTAGCAGCAGTGTATATGGATGTATCTCCCAAACAAACTAACATTGCATAACAAGTTGCGTCAGAGGTTCCTGTTAAAGGTCCTTGCTGATCTTGAAATGTCAGATAATTGGATTCATAATCATTATAGAATAGAGCTCCACCTGTGGCTGGTGGTACTGAGACACAAGCGGATAATCCAAGTAAGTACAAAGAAGTAAAAAAGAATACCTTCATACTAACAAAACCTTTTACTGTCATAAAATACTCCCAATTTTTGGAAGATCTGATTTTTCCTGAGATCAGATCTGAGACATTTTAAAATCATGTGATTGCGAGGAAATGCAAGTTTAAAATGAAAAAATTACACTTCTAGCTAGTTTTTTTATTCCCGTGGTTTAAAAAAGCCACAGGTTTTTCTTTTTTTTACATTATACGAAAATATTTTCGCGAATTTCTCTTCTTTTTTGGTTCTGAATTATAAGTCAGGACGATTCCAATGGCAGGATGGGGTATAAAAGAAGTTAAGGAGATTCCAATGATTAACCTAAATTCGACAAAGAAGATACATTCTAAAGCAAAGGACCTGAAACTGGTTGTAGGCGTTTTACTTGTGGCTGGTTTTCCTCTCTTGGCAGGACCCTCAAAAACTCTACAAAAAGCTAAGACTCCGGTTCCGATAGCTAAAACGCAAGAAAATGTAAACTGCATCACTGAGATGGAAGTAGTAGCCGCTCAGAAAGCATGGGGACAAGGAATCGTTGAAATTGGGAAAGTATACTCCCAAGGCGGTGATTACGTGGATGCGGCTGCAAAACATATCAATAAATTCTATGGATATGATCTAAGTTTGGTTCTGTTTAAGCCGACGTTAGCTTCGGTGGACCAGTTCCGAACTTCTTTTGACTCAGCTTTATCCTACTTTGTGGGAGGGAATTCAGTGTTCCCTGAAGACAAAGGTTTTGCAATCAAACCTTGGTCCTCCGTGAGATGGAAAAACTATGGTATTGTAAATAACAGCTGTAATATGGCTGTCGCCATGGGTAATTACTGGTTTACTCCCGCTGCAGGCGGAGCAGATACAAAAGTTGAATATACATTTGGATATGTAAAAGGAAAGGATGGAGAACTTCGAATTGTAGTCCACCACTCCTCGGTTCCATACAACCCAAATTAAGAGTTTTAGAATGAAACATCCTCACCTTTAGTTGGGTGAGGATATTTTTTTTTAAGCATAAGTCCATTTTCGTAGAAGCCATTCCATCGGTCCAAGATCAAATTTTGATTTCCATAGTGTAGAAAATATGAGGTTAAACCCATAAATCGGAATGGTAAGAAGGAGAACAATACCTGGATGGAGTAAAGAAAAATAACCTAGCCCCCATCCGTCAAAGATGAACGTACAGATCAATGACTGTGAAAGATAGTTAGTCAATGACATGGAGCCAGCTTTGGCTACAGAAGATACAAAATAGTTTGATTCCCATTTTTGAATGAAAAGCAAGTTGATGATACCGTAGACATAAAGCAATGCAAAACTTACTCCTCCAAAAGCTAACAAAGAAGAGGGCAAAACTCCCAGAAAGAAATGATTTGGATAAAATTGACTCACTGTATAGCCAAAATTTGCTACGACTCCGATTAAGAAAAGATATCGTTTTTTCCCTTTGCCAAAATTCCAAATTCGAAGTGGATCGGCAAAAATTTGATTCTTTCCAGCCCAAAGTCCTACTAAAAACATCATGGCAGCGGTCGGCACATTGAATAAAAGTATGAAAGGAAACGCTAGGCCATAATCGATCAACTGTTGTTCAAAGTTTTGCTGTAGACTTCCTAGGTGATTGATGATAGATTCCTGGGTCAATTTGTTTGCTAATTCTTTACCATCGGAAAAACTAAAATAGCTAACGTATCCTAATGCTAAATAAGTCAGAAATGATAAGATCCAAAATCCTATTATATATCGTTTCCATAAGTGGCTTTTATCTTTCAAAAAGTATAACATAACGCCTAAGATGGAATAGGATACTAGAATATCACCTTCAAAGAGAAAAAACGCATGTAACAGTCCTAAAATAAATAATCCAAATAACCTTCGGAGATAAATACGTTTCGGATCCTTTCCTTTTGTTTCAATACTTTGTAGGAGGATTGCAAATCCATAGCCAAAGACGAAAGAAAAGAGGACAAAAAATTTCCCCGTCACAAGGAACATGTAAAGGGCTTTTACAAACTTTGCCGCGAGATCTTGGAATTGGGAATCCGTATAGACGGGAGCAGACAAGATTGGGATGTTAGAAATTAATATTCCAAACAAAGCAAATCCTCTAAGGAAATCCAACAAAAGAAGCCGGTGGTTTTGGGTATTACTCATAGACAAAAGTTAATATTTGAGAATAAATTGTCAACATACATACCGTCGGTATGTATAATTTTTCTCCAACTTTTGCTTTTTTTCTTGTTTTGAAGAAAAACTAATTTGATCTAGTACAGAGTCCCCTTTGAAAGGAGAACCCACTTGGCCAATTTGAAAAAGTTTAATGAAAAGATTGTACAAGGTGAAGAAACCAAAAAATCTATTTTAAAAATCGCAAAAAAGATTTTTGGAAAGAAAGGATATAACGATACATCAGTAGAAGATATCTTAAGCGAGCTCCAAATGACGAAAGGGGCACTCTACCACCATTTCTCCAACAAACGCGAGATTTTTTTTGAAGTCTGCAAGATTATAAATGAAGCTGAGAGGCGAGATTGGGAGAAAATGACCTGGAAAGAATTCAAACAATCTCTAAATCATTTATGGGACCTTGCAGAAGATCCTGATTTTGTTCAAATTTGGATAAAAGATTGTTTTAGTGTTTTAAGTTCTGATGAAATTTTCAGTTTAGATGAGGATTATATAATCAAACCCTTTCAAAAATTTTTGGAGAGGATGGTTAAAGAAAAGCAGATCTCCAATTTACCAAGTTTCGAAGAAGCACATCTTTTAGTGGGAATGGTTAACCAAGGTTTATGGCTTTTGTCTACTACCGATAAAAAAGAAAGAGTTAAAACAAAACAAAACCTCAATAGAATCATATCCTCCTATGTCAAATCACGAGAAGTGAAACTTTAAACTTTGATTCCTAATTGTTTTTTCCATTTTTTTGCATGTGTTTTGCCGTATTTGTATCCTATATCTACAATCTCGTAGAATTTTTTCCAATCGAAGAGGCCATAATCGTCTACCGGCAGTTCTGCAAAAATATCGGACTCTATTTTTGCTTGTGCCATAGCTGCGTCTGAAGCAACAAACGTTGCCCGCATCATCAAACTTAAGAGATTTGGAACTTCTTTTAGTCTTTTCGCTTTACCGAAAATTCGTTTGAAAAGCAAGAGTAATGCCGACGGTAAGGCGCCTGAATTATTTTTCTCATATAAGTTTTCAAAAATATCATCAGCAGCAGAATCACCGGCCGAAGACAAAGCGACCGAAATCACATAGTCAGCGCCTTTTTGTCGCATAACAGCTCCTGGAATATTGTCCAACATCGCACCGTCCACGAGCAGATCATTCTTTTCGTAGAATGGGGGGAGAACTCCTGGAATTGATGCCGAAGCACGAAGTGCTTTCCAAACAGGACCACGATCAATGATGACTTTCTGTGCTTTCGTAAGACTTGTTGCCACCGCGAAATAAGGAAGCCAAAGGTCTTCGATCCATGTATCACCGACGAAGTCCTTTATTACTGTATTGAATTTTTTTCCACGGATAAGCGAAACGATGGGCACCGTATAATCGTTTAATGTTTTTTTATCGCTCATTAAAGCCTTCGAGATACGTTCCATACTTGGTGCGTCATTTCCCATCGCATAGATGCTCGCCATTAAGGCTCCGGCGCTCGTGCCACCAATCATATCTATCGGGATATTCTCCTCTTGCATAGCTTTCATGAGTCCGATATGCGCGAGTCCTTTTGCACCTCCGCCACCAAGAGCTAATCCGATGGATCGACCTGTGATGAACCGCGCTAAGCTTTCAAAGCCATGGTTGTTATAAGTACGAATATGTCTCACGACGTCCGTTTTTCTAATCCGAGTTAGGCTAGCTGTATCTTTTGGTTTTTCATTCGGGTCAGAGTAGAGTAAAACTAACTCTCGTATCGCACCATAACTGTCTTCGTTATCCCCGAGATATCGTATCTCTTCTGGGGAAAGGCCTCCGCCTTTGTTTGCTTCACATAACATTAAAATACGGTTTGTGTGGTGTAAAATAGTCTCTGTCCAAAGTTTGTTATCAAAGTCAGGGCAAAGAATAAGGAATTCATGAGAATCCTGAAGTGTATATAAAGATTCTAGTATGTCAGCGACTGCATATTCATTATTTCGAATTTGTTTCTTTAAATAACGGCTTTCTACGATTGAAGTACGTCCGAATTTTTTCAATGCTTGTGCAAGTCTGTCAGCAAAACTTCGAACAGATATGTCTTTTTGAAGAGGGAAAAGGGTAATGATATTTCTTGCTTGTCTAGTGGTTCTTTTACCCATCCTATCATCTGTCAAGCGGTCAACAATGAGTTTTGTAATTGCCAACATACTTGGTGGATGTTTGGAGAAAACAGATTCGAATGCAGAGGTGCTGATTTTCACAATTTCGCAGGAAAGTGTTGCTACGACGGTAGCCGTTCGCGGTTCGCCTGTTAGGAGAGCGATTTCACCTATGATATCACCTTTGGAAAAGTAACCAGTTGAGACAATGCGATTTTGATGGTTTTTTACTTCATAGACCAGGCTACCGTTTACTACGACATACATTCCATCTGCTTTGTCGCCTTGTTTCATAAGTGTTTCGCCACCAGGAAGGAAGATCCATTCCATTTGCGGCTCAAGTTCAGAGATTAGTTTTGCTCCGACTCCATTAAAGAGTGGGACAGATGAAATCAGCTCCTTGATGCGGCGTGGCTCTGGACGAAATACACTTCTATGAAGTGCCCTCGATCTTCGACTGATCAACCTAACAAAAGCCGAAAGTTCTTCTGGTCGATCCTTTAGAGCACGATTGAACTCTTTACGACCAATACGATAAACAGTTCCAGGTTGGTCGCACACAACCGTAGCATTTCGTGGCTCATCAGTAATTAAAGCTCCTTCGCCAAAACAACTGCCAGCTTTTATCTCCCCCAATTTCTGTTGTTTGCCACCGGTTGTAAGATAAACACTGAAACTTCCTGTGGCGACCAGATAAAGTGTATCACCTTGTTCTCCTTGGCGGACTACTGCTTTGTTTCTCGCGACATTGACCTTTGAGAACGACTGAGCCAGATGTTCTTTTGTTCCTTGGGAGAGGTTTAAAAAAAGGTCGGTTCCTGCGATGATTTGTTGGAGAGTTTGGGAATTTAATCTGGAGACCATAAATATTTAGTAACGGTTGTTTTATGAGCAAAATCTCATTAATCTGCGAACGGATTAGAGAGATTTCGACTCTTTGAGGATAATGGGCAATCCCCACTGCTTTAGGCGACTCTATTTTTATTCGAATTGAATTGAAAAACGATATAGTTTAAGTTCGACTAAAGAAAGATCAAATGGAAGAACCAAAGTATTGGATTGCACGCATCTTTGTTGCGCTAGCTATATTGCTGTTACTTTTGGCAATAAACACCGTCCGCAAATGGATTCGCTTCCGTATCTTTGGCATCCCTCTCACAGGCAAAGTTGTATCATTTGTGCCGAGGGGACGGGACCGCTACCAAGTGCCTTTAAACTCTTTAGAAATTAGGGTAGAGGTTGCTGGTAAAGAATACCGATTCCCTACTTTTTTACATTGGAATCGACCGCCTTATCAAATTGGGGATCCAGTTCCCGTGCGAATGGTCTTCACACCGCGAAATGAGCCAAAGTTTATGTGGGATAATATAGAAGAATATGCTACAGATGGGATAATTGCTTTGGTAATAGGCCTAGTGCTTCTGGTCATGGGAATTGGTTTTTGGTAAGCGCAGGGTAGAGAAACAGACCAGATAAAAAGAATTTGTTTATTTTTGAATATACTAAACAAACTCTTTTATTTCTAACTATGATCGGATTATTTCAAAAATCCTTTTGAATTTGCTTCAACCAAGACGGCATTGATTAAATCTTTTTGGCAAGATCCAACCTCTTTAGCAACAGATTTAAATGGAAATACAAAAATCATACTCAGGTGGCTCCAAGTTTTTACGGAATCTCGTTTTTGGATTTTTCCTATTTCCTTACCTGCTTTATTTTTAAAAGTTGCATCAACAATAAATTCGTCAACAGCAGAGGATGGAATTAGGTATAAAGTAAATCCGGTGATCATCGATAGACCCACGTTGAATTGTCCTTGGTTTAACACATTGATCTCAACAAATAGATCTGTTGATTTATCATTGTTTTTTACATTGGAGAACAGGGCAGACGTTACGAACTCTTCCTGAACGACATTCGCCCAGCTACCTAATGCATTTGCGTTTTGAGGAACAGGTTGATTGTCATTTAATTTTGTTTGACCCGTAACAGTGTAAGAGATCGATTTTTTTGCCGTATCATTTGGGTTAATCGTTTCATAACTAACATTTCCCTCACGAAATGTTGCACAAGAGATTGTTAACCCAATCAATAATCCGAATATTATTTTCACTAATTTTTTCATGGAATATTTTTTAGTTCAAGCTGTAAAAAGAATCAAGCTTTTTCCGAATCCTTTGAAATTTTTCCTTACTTAAAATAATTATCTTTGCAGCAGATGGAAAGGGCAGATTTCTGGAATCTAAAACAAATGTTCTACGTGACGTGGAATTGGAATTCCAAAAAAGAAAGATGCACGGTTTAGAACAACGGAAAACAATAGGAGTCCTATGAGAGTTAGGAGCCAAAAGAAGAAAGTCTGTGAGGGAATAACCGATTTATGGGAACCGGAATGGGAAAACGATCCTACCACAGATGATCGCCACCTACGCTTTGTTTGGGAATCGATTGAGGATTTAAGGGTTAGTCAATCTCCCAAACCTGGAAAGTTCTTTTTACACAAAGAATCTTCAGATAAGTTTTTTGAATCGATTTTTCAGGCAAATCCACCTAAATTTTTGATCTCACATATGGAAGTGGGAAATGATAGAACCTATCAAAGGGATAAACGATTGCAAACAGCAGTATGTTGTTAGGGGACTGCAAACCGGATGAAAAGACTGGCGAACGGGAGCTAGACATTTAGCTAGGATTTTTTTAGACTTTGAGCCTGGTATCCACTACTTCCGGTTCCAAATGCAAGCCAGAACAGTAGGTATGCACCAACTTAGAATGTACAATCCGTCCCCCTAAAAAAAGCTAACTAACATATAATCATTTACTCTTGGACAGACTTTTACAAATTTGTTACGAATGAATCTGCATTCAGAAAATCAGTCCTATCTAATCTATAACCTCAACCATCTTCATTTTGAATGAACCAATCAAACGAACTTTTTTCATTCTTGAACCGTTTAAGTCCCATTCCAGAGAAAGTATTTTTGGAAATGGCTTCCAATATTAGAAAAGTTGAAATAAAAAAATTAGATTATTTCGTGAAGGAGGGTGAAATCTCACGGGAAATTGGATTTTTGGAGAAGGGAATCGTTCGGGCTTTTTATACCAATGATGAAGGTAAGGAATATAACAAAACATTTTTTACTCCGCCAAATTTCATCGGATCCTACGCATCTATAATCACGGGTATGCCAAATAGACTTCCCCAACAAGCACTTACAGACTGTATCGTCTGGAAGTTATCGATCATAGATTTGGATCGATTAACGGAAAAATATCCAGAAGTAGAACGACTGCGCCGACGAATGTCAGAGTATTTGTTTTTGCGAAATGAAAAAAGAGAATTAGAAATGGCTTTGTTAGATGCAGCGGATAGATACTTAATTCTGTTAGATGAATTTCCTGGTATAGAAAATCAAATCCCGCAATATCATATTGCCACATACTTGGGTATTAGTCCGACCCAATTGAGTCGCATTCGAAATAAATTGGCAAAAAAAAGAGGCTGATCTTTTAAATTTTTCTAAGTTCTTTACCTATGTAAATGACTTTGTTTGCAATCCGATTTATTGTGATTGCATGAATAAAAACGTAAAAGACTTAACTTACAAAAAATATCCGATACTCATGGGAATCTTTATTGTGGCGGCAATTTGGAATTTGATTGGTGCTGGTTTCGGATATTTTAATACCGCATATACCTTTCAAAATTTATTTCATAGAGAACTTGTTGATCCTTTGTATTATCATATTTACCAAGGAGCTTGGGGCACTACCTTAACTTATTTTATAGGATACCTAATTGTCGCCTACAATCCTATGAAACACACTGGTATCGTAATTGTAGGAGGAATCGGAAAACTTGGTTTTGCTTTGAAGTTACTACAGTTCTATCTTTCTGGCTTTGCCCAACCGATTGTATTCGTAGTAATTGTTGGCGATCTTATTTTTTGTGCCGTATTCATTTATTACTTTATGGTACTTAAGTTTCACAAGGAAACGATTCTTTAATCCAGTCCTTATGAAATTGATATCAATTGGTATCCTCATTTTTGGGATACTGGTAGGAACAAAGAGCTCCGCGGAATCAACCAGTTCCTGGAAGCTCCAGAAAAACAGTGATGGCATCCTGATTGAATCACGAAAGGAAATCGGAAGTGAGTATCATTCCTTCAAAGCATCGATGATACTCGATACTGACTTGGAAACCATTGTGAAAGAATTGAAAGATGTGAATGAGTATCCCAATTGGTTTGCTTTCACAAAATCGACATTCCTGATCTACCAGACAAAGAACGAACAGATCGTATTTATGGAAACAGATTTTCCATGGCCCTACCAAAATGAATTTATGGAATATCGTATGGTTTTCTTAAAGGAAACAAATGGCACAATCCATATAAACATAGATGGAATTACCAAATCGACGGAAGTGAAACAGGGATTGTATCCCTTAAAAAAAGCAAAAGGCTATATAAAACTATATCCTCTATCATCAGATACAAAGAGCCAAGTCAAACTTGTGTATTTTTTTCATTCCGAACCCGGGCAAGAAATACCAACTTGGCTGATCAATCCTATGATCCATGAGATGCCGTACAAGACTTTAATGGAACTTAGGAAAAGGGTCTGTAGAGATAATTGTATCGATTAAAATAAGCTCACCCAGTTTCTTTTTATCGGTGCTACCGATGCATGTTTAACGGAACCGAAAAGTCGAATCAATCGATTTCAAAATGAAACAATTAAATCCAATAGCTGAATCTAATGTAGCAAATGAATGGTATGTGAATCTCTTTACTGCAAACAGATTGAAATACTACTTGGTCCATGACAGATATGGTCCGCATGACTGAATACATTTTGAACGATACGGAGAGTCTTGAAAATTCATCTCCTCATGCAATCAGTGTATTCCTGAATAGAAATCCGTTTTCGTATTTTGGTATGGAGAGCCGGAAATGTGCGCCCAAAAAAAGAAACCTAGGTTTGTTGACGGGTGAAATAAGGATTGCCGATGATTTCAATGCCCCCGCTTTGACATCCATGTCTTCACTCCCGATGGAAACAAAGTTTGCTCCTTGGAACCGAGATCACTAACAAAAGTGCTATGGAAAAGGCATTCAAAGAGGCCGCCAAACACTCAGAAAAAAATTGCAGTATAGAAATCGATTTCAGATATTCGAGACAGATGCTTCATTATAGGAATCCAATAAGCTTAAAGGCGACTATATTTATCTGAATTGTCGATACGTAAGATTGATTCTTGGAGATCGTATCCGTTTCATCTTTGGTAAGGCGTGTAGCCAATGGGTTTGCGTTTCTCCTTTCATCAGGAGTAAACCACCTGGTTCCAAATCAATTGTGATTGTCTCTTTTGTTTTTTTGTGTCTTAAATAGAATCTTCTCTCTGCACCTAAACTTATGGAAGCGATGGTTGTTTTCTCTCCCAAAGATTTTTCATCATCTGAATGCCAGGCCATTCCTTCGTCACCTGAATGGTATAAATTCAAGAGACATGAATTGAATTTTGCTTGTGACCGCTCTTCCACAAGCGTCTTTAAAGAATATAAAATATCAGTCCAAGGAAGAGCCTTCTTTGCTGTGCCTGAGTATATATATTCAAAGTCATTATCGCCATACCAAGCAACTTTCCGTTTTGTGATGATGTGCTTCCCAAATATCTTTGCTTCATCATGTTTCCAAGCAGAAGCAGAGAGTATTGCCTCAAAATAGTCACTTGCTTCCTTTGGATTCAGAATGGGACCTAAGTATTCAACAATCCCATCATAAGGTAAAAGATTTTCTCTTACGTTTCGATTAAATAAGTCCATTTTTCCAATGTAAATATTCAATTCTCATACAATGTCCACACGGTCGAAATCCTAGTTCTTTTGCATCTTTTTTACTTTGAAAAAAGACTCGGTTGGTTTGTTTCATTTTTTTCCCTGAACGGCAGTCCAATCTTCCGTAAATTTTTAAATTAAAATTCCCCGCATATCGAATTTTTTTCGAACGAATTACTTTGATTATTTCATATTTTGTTAGGTCAGCATGGAAAAAAAGTTTAACTGACTGCGTCATGAAAGATAATCCCTAAGCTAAATCCGTCACGATTTAGATCTTCTTCTAATCTTATTACATTCATCATTCTTTACCCAAGGTCACCCACCAACAGTAAGCTGAGATGCTTCCCAGCCTATCATCGCAATTTTGCGCATTTCTCCCCAATGGTATTGCCCAAATGTTCCTCCCGATTGGATAACCCTATGGCATGGGATCAAGTAGGCAACAGGGTTGTCTCCTACTGCTGATCCTACAGCACGAGCAGCTTTCGGAAGCGAGAGTTGATCGGCAATGCTTCCATAACTTGTCAATGCTCCACTGGGAATTTTCAGTAAGGCTTCCCAAACCTTCAATTGAAACTGAGTTCCTTTTAAATGCAGTTTGATTTGGTCTAACTCACTCCACTTTCGGTGAAAAATTTGAAGAGCGCTCTCTTGAAAAGGATCCGTAGCCTGTCGGTACTTCGCATTAGGAAAAGTTTCCGTCAAAGAATCTAGTGCAATAGATTCTTCATCCACAAAACTCAGATGGCAAATTCCTTTTCTTGTAGAGGCGCAAAGAACATTGCCGAATGGACTTTCTGAAATACTATATTGAATCTCCAATAGTTCCCCACCATTTTTATATTCACCAGGAGTCATGCCTTCAATTTGAATGAAAAGGTCATGTAATCTACCCGTACCTGAGAGTCCTACATCCATTGCCGTGTCAAACAAGGTTACGTTTCTTGTTTTCAATCGTTCCTTGGCGTACGTTATTGTTGTGTATTGTAAGAATTTTTTGGGGCTCACACCTGCCCAATCCGTGAAGAGTTTTTGGAAATGGAAGGGGCTTAGTTTCACTTGCTCTGCCACTTGGTCCAAATCGGGCTGCCATTGGAAGTTTTCCCGGATATAGCGAATGGCAGTTTCGATTCTTTTGAAATTTTCAGATTTAGCTAGGTCCATAGGAAAAATGATACACCGCTTTAGTACCCATAGAAAACCCGATTCTTGCGATCCAAATCAATTTTATCTATTTGGCTGAAATTTTTGTTAGAAGAGATCAAAAGCTCACAAAACCTATACGTAAGTATGACACCAACTCGCTCAGTACAATCATTTTTGGATGCTAAGAAAAAAGGGATCGCCGATCCCAGATATTCGATACAGATGCTTCATTATAGGAATCCAATAGGCTTAAAGACGACTATATTTTTATTTCATGGATTGAAGAGTCTTCATGAGGTCACTATTGGGATAAATATTTCTAATTCAAAGATGGAATCGCGAATGGTAGCTTTCGCCGTTCCATTCAGGAGAGTCAATCTTGTCGAAATGCTCTTTAACACTAATATTTCTTTTCCTATTTTTTTCTGACACTGGTTTCTTTGATTAAAACGAATACCTCCATTCACAAAAGTTAGATTCCATTCCGTTTCTCCGATTCCATACTTTATGTCATTTGTACAAACTTCATAAAAAATATAGTAAAGATTGAGATAGAAGTCTCGATTTTTTGGAGAGATTTTTAAATTATGGAAGTGTTGAATCATTGGCTCTGTAAAATTTAAATTTATTTCTCTACCGATTTCGGAATACCTGCGGAGAAGTTTTAGATTCAAGCCCGTTAAAAAATTTTCATAGAGAAGACTCAAATCTTCGATTTCCAATACATTCGCACGTAAAGAAACCAATATTGAATTTAATCTTTCCCGAAGACCAAACAAAAAAGATTTTCGACTACTTTGCGATTTTAAAATTTCTCGATCTAATAGAATTTTTAAATCAGTAAGACCCGCTCCGAGATTGTCGTGAACCATAAGTTGCATTTCTTCTCTTTGTTTAGAGAGAGCTCTCAGATTCTCCTCTTGCATCTGCAATTCAATATTGGCTCTAGTTTCTATCGCGTATGAAAAGTATTTACTCAAAGATATCGATTGGAAGGTTACATAGATGGCATAGCCTATAATTAAGTAAATTCCACCTGTCGAGCCGTACAGATTGAGAAAAACTGCAATATAACAAGAAAGAGAAAGTCCAAACAAACCAATTCCCATAAGATAGTGAACTTGCTTTTCATCTCTATGTAAGTAGAGTAAAATAGCCGAATGAAGAAAAAATAGGATCACAAATGAAATTACGTAGTATAGATTGAAATAATATTTCCAAAATCCAGGAAAGAAAGGAGAAAGAAATGCGATGGCACCTCCAAAAAGAAACACTTCACTAATGAATGGAATTTTTTTTCTTTGAAATAAGTGTATCAGAAACTGGTTAGCTGCAAGTAAGGATAGAATATTGATGAAATGAACTACATTCGAAACAATTACCGTAGGTAGAACTGGTATAAAAAAGAGGTAAAGTTTAGAATTGATAAAGGGTATACGCATCAAAAAGGTCAAACAGAGCAATGAAAAATAAAAGAAAACGAATTGATTCCGGTTTAAAAGAAAAAATGCAAGATGGTAAACAAACGCTCCAAAAATCAAACCGAAGATAAAGATTTCTACCAAATAGTTTTGCATCTGATAACGATGCATTTGTTTGGCACTTGCCAACAGAAACTGGCCTCTAGGCCCTCCTCGAAAATAATCTCTATTAGAAAAATGAATTACTATATCTAAAAATTGTTCCTTAGTAGAAAAATCGACAAGAGTATTCAATCGCAAAGGAACCATCTCATCTAAATTAGCTGAAACTTTTCCTACTTCAAATAATGATACACCATTGATATACAATTTTGAGGCGGAAAACGGATGCTGAAAGAAGACCGAAAACTGTTTTTCTTTTTTTTCACTTTGTACTTTCACCTTTATTCTGTAAGTTGCATACCCTTTTGCTGGCAAATAATCATTTTTAATTTTTTGAGATGTCCAAACTCGGAATGGAACAAATAAAGTTGGCTTAGGTGGAACCTTTGCTTCAGAAAAGGTATCTGGTTGGATCAATTGTCCCCAATAAAATTCCCAATTTTCGGAGAGGTTCATGGGAATCTGGTCTTCCCAGGATATATTCGAAAGATCAAGATAGGATTGATCGGTTTGACGGTTCTCTTGATTCGTATAACAGTTAGTGACAAAGAATAAACAGATCGACAGAAACGGAAGAAGTGGGATACGCATTACAAGATAGCATACTTTTGGACTTTAGATACTAACTCGGCTCTATTGTGTACTTGCAATTTTTTATAAATTGATTTCACATAACCATGAACAGTATGCTCACTTAGATCCAAAAATTCAGAAACGGATGAAATTTTTTTCCCACGAGTGAGAAGTTCCAAGATTTGTTTTTCTCTCTCTGTTAGGTTAAACTCTAAAGTTTCTTTCGGCCTTCGGAAACTTTCAAATACCCGCAGTGCGATAGTCGGAGTGATAAAGGCTCCTCCAGCGAGGATCACTTCTAAAATGGGTTCAATCTGTCCAAGTTCTGATTTGAGCAGGTATCCCAGTGCCCCATTTTTGATGGAATTGAATATCATTTCGTCGGAGTTCATATTGGTTAGCATGATAGCTTTGATCCCATCATTTTTTGATGTAAGGTGAGAAACCAAATCTATTCCACTCATTCCCGGTAGCACGATATCTAAAAAAACGATATCCAAATTTTTGTGAGCATTATCTCGTAAAAAAACTTCCGATGACTTCCAACCTTTTACTTCGCCAACTGATGCTATTTTTGAAAGACGACCGACAACTTCCTCAAGAAACAAATCATCATTCTCTACGATTCCGATTTTTAATTTAGAATTGATAGAGTTTTGGATTTTTTTCATACAACAAGTTTGTTAAGAAACCATTTGAATCGAGTTTTCTAATTCAGAGTAGTAATGCCAAAACTTTTCATTCGGAACTCGGGGATCCGATAAGGAGGCGAACTGGGATTTAAGTCCGATCACATAGTACATTTCTACCTCTCCCTTATTTTTAGCATTCAACTTTCCACGAAATTCACAATCAAAAACATCTTTGATCAACTTGAAGGTGGATCCGCTAACATTGATCATTCCAGGAGTTCCGGAAGATTCCATACGTGATGCAGAATTGACAGTATCCCCCCAAACGTCATAGGCAAATTTCTTTTCTCCGATCACTCCTGCCACCAATGGACCGGAATGGATTCCCAATCGAAGTTCCCAAAATGACAATCCCTGAGCTGACTTCATTTCCTTCATTGTCTTCATAAACGTTTGAATTTCCAAGGCGGCAAGAACTGTATCAATTGCATGTGTTTTATTTTGCTTTGGAATTCCCCCGGCGCACATATAACTATCACCAATGGTTTTCAATTTTTCTAACCGAAACCTTTCTGTTATCCGATCAAATTGAATAAAACATTCATCCAAATCGCGAATCAGTTCTTGTGGGCTCAGAATTTCTGCAATTTGTGTAAATCCTTTAAAATCGGTAAACATGACTGAGACATTTTCATATAGAACAGGTTCAGTCGCTCCTTTCTCCTTTAACTCTTTGGCTATGTCGGCAGGTAGAATATTCAAAAGGAGTTTTTCATTTTTACTTCTTTCTTCTTCCGCAATGTTATGTGAAATTTCGACTTCTTTGTAAAGAGCAGAACTATATAGAATACCTGCCAATTGTTCCCCAAGAATTGATAGTCGCACAATATCATCTTCACTAAGATTCATTTTTTCATCTGAGTTAGTGAAGTCTATCATTCCAACGACTTCCTTATTTAGTAAAAGTGGTAGATAAAGAAAAGAATTCACGCGGAAAGTTTCGATAATCCACAAATCAAAATCTCTCATCCATGATTGCATCTCTTTTGAAACTTCTGATATATAAAGAGGTTTTTTCCTGCGAATGGCCATTGCATGCGATCCACGACTTCCACGGATCGGTATAGAAAATTCAAAAACTCTTTTTCTAACAATTTCCATATCGATATTAGGCAAAACACAAGAGTGAACTCTAAGAAATTTTTTCTCCGAATCTGCAACTAATAAAGTGTAGTATTGGATCCCAAACTGTTCCTTAACATATTTATGGACCTTTTTCATAATGCTTTCAATATTCAGCTCTTCATTCAAACTTCGGATCAATTCATTCAACGCGATGGTTTCTTTTTTTTGCCTTTCCGACTCTAGCAGTGCAACATCCGTTTTTTTCTTTTCCTCAGCAATTAGCTTTATAGTTTCATCTAACTTCATAGCAGTGGGTCTAAAGAAAATAAATGAAATCATGTAAAAAGACAAACCAATGGGTGCACCTACTAACAGAATATGATATAACGAAACCATCCAAGAAAAATCTTGATTTAGGCTCATGAAGTAAAATGTCAAGTTGAGTGGAACAAATAATAAGATCATCTGTGACATTTGATTTCCAATGGTTGCCGCTTCTCCGGAAACCGTAATGGCACTAAATTTTAAAATAGCAAATAGAATCAACAATGCTGGTATAAACTGAAATTCACCTAATGGATAAAAATCGATTCCTAAAGTAGCAGGTAAATTTAAAATGATCAATACATCTCCAAACAAAAGGGAAAAAATGACATACTTAGCCATTGGATTTTGTTCTGTGAGTCTTTGGCGATTCCAGTGGTAAATAAAGATTACAGCAGAAATACCACCTAATATTCCAAAGGCATTTAACCCCAAACCAGCGGCGGAGATGATACCAAAAGAATGAAAATAAAAACCATCAAAAAAATAAGGTGTCCATACAAGAAAAGAGAGAAGAAAGGAACAAAAATCTACGAATCGAACGATTTTTGGTCTAGGTTTTCCCATTGCGACAAAACTAAACCGTAAGTGCAAACCTGGAGTAAAAATAAACGCTGTATAAAAGATTTGTTCCAATCTTCGACTAACAAGCAAAGGTATATCCAATTTGAATATGACCATTACAATTGTAAACGCTCCCGCTAATACTAACGATGTAGCCGCAAGCATATTGATCTTTTGGTCAGGACTACTTCCTGCAATATAAATCGCCAAAGCAAATACACAGGCCGCAGAGAACAGTGGAATCAAAAAGTAAGGTTTGTCATAGGGAGTCGGATGGATGGACGGGTTCAAAAAATATCCTGAACACAAGGAAATAGCGATAAGACCCGTTATCATGACTGCAGACAAAAATCTAAACAGACCGTTCTTCTCAAATAAAAGTTGGTTTAGGTTTAGAAAGTCGGAGCGAAAGATAAAAAATCCCATGAGTAGTAAGGGTAGAAATGCAAAGGAACTCATCGGATAAATTGGAATCCCTATTAGACTTGGTAGATTTGTGATCACAAGTAGTGAGCATAAGTGTAAACCAAGAAACATCCCTTTTTTTGTTTCGTATTTTTCTCGATTTTTTGTTACATAATGAATGGTCATTGGAATCCCCGAGAGGAGGTAGCCGATAGAAGCAACGGCACCCCAAGCCTTTAATGGCAATTCCGCGATCGGATACATTCCAAATGTATATGAGAACCATTCTCCAGAAAAATCTTTGCCGGTTATCAAACCATAATATGCAAAAAAAACTGTCAAAATACCAATAACGCCCGTTATAAGTAAACCTCGGTAAATCCGATCCGTCAAAAAATAAGTGAATAAAAATGCACCAGGCGAAAGCCAAACAACAGCGAAGTATAAAAACCGATTCCAAAAAAGCAATTGATCCAAGTCTTGGATTAGGGATCTCAATGCTAAAACTAGTCCTAGACTGCCAAATCCAAATGTAAATAAAATGAATGAAACTAAAAGCGGACGATCTTGTGTTCTTTTGACTGCAAAGATACCAAGACCTGCAAGGATGATTCCAACAAAAAATGTGATAATACCTGGCACCGCAAAAGGCAATTTATACCAGAAGTACTCAATTGGGGTAGGTTGTGCAGATAGTTCGGGAAAAGGTACCATAGTCTCCTCTAAGAATCAGTCATAGATTCAATACATCAGGCTTTGCGGAAATTCGAAAAAAGATAAATGCCCCCCCTCTTTAGGGGGTTTTGATTGGCGATTCAGTAATTTACGTTACTTTAAAGACTTGCTACCTCGGTTGCAAAAACAGGTATAATTAATAATAATCTTCCGAAAGTTACCAATTTCTTTAACCACTTAGGAACTTTATACGAGTTTTTCCAAGACAAAGCCCTTATATTCAGAAACGATTCCCGATATGTGGGACAGATTGCCCACAATAGGAAGGGCAAACTATTTTAAAGGTGAATACATTTTTACTGAACCAGGTATTAGTAAGAGATTCTTCAAGAACGATATCCTTAATGCAAATGGTTGTTCCGTGTAATCGATCGTAATGCAAGCAAACAGACAGAAACTGTTGAAAAAAGATTATCATAATTCAAAAACGAATATGTAGTTTGCGATTTTGTGAATCGGAAAATATTTATTCTTGCGAATTTATTGAATTGATAAATTGAATAGGATTATTCTGTCAATTTATGAGATCGGGAATATTTTATAGAATCCAAAAGTAAAATTTAATTATGTTATAGCTATATTTGAGAACTTTTCCCTATCAGATTCTAACATTCAACACCAACATAATTTCTATGAAATTCTCTGGATAAAATCAGGCACTGGATTACAAGCTACCGACTTTCAGGAATAAGGTGTCCCATCTTTGTGCATGAACACCCATGTGCCCGCCTCGCTCAATTTACCGGCAAGGTCGTCGTCTGGATAAATCACTTCATCACCTGGGCTTCGATCGCCAACTTCTAAATAAACGACTTCCGAATCGCTACGGTTTACCAGATGATGGGCATCGCCATTTCCTGCCGCAAACCCAGCGCACATTCCTGGTTCCAATTGCGTCTCGCCAATGTCGGTTACCAGAGTCGGTCGACCGATGAGAACATAAATAAATTCGTCCTGAGTCTTGTGCGAATGCCTTAATGCTGACATACCGCCGGGCATAATCCGTGTAAGGTTCACACCAAAGTTTCGTAATCCAAACAAATCACCTAATATCCGTTTTTCACGTCCAATCATACGTTCGGCAAATGGTTCAGGATATACTGATTTCTTTTTTCGTGGTTCAGTTGCTAGCGCATGCAATGCAATCGATTTATTCATAAGTCATTCCCTTCTCTTTAAAGTCTATTTCTGTATACAAAATAAAAACATGCAAATCTGCGAAAAATCTGTCACTATCACAATTCAAAAAATCTAAGCACGGAAACCATTTAAGAGGCGGGCAATGGTATAATCTACACTTTCACGGGAAGAATTTGATTCTTTGACATTTGCAAGTATCGCACCTGCTTCCGCAAATGCCCCACCTAATATTCGCGCGGATTCAGGCAATGGTAGTGGTAACATAATCCCCATTTGTATCCATCGATGCATTAAGCCGGCTACTAAAGGCTCATTTACCGCTGCATCTGTATCCAAAAATGTTGCATGTGCAAGAATTGTAGGAGCCTCGCGTAACAAAATTACCTGAACCGCTGGCTCAGTACATGCATCTAAGTAAGCACTAGACGCTGCTTCCACTTGCTCCCAGCCTAACTTGGAATCAGCCGCATCTTGAATTTTTCGAGCCAATTCCTCAAAGATTGCGGCCACCACAGCTACAAAAAGTTCCATCTTGCCAGCAAAATGGTGGTAAAGTGCACCGTGCGTTACACGGGCGGCTTTGCAAATTTCGCTCACACTTGTTGCCGCGTAACCTTTACGAGTAAATATCCGGCGCGCAACTTTCAGCAATTTTTGACGTGTTGCTCTTTTGTTATCATCGCTTAAGATCTTTTTACGGGATTTACGCATAATTGAAAATAATTATTGTCATTACAACGTAATGTTTTCACATTATGCTATAATGTCAAGAACAAAAACAACCTCTGATTTAAGTTTTTATAAAAGTCGATTCGCTCCGCTTATCTACGACATAATTTCGCAATCTATGTTCTTTTTTGTAGGTGGCCTGGCAAACATGCATGACCACGCAGTTTCAATTCTTGATATTCAACCTGGAATGCAAGTGCTTGAATTGGGTTGCGGTCCTGGCCGCCTCACTCGCAGTTTGCTGGATGCAGGTGCTCAAGTTACCGCCGTCGACCAATCGGAAAGTATGCTTATACGAGCCTCCAAACGAGCTGAGGGGGCAACTTTCGTTAAATCTAATTTAGTTGAATTTAGACCTAATCAACGTTATGACAGGGTAATTTGGAGTTTTGTTCTACATGAGTTAACCGAAGAAGAACGTGCAATTACCTTCAAATACGGAATGGATTGCCTTTTACGAGGAGGATTCGCATGCATACTTGATCATGCGCTGCCGACTTCTGGATTGTTCCGACGTTTTTACGCTAACCTGATTCAAGGACTTGAACCAGAAACAGCAGAAGCGATTCTTATTGACGGCTTCGGAAACGAACTGTCAAGACTATCTATCCTCATTAAGGAACGGGTTTCACTCGGTGGTGGTACCGCGCAGTTGTTACGCATTGAGAAGCAGAAGAGATAGAAAAATGAAAAAAATTAATTTAATCTTCGGATTACTTTTGTTCGGCGTCTTTTTGATGACAGGATTCTACATGGCCATATTTTTTCGACCAGAGCATCAGGGAGACTTAACATTGCGTATGCAAATAAGAGCAAGTCATGTTTATCTGCTCTTCCTTGCGCTATTGAACCTGATCTCTTTTCGAGTTGAGTTAACACTCGAAAATAAAACAAACATGCTGTTTGATAGGACATTTCGCTTTCTACTCTTAATCGCAGGATGCGTAGCTATTTTTGCATTTCTGTTCGAACACACCGGAGTTTTAAAGGAGCGAAAACTTACGTTAATTTCAGTTATATTCAGTTCGACTTCAGTCTTTTTTGTTTTGTTAAACGAGGCTATTGGATTCCTTTACGCAAGGAAGACATCACAAGATAAAAGAGAGGCTTCTTGAAATTTACATCGAATGAACAATTTATTTTTTAGACAAGAGACAAACAAAGACTTCGAGGGGGTTTTTGAAACACATCAACTTGCTTTTGAGCAAGACAAAGAAGCAAGATTAGTTAATGCATTAAGAAATAATCTAGATGTTTTTATTCCCGAACTCTCAATTGCAGCGACAGACAATGATAACAAAGTTGTTGGACATATATTGTTTACAAAAATTAAAGTTGTTCAAGTAAACCAATCAGAAATCGAAAGTTTAGCACTTGCACCATTGGCGATTCGTCCAGAATTTCAAAATAAAGGTATTGGCGGGCAATTAATCCACCTTGGTCTTGAAAAAGCTAAAGAATTAAATTACAGGTCTGTTATCGTATTAGGACACAAACAATATTATCCTAAATTTGGTTTTGTCCCTGCCAATAAATGGAATATCATATCATCTTATGATGTTCCATCTTCTCATTTTATGGCAATTGAGCTTGTTAAAGAGGGATTAAGAAATGTAAGTGGACTAGTTAAATATGCGAGAGAATTTGATGATCTATGACAATGAGAAAAACAGCAAAACAAATGGAGAAAATTAGAAAAGATTTTATTTCTTCAACGGGAAGACATCGAGCATAGATCCACGAAAGTCATCCGACCACAAAGCAACGGACATGTGGGAAGGCTTCATCAAAATTTACTTGATGAACACTTCTTAGTAGCTTTACCACATAAGAAAATGCTAAGATTTTTTCCAAGACCAAGCCCCCATATTCAGAAACGATTTCCGATATTCGGGACTGATTCCCCATTTTAGGAATCCAAGAGGCTTAAAGACGACTATATTTTCGCATCTTCGATTTAAATATTTCGTACTACCAGTGTAATACGATCCATCTGCACAAACCAGAATGTACATATATCCCATCTAACGTTAGGCAAAACCTGTCCTTCTTAGGTAAGGTATAAAAAAGATCTTTTGGCCCCGAAAATTCTATCTAAAATGTCGAATTCAATAAAAAAGGGAACAATCTCTTGCTCCCTTCATTCTATACATATCGGCGTATGTCGCATCGTCGTTCCGTCGTTTCGTCGTTTCGATACGCTTCGCTACTCAACGACCGAAACGATGGAAATAAAATGTAGTTTCAACGACCGAAACGACCTTATACGATATATGTCGAGCATTGAGTAGGCCGAAGGCCGTATCGAAATGCGAAATGCGATCTATCTAATCCCTGGTTTGATGTATTTCAATTCATCCAAATAACGTCCTGTTCCGAGCACCACGCAAGTGAGTGGGTTTTCAGCACGGAACACAGGAACTCCTGTTTCTTTGGTGAGGTAATGTTCTAAACCGCGGAGTAGACAGCCACCACCTGTGAGAACGATTCCTCGTTCCACGATGTCGGCCGCAAGTTCCGGAGGAGTGCGTTCGAGAACCGATTTGATACCATCCAGGATTTCGTCTGTTGGTTCTTTGAGAGCCTTTCGGATTTCGTTCGAATCGAGCTCGAGTGTGCGTGGAAGACCCGAGATCGCATCCCGACCTTTTACTTCCATAGTGTCGACACGTTTGTCCGCGAATGCGTTTCCTATGGTAAGTTTGATATCTTCTGCAGTTCTTTCACCAACAACTAGGTTATATTGGTTCCTGAGGTATTTGACAATGGCTTCATCAAATTCGTCACCACCTGTACGGATGGACTCAGCGATCACCATACCGCCAAGTGAGATCACCGCAATTTCGGTAGTTCCCCCGCCGATATCGACGATCATATTTCCCGCAGGTTCGTGGATGGGAATATTGGCTCCAATCGCCGCCGCCAGTGCTTCTTCGATGAGGAAGATCTCGCGGGCTCCTGCCTGTTCTGCAGACTCGCGAACCGCACGACGTTCCACCTCGGTAATTCCAGACGGAACCCCGATGACGATGCGCGGTTTTACAAATGTAGTGCGGTTGTGGACCTTTGCGATGAAGTATCGGATCATCTTTTCGACAGTTTCGAAATCGGCGATCACACCATCTTTCATCGGACGAATCGCAACAATGTCTCCCGGTGTTCGACCGAGCATTCGTTTTGCTTCCTGGCCTACAGCGAGAACCCTACCTGTCGAAGCTTGAACAGCCACAACAGAAGGTTCGGAGAGAACAATTCCTTGTCCTTTTACGTGCACAAGTGTGTTTGCCGTTCCGAGGTCGATTCCCATGTCGTTTGAGAAGAGTCCATAAAGGTTATCAAATATCATATAAGATCCTGGTAAAAGTATACGAGTGGGGAACCGAAGATGGAAAAACCACCAAAACTGAAGAATTCTACCCGTTCCCCATAATTTTCGGTCGGTTTTTGCTTTCAACCGTAAAAATTTTCAATACTCTTGGTCCTAAGAAAATGCTACCACTCTCACAAATTTTAAAAAGAAAATCACGCCCTCTCAAACAAGAAAAGATCCTCGCGGCAATCGATTTGGGAACCAATTCCTTCCATATTGTCATTGTTCGGGTCAAGTTGGATGGAACTCTAGAGTATTTGAATAAGGAAAAGGAATCTGTTCGATTGGGAAGCGGTAGCAGTGATTATGCGACAGTCCAATCCGATGCAATGGATCGAGGGATCGCCTGCTTAAAACGCTTTAAAACATTGGCTGATTCCTACCAAGCTGAAGTTAGAGCAGTCGCAACAAGTGCGTTACGTGAAGCAGAAAATAGAAACGAGTTTTTGGATCGGTCAGAAAAGGAAGTTGGAATCAAAATCCAAGTAATCTCTGGCAACGAAGAGGCAAGACTTATCTATTTAGGGATTTTACAGGGATTACCCTTATTTGAAAAAAGAATCCTGCTCATTGACATCGGAGGAGGGAGCACAGAACTACTCGTCGGAGAAAAGGGAGAGATTTTATTTTCTGCCAGCCTGAAACTGGGTGCAATTCGATTAACAGAAAAGTATCTTAAAAAAGATCCCCTGTCCATATCCGATTTGCAAAAATGTCGAATCCATATTGAATCGGTGCTTTCTGCCTATCTACCTCAAATAGAATCTTGGAAGCCCTTTACAGTCGTAGGTAGTTCCGGAACAGTTACCTCCGTTGCTTCGATGGTTTTTGAAAAAAAACTGGAAAAGCGGGACAGATTGAACGGTGCCGAAATTACAATTGATCAATTTAAGGATATCCGCAAACAAATATTAGATGCTGATACGCTCAAAAAACGCCTCAAACTACCGGGCCTGGACGCAAAACGGGGAGATATCATCGTCGGTGGAGTCATGGTTTTGGACGAAGTTTTACAAAGAATCAAAGCTCCTAGTTTTTTTGTCTCAGATTTTGCCCTTCGAGATGGGATTGTATACGATACAATAGAGTCTTGGTTTCGGCATACAGATCAGAGTGCCCCGAAACTCGACAATATCCGAGAGAAGGCGATTCGCACGATTGCTAACCTATACCCTGCTGGGAAAAAACATGCCGAACAAGTTACTAAACTAACCTTACAGTTATTTGATGATTTGAAAGATCTTCACAAATTGGGTTCTGTGGAACGGGAATATTTGGAAACAGCCTGCCACCTCCACCAAATAGGGCTCTGTATTTCACACCACTCGTATCACAAACATAGTTATTATATAATCAAAAATTCGGAAGCCATGGTTGGATTTTCCAATGCAGAGATTGAAATCATTGCTCTCATTGCTCGCTACCATAGAAAGGGCGGGCCCAAAGCAAAACACGAAGAGTTTAAAACTCTCCGCCCAGAAGACCAGTTGTTGGTTAAAAAACTCGCCGCGTTCTTACGTATTGGCGATGGTTTAGACCGTTCGGAAAAATCTCTGATCGAACGGCTAGATTCTCATATGGACGCAGGGAAAGTGAGATGCCGTCTTTACCACAAAAAAGGGGAAGAGCCGAATTTAGAAATTTGGTCGGTTGATGAAAAAAAAGACCTTTTCGAAGATACGTTTCAAACAAAACTTGAGTTCCAATTGATTTCCTTATGAAGCAGTTTTACAAGATTTTAATCATTTCTATCTTAACGTTGTTCTCTATTGCGAATCTACATTCGCTACCAATCGATCTGACAAAAAATTGGTTAGTAACAAAAGGGTTTGTTCAAACCGATCCGACCAATTTAAAAGATTGGAAACAATTGGAATCGCTTCCACTTGCAACCATATTAACAGAGTTTAACTTTTCACCGAACGAAATTAGAAAGATAACAATGGTTAAAACCATAATTCTCTCTAGTTCTGATTTTGAAGATACGATTGATGACGCTTTCAGCCTTCACCTACCTTATATTTCTAATGTTTATGAAGTCTATGTAAATGATGTAAAGATTACCTCTGGTGGAAAAATTGACGGTGAACATATCTCAGAAAGTGGCTACCGGAGGCATATTCTTGTTAGGCTAAATAGAAATCTACTAAAGACTGGTCAAAATCAGATTCGCATCTTTCTTGCGGCAGAAGAAGGTGAAGAGCTCAATGTTTACAAACTGTTTAATGATTTCCCAGCAAGTTTGGATCGTGCTTCGGTTCATCTCAATATCGAAGATGAGTACGAAACCTATATGCTTTTATTTTTGTACTTCTTTGTGGGAATCTACCATGGTCTTTTTTACTGGAAAAGAAGACAAGAAACGTACAATTTGTACTATGCTCTTTTTGCAATGTTTCTATCGGTTTATATGGTTTTTCGGTCCCAAGGGATATACAAATTTGGATTAGATCCATTTACCCAGTCTAGATTGGAATATTTTGTGGTTTTTTTAACACCTGTTTGGCTCCTTTTATTTACTGATGTATTTTATAGAAATAGGATCAGTCTGCTTTCCAAAATTTACTTTTATTTCGTTTTGTTTTTGGCAATAGTTCAGTTTTTTGTCAACCGATCTATTTCTGTAACAATCTTACGAGTTTGGCAATTTTCAGTATTAGTGTTTGGTATACTTTTGCTTTACCTAACTATTTCTGCCGTTCGTAAAAACAATAAAGACGCCAAGCGTTTGTTACTTGGTATTATTTTGCTCCTTGGAACTGGTTTTTGGGATATATTGGGAGCTACAGGATTTTTACCCATCCAGAACCTGAATCTACTTAGATTTGGATTTTTGTTTTTTGTCTTAGGAATTGCAGTAGTTCTTGCTAACCGTTTCCTTCGGGTACATAGACAAGTGGAGGAACTCAACGCCAGTCTTGAAAAGAAAGTTGAAGAACGAACAAACGAACTCCAAAACACGTTGACGAAAGTGCAAGAACTCAAAGTCCAGCAAGATGGAGATTATTTTTTGACTTCGCTTTTGTTAGATCCACTTAGCAAAGGAAAGGCGAACTCATCCTTAGTCCATCTTCAATCTTATGTAAAACAAAAAAAGGAATTTGAGTTTAGAGGAAAAAAACGCGAGATTGGTGGAGATATCATCATCAGCGATTCGATCACTCTCAATGGTAAATCTTATACTGTATTTATCAATGGCGATGCGATGGGAAAATCCATCCAAGGTGCTGGAGGGGCGCTGGTACTTGGTGTTGTATTTTTATCATTTATTAAAAGAACTCAAATCATAGTCGAGAGTCAAAATAAATCACCAGAGCGATGGATCAAAGAGTGTTTTTACGAACTGCAAACGATTTTTGAATCCTTTGATGGATCGATGTTGGTTTCGGTAGTTCTTGGCCTTGTGGAAGAAGAAACGGGAGTGTTGTACTATCTGAATGCAGAACACCCATGGACGGTTCTCTATCGTGATGAAAATGCATCGTTTATAGAAGAAGAATTGGAACTTCGAAAGATTGGAACAAAGGGTATGGAAGGTGATGTTCGCGTTCGGATTTTTTCACTTGAGCAAGGGGATGTTCTTTTTATAGGTTCAGATGGTCGAGATGATTTAGTTCTAGAAGAAAGTGCTGATGGAACTCGTCAGATTAATGAAGATGAGACTAAGTTTCTAGAGATCGTAAAACAGTCGAAAGGTGAGTTGAATCAATTGATCGAGAATTTAAAACATGTAGGTAGCTTTTCGGATGATTTAACGCTCCTGAGACTTGAATGGTTGGGATCTATCAAACGTGTTGATAAAGATACATTATCTAACTTAAACTCAGATTACTTTCTGTATTCAGAAGTAAAATCACTTTTGGATGCTGGAAATGCAGAAGGCGCATATGATACGATTGAAAAACTTTTGGATAATAATTCTCTTAGTGATGATGTTCGAATCAATTTGCTCAGAGAAAAATCTCGAATCTCACTTCTATTAAAAAAATTCGATACGGCAGTCGAAAACTTAGAATCCATTTTCCCATACTTTGTAACAGACAATGAGATTTTACTCCAATTGAGTTTTGCTTACAGAAAGTCAAAAAATCTAAAGAAGGCGATAGATCTTGGAGAAAGACTGAGAGCACGCGAACCCAAACACATTCGAAATTTGATAAACCTAGTAGAATGTTACAGATTGGTTCGAAATTTGGACCGAGCTAAAAAAATTCTAGAGCGTTTGCTAACTTTGGCGCCTGACCATCCTCAGGTGATCAAACTAAAAGAATTCCTAGAGCCTGAGGACTAGGGGAACTCGTGCCTTGGGCCTCTTGGTACGTCGAAATTCAATAGGCTCAGGCAATACAAGTCGTTCCTTTCTTTACGCCATTGTATTTTTGCTCTTGGCACAAACCTTTTCGATTTTGGATCTTACAAGAATCTTATGTAGTCCAAACCACCTAATTTTTCAAGGTTATGCGTTTTGGCATATTTTGAGCCAACTAATGATAGTTTGATATGGCGATGGTACGAATAAAACCAAAATGGGAAAACTCAGTGCTGATTTAATTTTTGGTTGTATTCTCGACTATACCCAATCACTAAACACTGGAGGTGGAGGAGGCTTAAAAGGAAAATTACAAAGGCGGTGGTAGCGGCAAAAAAAGGGATTCGCGTTGTTTTCCTCCATCGAATCCCTAAAAACATTGAAACTTATTTCCCTGCTAGTTCTTTAGCCAAATCAACTAACAAACGTACACCGTAACCTGTAGGTCCGCTCACTTGAGTGCCGGATGCTTTTTTCCGCCAAGCAGCTCCTGCGATATCGATATGTGCCCATTCAATTTCTTCCGAAACAAACTTGGACAAAAATACGGCTGCAGAAATGGTTCCTGCACCTTTCCCACCACCTGTAATATTTTTTAAATCGGCAATATCCGATTTTAAATCTTCTCCATACTCATCCCAAAGTGGTAGTTCCCAAATTCGATCCTCCGAAGATTGGGATGCTTTTTGCAAACTATCTCTGAGGACATCGGATTTCGTTAGGATCGCTGCAGCTTCGTGACCAAGGGCAATTATGACAGCACCCGTGAGAGTTGCTAGGTCTACCATGTAGTCAGGTTTATAATTTTTTGAAACATAGGACAAAACGTCCCCTAAAACCAATCTTCCTTCAGCATCCGTATTTTGAACTTCCACTGTGGTTCCGTTATATGCTGTATAAACATCACCTGGTTTGATTGCCTTGCCATCAGGCATGTTTTCTGCAACACCAATGGCTGCTATGATATGAATTGGCAGTTTAAGTGCGGCAATGGCACCAATCGCATGAATGGTCGCAGCAGCTCCGCACATATCATACTTCATTTCATGCATTTCGCCAGGAGGCTTTAGAGAAATTCCACCGGTGTCGAACGTCAAACCCTTACCAACGATTGCGAATTTTTTCTTTGCTTTCGCGGGTTTGTATTCCATTACAACCATCTTTCCATTGAGTTCCGATCCACGAGAAACGGCAAGGATTCCACCAAGACCTTCTTTCTTGAGTTGGGGTTCGTCCCAAACTTTAACGGTTAACTTTTGTTCCTTGGCAATTTCTTTTGCGCGAGATACAAAATCATCCGGGGTAAAGTAGTTTGCTGGCAAGTGAGCTATGTAACGAGCACCATTTACATGTTTGGAAACAATTTGACTTTTGGAAAGGCCATTGTTTGCGAGGGAAACTGCTGAGATGTCCTCCAAATGAAAGGAAACAGTTCCAACAGCTTTTTTTTCTTTCTTTTTCGTTTGCAAACTTGCAACCGAATAGCTTCCAATATGGAATGCATTTGCAATTTGATAAACGAGATTGTCTGCTCCAAATTTTTTAGAAATGGTTTTGCTAATAAAAATTTCTAAACCCATTCCATCCCATTTAAGAATTCGTTCGCCAAACTTAAAAAACAGACTGATTAACTTTCGGAATTGTAATTTCTCTTTTTCACCTAACCCTAGATAAATGATTTGCCCGGTTTCGTCCTTAAACTCTTGACCAATTTCACCCGTAAAAACCTTTTTTGAGATTTGTAGAGGGTATTTTTCGCTGAGTTCGTCCTTTACGTCTTCGGAGAAAATGGGTATGAGTTTGTAAAAACTATTTCCTTTAAGTGCACCAATTTGTATTTGGAGTGGGGACGTTTCAATTTTCATAGGATTCCTTATTCTTCAATATCTGATATGATTTGGTCAACGTGACCTTTCACTTTCACACTATCATAAATCTTCTTTATTTTTAAAGAAGAATCTAAAAGGAATGTGCTCCGTACGATTCCCATTCCTTTCCTTCCCATAAAAACTTTTTCACGCCAGACACCAAACTTCTCACAAATCTCTCCCGATTCGTCGGAGATTAGGTCAAAATTGAGTTCTTCTTTTTCAATAAACTTTGTATGCGACTTTGGATTGTCCTTGGAGATTCCAACTACATTGTAACCAAGTTTTTTCAATCTGGCGAAATTGTCTCGGAAGTCACATGCTTCCGTTGTACAACCAGGAGTCATATCCCTTGGGTAAAAATAAATAACCAGTCCGTTTTTTCCTGTTAGGTCACTAACTTTAACTTTTTCACCTTTTTGATTGATTCCCGTAAAACTTGGGGCTTTTTTGCCAACTTCTAACATCCAAAATCTCCTTAAAATTCCTTTCATTTAGACAATTTTCTATTGTAAAAGTATAAAATTCGTTCGATAGTAAAAACATGGACTCCAAAGAAAGAGTGAACATGATTCGCGAGGGCAACACCGCTTTCAATTCTGGTGATATTCGCAAAGCTAGGGAGCTCTTTTTAAAGGCTGACTACAAAGATGGACTGATTCGACTCGGTGACTATTTTATGTACGACCGACGGCTTCCTATGCTAGCTTTTTCTTACTACAAAAAAGCTGGGCGACAGGACAAAGTGGACGAAATTTTCCAGAGAATGATCTACGCTCTTTCCGAGTGGTTAGGACGAGACAAATGGAAAAAGTCGGAAGCGGGAATCCAAGCTACTTCCACTCTCAATCCGGAGGATTTCCGAGTCCACCCGATCTTAAAAGCAAAAGCTCTTGAAATTTTAAGCTCGAAACGATAGTTTTCCTGCGTCGGAACAAATTCCATTCATGATAGATGATTTTACCATCCAAGCCCTCGTCGTATCAGCTCTCGTCATCTTTTCGATCCTCTCCAGTAAACTCTTCTTCCGTTTTGGATTTCCTATACTACTTGTATTTTTGACTTTTGGAATGTTTGCGGGATCCGACGGACCTGGTGGACTCGAGTTTAGCGATTTTTCTTTATCCCAATCGATAGGGATTTTTGCACTCATCTATATTCTATTTTTAGGCGGATTGGAAAGCGAGTGGGATTCCTTAAAGGACTTCCTTTCCTCCGGATTAAAACTTTCTTTAGTTGGAACTGTATTAACAGCTGCTATACTAGGAATATTAATTCATCTAATTTTTCCTGTTCTTGGATTTTTGGAATCTTTTTTACTAGGATCTATTGTCAGTGCGACGGATGCGGCGTCCGTATTTAATATCTTTAAAACAGGTTCTACGAATCTCCCCACCCATATCAAAAAGATCATCGAATTTGAATCGGGCTCCAATGATGCCGTAGGGGTATTACTCACGACAATATTTGTCAATTTAATCCTATCCGAGAATAACTTCAATGGCTGGGAGTTTGCTCGGTTTTTTACCATGCAGATCCTTGTTGGTGTGATGATGGGTTTTAGCTTTGGTATGAGTATTCTTTACCTGATGAATACCGTCAAACTTGGATATGATGGGCTTTATTTAGTTTTTATTACAGCATCTGTCCCGTTTATCTATGCCTCAACGACAATCTTCCAAGGAAATGGATTTTTAGCAGTTTACATTGCAGGGATAATTATCGGTCGAAACAAATTTATTCACAAAAAATCCATTTTCCGATTTTTAAATGGATATGTTTGGATCTTACAGATAGGAATGTTTCTTTGTTTTGGGCTTCTCGTTTACCCAAGTAAACTTCTCAACATTTGGTTTCCGGGACTTTTGATTGGTATCCTTCTAATCGTAGTAGCAAGGCCATTATCTGTGTTTATTTCACTTTGGGGTGAGCCACTTTCGATCAAAGAAAAATGGTTTATCTCATGGGTTGGACTTAGAGGAGCATCTCCCATTATCCTTGCCACTTTTCCCATAGCACAAGGGTTAGTTTGGGGAGAACTTTTGTTTCATGTTGTATTTTTCGTGGTCCTTGTTTCTCTCCTTATCCAAGGGTCTTTGATACAACGTGCGGCGAGCTTTTTAGGAATTATTGAATCCGAAAACAATAGAATTTTCCAACCGAGAGATTTTGATAACATTGAATTTCCTGGTATGACCTTACAGGAACTTATTGTACCTTATAACGCAAAAGTTATTGATCGGGCATTATTCGAGATCAAACTACCTACCGAGTCACATATTCTACTCGTAGCCCGAGGTGAAATCTTTTTGATACCATCTGGAAACACCCAGATTAAGGGCGGAGACGTAATTTGGATCCTAGCAAAGGATGAAGTGATGGCAGAGATTGGAAAAACGTTTATGGAGATAGGTTAGTATCGTTGGCAACACCTTTCTGTATTTTTTTATCTAACCGAAAGAGATAATATATCGGCAAAGACATAAGCGTTATGACAAGTCCCCAAATGGCTGTTATAGGCTTTTCGGAAAATAATACATACATCACCGCAAGATTGGACAAAATATAAAGAACGATAGGCCAAGGATAGAAGGGAATTTTGTAATCAGATTCGAAACCCATTTTATTGAAACGGATCGGAGTTGCGGCCGTCAAACAGGACAATATTAAGATCGAACAAGTGATCATATACAAAAGGGATTCAATTTCTTTTACCAGACAAAAGAGAATCGCAACAACTGCCTGGAAAAAGATTGAGATGTAAGGGCTATGGTGCTTCCGATGGATTTTAGAAAAATTTGGCAAAAAAACTCCGTCCCGGGCCATCGCAAAGTAGACCCGACTCCCACCTATGAGAATGGCTGAGAGTGAACCGAGAATTACCCATGCTATAAATCCAGTTGTCAAAATTGCATAATCTCCACCAAATAGCTGTTCGAAGGCAATGGCACCAATACCCTCTTTGCCTGATAGTTTCTCTGCGGGAGCTGAGACCAAAAACAATAAATTGATAGAAACATAAAGAGCACAGACCAGAACACAGGCAGTAACAGCCGATTTAAGAATGGTTTTTTCAGGAGATTTTACTTCTTCGGCAATATAGGTGATCATGTTCCAACCCAAATAAGAGAAGGAAACGGGAACTATGCCTATAAGGATTTTTTTAAAAAGGTTGGTATCACTTAGGTTCGGTAGAGTTTCATTTATTAGATAACTCCAGTTTGTGTTTCCCAAACTAAAACCAATTATGATAAAACTAAGGAGACCAATGATTTTTAAAACAGCAAAAACATTTTGTACACGGACAGCTGATTTGATTCCAAAATAATTTAACGTACTAAAAAAAAGAATCGGTAAAATGCCAATCGCAGTTTGTGTTCCTACTTGCAAATCCAATCCTAAAACTGTGAAAGAAGGGGAGCTCCATTTTGGTATACTCGGAAATAAAAAAAGTACATATTGTCCAAAAGCCAACGCAAGTACTGAAACGGAAGCAGAAAAATTGGTAAGTAAGGAAGACCAACCACTCATAAACGCAATGGCAGGTGAGTAAGCAACTTTGAGATAGACATAGTCTCCACCCGCATAAGGCAAAAGCCTTGCTGCATATGCGTATGTCACACTACCTGTAAGAGCTAATATTCCACCGAGTAACCAGCAGAGAAGAACGATCCAGACATTGCCTGTTTCTTTGATTAAAAAACCTGAAGTGAAAAAGATCCCCGACCCAACCATGGACGAGAACAAAATAGAGATCGAATCAAAAGTTGATATCGATCTTTTTAATTCCAGGTTAACCCCCGAGGAGTCGTTTTACTACATCTTCTGTAAGAGGCTTCATAGATTGGGAAGACATTACTCCAACACTTCCAGAAAATTCTTTTGGGCTAAGTCTAGATCCAAGCGAAAAGATATTTTCACTTTCAACTTCTTTCTTTCTAAGTTCCTCTAACAGACTATAAATGGAAGATTTACTCGTTTCCAAAATTTTGGACTTATCCTCCTGTGTCGAAGAAAGTTCAGGAAACAGTGGTTCGTTTTCAAAAAGTAATTCTTTCAGGTTTTCGTTAGAAGAATTGGGATCTTCCAATACACCGAGCCTTGCCTGTTCTTTGGAGAGCATTTTTTGCAATTCTGTTAGTCGGGTCTGGATATTGTGGTATTGAACAGGAAGACTGACAACAAAGTCCGACTTGGTTTCTGTATGAGTTACCTCGTTTTGAGGTTTGGAAGAGCTGAGATCCTTAGAATCTTTGCGATCCTGGATCAGTTTTTCAGCAGAATTGAGAAGACGATTGAGACGAACATCCATGTCCTTACCTTCCTTGGTAGAATCCATTATGTCTCAGCAGGTGCAGAGACAAAAACCTACGGCTACCAGTCATATTTTCGGTTGTGCCTGTACAGAAAAATAAACTTTTTTCGAAAAATTGCAAACAATTATTAAAGTTGACTCCTTGTTTTATGTGACTTTTTGTAGAGGTACATTCTATGGAAAGAAACCAATCGTTACTTTTTCTCTCCTTCCTCCTCTCTCTAATCGCGACGATTCTTGGAATCGTGATCATATCCTCTGGTTCTAGCTTAGCTCGGTTTTCCCAAGGGACTGGCGGAGGCCTCTTTCAATCGAGCGAAATCGGTGCCGTAGTCGTGAAGGTTGGTGGTGAGATCCACTCAGGCGAATCCACTTACGATTCAACGGGCGCTGAGAGCATATTACGAGAATTACGTGAGATTGATGAGGATCCGAATATCAAGGGTGTCCTTTTAGAAATCAACTCCCCAGGGGGAACCGTTGCCGCTTCACAAGAGATATTCAATGAACTTCTCCATCTCAAAAAATCGAAAAAGATAGTTGTTTCGATGAAGGATGTGGCGGCTTCGGGCGGGTATTACATCGCTGCAGCTTCAGATTATATCTTCGCTCAAAATGGGACGATCACTGGATCTATTGGTGTCATTTCTTTTAGTCCCAATGTTAAGGGACTTTTAGACCGTTATGGCGTCGGGGTAAAAACCTTCAAGGCTGGAAAATATAAGGATATGTATTCTCCGTTTCGAGATTCTACAAACGAAGAAGATGACATAATCAATAAACAGTTGCAAGACACCTATCGCAAGTTTGTTGAAGATGTAGCTAAAGGAAGAAATCGAACCGTTAAGTCTATCGAGGAGCTTGCGGAAGGCAAAATCTATTCAGGCGAAGATGCATTCCGAAATAAACTTGTGGATGATATAGGTGGCAGAAGAGAGGCACACCAAAAACTGTCTGAGCTATGCCAATACGAGGGACTGATTCCTCTCTTTGAAAGAGAACTAACACCCTTTGATCGATTTTTACAAAACTTTGGCGTATCTTTTATGGGTGAATCCGCGCAAGCGAAAAAAATTAAATCCCTCATCCAATCGCACGTTTTGGTTTTACTTCCCTCTCACTTAGGCAAATTGGTTTTATGAAAGACTTCTTTTTTGATCTTGTTGATCTCCTTGAGCTGATCTTTGTCGATCCTGTTCGTTATGCGGCCGAAGTTGTAGAAATTCCATTTGCAAATCGTCCTATTTCGAATTGGCTTTTTTCCATTTTTGCGGCACTCTCTCTTTCGACGGGAATGGGAATCCTTTCTGCACCATACACATTCTCAACTGTTTCCTTTTTGTTTTTTGGGTTTATAGCAAATTTGATTATGATGCGGTATTTTCCTTTTTTCCTTACCTTAGTAATGGACTATTATGTTCGAAAAAAAGGGAGGACTCAAAAAACGAACTACCTACTTCTATTTGTCCGACATAGCGTTGTTTTGTTTTTACTATTTGCTCCCATTTCTATCATATTACGCGCATTAGGTCTCTCTGGGGTTGGTTCTGGATTTTTTTTGCTTACAATCTTAACAATACTTTATGCTTTAGTTGTAGCTAGAGGACTTAAATTTATGTATGAATTGAAAGACAAAGATTCGTTTCGTTTTACCTTTACGGCGCTAGTAGTTACTATAATTTTTCCTTTCCTGATGAATTTATATACAGCTAGTAATATCCTCCAATCCTTGTCAGGCGGAAATTGATTGAACATTCTTATTACGAACGATGACGGCATTTCGTCATCTGGAATCAAAGCATTAGAAACCGCGCTTGGAACAAAATACAATACGTATTTAATTGCACCTTTAAAAGAGCGTTCTGTTACATCCATGGCGCTTACTGTTTTCCAACCGATGCGCGTTGAGCGAATTAACGATAACCATTACATCGCTGACGGATTTCCATCTGATTGTGTTAATATAGGATTGTATGGAGAAATTTTCCCTAAGATTGACTTTGTTATCTCAGGTATCAACCGGGGGGTCAATATGGGGTATGATCTCCATTATTCGGGAACAGCAGGCGCCGCTAAACATGGGGCCCTACATGGAATTCCATCACTGGCTGTAAGTTCCGGGAGAATTGATCCTGATGATGGATATGAAAGGGAAGCAAAACTAATTTTAGAATTTTTGGAAATCTATAAAAACAAGATACGACCTGGTGAGGTTTGGAATTTAAATTTCCCTCCCGAGATTTCGGGAACGGGTGGAATTGAAGAGTTAAGATTTGTTAGATTGGGTCGTCGTCGGTATACGGAAAAATATGATAAAACCAACATAATTGCGGGGGTTAGTGAGTTCCAGTTGAATGGAAGTTTGTTAGGTCACGATGTGGAATCGGGAACGGATTTCGAAGCTTACAATTCCGGCAAAATTCCGGTAACTCCCATAGAATTAGATCTAACAAAAAAAGATCGAATTCTAGATTTGATCAATAATTCAATTCCAAACAAATAGTAATGGAACTACAGAAGTGACTATGGGACCCTTTAATTCGAAGAGTTATGTCGGATTCGCAAGATTATCTTAAATACATGAACCAAGGGAATTACGCCCTTGCATTGACGCTAATCGATCAAGAGCTGGCCAAAAATCCTGAGGATCCATATTTAATATACAATTTTGCGATCTGTTGTTTTCAAACTCAAAACTTCAAAAAGACAGTCGTCGTCTTAGATCGAATTCTCGAAGTCTATCCATCGTTCATTGAAACGGACAATGTGTACAGGCTGAAAGTGTTCGCATTGATTGAGTTAAAAGAGTGGAATGAAGCAGAAAGTTTGATTTTGGATCGGCTTAAGATAGCATTGGAAGATCCTCGATTACTTTCTTTTCTTGCACATATTTATGAGTACACACACAGATTAGATGAAGCAGTTGAGATCCACCGAAGGCTATTAAGAGCGAACCCTGACTACAAGAACAGCTTAAATTCGTTAGGTTATCTTTTAGCTTTGAAGAAAAATCTTACCCCAGCCGAAAAAAAAGAGGCTATTGATTCTCTAAAAAAAGCTCTTGAAATGGACCCAGGGAATCCGGCGTATTTGGATTCTTTTGGATACTTTCTACAAACGATGGGAAAATCCGAAGATGCATGGAAGGCTTATCGCAAAGCCCTTCAAAAAAACCCAAACCACCCCGTACTTTTGGAAAGAATCAAGAACTTGCGGAAATAAAAAACTCCCTTTTGTTGACAGAGGTCACTTCCTTAAAAAACTGGAGTTTCAAGGACTTCTTTCGGGATGTAGCGCAGTGGTAGCGCATCTGTTTTGGGTACAGAGGGTCGCAGGTTCAAATCCTGTCATCCCGAATCAGTTGGTTCTATCTGACCCGGTAGCTCAGCTGGATAGAGCAACTGCCTTCTAAGCAGTTGGTCGGGGGTTCGAATCCCTCTCGGGTCGAAAGAGTATTTGATACGGTGGATGTAGTTCAGCGGTAGAGCCCCGGTTTGTGGTACCGGTCGTCGCGGGTTCGAATCCCGTCATCCACCCATAAATTTCTCGCTTTCGCCTGGCCATCCATGGCCAGAGCTCTCGCTCGCATACGTCCTGTATGCTGTTCAACGCCCGAAGACTTTTTAGGTATGCTTCGACTTCGGTTGGGAAATTGGATAACTAGAAACGGTTTTATAAGAACGAGGGATAAGGGATTCGAACGATTTTTCAGGAGAGGGCGAGTAGGAAATTTGGCAAGACACCTTGCCTAAT
Source organism: Leptospira sp. (assembly GCA_027533185.1). Lineage (GTDB taxonomy): Bacteria > Spirochaetota > Leptospiria > Leptospirales > Leptospiraceae > Leptospira_A. Next base: position 163,639 of record JAPZTS010000007.1, on the reverse strand, counting down.
TTTCGTTAAACGAGACCGACCGAGCACAAGGAGGTGCGAGGACCTGAAAAAGACGGCCTGTAACGAGTTCGACCTGGATGGGAGAACCGTGTAAGGCGAATCCCGTCATCCACCCATAAATTTTAATTTCCCACTCAACGAACAAATTACCTAAAAAGTCTACGGGCGTCTCGCTTTCGCCTGGCCATCCATGGCCAGAGCTCCCGCTCGCATACGTCCTGTATGCTGTTCAACGCCCGAAGACTTTTTAGGTATGCTTCAACTTCGGTTGGGAAATTGGATAACTAGAAACGGTTTTATAAGAACGTGGCAAAAGGGATTCGAACGATTTTGCGAGTGAGACTTCGCAAACGGAGCAACATGGGAAACCCCAAGCTGCGCAGTGTTAAACGAGACCGACCGAGTACATGAGGTGCGAGGACTTGCAAAAAACCTGAGTAAGTTCTAGGTGGTGAATATAAACATTTGTAGTCCTCTGTTGCATGAGAATAGTCGGTATCTTACGATAGCATACGCAAAACGGATGCAAGGTTATTGCTTAAAAACTCAGCTCTGTCTGTTCCAGATTTCATAGTTCGTGCAACGCTTAGGGATCCTATCATAGAGGAGAAAATAGTATGCACTTTTTTCCTCTTATCCTTATAGTCATCTGGTAAGCCTTTTTCCATAGCTGAATAGAATTTATTTAAGCCAGCATGAAAACCAGTCTTAATCCTCAGAGGCGATCGTGAAACTTCTGATAGGAGAGCAGCAAAGATACATCCATTCGTTACGTCTTTAACATGGTCCTCGCTAAGATAGTATTTTACCCAATTTTTTAATCCATCCTTTTTATCACTTGCGATTAAACCACCGACATACTCGGTCAGAAAGTCTATTTGTTTTTCCATGCTGAGAGCCAAGAGTTCATCTTTCCCAGAAAAGTGGCTGTACAAAGCTCCAGATGTCAAACCTAAAGAGTTCATTATGGTATCTACGCTAGCACCTAAAATCCCTTTCTTTTTGATGACTTTGATAGATTGGTCGATAATCCTTTCCCTAAGTTTTTCCTTTTCGCCGGACTTAGTTTTCATTCGACCGCTCCTAAATAGTAGAATTCATAATGGAATAAGATTAGAAATTTAATTTTTCTTTGCCGTACTTACATCTCGAGAGTTTTCAAATTGGACACCATCGCCAAAAAGAGCTGATCCTTTCCTTGGATTAGGGCAAACCAATTCTATCCACTACAGTAGGAAAATCTATGGTACACGATGCTAGGGCATTCTTGTTTGATAATTACCGTTAATTTAAAGCAAGTCAACCTTATTTTAATAACGATCGTAATTTTATTTGGAATTCAATTATCGTCTCATCTAAGAACAAACAATTCTAATTTCCTTTACGAGATTAACATTTGGTAGAGAATATGTTAGCATCGAAAACGAGGTTACATGAAAAATCCTAGAAAGAAGCTATATGATCGTCTGGTTGCTATCGGAACTCAACTTCTCAACGAACAGGAAAACCGAAGAGTCAGATTGGTGAATATCCTTGCTCTTTTTGGAATCTTAATTAATATATGTTATATTTTAATTTTCTCTTATCTGTCATGGCATAATCCAGTTATCTTGAATTTGATTGCCCTAATTGGGTACGTTTTTGCAATAGTCTTTAATCGTTTAGGATTGAATCGGCTTTCACCGATCCATTTTTGCATCGTAGTAACAATTCACATGACATTACTAACAATATTATTTTTAGGAAAACAATCGGCAGCGCATTTCTATCTACTGATCATTCCCTGTCTAAGCTTTCTCATTTTTCATCCGAAAGATAAGCTATGGATCTATATTGTAGGAATTTTATCTATATCATCTCTTTTATATTGTGAATATTTTGCAGACGTTTCTAGTTGGTTGCTTCCCATTTCAGAAGTGAATCTAAGATTTCTTCATTTCACAGCAATTGCCGGAACTTCTTTTCTATTAACCAAGGTGGTATCAATCTTTTCTAAAGATATACAGGTCGCGCAAAACAAACTTAAAAAAGAACATGCTCGATCTGAGCAGTTGCTTCTAAATATTTTACCTGAACCAATTGCCAGGAGGTTAAAAATTCAAGAGGAAGTGATAGCCGACAATTATCAAAGTGCGACGATTTTATTTGCAGATATAATCGGATTTACGCAATTCTCCTCTGGTATTTCCCCTCACGAACTGGTAAGTGTTTTGAACATCTACTTTACTGAATTTGACAGATTGTCTCGCCTACACGAGATAGAAAAAATCAAAACAATAGGAGATTCGTATATGGTGGCTTCCGGTATACCAATTCCCTCAGAAAGGCATGCTGAAAAAATTATCCACTTTGCAATTTCTATCATTAAAGCTACTCGAGAAATTAGTTCAAGACTCGGACAAGATATTTCAATCAGAGTGGGTGTAAACTCTGGACCTGTAACGGCTGGTGTTATTGGAAAAGAAAAATTTGCTTATGACCTTTGGGGAGATGCAGTGAACTTGGCTTCGCGAATGGAATCATCAGGAATTGCGAATCATATCCAGATTACAGAAGCATCTTATCAATTAGTTAAAAATATCTTTCCCTTTGAACTCAGAGGCCAAATCCAAATCAAAGGAAAAGGTGAAATGACTGTCTATACTTTGTCAGTCTAAGTAACTCACTGGCATTAGATTTAAGAGTTCACTTGTTGGTTTTCGTTAACAAAAAGAAGGCTTATCTTTTTGTCAATTCACCAACTGTGAGAGCAGGAAATGAAACTTATCGTTTCTGGATTGGGCGAACTTCTACTTTACCATTCTCTTCAAAAATAGGACAACCTTTTGAAATCTCAACTGCATCATTGATGTCTTTTGCATTCACAATGAGAAAACCACCAACTATTTCTTTTGCTTCGATAAAAGGACCATCCGTTACCACTTTCTCTTTCCCGTTTACCAATTTGCCAGTGGTTTGAAGAGGTTCTCCTCCTGCTAGGATTCCCTTTTGGCCAAGACCTGACATCCAATCTGTCCATAATTGGATGTAATCTCTCTCTCGCTCTGAATCTTTGGAAGTGTGGACGTGAGTGTCTCCACCTCTGAATAAAAACATAAATTGATCCATTTTGTAATCTCCTTGTCCATTTAAGCTAGCTTATATATTTTTGATAATATACGTTATCGTAAATAAAGTCAAACATTTTATAGTAACGTTTACTATTATAATGACACATAAAACTTCCGACATAGCCAATCTTCCAAAAGAGGAGAAGGTAAAATCTGGATATCGGGTTCGAGGGAACTTCCCTTAAGATCAAAATTCTGATTGATTCTCCTTTCTCTTACGAAACTTTTTTCGATATGGCAGAGAATCGATACTTGGATTGGCTTCACTAACCGGAGAACAATTTGGAATGGAGACAGCATTCAAAAACAAAACTAAAATAGAATGGCTTCGAAAGAAAAGATTAAGAATCAACTAGCGTGGATTTGGGGGCTTGGTCTTGGAAAAAATCTTAGTAAGCTCCTATGTGGTTAAGGGTTAATCCTACAATTTATTTAGATATCCTGATTGAAGAATCACGTCGCAGTATGTTCCATTAGAATTCGAGGAAACGATCATTCCCCTAGTGTCATCAAACGGAATCGCAAAAACTTTTCCATCGGGAGCTAGCACTCCACCAAACCATTTTCCTGTGCCAGTAATCCCAGCGATGCTAGTCAGGTCGACGGTATTTGTTACCGGGTCAATGATCATGACTCGAGAATCGTTAAGTGGAATCGCATATATTTTCCCATTGGGAGTGAGCACTCCACCAAACCACTTGAGAGTACCTGTGAGTCCAGTAATACTCGTCAGGTCGACAGTGTTTGTAACAGGATCAATGATCAAAACTCTTGTGTCATTATATGGAATCGCATATATTTTTCCATTCGGTGCCAGTACACCGCTATACCATTTGGCGTTGCCAGTAATACCTGTAATGCTCGTCAGATCGACGGTATTTGTAACAGGATCAATGATCATGACTCGTGTGTCTTCAAATGGAATTGTATATATTTTTCCGTTGGGAGCTAGTACTCCACCATTCCATTTCGTTGGCCCGCCGAGTCCAGTGATACTTGTTAAGTCAACAGTGTTTGTTACCGGGTCGATGATCATGACTCGTGTATCATCGTAAGGAATCGCATATATCTTTCCATTAGGCGCCAATACTCCTCCAGACCACTTGTTTGTACCTGTCAGTCCAGTGATACTTGTCAAGTCGATAGTATTTGATACGGGATCGATGATCATGACTCGCGTATCTACCAAGGGAATTGTATAGATTTTTCCGTTCGGAGCAAGCACACCTCCGTTCCATTTCGTTCCACCGGCTATTCCAGTAATACTCGTTAGGTCTACGGAATTATTTGCAGGATTGATGATCATGACTCGCGTTTCGTCTGATGGAATCGCATAAATCTTTCCATTAGATGCATAAACTCCGCCTCGCCATTTGTTTCCACCTGTAATTCCGGTAATACTTGTTAGGTCAAGAGATGGACTACCAGATTGACCTTTGTTTGCCTCATCTTTTAACGCTGTTAGAAAGTCTGCTGATCTACTCTGTAGGAGAATCTCTGATCTATTCAGAGAGCACAAGGGAGTTGTTTGGGAACTGGGAATTTTAATTGAGCAATGTGCAGTGTTATCTCCAGTGGCATATTTGAAAAAAAAGGTTTCAAAATATGCATTTGAACTCGGATCACATGGATTATTCGGAGTCAAATTTTGGCAGCTTGCGAAGCAAAAATAAAGAACACCCACGACAAATTTTAAGTATCTGCACGGAACTACTTCCTTCGACATGTCACTCGCCAGCCCAACTACTTCTTTTCTTTTTACATTGTTATTTTAGCATCGGAACACGAAAGTACAAATTTCGGACCCTGTCATCGAAAATCGATTACAAAACTGCTAGGTGGTCAATTTTTTTTTCCATAAATCGGTGAAGTAAATTAGGTTCCGGTGTGGCGGTCATTCTAGCTTGGTTGAGAGAAATGCTTGAAGATGATAACAACTATTCGCTGTTAATTCTCCTCTATTGCCGATTGGCTTCGGTTAATGGTAAATGTGTTAATGTAAATGTTCCAACAATTCGCTATTTGGGTCCTCGAACGTGGTACAACTCCTACAATATCTATTCTTCATAGAACCAGGTCTTGTGCGTGCCTTTTATTTGGCAATTAGTCCTGAAACCTTAAGTCGATTGATCAGATAGATTGTTTGTAGTTCCGAGATTCTCTTTGCATTAGTAGTTTTTGCAATTTGGAATTGAAATCTGATTTTGATTTACCAAGTGCGAAAAAAAACTCTTTGTCGAATTGTTCGACTATCTTAACTGCAGTTTTGGTTATTTTTTCACCAGTTTGAGTGAGACGCACAGATTTTGCCCGTGTATCCGAACTGTGTTCGCGTCTATCAACAAACCCTTTACTGATAAGTGTACGAATCACCGTCGATGTGGTCATAGGATCTATCTTTGTATGCTCAGACAAAATGATTTGCGTCACTTCTTTTCCTTGCAATGTCAGCCAAAATATACTGGCAAGCAGAACAAATTGAGAGTGCGTTAGTTCCAAAGGCTCCAGAGAATTTCTAATTTCTCTTTGCCAAATGCTTGTTACTTGCCAAAGTAAAAAACCAGAACTATCCTCCGCTTTGTTTACGCTAAAGGGCTGGTCTTCTTTTTCACTATTTAATTTTTTTTGCTTCATGAATCTGTGTTTTTACATCCTCAGGAAGGTGAGTTACTATATCTTTCATGACGATTTTGTTCCAAAGAAAGGCTAGTGGTCCCGAAATCGACATGGTAATCGTAATTTTTAATCCTTCCGAAGTATTTTCATAAAAATGTTCTCCATACATTTTCGCGAAAGGAAATTTTGTAAGATCCTTAAAATATGATTTCTCTCTGACTTCAACTAATTGGATCTTCACATTCGGGCCTCCCTTCGGTCGAATCACGAAATGATTCCCGGGCGAAAAACTTTCTATTAGTTCCGAATTTTCAAGCTTAGTATCCCAATTTTTCCACTGGTTTACATCTTTTATCAATGCCCAAATTTGCTCTTGTGTTATTTCTTTTGTTATGAAAGAGTAAGAATTTTTTATCATATATACACCTATAATATGTAAATATATAGTATGTATACATATTATGGCAAGGAAAAAACTGCAGCATAGAGGCGGATTTATAAAAAATTACTATTTTGTATGATTTCATCGGTTACACTATTGAATTTGAGGACCTGGCCTTGGAAAAACTCTTTCGATGTACGGTGATACGTTCACATCCCTGCACCCCGGATCGAAGGAGCGCCCCCGTCGACTGAGAGCCGGCTAGGTGCCCAGCTTAATTGTTAAGTGTTAAACGGATTGGACCTTTAAAGGAATCAGGATCTACAGCTTTTCTCTTTTGGGTGATTGTGATTTGTCCAGTATGAGCTAATCTTCTTGCTGCTCTGCGAACGAGTTCCATTTTATACTTGTTAGTTTTATCATTTGAATCCAGAACTTCACTTGGACATATACTACTATGTTTGGGTTTTGATTTTAGTATTGAGAGAATAGTATTCTCATAGTCTAACTTTGCTTCTTTAGATTTATTTCGTCTGCATGCGTCCGAGCAGTAAAGAACTTCATCCCAGACCTTTTCCCATTTCTTTCGATATTCAAAGCTTCGTCCGCATACAAGACAGATTTTAGATAAAGTTGGTCTCATGGTAAAAATCTATAACCAACTCCAAATCGAAATCCTTCTTCACGTAAGAAATCTGTTCTTCCAAAATCTGCAAAAATAGAACTCCGATAGAATTCAAAAGAAAGGTTTATCGTATCGATAACAACTCTGGAACCGATGGATATAGACTCTTTACGACCAGATCCACCATCCCAGACCTGACCAAAACCTCCCCTCATATAACAATCGAAAATGAAGACAGGTAAGTGTAAGGATGCTTCGAGTTCTGCTGAAGTTATGTTAGCATTTAAAGTTCGAGGAAAAAACGTTCCAAAGTTTGTAATCTCTGGTGCGTCTTCTCTTGGATTTGGGACTGGTATACCAAAGGATGCTAAAACCAAGTAATCTCCAGGTAAGACATTGGTCACCTGCGTAATCGATCGTGTTAGGCTACCACCGACGCCGAGCCAAGAAAGCAACGCATACTCAGCACCAAATCTAACGTTTTGATTTAGGATTTCGGATTCATTATAATTGAGAGCCTTGGCTGCACCCAAGTTTCTTCTTTCTGCATTAGGTGAAAGTACAAGAGGTGCAACATCGTATAGAAAAAATAAAGTGGTAAATCTTTCTGGAGAGGCATCATCAGAAACTTTACTCTTTAGCGAGCCACCCTGAATTTCAAAAAGCCATTGTTTCTTTTCAAAAGGCTTGGGATTCGCCACCAAAGGTAAAAAACAGAAAGAAGTTAAAATTTTTATGAACAAAATTCTTTTAAAGTACACACTGGTCTCTCTACATTAATCTTTGGGTTAGTCAAACCTACCCTTTCAATGGTTAGACACTTGTTTTCTCTCAAAAATAAATTTACAATTTCAAATTTGGAGTTACATTTTCAATTGATACCAAATCAACTTTCTTTTAAAATTGACGCGATTCAGATCAAAGATTAAAAAAAGGACAAAAAAACGATGAACAAACTTTGTTTCCTTCTTATTTCGGTGGCCCTTTCCTTCCCGATTTTTGCTTCACCAACAGAAAAAGCCGATGAGCTCTGTTCCTGCCTCAAAAAAGCTCAAGTATCACAAAATCAAAAAGACAAAAGTAAATGTCTTACTTTGAAAGAAAAACATGTAAAGGCCTTGAAGAAAAATTCGACAGACCATGAAACATACTTAACCAATTTACAGCAATGTGAAAGAGAGTTGGTTGGTGTTCCCAGTGTAAAAGCTGATTTGACGGTTGATGAAAAAATTAAAGAGGTATGCAATTGTTTTGAAACCTCTGAAAAATCATCCCGAATGAAGTGTTTTAAACTCCAAAGTGATTATGGTCAGACAATTGCAGATTCCACAGAAAAGCAAAGGTTTAACCTAACTTCTGGTAGTTGTGATAAATAAAAACAAAATATAGTCTATCTTGAAAGTATATTCTCAAGATAGACTCTGCCTAGTATTTTTTAATTCCCAATTTGATAAAAACCCCTCTAAGAGCCTTGGATTCCAAGGCTACTTGTCAAATTTGTTTTCAATTTTAGATTTTACCCATTTTACTACTTCTGGTAGAGAACCTAAAGAGGAATGAATGCGATGCATTTCGAGAGCTGGACGGGCCGGTATTCCAAAATAGGCAGTCTTTTCCTTCGAGTCTTCAGTCAATCCAGAGAGACCCATTAGTATCGATCCTTTTTTCATTGTTAGGTGTTCTGCCACAGCTGATTGCCCAGCCAAAATACATCCATCTTCTATGGTTACAGAACCGGCTAACACTGTCGCACCAGCGATATAAACATAGTTTCCTACTCTACAATTGTGGCCGATATGAACATGATCATCAAATTTTGTAAAATTACCAATGGTTGTCTCTTCCAAAGCGGCGCGATCTACCGTACAATTTGCACCTATTTCTACATTATCACCAATAACTACATTTCCTATTTGAGGTACTTTATATCGAATCCCTTTATGATCATAAAATCCAAATCCGTCTGCACCAATGACAGTATTGGAATGGATAAGGTTATTTTTCCCAATTTTGCAATTATAATATACAATGACTCCGGATTTTAATACTGAGTTTTCACCAATTTCTACACCAGGTTCTAACACAACATTTGGATAAATTACAGATCGGTCACCTATCACGACGTTTTCCTGTATCACAGCGAAATCCATGATGGTGACATTTTTTCCAATTTTTGCACTGGGATGGATACTCGCTCTCTCAGATATTTTGGATTCGAATTTGGGTAGTTTTTCAAAGAAGGTTATTGTTTCTATAAATTTTACTTTTGAAGATTCCTCAGGAACAATGATTGCATTCGGAAACAGATCCGCTAAATTTTCGATAGTAAGCGCAATCTGGACATCTTTATGTTTGGGAAGTTTACTAATATATTTTTTTGAAGCGATGTAGTAGATAGAGGTTGTATGCACTGGAGAGTGGTGCTCCAGATCTTTAATTCCAGTTATCTCCAAGTCCCCATTGCCTTTCCATTTGGCTCCCAATTTCTCGGCTAATACTTGCAGGCGCATATTCCAATTTTCTCCATAAAAATTCCCTAATGGGCAGGTGTATGATTCGACATTCTTTCCTTCCTTGCGCACTGACGCAAATTCATTATTCAGAAAATGATTAACGAACTAGGTCTTAAAGTTATCTATTTTGGCTAGGTTCCCTTTCAAACTATATCTTACAAAGTTAGTTATAATCTGAGAAAAAAATCTTTTTGTGTATTCAATTTTTAAATCGTGATTATTTCATAAATTGTATACAATGTGAGGTATTTGGCTCAAGAATGATTTGAAGAGGATGATAAAAAATATATGGATGGAGCTAAGTTTGTATTTTGATAAATTAAAATGTATTAATATAGCTTGATTCTAAAAGGGACTTACAAAAGTTTCCATTCGCTTTCGGATCAATAACTAGAATCGAATTAGAAGTATCTGAAAATGGCATAGCATAGATTTTTCCATTTAATCCAAGAGTACTTCCATTCCATCGATTTGTTCCAGCTAAACCAGTCAAAGTGGTTACGTCTGCCGTATTTGTTACGGGATCAATGATCAGAACTGATCCACCGCTAGCTGGAATTCCATAAATTTTACCATCGGGAGCTAAGACTCCACCAATCCATTTTGTCAAACCATTTAGGCCCGTAATTGTGGTTGTGTCTGCCGTATTTGTCTGCGGATCAATGATGAGCACGCTCGTTGTGTCGCTTGGGATTCCGTAAATTTTTCCATTTGGTGCAAGGACACCAGCAGCCCATCGAAAAGAACCAGTAAGTCCTGTTATAGTAGTCGTATCAGCCGTATTTGTCGATGGATCAATTATCAGCACAGAGTCCGTATTATTGAATGGTATTCCATAGATTTTACCATTGGGAGCTAAAACGCCAGAAGACCATTTTGACGTTTCAACTGCTGAAAATCCAGAGATAGTTGTTGTATCCGCAGTATCAGTCAAAGGGTCGATGATTAGGACACTAGTGCTTGCTCTTGGAATTCCATAGATTTTACCATTGGGAGCTAAGACTCCGGTGCTCCACTTGTTTCCTAGACCTAGTCCAGTAATCTTAGAAGTATTAAATGTATTGTTTTCAGGATCGATGATTAAAACATTTTGGCTAGCAAACGGTATCGCATAAATTTTTCCATTTGCCGCAAGTACACCGCCATTCCATTTATTGCCAGCACCTAATGCTGATATACTCCCAGTATCAATGGTGTTTGTTTCTGGATCCAAGATAAGGACTGACGTGGCTTGGTATGGAATTCCATAAATTTTTCCATTGGGGGCGAGAACTGATCCGGACCAACGAAAAGATCCTGCTGGAACTGAAAGTGTTCCAATTGTTGCGGTAGGACTACCAGAAACACCTTTTGAGGACTGTATTCTAAGTTCTTCAAGAACATCTTGACCTTTATCGGGCTTAAGAATTGAAAGTCTGTCTAAATTGCAAATCGAATTGCGTAAGTTTGGAATAGGAATGCCACAATGATTTGTTGAATCACCTATTATAAGTTTTGTGAGGATTGTGTCATAAAACGATTTTGAATTTGAATCACATGCATTGTCAAAATTAGCCGAAGCTGAACAGGACACGAATGTGAAGAATATGAAAAAAGTAAAAAATAACAAATGACAAAGCTGAATAAAAAAGTAACAGGACAAATCATAAAATCCTGAAGAATTTTTCTTAGATTTAAGACAGGTGTTTTCGTTCGTAAAAATTGAAAAATTATCCATTAATTTTTTGCAAACTCTATATCTTTTCGCAAAAATACTTCTTTTTCTCTCAACTTCTTTTCATCCGTTATGACTTGTTTTTCTCTCGCTAGTCGCATTGCTATGAGTTTTCCATTTTCAAAAAAATAACTATCTGTTACTTCCGCTGATTTTTCGAAAGCATTGGGATTTGAAGATGATTCACGATTGAAGTATTCTGTCGTATACCGCACATAAAATGGTAGATTATTTAAAAAATAATAATCTCGATTTTTAACTTCCTCTCCATAATATTTTTGTTTTATGATTTGAATTTTGTCGTCTTTATGATATTGTTTAGAAATAAGAAGATATTTCTCGCCAAAGATAATTACTTCTGCTTTTTGAGATTCTATTATTTTAAAATCCTTGGAATTCTCATCTAACTTTTTTGCCTGTTCTTCTAGTTGCAGAATTCGATTGTTCAAATTGTCCACGGCACAAGAAATATGAATAAAAGCTAGAAAGAGTAGAGTCTGTGGTATATACTTCATAGAAAAAAAATGATCGATTTTGTGACTCTGTAAATAAAAAAATGTTTCTTCGGGCGCTAATTCTAAATTCAATCTAAAGAGTTTCCTACTTCTCGGTCGAGGTTTCTGTAATATGGTAAAATACACGATTCAAAAAATAGTTTCCTTCCAGGTAAGTTTAGCTGTGTTTTTCTTTATTGTCGCATATTCCCCTACTTTAAACGCTGAGACTAAATTCGACTTTCCTAATACGAGTTCTGGTCAATACATCTTCTATTACGACTCGAGAAGGGATGCTAAGCGACTTACGGGAATCATGAAATTTTATGATGGTACGATTGTATGTAGAACTTTCGATGCGATAGAAAAAACAAACACCATTGTATCTTTAAAAATTTTAAAAACCGACAAAGAATACGAAGTTATCCCTGATAGGATTTTTGCCGGAGATTTTAATCGTGATGTACAATATGTTTTAGTAGATCTAAATAATATACTAAATCAGCAATTGAAACATTCGAATAAAATTACGGATAAAAAGAATGCATTTATGGATCCTTGGCCTGAGTTCGGATACGAGTTAGAGCATGTATTTTGGAAACATATCCCATTTATGGGTTTGTATAGTACGCGTAGGACAGATTTAAAAGATCCTTTTTACCAAGCTGTCATAATAGGACGAATGGCAGATGCAAATGATGTTAATTTTTTTAATTTAGATCTTCCTATTTTCAAGGAAAAGCTCTCTGCAAAGTTCGAGATTCCAACCAAACAATCCAAAATTATAAATCATGCTGGATACTCGATAACGTTAGATGAACGTTGGAATCGCATAGAAGCAAATAAGATCCCAGAAATCAAACATGAGACTTACTGGTTTTCTGTAGATTCATTAAGAGACGCGCAGATCGGAATTGAAAAAATAGATATATCCGATTTTCCGAATCAATCGAAGATCAAGACCGTCAAGGACTTAGGAAATTTAATACTGCGTTCTCATCCGATTCTATTGGCCGAGTCAATCGCAATTGTAGACTTACCAAATGGGGATTTGCAATTGGACTTTGTTTCCTTGGAATTTCAATCCCGGTATCGAACAAAACATATCTATCGAATCAAAAAATTACCAGGGAATAAATTTGAAATCGTTAACTTTTCAGCATTTTATGAGACGTATACTTTAAATGAGTCCTATTTTTTAGAGGTATTAAAATCAATTAAACCAGAATGAAGTAAGCTAAAATCTTTAGATTATGAAATGTAAATGAAAACCTAACAGTTATTAATTTTACGATCCGATGATATTCTCTTTCAATCCAAATTGAAAAAAGAAGACCGCACCATGTCCGTAATTGCTTTCTACCCAAATCTTTCCTTGGTGACGTTCTAGAAATTCTTTCGCTAAAATAAGTCCTAGTCCTGAACCAGATTCGCCATCCGTACCTTTAGTTGATATTTTTTGATCCAATTGGAATAGTTTGTTCAGTCGAACTTCTTTGATTCCTACACCTAAATCTTTTACATAAAGAATTGGCGCCACATCCTCTCTTAAAATACAGCCAATCTCAATTGAGCTGGATTTCAGAGAGTATTTAATTGAGTTGGAAATTAAATTTCGGAAGATAGTCTCAGTCATGTGCCGATCACAAAATAAGGATAAGGTGAGCGGTATTTTATTTTGAATAGAAATGTTTTTGTTTTGCAAAGAAACGGAAAATAGTCCGATTATTTTTTCTACAAGTGAGTGAATTTCCAGACTATGGGGATCAAAGGGTATGGTATCGTTTTGAGATCTTGCCCATTCCAAAAGGTTTTCTAAAAGGGTATAGATTTGAGAAGAAGACCTTTCAAGTAACTCTAAGTAGTTGTTTTTTTCTTCTTTACTAAGTATGTCAGCTTTATCCTTGAGTAATTGAGTAAAGTCACGATAGTTTCCCAATGGACCTCTCAAGTCATGGGCTATAATCGAAAAAAATCTATCCTTAATCGCATTTAAGTTTTGCAGTCTGGCAGCAGTTTCTTCCAGTTTTCTCTCATATAACTTCTGTTCAGATATATCTCTAACGATAGCACAATTGTACTTTTGGTAATTGTATTCAACTAAATTGACAGTCACCTCTATCGGAAATTCTGTTCCATCTTTTCGTCTATTCACTGTTTCCAATTTAAACGTCTTTTTTTGAAGTATTTCGTTCCAGTGGAAGCGCCATTTAGCTTCATCAAACAACGGATCTATTTGAAACATAACCATTGTCAATAGTTCTGCTTTTTCGTAACCATATAGCTTGGCTGCAGCATTGTTTACAAATACATACTTGCCAGATTCGTTTATCCATAGAATTGCATCTGAAATCGTGTCTACTGAATACTGAGTAAACTGAAGAGTCTCAAGTTTCTTTTTTAGCTCAATTTGCTCTAATGATTCAGATTCGATCATATTTTTATATCTTACTTTAATTAGACAGGCAGCGAAGAACTAATTCTCAGTGCATTTTGGAGTTTAGTAAAACTTTCTACTTTTTATGAAGGTTCTTGACATTTTAAAAACAAACAATAGTTCTTTGTGTATGCTTACCTATTTGAATTTCAGAATACATTTTCTTACTTTAGTTTTAATACCATTGATTTGCTTTCTTAGCTGCTCATCGCCTCAAGTGGACGAATCGATATCCAGGCAGCAGACTACTCTTGAAAGGGATGAACTTCAACTGGTTACGAAAAAAAATTGGCAAGAGGTTCCTACATGCTGTCGCCTGAACTCAATTTCTTTGGATGTGGTTGTTTTAGAAAAAATTTGTGTTTCAAAATTTGAAACTGTGCTTTCTCTTCATACGACAGAATCAAAAAAAGTCTGCGTCTTAAAAGAAGGTATGATTTTTAGAGACAATACGGGAAAAGAATACAAATTTTTAAGCGTGGACGGAGTTGGTATTTGCCCCAAGCGGACACAAATGAAACAGAAGACTTTTTCCATCAAGTTTGACCCTTTGGAACCAGGCGCAAATTCGATTGATCTCATTGAGGACAAAAACGCAAAGTATGCGCATAGACCTTGGAGTTTCGAAGCTATAGACTTACGTTCCTGCCAATGGATGTAATTAATTATTGCCTGCGAAACTATGAATCAGTGATTCCAGTTGCACTGTTGCATCATAGTCCTTCATTGTATTCTTTGGAGTTGATTCCAAGACCGAATTTGCAAACTTTTCCCAGAGAGATTGGATGATCGGATTAGGCTCAGGAATTTCGCCCGTGGACTTCAATTCATCCATATAGGATGTTATGTGAGGGAGTAAAATCTCGATGCGTTGGCTGAAGGTAAAAAAGAGGTCTCCCATTTTCTGGTTTCCTGAGTAGTAAGAATACGTGGATGCAATCCGAAAAAATCGTGCCGGAATTTTTACGTAAAATATGTAATCTAATGCTTGTGTTGCGATTTGAATTAAAATGTGTTCTGCATTGTATTTTGAAACGGTAACGATAGGTGCATTTTGTCCTAAATAAATACTGTGTTTACGAATGATTTCAAAAATTTGATCTGGTGATTCTAATAAATAGTTTTCTTCAATTTCATTCCAGTATGATTTATCAAGCTTTCGAGCAATGATACCTGCTAAATAGATTGAAACTTGTGATTGAAGTTTAATATTTTTTTTAAGAAAATTCGTTTCTATAGCAAGTAAATGTTTTGGGAACGTATCGTGCCAAGGCCCTGAAGGATAAAAATCATTAAAGTCCATATTCCCCCCAAATTTTTGAGAAATTAGCTTTTACTATACTCAAGCTTTGTCATCGTCAACTAATTATAAAATGATGAGGAATATTTTTTAAAATTTACAATTATGCAGTTTTTTTTTCTCATTCAAAAATGAATATAATTATTGAACATGCAAACTTTTCAGATCTTAAGCAAGTTGCCAAACTTTTTGATGCATATAGACAGTTCTACAAACAGAAATCAGACGAAACTAAAGCATTTGCTTTTTTAAAAGAAAGAACAGAACATCAGCAGTCTATTTTGTTTATTGCTAAAAATATAGATTCTGATGAGATTCTCGGGTTTACACAATTGTATCCCGTATTTTCTTCTATCTCAATGGAAAGATCATATATTTTAAATGATTTGTTTGTCCACCCAGACTTTCGTAAATTGAAAATTGCCGATCGGTTGGTTCAAAAAGCAAAGGACTATTGCATTTTTATGAAGGGAAAAGGCTTAGAACTGTCGACCGCCTCGGATAACTTAATTGCACAAGGTCTTTACAATAAACACGGATTTGTTAAAGAAGAAAGTTTTTGGACCTATTTTTGGAAATCATAATATGGGCATTCGTAATAAAATTCAAAATACTCCTGTGGGCCTAGAAAGAGATATGAAACTATCTTTTTGGTGGTTATTTGATTTTTCACCAGCAAAAGCCATAGTTGAATCTAAATTGTACGATAGATACCATGATATAAGTTTTCTTCTTGAAATCGATTTATCCACTCAGTCCATATTGGATTTGGAAATAGAGGAGAGAAGAACTCCTTTTCCTGTCTGTCCCGGTGCGATTCCCAATTATGATTTTTTGAAAGGAAAAAAATTCAATCGACCGGCAGTTGACATTGCCATTAAAGAAAATCTACCTCATTCAAAATTGGGCTGTATCAGAGTAAATCAATTGTTATACTATGCTCTCGATAATTTTGTTTCAGCTATCGGTTACGAATTGAAGAGTCGGCAAATTCCTGATAGGTGGAATGAGGAAAGACATGTGGCAGATTCGGAGCCATTTGAAAAAAGAAGTTCCGCAGTCCATCAGTGGTGGGTTCGAGACAGAGTTATGAAAAATAGCTGTTATACTATGAGCGAAGATTTTATCAAAGATGAAGAATCCAAATACCTAATTTCGGAGCCGACGATCTCAACACTACTTTTGGGAATTCGTAAAACAAACTTAAATTCCCGAAGTAAGTAAACTTAGGTATCAGAGATTCTTTGCATTAAGTTGTTTGCTCTTTGTTAAGAAACTTAGCAATTTCAAAGTAAACATCTGGATTGAGAATCAACCCTAAATGAGTCGCATCCATTTCAATATTTTTAATATAAGGTGAAACAGTATCAACCGAAGCCTGCCAACTAACTACATTATCTTTTTTAGAATAAATCGAAAGCCCTGGCTGCTTAATTGGAATTTGGTATCGTTCATCAATTTCCTGTTCTAGTTTGTCCAGATCAATATTTTGTCTTTCAGCATAATAGTTCCCAATCGAGGTATACTTTGCACCACCAAAGATTGGTGAGCCGATGGAAATAATTGATTCTATCTTGTCAGGGTTGTCTCTTGCAATTTCGCGAGCAAGGTATCCGCCCAAGCTCCAACCAATCAAAATGATTTTTTCTCCTTTTGAATTGTAAATGTCGGTTACTAAGGATTGTATATCTCGAAGAAGTCTAGGAACATGTCCATGATTTGTTCCAATCTCCCATCCTCTTGGAGAATAACCGATAAATTCTAGATACTTTCGCAAAGGAAATGTGATATTATCATCGGTTGCGTAGCCTGGCAGAACGAGTATGGTTTCTCCCTTACCTCTGGGATGGGATTTAAAACTAGGGATTTGAAACAGAAGTTTTGCTACATCAAAAACGCCAAGAACTTCTAAAGCCAGTTGGTAGGTTTTTGGAACTTGGATATTTTTTCTTTCAGAAAGATTCATTTATCATTAGACGAATTTCCCTGATCCGAAAATGCTAATCGTTAGTTCCTTTAAGGAAAGATTTGTATGTATGTTCCTCCCTATTTCTCTATTTCAGACCCAAACGAGGTTTATTCGTTCCTTTTGGAAAATCCTTTTGCTACTCTCGTAGGATCGGCGGATGCAGGTGAGCTGTCTGCAACCCACCTGCCGCTTTTGCTCTCATCTGATAAAAAGTTTTTATTTGGTCATATTGCAAAACAAAATCAACAAATCCAAACCTTTCAATCCAATGCTAAAGTTTTATGTATTTTTAGTGGTCCACATTGTTATATTTCTCCCACATGGTATGAGAGTAAACAGGCTGTTCCTACTTGGAATTATTTAGCTGTTCATATAACGGGTATATTACGAATTATTGATGACCCGATCCAAATTCGAAACAATCTGAATCTACTCGTAAAGACATTCGAAAGCGATACTTCGCTATATTCATTAGATCAATTAGATCCAAAATATTTGGAAGGTTTGGAAAAAGGCATCCTAAGTTTTGAAATCCAAATCGAAAAGCTAGAAGGAAAACAAAAGCTAAGTCAAAATCATAGTAAAGAGAGACAGAGGCTTGTCATTGACAATCTGCATGCAAACGGAGGTGATTCTGAAAAAAAGATCGCCGAACGTATGAAGAAGATATTGGAGCTTTCTCCTTGAAGTATAGTTTTGATGTTCGGACCTTGCCTGAAATTGCAAGTGAACCAACTAGATTGAGAAATCTAATTTCATCCTTACACAAGATACCAGAATCTACAATTGATCATATACAAATAACGAGCAGATCCATTGATGCCAGACAAAAGACTGTCCATTTCCAATTGAAAGTGGATGTTTATGTGAATGAAACGTATACTGCCAAATCTTATCATCCTCCGATTCTTAAAAATGTAAAAAATGAGGAGCCGATACTTATCGTGGGAGCCGGGCCAGCAGGGCTTTTTGCAGCTTTGCGTGCTTTAGAATTGGGAAAAAAGCCAATATTGATTGAACGTGGTAAAAATGTAAAAGATCGGATAGAAGACTTACGCGCAATCAATGTCCACCAAACAGTAAACGAGGATTCTAATTACTGTTTTGGAGAGGGAGGGGCTGGAACTTATTCCGATGGAAAACTATACACCAGATCCAAAAAAAGAGGAAATATTAATAAAGTCTTGGAACTGTTAGTTGGATTTGGTGCCACAAGTCAAATCTTAGTGGATGCCCATCCGCATATTGGAACGAACAAACTTCCTAGAATCATACAGAATATCAGAGAATATATACTCGAGTTTGGTGGCGAAATTCATTTCCAATCTAGAGTTGTAGATATTTTACTCCAAGGAAACCAAATCCAAGGTGTAGTCAGTTTGAGTGGAGACAAGTTTGTCGGAAAAAAATTGATTTTGGCCACTGGTCACTCCAGTCGGGATATATTTTATCTCCTCCACCAAAAAGGAATTGAGATCCAAGCCAAACCATTGGCTATGGGCGTACGAGTTGAACACCCACAAAGTTTAATCGACTCGATTCGATATCACTGTGACGTAAGAGGAGCTTATCTACCTGCGTCAGAATATTCCATTGTGAAACAAGTAAATGGAAGAGGTGTCTATTCATTTTGTATGTGTCCGGGTGGGGTGATTGCCCCCTGTGCTACCTCACCTGGTGAAGTTGTTACCAATGGTTGGTCCAGTGCAGAGAGATCAAGACCAACAGCTAATTCGGGAATCGTCGTAGAACTCAGATTAGATGATGTATACAAACATCATAAAGATCCTATATTTGCATCATTGGAGTTTCAAAAATCCATTGAACAAAAAGCCTTCTCTTTGAATGGGAATACTCAAAAAGCACCTGCACAACGTTTGGTGGATTTTTTAAATGACCGTGTTTCGACAGATCTACCAAAGACTTCATATACACCTGGGCTACAAAATCTTGACCTACGAGAGGTGCTTCCTCCTATCATCCATTCGCATTTAAAAAAAGGATTTTTAGAATTTGAAACTTCGATGAAAGGCTATCTTACCAATGAGGCTGTCGTCCATGCACCAGAGACTAGAACATCCTCTCCGATTCAAATACCTAGAGATCCAGCTCGATTAGAACATATTCGAATCCAAGGACTTTATCCTTGTGGCGAAGGTGCTGGGTATGCCGGTGGGATTGTATCTGCGGCAATTGACGGAATGAAGTGTGCGGAAGCCGCTAGTGGAGTGATTGTTTGATTCTTACTTCTCTCCGATAATGAAAAAATGAGTTTCAGGAAAGGGAATTTCTAGGAGTTCCATGAGAGTCGCTGGCCTTTGGGATTCGGATTTGAAAATTTGAATTTTCTCTTTGTATCGATTTTCATACATGCATCTCACTATCTCAATTGTCCGTGTAATCCTTTACTTGCGGGGTGGATGTATTTATCCAAAACTTCCCAAGGAAGTTTTGTATAAAGGGGTAAGGGATTTCTTCTTGTGTTCGAATGGTTGGCGGATGTAACCGCAAAGATGATTGCGGTCACCCTTTTTTTGATTCCTAGAGGCTTTCCTACGGTTGTTGATGCTTCAACCAAACCTTCTTTGACCAACATCGAAAGATACTCACGTTGTTACCGAGTGAGTAGGTGAAACCTCCCTGGAATCAAAAGATTTATCTAAGCTTTTGGGTTTTCTAAAACGATCGCTATACCTTGACCACCACCTATACAAAGTGATGCGACGCCATATTTTACGCCTCGCCGTTGCATCTCAAGAGCTAAAGTAAGAGTTACACGATTTCCTGATGCCCCAAGCGGGTGCCCAATTGCAATCGCTCCACCATTTACGTTTGTGATTTTCGGATCGAGACCAAGCTCCTTTTGGACAGCTAGATACTGTGCCGCGAATGCTTCGTTCACTTCGACAAGTCCCATATCTTTTAAGCTGAGACCAGCTTGTTTTAATGCCTTTGGTATCGCCAGTGCAGGGCCAATTCCCATTTTTGCTGGTTCGCAGCCAGAATGCCCCCATCCTTTTACGATGGCCAATGGCTCCTTCCCTAATTTTTTGGCTTCACTAGCAGATGTTACAACGAGTGAAGATGCTCCATCATTGATTCCAGATGCGTTCCCTGCAGTTACTGTTCCATCTTTTTTAAATGCTGGCTTCAATCCAGAGAGTTTAGCAGCACTAGCTTTTCCTTTTACAAACTCATCCTTTTCAAAAACGATAGGAGTTTTTCCACCGATGCTAATGGGAGTGATTTCTTCTTTAAGAATTCCTTTGTTTGTTGCTTCTTCCGCTCTTTCTTGGGAGATCGCTGCCCATTCGTCTTGCTCTGCACGTGATATTTTATACTGGTCACTTAGGTTTTCTGCAGTCATTCCCATGGGAAGCTCAACGTAAACATCTGTTAGACCTTGGGCAAGTGAGTCTTCAAATTCTGTATTGCCATATTTTACGCCAAAACGAGCATTACGCACGACATAGGGAGCATTGCTCATAGATTCAACTCCCCCTGCGAGCACCGCATTTGCCTCACCTAACATAATCTTTTTGGCAGCCTGGACAACAGATTCCATACCAGACCCACACAATCGATTTAGAGTGAGTGCAGGGCTTGTAATTGGCACGCCAGCTTTGAGGCCAATATGCCTAGCCAAATAAATCCCGTCCTTTCCTGTAGGTATAACATTTCCAAAGATTGATTCTTCAATAATGGACGGATCGATTCCTAGTTTTTGAAAGGTTGCTTTTGTGACTTCAACAGCAAGATCGACGGCACTAAAATCCTTTAAGGTTCCACCGAAATTTCCGAATGCAGACCGAAGTCCGCCTAAAATATAAACTTGTTCCATACACCAAGTACAATCAAAAAAGAACTCTTGTCAGCTAAGAATTGAAATTTCACTTGAAACGAAATCTCGTTTCTGTAGACTAAAGCCGACATGAATCGAGAACCACTCTTTGGCTTAGAAACGGGATTTATCTCAAAACAATCAGCAAATTTGATCCGAGCATACTTACAACGACGATACGATATCGGAGATTCGATGGTTTCCTTAAAGTCTTCTCCATCACCTTTGTATCCAGGGCTCGAACTTATTTCTGACAAAGGTAAAAGTTCCTTAAAAACGGGGTTGGTCGTTGGTTCGATTCGAATGGGTTACGGCCACCACCGAATGGCTCTCTCTGTTTATTCTCACTCCCTTCAAAAAAAGATTCCAACCTACTTACATGATCTACTTGCCATCGAATCAAATGAATCAAAAGCAATCGCCGATATCGACCAGGGATATAGTTACTTTTCACGCTTGAGTGCTGAAATAGGAGGACCTGTAGAATGGATATGGGGACAGCTTATGTCCCAAGGAAATTTGACCTCTCTCGAGTTGTCTTGCCAATTGGCAGATTTGTACAAAGGGTTGATGGGTGGAATCAGTCTCGATTCGCCAGTGATCACCACGTACCCGTTAAATGGACAAATAGCAGTCGCTAGTGGATTTAAAAAGGTAGTGCATTTGATTTGCGACAATTTCCCTCAATACTATCTTCTTGTGCCCGGTGCCTTAAACTTGGTCCAAAGCCCCTCATCCTATACGAAATTTATAGAGATGGGTGTCCCGAAAGAAAATCTGAGTGTCGCTGGGCATTGGGTAAGCGAAGACATCCTAAAAAATGCAATTACAGATTCTGAAGATCGAGTCCGTCGAATAGATTCCAAAAAGAATCGACGGTTCCTAATTCCAATTGGTGGAGCGGGAGCCCAAAAAGGATATATTCTTGATTTGATTCGCATAACAAAAGATAGTCTTATTGACAAAAAATTAAGCTATTGGATCAATACAGGCGACCATTCCAAAGTTTTCTCTGCCATTGAGGAATATCTGATTTTCCAAAAAATTCCGTATCTAACAGTACGTAGTTGGGAAGATCTTTCTTTGTTTATAAAAAAACACCCACTGCGGTCAGATGATTCCGAAACGAGTCCTCCTGTTGTTTTGTTTCACTTCCATACACATACGGAGGCTTTTTCCGCAACAGATCGATTGATTCGAATAGCGGATGTTCTTGTCACAAAACCATCGGAACTTGCATTTTTTCCACTTCCAAAACTGTTTATCAGGCGTGTCGGTGATCACGAGGCTGCTTCTGTCCTTCGATCACTCGAGTTAGGCGAAGGGACTGTGGAATGTAGAGAACCGATTCACGCAAAAGAACTGATTCAAATCTTTTGCGATTCGGATGATTTATTGTTACGGATGAATGAATCTGTGATAAAAAATACCCTAGAAGGTATCTACAGCGGTAGTAAAAACGCTGTAGAAATGATAGAATCCCAGTTGGGTTAAAACAGAGAATCTGGGTTTACGGAAATGAATTACGAACTAAATCTTGCATCTAACTCAGATTTGGTTTTTTCCCAGGCAGCTGGAATTTTTTCTGATTCGCTGATCGAAAGATCTATATTACCCGCTTTTGCGTCCGCTTCTGCTTTGATTACAATCTGAGAGAGTAGGGCGAGTCCAAAATTTGCGGCAACGCCTTTGATTTGGTGGAGTTCGGATTGGAGTTCCTTTTGGTCTCTTTTTTCCATTTTTTCTCGTAGAGATTGAATTCGAACGGGCATATTTTCATTTAAAGAAACGATCATTTCTTTTAACCAGACTAGGTCCTCAGGTTCATTCATATCCACTAAAGATTCAATTCGAGACCAATCTATAACCAAAAGAGTACCTTCCTGACAAAAGTACGTTAATAAATCGGAACTACTTGTAAATTACATTTTAAAAAATCATTTGCAGAAGGGTGCAAAGGAAGATTTTCTGATTCTAATTATGAAGATCCACCCTACAGCTATCGTTGATCCCAAAGCAGAATTGCATGAGTCCGTCGAGATCGGTCCATTTTGTCTCATTGAAAAAGATGTCGTCATCGGTGAAGGAACAAAAATTGAATCTCACTGTCGGATTCTCTCTGGTGCACGAATTGGTAAGTTCAATAAGTTTTCCTCAGGAGTCACTTTTAGCGGAATCCCACAAGACCTTGGATTTAAGGCCGAAACACCTACTTATCTGGAAATTGGAGACCACAATACTTTAAAAGAAAATTGTATTTTCCACAGAGCAACAAAAGAGGGTGGGTCCACTAAAATTGGAAATCATAATTTTTTTATGGGGAACATCCATATTGCGCACGATTGTATTGTTGGCGATCACAACATCATGGTTCAAAACAGTATGATTGCTGGACATGTTGTAATGGGGAATCGGATTTTTGTTTCCGGACTTACAGGAATACATCAGTTTGTTCGAGTCGCTGATTATGCGATGGTTGCGGGCCTCGCAAAAATTGTGAAGGATATTCCACCTTACAGCACGATAGATGGAAACCCAGCCTCCGTTATTGGCCTCAACTCCGTTGGTCTCAAAAGAAATGGATTCAACGGTGACGTAAGATCTGCAATTAAAAAAGCGTACAAAGTAATTTATCATAGTGGACTAAACACTTCACAGGCATTAGCTGAACTGGAAAAAGAACAGAATATCATACCAGAGGTTCGTTTCATCATGGATTTTTTTAAAAATAGCAAACGAGGTGTTACAGACCATCGCGCTATCGGAGGAAGTGACGAAGAATGAGAGTTCTCGTCACTGGTGGTGCAGGCTACATCGGTAGCCATATAGTCTTAGAACTGATGGAGCTTGGCCATGAGATCCTAATTGTGGATGACATGGAAAAAGGGAATGAAGCAAACTTATTTCCTCGTAACGAGTTTATCAAAGGTCGAATCCAAGATCCAGCTGTCTTAGAAGAAGTATTCTCTAAAAAAGTGGATGCAGTGTTTCATTTTGCAGCTTGGAAAGCGGCCGGTGAATCGATGACAGACCCTCTCAAGTATACTATAAACAATTTGAATGGAACTTTTACATTGTTAGATGCAATGATTAAACACAATTGCAATTACTTTGTATTTTCTTCCTCTGCTGCTGTATATGGTGCTCCCAAATACCTTCCGATTGACGAAAACCATCCCGTAAATCCCGAAAATTATTATGGATACACAAAACTTGCCATCGAAGAAAACCTGAAATGGTTTGATACATTAAAGGGTCTTAAATCTGCAAGACTCCGATACTTCAATGCGGCAGGTTATGATCCCAAAGGTAGAATCCGAGGGATCGAAAAGACCCCAGCAAACCTGTTGCCTATCATTATGGAAGTTGCCTCAGGGATTCGACCAAAATTTGAAATTTTCGGAACAGATTACGATACTCCAGATGGAACCTGCATTCGCGATTATATTCATGTGAGCGATTTGGCTAAAGCTCATGTGTTAGCGCTGGACTACATTATGTCGAAAAATGAAAGTTTGACGGTAAATTTAGGTTCAGAATCGGGATATTCCGTAAAAGAAATGACTGACCTTGCAGAAAAAATAGTGGGCAAACGAATTCCGCATAGTTATGCTACACGAAGATTAGGTGATCCTGCTAAACTCCTTGCATCGTCAGCCAAAGCTCGTGAAACATTAACGTGGAAGCCGATTTATAGCGATGCTGAAACCTTGCTTTCTTCTATGTGGTCTCTCTATAAATCGTTGTAAGTGTTTCCAAAAAATAAAAATTTATAAGCTCGGTGTGTTCGCGAGGGCACATTCGGAGCTAATCGATGTTACGTAATCAAGAGCCCCGTCGGCTAAAATTTCTGCTCCTAAAAAAGTTCCAGTTAGAGTGATTTCGGATTTTAAAAAGCTATCGGTCCATGCTTTCGTAAGTTGATTGGAAATGGGTGCATAAGACCAGTGCCATTTCTCTTCTTGATATCCTTTGTTTCCTCTTTGCGCTAAACTGTTGTAAGGTTGACAAAAGCCGTACTTTTTTGCATGAATCTTCATCCAATCATATAGAATTTTACCTTTGCCACCCTCTTCAAAATAAGAGTTCTCAAGTGCATTGATATCGAAATCAGTTCCCCAATGGTGTCTTGAAGTTCCAGGTGCACTTGAAAATTCAAGAATAAGGGATACAATTTCATTCGGTGTTTTGTCTTTAATTGGAACACGCATCGCTTTTTTTCCCGTGTATTTGGATTCCCAGATTCCTTTTTGGTGTGAAAAATTTCGAAAACTAGAAACAAGAAATATGTTTTGTTTGTAGTTTTGAGGTTTTTGGTCTTCAAAATCGGTAATCATTTTGAGGAGGGCAGTTTTTACTTCGGGTCTAAGATAGTGTTCTCTGGTTGAATCATCTAACGTAACTTTTGCGAATACTTTTTCGGCATTGAATTTACCAGTAAGGTAGTCTGTTTTTGGTATGCCGAGATAAAGATTAGTTTTTGGTGGATTTGCATCTGGTTTTTCACCGCAGACAAGAAACAACGAAAAGATAAACCATATTGTATACTGAATTCGAAACATCTTGTTCAATTCAAAAGAACCTAATTAATTCGCAAATAAAAATTTTCCTTCGCTAAAACGTGAACTGAGCTCTAATCTATCGATTGATTTGTCAAGTGGAACTTCTTTGGCATCTTCTTTTGCCATCTCCAAAAGCTCTTTATCCCATGCTAAATTTGCAATTTTAAACTCAGGGAGTCCGCTTTGTTTGACCCCAAGTATTTCTCCCGGCCCTCGGATTTCCATATCTTTTTCAGATAAGTAGTAGCCATCGTTTGATGCGACCAGTGCTTCCAGTCGCTCCTTTGCATCTTCTGATACAAAATCACCAGTCATTAAGATACAAAAACTTTCTAAATCACTTCGGCCTACTCGACCACGTAACTGGTGTAATTGCGATAGTCCAAAGCGATCTGCATGTTCTACAACAAGGATTGTCGCATTGGGAACATCCACTCCCACTTCAACGACGGTTGTAGTTACAAGAATTTGGACCTCACCAGATTTGAATTTTCCCATAACGTTATCTTTCTCAGTAGATTTCATCTTTCCATGCAAAAGCCCCACCTGAAATTCGGGGAATACTTCGGCTTTCAATATTTCAAATGCCTTAGTGGAAGATTCTAAATCAACTTTTTCGGATTCTTCTACGAGAGGATATACAATATAACATTGTCTTCCTGAGCCCACGTGCTTGCGAATGGAATTGTAAATACCAGCTCTTCGTTCTTCTTTGTACCAGCGAGTGTCGATTGCCTTGCGTCCTTTTGGTTTGGATTTTATAATGATTTGAGTGAGGTCTCCGTAAAGAGTGAGGCAAAGTGTTCGTGGTATGGGTGTTGCTGTCATGGCTAAGATATCTGGATTTTTACCTTTTGAGCGAATTGTTTCTCTCTGTTCCACACCAAACTTGTGTTGTTCGTCTATAATAACAAGCCCTAGATCCGAAAATAAAATATCTGGCTCTAATAGTGAGTGAGTACCTATGATGAGATTGGATTCCCCGTTTTTTATTCTTTGTATTTTTTCTGCTCGAACCTTTTTGTTTTCACCACCTAATAAAAGTTCAATACCAAGGAACGGCATATTTCCCAAAAATTTATAGATACTTTCGTAATGTTGTCTCGCTAGAATTTCGGTCGGAGCCAGATAACAGACTTGAATCTGGTTCTCCACATAATGTAGTGCAATGAG
Source organism: Leptospira sp. (assembly GCA_027533185.1). Taxonomy (GTDB): domain Bacteria; phylum Spirochaetota; class Leptospiria; order Leptospirales; family Leptospiraceae; genus Leptospira_A. Next base: position 136,903 of record JAPZTS010000007.1, on the reverse strand, counting down.
TAGGGAGGTTACTGTTTTTCCCGATCCAACATCACCTTGCAGTAAAAATGCGGCGGGTGCATCCGATTTTGTTTCTTTTAAAACCAAATCCACTGCGGATTTTTGATCTTCTGTAAGTTCGAAGGGAAGATTTTTTTCTAAATTCTCCCGCATCTTGGAGCTGGGAAGTGGCCAAAGAATCCGTTTGATCTTTTGTCGTTCGGCTTGTTTGTAAAGGAGTAGCCTTTGGAAAAAATAGAATTCTTCGTAGGCAAGTCTTTTCTTTGCGATCGCCACTGAATCCATAGATTCAGGAAAGTGAATTTGTTGGATCGCATCATTTCGACTTACCAAAGATCGTTTTTTTAAATATTTTTTGGGAAGATTTTCTTCCACTTCGCCTAACTGAAAAATTTGGTGGATATATTTCCGAAAACCTTTTGAATCAAATCCTTCTTCTTTTAGCTCTTCCGTAGACGGGTAAAGAGGTATAATCCTTCCTGCGTGGAGAGATTCTTCTGCATCTTGGCTATCACTTAAAAATTCATATTCAGGGTGAACGATCTGGTAACCTTTAAAGTAGTCTAACTTTCCCGAGATCACGAGTTTTTTATCAATTGAAAAAAGTTTATGGAAAAATTGAACTCCTCTAAAAAAAACCAAATTGATTCGTTCATTATTGTTTGTTTTGAAACCAACAATGAGTCTAGATTTTTTACCATGGACTATGTAACTATCCGAAATGCTACCTAACAACGTAACCGTATCACCTTGTTTTAGTATGATATCTTTTGTGAAATTCCGATCCAGATATCGGCGGGGATAATACGTTAGCAAATCATAATACGTTAGGATTCCATGATTCCCTAGAACCTCCAGTTTTTTTGGGCCAATTCCTTTTAGGCCTTTGAGTTGTGAGTCTAAATCAAGAGACATTGTTACAAATCCTTTTGGGCTTCGGGTGGCCCTAGTGATTCATATGGATTTGAACTTGTGATCAAATAACAATACTTACATCCATAGATCTGGGCTTGTTTTTTTCCTTCTGTATTTGTATAAGTCGAAATAGCAGCATATAAAAATTCATCTTTTCTCAATACGGTCCCACAAACGGGACATAGACGAAGTTTGGGAAGATTGGGATCCCAATCCTTTCCGTATTGTTTTCTTGGATCACCTTGCCTAATATCGTTCTCCCTTTTTTCTCGTTCTTTTTCCTTCTTATCCACGGATTTGTTGTCAACGGCAGATAAGGCATACAGAAAAAATGCGATGGTAAAAAGGGCACCACAAATTGTAACAAAAGTTACCATACTAATTTCCGCGTATATAGTCTTCGGGGCTAATTGATGTATTAGAGTTTTGGCGAATCAATTTTAATTGTTTTTCTGAACAGTCTACTTCAATAAGTCTTGTGATCTCTCCCTCTTTCAATTGGCAGAGATTGGATTGTACAACTTTCTTTCCAGCAAAGAAAACCTCTGAATAAAATCCACCTTCTTGAAATCCATATACAGAATCGACGGCACCAAAATTGGACGGGTTGATAAATACAGTATCTCTCGTCTTTTTGATTCCTTGGTCTTCATGCACATGCCCTGAGAGAACTAGGCTTGGATTTTCATCGTCTAAAAATCTTCGGATTCCTTGGCTACCACAGTTACCAACACCAGGAATCTTATCGAAATAGCCATAAGCTGGGTTGTGGATCCAGCAGATATCTGGCAATTCTTCTCGAAAAAAATCCTCAGGTTCACTATAATTTTGTCCATTTTTTGTATACTCATGAAAAACAACTGTTAGTTTTTCTGGAATTCCTGATGTCCAAATCGGAGCCCCACCATAACCAGAAATTTTTAAGTTTTGAAATTCAATATTCTTCCTATGCATATCTCTTTCATAAAGTTCGGTATACTGAAGATCCAGATCATAATTCCCCGGCAAACAATACACAGGCGATTTTGCATACTTTTGAATCAACTTTTCGATGATTTCGTATTTTTCTTTCATCGTTTTTGCGGCTAGTTTGTATAAATCTCGATATTTATGCGACTTTTCTACTACAGCTTGAGAGTATTTTTCAGGAAATCGAATGGCAAGTGTTGTAAAATCAAAGGGTGTTGAATCATCTTTTCTTTCATTTAACAGGTAGTACAACTCCTCCTGAACTCCACAGAAGTCTATGATACGATCGTATGAAAAAAAAGCTTTGTAAATGATATCACCTGAGAAGAAATAAAGATCAGCTTCTGTCTCTTGCAGGATTTTTTTGAGTCCATGAAGCCCATCATGGATATCCGTTAAATAAATGAGTTTCATAAATTCCTAACTTTTATTCCACAATAGCATGGTAATATCTCGATCCTCTTCGATAAAATCGATTTTTACATATTCTGGTCCAAAAAAATCGACCAAAGGTTTTAGGATAGTAGAGGATCGAACGAATATATAAATTTCCTTATTATCTCCTACAACATATTGGATTTCGATTTTTCCTGCGATCGAAGGGACTTGCTCCAGAAAGAAATTGAGATTGAATAGAATCTCCCATTGGAGACCTGTTAGCGAGAGAAGGTGGGGAGCATTTTTGATAATAGAATTTAGAACTTTCTTTTTGTGAAAGGGCTCTACTTTACTAAACCACCAAATAAAATCAAATTTTCTTTCTTTGATATCCCAAACTCTGTAACCGATGATTTTTAAATGGGCTTTGTTTTCTTTTACAGAAACGGGTCTTAGGCGAACCCGATAATTGATCCTTTTGATTTTTAAAACTCGCGCAATCCAGAGCCAATCCATTCGATAGACTCCGCGTAAAATGATCTCACCTTTGGATGAAGTGATTTCTAAAGATTCTAAATCTGGGTCTTTTTCAATAATTTCTTTCTGAATAATGACTTTGAGATTACTCAGGATAAGGGTAACCTTATAATTGCTCTTAGGAACCACCTTGGGTGCCAAAAAGAGATTGAATGGGTTGAAACGGAGGAGATCCGTCAAAAGCATATATTAAAATTATTTTCTATTGCCTTTTTGGAAAGCAGATTTAAAATACGGATCGAAATGAAGATCGGTATCATTGGCGCGGGAAGTTTTGGCACTGCACTAGGCAGTATATTGGCTGATAAGGGTTATAACGTCACCCTTTGGACAAGGAGCAGTGATCAGGCTGGTTCTATTAACGAAAATCATATCAACAACAAACATATGCCGGATCTCGTGTTACCAGAAAAGCTTTCTGCCAACACGAATTTGATTGAGGTTGTTTCCGATAAAGATATGATCGTATCGGCACCTCCCTCCCACGCACTGTCTGGCATTCTAAAAGAGATCAAAGATCATATCCCTGCAAAGATTCCCATTGTTTCTGCATCCAAAGGTATTGAAAGCGAATCCCTTCGGCTCGTGTCAGAGATTTTTGAATCGGAGTTGCCTGGTCAATTTCACTCACAACTTTCCTATCTCTCAGGACCTAGTTTTGCTAAAGAGATGGTCAAACGGGTTCCTACCATAGTTTCCATCGCGTCGAAGAATGAAGCCACCGCCAAACGGGTACAAGAGATCTTTAGCTTTACATACTTTCGAACCTATTGGACTCCCGATGTTGTAGGTGTAGAAGTCGGCGGTGCGTTGAAAAACGTGATAGCGATTGCCGCGGGTGTTGCCGATGGTTTGGGCTTTGGTCAAAACACGAGAGCAGCATTGATTACGCGTGGCCTCAATGAGATCACACGAATGGGTTTGAAGATGGGTGCTGATCCGATGACCTTTCTTGGTCCCTCGGGGATGGGGGATTTGGTTCTTACCTGTTGCGGAGAAGCTTCGCGAAACCGAACCGTAGGCTTTCGATTGGGAAAAGGCGAAAAGCTCAAGGACATCCTCGCTTCCATGAATGAAGTAGCCGAAGGAGTAATCACCACCAAGTCTGCAAAAAATCTAAGTGATAAACTCGGAGTAGAACTTGCAATCACAAACGAAGTTTATCGTATGTTATATGAAGATAAAGACCCAAAAGAGGTTGTTAAAGCTCTGATGAGTCGTGATTTAAAACGAGAAGGGGTGTGAGATATTACTTACGCCACTATTCTTCCAATTACAACCGCGTATGTAAAATTTTGTATCATATAAAATGTAAATCGAAAGTTTACCATCCAGACAGAAGTAGAAATCAAATGGATGGTAGATTGGCAAATTCTTGAGATAACAACCACTATACTGGCAGTATTGACAAAGTCGTCGATTTTACCGAGGCTTACAATCACAAAAACGATACTTAGAAAGATCGGAAGGTTTTCCAGAGTATTCAAATGGGCCCGGTTGAGTCTCCATTCAAAAGGACTGCCATGCGGAATACCTGCCGGGAACTCGTTTGATTTTTTTTTGCCAAGTAAAACCTGAAGGCTTCGCAGAGTAATTAAAGAAAAGCCGAGAACAAGTGCCCAACTAACGTAACCTAATAGGGAATAGTAGATTGTTTCCAATGGTATACCTCAAATTTAATTCATTTTTCAGAACGTGATATAGAATGAAATGAGGGTAAATGCCAATTTTCTTTTGTAAACAAAAGAAAATTATCTGATAGTCTTTTTCTTTAGATCCATTTTGATAAGATTCCAAACGGAGAGAAAAGATGAGGAAAAAAAATGATCTGGCGCATTTTCGATGAATGCAAATTCCCAACCACTTGACTTTGCAAATTCTAGTGTCAGTTCCATCGGGAACCAATGGTCTTCTTTTGGTAAGAACACTCGAAAGTGACTCAACACGGATTCGAAAGCTCCCGGCGTTGCCTCCCGTACTAGGCCAGAGGATCAAAATTCCTTTTGCAGATTCTAAGGAAGCACCTGATTCGATGATCTCTAATTGATCCATGATATCCGCTTTACAAAGTTGCGATGATTGGTTTTCCTGCCGAGACTTGGATAGACATTTAAGCAATTTCTCCCCCACAGCTGGAACCTGCACCCGCTGTGCATCCATAGCAGTGGTTTGCCACGGCAATACTTCGAGAAAGAAAGGTTTGTAAATCAAAATCTCGAATATGCGAAAATGGTTTTGCTTTTAATTCCAACATTTGATTGAAGTCGCAGTCGTAAACACTTCCATCGTATCCAACTGAAATCTGATCCAAACACATAAGACCACTAATCGTTGCGGGATTGAATGCATTGACTAATGTATCCATGTACATTTCGAATTTGTTTCCACGGATCAACGCAGATAAAAATCGATTGAGAGGGAGATTGTTAATGCAATATAAGTTATGGAAATGAATGCCATATTTCTTAATTAAAGTATCTTTATATTCTTTTTCTAAAATTGATTGTCCAACACTTAAAAAAAGTCCGTTCGGATTATATACCAAGTTTAATGGAAGATTTGTTCCATAACCTAAAGCATTTAATTTTTTAAGAGCAGAAATGGATTTTGAAAATACACCTTTTCCTCTTTGGTTGTCTGTTGTAGATTCAATCATAGAGGGAAGGGATGAGATAATCTCAACCTCATTTTCGGCTAAAAATGGCGCCAACCAATCGTAACCTGGTTCTTCTAAAATTGTAAGATTACAACGATCAATGACATGTTTACCTGATTTTTTTGCGCCTAATACAAGTTTTTTGAAGTTTGGATTTCCTTCGGGAGCTCCACCTGTAATATCGACGATCTCAATTCCAGGAGTTTTTTGGATGACTTCCAAACACAGTTCGATCGTTTCCAAATCCATCATTTCTGTTCGGATGGGAGATGCATCTACATGGCAATGTCGACAAGCCTGGTTACACCACTTACCAACATTGATTTGGAATGTTTTTATCGATCTTGCTTGGATTGATTTTCCAACAGTATTCAAGAAATTTTTTCCCGAATACGATTGTAAGGTGGAAAGTTGTTCAACTACATCCATGATTAAAAAGAAAGTTCGTCGATTTTGTTCTGCATTTGCACGCTATGTACTAAACTGATACCTGCCGCCATTGCTGCTGCAACATGAACTGCCTCGTTCATTTGTGCTTCATCAGCTCCTTTTTGGAGTGAAGTTGTAGTGTAGGCATCTATGCAATATGGACATTTTAATGCGTGTGCGACAGCAAGAGCGATCAATGCTTTCTCCCTCTCCGATAATGCCCCTTCTGCCATAACGGCATTATAGTATCCAAAGAATTTATCAGCGAGTGCAGGATTGGTTCGTCCGATTTCGCCAAATTTTCCCAAGTCTTTTGCATTATAATAGTGATTTTCTGCCATCATATCCTCTTTTTGTTTAGCCTCACATGGATGTTTCTAGAGTCAACATAAGTGGGAAAGATGGAATCCAGATCAGGAATGTATTGATGTGGATATTAAACAAACTGTATACGATGGTAGATTGATCTGTAAAAAATCAGAACTATCAATCCACCATCCGTATCTCCGAAGATCCAAAATCATCCGTCGGATCTACGTTTTTTCAAAAACTTAATTCATTGAGTTCAGACCTATTGTGTTTCCTTCCGTGTCTTCACAGATCGTAACAAATCCAAATTCCCCTATAGAAAATTTTGGTCGGATGATTTTTCCTCCCGCAGAGTTTACTTTTTTTTCTGTGAGTGCACAATCAAATACACTGAAGTAGATCATACTTCCCCCTCCACCGGGCTTTGCATAGGCGGATTTCACAAGAGCCCCTGAGGCTCCGTACGCATTTCGATCACCCTGGAAAGAAAACATCTGAGTTTCGCCTGTTGGATCCTTTAACTCAACTAATTCTTGTTCAAAGACTTTTTCGTAAAATTTTTTTGCTCGTTTTAAATCGTCGACATAGATATCAAACCAGCCGATTGCATTGGGAATTGACATAAACTAAACCTACCTTGTTTAAAGTACTTGTTGAAGTTAGTATCAATATAGCCGAATTCAAAGTTTAGGTATTGTAGAAATCAGACATCAAAGTGTTTGAAAAATTCTTTTGGGGTATAACCAGTTATTTTTTTAAAAGAGTGAATGAAGTGGGATTGATCTACGTAGTGGTCTAGGTAATTTCCTTTGAAGGATTTTTGTAGTCGTAAGATTTTTAAAAGATCGTGGGGTGAAAATCCAGTTGATTGTTTGATTTTCCTTTGCAATTGCCTTGGGGAAAGGTTCACATTTGCAGCCATTTCTTCCACGGATTCGATCTCATCGATATCTAGTAGAATTCGGCTAAGTACTTCGTTATGAATGATGATTTTTTCTTTCCAAAGTTTTGAAACAAGATCGGAAAAGATGGGAATATAATCTGGAAATGTCAAACCTTTCAGTTTTTTAGCTACTTCCACTAAAGGCAAATTTCCATTATATGGTGAATTTACAAAACCATAATGAATTTCATTTGGATCGCCATTCCACATTCCCGGCAACAGTTGGATCCCTGAATAGTGAAACGACCTTCCTAAGTTTAACGCAACATACTCTGTCTTACGCATTGTGATGGCGGCAATCTCAGGCTCCAAAACATTGAGTAAAATATTTACACAAGAATCTGGAATCACATGCAAAACAAAATCTTCATCTAAATGATGATTGGTTTTGATTTCCCAAAAACTATGAATTAAATGTTTGAATTCCTGAGGTGGTTGGATTTCAGAAAAATGAACCCCTGTTACCTTTTTGTGGATTCCATCTTTGACGGGATCATACATTTGAGACACACGTTACGTCACAAATTTTGGCCTTCGTTTTTCGATGAGAGATAAAAACCCTTCTTGTCCATCAGGCGATAGAATCACTTTTGTAAATAGATCCGCATCCGAAGAAAACAGCGCTTCCATTCGAGAACGATATGGTTCTCGCATCGCAGACTTCATTCCACGACTAGAATTGTAAGTAAGTTTGGACAGTGATTCCGCAAATTTCATAGCCTGTGGATACAGATCTTCCGCAGAGAAAAGTTCGTCCACAAGTCCAATTTCTTTAGCTTCTGCACCTTTCATTTGTTTGCCTGTGAAAAGTAAGTCACGAGTTGCTGTAACACCAACTAAATCTTGTAAAACAACGGTAGGTATGGATGGAAAATTGAGCCCGACAATGGCTTCGGAAAAACCAATCCTTCCACCCTTGTCCACCATGTAGCGATAGTCTGAAAACAACGCAAACACGGCACCTGCCGCCATACAATGGCCATTAATCACAGCGATAGTTGGAACGGGGAAATGGAAGTAGGTCTGGGCTGTTCTTAACAACTGTTCAACGGACTTTCTTACATCCGCTTCTGACTTTCCATACATCAAAGTTGGTTCAATTCCATTGGAAAAGAACTGAGTCTGGGCAGACGTGAAGAGTAAAACACGTAAGTTTGGGTTGTTCGCGTGTTTGTTTAGGATTTCTTGGAATAGGAGAAAGGCTTCAAAATCAAATGTGTTTTTTTCATTGGACTGCATCCTGATTTCCAAGATGCGGTCTCCATGAAAGTTTTCAGCAAAAGGAGTCATACTAACTGTTTTTGTAGAGCTCCAAAATTCTGTCTTTGTATTTTTCTGTAATTACGTGCCGCTTCATCTTCATGAGGTTTGTGAGTTCGTCACCAACTTCAAATGGTTTTGTCACGAGAGTTACATATTGTACTTGCTCAAAGTTTTTGAATCCAGTTTTCACACTGTTGTAGTTTCTAACTTCTTTTTTGTAGAAATCGACAACCTTCGGATTGGCTATCAATTTTTCAGGTTTGGTATCCGAGATTCCATTTTCTTCTGCCCAAGGTACCAACATATCAAAATCAGGAACAATGATGGCACCAAGAACTTTTTGGTCTTGTCCAACTACCATCGACTGTTTGATATACGGTGACTCATCGATCTTATTTTCGATAGGAACTGGCTCTACGTTTTCACCACCCAGTAATACAATTGTGTCTTTGGCGCGACCAGTCAGGGTGATGGTTTTTTTGAAATTTACCATACCAATATCACCTGTATTCATCCAACCATCTACGATTGTCTTTTTTGTAACGTCCGGATTTTTGTAATAGCCTTTCATGATCTGAGGCCCTTTCAGGTGGACAACCCCTTTTACGCCCATCTTACCACTCAAAATATTGCGTTTGTCATCGATATGGCAGAGAACATTTCCAGATTCGTCACGGATTTGAACTTGGCTTAGTTGAACAACATCACCGACAGAACCCATAATCGGTCGCTCGAAAGTTCGAGCTGAGATCACTGGACCCGTTTCTGTCATCCCATATCCTTCCAAAACCGTTATCCCAATATCCATAAAGAAAGCATCCACGTGTTTTTGTAGAGCACCTCCACCAGATAGGGTAGCACGTAGGTGGCCACCTGTTGCTTGGCGGATTTTGGAAAGTACGATTCGATCGAGCGTTAACGAATTAAAGAGTACTCCAAGACCCGCAAGGGTATAGAGCGGAGTTTTCAATGCGCTTCCTTCTGGGAGGGCAAATAGTGCTATAAGTAGTGAAACGGCTGTTACCGTAAAAGGACCAGTGAGTAGAAGTTTTAGAATCGAGACAATTCCCATAAGCAGGGATTGGACCGGATTTCTTCCTTCGTAGTCTACTTCGAGTCCCTTTAAAAACCGAATCGATGCATAGTAGTGTTTTGAAAAAAAGTAGGCGACATTGAAGAGAAGCCTTCGCACGGGTGGAGTTTGTTTAGGATCGTTGATCTTTGTGTAGATTCCATTGTAGATACTTTCCCAAACCCGTGGTGCAGAAGCCATAAAGGTTGGTCTTGCTTTTTGAATATCGTTACGAAGTTCTGTTACTTTCGTATAATACGTAGAACCGCCGTTAATGATCGCAAAGTATTCAACCACTCTTTCAAAGATATGCCAAACAGGAAGAATGGAAAGCATACGATCGTCTGGTGTAACCTTGGCTACTTTGGGAACCACGTAATGCATCTGGTGGATCATATTGGAGTGCATAAGCATTACACCCTTTGGCATTCCAGTTGTTCCTGAAGTATAGATTAAAGTGAATAGGTCATCTGGTTTGATTCCAGCCATTCGCTTTTCGGCTTCCTTTTTGCCTTTGGCTCGAAGGTCTCGGCCTTTTTTGAGGAGGTCTTGGAAATGGATGAGTCCCGCACTGGCTTTGAGTTTGGAATCTTTGTCCATAATAATGATGGTCTTAACAGTCTTTAGCTGGGATTTGTTGTTTTTGAACTTTTCGTAAACCTTATCGTTTTCGAGGAAGACAACCTTTGCTTCCGAGTGGTTCAAAATATAGACAATTTCTGAATCCGTGATATCAGAGCCTCTGGGAACGTTGGCACAGCCAGCTAAGAGTACCGCACAGTCAGCGACTATCCACTCAACCCGATTGTCGGCCAAAACACCAACATGGTCTCTTGCTTTTACACCCAAGTCTACAAGGGCCTCAGCCAGAGCTAAACCATCTTCGTAGAGCTCTTTGTAAGTGAGGGCTGTGTATTCCTTCTGCGCGTTTTTATACCAGAACGCAGGTCTTGGTCCGAATTTTTCGGCGGATTCTTTATAAACTTCTGCAAGGTTGTTTGCCATATCTCTCCATCTAAAAGCGGTCTTTAGAATATTGTCAAACTTTTAGACGGTCAAGAGATTTTTACAGAAATTAGGATCAGTTTAGTCCCAAATAAAATTATCCCGCTGAGCTGATTTTTTAAGATGGCGTTTGCGGATTTCTTTGAGTTTTTTCATCTGCTCTAGATTGAGGAGATTTCGGGCAACAAGGCCTTTTTTAGGGAGAAGGGAATTGTCGTCCGTATTGGCGTAAAACTGGTTTGTGTGGGCAAAAGAGCTTTTAAACTCTAGGTTCATTTCGGGATAAAAATCCATGGTAAGCCTCCGTGCTTGTTGGTTCGTGGGTTTTTTTTCTGTAAGGGTTTTCCGCCGTCCGTGGCAGTTATCCTTTCCCCGATATGAGTATCGTGAGTACTGGAAAATCCTTTAGCAAAAAAAATTGCTTGTACTATTTTTTTTTCTCTGATTCTTGGTACAAGATTTATGACGATTCGATTGGAAAATTCAACGGGAAGAAGGAACGGCCGTTTTGTTGCCTACGAATATGGCGAAGATCTTTTTGGATTTTTGTTCCTAAACAAATGGTCAGGACGAGAAAAAGGACGCCTTATCGACAAATGGGTACTAAATGATCTTGGTAGTTTGATTCGTGTCCTTGACACAGAGATCTCCAGACGAGAAGAAGAAAATTACGAACGACCTCTATTTCAATAATCCAAGTTTTGTTTTCTTTCAAAAAAGAGAATCCAAACTTGGAATCCTAATTCCAAATCTCAAAAACAAACTCAAAAAGCTTTCTCGCTTTCGCTTATTTTATTTTTTAACCTTTTTCTCCATATTTTTGGGATTCTACCTTGTCAGAGTTAGTTTCTCTTTCTATCTTTTTGGTTTCGTACTGTTTCTACCTTTTTTTCTTTTTGTCAGAGTCTACCAAAAACTCAAATCACAAATTGATACCTTGGAGGCTTATTCCTATTTTATAAAACAGGAACTAGCAAGAATAACAGTAAACCTGAAAAAAATCCAATCCAGAGAACCCTGGGAATACCCGGAATCTGTGAGAAACCATCCTCTATCGATTGACTTGGATTTGTGCAATAAAAATGGACTTTTTGCCTACCTTGACACAACAGCCACCAAACAAGGGTTTTCAGATTTTATAAATGTTATATTAGACAATGGGGCTGGACTTTCAGAAGTTCAAGTACGTCAATTCAAGGTCCAGACTTATGTAAGAAAAAAATTCCAGCCTTTCATCCTTTTAAAACACTTACATGCAAAAGTGAGAGAACCGAGAGCCAAGTGGGACGGGGAGGTTTCTGTAAAACCAGTTTCATTTTGGAGCGGTGGATTTCGAAAGGTTTTGCGAGTGTTTTTCCCGATCTTAAGTATCCTAACGCCGGTTTACGGAATCCTTTCTTTGGTATTCAATCTTCCGCTTTTTACTGTACTTTTATTTGTAAATCTTCTTTTATTCCTAAGTTACCGAAAGGATTCCCTTAAGATATGGAAGCAGATTGCCGGAATTTCAAAGACTACGACTGAATTTTCTCATTTGTTTCTCTATCTATCTCGAGAAAAAAAGATAGCGAAAAAGTATTTGAATCGCATTCAAATTTTAGGTGATTCTTTTGAAATCTTGATTTCACCACTTCCACATTTTCTTTTGAATGGAATTTTTCTTTGGGACCTTTGGAAGGTAGAAGGATTTTCCAAATGGGTTCAAAACTTTGGTGGAACTTGGAATACGAACTGGGATAAGATTCGCGAGTTTGATTCTCTCTCGCCATTTGTAAACCTTTCGATCCTAAACCCGGAATACGAATTCCCAAATCTCTCCGACGGAGACAAACTGAAGGCAAAGGAGTTGGTTCACCCATTAATTTCTAAAGAAATCGCAGTTAAAAATCCTTTGGATGCAGTTTCGAAAGGGGATTTGGTCGTAATAACAGGTTCGAATATGAGCGGTAAAACCACATATCTTCGTTCGGTGGCAGTCTCCTTGCTGTTAGCTCGGGCGGGCGCTAGGTTTGCGGGGAAGGGATTGGATCTCCCTCCGTTTCAAATCCATACCTTAATCCGTTCCCAAGATTCTCTGGAGGATGGAGTTTCCTTTTTCTATTCGGAAGTCCGCCGCCTTGCAGAGATTCTTCGATCTGCCGATTCGGAACGTCAGATTCCTATTTTATTTTTGGATGAAATACTCAAGGGAACCAACTCAAAGGAAAGATATATAGCCACGAGAGAGTTGTTATTTGCATTAAAAGCAAAAGGTGCCATTGTTTTTGTCACCACTCATGATTTAAAGATAAGCGAAATTCCTTGGGCCAAACAATTTCACTTCACAGAATTAGAGTTAGATGGAAATATGAGTTTTGATTATCGAATTCGTAACGGAATATCTAAGTCGACCAATGCCCTCAAGATTCTAAAGAAGGAAGGGATTCCGATTCTGAATGAAGAGGAGTGAATTTTTAAGGTTTAAACCTGCTGAAATAACTATTGATCGATGCAGAACCTTTCGGTAGAATTGAACCTGGTATATCCGTTGTTGTGAAAGTTAATGCAGTAAACGAACCATCGCAATGTTTGACAGCAGATGCGGTTACGTTTCCTGTTCTAGTGATTCGGAGCGATTCTCGGAAATTTGAAGAGTCCAACTCATAGAGTAAACCAGAGTTGCCACTGACATCGACTTTGCCACCTGAGATCAGAATTTTTTCGTTCGAAATCGGAAAACCTTTTGAGCCAACTATATATTCATTTGTATTATTGTAGAAAAAACTTGAATTGATAAGGCTACCGTTTGGATTTAAAAGATAAAAAATGGAAGAAGCATTGCCAGGGTTCGGATGGGGCAGGCCTAAACTTGGTGCGTTTCCAGAATATGCAGCTGAAGTTACTAAATTAGAATTTGGTAAAGCGTTGGCAACTGTTAGTACGCTATCCGTTGGACTATTTGCCGAATCGCCTAAATACCTATGCCATACGTATTGACCTTGCGGATCTAGTTTCATAACAACATTTCCACTCACACCAGGGAATGTATTCAACCCATTTGTAAAGGTCCCATTGAGGTCCGCACTTACAAGAGCAATTACATAAAAGCCCGTTGCATTAGGAAGTTCGACAATGCGCAACGGTTGGAAATTGGAAACGGGAGCTGGAAAATTTATATACCGAGTGGAAATCGTATTTCCATCGTATGAGATCTTTTGGAAGAACCAATCGTTTCCGAGTGATGTTCCTATAACCGTACCTGTTCCCACTAGAGCATTCGTTGTTCTGCCGATTGCGTACAAACCGGATTGATCCAGGCTATCAATAACGGCTCCCAAGATCGTAAAATTTCCATTGCTACCGTTGTTGATATAGGTTGTCCATAAAAGCTCTCCCGCCTCATTGAATTTTCCAACGACGGAATTTTGAGATATTCCAGGGGTTCCACCAAATGTATTGATTTGGCTAGGAAGGTTTGTAGTCGTAACTAAAAAGAAGTAAAGCCCATCTCTCTCCCGATGAATCAAATCAAACCGTGTTTGGGATATTTCTCCTACATAACGATCCCAAATCGTCAGACCAGTTGCAGATTTCTTCGATATAAATGCATTTGTAGTCGTACCATTTGTTCCCGAAAATGGTATACCTGAGAAACCAAAATTATTACTCGATTGAAACATCCCGTAAGTGTTATACTGTCTATCAGTTAACGTACGCAATCCGAACGTTTGACCAAGACTTGCTGGCGCAACAAAACTATCCCAAGGTTTTGGGGCAGGAACACATGGATTGCAAGATTGATAGTAACCGATAGCGCAGAGTAAGGCAGCATTTTCGAAAAAGGATCTCGAATTGGGATCGGATGGATTATTCAGTTCGGGCGGCTTACAAAATCCAAGCAAAAGAATGAGAAGTTTAGCTAAAATTTGTAGGTAGTGGTACTGTTTGGTCTGATTCATGACAATCTTACAATTCGGATCGTAGGTAATTCTAAAATTTCTCTGATCAAGAGACACTAAAAAATATACACAATGAAATAATTCTAGACAATCAATAAATTTTTGAGAATTTATCAAAACAGTTCTTATGAGCGCACAAAATAAGGTTATTTGGGAAATCCGAAACGAAAAAAATAAAGCTGGTGTACGGTGGTTTATTATCACCTTGATTATCCCCTACTTATCCTATCTTTTGTATTCGGGAAGGTCGGTAGAGATAGGGCGCGAAGAAATTTTTAATTGGGTTTATGTTTCAATTGTTGCCGGTTTTATCATTGCAGTTAATCTGTGCGTAACCTATGTCCTATTAAAGGCTAACAAAGATCAAGTATTACATCCGAGTCTTAAATACATCACTATGGTTGCGGACTTTTTAGCCGTTGCTTTGGTTATGATTCCCACTGGTGGAAAGGATAGCATGTTTTTCGTAATCAATTACGTTGTGATTGTTTCAAATAGCTTGCGTTATGGTATGAGAGTCTCTATTTTTGGAACCATTGTGATGAATCTTTTTTACGTTAGTATATTATACTTTCAATTCTATCCAAATTTAGAAATTGATAGCATACAAAAGGAAATATTGAAGATAGGAGGATTTTGGCTTGTAGGAATTTATACTGGTTATCTTTCTATGAGATTCGAGATTCTTCGTGGAGAAGTAGTAGGTTACCAAAAACTCTTGAAGGCTGCATTGGAAAAAAATGGAACCTAAGGAAAATTTAGAAATCAAACCCAATGAAGAATTGTTGATACCAGCTCCCATTGAAAGGAGTCTTCGAAAGGGGAATATAAACTTTGACTTTTTGCAGCCTGAGAGTGGGACGAAAGATGAATCGTCACCGACTTCACAAGACCGAAGGATGAGTTCGAGGCAGGGAAAACGTGGTATGTTCAACCGAGGAAGGACTCCTCGCCCATTTCAAAAAAAACATTTGTATTTTGCGATTGGATTTGCCTTCTTGCAGGTGTTATTGATACTAATGATCGCATTGGGAAAACAGTATTTTTGGCTTTTAATTCTGCCTGTGTTACTCACACTCCTCTTAGGAACTTTTATATTGGTTACCCTTCTTCTTGTCCGTCCCCTTTGAAGATTTTTTTTGTCTATTTTTAAGCTTGTGATCCGTAAAGGATTTCATTTGCCTTGAAACAAAGAGAGTCTATCGTTTTTTCTAGCTGCAGCGCTTGTTTGGCGAGTGATTCCTCACTTAAATCCAGGTCGGGATAGATAGGATCTCCTATCACAAGTGCAACTCTGGAAAAAGGGAGCGGAAAACACACATCATCCCAATTGTTTCCGACAATCCTTCTAGAGAAGCCTACACCGATCGGAACAATGCAGCTGTTTGCCTTTGCTGCCATATAAACCACACCTGGTTTTGCCTCGTATATGGGACCATGTGGGCCATCCGGTGCAACAAGAGCTGGTGTACCAGATTGGATCTTTTTGATAAAATTCATAATTCCAGCGGATTGTTTTCCAAGAGATGCATCTAAGATATCAAACCCAAGCGCCCGAAGGGTTTTGAGGCCAATTTCTCGAAGAAAATGAGTTTTGCTTCTTTCGTATGCTTCTGTCCGAGGGTGGTCCGAGTAGATACATAGATTTCTGTGGTGGAGGCAAAAAACAGCCGCATCGACAAAGGTATGCCAAATTGCCACGATATGATTTTTTTTCATCGTAGAAAGAATCCGTAAGTGGTCTTCTCCTTCAATCTTGAAATCTAAAGTGGATTGATAGATGCTGATAAGTACAGCAGAGATTGTTGATAAAAAACTGGTAACTGCTCTATAGAGAGTTCTTTTGATAGGATTTTTTGGCAACATGAGGATTGATTTGAATTCAATTTTAAAATTTGGATATACTTTTTTTAAAGTATATAGGACTTTAAGCAGTAATTTTAACAGCGAGAATTCCTTTTTGGATGAAAGTCTAAAAAAATGTTTAAGCTTTGAAAGTAAGGAATTTTTTTTTGGAAGTCAAAGGTAGTTGCGATAAAAGATTTTTGAAGGTCAAAGAGACGTTTGAAGAAAACTTTCGTCGTGGCGATGAAATAGGTGCTGCAGTCACTGTCTTTTATAAAGGAAAAAAGACAGTAGATCTTTGGTCAGGTTATAAAGATAAGGAATCTGCAATACTTTGGGATGAGAGTACGATAGTTCCCTTTTTTAGTGTTACAAAAGGATTAACCGCAATCTGCTTTTTGTTGTTAGCTGACCGTAAAAAAATTAACTTTGAGGAAAAAGTTTCCAAATATTGGCCAGAGTTTGCAAAGAATGGTAAGGAAAATATAACTGTCCGAGAATTGTTAGAACACCGAGCGGGACTCCACTTTTTAGACCAAAATCTAGACATAGAAGATTTTTGGGAAAAACCGACGAAGGTTTATCAGGCATTAGTTTTCCAAAGGCCAAGTTATACACCTGGAACCAAACAAGGCTATGGTGCTCAAATTTGGGGAGCTTATGCCGCTGAGTTATTCCATCAAATAACAAAAGAAACTGCCGGACAATTTTTTCAGAGGGAGATAGCTAAAAAATATAAACTAGATCTCTTTTTAGGATTACCAGACTCAAAAATGGGTCAAGTTGCAAAACTCTATCCTGTATCCAATATAGAAAGGATTGTTTCTGTTTTTCCCTTAATTATCAAAGGTGAGGGCCCAGAAGGAAGAGCAGGCAGAGATCTTTTTTTTGGAAATGGTGAAGTAAAAAAAGCTTACATGAATCCGTCTTTAGGTTGGAAAGGATTAGAAAAATTCAATGATCCTATCCTACACAAACACGAGTTATTGTGGGCAAATGGGATAGGTGATGCTAGAAGCCTTGCGAAATTTTACAATCAGTTCATCAATGGAAAGGTTATTACCTCCAAAAAAATGATCAGCCAAAAATATTTGAAAGAACTTACAAAAGAAGGACAACTTTCCTACGATATTGTGATTCATAAACCTATGGCTTGGAATCTGGGATTTTTAAAGGAAGAGTTGGGACTTTTTTCTCCTAATTCTGAAGCATTTGGTCATCCTGGAATGGGAGGGAGTTTGGGTTTTGTTGATCCTAAAGCGGGAATTGCCATTGGTTATGTATGCAATAAGATGGACTATCGAGTTAGGGCTCCAAAAATTCTTCGAATCTGCCAATCGATTTATGACTCCATTCGATTTTGATCGATCGACATCCGAACCATAGTATCAACTAATAAATGTTATCTATGATTTTGTATGAAATGTTCACTCATTAGTCTTTTCATTCTTTCTATTTGAATCGGAATTGGATTCTTCCTCAGCACCAAAGACATTCTTCCAACCTGATTTCATCGCTGTCCAACTTGAATTCACAGTTCCCGACACTGTGTCGACGGCCCTATCTACATAGTCAGACATTGCTGACCCTGCAATTCCACCCACTGCCGCTCCAGCAGGGCTTGCAAGAAAAAGTGTTCCCGCATAGACTGAACCAAGCCAAATCGGGTCAATATATGGCGCAGTTGAGCCATATGTACCTTTATATATAATTGGCAGTTTTAATGCTTTGCCCGCGATTCCTGGCATGGCGATTGTAAACTTCATATCAATCTTTTTATTTGTTCCAATTTTACCCACTCCAGAACCAGCGATACCATCCGCCTTAAGAGAAAAATTTTGAATCTCAATGCTTTCTTGATTGTATACAAAGTCAAAATTGAGCGTGTTATATGGTGTAGATCGATTGAAATCTATTTTTTTCAGGTTGATGATACTGCCGATGGAACTTATCGGTTTTAGTATATTCGTATAACTTAAAAGTTGACCATTTGTCGCAGAAACCTTTCCGCGAATATTTAGATTGTTTAAAAAATCATCTTCCTGGCTTCCAAAGGATTTAATTTCCATTTCTGATGAAAGCTTTCCTGCGATCGGGGAGGTTTGGAATTGACTCAACAAAAGAGCGGAGATATCCATATTTTCTATCTGAGATTGTAATTCGATAGAGGGGAGTTTTCCAAATTTAAAAACGCCCGAACTATTGCACAGCCCATCAAAAGCGGTAAATTGTAGTTTTCTAATATTTAATAGAGATTTGGAATAATGGAAATTGGCTACGAGACGATCAAGTAATGTCGACTTAAGTTTTGGTTGTTTGAGGTCAAGGTTTAGATAAACATGCATTCGATCCCCATAAGCAGTATTTTCCATTCCTCGTGTAAGAATAGATGACTCTAAATCTGGATCTAGCCAAATGCTAACAACACGTTTGGCGAGTTCTAAATCTATATAATCTGAACGCACTTCAAATGAGATTGTAGGTGACAATGGTGGTGGAATAAAGTTTACAAATCCTGAGCCATAAACTCTTGCACTTCCCTTCCAATCTATCAAAATATTATCAAAGCCTACCTTATGATCTTTATAAAAATAAGTAATCTTTACACTGACATAAGCGTTGCCAAAAGCTGGTTGTCCTTTAATGGCGAGATCTCGAATATTCAATCGATCTACAAAAATAGAAAATGTATCGGAATCTCTCTTATAAAATGAAATTTTTCCATTTGCTCTAGCTTGGCGAAAATCCCCATGCGGGAAAATAACCAGTATGTCTTTCAGGTCATTGCCATGGAGATCTTCCATGTACAATTCTCCTTCTACTCGGAGATTCTCATAACTAATTTCATCACTGGTAACAAGAATATTTGATTTTAGTTGAATTGGGTCTTGATTAAGTTTGCCGTATAAATAAAAATCTAAATCGTGAAGATCTCTATCAACATAAAGATGTGATTCCCAAAAGTAAAGTTTTACTACCCGTGATAGAAGTTTGTCATTAAATAGAACTGTAAAATTTTTTATTTCAATACCAGTTGCCAAATTGGCAAAAATTTGGGAAAAAAGGATTGGGGAAAGATCTTCTGTAGATTTTTCTTTAATAGTATTTGAGACATCTTTTTTGTTAGCAAAAAGTTCGGATGGTTGGTTCTCTTCTGGATTTTTTTCAGCTAGGAACTTTTCAAGAATAGGGAAGGATTCATTTTTTTCTCGAACGATGTCGATGGTACCCGTATGAAGAGAAACTTTTCGAATTTGTAAACTTTGACCAAAAAAAATTCCATAATAAATTTCAATTGTTAAATCTTGAACTTTGATGAGTTCATGCTTATCCTTTGATACTATAACGTTTTGAAATCCTATGCCTGGAAATGGAAAAACGATAGGATCAGAACTTGTATAATTGATTTGAAGTCCTGTAGATTTGTAAACGTTTTCGAGAATTATGTTTTTGTAATAGTCTGGATCATTCAAAAGGGGGTATAATAAAAAATACATACCCATCGACCCAATAAATATGATACTGAGTAAAAGTTTTCCAATTATTCCTTTCAGGATCGATTTCCAACTCATGACTTTTTTCTACGTTGATTCTAATGGGAAGTGGCAGGAATGCCTGTGTCCCGATGAGGTAGTTTTTTCTTCAGGGCTTTGGGTCATGCAAATATCCTTAGCATAGGGACACCTTGTATGAAAAAAACAACCGGAAGGTTTATTTAAAATACTGGGAATCTCACCTTTGAGGGCAACAGACTTTTTATCTCGCTCTTTTAAGTCAAAACTCGCGGAGAATAATGACTTTGTATATGGATGGCGTGGATTTTTGCTGATTTCTGATTTTGAACCTTCTTCCACAATTTTACCCAAATACATGACCGCAATTCGATCAGAAACATGTTTTACTATATTTAGATCATGCGAAATGAATAAATACGATAATCCAAATTTGTCACGTAACTCCAGCAAGTTGTTTACAACTTGTGCCTGAGTTGAAATATCCAATGCCGAGACTGCTTCATCGCAGACAACCAAACTAGGCTCTAAAATCAAAGCCCTTGCAATCGCAATCCTTTGTCTTTGTCCTCCACTAAATTCATGCGGATACCGGTTTAAAATATCAGGGGGAAGATTGACTTCTATAAGTGCCTTTTTTGCCTTTTCCAACCTTTCTTCTCGAGTCAGTTTTGGAAAATGAATACTTAGTCCTTCCGTTACTATTTCCTCAATAGTGAAACGTGGGTTAAGTGAAGAGTAAGGATCTTGGAAAATTACTTGGATTTGTTTTTTAAGTGCAAATCGTTCGTCATGTGTTAGGTTTTGTAAATCTTTACCATCGAACTGTACACTACCAGATTCCTTTTCTACTAGAGATAGTATCAATCTTCCTAAGGTTGATTTTCCGCAACCTGATTCACCTACGAGTCCTAAAATTTGACCTTTTTCTATCTGCAAATTGACAAGATCGACTGCTATTAGTTTTTTCTCTTTAAAACTGAAACTTTGTTTTTGTTTATAGGAAACAGTTACATTGTTGAGCTTAAGCATTTGTTCCCTCTGAATACAAAAAACATTCTAAGCTATGACTCTGGCTGACTTGAATCTTTGGAGTAGGATTGGATTTACAAATATCTTTTCTGTCTTTGCACCGATCAAAAAAACGACATCCTACTCCATACGTACTTGGTGAAGGAACGATACCTTCAATCGTAGTTAATTTTTTTCCCAAACTATCGTTGGACGGATAGGCATTGATTAGTGCCTGAGTATATGGATGTTTTGGAGTGTCTATGATTTCAGAAACAGTCCCTGTTTCGATTATTTTTCCAGCATACATTACGCCAATTCGATCCGAAATATGACTCACAAGGCCAATATCATGGGAGATGAAGAGTATGCTCATGCCAATATCTTTTTTTAAATCTCGGAGCAGTTGGATCAATTGTAATTGGATGGTTACATCGATCGCGCTCGTTGGTTCGTCAGCAATCAAAAGTTTGGGATCACACATCAGTGCCATTGCAATACAAACTCTCTGCAGCATACCTCCCGAAAACTGATTGGGATATTGTTGGATCCGCAGTCGAGCATCTGTTATACCAACTCTCTCTAAAAGATAAATTGCTTTTTGTATTGCTTCCTCTCGAGATCCGAGATCATGTAGTAAAAATCCTTCTATTAGTTGGTCACCAATTTTATGTAAAGGATTGAGTGAAGCAAATGGCTCCTGAAAAACATAGGATATATCATTTCCACGAATGGATCTGAGTGACGATTCACTGATTTGGAGTAAATTTTGATTCTCAAAAACAACACTTCCAGAAGGATAACTTGCTATGTTTGAAGGTAAAAGCTTAGTTAGAGCAAGTGCTGTTATTGATTTACCACAGCCACTCTCTCCTACCAATGAAAAAGTCTCACCTTTCTGAATCTCAAAATGAATATTGGAAAGGATCGGGAGTAACTTACCTTCACTTGATAGGTTGATCGACAGATCTTTTACGGTAAGAAGAGTCTCCGTTTTCATTATTCGTAACTCACCTTATCTTTCGGATCGAAGGCATCTCTGAGTCCCTCCCCAACAAATCCCGACAAAAGAATTGTAAAGAATAAAGCGAGTGACGGAAAAGTAATTAGCCACCACGATGTTAGGCGCTCTCTTCCTTGGCCAATGAGTTCCCCCCAGGATGGGTTTGGTGCTGGTATCCCATAGCCTAAAAAATCCAATGCGGACAATACAGAAATAGCAGATACAAGAATAAAAGGGAAAAAGGTAACTAAAGGAGTAAGAGCATTTGGCATGAGATGACGAAGTATGATAGATGTGGAAGATGCTCCCAAAGTTTTTGCTGCATCAACAAATTGTTGTTTGCGTAACTTTAAAAATTCACCACGCATATAGTAGCTAAGCCCAATCCAGCTGAGGGCACCATAGGTAACCAGTAAAACAGTGAAACTTCTGCCAAAAAAAGCACCCATAATCAGTATTAAATACAAAAAAGGAATCGCAGAAAGAATTTCGATGATCCTTTGTAAAAATAGATCCAATTTCCCCGCAAAGTACCCTTGGATTCCTCCGATGATCGAGGCGAGTATGACTTCTAGAAAGACAAGAATCAAACTGAAAGTCATGGCAAGTCGATAACCATAAATAATTCTCGTAAAAACATCCCTGCCTCTATCGTCCGTACCAAACCAATGTTTGGTGGATGGTTTGTTGGGTGGGTTACTTCCTTCCTCCAAACTATCTAGATTGTCTTCATTGACACCATACGGTATAGGCGGAAACACCATAAAGTTTCCTTCTTTTTGGAACGTACTGGACTCATTCAATCTTTTATAATTGGGTTCTGTTAAATTTTCACCTACGAAATTTGATTCTGGATAAAAGAAAAAGATTGGAAAAGAAACTTTTCCTTCTAAGTAAACAAATAGAGGTTTGTTATTGATAAGGATTGGCGAAAACAAAGAAATCAAGTACGTATAAACCAATATAAGCAAAGAGTAATATGCTCTTTTATTTGCTTTGAACTTATTCCATTTTCGTTGGTTTGCCGGATTTAAAATCAAACTCATTCGAATTCTATCCTAGGATCGATCATAACATAACAAAAATCAGAAATGATTTTTCCAAATAGACCCAAAAAACTTTGCGTTAGAAGTAGTCCCATCATCAAATCTGTATCTCTTTCTCGAACCGCTTCGAAGCTGAGAAGTCCCATACCATCAATATTAAACACCAGCTCAATGAATAGTGAGCCAGAAAAGATTAAAGTTAAGTTACTTCCAAAACCTGTTGCAATCGGTATCAAAGAATTTCGAAATGCATGCTTAAAAATGGCATCCGAAAAACTCATTCCTTTGGAAAGCGCGGTTCGCACATATTCTTTTGCGATTTGATCCAGAAGACTATTTTTCATCAGAAGTGTTAAAACAGCGAAACTTCCGATCACATAACATAATACGGGCAAAAACATATGGTGGAGGCGGTCTTGTATTTTTTCCCAGATGGTAAGATCTTCATACATATCTGATACTTCATGACCAAGCGGGAAAAATGAAAAAACTTCACCCGACGCAAAAACATACAAAAGTAACATCGCAAATGCAAATACCGGAAGGGAATATGTAAAAAAGATCGCAAAACTTGTCAAAAAATCAAAGTTTGTTCCTTCTTTGAGGGCTTTTTGTATTCCAAGCGGAATACAGATTAGATAGGTTAGAAAAAAACCCGAAAGACCAAAGATCAAGGAAACAGGAAGCTTCTCAAAAATTAATTCACTTACTTTTTTGGAGTGAAGTCTAGATTCCCCTAAATCAAACCGAACAATTTGTCCAAGCCAATAGAGATAGGCGATTGGAGCTGGTTTGTCCAAATGGAGTCGTTTTTTGATGAGTTCGATTTCTTCTTTTGAAATTTGTTTGGTTGATGCCCCAGAAAGATTGGCAGAACCTTTTATCTTTGCTATTTCGCTACTTAAAGGTCCTCCGGGAGCAAAATGAGAAATTAAAAATACAACAAAGGTAATTCCCAAAAGCGTAGGAAAGATTAGGAGAAAGCGTTTGAGAAAGTACTTCCACATATATTAGAACTCCCACCAGTCTTTCTTTTTTTTGTATCCCTTCAATTCTAAATATCCAAATCCTTTAGTTTTTTCGGAAGGATTTTTTGCCTGAACCATCCCTTCCCAATAAACAATGCCAGTTGATTTTCTCCCATCAAACTCCTGTTCATTGAAATAAGGTGAGATTTCCCAACTTCCTCCTGGATACTCGATTTTCCATTCCAAAGGATATTCTATTTTTGTATTTGGACTTTTCCAGAATTTTGATTTTGGTTCCATTTGAACCTGGCCTGGACTGTCAAAGTATTGAATCTTCCCATCCACAGACCTCATAGAGCCAAAAATAGAATATGGTTTATCTACTCCTTCTTTAAAACGAAAGAAAACAAAATCGCTTCCCGCTTCTGTTGAAATACAAACCCAATCCCAACCTGACTCTTTAGAAGAGAGTGTGAAACTGCCTTTTGATTTTCCATCCTCTTCGCTCCATTCGTGGTCAAGCCAGGACATACCTGATACGATCTTATAAATGTTATCATTTACCTTTATGGTTCCTTTTGATTCAAGTCTCGGATAACTGTAGTAATATGAGTAGATAGCAGGGTTTGTATGAGACTTGGGAGATATTCCATTTTTTCCTTGGGGAAATACACCTGTACTGCCTAGGAGATGGAGATCGAGAGAAATGAGTTGGGATTTGGGATGAACATTTAAATGGAACTCATTTTTGTTGAGAATATTTGCCTCATATTCCCCACTCCAAAGTTTGGATTCTGTAAATCCAGATAGACCACCAATATTTCTTTTTATAATTTGTTCCGTGTAGTGTTTGCGATTCTTGACATCAGAAATCGCAAAGTGCACTGGATATAATTCGGATTGCGATTCATCTTTGAGTTTCACCCTAAAGAAGGAAAGTTCATATCCAAATGTTTCCCCGGATTCGGCATTTAGAATTCCCACGAAATAGACCCATTCCAATCCAAAGTTTTTATGAAAACTATGATCCTTTGGAAATTGGAATTGGAAGAAGATGCTAAGAACACCTAACAAAAAGAATTTTTTAGCCATCCAATGTTGATGTCCATTTTTTTTCTAGAGGGAGAATGTGTTTGTATGTTGATTCAATTCGCCTCATTCTTTCAATTGTATCCTTCATTTTTTTTCGATCGGAAAGTTTTTCGTACACTTTTGCAAGATTGTACAGAATAGACAGATTTGAATCATTAATCGAATGAGCTTTTTTCCATTCTATTTCTGCTTTTTCATAGTTACCTTGTTTGTAATAACAATAACCAAGAACAGAATGCGATAGAAAATGATTGGTTTTGAATTTGTTATAGGTTTCTAAAAGAGAAATTGCTCGGTCTAGTTCGCCCGAGTAGGCAAGTGCGCGACCAAACGAAAGTTGTGTTTCGAGCTCCCTAGGTAGGATTGAATAGGCTTTTTCGAATTCTTTCACGGCGGTTTTGTAGTCATTGCTCCGAAGTGCCTGGTCTCCCTTTCCTTTGTATTCATTGAACTCAGGTAATCTAGGAGATAACTGAAATCCGAGTAGGGTTATATCGTCCATCGGATCTGTGCCAACGGTAAACTCTTTGTGTTTGGCGAGAATTTTTTCTATACTGTCTTGAATAGAAAGGTTACCTACTTTTTGGATTTCATCTATCAATCGTTCTTCGCCAAACGCTTCCCCCTGATCATTTTCGGCCTCTGTGACTCCGTCTGTGTAGAGAAAGATTTTGTCACCAGGCTCCATCTGAATGGAATAATCTTTGTATGTTTCGCCTGCATCGGGAAACATACCCAAAAAAGTACCTTCCCCATCCAGGGATTCAGCTTTTTTGGTTTTGTGTTTGTAAAGGATTGGACGAGGGTGGCCTGCGATTGAATAAACAACTTTATAGTCGTTATGAATTAATACATACACGCATGTTGTATAACCCTGCTGTTTGACAAGATCCAAAAGATCTCGATTGATATTTTTAAAGGTGTCGGAGGGTTTGGAGTGCTTATAATTCGAAAATAACAATTTAGAGAGGGCTGTTATGAAGGCAGCAGGTACACCATGACCCGAAACATCACAAACAGATACACCCAACCTATCAGATGATAGTGGAAAGTAATCGTAGTAATCGCCACTGACTTCTTGCATTGGGTAAAACCCAGTCCAAAATTGAATCCCGTTCCAATCAGGAATGATCTCTGGAATCAATCCCTTCTGGATATTTTTGGCGAGTTTTAAGTCTTTTGCTATAGACTTCTGTTTTTTTTCTAACTCTTGTTTGAATGATTTTAAAACCTCTACTGCGGCTTCAAGGTCCCGGTTTTCGATTGCCAATTCTCTGGATTTTCCAACTACATCCTTTACGTCAACGATGGAAATTTCTTCCAATTCGGCATCGGTTCTTGAGGCAATCATAACTCTATGCCTGTTTGTGATATCATCCTTCGTAAGTCTGGAACGCGATAATTGGAGTTGGTCGTCCTTCCATTCCATTTCATACTCGTTTGAATCAGCTCCAAACTGAATCTCGTCTCCAAGCTCTTTATGAGCCATGTGGATTCCAAAGAGTTTGGTTTTTGTCATTCGAATGGAAAAGGATTTGAGTTCAAAAAGTACGGAAAGACCGTTCAACATTCCCTGAAAAAAAACAGCATCATACCATTTTTCTTTAAATTGTAAATGGTAGTTAAAAACAAACTGAACATGGTTTTCTGTGAGAAACTTAATATTCAAATAAGCTGTTCTTGTTAAACGGTTTATCAGAATTGGAATCCTTTGAATCAT
The DNA here is from genome assembly GCA_027533185.1 of Leptospira sp. Taxonomy (GTDB): domain Bacteria; phylum Spirochaetota; class Leptospiria; order Leptospirales; family Leptospiraceae; genus Leptospira_A. Next base: position 110,292 of record JAPZTS010000007.1, on the reverse strand, counting down.
TTCACGGATATCAATCCGAGAGTCATCCAGTGGAAGTAAGTCGAAAGCACTTGTGATCAGGGTCTCGGTACCCAAGTGATACAATATCGCCGAGATATCGACAGACATAGAAATTTGTTGGATTAGTTTATCTTCTAGTTCGCCCGAAATCCAATAATTCGGATCTTTCAGAATTTTAAAAAATACTGCATCATCCACAATTTCAGGAAAAGGGCTGGACTTAGCCGTGAGTTGGTTTTCCCGAAGGTAAACTTGGATGAGTCCTGAAACCCGTCTCGATGATATTTCTCGTCTTAAATACAGAAAGAATCCCTCACTTTCGAAAGCCCATTCGTTCGCTAAAAATAATTTTCAATCGATCCTAGGGCAATAGATTTTTCAATGGAGATATGATTTGGTATTTGAGAGTCTTCGGGGTTTTCGTTTTGGTTTTGGGTGGGATGGTCGTAAGCCAGGGCGATCTTACACATGAGACGGAGATGGAGACCTCTTTGAAATGGGACGCAGTCCCTAGGAGTCTCTCCCTAGCTTACTTTCCTAAATCCTTTAAAGTTCCACTGGTTGGCGAAGAGGTCGCAGAAAAGCGACTCGGCGAAACTGTAAAGATTCAAGTAAAAGTATGGAATCTTTTGCCTGAACCGCAAACCACAGTCGAGTCCGTTGGATACGCACATTATGCAAAAATTGAAGAGACGATCTCTGCGAAGCAAAAAGAAAACAACGTTCAGCTTGTCCTTCGAACCGTGATTCGTCCGAAGGAACAAATTTTTTCAAAACTCTATGTTTTATTCTTTGGAAAATCAGATGGAGAAAAACTTCAAAAACAATTGGAAACCTCATTTCCAAAGATAGAACCAAAAGCTCCTTAATCGTCGCTTGATCGCTGTTTGCCTCGCAAGGCATACAATGTATCTACTGTTTTTTAGCCTTCGATTCGAGAAGTACGGTGGACATGACCATGACTCCTTCACTTCTACCCAAGGCACCCATACCTTCCGAAGTAGTCGCTTTGATTGAAGCACAATCTTTTGGAATTTCTAAAAGTTTTGCCAAGGATGTGATCAGTTCATCCCGTATAGGATTTATTTTTGGATGGTCTCCCACGTAAGTACAGTCAACATTCACCAAATCAAAATTTTTATCTTTCATCAGTTCCAGACATTTCTCAATGATTTTTTTTGAGTCCATATTTTTAAGTTTTGGATCCGTGTCGGGAAAGTGTTGTCCAATGTCTCCTAGCGAAAGTGCTCCTAAGATTGCGTCAGCTACTGAATGTAAGATGATATCTGCATCACTGTGACCTAAAAATGCAAAGGGCGATTTGACTTCGACACCCGCAAGCATCAGTGGTCGAAACGGTTCATCAATTAATTTGTGGAAGTCGATTCCATTCCCAACTCTAAACATAATACCTACTTTTTGTAACTTAGTTCTAACATACGAGTCACAGATTTTTCTGCAAGTTGAATCACTTCTGGGTCTAGGTGGATTTCATATTGTTCTAATAGAAGTGCGTCTCGTACTTTTTCTAGAGTAATTCTTTTCATATGAGGGCAGGTTTGGCAGGTAGATACAAATTCCTTCTCTGGAAATTCGGCTCGCAGATTGTCCCCCATCGAACATTCTGTCACTAACATAATTTTGTCAGTGTTTGACTTCTTAATAAAATCAACCATTTGAGATGTGGAACCTGAAAAGTCAGCTTCTTTGACTACATCTTCATGACACTCAGGATGGGTGATTACAGTTAAATTTCCAGGAAACAGACGTTTTGCGGATCGAATATCTTCGGGGGTGTACATTTCATGTACCATACATTTGCCAGGGTGAGAGATAATCGTTTTATGTGTTTGATTTCGCACATTCCCTGCCAAATATTCATCAGGCAAAAAAATAACTGTGTCACCCTCAACAGCATTAACAATTTGAACAGCATTTGCGGATGTACAACAAACATCTGTCTCCGCTTTTACTTCTGCGGAACAATTGACATAAGTAACAACTGGAACACCTGGATATTTTCTTTTGAGAGCTTTGACATCTTCTCTGGTGATGGATTCGGCAAGGGAACATCCAGCTTTTAGATCTGCTATTAAGACTTTTTTGTTAGGTGATAGTATTTTAGCAGTCTCTGCCATAAAATGAACGCCATTAAAAAGTATGATATCTGCAGTAGTTTCCTTTGCCATTTTAGAAAGGTAGAGCGAATCCCCAATGATATCGCTAACGCCCCAAAATACATCGGGAGTCATATAATTATGTCCAAGCAAAACTGCATTTTTTTCTTTTTTGAGTCGATTGATCTCTTCCACCAAAGGGAAGATTCTACCTTCTATTTCGTGATCCATATAGATCGGTTTTAATTTTTGAGCTAACTGATCTTTTGTGACTAAACTCATAGAGTGCTCCTAAAGACTAACGAATGGGATCCCCGCTAAGGGTAGTTTCTGATTTGGCAAGGTCTGTGCCAGGATCGGGGAATCTGTTATTGCGAGAGGAACATCGATCAAAAGCTTCTCTCCAGGCAACTTCAGCGTCCGCGGTTCCTGCTCTCTGCGTATCTCTGTACAATACATTGGTGTTGAAGGAAGATTTACCACATCCTTTGGCTGAGTTGTATAAAATATTTGCTTCTGTGAAACAGTTGAAGTAGAGAACAGCGACAGAATCGGTTGCTTTGGTAGTTGGTAGGATTTTACTTTTTAGAGAGGAAATCAGATTTGGGCAAACCACAATCCCAGAATCTGGTGTTGCGACACAAGCCGCCTCGCTCAAAATAAACCTTTGACAGGCAGATTCAATTGATGAAGCCTGAGAGAGGATTACACTTAAAAGCTGAGGATCGATATCGTCCTTTTTTTTCCGCCTGCAGTGGACGGAGAGGACTACACTCAAAATGAAACTCAATAGAAAAACAATCCTCAGTATCCTCATAGGATTACTTTTCCTAATCATCTTGGTCTTTGTCTATATCCTTTTTGGGAAAAAAACAACAAAAGATCGAAATCCATACGAACCAAGTTCATCTACAAGAATGATATGGAACCAAATCAAATCGCGACCTTTTTCTTTGGAAACTTCTGCCGGGTATCCCGAAGACTTGCGGGATTACGTAGAGACCTTACGCGGGAAGGAAAGTTTTCTCTATTCAGGAAACAGGGATTTGATTTATGAAGAGATTCTTAAACACTATCCTGATGAAAGGGGTGAAGTTCTTTTTGCTATCTACAATGCTTTTCTATTTTTTGTGAAAGAAAGAGAAATGATTGAATCAGATACAGAACTGTCTGAGTTAGAAAAGATAGCGGAAGTTACACGAGTTAAGGAAGAAATCTTTCCTGTTTGGGTGCGTGAGAAACTGTTCCAAAACCACCCTTTGACTCCAAGCCGACTTTTGCTTGTTTCTCTTCGAGATTATATTTCAAAAAATCCGCTTACCTTTTCTCGGGAAAGAAAGCGAGTGTTTCTCAAGCTACGGAAAGAAATCTATTTGGATCGGGAAAGGGATATTCGGTATTGGGAAGAGGAGGAGTTTTGGAAGGAAATTGTCTATCTCATCTACTCACGAGAACTCGGAGAAATGGAGGATTGGGAAAAACAGGAGTTTTCCTCCAAAAAATTAGAGGAATTCAAACTGGATTTTTGGAATTGACAACGGAGTTTTTTTCAGTGCATATTGAGGGAACAAATTAACTAATAATCTTTTGAGTGAGTTCATGAAACAAATTCTTATTTCCCTCTTTCTAGTTAGCTTTCTTGCACAGTGTAGCAGTGGTCCAAAACGTTTGGACAATGCTGATGATTATGTTTCAGATACGGGTGGGCTTACGAGCCAAGAGCTAGTGAAGGCCGCAGACCGATTGGCTGATGAAATTGGCACTTATTTCAAAGAAAATCCTAGAGAAGAAGGTGTTTTCGTTGCGCACAAACCGACAAGGAATGATACATCTGAACAAATCCAGACCGAACTTTTTGACAATGCTTTCGTTGCAAAACTGATCAAAAACAAAGTCTATACGGTTCGGACAAAAACTCGCGAACAATCTTTGAATGAAATTCAATTCAGCCTTTCGGGACTTACGTCGAACCGTCTCTCTATTGGAAAACTGAAAAGCCCAAACTTCTTTGTTCGTTGTGAAATCAATGAGAATATGTTTACTTCGAAGGGTGAAAAAATTGTCGAGCAGTCGATCAATATCGAACTCGTGGAAGTAGAGACAACGATTGCTGTTTGGTCCGAAAAAGTATCCTACCGAAAATTGGCAGTTCGTGGCAACAAAGGTGTAGGTTGGTAATTTTTAATCAAATTATCTAGATGAAAAAATTATTATTTCTCTCTCTACTTACTTTAGCTTGTGCGAGTGATTATTCCAAAGTTATCAAAGCAACTGAGGATGATTACTATAATAGGAATTACGATTCTGCGATTCCAAGAATTCGTGCTCTCTACGAGGATGCTGCCGGAAAGGACAAACTTCTTTTTTTAATGGAAGCGGGAATGATCTTTCATTCCAAAGGTGATTTCGAAACATCTAATAAGGTTTTTAAAGAAGCGGAAGGAATCGCAGAAAATATCAAGGTGAGCCTTACTAAATCGGGACTGTCTTTTTTATTATCTGACAATGAGTCCAATTATGTTGGCGAAGACTTTGAAAGAGTGATGATTAAATTCTATATCGCTTACAATTATTTAGTGTTAGGCGATTTAGAAAATGCAAAGATCTATTTTCGACGTCTAGACTTCGACCTGAAAGAAATGAAATTTATAGCCGCAGGCTATAGACAAAACAATGCAGCAAGATTGTTAGATGCCTATGTCTCCGAGCGACTAGGTAGATACAATGACGCTCGTGTTCAGTACCGCAATATGGAGCAGTTGATTGGTCAGAGTTCTCTGCTTGCAGGAGACAGATATTTCTTGGCTTTACGGGAAGGCGATGATCGTGACAAACAAAAGTATAGCCAAGGGGAAAATAAAATCCAAGCTTACGATCGCTCGATGCGAGCTGTTTCTCCAACCTCTAACAACTTAACCGAAGTTGTAATCATCCATGAAGCGGGTAAATCCGCCATCAAAATGTCTCGAGGGAAACTCATCAATGATGAATATCTTTCGGTGGCACTCCGAGGTGCAATCGAAGCTACGATGAGAAATGGTGGTTCGATTTCTGCTTCCGCATCTGCCGGTGGTAGAGGGATGTCCGTCCCTCGCGGATCTGGTGGAGGAGCCGCTTTAGCAGCCGTTATATCGGCTTTAGCAATTGCTGAGAATCCAATACCGATTTATAAAGAGAGGGATCCTGCTGGTTCCAAACCCAAAAAATTCTACGTAAATGGAGTGGATATAGGGCCTGCTGAGATAATGAATGATTACTCTGATACAGCAATCCACAACTTTAATGATAACTATCAGGCAATTATAACCAAAAACCTATCCTCACTTGCTGTGAAGATGGTGGCGGCAGCAATTGCGTCCGAGGCTCTTTCGAAAGCCATTGAAGGCTCTCGTGGTAATAAAAAGGGAGATGATTTGGTTTCTGGTCTTATCAGTCTTGCCGCTGGAGCAGCCGCTGGTATTACGATTGCTCAAACGATAGCACCGGACTTACGTTGTTGGAGAACCATTCCATCTACCTTCCAAATCAAACGGTTTTTTTTAGCTCCTGGTGAATACAATTTTAAAGTAGATTTGGCTGGTGGCGTACACAATGCACCAAGTAAAATTGTTGTAGAAGAGGGAAAACCGCTGTTTATCCCGATTCGGTCCTATACAAACTAAAACAATTTTAAACTCGGAAGTTCGTCCGTGATAGACTACTCCGGCTTTCGTCTAAGGAATGCCGGAATGTCATAATCCTCTCCAAAGTTTTGAAACGGAGGTTTGTTTTGCGATAAACCTCGGTTCTGCTGTCGGATCCCTCTAGGAATTTCTGATTCTTTTCCACTGAATGCTTCGTTTGAATCGGGCTTTCTTGTATATACGTGGGAGCTGAAGTTCTCTTCACCAACGGCTTTCTGATCTCTTGGAATCTGTCTCTCTTTACGTTTGTGAAATCCCGTCGCAATTACTGTCACTCGGATTTGATCTTCTAGTGATTTGTCTTCATTGAGTCCAATGATGATATTTGCATCTGGATCCGCTTGTGCCGTTATCACCTGAGAAACTTCGTTCCATTCGTGGATTGTTAGGTCACTCCCACCAGTCACATTGATGAGTAGGGATTTTGCACCCTGGATACTCGAGTCTTCCAGTAAGGTATTGTTTATGGCTTGTTCGACGGCTTCGGCAACTCGGCTATCTCCTCTGCCTTCACCTACACCTAAAATCGCATCGCCTGTGTCTTTCATAATCGTTTTTACATCTGCAAAATCCACATTGATGATACCTGGATGATTGATGATATCACTAATCCCACGAACGCCGTTTAGCAAAATATCGTCGATAACTCGAAATGCCATATCGACCGCAGTATTTTTATCAACTACCTGAAAGATAGAATCATTGCGGATGGTAATCAAAGTATCCACGTTGGCACGAAGTTGTTCAATTCCTTGTTTTGCAAGATCAGCCCTACGTTTGCCTTCAAAGGCAAACGGAACGGTGACGACACCCACGACCAAACATTTCATTTCTTTCGCAATCGCAGCAATCACTGGGGCCGCACCAGTGCCGGTTCCACCACCCATACCTGCGGTGACAAAAACCATATCTGCGCCTTTGAGAGCTGTTATGATTCTTTCTTTGTCTTCGACTGCTGCCTTTTGCCCAAGTTCTGGGTCGCCACCAGCACCCATCCCTCTCGTGACTTTATTACCGAGTTGGATTTTCATTTCGACGGGAGATTTGAGTAGCACCTGTTCGTCGGTATTCATTACTATAAAGTCAACACCCGTCATCTTGGCATTTACCATTCGGGTAACGGCATTCATTCCACCACCGCCGACTCCAACGACTTTTATAATAGCTGGGCTTGTTTTTTCTTCTTCCAAATACAACATAGTTTTTTCCTTAGAGATTGTTCTCCATCCAACGACGAACTTTTTTCATCCAACTGTCTTTATCGGAATGAGAATGAATATTTCTCTGTTCCAAATTTTGAATTTTTGACGAGTATTTGATAAGGCCTATTGCAGTTGCGTATTCTGGCGAAGATACCTTGTCCGTCAGACCAGATAGTCCTGCTGGCTTTGCTCTGCTGACGGAAAGCTGGAAGACATCTTCCGCAAGACGTTCGATCCCCGAGAGAAGGGATGTTCCACCAGTGAGGATCACTCCTCCCGCCAAATACGATTTAAAACCCGAGCGAACGAGTTCGTGGTCTATCATTTCAAGAATCTCACGAACCCTGGGTTCCATAATTTCAACAAGTTCTTGGCGGAATAAAGATCGACTAGGTCTACCTGAGATAGAAGGGATCTCTATTTTCTCAGTGGGATCAATGGCATCCACATTCGTATGACCATATCGTTTTTTTAGAACCTCTGCGGTTTCGATTGTGGTCTTAAGTCCGATTGAAAGGTCACTTGTGATATGAAAGCCTCCGAAGGGAATTACACTTGTGAAAGCAATTCCACCATCCACATAAACGATTATATCACAAATTCCGGCTCCTATATCCACAACGGCAGTTCCCAAATCCTTTTCACCTGTTGTGAGTATCGCCTCCGAAGAGGCAAGCGAGGAGAGAACTCTATCTACTTGCATAAGGCCCGATTGTTCTACACAACGGTCGATATTATTTAGTGCTGTATTTCCACAAGAGACAATATGTACTTCCGCTTCTAGTCTAACACCCGTCATCCCAATCGGATCTTTTATATTGACCTGATCATCTACTTTGAATTCTTTTGTGAGGACGTGGATTACTTGTTGGTCGCCTGGAACGTGGACAGATTGTGCGGCTTCCACCACTCGCATGATATCCATTTCGGTTACGATGCGTTCCCGATTGGTTACAGCAATGATTCCTTTTTCGTTAAATCCATATACGGATTTTCCAGAAACATTTACGACTACAGCTCCTACTTCTGTACCAGCCATAAGCTCTGCATCACCAAATGCTTCAACGATGGATTTTGTAGTTGTTTCTATATTTACGACGGATCCATTTTTTATTCCAGATGATGGATAAACCCCAGTTCCAATGATTTCAATTTCATAGTCGCCTACGAGTCTCCCAATCACAACTTTTATAAGAGAGGAACCAAGATCTAGAGCCGTAATGATTGGGAAATCTTCTTCTGTCATATTAATGGTATACTGCATCCTCACCACGAAGGTCTATCGAACTAGGACTAATCCCTTCATTTTCTAAGTAAGCAAGTGAGGCGTATAATTTTCTAAAACTATATAGCGAGAGTTTGTCGCCTAAATATACTTTAATACGAGAAGGTGAATAAGTAAATAAAAGATGTTCTCCATCGTTTTCTATTGTGATTTCAGAAATCCGATTTTTTAACTTTGGATATGCAGTTAAGGCTTGTCGCAAATCTTTTGTTATGTCCATAATTTGTGTACCTTCGATTTTGCCGGCCGTTATTGGGAAGTTTCCTGTTATTACTATCAAATGATTTGCCAAAACACTATCTTTTGATAATATTTGAAGCGACTCATCGACCTCGTATAAAGAGTTTCCAATATGTACTACAAATTCTGCGACCTTCTCCTCTATCTTTATATGCAAAAAGCCTTTTGGGTCTCTTCTCACTTGAACTTTATGAACTCGAGGATGTAATAGTAGTTTGGTTTCCCATTCCATCCAATGACTCGTATCCGGCGCCTCTCTTTCTAAACCTAGGAATTCGAATATATCTTCCGGTCTAAGTACTACCAATCCCTCGAACTGAACTTGCCGAATCGGTTTTGCCCGGTTTCCCCACTGAAAAACCAAAATGATAGCAACGAAGGCCGAAACCAAAAGAACAATGGGGACGAGAAACCTCTGCCCAAGTCGTTTTTCCGGCATTTCTGGAGGGGTGTCAACCATATATTGATTATGTCACATATGGGGTCAGGAGGGAAAGCATTCTTTGTTTGGCGGAGGGCATAAAAAAAGACCAGGTTTCCCTGGTCTTTCCCTTAAATTGAGTCGGTCCTTAGTCTTATTTCAAAGCGACTTGTATTGACTCCTGGTGGAGTTCCAAAGAAACCTTGTTGTACTTCGATGCTTCTTTTTCAAGATTTTCAGCGCGACGAAGGAGTTCCTTTTTTTCTAGATTTTGGCTAATGATTTTACCGCCTCGAGTTGAAGTTGCTCTTTCTCTTAGAGAAGCAGCAAGCTCCATCTTTTCTTTTGCGATATTCGCCAAGTATTCAGATACTACTGATTTTTGAGCGGGAGTTGTTGCTGTCTCAACGATAGCAGACTCTAAAAGCTCAAGTCTTTCGTTCGTATCCAAAGCGTGGAGGTTTGCAGTTGCAAGTCCAAGAGCCAAAACCGTTGTAGCGATCATTTTTGTTGTTTTCATGTTTAATCCTCTCTAGATTGGAAACCTCTTTGGATTTCCTCTTTCTCTTTATATGACTTAAATGTAGAAACAAGCTAGATTAAATTCAATCGAAAAAATCTGAAAAAATGAATGGATTTCTATAAAAATTAGAAAAAACAGAAATTTAGATTAAAAATAATCAAAAAAAGATTAATTTTAATCAATCGGTTCTTTTTCGATTCGATTTCTAAACTTTCGAGCGATTTAAATCGGGGTAAAAATGCCTCTAACCAAAGCTTAAACTAGATTAGAGGCTGCTGGCATCCGAATCAGGTGGGAGATTAATACTTTGTTTTCGTATAACTCAATTTTTTGTTTAGGATGATATCTACTGTAGTTACTTCCCCCGACTTTACGTGGATTTCTGAGTTTTCGAGTTTCATTTCTTCCATAAAACTAGCACGAATCTCGTACTTCCCTGGTTTTAGGTTGGTAAACCAAAAGGTGCCATCTTTGTCGGTCGTTACCTTAGGAACCTGATTTGTAGAAACAATCGTAGGCATAAAGATCGGATGTTTTTCGATCGGATTGTCCAGGGTTTTGAAAAAAACACGACCTTTGATAGCTCCATATCCATCCATCGAGCTAATGGCGTCTACATTTGTCGTTTGTTTCGGAATTACTGCTGCCGCCGTTTTGTAAACCGGGTATTGGTCCGCAAGGATTTCAATTTGGTGGACCCCCGCCGGTAGATTGTCTATTTTCACATTGTAAATATCGCCTGGAACGAGAGTGCCCATCTTGGTGATAGACCCCCAAGTCTTGGATTTCTCAGTGGAGATCGTTGACTTATACTCTTCTCCATTCACGAGTACTTTGATATTTCTAATGGAAGGATTCCCTGCCGAGGTTCCTGTATTTTTTTTCCGGTTCAATAGGTCATAGGGTGATGTTGAGGACAATCTGCCGTAGTTTTTATCTCTGATAATGGTTGTTCGGATCAGGATATTTCCGGTTGTGATGGAGGGCGGAGCTGGCGGTTCGACATTTACAATCGGTGGAATCACAACTGTGGTCTCATTTGGTGGCGCAACCTCAGGTTCTGGTTTCACAGGGACGGTTGTGTTTGTCGTATTACTTGTATTCGTGTTGGTATTTGTCGGAGTAGTTGTCTCTTCCGTTGTTACTGGGGTATTTACTACGATATTTGGTGGAGGCGGAGGTGGTGTCACTGGCTTCGGCGATCCAGATAGAAGGATTCCTGCCGCGTTACCAGAAACCTGTGGAGTTTGTTCATGATTGAACTTCCGTGCCATCTTGACTGTTTCTTCTTTCGCGACAAAAAAGGCCTCTAAGGCGGTAACCACCTTATCATTGTTCAAGTCACCCTTATCGAGAGCATTTCCAAAATTATAAGTAAAGATACCGTGGTTGATATTTCCACCGACCTCGATGGAAGTCTGGTCTGCATCAGACGAAGATATCACTGCCTTGTCTTGGAAAAAATAATCTTCGGAGTTTTGGCGGACAACACCGTCATTGCCTTGCCCAATCGGAACATCAGCAGCGCCACGTGTATTTTTGCCTTTGTTCGCTATCCCGCCAGAGTAACAGCAGTCCATTACAAAGACAGTTTTTGGTGATTTGATACTGGAGAGATATTGATTGAGTTCTTCATCGGAAATATGAGGTCTGTCAAAACAAATCAGGTAGTTTCTCATACCGTTCTTTGCTTTGGCATCTTTCATATACATGCCATGGCCGGAAAAGTAGATAAAAACGGAATCATCCTTATCCGCTTGTTTGCCAATGCTCGCAATCGCCTTCTGGACGTTGTCTTTTGTGACCATGGCTCCAAGGAGAACTTTGATATCTTTGTAATTGCCTTTGGATTGGATCTTGTCTTTTAGAAAGTTTGCATCTTTTTCGCAGAGATTTAGCTCGGGAATTTTTGCCGTATTGCCTTTGTAATTGGTTCCAATAAACAGTGCGTATCGATCTTGCCCTAGAACGGGAAGGCTAAAAAGAAAAATGCAGATTGCGGTAATTAATTTGTTCCTAACGGAAACCATAGAATCCTCATCTTCGTTTGAAGTGCTTCATTGTCGCTCGTGGGTTTAGGGAAATCAATTGGATTTTTGTTTCGAATCCAAAAAACGAACTATTTTTGGGAGAATGTGTTCCTTGAATTCCTGATTGACTCGTTTTTCTCCTCGGCAGTCGTAGTGGATGTCATCGACGAACTGTTCTGATGGATACGATGATTTAGGAAAGAAGAATACTCCAACTTCTGGATGGGTTTGTACGTAGGATTTCAGTTTTGCCAAACGAAACTGAGTTTCGGCTGATTCTTCTCGAACTTCCATCCAGGGCATATAGATAAATGCAAATTCAATTCCTTGTTCCTTTGTGAATCGGATGAGGTCTTCCAGAACGATAAAGTCTGGTTCGAAAAAGGAACTTGGGACGGGTTCTTTTTTTTCCGCATCCATCGCTTTGGCCCGTTGTTCTCTGGCAAAGTAGACAATCTCTGGTTTGACTCGGTTTGAGATATTGTATTTACCCAAGTGTCGTTCAATCTGGTCTTCGATCATAAGATTGTCTTGCCTCTGGGAGATAGGTGGAACACATAACCCTCGTTCAATGGCATCACAAGACTCGCAAAACAGAGATTTGTCCTTGAAGTCGGAATCTACCTTCCAGTCGTTTAGACTAAGAGTGTTTCGAATCGCACCCCGGAATCGATAGGAGTGGTAGGTCAAGGGAAGGGCCTTTGCCGTGATGAAGAGTCTTTCTACACCGTCGTATTGGTTCCACAATTCCCCAAGGCTAAACTGGTGGAGGTACCGATGCCCAAAAAACTCCCATAAAATCTGGTTGGCATCATCTTGTTTCCCACTGTAACTTATGATAGTGGAAGGTGTAGGTGGTCGGAAGAAGTTTTTTTCGATTCCTTCTTGGAATCTTCGACGGAAATACTCGGATAGAGATTCGTTTTGTTTAACAGACTTTCCATCCGGATCATAAAGTGGTGGACCATATCCCACAGAATATAGCTTAGGTGATGCTGCAAAGAGAACTAACTTTGGTTTTTTGTTTCCTTTCTCGAGATATTTCTCTAGAAAGAATCGATAGTATTTAGGACCCATCGCAGGTAGACTGTGGTTGTATATCTCATATTGGCTACCATCACCTTTTTTGTAGCCTGCAAGGGCCATAGAGCGCGAATCTCCCAGAATAATAATGTCAGCCGTACCTTTCCCTGATTCGACAAATCTTTTTTTGAGATTTACAAAAAAGATCTCAGGTTGTTCAAAATAGTGAATATCTGTTATACGAACAATTACTTCCAACCCAAGAAAGAATAAAAAGGCAATTCCTATTCCTAAAAATTTAGAACGCAAAGTAAATTACCTCCTTTCCAAAAATTCCGCGAGTCAAAATTAAAAACCCGATAAAGCCAAAAACAAACGCCTGAACTAGTGGGTGGGTTAAAAAAACCCAATACCTTTCCTTTTTAAAATATGTAATCCCATCTAAAACAAACAGTGGAAAACAGATTTTAAAGTATTCTGCAAATAAAACTCCAGTTTCTTTTATACCATTTCCAGGTGTAAAATTCCAATCCCAAAAACAAAACATCTTTTGGAAGTAGACTAACATCATATGTAAGTCGTAACTACGGAAGGCAACGCCACTGATTGCAACCAAAGTATAAATTAAAAGTCGGGAAAAAAGACCTGTGAAAAACGAAGTTATCCTTTCTTTTAGAGAAGGATTGAGGTTCGGTTCTACTTTTTTTGCAAAAAAGATTAAGTAAGCAATTGTATAGATTCCCTGCATGGATCCCCAAGTGATATAGGTCCAGTTGGCTCCATGCCAGAGTCCGGATACAAAAAAGATGATAAATAGATTTCTGTATTGATTGAACTTTCCAAATTTACTTCCACCAAGTGAGATATATACATAATCTCGAAACCAACGATTTAGGGTGATATGCCACCGATTCCAAAACTCAACAGGATTTTTGGAATACTCAGGTGTTTCAAAGTTTACAGTCAATGTAACGCCTAGTAGACGGGATGTTCCAAGGGCAATAAACGAATATCCTGCAAAATCACAATAGACCTGCATAAGAAGAGCAAGGCTTGCCACAAAAATCTGGGATCCATCCGCGGCTTGGATGAGTTCTGGATTTTGGACATAGAGGCTTTTTCCTGCCAGATACACCTGATCAATGTAAGTTGCCAAATTATCGGCTACATAGACTTTCATAAAGTATCCGAGCAGGATATCCCAGAAGGCAAGTTGGACACCCTGCCAAGTTGGAAATTTAGGTTTTTTCAGTTGTGGTAGTAGTTCGTTTGCCCTCTCGATAGGGCCTGCAACCAACTGTGGGAAGTAATTCACAAACAGAGCAAAGTCAAAAAAATCTCTTTCTGGTTCGATTTGTTTTCTATATACATCAATGGTATAGGACATTGTCTGGAACGTATAAAAACTAATTCCAACAGGAAGGACGATATTTCGTAAAAGGAATGTACTCGAGTCGGTGGCTTGTGTTCCTCCCAAAAGAACCATAAGCCCATTCCACGATTCGATGAGGTTTGATGCAAAAAAATCGTAATACTTCATTGTAAATAGAAGCCCTAGGTTTGCGATGATAGAGATTCCTAGGAAGACCCTACGTTTGAGAGGACTTTTGGATCTTTGGATGGAAAGTGCTGCAATATAGTCGATCACCGTACTGACGAATATCAGAACTAAAAAAAACCACTCCCACCAACCGTAGAAAAAATAGGAGGCAAAGAGTAACCAGAGATTCTGGGCACGCAGGGCTTTCGGATTGCTTTTGGCAAACCAACCGAAACCTAGAAATACCAGGTATACAGTCAGAAAGAATAGGAAAAATACAAAGGTATTAAAAAGCATCGATCTACATTAGGTTTTTGGATGCTTCGAATCTGTAAAATTGAAAAAACGAAAAATTCATCTGAAACTCGTTGACCAAACTCCTAATTGAATACACTTAGAGAGGATTGGATTTAAAACTAGAACTCTACAATCGATTTGGGTTTCGGGAATTTCGCCCAGGACAGGAGGATTCGATCCATTCCATTCTCGAAGGTAAGGATACAGTTTCCATTCTGCCAACAGGTGCTGGGAAATCCTTAATCTACCAACTCCCGGCAAGCCTGCAAAATAAAAAAGTAACTCTAGTTATATCACCTCTCATCGCCCTTATGAAAGACCAAACGGAGAGTCTTTTGGCAAAGGGGATTCCTGCGGCCTTTTGCAATTCTACGATGGACGAACTAGACCAAATGCTCGTGCTTTCAAAGGCAGTTCGGGGAGAGATTTTGGTTTTACTCGTTTCACCAGAACGGGCACTTTCCCCTAGCTTTCAGAAGGTTTTTAAAGAGATGTCTATTTTTTCTTTGGTTGTAGATGAGGCCCATTGTGTTTCGCAATGGGGACATGACTTCCGACCAGAATACCGTCAAATTCATGTTTTACGAGAGAGACACCCACAACCAAAATTTCCCATAGTAGCACTCACGGCAACTGCGACAGAAAAAGTGAGAAGGGATGTACAATCTGTACTTGGAATGATGGATCCTAACGTTGTGGTATCTAGTTTTTTTCGTCCCAATTTAAAGTTTTCGGTCGAATATCCAGATTCGGAACGGGAAAAAGCAGATCGCCTTCTCGAACTTCTTTCTTCTTGGAGGAAACCCAGTGGCAATGTCGGTCGAGCCATCGTATATTGCGCAACTCGGAAAAAAGCCGATGAGACCTACGAGCTCTTGAAAGACTTTGGGTATTCCGTTGGGAAATACCATGCAGGTCGAACAGATGGAATAAGAGAAAGAACTCAAAATGCATATAGCTCAGGGAAAGTTCCTATCCTTGTGGCAACCAATGCGTTTGGTATGGGTATGGATCAATCTGATGTTCGTTTGGTGGTCCATTATCAGGTTCCTGCTTCTTTGGAAGCGTATTATCAAGAAGCTGGAAGAGCCGGTAGAGATGGGAAGGATTCCCTTTGCGTCTTGTTCTACAAAGCTGGAGATGTTGCCACCCAAGCCTTTATGATTTCCAAGGAGGCAAATTTCAAAGGTGGAGATAGTCTACTTAAACATATTAAGGAATACGCAAACAAAGAGGAATGTCGGCAAATCCAACTTTGTCGTTATTTTGGAGAGAAAATTTCCTCCTGTGGAAATTGTGATATCTGCTTGGATGCAGGGCAAAATTTAAAACGAACTAAGTTCATTCGTGCAGAGCAGATTAAAATTCAAAAGAAAGAAGAGAAAAAGAAATACGATTTTTTGCCTGAGGATGAGCAAGTGATTCTCGAGTTCTTAAAACAACACCCAGCCGTCTTTGGAAAAACTATCATTGCAAAGACTTTGGTAGGAAAACGAACAAAAGATGTATTGCGATATCGAATGGAGAAAAATTCTTTTTTTGCAAATCTTGAAGGAATTCCGGAAGAGGCTGTTATATCTAAGTTAGAAGCTTGGGTAGACATCAAAAAGGTTTTTGTAGCCGGGAATAAATACCCAAAACTTTATCTACCACAATTTACCAAACAAAGTCTCAAACGAAGTACAAACCACAACGTAAATGGAACTGAAACAACATCTTCAAATACAAAAATAAAACGACCACCCACTTTAAATTCACAGATTCTAAAAGACCTGATGAGCTATCGCGACAAAAAATCTAGGCAACTCAAATGGAAAAAGTTTATGGTATTTCAGAATCCGGTTCTCAAACGGATCGCCGAATCAAAACCTAAAACACTTTCCGAATTAGGGGCGACGAAAGGTGTGGGCCCTGCAAAAGTTGAGAAGTTTGGATCTGACATTTTGGAAATTATCTCCAAATGGGAATCATAATATAAAATAATTAGGAGATGAAAATGTTAAAAATTGCAGGAAAGATTGTCACACACGAAGAAGAATACAACGGAACAATATGTTTTGATGAGGAAAGTGGGCTTATAACCGAAGTAAAACGGGAAGTGATCGAATCCGATGCGAGACAATTTCCAGAGGGATCTGTAATTTTTCCTGGCTTTGGTGATATCCATATCCATGGACGGGAAGATGTATCAGGTAAACATTGTTATAAGGAAGATTTTACATCTGCGAGTCTTGCGGCAATCAACGGGGGAGTCCTTCATGTTGCGGATATGCCAAATAATCCAATTCCACCAATAGACAACGAGTCATATGCTAATAAGCTAGCTCTCACAAAAAAATCACCCATTCATATAACATTATATGCAGGAATTGGTCCAGAGACAAGACCTCTATCCAAACGAGTTCCCTATAAGGCGTTTATGGGGCCCTCCATAGGTGAGCTCTTTTTTCACAACAATCAGAGTCTAGAAGATGTAATCCAACACTATGTAGGTAAAGATGTCAGTTTTCATTGCGAAGATCCAGAGGTACTTATCGAAAACAAAGACAAACCTACCCATGAATCTCGTAGGCCGAAAGAGGCAGAAACTCTTGCAACAGATTTTGCTCTATACTTAATAGAAAAGTACAATTTGAACGGTAAACTTTGTCACTACTCGACAAAAGAGGGTCTAGCTAAGATTGTAGAGGCAAAAAAAAGAGGAGTAAAGGTAACTTGTGAAGTTACACCTACACATCTCTTTTTTGATACCTCCATGCTTACTGAAGAAAATTATAAATGGTTTCAGATGAACCCTCCTCTCAGAGGCCCTGAAGACCGAGAGGCCATGGTAGAGGGTGTACTCCAAGGTCATATTGACTACCTTGCGACGGATCACGCTCCTCATTCCATTGAAGAAAAACTGAAAGGTATGAGCGGAATTTCTCAATTGGATACCTATGGACTTTTTGTCACTTATATGATATTGAACTTAAAGATTCCGATGCAGACTATTGCTAGAATTTGCTCAAAAAATCCGGGAGATTTTGTAAAGCCATATTTACCTGATAGATTCGGAAAGGGGTTTGGAGTCATTAATGAAGGTTATGCGGCAAATTTTTCTGTCCTAAATTTAAAAAAACCGGTTGTATTTCAGAAAGATATGATAAAAAGTAAATCGGGTTGGTCTCCCTTTGAAGGTTTCCAATTCCCAGGTTCCATTGAATCTGTTTACTTTTTAGGCAAAGAAATGCATGCAACCTGATGCAAACAAAGCGAATTTTTTAAAGAATATTTCATTAGAGACTCTTCTCGGATTCTATCCAGATAGTTTTCAATCCTTTGATTGGAATGGGAATTTTGTCAGTGTTACTGAACGATTTTCTCATTTTTTAGAATATCCCTCAACGGAGTTGATTGGAAAGCCCATCTTTAATTTTATCCACCCAGATGATTTAGAAAATTCAAGAGAGGTTTTGCAATCGCTTAAGGATGAACGAAAGATCATCAATTTTGAAAATCGACTTCTCACCAAATCTGGTGATGAAGTTTGGATCATGTGGCTCATTATTCCTTTGGGCGATTCGGAAATTATCTTGGCATTTGATCGAGACATAACGATTCAAAAAGACTTATCTCTCGAATTTATCCTCCAACAACAAAAGTACAAATCAATTTTTGACAATTTGCCGATGGGGATTGCCATTACCGACGCGAAAGGAAAAATTATAGAAACGAACAAAACTGCTCGGATGTACTTTGATATCCGAGACGGAGAGTCTCTCAACCGAACATTGAATATTCGTAAGTATACCTTGATCCAGCCGAATGGGAGTAAAATTTATCCGAGAAAGTCCAGTTTGATGAGAGCACTCCGATTAAAAGAGGTTATACGAAACTTAGAAATTGGGATGATCAAAGATGATCGTATTACTTGGTTTGAGATATTAGCCACTCCTATTCCCATCGATAACTTCGGTTTGGCGGTCGCATTTTTAGATATCACACAAAGACGTCATGCCGAAGAAAAGATTGCCTATTTAGCTTTTTTTGACCAACTGACCAATCTTCCCAATCGAAATTCACTGATTGATAAACTCTTTCCAATTTTTGAAGAAGCAAGAAGGCATGGAAACTTGGTAGGAGTTCTTGCAATTGACTTGGATAACTTTAAAATCATCAATGATTCGAGAGGACATGAATTTGGTGATAAAATCATCAAACTTGTTGCATATCGGATTCGCGAAAGTATTAGAGTGTATGATTTGATTTCAAGACAAGGTGGAGATGAATTTACTGTTGTTCTACCGGACCTATCGAATGAACGGGACGCCGCCGTTGTAGCAGAAAGTATTTTGGATGCGATGAATCATCCCTTTATTCTGGATGGGGAAAAGATCTTTGTAAATATATCCATTGGGATCGCCTTATACCCAACAGATGGTAAAGATTCAAATACTTTGTTAAAAAATGCGGATAGTGCTTTGAATCTTGCCAAGAAACAAGGTAAAAATTGTTACGTATTTTTTACGCAAGAAATGCAAACAGTGGTCGCCGAACGTTTGGAAATCGAGAACCGAATGAGGATTGCTATCATTGAAAACCAATTCACATTGGTTTACCAACCAAAAGTTGACTTGTATACCAAAAAACCAGTTGGAGTAGAAGCCTTGATACGGTGGAAACACCCCGAACGAGGATTGATTTCTCCCGATGTTTTTATCCCAATTTCTGAAGAAACGGGTATGATTCTTGCGGTCGGGGAATGGGTCATCAAAAACGCGATCCAGACCATGCGGTCTTGGCGCGACAAAGGTGTTAAAGAAATTTCTATGGCAGTGAATATCTCCACCAAACAGTTTAAACATGAGAGACTGATTTCTACGATCGCTGAAAATCTAAAACTCTATAAAGTAAATCCCCAAGAATTAGAAATTGAACTTACGGAAAGTTCAGTTATGGAAAATGCTGATGCTGCTATTCGTATCATGCAAGAAATCAGAAAACTTGGTGCAAAAATTGCTATAGATGATTTTGGAACTGGATACAGTAGTTTGGGATATCTTAAGAAACTTCCGATTTCCAGTTTAAAAATCGATAGATCTTTCGTTTCTGAGCTTACTTCCGATAAGGACTCACGAACGATTATTCTAGCTGTTTCGAATCTAGCACATAACTTAGGGTTGACGGTGGTTGCGGAGGGAGCTGAAACAGAATCTCAAGTACAAATCCTTGCAGAGAGCGGGGTCGATATGATCCAAGGATTTTATTACGCAAAGCCCATGAGTTCAGAAGATTGTTTGGAATTTCTCTTGAACTCTTAAAGAATTTCCGATTGACCCAGAGTTCTTTTTTTCTTTTTCTACAATAGAGGATTCCCATTGAAACTCTCTGTCAACTGGCTAAACGAATTTACACCCATTTTATCATTACCCTTTGAAACTGTTCTGGACAAGGTATATACATCTATTTGTGAAATCGATGAAGTCGAAGAATTTAAGGTTCACCTTTCCTCTGTTATCACAGTAAAAATTTCAGAAATTTCGCCTCATCCCAATGCAGAAAAACTACGAGTCACCAAATGTTCTGATGGCAAAAAAACGTACCAGATTGTCACTGCTGCGGAAAACGTAAAGGTTGGAGATATCGTACCTTTGGCTTTGCCGGGAACTGTGTTAGATGGAAAGACGATTGCTGATTCTGAACTTCGTGGAGTTCCATCTTCTGGAATGTATTGTTCTGAAAAAGAACTGGGAATGGCAATCGAGTCTTCTGGCGTTTTGATTCTACCTTCTAACACCGAACTAGGGCTTTCGGTGCGCCAGTATTTTGATTGGGAGGATAGGATTTTGGTCATCGATAACAAATCGATCACACATAGGCCGGATCTCTGGAGCCATTTTGGTTTTGCAAGAGAACTTTCTTTCCAATTGAATTTGCCTTTGGATTCCACTGTTTGGAATTCTACTATCGATTGGAAAAAGGGGAATGATGGACTAGAAGTAAAGTCTACAAATCATGCACATGCGTATTTTATTTCTTCAATTCAAAATGTAAAAATCACAGAGTCGCAAAAGAAATTCAAATCACGTCTGGAAAAATGTGGAATTCGATCCATAAACAATGTAGTAGATGTTTCCAACTATCTTTTGTTAGAGCTTGGGCAACCGAATCATTTCTTTGATCGAGCTAAATGTAAGTCCAATTCTTTTTCAGTAGATAAGACATCTGAGGGAGAGAGTTTTTTATTATTGGATGATACAGATCCAAAACTCCAGAAAGATATTTTGGTAATTCGCAATGGTGGTGAGCCAGTTGCTCTCGCTGGGATTATGGGAGGACTTGATTCTGCCGTCTCTCAAACTACTACTAAACTTGTTATGGAATCTGCCGTCTTTAGGAGAGAAGACGTACGTTTTGGAATTAGAAAGACCAACATACGATCTGAATCGGCTGTAAGATATGAGAAGGGACTCGATAGTTTTACCTGCCTTCCTGTTATTGGACGGGCGGTTCAATTGCTTAAAGAAAATGGGTGTCCTGATTTGCTTGCTTTTGAACCTGTTGGTTTCAATCACAGTCCTGATAAACAAGTTACGATTGCAACGAGTCTGACATTCCTTCAACGTAAATTAGGGAAAGAGATTTCATTATCTGAAGTTGAAAGGATTTTAACCAACTTAGGATTTGATGTTTCTACAAAAGGTGATGTAATCCAAGTCATTGTTCCTAGGTTCCGACATAACTATGATATTACGATTCCTGAAGACTTGGTAGAGGAAATTGGAAGAACAATCGGATATGCATCGATTCAAACCATTCCATTAAAAATGGCTGTCGAAACTCCAATTCGATATCCTCTCCGAGAGTTAGAAAGAAAAATCAAACAGTATTATTCCTTGGAAGCAAAATTCAACGAGGTTTTTAATTATTCTTTTTCTTCGAAACAAGATACTGAGTTTGAAACTTCCAATTCTGACGATGCACTTGGAATTGCCAACGATATGCCCGAGGAACAATCCTATATGAGAACAAGTTTGTATCCAGGTCTAATCCGACAAGCTGTATCCAACCAAGATCGTTTTCCAGAAGTACAAATTTTTGAAATAGGTCGAACCTATTTTAAGTCGTCCGGTAAGAAACTTGCTTCCGAAAAACGAACATTAGGTGTGGCCATAATTTCAAAATCTAAGCACTCGGATCTCGAGGGAATTGAAACTGAATTTCTATCTGCACGAGACAAGTTTTTCCAACTCTTTTCCTTTTTAAATTTAAGGAAGGGATCTCTTAAAAAAACCGAAAGGAATTACTTCCATCCAAATGCAGGTCTAGAATACATTTACGATGGCAGGTTTATTGGAGAATTTGGCATTTTACACGAACGTTATGCGGACCAATTTGATTTAAAACGACGAGCCTTTATTGGCAAAGTAGATCTGGAGTATCTAGTGGAAATTTGGGAAAAGGAAGGACGGTTTTCCTATTTTCAGGCTCCAAGTCAATTTCCAGAAGGTGAACTGGACCTTTCTGTTGTAATGAATGATTCGGAATCTACGAGTCGTTTGGCGGAAATTGTATCGGATCTCAAGATTCCAGAGTTAAAGTCAATGTGGGTTCATACTATCTATCGAGGTGACTCGATTGGAACATCGCAAAAATCAGTCACCTATCGATTTCAGCTTATGTCGTATGATAAAACCTTTACCCAAGATCGATTCAAAGAAATTTCAGACCTCCTCGTAAATACGTCCAAATCGAACGGTTTTGCGATTCGCTAAAATTGCTTTGACATTTTAAAAAAATTAAGGCCAGATGATGCCATCTCATGTGGTCTTATTTCTTTTGTTTTGCGACAGCCCTCCTTTTCCTTTCCTGTGGGCGACCAGAGATACAAAAGTATATATCCAATGATAGTATTTCGCCGGACCAC
The DNA here is from genome assembly GCA_027533185.1 of Leptospira sp. Lineage (GTDB taxonomy): Bacteria > Spirochaetota > Leptospiria > Leptospirales > Leptospiraceae > Leptospira_A. The sequence goes on along the minus strand of JAPZTS010000007.1, from coordinate 88,022 downwards.
CTAGATTACACAATTCTAAATAGTAATATATCTGATAAAAGCAATCTTACAGAATTTTTTTCAAACAAATCTATCGAATGGAAGACCGTATTCAAAAATAGTCTGAGTTTGGGTTTTCAATCAAGTCCTGTTGTTGTAAAACTTACAACAACCAATACGACTAAGTCTGACATCTTGGTTTTGGATTTGGGGAATCCGCTTTTGGATTCTGTAAAAATCTACGAAGACGGAAAACCATTGCCAATTAAAATTGGTGGAGATTTTTTACCTCATAGCGAGTGGGAGCTTTTTTCAAAGTCAATTGCATTTGAATTGGATTGGAAAATAGGCGAGACAAAAACTCTACTAATTGAAACCAAAACATCATCTAATATAAGTTATCTAATAAGATTTTATTCGAAAGAGAGTTTTTATTTAAAAGAAAACATCGAAAACACAATACTTGGATTCTTTTATGGAACTATTTTTATAATGGTTTTGTATAATCTCTTTGTCTTCTTTATCCTACGGGAAGTTGCTTATATAACGTATTGTCTTTCTATTTTTTTTAATCTCTGTTTGCAAATGTATCTGAATGGTATCCTCAATCAATTGATTACCTTGGAAAATCCAGAAATTCATAACCGAATCGGTAGCATCATCGTAGTATGTTCGGCTTTGAGCGGTTGGACATTTGCTCAACAGACGTTGAATTTAAAAAAATTCAATCCATTCGCAAATATATTCCTTAGAGCTGTTAAAATCATTGCCTTCTTCTATATAATAGTTCCTTATTCGTATCTGCCATTGGGAACTGCTGTTCGTATTGGAAATTTGATTGCCCAAGTTTTTGTTTCCACAGTCTTTATTGTTGCATTATTGAATTATAGTTCTGGAAATAAACAAGCTCGTTTGTTTTTGTTTGGTTGGTCAACTCTTCTCTTTGGAATTCTTTTATACACATTGATGTTAAATGGATTTCTGCCAGTTAATTTAGTTACAATTTATTCAAATCAAATTGGCTCTACTTTGGAAGCGGCTATCCTGTCTTTAGCTTTGGCAAATCGGATCAATGAACTTCGTGAAGAAAAGGCTAAGGCACAGAATGAAGCTGTTTTGACTCTCGAAGAAAAAGTACGCGAAAGAACTAAAAATTTGGATGAATCATTGAACCTGATTAAAAAAGATTTGAGTGTTGCTAAAAAAATCCAAAAAACTCTATTTTCAGAAATCAAGACGGCTGACGTTCGAATCAACTTTCATTCACACTACAATTCAATGTCCGAGGTTGGTGGAGATTTTTATGATCTAACACAAGTCAAACATGACTACTATCGTATTTTTGTGGCAGACGCAACGGGACATGGAATCCAAGCTGCATTGATTACAATGGCAATTAAAGCAGAATATGAATCGCTGAAAGTAATCTATGACCATCCAGATGATTTGATTTTTCATATGAATCAGATTTTTATCAACAAATATAGCAATGTACAGACTATTTTTACCTGTGCAGTTTGTGATATTGATTTAAAAAACAAGCGGTTGTTATTTGCATCTGCAGGTCACCCCGACCAAATCCAACAGAGAGTCGATGAGATCAAAACCCTTCCAAGAACTGGCAAAATTATTGGCCTTTTGGACCACGCTCCGTATCGTTTGGTGGAACATTTTATTGAAGAAGGAGATCGATTTTTCCTTTTTACAGATGGCATCTTTGAGCAGTTCAATCCAGAAAAAGAACTTTTTGGAGAAAACCGGCTTTATGATATTTTAAAAGAGAACGCAAAACAACCTTTATCAATTGCGATGACAAATGTTTTAAAGGAGCTCGATCTATTTACAAGGGGAAATTCGAACCAAGACGACATTACGTTTATAGGTTGCGAAATTCAGAATCTCAACTAAACCAGAAGGTATGACCTTACTTAATCTACCTAAATTTAATAATCCATTCATTCACCCCAATGCCACAGCCTTTGGAATGACAGAGTTTGGGATCTCAGTTTCTATTTGGCCTGGTGCTGTGATTCGAGCTGATATGAATACTATCTCACTTGGAGATTATGTAAATATCCAAGACAATTCTACTCTTCATACGGATTCCAAAAGTCCCATCCGAATTGGTGAGTATACTCTCGTGGGGCATAATGTTATGATCCATGGATGTACCATAGGAAAGGCCGTCCTTGTTGGTATAGGGTCAATAGTTCTCGACAATGCGGAGATAGGCGATGGTTCCCAAATTGCGGCAGGTTGTATGATTCGTGGCGGGAAAAAAATACCTCCGAGGTCGTTAGTTGTTCCTGATGGATCTGATATCAAAATCTTTCCTGGCAAAGCAAAACCAGAGTTAACCGTTGCAGGATGTATCGAATACGCATTTCTCGCGGAGCGGTTCCAAAAGAATGTTTTCAAACCTTTTACTCAAGAGGAAGAGAAACTATTCGTAGCACGGGCTAAAGAAATTTTGATCGAATTGGACATTGGATAGGAGGGATACATAATTAAATATGAGAATTAACATGGCGAGATTTGGAAAACTAATAATATAGTTTATTTTTTACAAAACACTTTGTTCAAGCATGTTGGAGTATAGTATCAATCCTTGAGGGGCTGCGGTCTTCCGGATAATCTGTGCTAAAGTGAAGGCCTCGGCTTTCTTTTCTAAGGATTGCTGATCTAACAATGAGTTCAGCTACCTTTACAAGGTTTCTGAGTTCCAAAAGTCCAATAGAAACGGTTGTTCGGTTGTAATAATCTTTAACTTCTTCGGATATCAATTTCAATCTTCGTAAGGCTCGTTCCAATCGCATATCCGAACGTACAATTCCCACATAATTGCTCATTATGGTTTTAATCTCTACTAAGTTATGAGAGATGAGCACCCATTCTTCTGTATTGGTTGTTCCTTCTTTATTCCATGCAGGGATATCTTTTGTCTCGCTTGCATAATCCAGTTTACCTTGTGACTGTATATCATCGGCAATGCGGTGTGAAAAAACAAGACATTCTAAGAGACTATTGGATGCTAAACGATTACCTCCATGGACACCGGTACAGGTTGTTTCGCCACAGGCATAAAGATCTGCTATATTGGTTCTTCCAATTAAATCTGTCGAAACTCCACCACACATATAATGAGCAGCAGGAACGACGGGAATGGGATCCGTAGTAATATCCACTCCTAATTTTTTGCATCGTTCGTAGATGGATGGAAAATGACTTATGATGTCGTTTGCGGGTTTGTGAGTAATATCCAAAAGTACATGAGGTTCCCCACGTTTTTTCATAGTATCGTCTATCGCTCGTGCTACGATATCACGAGGGGCAAGTTCCCCCATTTCGTGGTAGTCTTTCATAAAAGGGCGACCATTAATTTCTCTAAGGATTCCACCATGACCACGGACTGCTTCAGAGATTAAAAAACTATTTCCTTGTTCATGGAATAAAGAAGTAGGGTGGAACTGGTAAAATTCCATATTTTTGACGATAGCACCTGCCCGATAGGCACTTGCTACTCCGTCACCGGTTGCAATACTTGGGTTAGTTGTGTGTAGGTAAACCTGGCCAGCACCGCCTGTGGCAAGAATTGTTTTTTTGGCAAGGACTGGAAATACCTCACTCGATTCCGTATCCACAATATAGGCACCATAACAGCGTAGTGGTAGGTGGTCCTTATCTTTCAGATGGTGGCGGGTAATGAGATCAACGCAAGCATGGTTTTCTAAAATGCGAATATTCGAATTTGAATGTACATGGTCGAGGAGTGATTGTTCGACTGCGCTTCCCGTTCTATCGTGAGAGTGTACAATACGGTTTTTTCTATGTCCACCTTCTCGAGCCAAGTCCAGCTCGCCTGACTGGGTTCTTGTAAACGGGACACCTAAATCTAATAACTCCCGAACACGTTTTGGACCTTCTTCCACAAGTACTCGGACTGCTTCCAAATCACAAAGCCCAGCTCCAGCTTCCAAAGTGTCTTGGATATGTTCCTCAAATTTGTCTTTATCATCAAAAACAGAGGCAATCCCACCTTGGGCATAATTGGTATTTGATTCGTAGTCTGCTTTTTTTGTGACAACAACTACGGATCCGAGAGGGGCAAGTTTTAAAGCAGTAAAAAGCCCGCTCACCCCACTCCCAATAATTAAAAAATCAGTTTGGATTCTTGTCACTTGGCGTGCAACATACCTTCAATATAATCCAAACTTCGGATAAGCATATAATCTGGTTTGATAGCATCGTTTGCGTGAGACTTCAAAAAACTGTCCGCTTTCCCATTTTTCTTTGCATGTTCTTTGATTGCATCGATATTGAACTTGGATTTCACTACTCCATCATACGGAATTTTGGGAAGATGGTTCCACATATCTTCTTCTCTGTAGCGGAATGGAAAACTACCATCTGGTTCCTCAGAAACTTCGATATCTGGCGAAACACCAACAACTTGAATGGTTTTTCCAGATGGAGAATAGTATCTTGAGTTTGTGATTTTTAGCACATAATCTGAGTTACCTGGAAGATCCATCAGCTTTTGAACTGTTGCTTTGCCAAATGTTCGCTCGCCCATTAAAATCCCTCGGCCATGGTGCTGTATAGCACTTGCAACAATTTCAGACGCTGATGCCGATTTTGCATTGATTAAGACAACCAATGGAAGATTGGTTATGTCTTTCATCCTTGCATATGCCTCATCTGGACTTCGGTTAGGTACTTTAGTTGAAACAATAAGTCCTTTTTCGATAAACATATCCGCAATATCAATGGCAAGATCCAAATATCCGCCTGAATTGTTTCGTAGATCGAGAACAATAGCCTTAAGTTCCTTGTTGTTATTCTTTGCTTCTTCTTCGAGAGCACGTAGCCCCTTTACAATTTGGCTGTCAACGGGCTCTTCGCCTTGTGCTTTTACAAATCCTGTGAGTTTGATATAACCAACTTGCGGATTTTCCTTTAACAGATGGTAGGTTACGTTTTTGATAGTGATTTTATCTCGGATAACTTCAATATCCAAGTTTCCAGATACACCTTTCCTTTTCAAAGTAAGGACTACTTTTGTACCTTTTTTACCTTTGATTCGTTTGACGACTTTGTCCAGAGAAAGACTTTTGATGAGTTTACCATCAACTGCAAGTATTGTATCTCCACTTCTCACTCCAGCCTTGACTGCAGGACTACCTTCTAACGGGTTTTCTACGATGACTTCTCTAGTTCCGCCACCAGACAGGATGGCACCAATCCCTTCGAAAGAGCCGTCATTGATCTTTGCCATGGACTCTTCCCAAATTTCTTTTAAGAAAACATTGGAGTGCGGGTCCAGTGAGTTGAGATATCCATTTGCTGCAGCAAGGAACACCTGTTCCATGGTAAATTCTTTTTTCTCTTCTTCCTCTTCAGGAAGTTCGCCATCTAATTCTGCTAATCCTTTTAAAACAGGTGTTTTGTAATTATCTAGGTTGTCTCGTAAGTAGGAAATCACCTTATCAAATTCTTTTTTAGAAAAATTGATCTCTTCCCATTTAGCGGAAATTACAGATTTCTTAAGTTTTTCTTTTTCAATTAAACGTTTTAGCTCTTCATCGCTTAGTTTTTTGTTTTCGTTTTTCTTCAACTTTTCCTTCTGCATCTTTTCTACAATTGTGTAGTCTGGATCAAATAGGACAAATTTGTCTGAGGGAGAGATTTTGAAGGATTTACCTGGGAAAAGATCTTCCTTGTCCTCATACTTTTCTCTTTCGTTGAAGTAACTTTCTGGAAAGATATAAAGGGGGTGCGGAAGGCTTAACACAGAAAATACGGCCGCATCTGTAAACGCTCTGTTTTTATTAATGGTTTTGTCTATGTAGTATTTGTCGACAGCTTGGATTACGTTTTCAAAATCCTGATAGGTAAAATTTGTAACCCTATTGGGAGCCTTTTTGGCTTCAGGTTCGCAAGAAATAAAGCCAACCGGCAATGCGAAACTCAAAATTAGGGAGAAGGAAAGAAAGTAAAGTATTCGTTTCAAGGGAACTCTCAGATTTGTGGATTAATAATCCTAAGAAATTTCATTTTCCGAGTCACTGCAACACAAAAAATTTCGGGACAATTCTTGGATTCTCAGTAAGATAGACTCAGTGAAGTTGCGATTCGGCTTATTCTTTCTGTTTTTTGGGAGTCTCTTTTTCTGTGCCCAGCCGTCCAAAAATCCGACGAACGACCCCTATAGTTTGGAAACTCTTTCGTTTCTAGAAGAGGTCCTTCTTGATGTTTGGGAATCCACGGAATCAAGGGAAACCGCTCTATCTCGTTTAAGATACGTTTGTCGAACTCGCGATACGGATGATGGATTTATATGTTATACTTGGGGTCTTATTGAATTCAATCGTGAAAACTATTCTGAGAGTTACACGGCATTCCAAAAAGCCCTGCAAAAAAATCCAAATGACAGTCTCTACAAAAATATGCTCCGTCTTTCCGCGGAAAGATCGAACAATCTCCCCGATTTAAAAAAATCTTCAAAAGAGGGAGAGGTGATGGCGACGTTTTCGATCGTTATGGATGCCTGTCGGGAAAAAGAACCATTGGAACTATCCTCTCTGATCCTTCTTGCAGATGTTGGACTTTTGACCAAAGACCATTGGAAAAAGGGGGTGTTGTCGAGCTGTCTTTCGACCCTCACGGCCGCTGAACGATCTGTATTAGAACCCAAAATCCTATCTCCAATTGTATACAAGGACCGACTCTTAAAAGATCAAATGCGCGCTGATCCTTTTTCAAAAATATGGGACACTTCGTACTTTCATAAACGAGAATTCGGAAAAGAAAGGGAACCTACAAAGTCATCCATCACAGAAGCTTGGCAAAAAGTTAAAATTGCGGCGGAGACAGGAAATGAATCGTTAGGTCGAGAAGGGCTTCTCAGTTTTTCTCGGGAGATTGCACTTGCTAAGAAAAAAGGAAAAGCGGATGCAAGTCTTGCTATCGCCTTGGAAATATCCGCTAAATTGTTATTAGAGCAAGATCCTGGTTACAGTCGCTTACGCAATTTAGCGAAAGAGTTATAAATAGAATTCATTTTTTTCATCAACCGAGCACCTGGATGTACTTTTTCACGGTTGCTTCCATTCCGATGACCAAAGCCTCCGAAACCAACCGATGACCGATTGAGACTTCCAATAGATGAGGAAGTTTAGAAAACACATTTAAGTTTTCTGTATCCAAATCATGTCCCGCATTGATTCCAAGTCCCAAAGCGTTTGCGGCCTCGGCTGCCCTTACAAACTCTTGAAAGATATCCTTACCTTCTTGTTCCGAGTGGTCATAAGCATGGGCGAAGGGACCTGTGTAGAGTTCGATACGTTCAGCACCAACTTCTTTAACCAAGGAATATTGACTTACATCGGTCTCCATAAAGAGGGAGACTCGGATTTTTTCCTTTTGGAGGGTTTGGACGATTTGGCGGAGTTTTGACTTTGTCTTTTCCTCTTTTAAATCAAAACCATGGTCCGAAGTGATTTCCCCAGGTTTAACTGGAACCAGAGTCGCTTGGTCAGGTTTCGCTTTTAGAACCAGTTCAAGAAATCTCTCACTCGGTTCTCCTTCTATATTGAATTCTTTATGAACTTGGTTTGATTTATTATAGGCTAATAAAAACTCTTTTAGTTCGAACACATCTTGTTTGGTGATATGTCTTTCGTCTTCCCGGGGATGCACTGTAATTCCATAAGCTCCTGCATCCAGAACGATTTCAGATATTCCAAGTACGCTTGGAATCCTCCCACCTCGTGAATTTCGAAGGGTGGCGATTTTGTTTACATTTACACTTAAATGCGTCATATGAAAAAAAATACTTTCCTATAATTTTGTTCCAGGAGAAAACCGTCCAATTTCAAAAAGGTTGTTCCAAACCAGGTATTCCCAAAACTGGCAAAAGTACGTTTATGGTCGCAAAAAAAGCAGTCAAAAAACAGTCTCCACCTCCTAAAAAAAAGGTAGTGGCTAAAGAGAAATCTTCCCCAAAATCGGCGCCAAAAAAGGAAGATAAGAAAAAACCCGTGCCTAAGGCTAAGGAAACTGTCGCAAGTAAGTCAATACCTGCGGCGCAAGCTAAAGAGAAACAGCAAGGCAAACCTGTTGCTCCAAAGATCGATCCTGCACTTGGTCCACTGGGTAAAAAATTTACATGCTATTCTTGTGGAACAAAATTCTACGATCTTTATAAGCCAGAGAAGAAGTGCCCCAAATGTGGAGCAGACCAATTGGCAAAACCTGCTATCAAATCCAGAATGGCGGCTCTCCGACAATCGGAATATGAAGTAGAAGAAGAGGAAGAACCAGTTCTAGAAGAAGACGAACTTATGGAAGAAACAGAAGAATTGGAAGAGGCAGAAGACGAGGAGGTCGTAGCAGAGGAAGAGGAGTGATTCTTCCCATTTTGGGGGGACCTACTGGCTCAGGTAAAACTGCCGTATCCCTCCACCTCGACCCCGACCGTTTCGAAATTGTTTCCTTTGATTCCAGGCAAGTCTATCGAGAACTCTCGGTGGGCACCACTGCCCCAACCCCAAGCGAGCTCGCAGAGATCCCCCACCACTTAATTGGTTTTTTGTCTGCGAATGAGGCACCTAATGCCAGTCTGTTTTGCAAATGGGCAGAAACTACAATTAAGTCGATCGAATCTAGAGGCAAAATTCCTTTTCTAGTAGGAGGAACTGGATTCTACCTGCGAGCCTTTCTATTGGGAATGTTTCCCGTACCAAATGTAACCCAATCCACAAAGGAATATGTAAATGAACTGTCTTTGGAAGAGGCCACAAAAATTTTGAGAGAAAAAGATCCAAAGGCTTTGGAATCTCTATTTGCAAATGATGGCTATAGGATTCGGAGAGCCTTGGAGGTTGTTTTGTCAGGCTCGCGCTGGTCAGAAGTTTCTAGGAAACTAGAAGGAGGCTATCTTGAAAAACGAAGCGACCTCCAACTCGTTGGTAGATGGCTCGACCCACCTCGTGAAATTCTCTACAAACGAATCAATGAAAGAATCCCGAATCTCATCGAAGGAATGTTAGAGGAAACAAAATTTGTCCGAGAGAAATACGGTGAAGATGCGCCTGGACTTCGGACTTTAGGGTATAATTTTGCGCTTGATTTCTTAAATGGAAAGTTAGAGCGTAATACATTCATTGAAGAGTTGGCACAGTCCCATAGGAATTATGCGAAGAGGCAGGTAACTTGGTTCAAAAAAGATCCAATCCTCTCGCCCATTTCTTATGAAGAAGCTGTCCAACTTTATACAAATATAGAATAAAAATAGAGAAAATACTCGGGAATTTCCAATGTCGGCAAAAAACAATATCCAAGACCAACTTCTAAACACTGCTCGTAAGGAAAAAATAGATCTCACTATTTATTTGTTAAATGGTGTTCCTTTGAAAGGTAAGGTAGTGAGTTTTGACAACTTCACCATCATTTTGGAAAATGATAACAAACAGAACCTCGTCTACAAACACGCAATTTCCACGATCATTCCTGGCAAACCGATCAAACTCCATTCGGAAGAAAGCCCAAAAGAAGGCACAACTACCTAATTTTTTCAGGTTTTCGGGCAAGAACGGTTCGAAAACCTGGTCTTCATAACTATGGCAAAACAACCCAAAGAACTTCCTGTGGTGATGATTATGGCTGGCGGAAAAGGGGAACGATTCTGGCCTAGATCCCGCACCAATTCACCAAAACAGCTACAAAAAGTATACTCTAACAAAACACTTCTTCGTGAGACAATTGATCGTGCCCTAACGATCACTACTCTGGACCGAATCTTTATTGGAACCAATGCGAGTCTCAAAAATGAAATTCTAAAAAAAGATCCCAAGTTCCCATCGAATAATTTTATCATTGAACCCGAAGGGAAAAACACTGCCCCCATCATCGCACTCTCTGCCCTTCACTTTCAGAAGAAATTCGGAAACCCCAACCTGATTGTTCTGTCGGCGGATGCTTTCATCGATCCTATCAAAGGATTTACAAAAACCATCGAAAAAGCGCTATCCGAGACGGATCATGGAATGGTACTTCTCGGAGTAAAACCAAATCGACCGGAAATCGGATATGGTTATATTGCGACTGGCAAATCAACAAATGTTGGTTATTCGGTAAAAGCGTTTTATGAAAAGCCGGATATAAAAACCGCGCTGAAATATATTAAAAAATCCAACTTTTATTGGAATCCTGGAATTTTTATGTTCCGAGTAGAAACGATTTTGGAAGAATTTAAGACACATGCTCCTCATCTCTTAAACCCGCTCCTATCTGGTTTTCCCTTTAAGAATTTTGGAGACCTCAAACAAGCATTTCAAGTCCTTTCATCGGAAGCGATTGATACGGCCATCATGGAAAAATCTTCCAAGATACGAATGGTCGAAGCCGAATTCAATTGGGATGACGTGGGCTCATGGCTTTCTTTGGAACGAATCCTTCCTGGAGACGAAGACAAAAACCACCACCAAGGAAAAGAGGTATTTTACCACAAGGCAACTGGAAATATTTCTTCTGTTCAGAAAGAACTCATCGCATTTCTGGGAGTAGATGATCTGATTGTTGTGGAAGAGCCAGATATTTTGATGATCACTTCCAGAAAGGGAGTCAATGATATCAAAAACATGCTCTCCAATATCCGTAAAAATAAAGTTTTACAAAAGTACCTCGACTAGAAATTTGACAGAACAGGCTTAAATAAGGAGGAAGGAATGCCTTCCGGAAAAAAGAGAAAGCGTAGAAAAATCGCAACACACAAACGAAAGAAAAAACGTAGAGCCAACCGACACAAAAAGAAGAAATAATCTTCCTTCAGTGACTTTCTAAATCCTCCGATAGGTTTCGTATGAAGCAAATCTGGAGGAAACAGAAACCCCGCACACCAGGTTTCATCCGAGCCTTTAGTATGGAAACACCTTTGGGGGACGTTCTGGAAGCTGAGTTCAACTTCCACGAGCGTTTGGTTCGGCTGTCTGCACAGATCAAAGAAGAAAAAAACCGTATCTATGGAGCTACGGTCAAGAATGGAGTTGTACTCCAAGAAAAGGATATATCTTCCGGCAGGGCTTATCCTGTCTTTCGAAAGTTATGGCCTTTCCGAGACTACTTTGCAAGCCTCCCCGATCCAGACCTTCTAGCAAGTCTCGGCGGAGCCTATGAAATCTACCCACCGTATCTACCAGATATCGAAGAAGAAAAGAAAAACCGTGTCCGTCGATTTCCCGCATCCACCAAATACGATTCGATCTTTGGAATTGTCAGAGAAACAAGATTCCAAAGGTGGCGTAGGCGTCGTAGAGAGGCACGTAGGGCCAGAGGAACGCCCTGGCAACGATTCAAACGGAGAATATGGGGAGACCTTCAGGATTTCAGTTTGGGACTTGGATTTGGTTATTTAGTTTATATTTCCTATTATGATTATGTCGTATTAGGTATCACTATCGCTTGCCTGGGAATGGTTGCAGGTCTTTTGGATTTTCTTGTGAGAAAACGATCTGTACTTTTCACAAAAGTGTTGTCATTTCTTTCAATTGGTTCATATTTTTTCTATAACGGATACGTCTATTTTTAGATCCGTAATAGAATCCATGGCAAAAGAAAGCGCATCCAATTTAATCCACGAGCAGTATATTATATTCAATTTAGGTGATGAAGAGTATGCAATTCCCATCACAATTGTTGAGGAGATTGTAAAAATCACCAATCTCATTCGAGTTCCCCAATCCAAAAATTTTTTTGCAGGGATCATGGACATCCGAGGGAAGGTAGTTCGGATGATCGATCTTGCCAAACGGTTGAATGTAAAGAACACAAGTGAGAGCCTCGACCGCGCCATTGTCATCAATATTGGCGGGAAGTCGGTTGGCGTGATTGTAGACAAGGTTTCCCACGTAGTCCATTTTCCCGCAGGTCAAGTGGACCCGCCCCCCCCTTCGGTCAAAGGCATATCTTCCCGTTACATTACGGGAGTTGGAAAAAAGGAAAACCGTTTCATCATCCTGATCGATATCGAAAAAATTCTCACGGCGGAAGAAATTTCCGAATTGGCACCTTCTAGCGTTTAACATAAACTTGTCCAGATTCTTTATTGCCATTAGGGGAGAACTGGATGATCATTTCTAAATTTTACTATCTACGGAAAAATCTCTACTCTATGGCAGAGCTTGTTTTAGAACAAGTGATCCTTCTTAGTGAAGCTATGGAAGCAGATAACTACGATTTGGCGAATGAAATCGTCAAACGTGATGATTTGATCGACGATCTTGAGAAAGAAAATGACAACCTTTCCCAAAACGCAATTCTCGAGGCTGTTACAAACCGTAACATTTTAGGAATGGGGGAAGTGGATAGCGATATCGTTCTTAAAAAAGACCCACTGAGGTTTGCCCTTTCTGCCATTCGAATAACTAGGAATATGGAACGGATGGGAGACCAGGTAGTCAACTGTGCGGAAGTCTTTCGCTACAAAACCATTCGAAAGGGTCTTTTCAAAAATGAAGAGCCGATGACCTTGATATTGTCTCGCGTAACCACACTTGCTGGGATGGCGATCGAATCCCTTGTCGAAGAGAAAGAACGATTTATGGGAAGTGTTAATAGTTTAGAGGAAGAACTCAATTCCTTGTGCGACCTTGCTTTTAAAAAATACAGAGCCGATGAAAGTATGGACAAACGAGAGTTTGCAGATGTTTATCGCATCATACTCGCATTGGAACGGTTAGGAGACTATGCAGTCAACGTAGCGGAAGAGTTAGTGCGACTCAATACAGGAAAGGATATCCGTCACTTAGAGAATGTAAATTCGAAGGCATCGATGTATCCGTAAGGGGATTTGTCCTCGTCTACCTGGATATTTAGTGTTTGGGTGGATTTTCGTAACGTATGTAGGTAGATGTTATGCGGAATGGCGAAAAATAATTCTGACGAATCTATTGTGAAGAATCAAAAAAATTGATAAAAAGATTTGACGTGATATATATCACGATACATTCCTTTAAATATGCAAACAGCTAAAATTTTTGTAAATGGTAGAAGCCAAGCGGTCAGAATTCCCAAAGAATTTCAGTTTAGAGGTGAAGAAGTCTTCATCCAAAAAGTTGGAGATGCTGTGATACTGGTTCCAAAGAATAAAGCATGGAATGCATTTCTTGATGGATTAAACGGTTTTACAGATGATTATCTTAGTGAAGGAAGGATTGATTTACCAGAATCAGAAAGAGAACAATTCTAATGTATCTTATTGATACAAATATATGCATATACCTCATTAAAAAGAAAAATAGTAAACTGTTAGAAAAATTACATAGGAATTATAAAAAAGGTATTTTCATTTCGACTCTAACTTTAGCTGAACTCGAATTTGGCGTCGAGAATAGTGAACGTAAAGAAAAAAATAGAATTTCTTTAATCGAATTTCTTACTATTTTTGATATTTTACCCTTCGAACAAAAAGACACGATTGCCTTCGGAAAAATTAAAACTGAATTAAGAAAGTCAGGAAAAATGATTGGCACTATGGATGCATTGTTAGCTGCACAATCAATATCAAGAAACCTTGTTTTTGTTACAAATAATACAAAAGAATTTAAAAGAATCAAAGATTTGAAAATTGAAGATTGGACCTTATGAATTCGCTGCTTCACATACCATCCCCTTCGATTCGGGCCTAAAGCACTCGCTCGGCCTTAGGCAAGCTAGTTTCGTTATACGACATAGACAAAAATAACAATGCAAGGAAAAAAAATGAAAAAAAACTTTGTAACTAAAATAACTATCGTTTTACTCTCACTTAATTTTATAAATTGCGTTTTTTCGGATACTATCATCTTCGCAAGAAATAAAGTCAAAATCTTGTTCGCATCGATCAATATCCTTGGTTCTATAAAACGCATCCGGAGGGAAAATTTCAAATCTTGTAATTAGCGCGATGATTAGAAAAAAAAATACTATTCGTTTCCGTACTAAGAGTTCTTCGCCAAGGGTCTGGGTTGGAGTCACCTGGATTATACGTATATTTTAATATTCCGCAACTTTGGAGTTTAGCTAGAATCCTGGGTGTAATTCTCTCATTTGCTTCTTTTCCCGACATATATTTTGATTTTTGAAGATCTACTTCACAGTGAGTCAAAAAAAAGAAAAGAATCAACGTAAATGTATAACGAAAACGAATAAAAAAATTACATTTTACGGCTTTCACTTATTCAATCTTTTCTTTAAGATTCTATATCCCTTATAAACTCCCCATCCAATTCCACCGATGAACAATAGAAACGGAGCTATCCATACCAGATAGTAAGTGAGCGTCAAAAATGAATTCAAGATTCCTACAAGTGCGTTTTGATAGGTTGGGATGATGATTTTATCTTTTGCTTTTGGTGTGGAAAAAGTAAGATTCACCTTTGCCCATTTGACGCGGTCTTGGATTTTCCAAATTTCTTGTTCGGCTAGGTCTTTAGCATCTTCACTGGCAGTTAAAGAGTTGTCGATGGCTTCCCAATTTTTGGACTCCGTGGAAACGTTCGTACTCGCTAGACTTTTTCTCTTTAGACGCAAACTCTCTCTTGTGTTCTTCCGATTTTGCCAAACTTGATTTTCTGTGTGGTCGATGGTAGATATATTTTCGGAAATAAGATTTCCAAGTGTATCAAATGCAAGTAAGGCATCATATAACATAGATGCGTTGACTTTCACTTGAACAGACATACTTGGATCGTCCGCATTAAATGCCGAACTTGATTCTAAAAATCCATACTTTTGAATCAATTCAATTAGAGACTTTCTAGTCTGAATGAGATCGTTAGATTCATAAAGTAGGATTACCTCATACTCCAAAAGTCGGGATTGATTGGTCGGAAATGGTAAAAAAAGTCCACCGAGTTTGTTTTCCGATTTTTGTTCTTGGATCCAATCTTTGGATGCAGGAGAGGCAGAAGAACCTGAAATGATTTTGGCAGATTCTGGGGAGGGTGCGTCTAGATTATCTTCTGCCGCATAACTTTCATATGGTGCAGATTTCTTCTCCAAGGAGGGTTCTGTCTCTTCGGATTTTCCGCAATGGAAAAGCGGGAGAGTTAAACCAATCACGAGAATCATGTGAGAGAGTTTAAAATTAGAAGTCAGTAGGGTGATTTTATTCACTTTTTTATTTAATTTCAATGTTTACCTTCCATATAATCTTGTAGTTCTTGCTGCAATCCTTCGGGCAGGTCAAGACCTCTAGCTCGTATTCTTTCATTGTATTTGTTAAATGACATTCTGTGTTGGTTTGTGTTGAGGTAACCTTCTAGCGCTTCCGCAGCCCAAGGGATAATTTCTTTGACAAAGTCTGGATTTTCTTCCAGTTGATCACAATAGGGAATGAATAGGGGGCGATTTACGGGTCTTCCTATATTACGATAAAAAAGAAGGCAATAGAGAGTTTCATCTCCTAATACTTGATCGGTTCTTATTTTTTCTTCCACATATTTTAGATTGATTGTATCCAAATATTCAATGTTAAACGCTTCAGGTGCCGATCTTTTTTGTACAAATTTTGAAATTTCATCTTTTACAAAATTGAGGTTGGGGCAATGATTTGGACAAGAACTTTCGTCTTTGTGCAAATCGCATTCGATGAGTAGAATACAATCGACATCTGAAGTTGGTTCAACAATTCCAAAATTGATGGATCCCAAAAGTTCTAGAGCAACTTCATAACCTTTTCTTGAAAGTTCTTGGGTGGCAAGGCGAAAGGACTGCATCCGTTTGAGCGCATATTTTGTATCGTAATTGCGGTATTTGTTTTTTAAAACGAGATACCTTTCGATGATATTTTTTGCCATGGGGAATCCTAAACTCGGATTCTAATAAAGTACGAAATTCGAAAGAACTCAACACCTTTTGGTTTCGGAAACTGACTTTTTCTCCGATAGGAAAGGTAGGATGGAAATGGACACTTTGACAGACAGCTCTCGAAACTCATTTGTCACATATCTGAAAAAATCCATTTTGATTTACATCCTTCTAACCGTTCCAAACCTATCCGCCGGCGAGGAAGACAGGAGAAACCCTCTCCAGGATCTTTACTTCACACCACTTCAGGTGATCTCAATCGAAGAGATCCAAGCTCTCGATTCCGAAAAGCGATTGAAGATTGATGAAGATTCGGGGATCGCTCTTCGGGATGAGCCAAAACCTCCTTCTATCGACGGAACGGATGCACCCATTGTGGTACCTGATGGAGTTTCAGAGGGCCTTCCCGAGGAAACGGGTCCAAAATCCTCTGAAACAAAAATCAAAGAGGCGGAGGGACTTCTCAAACGTTACTATAGCCAATTCATCGAAGAAAAACGGATTTGGGAGGACAGAGAAAAAGGTAATATCTACAATTCTAGAACTGAGTCGAATGATATCCGTTTGCTTCTCTGGCAAAAGACTCATAAAGAATCGGAAACCTATATTGTCAGGGATTCTCCAGTTTTATATTTTTTGCATATCCGCCTAGCAAGACTCTACAAAGACTCAGAGAAGTATGCTGCATCACTTAGGCATTATTTGGCGGCATTTCGTTACCATCCCTTGGACTTAACAGAAACTGAATACAGAACAGGTGTTTGGAAGGCAGAGGATATTTTGGGTTATGATGCAAAATCTGCGGAAGAACACCAAAATATTTACGATCAATTCAAAGAGAAAGAAAGAGAATTCAAAAAGGCAAAAGATGATCTTCATATCCTAGAAAGTGACTGGATACGATCTGGGAAATCACTAGCATCGATCGGACAAGTTAAAGAACAACAACTAACGAATATTCGAACGAAAGAAAGTGAATTAAAATCCATAAAACAAGAATATGAATCCTCTATCCAAAATCGATACAATTCATACTTGCAGAAGCGAAAAGAAGCCGAATCAAACGATTTGTATGCTTTGGCAAATGTAGTTAAGAAAATAGAAGATGATAACAAAGAAAGACTGAAAATTGTAAATAAGTCAGGTGTAGCTGGGAAAGGAATTTATGTTCTTTTTGACTATAAGAGGAACACCGATTTTTTTGCCTATGAATTGATTTTAGAACGAGCATTTAAGGTTTGGAACGAGAATCCATTGGTCTTAAATGATATAGCGGAACAATACCGCCAAGATGGTAAAAAGGAAAAGGCGGTTGATTTTTACGAAAGGAGTTTAGCACTTCTTTTAAAAAAGGAAAATCCAACGGAAGAGGATCTAGCAAAGATTAATCAAACATACTTACGTTTGGCGACTATCAATGCGGATTTAAAACGAAAGATTCTTGCTGGTTCATACTATGATTCCTACTTTAAATCGAGTACAGATTCCTTGGAAAAAACGAGAGTTGCGTATGAAATGGGAATTTTTTTCTCAGATCATATTGGTGACGTGGAGAAGGCATCTCAATTTTTAACATACTGGTTGGACCGAAATAGTCGTGATTGGAATCCGCAGGTAACTGAAGAATCCAAGTATTTAGAGCTTGAGTCTATAGCTTTTTACCAACTCAGCAAAAAGGATCGAAAGAACAGAAGAATTATACCAGAGCAGAATAAACTCAATTTGGCATACGAACAATGGAAAAAATTGGATACCAAATTGATAGACGCAGAAAAAGAACTCAAAGAAATTATTGAAAAAAAGCAGAAACTCAAAAGAGATTTGCTTATAACAACCGAAGATGATGCACTATCGCAATATCGTTTAATGGATATTAAGATAGAAGACAAACAGGCAGCGATTCGAGTATTGGAAACCAAAAGAGATAAAATTCCATTGGTAAAAATCCTTTTTCGTTTAGGTGCGATATCAGAAGAGAATCGAGACTTTCAAAAAGCGCTAAGTTTCTATGACACCATAATTCAAATTGGAAAAGAAACAGAGATTAATGTAGCACTCAAAGAGTTGGAACGTGTTAAAAAAATACTCGTTACAGGAAATATCATCCCACCCATTAGCGGGAATATTTAATAATTTCGTCCGTTTGATCGCCAGCTAATTCTTGTTCTAAGTTTTCGCTGGTATAACCCTCTTCAGGCAATACTCGAAAGTATACTTCATCGATTGTATCACCTTCATGGACAATTTTTAATAAGTATTGCCCGGTCTTTAAAAGAGAAAATTCGTCCCGGATTGCAGAGCTGTCTGGCTCGGGTTTTTTCTTTTTGATATCTATTTCCACATAATCAAGTTCATAGCGATTTAGTGAGATGTGAAAGTCCAAATCTGGTCCCGGATATCTGGAAAACTGGTATACATAGTGGATTGTGTCAGAAGGGGTGAAAATAAGACCGTCTCTCATCATCTTATAATCGGTGATGGTTTGGATTTGTTTTTCCATTAAATCCAATTCTTCCATCTTCGTTATGGCCCATCCAAACTCGCCCTTAGGAACACCACAGTTAACGAGTAAAAGAATGAAAGAAAGAATGCAAAAGTATCTCATCCTACCTTTATCATCGGTGGAAATGAAAAAGTTTACTCGATAATTTTACCTTGGTCAGAAATATCTTTTTCATTTTTAGTGAATTGTGTTTCCTGGCTTCTTCTAATTTCTTCCGCAAGTTTTGCTGGTGCAATGAGGAGTCTTTTGATAAAACGTATGAAAAAGAAAAGAAATAAGGAAAGAACGATAATTTTAGCCATTTAAACTCCTTTTGATTTTGGAATGGAGTAGTCCGAATGCTTCTCCCCCACACCCAATCTTGTTACACCATATAGACCAAGAATTATAAATATAAAAACGCCAATGTAGAGAATTGGATTGTACTCTTCTTGATAAAAAATTTTGCCTTCTCCTGGTTTGGGTATTTTTTTGGGGGAGATTGGCATACCAAATCTTTTGGCCAAAGTTTCGATTTGGATTAGGTTGATTACAGGGATATCCCGTTCTAAAAATCTAGATATCACAGAAGTCGGAATATGATCTTCTTCGGGTAAACTTAATATCAATCCTGTCTTGAACACCTGTTTACCGAGATTCGTTCCCAATATAGTTGTTCCACCACCTACATTGATAAATGCTTTTATGGGTTTTTGATTAGAGAGTTCGTCATAGATCCTGATTCGGGATTCTAAGGCATCATCATAATTTTTTGAATCCAAAAATTGTATGGAATTTCTTTTGATAGCTTGGCGAATTAAATCCTTTCCTTCTTTTGTAAGTCCAACTGCCTTGTCTTGGATTCCTCCCATAGATGCATAACTCGACTTAAATGAAAAAAATCCTAGTTCAAAAAGTTCCCTTTCCATATCTAGCCAAGTCATCTGAGGTAAATTGGCACCAAATTGAGATGCCGAAGCACTAGTGATAATAATCGGTTTTAATTTAAGAGTCTGGATGGCAGAGTATACGGAAATATTTAACGCAGGGAAAGATCCAGAAACGGCAACGGCTACGGTATCCCCTTCTTCCAATTTTAACTTTTTGAAATAGTGAATCAATAATGCCGCAAAATTTGGGTTTATAGATGTTTGTTTAGCTGATAAAGAACCACTGTTACTCGTAATGGGTGTTAAAAATTCACCAATCAAACCTGAATTTGTGGGGTCGAACTCTAGGTAATCGGAATTTTTTCGTTTAATGAGTTCTGGTCGAATCGCATTGAAGGATCTTTCAGCGAGTTTTGAAGCCGCTAGTTTTTTTTTAAAATAGGATTGTTCTTTCTTTACTTTGCAAGTTTCTACGAATAACAGACCTATGACGGATAAAATGGAAAGCAGAATGATTCCCATTTTAGATCTTTGAAATGGAGACCAATAAATTTTAGTAATCATTGGATTTGTAATTCATTTCCTAAAATGGCTATTAAAACAATTTTTACCAAAACACTGGCGATAACCAGAATGGAGCAGGTGATTAAAACGCCTTGTCTTTCGAACCAAATGGCGATTAGCCCAGGAATTATAAATCCAACACTATGAAGCTCATTCAGAAAGGGTGATTCAATATTTGGAAGTATCTGGAAATTGAGTAAGTAACCAAAAAAGTATCCGAATAATAAATGTAATACGATTTTTCGTTTGCCAAAGATAATTAGTAGCTGGGAGAGGATTTCTACAGAAAGGTATGCGAGAAAGGCAATAAAAAAAGTAAGTAAAATATTCTTAGGTTCATTTAAACTTAATGCTAAGTATCCTGGAATAACTAGTCCCGTCCCCAATAAACCAAACATCTCTGAAAATAGTAAGGACACAAGTAGGCTAAGGCCTATGGATAGTGGTAAGATTTCGTTCACGCCTTTGATTCCGCTCTATTTTTGATATACTGCAAAAGTTCAAATCCAAGACCAACAATATTTCCCATTCCAAATATAATACTAGTCTCAGGAAGGATTGAAATCAGAGATTCAAAAATCTGATCTGGGCTTCGGTGTTCCCAAACATAGACAGGGATTGCAGAATTTGACTTTTTTTCTAGGATTGAGTAATTCAGATTGGAGCCGGGTCCGACTAAAATAATCCCATTTACATTTTGCCAAGTTGAAATTTCCTCAAGGAGTTGTTTTGTTCTTTCTGGTCGATCCTCTCGCATAACAAAAAATATATATTTAGGATCAGAATATTTTTCTGATTTTTCTATGTAGTTTTTCCATATAATTGATGTGCTGTTTGGATCATTAGCGGCCATTGCATTTACAAATGAGAATTGTTTTCCGAAGAAATGAACCTTGGTTATGGTTAAGGCTCCTGGATCGGGATTCATTTTTTTCATCCCAGCCAAAGCAATTTTATAGGGAACACCTAAGGATTCACATACGGTAAGTGCCAAGATTAAATTTTCTCTATGTTCGATATAAGAAAATTCCGAAAGATCCGAATCTTGAATCAAACTTGGATTCGAATCAAAGACTTCGATACATTTGGATTTCCTTTCTTTGCAGACTTTTTGGAAAAATTCACGAAATGGAGTAGATAGAATAAAAAGTTTTCCAGATAGGGGAACCGTCGAAGCTATAGCCTTTGCTACATCAGATATTTTTGGTCCCATAATATCTAAATGGTCCTCTCGTATATTGGTAATCACACCGATGTTAGACTGAATCATTTGGTTTTCGCTTGCCCATTGGTATTTTGGCTCCAGTGCCATACACTCAATAACGATTGCATTTGCTTTTGTTTTAGCAGCAGTTTTTAAAACCTTTAGCTGTTCAAGTATTGTTGGTTTTCCAAAACGCTCTACTGAGATCTCAGAACCGTTGGGCAGGATCATCCGTGCCATACTTCCCGTAGTTTTGGCAAAAACAGAAAAACCACCTTCTGCAAGACCCGCACGAATCAGTCTGGTCACACTTGACTTTCCTCTCGTCCCATTTACATGGATCCTGAACTCAAAGCGATTAACGTTTCTTTGGTGAAAAATATACTCCCAAAGTAGATAAAAAAGTAACAAAAGAATTAAGATCAAAAATAGAATCGCATTTGGTTTCATTTAAGTTTTTCTTTGAATACACAATCCTTTCAAAGGATTGTCATATTTTTGTAACTGCCTTGGTGTAGTTTGGAATCCAAACCTTGGTTTCCTATGAGTATACGATATAAGTTTTTATTAATCCTGAGTGTAAGTCAAATCCTTCTTGTCATTGCACTCACTACAAGTTTTGCCTATTTGCTACAATCGGTAAAAAATATTCCTCAGACGCAAAGGGCCGAGGATCTTTCTCGAAATTTTCAGAGAGAATTGGAATTTAAAGAAGAAAAACTCAGACTTCTCTTGGAAGAAATCACTTTCAATCCAGTCACAAGGAGTCTTTTGGAAAACGGACTTTCTAATCGAAATATTTTAAATTCCAATCTTCCCTATTTACGCAAAATCATGGATAGATATGGCTTATCCGTATTTGAAATTGGTGATAAAGCAGGCAAAGTGGTCTTTCGGGTGCATCGCCCAGGTGATTATGGAGATAATAAAATCAATCAGCCCATCATCCAAAATGCGTTAGCTGGTCAAATCTCAGCAAGTTTAGAGGATGGGCATAGTGGTCTGGGGTTTCGTCTTGCTGCCCCAATGTTTGGAAAGGGTACGATCCAAATTGGTCAAGTTGTGGATGATAAGTTTACGGAAACCATCTCTAAAGACGATAGAATTCACTTGGCAATTTTTTTAGATGGAAAACTTAGAACCACAGGTTCTGATACCTTCCGAGGTTTCTTAAAAGAAAATATAAATTCGTATTCCGATGGAAGTCGTTTTGTTTATAATGGGCAACCTTTCTACCTTGTTCAGATTCCCTATCATGGAAAACAGAACACTTTAAAAGATTTGGTTTTCCATGTTCTAATAGATGAAAATGAAGTAGAATCAAAAACATTTAAAATCTGGGTCTTTTTTATCATCGCATCGATATTGTTATTTGGAATAATATTTTTAATTTCATTTATGTTTTCTCGAGATATGGTAGATGCGATTAAGTTACTTACATCAGCTATGATCGACTTGGACAAGTGGCAGCCTGAAACTTTGCCAACAAGTAGAAAAGATGAAATTGGGCAAATGGGACGTGTTTTTATTGGAATGAAAGAAGAATTATCTGAACACCAAAATCATCTAGAAGAGAAAGTTGAGACTAGAACTCGTGAGTTGAACGAGACTCTCTCCGAGGTTCAGAAATTAAAAGAAAAACAAGACGGTGATTATTTTTTGACTTCGCTTCTTATAAAACCTCTTAGGGGCAGTTTTTCCAAGTCAGTGACCGTCTCCATCAAAATTTTAGAACGCCAAATGAAGGAATTTTCTTTCAGAGGAAAAAAATCAGAGATCGGCGGTGACCTAACAGTTTCTGATAGCATTTTGCTTTTAGGTAAAAAATACACTGTGTTTCTAAATGCAGATGCGATGGGTAAATCCATCCAAGGGGCAGGCGGTGCCCTCGTAATGGGTACGGTCTTTAAATCAATACTAACAAGAACTCAAAAATTACGCTATATGCAAGACCGTCATCCGGAACGTTGGTTGAAGGAATGTTTTCAAGAAATCCACAACGTTTTCATAAGTTTTGATGGTCACATGTTACTCTCTGCGATTATGGGCTTAGTAGATGAAGATACTGGAACTCTTTATTATATAAATGCTGAACACCCATGGATTGTTTTATACCGTGATGGACATGCAGAGTTCTTAGAGAAAGAACACTCTCTTCGTAAGATAGGTTTTACTGAAATGAGTGGTGATGAAGTTGTTATTCAAGTGTATCCTCTCAAACCTGGTGATGTTCTAATTATTGGCTCTGACGGCCGAGATGATATATTAACATCAAGTGAAAATAAACTTCGCGTAATAAATGATGATGAAAACTTATTTTTAAGTCATGTTAGATCTGGTATGGGAAATCTTGAAGAAATATATAAATCTATCTTAACAACGGGTGAACTAACCGATGATATGAGCTTGCTCAGGATAGGTTTTCTGGAAGAAACAAATCAAATTCTCAAAAGCTCGAATAAAAAGAAATCCTATTATAAAAAACTTGGCGAAGGAATACAGGCATATCGAGAGGGAAATTGGGAAAACGCAATTATTTCCCTAGAAGTTGCTTTAGAGAGTGAACCAGAAGATTTGTACTGTTTACGAGAACTTTCAAAACTTTATATGAAATCTAGATCATATGAGAAAGCCATAATTTTAGCAGACCGGTATCTAAAAATCAATCCGGGTGACACCGATTTTTTGTTTTATATAGCATTCGCTCACAAACAAAAACGTGATTTTGATTTGGCTTGCGACTTTGCCGAAAGATTGAGACTTCGCGATCCTAAAAACTTTAAAAACTTATTGCTGTTAGCCGAAATTTTGATGCATCAAAACAATGTTTCGAAAGCGGAGAGTGTGCTACTCAGTTTGGAAGAAATTGCTCCCGAAAATCCTAAAATCCAAAAATTAAAGAATTTTTGGAAAAAAATGAAGGCTGCTGAAATGGCAGCTAAGTAATCAGAAGCTTTTTAGGGCCTCGTCCGTAGTCTCGTAGATTTGGATCACAGAAGCTATCTTTGAAATCCGAAAGATCTGGCGGATTGTCTTGGAAACGTTGACGATTCTAAGTCCGCCTCCAATGTCTGCCAACTTGTCATTGAGAGACATGATGAGTCCAAAACCTGAAGAGTCTACAAAATTGACTCCGCCTAAATCGAAGATAAATTTGTGCTCTTTGTTTGCGGTTGATTCTCGGATCCGTTCTTTTAAAATTCCGGCATTTAACATGTCTAAGTTGCCGAATAGTTTAAGAACAATTATGCCATCAATTTTGGATTCTGTATATTCCATTGAATCGCTTTGAGGATAGCCAATTTTGCCAATTGGTCAATCAGATTAATTTACAAATTTGTCCCATTTTTCGCGAACGGAAACTGCCCGAAGGATCCTCCAGATCAGTTTGGAGCCATTTTCGGAGTTCGTCATAATTACGATCCCATATCCCTTTTCCGCATTGAAAAGTGCCAAAGATTTATGCCCAGTTGTATGACCTCCGTGAAAGAAATATTCTGTTCTTCCTGTTCGGTTTAAAAAAAATCCATGGGCGACTAGGGCATGAACGGTGAGGTTGGCCGCGCTCATTTTTGGTTCTAAAAGATACTGAGCCGAATCTGCCGTCAAGAAACTGGACTTTCCCTGTTTCGCTTTAGCAACCTCAATAAACAAGTTACCGATTTCTTCCGGTGTTGTCCAGAGACCACCAGATGATAGTTCTGGTGTTACGAAAACCTTCTGTGGCAATGGATTTCCCGAGGAATCATTTCCCTCCACTCGGTCCGCAGATTCCTCTAAATTCTGGCGAAATGTGCTTCTTTTCAGACCTAGAGGCTGGAACACAGTCTGGTCGATAAGAGTCGGAAAATTCAATTTGGTGATTTCGGTCAAAATTTCCTGGACGATACTATAACCACCACCCGAATAACGAGACTTAGTTCCTGGTTTGTAATACAGTTTTAAACCATTGGACTTGTTTTGACTATTGATATCTTGAATATCTTTTAGTTTTCGTTTATTTCGATTGATCGGATCATCCCAATTTCCTTTTTCAGTCAATCCACTAGTGTGGGATAGAAGGAGATCTAAATTTATATTTGGCTTTCTTTTGTTGTTAGGAAGTTCCACTTTGTATTTTTTGAGTTTGGGCGTCCAATTAGAGTATAAATTTAACTTTCCATCTTCCACCAAACGAAGTATAGCTGTCGCTGTAACCGTTTTTGACAGAGACCCTGCTCGGAATAAAGTTTGGCTGGTTTTGGTACCGTAATTCTTTTTCCAACTTAGCGCATAATTTTTATATACTGCTATCCCAAGTGAAGGCACTTTTTCTAAAGCCATTAGATCTTCAATATAAATAGATTGATCATCCTCTTTTTTTGTTTTTGTGAAACTTAGCTTTTTTGCATTGAAGATAATTTCCGTTATTGAAGATTTGATTGATGAAAGATCACCTTTTGTGCCGCCAAACGGATTTACGATTGTTATAAAAATTCTACTGTTAAGATCGTGATAATAAAAATTAGCGATATTTTTTTCTTTGCCGTAACCCCAATAGAAATAATCACCAACATACACGCCTTCGCCGAAGGAAATCGGATCTTCGGATACTGGATCGGATAAAACGGTTTTTTTTACTATCGAATCTCTATCCGCTTTTTCTAAGATATTTCCTTTCTGAAAGGCAAATGCAAATTTTTGTAAATCTTCAGGCGAAGATAAAATACCGCTATTGCCAAGCAGGGGATCTTTATCATCCACAGAACTTAATTTCATATCGAGAGGTAAAAAAATCTTTTCTCTCATAAAATCCGCATAAGTCTTCTGGGCAACGATCGAAATAATCTCTCCTAATAAAACATAATCTATTCTTGAAAACTTCCAATATTCACCTGCGGAGAAGCTTGGATTTTTTTTTGACTCACGAAAAGCATTTAGAACTTGTGCTTTTGATATCACTGATTTTTTTTCTTCAAAATCGCTGATGATTTCCAATAATTTTGGGAGTCCTGATGTGTGGCGGAGTAAATCCGAAATTTTCGTTTTGGGATCGGGATACCATTTTATATAGCTTTTTACTTTATCTTCTAATTTGATTTTAGATTCTTTTTTGAGAATATGAATGGCGGTTGCAGTAAAAAGTTTGGAAGTCTCACCTATTGGATAGTTATGTTTTTGATATAGCTGTTTTGGATTATTTTTTGGATCTGGAATTATGGAATCACGGTACAAAATGTCCTGATCTTGGGAAATCAGAACGACCCCATAGAAACCTTCAGCTCTTAACGCCTTTCGAATCTGAAGTTTTGTATCATCGGAAAAAGTCCCAATTTCAAATTCGTTGCAACTTTGGATTCCGAAAAAAAGAATCCAAAAAAATAGAATGAAATTAAAAACTCTCCAATTCAATCAAATCAACCTCTTTTGATTAAACTTGGATGGTAACCTTCAGGCGCCTCAAAACCAAGGAGGTCTAAAACGGTTGCAGCAACGTTTGCAAGTCCAGGGTTCTGTATTTCAGAATTTAATTTAATTTGATGATTCGGATCAAAGAGTACAAATTGTACGGGATTTAGTGTATGGCTTGTTTTTGGTATTGGTATACCTTCCTTCGAATATTGAGCCTTGCCTTTTTTATCTAATTGGTACATTTCGTCAGCATTACCATGGTCTGCAGTTATACAGAGAATTGTATTCGTTTCTTCGCATATTTTTTTGAGTCTTTCGATACAAGAATCTAAATACTCCAGTCCTTTTACGGTGGCATCCATGTTTCCCGTATGACCAACCATATCTCCGTTGGCATAATTGACTCGTAAAAATGGATATTTGTGAGAGGTGAGCGCCAATACCAAATTGTCGGTAATTTCTTTAGCTTTCATTTCTGGTTTTTTGTCAAATGGGATTACATCTGATTTAACTTCTTCATATGTTTCCAATTTTTGATCAAAATACCCTGATTTATTCCCATTCCAAAAGAAAGTAACGTGACCATATTTTTGTGTCTCAGAAAGAGCATATTGAGCAATACCTTGGTTTACCAAATACTCACCCATAGTTCTGTCGATGGCAGGAGGAGAAACTAAGTATTGTTTGGGAATAAACAAGTCTCCATCATATTGCATCATTCCTGCATATTCAACATTTGGAATTTGATTTCTTTTGATGGGAAGATTGGATTCAGTAAATGCTCGTGAAATTTCGATAGCTCTATCTCCTCGGAAATTGAAAAAAATTACACTATCGCTTTCTTTAACTTGACCTATAGGCTTTCCATTTTTGTCTGCAATTACAAATCCTGGTAAGTATTGGTCTATAACGGCTGGATCTTCTTTGCGAAATGTTTCGATTGCTTCTACTGCACTTTGGAATTTACGACCTTCGCCTTCTACATGTATTCTCCATCCCCTTTCGATCATAGACCAATCTGCTTCGTATCGATCCATGGTGATTTCCATACGACCGCCACCTGATGCAATCTGCACATCCACACCATTTTTCCTATGTTGGTCAAGGAATGCTTCAAATGGAATTACATAGTCAAGTGCTGATTTTTCAGGTACATCTCTCCCATCTAACAAAATATGAATCCTGATCTTGGTGATTCCTTGTCGGATTGAATTGTCAACCAAAGCCCTTAGATGATCGACATGACTATGTACGTTTCCATCGGAAATGAGTCCAATGAAATGAAGAGTTGAGTTTTTAGACTTTGCATTTTGAATTAATTTGTTCCATGTATCGCCAGAGAAAAGGCGACCAGATGCTATAGATTCCGATACCAATTTTGCACCTTGGTCAAAGATTCTACCCGAACCGAGTACATTGTGCCCAACTTCTGAATTGCCCATATCGTCATCGCTAGGCATTCCAACAGCAGTTCCATGTGCTTTGAGAAGTAAAACAGGTTCCTTTTCCCAAAGATTTTTTAAAGTGGGCATATTAGCTTTAGCAATCGCGTTTCCGTCATTTGCGTCTTGTTTGGTGAAACCTACTCCATCCAAAATTACTAGTAAAACTTGTTTAGCTAAAGGTCCTTTGGGATGCTTATTTAGAGTTAACATATATTAAATTTCCTATTTCTATTTCCATTATATTTTTTTAAGGTAGATTTTGCAACTGGAAGATATCGAAGGGGGTTAGATCAACGGAGATTGGAATAGGGTTCAGTAAGATATTCCCTTGGTTTGTGTCATAAACTAAAATTCCTGGTCTGGTAAAGTCAGTTGAGCCTACTAAAAGTTTTCCATCAGGTGTGAGGTGGAGCCCTGAAAGACTCGTCCCGATGTTACCTGGAATCGAGAGAAGTGTGCCAATCCGTTCACCCGTTCTTGGCCGAAATACCTGAATTGATTTATTAAACCCTGCATCCAAAATGGAAGCATAGCCCAATTCTTCATTTTTTATTTGGAATGATAGGATGTCACCACCTGCGGTAGTTTCGGAGTAGATTAAATTTGGCAAAAATTCTCGTCTACCTAAATGAAAGGCAACTAAACCTCCGTCCAATTGCGATTGGAAGCCTACACGACCCACACAGGAAAAGACCAAGACTGGTTCGCCGTTCCATACAATTTTTTGAATTTTACTGGAAGGGTTTCTTACTGGTAGATCATAAACTCGAACAACCGAATTTAAATCCATATCAATCTCTAAAAGATAGGAAATTGAGTTAGGTGGTAAAAATCCGGAGGCATCATTTCGATCTAATCGTTGTAGGAGTAAAAATAAACGATTTTGATATTGTATCATGTGAGAAGATTCAACAGAGGAATCAAGAATACCCGAACTTGAAAAGGTCTCTCGGTATGGTTCGAGGGAAATCGATCCTATTTGTGTTCCGGAAATTCGAGAATATATTGGAAACTCCAAAGAATTGTAAAGACTAACGAAATACTTGTCATTATAAACACTGATATCCTGTGGATTTTTACCTTGGCCAACACTGAACTCTTGTTCTGTTATAAATGCTAAATTTGGATTTAATACTTGAATACTATCCCTGTTTAAACGATTTATAATATACACTTTTTCTGAAAAAAACCTTCCAACCGCATCCGAGTGAATTGGTATCGATGTTGGGAAAGTAGTGAGAGAGTTGGGTTCAAATGTTTTGAATCTGCCCCCACTGCTAAAATCCGAAGTAACTACTCCAACTGAGGTTGGCGAAGATGAGAGAAGTAAAAATTGTATTAGGTCTGGCTTTTCTATTTCTAACTTATTGCAGTGAAATAGAAGAATACAGAAAAAAAGAACTCTGATTGATGAGATTGGGTAAATTTGTTTCATAAATTTAAAACCGATAACTTCCTGTTAGGTAATAGCTTCTGCCTGGCAAAGGGTAGCCCACTAAGTCTTCAATCCGAGTGTTTAGCAAATTTCTCACTTCAAATCCAATTAAAAATTCATTTCCTGTATCCAAATTTTTATAAGGAATATAATTAATGTATATATTTACGAATTGTCTTGCAGGCAGATAACCCAGGAATTCATTTGTTCTGTCTCGAAAATTCGCACCGATATACTGATATTCTAAACCTATTTCTCCCCAACTGGAAAAGTAGGCAAGAAGTGTCGACACCTGACTCTTGGAGCGAAGGGGAAGGTATTTTCCGTTTAATGTGGGTGAGTCGGATATGTTTCTGGCATCTTGGTAGGTATAATTGAAATTCCATTTTAATCCCTTTTTCCAGACAATTTT
The DNA here is from genome assembly GCA_027533185.1 of Leptospira sp. Classification (GTDB taxonomy): domain Bacteria; phylum Spirochaetota; class Leptospiria; order Leptospirales; family Leptospiraceae; genus Leptospira_A. The sequence continues at coordinate 58,374 of JAPZTS010000007.1, read as the reverse complement.
GTTTGAGGTATCAATACCTCGGATCATCGCTTGGTCCACATTTTCCGGACGAAGAGTAAACTGTGAATTTGGTAAAAATAAAATCATATCAAAAATTCTTTTCTGAAAGTATGATATATCAGATTGAATGTTCCAATTCTCGCTTGGTTTTGTTTGTAAGTAGAATCCGAAGTCTCCATTTCTACTCTGTTCAGGGCGAAGGTTTGTATTTCCAATGATACTCCCTCTTTCACCGAACAATTCAATGAAAGTTGGAATACGGAACTCCCGACTGATATTTATTAAATTTCCAATTTCTGATGTTGCTGATTTAAATATAATAAATTTGGTTCCAAAACTGGGGTTGAAGAATTCTGTCTTTTTGTAAAAGGGATCGACCAAAGGATCAGTCAATAAATTTCTGATAGACTGCTCATCCTTTCCAAATCGATCTTCATACTTTTCCCACCGGCCTTGGGGAACAAAAAAAATTCTGTTGTTCCAAACGCGAATTTCATCTTGTATACTAAAACTCTGGCTATCCCTTCTTTTTTTTGGCTCCTTTCTTTCCGTTTCATGATTTGGTCGTTTTTGGTATCGAGTGAAAAATTCCTGATCCGTTTGAATTGAAGTCCTTATAATCTGGTTGTACTCCAATAGATAAAGTGTTGGTGAAACTTGAATCCCATACTGTTGATTCGATGTAAATGAGTTAGGTGTTCCAAAACTAAATTCAGACTTTGGATCAAAAAGATCATCTCTGGTTGAAAATCCGAAGAGTTTGGTTTCTAAATTTAAATTTTGAATTAAAAACTCCCTAGTTTCCGTGGCAACTGCCCCAGAATATTTAGAAAAAACTCTCTCAACCTTTTCTGTTTGTCGGTTGCCTGGACCCGGTAGCCCTTGGTTTCGGTGTATGTAGTCATTTAAAATTGAAATATTCGTTTTTCCTACTGTAAAACTTAAGTTTCCTGTAGCGCCCGTTTTGCGAAACTGAGCATTTTTCCTGCGATCGATTGTATCATCGTAGGTGTTGAATAATAATGTTCCTTTGTTATTCAAATAACTAAAGTTCTGATCGGATGTTTCATGAAGTGCCTGAAAAAAATAAGAACCATCGGAAAAAGAGTCCATCCGCGTTGCTGTAAGTTTTCCTGTGTTGAAACTTCCGCCCATAAGACTGACACGGTTGATTGGAGAGTCAATTTTAGTTTTGGAAACCAAATTGATAGAACCTCCTATGCTGGATCCCGAAAAGCCAGTCGGAGTACCTGACTTGAATATTTCTATTTTATCTAAATTATCAAAGGGAAGGTCAGCCAAATTTACCTCTCCACCTAACGAATTATTGATAGGAACTCCATTCCAATATATCTTTGTTTGGTTAGGGTTAGTTCCTCTAAGCGAAAGAGTTGAATAACTACCTAACCCACCAAAGGACCGGATGCGAATGCCAGCCTCCTTTTCTAAAACATCTGGTAAACTCAGATACCTTGAATTTTGATTTTCCAGAGTTATCTCTGTTTGAAATCCAGTTGGATTTTTTTGAAAATTTTGATTCGAAGATTTTTTATCTATATTGGCTCTGACCTCAATCGGAGTTACAGCTGATTCGTTTTTGGAATTCTTTTCTGAGTTGCTTTGACTTAGTAGCGGAATTTGAAAACAAATAATAATAAAAAAAAAGTATCTCATTGGGGTCGCCATATAAGTAAAGTTACCTGGGGCCCCATTTTGTTAGTTCACCTAGTCCACGAGGAGAATCTATCGGGGGAAGATCTGGCTTAAGAGAAAATCTCTTTTACAGTTGCGGGTCAGCCCGGGAATTGCACCCGATTCCTCCCTTAGGTATCTATCCAAAGATTTTTTGAATAAAGCACATGTCAATTCCCTTCCCAATCAAAAAAATGCGGACTAGAATGGGTAGGTTTTGCCAGATGGTAGCATGAAACAATACGACGTATTTGGCGTAGGAAACGCGCTTGTAGACATCATTGCATTTATCGATCCAAATTTTCTCGAAAAGAAACAGATTCAAAAAGGAATTATGACTTTGGTGGATGAGACAAAACAAGGAACTCTCCTTGCAGATTTACATGATGTAAAAAAGGAATTGAGATCTGGTGGAAGTGCCGCGAACACAATGATCGCTATTGCAAATAGTGGAGGTACTTGTGCATACACTGGTAAGGTGACACATGATACTTACGGAGAATTTTATAAAAAGGATATGGAAGAGGCTGGAATCCTTTTTGAAACTATTCCAGACAAAGAGGGGCATACTGGGACTTGCGTAGTTTTGACTACACCTGATGCCGAACGTACAATGCTAACTAATTTGGGAATTTCAACGACGTTGGCACCAAAGGATATCGACTTAGAGACATTAAAGCGAAGTAAGTTTGTTTATGTAGAAGGATATCTTTGGGATGGCGATTCAACTAAAAAAGCTAGCGAACTATCCATGAAAACTGCGAAAGAAAATAATATAAAAGTAGCCTTTACCTACAGTGATCCTTTTTGCGTTAATCGTTCCCGGGATGAATTTATCCAACTAACAAAAAATTATGTTGATGTAGTTTTTTGCAATACGGAAGAAGGGGTGGCTCTGAGTGGAAAGTCAGATCCTAAGGAAGCTATTTCTTTTATCTCAAAAATTGCGCCCCTTGTATTTATGACAGCTGGTAAAGATGGAGCTTACGTTGCAGAAAACGGTAAAATTAGTTTAGTTCCTGGATTTCCTGTCAAGCCCATTGATACAACTGGGGCAGGTGATGCCTTCGCAGCAGGAGTGTTATATGGTCTTACACATGGATACTCTACTCAAAAATCAGCAAGGTGGGGGAATTACGTAGCATCTAGAATTGTTGCTGAGGTAGGTCCACGTCTTTCTGTCCGTTTGATGGGAAGACAAGAGGAAATTTTAAAAGATTTCGTAGAAAACTAATCTTATCCTCTTAGAAAGAAACGTTTGGTAGCTTCATCTGCTGGATACATAGACTCGATCCTCAGTTCTTGGCAGGTAAGATCGAGTGGAGTTCCAAATGTTGTTATCATACTAAAAAATCGTAAATTCTTTTTATTTTTACTTAAGGACAAAGAAAGTACTGGCAAGTTGTATTCTGATTTAGATTGTAAAGGTTCTTTTGGAACTTTTGGTTTTGCTTCTAATAGTTTTTTATAGAGAATTTCAAGTTTCGGGTTACCTGTTGAAATCATTTCATCCCAAATCCTTGAAAGTAAAAAATTAGAAATTAACTCCCAATCTTCGATAACACTTGATAAGCCTTCGGGATGGAATGTCAATTCCATGACATTCGTGAACTCTTTCGCTTTATTTTTCCCAATCAAAAAAGCAACTAAGTTTGAATAACTTGTGTTTTTCATTAGAATATCATAAGATGTATTGATAACGAAAGCCGGATAGGGATTGTGATTTTCCAACATCCTTTCTAAGGACTCCTTAATAATACTGAGTTGGCTATTATCTAAACTCGCTTCTCGAAATTCCGAATTGTATCCAGCTGAATTTAAAAATAAATTTTGTTCTCGCAGAGGAAGTTTCAGGGCAGATGCAATCTTACAAACTAGTTCCCGACTCGGTTTGGATCTACCAGTTTCCACAAAACTCAAATGTTTTGCCGAAATGCCAAGGTCCAAAGCCAATTCCAACTGACTTCGTTTTTTTAGTTTTCTCCAAAACTTTAAATTATCTCCGAAAGTCTTACGATTCTGAAGAGAAACAATCATAAATTTTATTACCTCATAGGTAATGGAAATTATTACCTAAATTATTTATAATTGAGATTAATTATTTTGTAAATGAGGAAAAAATGCAGAAATTAATTTTAGCTATCGTTACGATTGGTTTTGGAATCTTAACTGGTTTGGCCGTGTATTTTGATGGAGTACTTGCAATCTTTGAAGCTCAATTTAAATCATTCGGAACAGCTCAAGTCTTTGTTGATTTAATCATTTCTTTGGGGTTGATCTTGGTTTGGATTTGGAGAGATGCAAAATCAAAAGGCAGAAATCCTTGGATTTGGTTATTCATTACTCTGGCTATTGGATGTTTTGGTCCTCTTTTTTATCTCCTGACTGATAAAAATTCACCTAACAGCTAATGTGAAACTCTTTTATAGAAATTTATAAAGCTTTCTCTTCTTTAAAATCGTCCCACAGGATTTGGATTTTTTCTGCGATTTCAAGTGGGGCGAACGGTTTTTCGATAACACCGATCCCCCCTCTCCTTTGGTATTCAATGATTTCATTTTTTAATACTCTTGATGTAATAAAAGCTACGGGAATGGATTTTGTCTCAGGAAATATCTTCAATTCATCGATCAACTCGAGCCCATTCATTCCAGGCATAAGTACATCCAACAGAATCAAATCAGGTTGTAAGATAATGGCCTTTTGTAAACCTTCTGGTCCAGTTTTGGCAAAATGTACATCAAAACTGCTATTGAACTCAAGGGAGATTCTTAAAATCTCAATGATATCTTCTTCATCTTCCACAATAAGGATAGTTTTTAAGTTAGTTATCATTATTTATTGATCACAGTTTTTTGTGGGAATCGGTTTGGATACTAATGGAAGTTCGATGGTAAATGTAGTTCCCAAATCGGATGTGTGAAAATAGATTTTTCCTTTCATTGCTTCGATAAACCCTTTGGTAATCGAAAGACCTAACCCTGATCCTCCTACAAGTTTATCTTTCGGAGGAGTTCCTTGAGCAAATCTATGAAACAGTCTAGGTTGAAAACTCGGGTCAATACCCGGACCGTTATCTTTAATTTGGATCTGTGCGACCGAATCTTTTTTTTCAATCGTAATTTCTACTTCAGAAAACTTGGGAGTATATTTTACTGCATTCGAAATTAAATTTGTAATACAATGATTCAATCGATCTTCATCCACATAGACAAAGGTTTCACCATCATATCTTTTTAAATTGAGCAGAACATGGTATTGTTCGGCAAAAGTTCTCATTCCATCAACAGAGGTTTGAGTAATTTCCTGAAGGCAATATATTTTGAATTTGAAATTGATGTTTCCTGAATCCAAGGCTTCTATATCTAAGAGATCGGTTACAAATCGAACGAGCCGTTGGGTATTTTTTTTACAAATATTCAATAGAGATTTAGTTTGGTTTGATAATTCTCCAGCGACTCCTGCTAGTAAAAGTTCGATTGATCCTTTAATAGAAGTTAGTGGAGTTCTAAGTTCATGACTAACAAGACTTATGAATTCATTTTTAAGGGCTTCCGCGCGTTTTCTATCAGTAATATTTCGAACAATTGCCAACATCTCGAATTCTCCCGTTTTAGTGAAACGAGCTTCGTAGTATTTTTCTCCATCATACTCATCTATAGAATATTCTAATGTTTCTGATTTACCAGTTTCGAGATTTAAGTTTTGAATGTACTTCAATTTAGATTCCGGAAACAGTTTGTCTATAGAAGAAAACTGTATGTCCATACTGTCCGGCAAAGAATCCCATCCAGTAAAATCCGGATATTTTTTATAATTGATTACTTTCCCATCTTTGTGGATTCCATAGAGATCATCTGGTATTGAGCTTAGGATTGCCCGGTTCTTTGTAAGTACGGTCTTGTATCCGATCTCAGTCGATTTTTTTTCCGAGATTTCCTTGGCGATGATTAGGCTATAATCCTGTTGAGAAATGATTTGAATTTCAAACCAAACTTGGTTCGTAGGAAACCTGATCTCTAAATGTAAATTGGATTGGGTTTCCATGGAGAGTGCGAGTTTTTTCCCAAAATCGGTATCTTCGAGCCCTGGGATATCTTTCCAAATGTTTGATTCTGAAGGTTTCTTGGATTCAACTAGCCGTCTTGCCTCTTCGTTTAGGAAGATGTAATTTCCTGCTGTGTCGATGACGAAAGCCGCATAATTTAAGGATTTTAGTAATTTTTTGAAATAGTCTGGCGTTAAATTGTGCCAATTTTTCTCAAGAAGTTGCTTTGCTTCAAAAAAGCTCTCATCATCCTTGAAAAAGCCTTTGATTTTTTTGAAGAAATCGTTCATAGGTGCAGGTATAACGAAAAGAAATCTAATATTATGATTCAAGTCAGCAATTTATCGAAATTTTATGGGGAAAAACGAGCCATCTCTGGGCTCAATTTTAAACTCGAACGAGGAGAAATCGTTGGACTTTTGGGTTTGAATGGAGCAGGAAAGACGACAACCATTCGAATTTTAACAGGATTTCTCATTCCTAGTGCCGGTGATGCGAGCATTGATGGTAAGTCTATTTTTGACTTTCCTTTGGAAGCCAAACAAAAGATAGGCTACCTTCCCGAAACACCTCCCCTTTATGAGGACCTATCAATCATTGACTATCTAGAGTTTGTTGGCCGGATTAAAAAAATTCCCGATGACTCCATTCAATCTGAAATTCAAAAAGTAATTGAAAAAACGAATCTAAAAGAAGTGTCCGAAAAATTGATTGGTACTTTGTCTCTCGGATATAGGAAACGAGTGGGTATAGCCCAGGCTATATTAGGCAATCCTGAAATAGTAATTATGGATGAACCTATCTCTGGTTTAGATCCAAAACAAATTGTGGAGATTCGAAACCTAATCCGAAGTTTGGCGGGAGATCATACGGTTCTTATTTCCAGTCACATCTTGAGTGAGATCTATAAAACTTGTGATAAATTTTTATTTATCCATAAAGGAATGCTGAAACAAGAGCTTAGTCTAAATAAGCTAGAAGAAGAGATGAATCGGCTTGCTGGATGGGAAGTTGGTCTTTCTGGAAAGTCGACGTCAGAACTAAAAAACTTTTTACTTCAATTGAATTCAAATATGAATGTATCAGAGCTTAGTTCTACTGCGGAAGAAGCGAGTTTTCTTGTCAAAACTCCGGATGTGAAACAGTTTAAAGAATCCTTATTTACAAACGCGATTTCCTCAGGGATTCAAATTGAATCTCTAAAAAAGCAAGATGTATCTTTGGAACAGATATTTATGGAGAAAATATGAATTGGCAAAGTGCAGTATGGATCTACAAAAAAGAACTTAAACTTTTTTTTGGAACTTTTATGGGCCCCTTGGTTTTAGGCGGAACCGCTTTTCTAAATGCGCTTTTCATTATGATCTTAAATTTTAATGGTAGAGCAAATTATGAAGAAGCGACTATCGTAACTTTTGTTTCCTTTATGACTACAATTCTTATCGCAATGGTGATCCTTTCCATGGGTAGTATTGTAGAGGAAAAAAATAAAGGTACTCTCGAGTTACTTTTTACTTCTCCAATAACAGATTTAGAAATTATTTTTGGTAAATTTTTGTTTGGTGCAACTGTATGTGGTATCATAACAATTTTTATAAATGGTTTATTTCCTTTGATGTTGTATTCGTTTTGGAAGGCTCCGCTGTATATAGTAGCCTCGGGAACCATTGGGGTTTTTTTATTAGGAATTTTCACATTTAGCATTGGACTTTTTGGTTCCAGTTTAGCAAAGAACCAAATGATTTCGCTACTTATCTCGGTTCTAATCATTTTGACACTTTGGGTAGTAGGATATTTTTCTCATTTATTCCAAGCGACAACGAGAAAGGTATTGTTTCACTTACATATTTTCTCACATTTTATCAGTTTTTCAAAAGGAGTTCTGCCCTTAACAAGTATTGTATTCTTTCTATCTGGTACTTTTTTATTTTTATATATGACTGTGAAGGTATTAGAATCGCGAAGGTGGAGAGGTTAGTATGAATATTTCCTTACAAAGAGTTTTACCTTTTTTCTCTGTATTATCCTTATTTCTTTTCTTTTTGTTCGATGGAATGATTACAGAGCCAAAAAGAAAAATTATATGGTATTTATTAATTTTTCTTTTTCTTTCCTTCGATATTATGTACAGAACGTACATAAATGGAGTTCGAAAGGAAGATAAATCCAGGTATTTTGCTTATGGACTTGGTATCTCTGCTTTTTTCCTTTCTATCATTCGAGATCTCATTGAATTTAAGCCAACTGCTGGACTCTCTGAAGAAGCTAGTTCCATTCCCAAAATTAGAGAATTTTTGCTCTTGGTGGTCGTACTTTTTTCTTTGCTCTACCTATTGCAGATTGTACTACTAGAAATTGGCAGAGCTTCCCTTGAGGCACAAAGCCACCTAGCAAAATCTAAAAACTCCCTTCTACAAAATGCGGTGTTGAATTTTTTGATTTTACTACCCATTTTGGTGGCTGTGAATTACTTTGCGATCAAACGGAATTACAATTTTGACCTCAGTTCGCAAGGAAAGTTCTCTCTATCCTCTATTTCGAAAAATTTGTTAAAACAAATCTCTACAGAGGTAACCATTACGGCATTCTACCCACGTCCGCTTGAAGCAGATGGGCCACCAAACGGGGATAAAATGTCTGCTTTTGCTCTTACGAGAGTGAGGCCTGATATTGAAATACTCTTGGATCAAATTCGGTCAGAAAATCCAAAGATTTCCATACAGTTTATCAATGCAGACGTTGAAGTGGATCTACTAAGAGATTTTGGACAGGTTTCAAACGGTACTATTTTTGTTAGATCAAAAAAGCTAACTCTCACTTCATTGGGCTCTCCCTTTGCCGAAGAACGTGTAGTTGCAAAAGAGCCGAAAGATTTGGAAGATTTAGAACGCAAGTTAGTTGCAGCGATCTTAAATGTAACAACAGAACAAAAAAAAGTATATTTTACTACTTCTAACGGTGAGAGATTTGGCGTTGGTTTTAAGCCTCTCCCCAACGAGCAGGTCAATCGCTTTGTCTCGAGTCTCAGCTTCCTCAATTTTAAAGTTTCAGAATGGGGTTTTGCGCAAGGATGGCCCGCAAAACTTCCCGAAGATGCGGACATGGTTGTAATCTTAGGCCCAACTGTTCCTTTTTCTGCCGAAGCGCAATCGGCGATCAAAAATTATGTTTTAGAAAAGAATGGAAAGCTTCTGATCACTTTGGAACCGAAGGGAAGTGAAAACTTAGAATGGCTACTTACGGCAGCTGGGGTAAAATTTCACAACACTGGTCTTGTGGAACGAGATGAGAAACCTGGTTTCGTCCAAGCGAAGCGATTTCCAGAAAACAAGTTAACGGAATTGATTCAAAAAAAAGACATGGGTATTCTTTTTCCCTATAGTGGATATTTTACTTTGGAATCAACCGGGACTGGTCCCTTTTTATTCAAATCGAATTCAATTCTTGAATCTGGATACGAAGTGTACGCTGACGAGAATAAAAATGGCAAAATGGATGGAGCAGAAAAAAAAGATAACCGTATCCTATCTTTGGTTCTATCTCCACTATCTTTAACAGGTGATAAAACAGGAAAAATCATTCTACATTCAGGAACATCTTGGATAACAGATCAGTTTATTCCTTACTTGATGAATGTCCAGTTATCCACTGTTTCCGTAACAGGTTTGTTTTTGGATGTGGCAGTGGCTGAAATTCCAGAGAAAAAAGAAGATATCCAAACTATCAATCTAACGGACAATCAAAAATTAGTTGTTTGGGCTATCGGTGTTTTTTTCTTCCCGGGATTAATAATCTCGATCGGGTCGTATTATGTTTATGTTAGACGAAAAAAGTCTTTAGCAGAAGTTTAATGAGATGAATTTGAAGTATCTTTACATTGTTTCAGCATTTGTTTTACTCTTTGGCATTATCTTTTATATGGAAGAAAGGCCAGAAAATATTACAGAAACTTCTTATTGGAAAAAGAATTGGAAAACGATACTGTATCTCCCTCCTACTGAAGATTGGTGTGGTGGGGAAGGAAAAAGGTTTATGAGAGAAAAAGTTAAATTTTCCTCTATAGATACTCTTTGGAAAATACAACCTCTGTACACACAATCGTTTTCCAACGAAGGAAAAGATTACTTTTATGAAGCGAATTATAATGTTAAAAATAGTTTTTCTGAACTCAGTGCATTAAAAACCAAAATTATCGAAAAGGCAACTGACCAAGTAAAATCGAGCTATTGTTTGGATGAATCTGGACCTAAATTCATTTTGAGTGATGATTCTAGTTTTGATCCAGATAGCAAAGAGAATAAGATTCTGATCTTTGGTAAAAAAATTACAACCGATGAAGGTCGGGTTGCAGTGCTTGTAGGTGAGGAGGTGATTGCTCCATTTAACTATATCATAGAAAAGTTTCGAACTACAAACCTTGCTTTTCGAGAAAGATCTTTGGTTCCATCTAGTAGTGGTTATTTGAAGTCAATTGAGTTCCGTGGCCAAGGAAATTTGGTTCAGGTACAAAATGTTGCCGAAAAAAATCAGTATGGCAATTACATAAACAAATGGAGTCGGACGACACAAGAGCGGGCTGTTATTTCTCCAGATTTAGGGAATCAATGGGATGGGATCATAAAGGGGTTACGGGCAGACTTGTATTTGGATGAGCCAGGAGCACCAACGTCCTCCTCAATCAATACCAAAGATCCCGAGGCCAACATTTGGATCGAACCGAGTGAAGGAAGGAAAATTCGAATTTCATTCTTTGGTCTTGTTCAAGGCTCTTCCGAAAACTACCGTATCGTCCAAAGAGAGATTTCCCCAGGATTTTTAGAATCACCCATTCTCATTAAGGAAGATTCATTCCTAAAGCTCATAGAATCGATGGAACGAGTGAAAAATGCTTCCCGTTATGAGCGTCCTAGCCAGAAAATCCAATAAGGTGCAATCAGAAACCAATACACAACCTAGGCTCGCTCTTTTACGCGATTTGTTTTTTTCTCCAAAGTCGGCATTTGAATCCTATTTCCAAACGGAAGAACTGGGTGGGAAAGATTTGTGGATTGCCCACTTACAGCTGTTTATCCTTGCACCGATTTTTAAGTTTTTTGGAAACTGCATTCAGATACTAATTTTTAAAGCTACAACCATCGATGAAGAAACAAGGTTAACCTTTACTCAAGGTATGGTGAGTTTGTTCCTTTTTTATCTAGTTTTCTATTTGCTAATTCGCTTAATCGATAGCTTCCGAATCTATCACATGACAAGGGATAGGTCGGTTGCGTGGGATGCTCCGCCACCTCATGTTTTCCTAATTTCGTTTTTGCCATTTTCTTCCACAGCTATATTTTGGATTCTTCCCAACCCGATTCCTCTTTTTCTGCTTGTAATAGGTTTTTTCTATTCCTTGCATTTAGCATATTTTTATCTTACATCTCAGAAGGACTGGTCTTCGTTTGACTTTCTATTTTTCTTATTAAAGGTTCTGTTATTTTTCCTGGTTTTAGTTTCTATTCCATTACTTATTTATAATGTTCTTCGGACGGTGCTCTTTTGAAAATATTTCTCACGGGAATTGGTGGAATTGCTATGGGCAATTTAGCCTATATGTTAAAAAAACAAGGGCATGATGTTTCCGGCTCGGATGAAAATTTATACCCTCCTATGTCTGACAAACTTTTGGAGTGGGGCCTTACTCCAAAGTCTGGATACAATAAAGAAAATTTAAAAGATGCAGACCTTGTAATTATCGGGAATGCGATTTCAAGAGGGAACCCTGAGGTCGAAGAAGTATTAAATTCTGGAATAGAATACATGAGTATGGCTCAAGCGATCGGATATTTTTTTCTAAAAAATAAAAAGTCGATCGTTATTTCGGGTACACACGGAAAGACGACCACTACCTTTTTGATTCACTGGATCTTGCAAGAGTTAGGTTTGAACCCTGGTTTGTTTGTGGGAGGAATTCGAAAGGATGGATTTCCAGGATTTGATCTTGGAAATGGCGAATTTTTTGTTATAGAAGGTGATGAGTATGATTCCGCTTTCTTTGATAAAAGTTCAAAGTTTTTGCACTATAGACCATTTTTTTTGGTTATGAATGCTCTTGACTTTGATCATGCGGATATTTTCGCAAACATCGATGCAATCAAAACCATGTTCAAACGTTTGTTAAACTTAGTCCCTGGAAATGGAAAGGTTTTTTTCTGGAATGGATCCAAAAACTTAAAGGAGATCACCTCCAATCTTGTTTATATAAAAACAGAAGGATTTGAACTTGGTGAAAGAAATTCCCAACTAGGTTACACAAAGGGAATTTTAAAGGATCTGAAATCTAAAAAGGTTTTAAAACCTGAATTGATAGGTGCACATAACTATCGCAATGCGGAAGCAGCCATCAGAGTTTGTTTAGAAATCGCGCCAAAAAGGCGCGAGGAAATTATTGACGCCTTCCTTAGATTCCCGGGAGTCAAAAGGCGACAAGAGACCCTAGTTAAAACTGAATCTAGTCTACTCGTTGAAGATTTTGCGCACCACCCAGTTGCTATACTTGAGACAATCAAAGCACATAAGGAAGCCTATCCTGGTTATAAAATAGTCTCCCTGTTTGAGCCGAGGAGTGCAACCTCGCATCGAAATGTCTTCCAAGAGGATTTTGCAAATTGTTTTAAAGGTTCTGATCTTGTAATTATTTCTGAGGTCTACCAGGTAAACAAAGTAGCAAAAAAACTCAAGCTAGATGTAAAGAAGTTGGTCAAGGATATCCAAACTAAAAATAAAAAACCAGCTATCTATGCAAATACGCCAAAGGAGATTCCATCACTCCTGAAAAAACACTTACCAGCATTTGCAAAAAACAAAGTAATCGTACTTGCCATGTCCAATGGAGCATTTGGTGGAATCTATCCAGAATTAAAAGAAATTATATCAAGCCGAGTGAATAAATGAGTTTACAACTAGAAATAGAATCTCTTGTCAAGGAAGCCGAAGTTTCCATCAAAACAACCAAGTCCGAAGCAGATCTTGATCAGACAAAAAACATCTATATTGGTAAAAAAGGAAAACTTACGGCTGTTCTAAAGGGTCTCGCAAGTTTATCTGTTGAGGAAAAAAAATCCATCGGCAAACTCGCAAATGAAGCTCAAGTAAAACTCGAAGCAATTATTGAATCACAAAAAAAGAATTTAAAAGAGAGTTTCTATGAGAATGAGTTAAAAAAAGAAATTTTTGATGTACTACGTCCGACAAAATTTGCAGATACTGGATCGATCCATCCTATTTCTCAAATCCAATACGAAATCGAAGATATTTTTTCTTCTATGGGATTTTCCATCATGGACGGACCCGAGGTTGAGACGGATGAGAATAATTTTGCCGCCCTCAATTTTAGTGAGGATCACCCTGCTCGGGACATGCAGGATACGTTTTATACGGTGGATGGGAACTTGCTTCGCACCCATACATCAGCAATCCAAGTTAGAGCTCTACGTAAGCTAAAACCCCCGTTTCGGATCATTGCACCAGGACGTGTCTTCCGTTATGAAGAGGTGGATGCATCCCATGAAAATACCTTCTACCAAGTAGAGGGGATGGTAGTAGGCGAAGATATTTCCATCGCACATTTGATCTATACAATGGAGACACTCCTTTCTCGGGTCTTCCGTAAAGAAATTAAAACGAGACTCAGACCAGGTTATTTCCCTTTTGTTGAGCCAGGTTTTGAATTAGATATCCAATGTTTGGTTTGTGGTGGAGATGGATGTTCTGTATGTAAGCACAGCGGTTGGCTTGAACTATTGCCCTGTGGACTCGTGCACCCAAATGTATTGGAGTATGCTGGCTTGGATTCTAAAAAATGGACAGGCTTTGCTTTTGGTTTGGGTTTAGACCGGTTGGTAATGATGCGCTATGGAATCCATGACATTCGTTACTTCCAATCTGGGAATCTTCGTTTTTTAAAACAATTTTCCTAATATGGAATTATCTAAACTTTTAGAAGTAACAAAAAATGCTTCTAAGAGTGTAGAATTTCCCGCAAAGTCTGTTCTCATTTCACCTAACACGAAAGAGAGAGTATTTTTCTTCGTAGTATCTGGACAGCTTCAACAATACTATAAAATCAAAGGCAAAAATCATGTAATTCGCCTAATTGACGAAGGAGATTTTTGTGAGTCCATCAGACTTTTAAAGTTTGGTAAAAATGCGTTTGAATACATTGAAACAGTAAGTAAAGTTTCTGTGATTCAATTTGATTACTTTTTTCTTCGCAACTTGATAGAAATAAATACTGAGATTTCGAATTTCTTTAGAGAAATTATCGAAAACTATATGTTAGAACAAGAAACGCGTGTTATCAATTTGATCTCCTTATCACCTAAGGAAAGGTATCAAAATTTTATCCAATCTTCACATGAAAAAATCGGATTATTTCCAGATAAAATTTTGGCCTCGTATTTGGGAATTACAAAGGAAACGATGAGTCGGTTTAGGAATAAAAAGTTGATTTGAATCAACTGAAGAGAAATTTAATTGATATCTATTCTTGATCTGATTGGTCTTCTCAAGTTCAGGAGCTATCAACCAAATGGAATCAATATTTTTTCTTCTTGCGACAAGCTTTATATTTATTCACGAACTTGATGCAATTCGACACAAAGAATGGAAATTGTTTTTAGTTTTGAAAGACTTAGAGGATCACGTAGCGTATCCTATTTGGCTTTTTTTACATTTACCTTTTTTTCTGTTTCCATTATTTGCAATTGCTCCAGAGCTTGCAGGAGATACTAAGTTAATTTTAAGAAACTCATTCGATATATTCTTAATCATACATTTATTTCTCCATCTTTGGTTTCGAAAGCATCCGGATTACAAGTTTCATTCCGTAGTATCCAATTTATTTTTATATTCTGCTGCTGGATTTGGACTCATAGATCTAATTACTTTAATTTGAAGATCTAAACTTGAATTGCTATTTCAGAAAGTCAAACAAGCCTGTATCTTTCCCTCGATCTTTTGGAACCGTACTTCTTTATGGAATAAATCACTGGGACTGGAATCAGTAAGTTCTTTAAATTCTTTATCATAGAGATTGGTAAGAATCAAACTTCCTTCTGTCGTTCTAGAAACCACTAAGAGATACGGAGGTTTTTTATCTCCGCCTGGATTGAAATACACAGGCGTTGCACTGACGATAGTTCCTGTCTCTCCTTCCGTTACTTTCGGAATATTCACAGTTAATGGTTTTGTGACAATCGGAGTTCTTGCCCGATTCATTGGTTTGGTCTTTGAAAAAATAACCACCGAGTTTATGCTATCTATTCCCCCGTTCCCTCCCAAAAGACTTACGTTCGGTTCTTCGGACATCGTATTGGGTATCGGATCTGTTGCAAGACCATACTGACTCATAATATCGATAAGACCACAAGCACCCGAGAGAGACATCGCCGCTTGGTAATTAAGGATGCCTCCGCCCAAGTTAATTGGAATTTCTTTTTTTCCAGTGGGAATCATTCCTTTTTTGAGAGAGTTTGCGACGTCCTTTGCGGGGATACCAAAGTACAAACTCGCTTCATGGATGATCATCCCCGTAAAACAGTCATAAATCCAAGCGTAGTCTATTTCTTCTCTTCCAAAACCAGATAGCGCGATTGCACGTTCGCAGGCAAGAGCTGCAGGGCTTCGAAGGTCTTGCTTTTGAATTAGGTATTCTGCATGTGCAGAATGTCCAGAGCCTGCAATATAAACATGTTTTGAATCTTTTTTTATGATTGATGCGTCAATTAACTTTTGTTTGGTCTCATCTGAGGTTACTAATGTAGCAAATCCGTGGTCTGTTACAATGGCAATCATAGGAGTTGAATATACACCAGCCAGAGGCTTTTTTAATTGTTTGTCTGTTAGCTCTTTTTGGTATTGGAAGGCTCTTGTGTTATTTATTGCAACGTTGCGAAACTGTTTTGTGATTTCTTCTAGGTCCGTCGCATTGATATCGGACTCAAACATCATCTTTTCGCATAAAAGAGAATAGAGTCCAATCAAGGTTGCACCATAAGGCATTTCCCAATCTTTATGACAAACTGTGGCTGTTAGTCGCTTTAAATCTGATACTTGTTTAAAGACTGATTTAGGTACGTCTGCAGCCGCAACGAGAACTACTGCATTTGGATTTGCTTCGACAATAGTATATGCCTGTTGGATGGCACCTCCCACACTGGCTCCTCCCAAGTCTACCGTATGACAGGCAAGTCCTCCAAATCCAAGGTCATTTGCATCCTTGATAGCAAATCCATAACCCTCTCGACCCAAGGACTGAGCCTCAATCGAAACAAAATCAGTTAGATGTGGACCTAAACGTTTCCTGTCTGTGCCTAAAAAATTGAAGAGTTTGTCAACAGATCGGAAAAGTAGGGAGTGGTATTTCTCCGTGGGTGATAGTTGTTTGTAATCGTCTCCAGAAAATTCTGTTTCAATGGTGTCGCTTGCACCTAAAATCACTGTGGCCATGACCACAGTGAAATTATGCTTCGATACTTAGCAAGGAATTCATTCGAAAATCTTGTATGATTTGTTTACATCGTTCAGCGATTTTTTCCAAGGATTCTCCAAATTTCCTGCCACCGTAGTATTCAGCCGCTTTTGGATAATCCCGGTCACTCACGTTAACAATCATATCTGTATTGATTCGATTTTTTGCTCTTAAATCCCCGATAGATAAAACTATGTTTTTTAGAGCAATACATCCGTCTTTTAAAAGGTTCTGAGAAACCTTTTCAACGACAAGTGGATTCCCATTTGCATCTAACATACTTTTGATGACTTCTTGGATTTTTAGAGAAGGAAGCCCTCGTCTGGTAACTCCAATCCTTTCAATTTGAAGAACTGCATCCTGTAAGAAAGAATACTCGGGAGTACCTTTAAAAATATAGATTAAAACAGGTAGATCGGCTTCTGCAAAATCAATAATTGCCCCGTAGAAGTAACGAATCTCTACACTCGCTAATGGGTGGAAATCGACCTTTTTGTATCCGGATAGTTTTTCCAAAGATTCGTCCATGATCCGATTGAGAGTTTGTGCTTTTGCCGCTTCTTTTTTTGCAACTATTTGTTGAAACTTTCCTTTTAGTTGTTCCAAAAACGCTACTTCATCATTTAAGAATTTTGTAATGTTCGCACGAAGTTTTAATGTCTGTATGTATCTTTGTTCAAACCCAATCCCATCGAAAGCTTTCGGGTTTAATTTTCCATGTTCTTTGTATTCCCCGCGAATTTTTTCTAAGATTGCTTTAGCTTCGTTTTCTGAGAGTTCTTTCATTTCGAATTTTTCCAGTGTTCTACATCTAGTATAGATTTGTCCAAGTCTTGTGCAAAATAAAGAGAGGCATTTTTAGCATCCACATACATCAATTGATTCGGGTATTGCAATTGCTTTACCTGAGTTTCTGTTTTGATGGTGAGGATATTCATCAGTTGTAGGCTGAGGTCCTTCATAGCTCTTACAATATTTTCGGTATGTTTTTGCATTTCGAAAAGATGTAATTTATCCAATTTTTCTTTGTCGGAATCGATAAGTTTCATCTCTTCTCGTTTGTCTAATGGAGCCTTCGATATGTAGTATGTAATGGGCCTTGGGTACGATGTCATTTCTTTGTGGAGATCGACCATTTTGTCCATTGCTTCAAAGACACGTGCCTCCATCTCTCGTGCAAAGTTTCCAACTATATTTTTGTTTTCTGAAGGATCCCCTGTGATCTCAAAGATGCGTGAAGATTGGAGATTTTTGATAATTGCGTTGGCACGTTCTCGGTAGATGCCGAGTTGTTTTATAAATTCTTCGATCCTTTGGTTGGGAGTTAAAAAATGAGTCCTCTCATTTGGATTTAGAGATGGGCCTTGTTCTTCGTCTTCTCTGTGCCCCTCCGCTATTTCTTCCAACTTGGGTTCTTCGGAACTCGACAAAGGACTAGGAGGCATTTCACCAGGTTGGAAGATATCTAACTCGATGTCAGCGCCAAGAAGGCCTTCCTCTGTTTGTGCCTGGGCTTTTTCTTTTTGCATCTCAAGAACTTTTGCGAGTTTTTCAGAGAGAACTGGTTTGGATTCTGGTGTCGGATTTTTTTTGATGATAATCGGGCTTGGGTTTGTAACCTGTTTTTCTATGGGAGTTTCGGATATTGGAACAGTGGATTGCGGAGCTGCAGTGGGCGTCTGCCCTCCTGGTTCCTCCACCAGAGGTTTCTCTTCCGGGGAAGGTCTCGGTTCTTGTTTGACAACTTCAAAACCTTGGTTGGTTCCTAGTTTTATAATCTCAATTCGCCTCGTCTCTTTATTGAAACGCAGAGCATAGCGGTTGTTATCTTTATCGATATATCTCGATGTGATTTGTGAGATCGACAATTTGTTCGGGTCAATCTCGTCGATCGTGTGGACTTTTATATATTGTTGTTTTGATCGATCTGGGGTCACAATCTTAAGATTTCCAAACTTGCTTCTGTGAAAGCATAAGATAGGATTAAGTTCGGGTCAACTTCCTTATCCCTTGCAACCTCGTTCAGACAAAAAAAATCATAACGAGAGAGTTCCACCCGTTCGTGGTGTTTGCCCTCAGTTGTCTCTAGAAACAGGGATCCAACATCGTAGGATTTGAGTGAAAGGAGAGCCAATCGTAAGACGAGCCCTTGGTCGAGGTGCCTTTCTTTCAAAAGAATGGCAAGTTCGTGGTCAATCCAAAGCAAAGCGTGGAACATAAGTTTTCCTCCTGAAAGAGAGGTCTAGGAGAGCAGATTTGGGCCCAAAAAAATCCTCTTTCGCCTTGACCCCCAAGTGGGTACACAAAAAATAAGTAAAAATTCCTTGTAGGTAATGTTCCTTGGCTAATTTAAAATCATCAAAGAAAGATATTCGTAGAACCGAACGTAGAAAAACTAGAAATGCAGAAGATCGCACAGAAATGCGTACCTATGCGCGTAACTTGCTTAAAGCAATCAAAGCAGGTGATAAAACGGAAGCTCTTTCCGTTTTTAGCAAACTAGCATCTCGCCTAGACAAAGCTGTGAAAACAAAACTCATTCACAAAAAAAATGCGGATAGAAAAAAATCCCGTATGGCACTTCGCATCAACTCTATTGGAGAAGCAAAGGCCGCATAACTTTCGTTTATAGCTAAAGGACAGAGGGCCACCTAGTGTGGCCTTTTTTATTTCAAAACTAGATTTACAAAAAACCTCCTCTTCATTTAATGGTATCACGACGGGCGATTAGCTCAGCTGGGAGAGCAGCTGCCTTACAAGCAGCGGGTCGGCAGTTCAATCCTGTCATCGCCCAAACCGTTTACCTTCTTTGTCCTTCCTACTTCTTCTTTTAAAATTCTAAGCAAAAAGATAGACTCCCTTGGCTTTTTTGCCATCCTTGATATCATTATATGTTGGTAACACAAAACTTCGATCTATCCTCTCTGATGATCTCAATTTCTGGGGTTCGTGGCAAGGTTCAGTCAGGGTTTGGGCTTGGTGAGGCTCTACTTTTTTCACGTGCTTTTAGTACGATGATGGAAGGTGGAACTGTTGTTATAGGGCGGGATTCTAGGCCCAGTGGTCCGTATTTTGAAAGCCTACTTTCTTCCGCACTTTTGGCCAATCACTCATCTATTTTAAGTTTAGGTCTTGTGCCAACTCCTACTACCAAAGCAGTTGTCAATCTCGCAAAAGCAAAAGGTGGGATTATGATCTCTGCTTCCCACAACCCAATGGAGTGGAACGCCTTTAAATTTATTTCCAAACAAGGGTTCTTCTTTTCTGCCTCAGAGAATCAGAAGCTTCTTTCTATCATTCGAGATCAAAGTTTTTTTAAAGAACAAATTCATCCTAAAGGATATGTAGAATCAGGCGAAGACTATATCGATTTGCATATTCAATCTGTTTTGGACAGAGTGAACGTAGCCAAAATCAAAAAGAAGAAATTTAAGGTTTTTGTGGATGCAGTCTCAGGAGCGGGGAGTTTTGTGATTCCAAAGTTACTCCAAAAATTGGGATGCCAGGTTGTATCTCATAACTGTACTCCCGATGGAACGTTTCCAAGGCCACCAGAACCAACGGCCAAAGCCTTAAAAGTTGTAGAGCCCCATTTCAAAAAATCCAAGGCAGATATCGGTTTTGCTTTGGACCCAGACGCAGATCGTTTGGTATTATTTTCTCCGAAAAGGGGAGCCATTTCAGAAGAATATACTTTGCCTTTGGCATTACAAAACGTACTCACCCATGCAAAAAAAAATTCGAAAGTGATCGTAAATCTTTCCACTTCCTTTATCAATGAGGCTGTTGCCGAATCGCTGGGCGCCTCTGTAATTCGTTCTAAGGTGGGTGAGGCAAATGTCGTGGAAGAGATGATAAAGTCCAAGGCGATTTTTGGTGGCGAGGGAAATGGCGGTGTAATCGATCCCAGTATACCAAGTTTTGGAAGAGACACTCTATCAGGAATTGCGCATATTTTAAATTTGATGGCGGAGACTGGAAAATCCATTGATTCTTTGTTAGATGGCATGCCAAATCTTTACATGGAAAAACAATCCTTCCCGCTTTCAAATGGATTGTCGTTGGAAAATCTCTATGACAAATTTAAATCAGAATTTTCACCAAAAATTATTTCTGAAAGAGATGGGCTGTGGATGTTTATTGATGATTCTTGGATTCATATCAGACCATCAAATACTGAACCAATCTTTCGTGTGATCATAGAAACTAAAACTAAAAATGACTTAAGTCTTACCTTAAAGAGGGTAAAAACATGTGTGGAATCGTAGGATACTTAGGAAAAAGGGCAGCCCTGCCCGTAATAATCAAAGGATTAAAACGTTTAGAATACCGTGGATACGACAGTGCCGGTGTAGCTTTGTTAAATGGAAAATTGGAAATCCTAAAAAAACAAGGAAAGGTATCCGATTTAGAGGCTGTTATTGGGGACAAAAAATTTTCAGCAAGTCTTGGAATCGGACATACCCGTTGGGCAACTCACGGGGAGCCAAGTGATCGGAATGCGCACCCACACTTAAGTTCGGATGGCAAACTTGCAATCATCCACAATGGCATCATTGAAAATTATTCATCTATCAAAAAGGAATTAGAATCCAACGGCCATAAGTTTCTATCTGATACGGATTCGGAAGTACTAATCCACTTAATCGAAGAAATTAAAAAACAAAACAAGTGTTCTATTGATGAAGCTGTAAGACTTGCGCTCAATGAAGTAGTTGGAGCTTACGCGATTGTTGTTCTTGCGGAAGAGGAAGAAAGAACCATGATTGCGGCAAGGAAAGGTTCTCCCTTAGTCATTGGTCTTGGAACAGATGAATTTTTTGTAGCATCCGATGCAACTCCCATCATCGAATATACGAATAATGTAATATATCTCAATGACCAAGAGATGGCGGTGATCAAAGATGGTAGTTTGGTTGTAAAAAATTTAGAAAATGTTTCTAAAACTCCTTTCATTCAAAAATTAGAAATGGATTTGGAAGACATAGAGAAGGGCGGGTACCCCCACTTTATGTTAAAAGAGATCTTTGAGCAACCCAGATCCGTACGGGATGCGATGCGGGGAAGGCTTGTGTCCAGAGAACACCATCTTTTTTTAAGTGGTGTGGACCAATACCTAAATCGGTTTTTAAATGCAGACCGATTGATTTTGATCGGATGTGGAACTTCTTGGCATGCTGGTTTAATCGGAGAGTATTTATTCGAAGATCTTGCGCGAATTCCAACCGAAGTCGAATATGCTTCGGAATTTCGTTATCGAAATCCAATAGTTACGGAAAGAGATATTGTAATCGCCGTATCCCAGTCAGGTGAGACAGCTGATACACTTGCCGCCATTGAACTTGCAAAATCCAAAGGAGCACTTATCTTTGGGGTTTGTAATGTGGTTGGTTCCTCTATTGCAAGAGCTTCTCATGCAGGAGCTTACTTACATGCGGGTCCCGAGATTGGAGTTGCGTCTACCAAAGCATTTACAAGTCAGGTTACGATTCTTACCATGCTTGCTCTGTATCTTGGTTTAAAGAAAGGAACCATTTCGATGAGTGATTATCAAAAACATTTACTCGAGTTGGATTCTGTTCCTGATAAACTCGCAAAAATTTTAGAAAAAGAAAAAGATATCCAAATCATTTCGGAAGTGTTTTATAGAGCCTCTAACTTCCTTTATTTGGGCCGAGGATTTAATTTTCCTGTAGCACTGGAAGGTGCTCTCAAACTCAAAGAAATCTCTTATATCCATGCAGAAGGTTATCCTGCTGCCGAGATGAAACATGGCCCAATTGCGCTGATCGATGCTGATATGCCAGTCGTATTTATTGCAACTAAGGATTCTTCCTATGAAAAGGTTGTTTCCAATATTCAAGAAGTTAAGGCACGAAAAGGAAAGGTGATTGCGATTGTAACGGAGGGTGATAAGGAAATCAAATCTATGGCTGATTATACATTTGAAATTCCTAAAATTGCTGATGCACTTGTTCCTCTGTTGGCAGTGGTTCCGCTCCAGCTCCTTTCCTATCACATAGCAATTCTTAGAGGTTGCAATGTGGACCAACCAAGGAATTTAGCAAAATCGGTTACGGTTGAATAATTAAGTCAAATGAAGATACTATTTGATGAGTCAAACCGTCCTCGAGTTTTGGATCCGATTTCCCGATTCCACAGCTTTTTAGAGTGGAGTCTGGGTGGTTTTTCTCTATTTCAAAAACTAAAAAAGAAATACCCAAAAGCCAAATTTTACTACAAATCACCAGATCCAAGTTTTTCTGAGCTTTTGTTTCGTAGGTATGAAGATATTCTTCCTTGGCAAGAATCTAATTTCGATTTGGTGGTAACTCCTGATATCTACCTTCCTTGGGAGTTGCAAAGAATTGTAACGTCTCTTATTGAGGAAACCCTCGATTTAGATAAAAATTGGAAAAAATACCGTCAAAAGTACAAGGTCAAACAACATCAATTTTCGATTGTTGGGAAAGACAAACACCTTTACATCCACCCAGATGCAAACATCTATCCACAGGTTGTGTTTGATACAACTCATGGACCGATTCTCATTGATGAAGGTGCAAAGATTGGATCTTTTAGTTTCTTAGAAGGTCCACTCTACATTGGCAAACACACCCAAGTAGACAGTGCAAGAATTGCGGGTGGCTGTCTTATCGGAAACCAGTGTCGGATTGGTGGTGAGGTAGAAAATTCAATTATCTTAGATTTTTCTAACAAACACCATGAAGGTTTTTTAGGACATAGTTTTGTTTCTAGCTGGGTTAATTTAGGGGCTTTATCTACGACCAGTGATTTGAAGAATAATTATGGAATCGTTAAGCTTAGAGTAGGTGATGCAACGATCAATACTGGTACAATAAAATTTGGTAGCGTGATTGGGCCATTTACAAAACTAGCAATTGGTGTAATGTCCAATACAGGAACAGTTTTTGATATCGGTTCTAATGTTGTCGAAAATCGAGTGAGCGGATACAACCCACCCTTCAATTGGATTGATGGCCGCCAAAAATACCGGCTGACTGAGTTTCTTTCCGATACAAAAAAGATCATGGCAAGACGAGGAATCAACTTAGCCGAATTTGAAGAAGAGTATTTGAAAAAAATCTATCAAGATTCTTTGGACGGTAAACTTTGAGCCCCAATCTCCTCAATCATATTAATCGAGGTAAGTCTGCTGTAGTTGAAGGACAAAACTTTTTTTATCGTGAAGAAGGAAAAGGTGAAGAAATCGTAATCCTTCTCCATGGTTTTTTAACAACTTCATATAACTATAGATATGTTCTGGAGGAGTTATCAAAAAACTACCGTGTGATTGCACCTGATTTTTTAGGAATAGGACTTAGTTCTAGACCAGATACTCCACTCTCACACCGGATGATGGCATTTTACCTCTATCATTTTTTAGAAGAAGTGACGGCTGATAAAAAGGTTCACGTCGTTTGTTTTGATTATGCGCTCCCAATAATGAGCTTTCTGTTGAAAGACCATCCTGAAAAAATTAAAACCGTATCTATCCTAAATGGGTTTTTACACCTACCCAAGTTTCGATTCTATTTTCCTCTTCATTTTTTGCGACTTCC
This sequence comes from Leptospira sp., assembly GCA_027533185.1. Lineage (GTDB taxonomy): Bacteria > Spirochaetota > Leptospiria > Leptospirales > Leptospiraceae > Leptospira_A. The sequence goes on along the minus strand of JAPZTS010000007.1, from coordinate 34,541 downwards.
TCTGTTGGGAGATTTGTTTTCCTTTTTATTTCGACCACCGTTTTTAAATCTATTTTACAAACTCTTTCTTGTAAAAAAAGATTTTGTTTTCCCAAAGGACTGGGACAAAGATATGTTCCACCTACTATTCCAAGGCAAAACTCGGAACAATACTCTGGAATTCATCAGAAATGTAGATCGGTCGACACATGCTTTGCGTGAAATTGAGGAAGGTGCAAAGGCACTTGTTGGACTTCGCCAAATCTTTATTGGTTCCGAAGATTATCGCATATCCCCTTTCCAAACGGAATATATCAAAGAAACTATGCGAACCAGCAGTTTGAATGTCCTACCGTGCAAACACCTTCCTATGGAAGAATGCTCTAAGGAAGTTTCAGAAAAGATTCACTACTTTATAGATTCTTTTTCTCATAAAAAGACTAAAAAGTTCAACTTTCACAAACAGAATAAGGAATAAGATGGAAACTCTAATCTCGAAAATCCAACCGAATTCCAAAGAATTTTTAGAAAATAGAACCAACTATCTAGAAACCCTTGTCCCCATACGTGATCGAATCGCAAAAGTAAAATTAGGTGGTGGACCTAAGGCTCAGGAAAAACATAAATCCAGAGGAAAATTGACTGCCCGAGAAAGAATAGCTCTCTTGGTTGATATGGGTACTGAATTTTTGGAACTTTCTACCTTAGCCGCCGAAGATGTGTATGCTGATTCGGTGCCGTCAGCAGGTATCATCACTGGAATCGGTAAAATTGAAGGTATCGAATGTATGATCGTCGCAAATGATGCGACGGTCAAAGGTGGAACTTATTATCCGCTCACTGTAAAAAAACATATTCGGGCTCAAGAAATAGCAGAAAGGAATTTTTTACCATGTATTTATCTTGTCGATTCAGGTGGTGCTTACCTTCCGATGCAGGACGAAGTATTTCCAGATAAGGATCATTTTGGGAAAATCTTTTTTAACCAAGCGAATATGAGTGCCAAAGGAATATCTCAGATAGCGGTTGTTATGGGCTCGTGTACGGCTGGAGGAGCCTATATTCCAGCTATGTCAGACGAATCGGTCATAGTTAAAGGAAATGGAACGATTTTTTTGGGTGGGCCTCCCCTAGTGAAGGCGGCGACAGGAGAAGAAGTTACACCGGAAGAGTTGGGCGGTGCCGATGTCCATTGCCGAACTTCGGGTGTTACGGATCATTATGCGGAAGATGACACGCATGCGATCGAAATCACAAGATCCATCATACGTAACCTGAATCTGAAACCTAAATCAGTAGTTAAGTTAACAGAAGAACCACTCTATCCAATCGAAGAGATTTATGGAATTATCGAAAAGGATTCGAGAAAGTCCTATGATCCAAGAGAGATTATCAGTCGTTTGGTGGATGGTTCACGGTTTTTTGAGTTTAAAAAACTTTATGCCCAAACCATCGTCACAGGTTTTGCCGAAATCTATGGATATCCAGTTGGCATAATTGCTAATCATGGAGTTTTGTTTTCCGAGTCGGCACTAAAAACCGCTCATTTTATCGAGCTATGTGACCAAAGACGCATACCACTTCTTTTTTTGCAGAACATTACTGGCTTTATGGTCGGTAAAAAATATGAAAACCAAGGGATTGCAAGAGACGGCGCAAAGATGGTAAATGCAGTTTCCACTACGACTGTTCCGAAGCTAACGATTGTAACAGGTGGGTCATATGGAGCGGGTAACTATGGTATGTGCGGTCGAGCCTTTTCTCCAGATTTTTTGTGGATGTGGCCGAATGCTCGAATTTCAGTGATGGGCGGAGAACAGGCAGCCAATGTGCTTTGGACGGTTAAGAAGGACCAAAAGGTAGCACAAGGAGAGTCCGTTACGTCAGCAGAGGAAGTTTCCTTTAAGGCTCCGATTCTTTCCGATTACGAAAAAAAATCTTCCTCTATTTTTAGTTCCGCTAGACTTTGGGATGACGGAATCTTGGATCCAGCCGATACAAGGAAGACATTGGGAAGAGCTCTCTCTGTTGTTTCGGCAAGATTTTTAGAAAGAAAGCCATTTGGCGTTTTCCGAATGTAATTTTTTCCTTTTCAATTCCTTTCAGGATGCAAACTAAAACCAAATGGTAATCCACGAAGAGATCAAGAACAAAGTAGCGATCATCACTCTGGAAGGTGAGGTGGATCTTTACAATGCGAAAGAACTAAAGGACGTCCTGGATGAAAAAATCAAAAACCAACAATATGAAATTGTTGTAAACTTGGCCAAGGTTCCCTTTATGGATAGCTCGGGAATTGGAACCCTTGTCACGGCAATGTACAAACTTAAGAAATACCACGGAGATTTAAAAGTCTGCAGCGTTCACGGATCTGTAGCAAAGGTATTCAAGCTTACTGGGATGGAAAGCCATCTTGAAGTTTTTGATTCTGAAGAAGCAGCATTGGCATCCCTTGTCTCGGCAAGAGAGAGTTAAAAAACTTTTATAATTTTGAGTCGGGCAGATACAGTCCCTTTTTAACTTCGATCATAGTTTCCTCGCTAGTCAGTTTTTCCAAAAGATAGAGTGCAAATTCAAAGGCAGATCCTGGACCGATGCTTGTGTGGATGTTCTCGTAGGAAACAATCCTTTCTTCTAAATAATTACTTTTATTAGATTCCACCAAACTGATGCTTGTTGGGAAAGCTGTAAACGGAATATCATCTCTGATAATATCAAATTTCCTAAGTACGTTTGGCGCAGCACAAATAGCTCCGATCATTTTCTTCTGTCTATGGAATTGAATGAGGAGGTTTTTCACAGATTCATTCTCCATCAAATTTTTAGTCCCTGTGAGGCCACCTGGCAGAACAATAGCATCGAATACTTTCCCTTCTACCTCAGAAAAAATTAAATCGGCGATATGAAGTGTATTTCTTGAGGCAAGGATAGGTTCCCTGGAATTGGAAACAGAAAATACTTCCAATTGACCACGCCTAAGTACATCGATGAGGATAATTGCTTCCATCTCTTCGAATCCTGGGAGTAGGGGAACTAAAATTTTTTTTGCCATGTCCTTATAGAATCCGCTTGTACGATATGTTCAAGTTTTTTTACAAAAGTTCGAACCTAGTGTTAGCAAGTTTCTTGGAAACTTTCTAGTTGATTCTAGGGTCAAATACTGTAGGAGAAGAACTTAAGAATCTATGAGTCAAAAAAATCCATTTCGTTTGGTTGCCATTGCATTCACCTTTCTTTTGATTGGGACTTTTTTATCTCCCATTATAACTTGCGGCGATTCCTCACAAAACCCACTCCAACTAAAGGCGGACGGATCTGATAAACTTTCCCCAGCACAAACACAGGCGGTTGCCTTGGAAGATGCCTTCCAAGAGGTATTTGAAAAATCATCGCCTAGCGTTGTCTCGATTGCTACTGAGAGAACTGTTGCACTCCAACAACATCCCTTTTCGGGAGACCCCTTCTTTGATCACTTTTTTGGACGACCTGGTAACGGTGGTTCGGGTAGAGTGAGAACTCAAAAACAAACGGGCCTCGGATCAGGAATTGTTCTCAATGAAGATGGCTATATTATGACAAACCACCATGTCATCAAAGATATGGACAAACTTACCGTAAAATTTAAAAACCAAAAAACCTTTGAAGCAAAACTCATCGGATCTGATGAAACAATGGATATTGCATTGCTCAAAATCGATGCTCCAAAGTCCAATCTAAAGCCAATTCCATTAGCAGATTCGAATAAGGTAAAGGTTGGAAATTGGGCAATTGCCATCGGTGCACCGCTTGGATTTGAACAATCGTTCACGGTAGGAGTAGTCTCTGCCGTACAGAGAGGGGGCATAGACAGTTCCGGTCTTTCGTACATCCAAACCGATGCTGCAATCAATCAGGGGAATAGTGGGGGCCCTCTCCTAAATATCCGAGGCGAAGTGATTGGAATCAACCGAATGATTGCATCCCAATCGGGCGGTAGCGTTGGTATTGGATTCACGATACCGATAAACGAAGCAAGGAAGGTTGCCGAAGAGTTAAAACTCAATGGAAAAGTAACCCGACCCTGGCTTGGAGTAGGTCTCGACATGATCTCTGAAGAAGACGTGGCACAATTGGGACTCAAGGACAACAAAGGAGCTCTGGTCCGCCAAATCATCAAGGGCTCACCTGCGGATAAGGCGGGCTTAAAACTGGATGATGTCATCATAGAGATTGGAGGGAAAACGATCCAGTCACCAGAAGAACTGATCAATTTTGTCCGAACCGCGAAGATTGGCAAACGACTAGAGATAAAAATTATGAGAAATAAAAATGAAATCTTGACTTCGATCACTCCAGCGCAGAAACCAAATTGAGGTGTCTTTAAGAGAAGATTGGAATCAGCCGGGCGAAGATGAACCATCCCTTCGCCCTACAAAACTTTCTGAGTTTATTGGTCAGAAAGAGGTAATTTCCAACCTTTCTGTTTATATCGAAGCAGCAAAAAAAAGAAAAAACTCACTCGACCATGTCCTGATCTCAGGACCCCCTGGGCTTGGAAAAACGACCCTAGCCAATATCATTGCAAATGAACTGGGAGTGGCCTTCACACCCACTTCTGCCCCGGCCATCTCCAAGGGGGCAGATCTGGTTCGTTTCCTGACACTTCTTAAGTCCAATGAAGTTTTGTTTATAGATGAAATCCATGGGTTTATCAAAAAGCAGGAAGAGCTACTTTATCCTGCCATGGAGAATTTTTTTGTGGATTTGGTTGTAGGAGAGGGCGTGACCGCAAATGCCTTGCAAATCCAATTGCAACCATTCACATTAGTGGGTGCAACGACTCGTTCGGGGCTTGTTAGTGACCCTCTCAAATCTAGATTTGGGATCCATCTCAAACTTGATTTTTACACGGATGAGGAGATGAAGATCATTGTTGAAAGATCGGCAGACCTACTTGCCCTTCAATTGGGGAAGGGGGCAGCTCTAGAAATTGGCCGGCGGAGTCGAAAGACGCCTCGTATTGCCAACCACCTATTAAAACGTGTGAGAGACTTTGCTGAAGTAAAAAATGAAAAAACCATCGAATTACCCACCTGTGAATTTGCTTTCAATCGTATGGGTGTGGATGAACTTGGTTTGGATTCAGTGGACCGACAGATTTTGGAAATTCTTATCAATAGATATTCAGGTGGGCCTGTAGGTATAAAACCCATTTCTGTCGTGTTAGGTGAAGAAGAAAGAACTATTGAAGATACCTATGAACCATTTTTAGTGAGAGTTGGACTAATTGATCGTACTCCGCAAGGTAGAGTAGCCACCAAAAAAGCCTATGAACATTTAGGGATTCCTAATCCAGGAAATAAGGAGAGACCGGACGATGCCCCCTCTTTATTTTAATTTTGAACTCCCCGAAAAGGAAGAAGGTGAAAAACGACTTTTATTTTCGTTTGCTTTAGTAGTTTTGATTTCTTCTCTTATTTTGGGACATCTCATTACTCGGAATATGTTGTGGCGTATGTTAGGTGCAGAAAACGCGACAGAAGAATTAAGCATCGAAGAAAAAGAAAAAATTTATGATGTCCTAGTCGAACAGCAGTTTATCAATCCAGATAAAAAAGATGAATACAAAGCACTTTCCAATCGCGACTCCAGTGGTGGTGGTGGGATAACGGAAAAACAAGGTTTTCATACCCTTTCTCCATTTCGTGAGTTTATTTTTGGAAGTAGTTCGCAGTCCCCTTCAAAACAGCAACCGAAAGCAGAACAAACCAAAGAGGAAGAACTTTTTGAAGTTGGAATCTTGAAAGCGGATCCCAAAACTACATCGAATTCTGAGGAGTCTCCCAACCAATCAGCAAGTTCTGGGCAGATGACAAAGATACCATTCAACTACCGCTTTCAACAGGATTTTTTGTTTCGATGGGATGGATCAAAGGCACTTACTGTTCCCACCAAACAACTAGCCGGTTATTATTACTTTAAAAGTATGTTGAAACGTATAGAAGAATCTTACGCGCCACCTGGCGGTGGAAACTATGCGTATCGCGATATGGCAGGAATTGTAAGAAAAGAAGGAATCAAAGAGGGTCAATCCAAAGTTCTATTTATGTTAAATGACTTAGGTCAAGTGATTGATGTTCGTTTGGTAAGTTCCCAAGGTCAAGCAATTGTGGACGAATCCTGTATGGATGCAATCCGAGGACAAAACTTTGGAGTCGTACCCGATGAGATTAAAGCCAAAGGTTTGATCTTTGGGATCAATTTTATTTTTGTGAACTATTACCGCTAAACAAAGTCAAACGGTGATACATTAGAAATATTTCATCTTCGCCTAATCTAAGTCTTGTAAGGTACAACCAAAAGTTTCGTCGAGGTATTTCGCTGTATTCGTTCTACCTAATCCTTTAACAGTAACTGATTTATTTTCTATATCTAATTTGAATTCTGAAATTGGTACCCATTGCCTTGCAAAATTATGGCATTGTTCTTCGGAAAGTTTAGTAACAAAATAACATGAGCAAAACTCTTTTGAATAAAAACTGGAGATGATTGAGGGAAAACTTGCCAGGTGTTTCCAATTCCATTGGATCCATACAAGCAGAATGAATAGTAGGGTAGATACAAGTATTAGTATTTTTTTCTTCATGGCTAACGTATTACGGATTCCTTGATTAGTTTTAAAAATTCGTTTTTAATAAATGCTTTTTCGCGATCATCACCAAATCTTACGATAACCATATCAAGACTTGGAATTACAAACATCATTTGACCCCAATGTCCAATTGCTGCATACGTATCCTTGGGGGCATCTGGCCACGGTTCGTGAATTCCTCTTTCGGGCACACCTGTGTTTGCATACCAGTGGGATGTGTAGTTGTCCTCATCTAAATCATCGGAATAGGGAGTTGATTTATAGCCAGGCGCAGGTGTCCGAGTGAATGTTACCCACTCCTCCGGTAAGATCCTTGTGCCGTTCCAAACTCCATCGTTTAAATACAGATATCCTACTTTTGCTAAATCTCTCGCCGTTAAATACAAGTAAGATGATCCAACGAATGTTCCAGAACCATCTCTTTCAAACGTAGCTTGTGTAATTCCTAGGGGTGCAAATAATTTTTGGAATGGGAGTTCTTTGTACTCATTTTCTGGATAAATATTCTTTAGTATTGCAGACAGGATATTGGTATCGCAACTCGAATAATAAACATGTGTACCTGGCTCAGATCGAAGGGGAAGATTTGAACAAAATTTTCCCATATCCTTCCTGCCTCTCGTGTAGAGCATCGCAATTACTGAAGATTTGAGCGGACCACTTTCGTATCCTTCTTCGGCACTGAGGCCTGAGGACATATTCAATAAATGTCTTACTGTTATTTTTTTATGAGATTCAGATTGTGCCAGTGGTTCGTAATGATAGTAACCCGGGTCATCTAATTTTAGAAGTCCTGCTTTCACACTGATACCGACCATAGCTTGCAAAATGCTCTTCGATATTGACCATGTTAAGTGGATCTTGTCTTTATCAAAATTTCTTGCATACCTCTCAAAAACCAATTTTCCGTTTCGAATGATCACGAGACCATCGGTTCTTTTTCCTTTACGGTTGTTCTCATCGCCAGTTCTTTCAAAGGTATAATCTTCAACTAGCTTTAGTTTTGCGCTGGAAATACCAACTGACTCTGGACTCACTTCCTTCCAGTTGGGGTTTGGCCATTCTGGTTTGGTGCGTGGGTTTAATTTGGAGACTTCGGGTGGTCCACCAAATGGTGAAAGATCTTTTCCGCAGTATGAAAAAAAGAAACAAATGGAAAGTAAAATCAAAAATCTCATATGGTTCCTAGCTCGTGATGGTAGGAGAGAATCCTAGCCGATTTTATTTAGAAAGCAAATGGAAATTTAAGATTTTTTGTCTGCAAACCCCTTTAGTTTTTGAACCATCGAACTGAGGCCATTTCTTCTGGATATGGAAAGAAATTTCGAAAGCCCGACCTCCTCGATAAACCCCAAAGATGCGGTTGCTATATCTTCTGGCCTTTGGCCCGAGAAGACTCGAATCAAGATTGCAATCAATCCCTTTGTAAGTGCCGTGTCGCTATCGGCGAAGAAGTTCAATCGGTCGCCTGTCAATTCTGGGGCTACCCAAACACGGGATTGGCATCCAGGAACTATATATTCTTCGGTTCTCTTTTCTTCGGGGTAACTGGGAAGTTCTTCACCAAGTTCAATCAAGTATTGGAACTTTTCTTCCCAATCGGAAAGTTCAGAGAATTCTTCAATGATATCTGATTGGATTTCGGAAATTGATTTGTTCATTCAGAACCACCCGTTTTCTCACGAAATTTATCTTTTTTGCGCATATAAAATTTGAAGTCGTTTGGATCTTTTGTGTTTCTTATATCCACTCTATTTTCTGTTGAAATCGACAGCTCATATACATTAGACGCATAAACAAATTGATAGAGTAACCTTTGTTTTTGGGGAATCAATTTTATATTACTTTCAGCATATACCAATTCTTCTTTCTGAAAGTCTACAAATAGGCACTCATAAGGCTTTTTTATTAAATAACAAAACTCACCTGCTTTGGGTACTCCCTTATGGAAGAGACCACAGGAAACTAATGTAAAAGAAGAAAATATCAAAAACAGAATTAGGAATTTTCTTCTTTGAACTCGATCGTTCATTTATTCCGTTCCCAAAATGATTTTTGTTTTGGCTGAGGGTCTTTCCAAAATCATTTTTTTTATTATATTTGGAATTTCAGAATTCTTTTTTCCTGTTTCGTTGTAATACTCTTCTAAGAGATCGATACCTTTTTGCGTTAAATTCTGCAAATGGAAAATCGTCGCTTCCGTTAGAATGGCCGTTTCTGTAATTCGATCAGGGATATTTGTTTTCACTGATCGTAATAGGCTAAGTGCTCCGACATAGTCTTTTTTATAAAACTTCCCGAGACCTAAAAGAAAGTTTTCCTCTCGAGGTGAAAATTGGATTCCACCTTTAAAATTAGGATCTTTTGAACTTGCTATAATTTTTTCTAAACCTTGAGCATCACCCGCCTGCATCGTATTATACGTTAATAGCCAAAAATAAACCGGCAGCAATTCAGGCGAAAGTGAATCTGTTTTGATGTTCCCATATTCAGATATTAAGGCGGACGGTCTTTTTACGGATCTATGAGTTTCGCATAAAAATAAAAGGAGTCGGTTGTTTTCAAAGTCCGTATAATCGGAGTTTGTTAGAGCTTCAGACTTTCGAGCACTCCAAAACATTTTGTCAAGAGTTGAGTCAGCAAGTTGTGACTGGCCTATCATTTCTGAAAAATCAGAACCTAGGTGGAGAATCAAACTAGATGCATCAAAGTGAATTCCCAGATTGTAAAGGGTCCAAAACAAACTTCGAGAAATCAAGTGAAAGGCAACGGGATCTTTTGGGTCTTTTTCCGAGTACGTTTGGGCAATCGATTGGAAGTCTTCGATATCTTTTTCTTTGAGATTTTGCGACTTCCAAAGTTCGATTATTTTTTCTTTTGTTTTTTCCGCTCGAACACTTTGATCTTTGGCAAAGAGAAAGTAAATTTCCTTACGATATGTATATCCCAAAAAAAATAGGATGCATAGAAGGAAAAAAATAACCCAAGGTCCCTTGGATTTTTTCTTACGGTGTGGTTCGTAACGTGTGTATATGGACATACTCTCCTCCCATTTTTTTTTTGTCCCCCCTCTTGACACGGCTTTTTCTTTGTGATTTAGTGAAACGGTATGGAAGACGATTTTTTTGACGACGATGAATTTGATGCTGAGAGTCTCAATGAAGATGGGGTGACCTATGCCTGTGAAGATTGCGATCATAGATGGGAAGCGGAAGGAGAGGATGAATATTTGGATTCCTGGGAACTGATTTGTCCGATGTGTGGATCTTCCAATATTACCGAATTGTAGCTTTGATACAGGTTGGCTTTTATCTATTTCTTATCTGCTCCTCATCCATTTTTGCGGACGATTCCGATTTCAGTACGATCTTTGCTGATTACAAAAAAGGGAATTACGATTCCGTTTCACGTTTGGCTGAGAACCACTTGTCTTCTTCAAATACTGAAAAAGATCCACGCATTTTTTTTCTATACGTTTCAACTGAATCCAGTTGGTCAAAACTCAAAAAAAATATTCCCAAATCTCCCGATCCTCAGTTTCTAAACTCCACCCAGTTTTGGAACGCTATTTATCTGTTTATGGAGCGAGCCTTAGTATTTGGTGAGAACGACCTAATTGTAAAATGGGGAAAAGATTTTCAAAAACATGCGAAACAAAGTCCCAAGTATGCGGATGGATTGTATATTTACGCTACATCAGCATATGAGCTCAAAAATATCGAAGAAGCAAAACGTATACTCTCGCAAATCGAAGAACAAGCGTTAAGTGAAAATATGAAGTCCATGTTCCAAGAATTAAAATACAGTTTAAATAAATGAAAGGTCTTCGTGTAAGTTTGGGTAAATGGAAGGGCAAAGAATTGCCAATCCCACCCGAGATCCAGGGTCATCAGAATTTTACAAATAGTCTTGTAAAAAAAGCTATTTTTTCACTGATCGAATCTAAGCTTATGCTGTACGATTTATCATATTCGGATATTCTGTTTTTTGATTTTTTTTCAGGAAGTGGGCAGATTGCCGCAGAAGCTTATAGTTTAGATGCAAAATACGTATACCTCTATGAGCTGAACCAAGATCGGTTTTCCGCTTTACTCAAACTGTTTCGAGGCATTCCGAATATTCAGCTCTTCCGAAAAGATGCTACTAAACATTTTCTAAAATGGGAAAAAAAAGAAGAATTGGGTTATGTTTTTTACTTGGATCCACCCTATACGTATTGGTCTGAAACACCTTTGAGAATGAAAGAGATGCTTGAATCATTACATAGGTTTGCTGTAGATTCAAAGCTTCCTTTTTTAATTCTTTCTCAAATTCCGGAACATCAAAAACTAGACTTGATTTGGAGGGAGATTCCATTCAAATTGAGAGAATACGGTAGTCATTCCATCGTGGAAGTTTCAAACGATCCGAGTGATAGCCATGTTTTGGAATTAGAGAAGAATGCCTAAACCGATTCGATACAGTCATAAGTTTATCCAGAATGTTGTCTGGGGCGAGATGGATGCTTTTGGGCATGTAAACAATGTGACTTACGTTCGTTATTTTGAATCGGCAAGAGCAGATTATTTTACGAAAGAAACTTTATGGGACTCTCCTGTAAAACCACTTAAATCTGGACCCGTTTTAACTCATCTGGACATGGATTATCGCAAACAGGTTGTTTTCCCTGCAACTTTAGAAATCACTTTAGAAGTTTCATCTATCTCCTCACGTGCGTTTGATGTAGTCTGTTCTATGTGGAATGAATCTGATGAATGTGTTTTAACTGGTAATGCATCTTTTATTTGGTTTGATTTCGAATCACAAAAGCCAACTTTTCTACCAGAAATTTTTAAATCGAAATATGGCGAAAAAAGTTCCAGATGAATCAGTATCCTAGTAAAGTCACAAAAAAAATTTCTGATTTTAGATTGGAAGAAGAGATGTTAAAGATATCTCGCATATGTTTAGCAGTATTTTTTGTATTTATTTCTTTTGGTATTTTTGCTCCAACGGATGATCTCGGTTTATATGATCCTAAGTGGTTGCGTATCTTACATTCATTAGTTAGCTTGGCTTTCTTTGTGGGTACTTTTTTTGTTCCGCTGATTAGAAGATTTATTCAGCCAATTATGCTCGTGTTGTTTTATACCATGAGTGCTCACTCTTTGATTCTATTGTACTGGAATTCGCTTTATATTGGTTATTTGGTCGGAATGATTTTGGTTATTTCCTGTATCGGCGTGAGTTTTGTGGATAGAAAACTGTTGGTGAGTTATCTGAGTACTGTTTCTTCGGCAGGTATTCTAATTGGGATTTACACCAAGGAACCAGTTGTTGATCTGCCACTCTATCTCTCAGCAATAATAACGCCGGCATTGGTCTCTTATCTCACTCTTAACGTTCGTTTAAGTTCAGTCGAAAAGTTAAGAGTTTCCGAATCTGAATTAAAAAAATTCCATGATCGCATTTCTTATGACTTAGAGTTAGCGAAAGAAACCCAGTCGAATCTGATCGCCCTTGATTGGCCAAAAATAAAGGGTATCAAAATTTCATCTTTTTTTAAGGCGTACGACAAAGTAGGTGGAGATGCAATCAGTTATGTTAAACGAGAGGATGGATCGCTTGCAGTGTTCTTTGCGGATGTGTCAGGCCATGGAATTGCTTCTGCCATGGTTTCGGCTATGGCAATACTATCCTTTAAAGTTCATGTAAATCTAAACCTAGAACCTGCTTCCTGTCTCAAAGCAATTCATAAGGAATTACAAGATTTAGTTCCAAATAACCATATCAGTGCTTGTGTTTTATATCTTTATCCAGAAGAGAAAAAAATCAATTATTCGATTGCGGGTCATCCTCCCATTCTTCATATCGACAAAGACGGTGTCGCAAAATTTTTGGCGGGCGAAGGTACGCTTATCGTTTCTTATTTAACTCCCGTGTTAAAAAATTATGAAGCTGAATTTACAAATGGGGAAAGATTCTTTCTATATTCAGATGGACTCATCGAAGTTTTTAACGACAAGGATGAATTATTTGGTGAAGTTGATATCTTTCATTCCATTTTAAAGAATCAGAAAAAAAAAGGTGAGGATTTTTTGAGCGCTGTGTATTCTGATGCATTGCAGTTTTCCAACAAACCGTTCAATGATGACGTGAGTTTACTTCTTATTGAGTCGATATGAAAACACAAAAATTGTTATATCCTTTTCAGTGGCTAAAAAAAGAATTTATTCCTTTCCGTATTTTAGATCGGTACTTGTTTTTTGATTTCTTGAAGAACTTTGCGGGTACGCTGATTATGCTCACTTCGATGATCATAATCTACAAGTTTACGGACACGATGAAATATTTGGTATCATCCAAAGTTTCTCAGTCCCACGTTTATTTGCATATTTTATATTCAGTGCCAGCCATGGTAGATCAAGTCGTACCACCTGCATTGATGTTTTCCGTTTGTTTTATTATTGGGCAGTTCAGCGTAAACAAAGAGCTCGTTGCAATTATGGTCGCCGGTGTTTCTTTTATTCGGATCATAACGCCAATTTTATTTTTTGGATTCGTTGTTTGGATCGTAATGACAATTTTTGGTCAGTTGGTTGTTATTCCCTCCAATCGCCTTGCCCAAATTGAATATAGTATTATGGCAAAGGGATCTAATCGATTGATCGACTTTGTCTACCAATTTCATGTTAAAGGTAAAAATGGTTTCTACTATGTGTATTGGATTGATGAAAAGGAAAGTATGGTTAAGGGAGGATTTAATTATATTGAGATCACTCCAGAAGGTTTGCCGCTTTTTACTGTATCATCCCAAAAAGCAAAATTTATTCCGGAACCTCATTCATGGATTTTATATGACGTAGAGGAAGTTCGTTTCAATGAGGAGTTGGAAATCATTTCTAGAACCAGAATTCCTGAAAAGTCCTATGATTTTAAAGAAGATCTTCGTTACTTTTCCAAACCTACAAGAAATCCAGAAGAGATGAATTTTTTTGAATTAGCTGATGAAATTGAATCTCGAATCATCAAAGGTATTCCCTACCGAGATGTTCAGGTCCACCAACACACTGCATTTGCTTTACCTTTAATGAGTTTTGTTGTTGTCGCAATCGGTGCCTTAGCAGGTGCAATCACCAAACGGTCTGCAGGTGTCGCATCATTAGGATTAACGATCGCAGTCGTACTTTTTTATTATATTTTAAACTCAACGGCAAAGACTTTAGCCGAAAATGGGGGGCTTCCGATTTGGTTTGGCATATGGCTTACCCCCGTTTTATTTATTACAGCCGCATACTTTTTATACAAACGAATGAATATTTAAGATCTAATTTCATAAAAACACTCGTTTGTATAGGTCTGTTTGTAAAATATTTTTTGGATCGTATTTTTTCTTTAAGGTAAAAAACTTTTTCAGATTTTCTTTTGGAAAGAATGATTCTACAACTTGTTTTCTAAGTGTGGAATCCTTTGCAAAATAAAACTTACCTTTATTTTTGAGCACTATCTCATCCATCTCATAACAAAGTTTCCAAAGTTCTTCCCTATTGGATTTTGTTACAGGAAAGTCCATAGCCATCGAATAACCGTCTACGGAATGTGTAAGCAAAAAAGGATCTGGTTTATGTTTTTTGAAAACAGATAGGTAGTTTACGATCTTACGCTTTTGGCAAAGTGTGAAGATTTCTTCAAAACCAGACTTAGCATTTTCCTTGGGAATAAATACTTGGTATTGTATCATCGAACCTGGTTTGTAAATAAATTTCCAATTCGGTACATAATCCAATAAAAAAGCATATTCCGCATGACCTTGGTAATACGCTTTGTTATTTACTAGCATACTTGCGATACATTTAGCAAAGTTAATGAGTCGCATACCCAATGGGAAACTAAACGGCCACATAAGTATCCACATCCATTTTTTGGGAATGACATAAAACAATCGTGAAGGTAAGTGCTGCCTTTCTAGGAGACAGTTACCTGGAAAATCTGGGTCTTCACCTTCTTTTAAGTTGGTTGCTTTGTGAATCTGACCTCGACCTAATGATTTTCCACTCGCAAATGCATCAACCCAACCTACTAGATAGTCCGCGTCTTTGAAATGCGCTTCAAAATAAGAAAACATCTCTTCGAAATTTTTTACATAGACGGGATCAATTTTCATCTTTCCCGAGTATATTGGTTTCATTTTGATATGAATTGTTAAAAAACAACCTAACATTCCAAACCCAGAAATGGCCGAATAGTAAAGATCTGAGTTTTTTTTAGGAGAACATTCTAAAATCTCTCCTTTGGCAGTTAAAAAAGAGAATTGTTTTATATGTTCGCCGATAGTTCCAACTTTAAAATTATTTTTTCCATGAATGTTCATGGAAAGGGCGCCACCTAATGTTGGCATCATGGTTCCTGATACCACTGGTGGCCAGAAGCCATTTTCGATGCCCGTTTCCCATAGATCTTTAATGCGGGCTCCAGATTGAACAACCATGACCCCAGTTTTCAAATTAAAATCTAAAACTTTATTAAATTTGGTTAGATCAACAACTATGCCATCCGAATTGATAGCTGCATCCCCATAGCTATTTCCTCCGCCACGAAGGGCGATTTTGCTTCCAGTTTGGTTGGCCCAGATAAATATATTCTGGATTTCTTCTTCTGATTCTGGAAAGAGGACGGGTGAGTTTGAGAAAGAGTTCATACCCCATGCCTCTACCTTTGTTGCTTTAGGAAGGTTTAAAAACGGTAATCCTTTTACTTGTTTTCTGGCCATTATTATATGCTCATTTTTTTGAAGATAAAGTTTGGTATATTGCGAATAATCAATCCTACAAGAGCCCAGATTCCGGGAACAAAACACTCATCTTTATTTTGATTTACAGCAGTTAAAATTTGTTTTGCGGCATCTTCAGCTGAAATAGCTTTCAAAAGACCTTTTGTGGGAAGATTTAAACCTTGAGTCATCTCAGTGAGCACGAAACCAGGTTTAATTGTGGTTACTTGCACGTTGAATTCAGATAATCGATTTCGAAGTGCTTCAAGATATGTGTTGAGTCCCGCCTTTGATGTGTTATATACAGGATTGCCTTTTCTTCCTCTTTCTCCTGCGATAGATGAAATCCCAACTATTTTTCCAAATTTTTGTTTTGAGAAAAACTCCGCTGCTGGATTCAGAAACGCAATGGCACCAGAAAGATTTACTTCGATCATATTCAAATCTTTGGAAGTATTGTATTCGTTTTTTTCTATGGCTGGCATGACTCCTGAAGCGTAATAAATCTCATCAAGACCTCCCAGTAGAGATACGGCCTTTTCAAAGGTTTTTTTTGCAGTATTGAATTTCGTAACATCAAAAGCTAACGCATATGCTTTTTTTTCTTTTCCTTTGCTGAACGGCTTCGCAATAGATTCTAAAGCCTTTTCCCGCCTTGCCAAAAGAACCACAGAAGATCCGTTTTGAAGTTCCAATTCCGCGATAGCCTTTCCGATTCCGCTTGATGCGCCAACAATAATGATTTTTTTCGCCATGGTTCCTTTTTTTTGGTTTTATCTGAATTGGCAAGTCGATTCAATAGGGGTGTGGTCACTCGCGAAAGAATCCTTGTCGATGGCATGAACCTGATCTACAAATTTCCTGATCTTGCGTTTTTTTTGGGTGAATACCGCCTCCAAGAAGCGAGAACAGGACTTCTACAAAAACTGAACCAATTCTACCAGAACAAAAAAAATCGGGAAATTCTCGTCTTTTTTGACGGGAAAAAAGATCTTATTTCTGATTGTTATTCGGAAGTAAGGGACGGACTGTCCATCCATTACAGTCATGAAAAAAAAGCTGATGAGTTAATCATTGGGTATCTAAGCCAAAGTCCGATTCCTGCTCAATGTTTGGTGGTCACATCGGATAAAGAAATCATAAGCTTCGCTAGAAGGATACGCGCAAAGAGGATAACATCGGAAGAGTTTTATTCAGAGTGGAAAAAAGCAGAAGAGTTGGATGACGAAACGGATTTTATGAAAATGAAAGAAGGATTGACATCTACCTCTGATGAAGATTACTGGGAAAGACAATTCTTAAGTTAATATGCTTTTTAATTCCATCCCATTTTTAATCTTTTTCAGCGTTGTTTATCTTTTCTATTGGGCAATTCCAAAGACATATAGAAAGAGTTTTTTACTACTTTCCGGGGTTTTGTTCTATCTATATTTTTCCGTCCTACTTACCTTTCATTTTCTTGTTGTTATCGGAGTCAATTATCTACTTCTGCGTAAGATTCAATCTACTCCTGGCAATAGGTTTTGGACTACGGTATCTGTTTCTTTAAATCTATTGAATTTAGCTTTTTTTAAGTATATCTACTTTTTTAGTAGAGTGCTTTTTGATATCACCGACTATCCCTTTTTTGCTGATGTGCCAAACCTGATACATATTGCACTCCCACTCGCAGTGAGCTTCTACACCTTCCAAGTAATTGCCGCTGCTGTGGATACGTATCGAGAACCAAAAAAACCTCTTGTTGGTGTTTTAGATTATTATCTTTTTGTCGCCTTCTTCCCTGTGTTAATTGCTGGGCCTATCATGAGGATGACGGATTTTTTTCCTAACTTAGAGAATCTTTCACCAAACAAAGAAAAGATGTTTCGAGCAGGATATTTGCTTTGTTCTGGACTCATCAAAAAAGTATTAGTTGCAGACCCAATGTCTCTAACTATCACTCCCGTTTTTAATGCACCTGCCGAATACAATTCATTTTCGTTATTTATAGCTGGTATTTGTTATTCGATTCAAGTTTACTGCGACTTTTCTGGTCTTACCGATATGGCTAGATCTATCGCGTTATTTTTGGGCTTCGAGCTACCTGAAAACTTTAAGGCTCCTTTTTTCGCTACGTCTGGGCGAGAACTTTGGAAACGTTGGCATATCACTCTCTCTTTTTGGCTCAGAGATTATATTTATTTTCCGTTAGGTGGTTCAAAAAAAGGTGAAATGCGCACCTATCTAAATCTTATTATTATTATGACTTTAGGTGGATTTTGGCATGGTGCAGATTACACATTTATCTGTTGGGGATTTTACTGGGGACTGATTCTTGCGACGGAAAGATACTTTGAAGGCAGTCTAGGTTGGAAACTCACGCCCGAAAATAACAAAGTGTTAATCGTCGCGAAAGCTCTGTTTGTATTTATACTTTTTTCTATTTCAGGTTTGATGTTTCGATCAAATGATGGCACTTCGATGGTCATTCTCTTCAAAGGTATCTTCACTCATTTTTCTGGAGGACTTGAGAGTTTGGTAATGACCACGGAAAATAAATGGATGGTAGGAGCTTCATCTCTATTTGGTTCCGGTTCGTCCTTTCAATACCGACATATTGAAAACCTAGAGAGAATGATATACACTTCGTCAGCACTTCTGTTTTTTCACCATCTTCAATACTTTCCCGAGTATTGGGAAAGATTCAGAAAGTTTGACCGCATTCTTGTTCCGGTTTTAGGTGTTGTAACAATATTTTTGTTGGCTACCCTCTCTCAAGATGGTGGCGAGTTTATCTATTATAAATTTTGAGGAAAATGAAAGATGGATTTGATTAAACATAGGTTTCTTCTTCTTCCCTTTTTTACGATCCTAGTTGCTTTTTGTTTAGATAAACTTTTGCTATTGGAAAACGTTCATACTTACTTTTCTAAGTCCCTTTCAGATATCAATTACATTCAAAAGAATGATCTTTACGAAGACCTTAAGCTCTATTTGGCAAATCCAAAAAGGGAAAAGGTTTTAGTTTATTTTGGAAATTCCAGAGCTCTACTGTTTAACAATGACTATATCCAAAGAAGGTATCCGGGTTGGATTCTTTTCAACTTTTCTGTTCCAGGTGGAAAGTCCGATTATACTCTCCAATGGATGGAGAAGTTTGCGAAAGATGAGGTGAAACCTGATTTTATTCTTTTTGAACATTCAGTAGAACTGTACAATTCCGTTGCCTCTCTAAAAGTCGATGAGACTCTCACCAACGGTTTGGATGTGAGCTTTGTTCTAAAACATTTTTCAAAGTTTACTACGGACGAAATCTCAACGCTTATCGCAAAACGTATGTTTCGTGCATATCAATATCGTCCCAAACTGGAAGTAATTATTGGCAGAGCTAAAAATAAGGAAACCTTTTTATATCCTTACCGCGATTTAAGAAATAACTTGTATTCTGACTTGGAAAAAGGAAAAGGTTCGGCCTTAACCCCAGGTACTCATGAAGCTGTACTTCCACAAGAGCTTTTAAAAAAATCGGCAGCGGGAGACTTCCAATCGTATCTTGTTCCGTTTCAATTCTCGCATTCAACTTTGGAGTTTTTGGAAAACTCTATTGATTTGTCAAAGTCACTTGGTGTTCCCTCTGCCGTGATTTGGGTTCGATTGTCTCTTCCTTACATGGATCATATTAGAAGCCAAAAGATTTCTGTCGCTTTGGGAAAAGAAGGGACCGTATACGACGAATGGTTTCCAGAGATTCGTAAATTTCACGAAAGAAAAAAGATCCCACTTTGGAATATGAATGATGATAAATCGTATACCTGCAATGAGTTCAGCGATGCAGGCCATATGTCTCCCTCGTGTTATGATGCCTATACAGATTATATCTTCAAAAATTTAGTTAGTCTTTAGTAATAGGAGCCCGAATAAACTCGACACGATTTTGCAAATCGTTAGGTGATAGTTTTTCTGAGTCTAAGGTATTTTGACGAACTGGATTCTGTTGTTGTGGCTTTGTTTGATTCTCTTTGTCGACCGAATACCCAAAATAGTACCCGTGCACAATTTCAACTACGGAGACAGTTTGTGTGCTTGCTAAATTCTGAATCTCTACTGTCACTTCCTCTGGTGGAGCAAGTAACTCAAATACCCATTGTGATTCTCCAGTTACTTTTTCCTTTCGCAGAATGATGGGATTTTCTACTTGGCCATTTCCAGAATAGACAGTAAGTAAGAACTCTTTCAAAGTTCCATCTGTCGCGATTCCAATGCCAAGAGATTGCGGAGAATTTTCTCCTGATTTTAAATCAAATCGAATGGCTCCTGTTTTTCCTACGGCACCATAGAGCCTTTTTTTTGCTAAATTGGGGTAAAGCGCCAAATCCTGGAGTCTGTTTGTGACATCCTTAACATTTTGATTCAAAACTGAAGGCTCCGCGACCAAGGCAATAGAACCCAAGGCAAAGATAGAAAAAAGTAAGAGTCGAGAAGTCTTCATTCCAATCATTTGACTCAGCAATTCTATACTTACAAGCAAAAGAAGTAAAAAATTCTACGGACAGTTTGTAATTTTTTGCAAACTATTGCCCAAAAACTGACGTTCTTCTGGTTCTAAATTGTTTTTGTTTTTCCAGAGTTCATCCATTTTTTCCTTTGCAGGTCTAAAACCAGGTTTACAATTTTCACCGAAGTGTTTGTAAGCACTCATACGATCCGATGAGTTGGTTCCGATTAGTTTGTAAAATGCAAAAATATTCTTATTTAAAAGGGTCGACTCGTTCACAGTAACGAATGTTTTATTGCATTCTCCCAGGGTAATAGCCGGGATCTTTGTCTGTTTGCAATTTTCAGCAACATTGGATTCCAAAAATTTCATCATTTCTTCATATGAGTAGTCGTTTAGCGGTTTTCCCGCAGGTAGACTCGATTCTTTTTTTGATGGTGTATCTGAATCTTTTTGTGATTCAGTTTTCTTAGATTCTACGAGCGCAGCTTGATCTTCGACCGTGTCTTCTTTTTTCGTGGCCGATTTTTCTGTATTAGCATTTTCTATTTTTAAAAAATTTGAAATAACTTTCGGTTTTTGGTAGGGGTTTGTGACAGTTAAATCATAGTCTCCAGGCTTTGCACCTTTTGTTTCGATTTTGACATCTATCTGTTGTTTGCTGATTGTATCTTTTTCTAAAATAGGAATTTTGTAGGATTCTTTTTTGATTTCGACCTCGGTTACATCTAAAAAATTATCCCCTTTGATTGCAATCGTTTGAGGTTTTGTTTTTGAATCATTTTGATTGGATAGGGCTTCATCCTTTTTTTCGATAAGAATTGCGGGCTTTCTCTCCTCTATCGTAACTTTAGGTGGCTCTGAAATTATGATTTCCAATTCTCTCCAATTGGACCAAACAACGGGTTTTTTGAAAAGATTAAGCGGTGCAGTTCTAACTTCATAATCTCCTGTAGGCAAATCCTCGACCGAATAAAAACTTTTTTCGATCTGTTTGTCTACAACACGATTCCCTTTTTTATCTTTAATTTGTATTTGGTATCCTGATGCCTCTCGAATTGGTTTCCATGCTACAACGCGCTTTAGGTCTTCTCCATATATTTGAATCTGTCCTAAAACGATCAGACTCATGCAAAAAAGAAATATTCGGAGTGAAACTGAATTCATCGTATAAGACGACGTTAGTTTGGTTACTTTCATATGGTTATCTATAAATTCGTTTGGGTGAGATAAATTCTATATCATTTGGTTTTAATGACTTAAGTTGGTCAAGGGCTAAAATAAAATTGCCCTTTCTTGATAAAACACTCGCCCCGTTTTTTATTCCTGTTATGTCCCAGCTAAAACTTCCCTCATCTAGAATGTTGAGATTTGTAAGTTTGTATTTGTTTGTTTTGGTCGAAGACTTGTAAATTGCGGATTTTTTTTCTCCGCTGTGTTGGTATATAACAATATCAAATCGATCAAAGTCACCGCTCGCTTTCCATTCAAAATCCAAACTAGATTTGCCTTTCATCTGAACAATCCTAGATGACGGGGAAAGAATTTCCAAATAAGTATCTGAAGATGAAACTTCCTTTTCTTCAACTTTGGTTTTTTCATTAGTGATTTTAAAATTAAGAATTTCAGACCACTCAGAAGTTTTGCCATCCGAGGTTTTCCCAAGGATTCTCGCATTGTATGTTTCTTCCTTCAATACACCTGGATTTAAAGTATAGAAATTGGATGGAACTACTTCATTCAGCAAGGTATTTTTAAAACTTGTATCTCGTGCAATTTGTAATTGGTAGGAATTGTATTCCGGATTTCCATCCCAAATAAGAATAGCTTTGCCAAGGGAAAGTTCCTCTTTTGAAATTTCAGAGCTATTACCTGGTCTCATCCATTTGAGACTTGGGTAACTTGATAGTTTTTGTATAGAAAAAAATGTGGATGGACTCTCTTTATCTTTAGTCTCAGAAAAAGCTGAAATTCCAATTACACGGACAAAATATTTACCTTCTTGGAGGTCATCGAATGATATCTGGTTGGAATCCGTATTTAAGTTTTTTGTTATATTTTGAAATTGTGAGTCACTTGAAATTTCTACTCTATAAGATTTTATTGTTGGTATCAAATTCCATCTTAATCCAATTAAGGGAGGAAGATTTACATAACTAAATACTCTTCCTGGCTCAGGCGATTCAATCTTTAATGGTTCATCCTTCGAAACAAAAAACTTACCCGTGTCACTCACATCCTTTTCGTTAGTTTGTTTACTTGTGACAAGAATTCTCCAATAGTAGGTGCCTTCTCTAAGTCGAAAGCTAGCTTGATCACCTGAAACTTTCTCCTTAATCAAAGTAAGTTGAAAGTTTGGGGATCTAGATATTTCAATCGTTGGGTTATAAAACTCATCTTCAAGTTTCCATTGGAAAAGTATGGAAGTCTCAGTGCTTTGGCTTAAAATCAATTTCTGGGAACTCGGTGAAATAAGGAGGGCTGGTATCTTTTTAATTTCTAAGCCAGTTGATTTAAATTCGGCTTTTTTTCCTCCAGAAACTTTTACTTCCTTGCCTCCGTCCTTAATCGTAGTATTGCCCCGTTCCACAAAAAGACTTAAATTCTGTTTTTCAGCCTTCTCTAGTTTGACATCGCCAGACCTTACATTGATTTCCTGACCACCACTTGTAATCAAAATATGATGATCATCGGAGGAACCTTTTTTAATTTGAAGAGAACCTTGACTAAACTCCAGATTCGGAGATTCTCCCGTCAAGTCCAAGTTAAACATACTATTTTCGTCGATGTTGATTTCGGTTCCGTCTTTGAG
Source organism: Leptospira sp. (assembly GCA_027533185.1). Lineage (GTDB taxonomy): Bacteria > Spirochaetota > Leptospiria > Leptospirales > Leptospiraceae > Leptospira_A. Next base: position 11,896 of record JAPZTS010000007.1, on the reverse strand, counting down.
TCTGATAATTGCATCAGAAAAAGATTCAGACCGAATTGTATCTCTATTCGTTAGAGGACTATTATTATTTAGTCTTTCCCAGATAACTTCATCTTCAAACTTTCTTTGAATGATATTATTCTTGAAATGTATGGAGCCAATTACTTCTCGATCTCCAATATTTATCTTTCGATTGAGATCCAGATAGAATAAACATGAAAATAAAATTGCAATAAATACTAAAGCAAAGAGAACTAGTTTGTCACGAGCATCTAATTTCATAATTTACTTTTTTTTCCCAGGGGGCATTATTCCGAGTAACTTGCGTAATTCGATCAGGTTTTTTGGTGTATTTTTGTCTGATTTTCGCCCTAAAACTGCATAAACCTTTTGTGGTTTTTCTTTTCCTTTCACTTTTATTTCGCCCATACTTTCAACGGTAAAAAAATCTTTTACTTCTTTGTAGGTGTTTTCAGAGATCAATATATCCGTACCACTTTCTTTATTTAAAGATTCGACTCTGGAGGCTAAATTTACCGTATCACCTATTACTGTGAATTCCATTTTTTCAGAACTTCCAATTTGACCTGCGATCACATATCCAGTGTTAACTCCACAGCCTATATTGATGATAGGTTTTTTTGTGCTTCCTCTTCCTTTGTTGAATTCGAGCATACGTTCCCGCATTCTGATACAGGTTTCAACAGCGTTTTTGGAATCACTTCCTGTGCTCCGAAGGGCTCCCCAGGTTGCCATAATTGCATCACCAATGAATTTATCTACAGTTCCACCCGTTTCTTTGACGCAGGTTACCATCTCAGACATATATTGGTTTAAGAATTCAACAACCTCTTCTGGTTGGAGACGTTCTGAAATGGATGTAAATCCTCGGATATCGGAGAAAAATACCGCACAATGTTTCCTTTGTCCACCTATCGCAAGTTTGCCTTTAGCTGCAAGTTCTGCGATATCAGTATTCACAAATTTTCCAAATGAATCCTTGAGTTTTTCCCTTTCTTCAAGTCCTCGCCCCATTCGAACGAAAGAGCTAGTCAGAACTCCGATTTCATCTTTTGTGGTTGCTGCAAGAGTTATATGGTAATTTCCAGCACGAATCTCTTCTGAAGCAGACACTAAATTTAAAATAGGAATGGAGAGAGATTTTGCAAAAATATAAACGATGATAAATGCGAGTGCCAGTGAAACAATGAGTAAGTAAACATTTCTTTTTTGGATGTTATTAACTTCTGCAAATACTTTTTCTTCGCGTACTTGTGAAATTACACCAACTCCACCTAAGCTTAGTTTTTTGAAAGAACCTAAGAACCATGTTCCATCATTGGATTGGTATCTGAACTGACCATTGTCCACCGTTGATTTTTTCATTCGTTCAACAATCGGTAAATCGTTCAAACTGGAACCGGAAAGCACAATTTTTGCGTCCGGGTGAGCAAGAACACTGCCATCCTCGCTTACTAAAAAAGTTTCAACTTGGCCAGATGTTTGAAATGCATCAAGTAAACTATCAAGTCTGAAAAGAGTTAAAAGAATTGTTCCTGTATCTTTGGACTCGGATAAAGGAAAAGCAATACATAAAATTGGGTGTCGAAAATATGGGCTTGCGTTCCATATAACAGTTGTTCCTGAAAACGATTTTTTAACCTTAGGTTTGAATTGTTTAACGATTGCTTGGACTTCTGATCTTTGGTAGTCATAATCCTTTAAGAAATCATCATTCAGTGTCTCAAATTTTGGGTTTAGATTGAAATCGTATGCACCAACCAAAAGAAAATTTTTGTCCGCCGAAAACAGCTCTTTCGAAATGGTTTCCGTCAAGTTTGGACTTCGAAGAATTGCAGACGATGTAATCTGGATATCTTGTTTGATGGATTGGAGATCGGATTTTACTTTGAGAGATAAGATCTCGTTGATTTTTATATTATTTTCTTTTACGCGAACCTCGCTGTCTTTTCTAAAAAAATAGGATGCAAGAAAAATCACTCCAGACATCGAGAGTAGCAACACTGCAGATGTAATTAATAGCAGTTTGTATCGAATAGGAAAGGTCAAATCAGAGCTTTCAGAGTCTGTCTTAAAAAGGAAGGACGCGAGTTTTTTCAAAGATGCTTTGATCATACAAATGACTTGACCATAGTATGGATTAGTACCTTTTGAAAAAAAGGAAAATAGATTTAGTTAATAAATTTTTTAAACCTCAGGGGCAGCTGAGGTCAACATTGTACGTCTGGCGAAAAGGGAAGTCAGGAATCGAAAATGTAGTTTCTCTAACGACAGTATCTGGAAAACCGTCTATTTTTGTAGCATCATGCAAACAAACTAGCTTGTAGTCGCCTGGGTTTAGATAACGAATCCTTGCTCCAGACTTTGCCGGTGTTGCCGCAAGTGGGAGTGTATTGGTTAACTCTGTTTCTAGGATTCGAAACACTCCATAGTGGTGGCGGAGGGAATTCCCACCACCTGTGATTGTTATATTGGAGGCGGTTTCTGGATACATGACCCTTGCCCGGGTGAGAAGGTTTCCCCCGGCATCTCCCTCTCCCCTGTGGTCAAATTGGCTATCACTGAACCCAACAAATGTGATGACGTTTCCTGATGCCGCGGTATACGAGTGGACCATCAAGTTCTCTTTTATATTGACACGGACTTCAAGGATGTAGGGATCAAACCCGTCACGGATTTCCATATCGGCTTGGGTAGGTCTTTGCGAATAGAGAGCTGGGAACATCTTAGGCACGATATCGGCTTTGGCAACGGTCGCAGTGCCCGGTGTATAGTTATTCCTTGGGACAATATTAGAGCCAGGGATATTGGGTCTATTATCAAATCGTATGATAAGTGGAGCATTCCCGTTTTTGGCATAGGTTGTCACAAGAGAACGAAAATAGATTCCAGCATAGTAGTACTGCCTTCCCATTATCTTTCCACCAGTTGCCTGATTGAAGGTTATTGCGTCTGTAAGCGAAACTGTATTTGCCGATGGATCATTTGAAGGAAACTGTGCTCCCGTTCCATTGAAAAAGTCCTGCGCTTTGACGATACCATTGTTTTCAAGACAAGTATTCCCATCGAGAGAGTATGTGTTTGTGCAAAATACCTGACGGTTGGGAGCAATAAAATCCCAAAATTTATTCGAATCAAGTGAGTCCCGAATTTGAGTCAGTTCATTAAAACCTTTTTCGAACTTACTTGAGATACGAACTTCTCCGATATCGAGTAAGATCTGTAAGTCACCTGCTTTGGGCAGACCATCCAAGTTGAAAGTGGGATCAAAGCCTGCACCTTGGTCATCCAAATACAGGTTCCCTGTTCCGCCATTTAACTCGGCCCATTCCAATGGTGCGTCAGTCGAGTAGGTTCCTTTTAGTAACAGCAACATGCGATTGTTAAATAGTGTGGATACAACAGGAAGATTGGTTTCATCACCCAAATCCAAACCAGTTCGGCAATTCCCGAGGAAGAGATGAGAACAAAAATAGACAAGTAAAACAAAAGACTTACGGGTGCGAAACAGTTCTTTCATCAAAATAAGACCCCAACTGTTAGACCAAAATAGAAGAAATCTACGTTTTGCAGACGGTAATTGGCTGCATTAAATAGTCTTGGATCATCAAATGGACTCGCGAGCGGATACCTGTAACGATCGGGTACGTCCAGATTGGTTTCAATTATTTTATTATAATCTAATCTAACTCCAATTCGAATCCTTCTTCCTGCAATAAAACTTGCTTCAACTCCCGCATAGGCTAGGGGGTTCCAGCGGGCAGTGTCCGCAGGGCGAGCGACCACGTATGCAGATCCACCTCCGGCCTTTACAAAAAATTGAATGGGCAATTCCGAGGGAATTTTATAGGCGAGGGCCGCATAGAGTGGAATGGCTGTGAGAGCTCTTTCGGATCTGGAAAGAAAAACTGTATAACCGCCACCGAACTCCGTATAAAAAATAGAAGGCCAGGGCATTCGAGAGTAAAAACCTCCCCCAAGTGCCGTATCTAAAACCTGAACCGTCGGAGTTCCAGGCATGGGATTTGCTGCACCAATCCAACCTCCGATCTCATATTTCCGTTTGTTGTATTCTTCCAGTGTTTGAGCAAACATTCCGGAGGAAAAAAGGAAAAGACTGAGAGAAAAACTAAGGAAGAGAGGTTTTGTACAATTCATGAATCTGTGGATAATCTTTGTAATCAGCACGGACAAAGTAAAGACCGTGTGGGGGAAGGGTTATCCCTGCTTCCGATCGATTCTTTTCTTCCAAAATGGAGCTTATAGATCTAGATTCTAGGCGGCCCTTCCCTATGTCTAGTAAAGTTCCTACTGTAATTCGCACCATATTGTGCATAAAACCGTCTGCTTTGATCCGGAATTGGTAGGTTTCTTCGTCGATCCTCTCTAAATGCACGGAAAAAATCTCTCGGATCGAAGTTTTCCCTTCCATGGATTTCGCTTTTGCGAGGGAGCGAAAGTCCTTTTCTCCAATTAGGTGGGTTAGTTCTGCACGAACTCGGTCCCAATTGACTGGGTGTTTGACCCAAACTGCCCTTCCTTGGCTGAATACATTTTGGTATTTGCTATAATGAATTTTATAAACATACTCTCTTCCCGTACAACTGAATCGGGAATGAAATTCATCTGGCACCTCACATATATTTGTTGTTGTTACCCCTTCACCTGAGAGCGCATTCAGTGATACCAATAATTGGTGCGGGTTTTCAATAGGTGATTGTGTTTTGAAATTACAAACCATTCCTAGTGCATGAACACCAGTGTCCGTTCTCCCTGCGACGGAGAGGGACGTGTGCGGATTATTTTTTAGAATGACTGCGAGTGCCGATTCTAAACTACCTTGGACGGTTCTAAAGTTCTTTTGCCTCTGCCAACCGTGGAAACATCCTCCATCATAAGAAACAAGTAAACAATAATTGGGCAAGCCCTACTTTTCTCCACCTAATTCTTCTAATATGGCATTGTATTCGTCATACAATTCACGCGTCATTTCAACAATGGGACCTGGTTTCCCTTTACTTGCCTTTCCTGAACCATACAATCTTGCCAGCGTACGTTTTGCACGAGATAATAATAATACTTGGTCTTCTGGTTTGGGTGCGAGTTGGTCTTTGAATTTTTTGGTTAGGAAGGCATTCAAATAAATCACTCCATCAAATCCCCAGTTGTTGTCAGTATCCGGTCCAAGCATTCCCGCCGCTTGGTCAACGGGCTCATTTCCGTTTTGCATGAGTTCTAAGGTATAACCATAAATCGTCGCCGCTTTTTGATAGAGAAGGTCTCTAATTTTGTCATATCCAAAGTTTGGAAATTCTTCATGTAAATCTGAAAAATACCAAGCACCTCTGATAGCGCAGACCGCCTTCTTAGGAGTAGGTGCTGAGGATGCACCTCGCAATTGGTAACAATCCATAGCGAGTAAGTAAGATGCAGCTCCATGAACAATATGACGGTCTTCTTGAAAGTTGAGTGGACCTAAAATTTTTTCGATATAACTCTTTCGGACATCCGTGGACATTCGAATCGCTTCATTCTCAGGCGGAGTTAAAGTGGACCAATCTTTTGGGAAGCTAGCGTAATAACACCGCGGGCAAACATTGATGACATAATCTAAAGGACTGACCCGACCGAATTTTTTATTTTTTTCGTACAAACGGCGGAGGTCTTGGGCCAATTTCCCTGCAATTAGCCTTCCTCCCCCTTGGAACATCTGCTCCTTTTGGTGGTTTTCATCACAAACAGGGCAAACTGTAGACTCTTTGGCGCGGAAGGAGATTTTCTTAGAATGGGCGGCGGCTTGGGACATAGGAAAAATATAAGAAAAGGCTGAAATTTAAAATACAATCTGTCAATCCAATATCAGAAATCTCCGATAATCTAGAGGGGTAACCCCGAATTTACTTGATAGATTCTTTCAAAAAAGGAAAGTACGGAAACGAAAATGAACGGCATAGATATGAAACGATCCATTTTGATTCTACTCGCGAGCCTTGTCGTGCAAACACCTATGTTTGCCGAATCAGTCGCAAACAAATCGTATAAAAAACGAATCGAACTCCTCACATACTTACGTGAGTTAGAGCCGATAGTCAAAAACTTTCGGGGTGAAGATCCTGAAGGGAAACCCGCCGATCTCAATGCTCCTGAAGGTAAAGAAGGCTTCCGTATGATGAAATACGGAGAAGCAAAACGAATCTACCAAGAAGGACTTCAGTATCATTTTGAAGGGAATTATTCTGCAGCTTACCAACGATTTTTGGAATGCCAACTTGGTATAGAGAAGATGACAGAAGAACTATCTCAACTCTATGTGCTTCGTGCAGAAGAGATGATGAAAGTTGCTATGGAAAGAAAAAATCCAAACAATCCGATGGACAAAGCCTTACTTGATATATCTATCGAATATGGAAAGGGTTCTTACTTCCGCCATGATGTGATGGATATCCCGAGAGAAGCTCCCTTTTCTAGAAGAATGTATGATGCAAAAGAAACTCATTATGTGTACAATAAGTACACCATCGAACAAAACATGGAATTGGGTTACAAACACTTGGGTCTTGCAAAAGAAGCTCGAGTTGCGGCACTTAAAGTTGAAAAGAACTTAGAGAAACATCAAAAATTGCAACCTTCACACAGAAAGTATCGCATTGATAATTACTTTGCTGCCATCAATCTAGCAAGAGATTCAAAAGCAAACGCAATCAATATTTACAAATTGAAGTATCCATACGATAACTACTATCTGCAAAATTCGGCTGCAAAAACAGAAGCAACCAAGGATGAAAATGGAGCAGTGGTAGAAGGCCAACCAGTGAAAGTAGACGGAACCACCTACGATTTTTCAAAAAACCCTTATATAAAATTTGATCATAGGCTCCAAGCCATGTTTGATGTCCGTGTTCCAGATGAATACCGAGTGGATCATGCAGATGTTAGAGGAAGAGTTTACGAAATTGATTCCAACAATATGGTTTATTTTAAATATGACCAAGAGAGAAAAAAGGCTCTCAATGTTCCTAATAAACCACAAGGCAGTGGGTCACCGGCCCAGTAGTCTTATTATCTAACACCGTTCTTTCGTACAGCCCGGGAATTCTCTCGGGCTTTTTTATTTCCCCAAATTTCCACCACTTGTCTAAGTGGTAATCATGGCGAAAATTCCAATAGTTGATAGTTTGATTGAAAAAAACTTACATGGACTCAGCGTTCAGTATGGTCGTTTGGTGATGAAGGTTTACCTACGTGTCATCCTCTTGGTATTTGGAAAGGCCAGTCCTTATCTTATTCGCGGTATCTACAGAGCCATTACAGGAAATACTTCAGCTAGGATTCAAGAATTTTTAGCTGGAACTAAGGTTTGGGCAGAAGATGTTCAAAAACTCACAAAGACAAAGATATTTATATTCAATGAAATGAACGTACCAGACACGGGACATATGATTTTTTTAAATCATGTGAACGAGATGGATTTTCCTTATGATTGTTATGCGATCAGGAAACCTTTTTTAGCAAATCAGGTTATTAAAAAAGCTTTATTTGCTTATTGGTGGATGAAGGCTATGGGCTCTCAGGTTTTTGACAATTCTAAAGCAATGTCCATTGCCGCTTCGGTTAAAAATTTAATCCAAGGTTTAAAGACAACTTCTTACATTGTTTATCCAGAAGGTCATAACTCTTATACAGAAGATATCAAATCTTTGAAAAAGGGAATGATCAAAATTGCCTTCGATCAAAAAATTCCTGTTTATGTAGCATTGAAGTCAGGGGTTGCGAGTTATCAAGAATACCAATCGGGAAATTATGTTGGTTATATGGAAGTGGGAATTTACAATCCAAAAGACTTTTCTTCTTGGGAAGAAATGCAGAAATTCCTGCAAGACTTGATGCAGTCCAAAAAACAAGAGCTTGATTTACTTTTGGAGAATGCTAAAAATCAATAAATTTTCCATAATATACTAGGGTTAGTCCTATAGCAAGGTCAGGGAAAACTGAGTATACTAATATTATGATGAAAACAAAAAAGCGTATTTTTATTATAGAAGACAACCTTCTTATCCGGACTGCCGTTAAACGAACATTCCTGGATACAGACGATTTTGAGATTGTCGGGGAGGCAGAAGATGCTACGGGAGTTCTTTCTCAGATATCTGAACTCAACCCACAATTTGTTCTTTTGGACTTACGATTAAAGGAATCTAATGGATATGATGTGCTACTTGAGTTGAAGAGGAAGTCTTCGGATACAAAAGTGATCGTTTATACCATGAAAGACGATATGGCTACATTCCTATCTTGCGTAAAGGCAGGGGCCGATGGATACCTACTCAAATCAGATGGTCCAAATTCACTTATTGAAAGTTTAAGACTTGCCTCGGATGGACATTTTGTAACATCAAAACAGTTTGGTTCTACATCAAAGAGAGTTGATGATGGCAATTTGAATTTTTTAGAAAAACGTGTGATCCGTGAACTTAAAGAAGGAGTTCCTCTCCTAAAGATTGTTGAATCTTTGTCCCTCTCAAAAGAACAATTGGAATCTGTGCTTATCAGTTTAAAAGTCCAGTTTGGAGCATCCTCTTATCCTGAACTTCTCAAGATGGTTCGAGAAAAATCCTATAGTGAATCGTAATTTCTCTGCTAGGTGGTTTATCGCCTAGCTCTAGATGTTTCCAGTAGGTTTTCCCAATCCATTAAGAATTGGATTTGCTCTAAAGATTCGATGGCCCTTTCACCTCTGGATTCTCTTACTTTTTGAATTGCTGATTCCTTATTAAATGATTCTTTTTTCATGAGATAAGCTGCAACAATTGTTCCCGATCTTCCAAGACCACCAACACAGTGAATCATGACTTTCTCATTTCTTGAAATTTTATCTTCAATCCAATCCAAAATCAATTCGAGTTGTGGAATCGACGGGACTCGCTGGTCTAAAATGGAAATATGGAGATGGTTCAAATTATTAGATTGAAAGATGCTCTTCAAATCCGAAACTCCATAATCGAATAATTCTTGTTCGGTTATTAGACTTAAGATATTTTTAATGCCTTCCTTTTTTATATCTTCCAAATCCTCCGCCAAAACCCTTCCTCTGTCTTTACGACCAGGTAGGATCGTAAGACCTAAATTCTGGAATCTTGCATTTTCTGAATTGGGCTTTAAAAAATCTATTCTCAAAGCTTTTGTTTTTTGAATTGAAGATTTTATCTTTAGGATCAGAGTTGCGCCAACAAAGAGTGCCCATTTCCTTTGGAACTCATTGCTTTCATCAAAGGATAGAGTATGCATCGCGTATCTCAAAGCACCTACATACATTTGGTATGGATCACGATCGAGTTTAATCAATTTTGGATAGTAAGATCTGAGTTTTGCGATCACGCGGTATGCTCTTTTTAATTTAGGGTTAGAAATAAACTCAGGCGGCTCAAAACTAAGAGGGATGCCAAGATCTTCCCAAGATATTAGAAATTTGGAAAGTTCTATTGCTTCTCGGAGTTCCTTATCGGATTCGATCTTACAAAAGATAAAAAGAATGTCATTTTCTAATTTTAATAGATCTCGAATAATATGGCCTTTGTGTGTGTGAAAAAAATCAATAAGCCAAACATTATTCTGAGCATCAATGATGATATTTGCGCCATTTAAATCACCGTGCACATAAGACATATTATGATTCATCGCATTGTATTCATTCAGGGTTAAGAGATCTTTCTCGTAAAAGAGACACGGATTGTAAATAGAAACACCAGGTAACAATTCCAACTGATCTGTGTTTGCAGGAATTCCTAATAAAGACTCAACTCTCGCCCTTACTGATTTTGAATATTTTGGTTGGAAATCGTAATATTCTAACAAATTTAATTTTTCAGAATTTGCAGCTTCAAAAAGTCTTCCCAATTGATCCGAAAAAACAATATCAATAATGGAATCTAAATCAGAATCTCTTTCCATAGTCGCATAGATCTTTTGAAAGGTTCGAACATTCCCATCTAGCATTGCGGCATAACGATACTTGATAGCACCACGATCTTCCAATTCGCAAAAATCTACGATCGAAGGTGCATTGTTTCCAAGAACTTCTTGGATTCTCTCAAAACTTATTCTCTCTTTGGCTATCAAGTCCCGATTGCCAATTTTTAGCACGCATGGAACTTGTTTATGACCTAAATGATCGATCGAGTTTGATTTTAGGACAACATTACCAGAGAAACCTCCGTCGAGGGTTTTAAAAATAACTTCTTTGCAGTCACGAAAGAGATATAAGATGATTTTTTTATCTAACTCCGAAATTGGATACTTGGGATCGAGTTTTATCTTTTCACTTGAAATTCTTGAGTGTGAGATGATTCTTTTTTCTAAACTCGGTTGATCACCTGCTAAAAATTCTGTAAAAGATCCAATTGAAGAAAAAACATGAACACCTAATATTTGTTTCAGTTGATCAAGAGCAATAAAATGCATACTTAGAGAAGAACTAGCTGTTAATGCCGAACAAACTGCTATTTCAAAATTCGGGTATCTTGTTTTTAAATCGTAGGCTAGAAAAGTAACTTTGGCTTCCGTCCAAACACCGGTTATGCCGACTCTTAGTTTCTGATTTGCATAGGGTTGCAGTAAATTTCCCAGCTCTGTATCTACAAAATCATTTAGCCCCGATGCGTTCACAATCGAGTGTCTGTTGGGTAAAGAATCAATCCAAGGTTGGAATACAAATTCGGCCCCTTTCGTATTTTGAATGCAATGAGCACCAAACTGTTGTAGGTGGTCCATTTGTCTGGGATCGTCAGCATTATGCCAATCACGAATATGAATGATTTTCAGGTCTTCCGGATTTTTTTCATACGCCCAATCCATCAGTGAAAATATAGGTCCATCCTCGATCATTACTCCCAAAAGTCGATTTGCTTCGCTAAAACCAATGTGCAGAGAGTTAGGAAGTGGATCGTATTTGTCTAAAATGGATGTAAAGTCGTTTTGGAGGCATTGTGTGAATAGTATGGATTCCGTCTTTTGCATAGAACAAAATGTTTGACAAGTTCTGAAAAAAATCGATCAATAAATTTCCCAAATTAAGTGAAGGAGAAGCCATGAAACTTCTAATTACCATCTCTCTGTTTTTCACAACCCTCAATTTGTTCGCAGGTGCTGTCGGTTCTGACTGTACTTACAAAGGTAAAAAATTGGCAGGAAAGGTCCAATTTGTGAACAGCTTTCCAGACATCAAAGTTCAGATTGTTTCAAGCTTTCCTGACTTAAAGGTTCAAAAAGTTTCGAGTTTTCCGAGTGATTGTGGAAAATGGCAAGAGGTAACTAGTTTTCCTGATTTTAAAGTACAAATCGTAACTAGTTTTCCAGACATTAAAATTCAATACGTTGATTCTTTCCCGGGAGTACCTTAGTCGTTTCCTTTAGGGAAAATTGCATTTTGATTCATAAGATCTAGAGACAAATTAAAAATTGCTTTTGCTTTATTTGTCTCTACAATGCAATTTTTAGGATCCTGGTTACACAATTTATCCGTTCCATAAGGAGGATTCATTTCAAAGATAAATTGTGTATTCCCATCTACACTTTGGTACAAGATCTTTGATTCAGATATCCAACCACAGGCAGATCCATACGCAAAATAGGTTGTGCCCGATTTTACATTTGGATCTAGTAAATTTTTTCCAAATCCTGAAAAATCCACAGGTTTATCTAAAAAACCTAATATAGTTGGCAAAACATCCAATTGAGACGCAATCCTCTCATCCTTTTTTGGATTTATGTTTTTAGGAGAATAGATCAAAAAGGGAACCATTCGGTCTTCAAAATAGGACAGATATCTATGGTGTGTGTGATCGCCTACGAAAACAAATACGGTCGAATCAAAATAATCCTTCTTTTCAATTTTCTTTAT
>JAPZTS010000011.1 GCA_027533185.1 Leptospira sp. | reverse complement strand
TCTAATAACGGAAGCGATCCTTAAAGAATTAGGAAGGGGTGGGCAAGTCTTTTACTTATACAATAGAGTGGAGTCAATTGAGGAGGAGGCAAATTTTGTTCGTTCCCTTGTTCCCAAAGCGGCAATAGGAATCCTGCATGGTCAATTGACTGAAGAAGAAATAGAAGAGACTTTGGTAGATTTTTACAATCGAAAGTATGATATCTTAGTAACAACTACCATTATTGAATCTGGAATTGATATGCCGAATGTTAATACTCTTATCGTAAAGCGGGCGGATATGTTTGGGTTGAGCCAGCTGTACCAAATCCGAGGAAGGGTAGGTCGGAGTGACAAAAAGGCATATGCTTACATGTTCTATCCTTCAAAAAATTTGATCACTGAACAGGCTGAAAAAAGACTGAACACTATATTCGAATACCAAGAATTAGGTGCTGGTTTTAAGGTAGCCATGCGCGATCTCGAAATCCGTGGTGCCGGAAATCTTCTTGGTCGTGAACAATCTGGTGATATCATGGAGGTAGGTTTCGATCTTTATGTCAAGATGTTAGAAGAGGCCATTCAAAAGGTAAAAGGTGAAGAAATAAAGGTAGAAGTAAGAACAGCCATCAACCTCAAAACCAATTTTTTCCTACCAAGCGAATACATTTCGGATACCAAACAGAAGATCGAGTTTTACAAACGTTTTGAAGGTGCAGGGAGTGTCGATGAGATTGAAGAACTCTCTCTCGAGATGGAAGATAGATTTGGAGAACTTCCTAAAGAAGCAAAAACTTTTGTCGAATTGGAAAAGATTCGCACTCTCGCAAGTAACCTCGGTTTTGAGTTTGTCACAGAAAAATCGAATGAAATTCTATTCAAATGTGGGACCTATTTCCGAGGGAATCCAAACCAGGTGATAGGAGCTCTAACGAATTTCCCGGGACTCACCATCGCGCCAAATGAACCTTCTGTACTCCGTTATGCGTTAAGTGAATCGGATGATATGACCAAAATCAAAAAACTTCTAAAACTCTTAGAGTTTTTGGCGCATTAAAGAGCTTTTCCAGTTCTCAAAAAAAGATAGACAGTCGGATTTGTTTGAGAAATCTCTACCTAAACCGACAACGGACATCTTCATGACTCAAAAAACCATCCCATTTTTCCTTCTTGTATTTACTTTTATCGTATCCTGTTCGGATTCAAGTCCAGTAATTGAAACCCTCGAGGGACACAAGATTACAGTGAAAGAATTTGAAACTGCTTACGACACAGCACTTGATTCTATCTCTCGTCTGCAAAACATTGAGAAGAAAACTCTCCTAGAATTCGTAGAAAAGGACATAAGCGAGGTTCCTGCTCAGTTCCAGGACCTCAATTTCCAGCTCCAAAAGAAAAATTTCTACCAGACGTACCGACAAATGATCATGACTAAAATTGTGGCAGAAAAATCGGGATACACATCCAGATCCGATGTTGCGGAAGTTCTTCGACAAGTAGAGATGCAAACCATAGCACAGATGTATGTTTCTGAGCAGGTAGAAAAAAAGGTACAGATTTCGGACGAACAGGCCAAGGCGGAATGCGAACGTATGAGAGGTGCAAACCGAGACATCGCGGCTCTAACGATTGACAAGTGCCTCGCCTATGCAAAGGCAAATATCAAACAGATACAAACACGAGAACTCTTACCGCAAGTTGTGGAGCGAATCAAAGAAGAAGTGACTATCAAAAGAAACGATAAATTTGATTTAGATGCATACCTTGCGCCCAAAAAGAAGGCGGTAGAACCAGAAGCTCCGCCAACTCCTGAATCCAAGTAGGGTATGGATAATACTCTCAACGCTTTCCTTCGCGGTCTCATAGAGGCCGTGACGGAGTTCATACCTGTTTCCTCTACGGGCCATCTTTTTCTATTCAGCTCTTATTTCCCTTTTTCCAATCTTTCTGTAGATTTAGCAAGTTTTGAAGACCTATTTGATATCTTCATTCAGACCGGAGCAATTCTTTCGGTTCTTGTATTGTATTGGGATAGGTTTTATACAAATGCAAGTTCTGCGGTCCAGTTTTTATTAGGTAAAGATGAATCGGAAGAAGGGTATCAATTCTATCTTCAACTTTGTATAGGGATCACGCCGATTCTGATTTTAGGCTTTTTGGCAAAGGGGTTTTTAGATACGATCAAGGCGCGGCCCGATTTGATTCTAATTCTAGGTAGCTCCTGGCTTGTCGGAGGTCTAGTGATGGTTTTTGTTGAGAAACAAAAATTAGATGAATCCACGAGTTTGGACATTGGAGTTCGGGAGTCCATTTTAATTGGTATCTTTCAATGTTTCGCATTGATTCCTGGAGTTTCTCGGTCGGCTGCCACGATCATTACAGCAAGAATTTTAGGTGTATCTAAGAAGGATTCAGCTGAGTATTCGTTTTTTCTGGCAGTACCTGTCCTTACCATCGCGGGTTTGTATAAATTATACAAACATAGAGCGATTCTAAATTCAGAAACTATAGTTCTTTTATTATTTGGAAGTTTTGTATCATTTATTATTTGTTACTTTATAATTCGACTGTTTATGAGTTTTTTGAGAAGGCGAAGTTTTCTTTCTTTTGGGATCTACCGGATTTTACTAGGAACCGTTGTTCTTGTAACCTACTTCCGAGGATAGAGGTTGGTAGTTCGGCTCAAAAAAGGAAAGGAAAAAGCACTTAATGGGTTTCATCCCTGGGTTTTTTCCGGAGCCATTGCGACCGATACGAGTACCTTTCAAGCAGGATCCATAGTTCGGATAGAGTCAGCGAACGGCGATTTTTTAGCCTACGGGCATTTTGATCCAACCAACCAAATCCGTATTCGAGCTTTTAGTTTTGAAGAATTCGAAGAGGGTAGCGGGCCTGACTTTTGGATGAATCGATATTTAAAAGTCTATACCTATAAAAAGAGCCTTCTTACTGAAAATACCAATGGATTCCGGTTGTTTTTTTCCGAGGCAGATGGAATACCAGGAGTCATCGTCGACTGTTATGCGGATACTGCCGTGTTAGTATTAAACACTCCGGGGGCAAAAAATTTACGAGAATCCCTCGTACGGTTCCTTTCCTCTTTTGGTTTTTCACACATTGTTGAGAAAATTGAAACTCCCGGCGGAAAAAGCAAATGGGAGTGGCATCTCGGCGCAAAAGAAATTGGAAGATTCTTAGAATACGGAATTCATTTTACCATCCACTTTGCATCGGCACAGAAGACTGGATTTTTTTTAGACCAGAGGGAAAATCGGAAACTTTTGGGTCAATATGCAAAAGGAAAAAAAGTCCTCAATACGTTCTCCTATTCCGGAGGTTTCTCGTTATATGCTCTGAAGTCAGAAGCTAAACTCGTTCACAGTGTAGACATTTCCGAAGATGCGATTTCCCTTTGCGATGCGAATCTAAAGGAAAATGGTTGGGAGGATAAAATTTCAGAGAAAGTCCATCAGGGTTTTGTCATGGATTCCTTTCAGTTTTTGAAAGAGATGCCAAACTCTTTTTATGATTTGATTGTTCTTGATCCTCCTGCTTTCGCAAAGTCTTCTGGAGCAGTTTTACAGGCTACGAAAGGGTATAAAGAGATCAATCTTAAGGCCATTTCTAAAATCGCACCAGGAGGTATTCTATTTACCTTTTCCTGTTCCAAACATATTTCAAAGGATCTTTTCCAAAAGATTGTATTTGGTGCTGCCAAAGATGCAAAACGGAATGCTCGGATTTTACACCACCTAAGCCAAAGCCCCGATCATGCTCCATCTATTTTCCATCCAGAGGGAGAATATTTAAAAGGTCTTGTGATTCAGGTTGATTGAGTGGAAGATAGTTTTAATCTGGTGGAAATTTAGATGAAATTTACATCCCTTGGATTTCTAATTTTCTTCCTAGTCGTTTATACACTTCATTGGTCTATTAGAGGTAAGACGGCTCGGCTTATTTTTTTATTTTTGGCTTCAGTCGGATTCTACGCTGCTTGGTCCATTCCCTTTGCCATACATTTTTTGGTAGTTGTTGCCGTAAGCCATTTTTTAAATCGTATCGTATTAAAGAATCCTGATTCAAAGGCATTCTATGCTGTTCTCTTTCTCAACTTATCCAATCTCTTTTTTTTCAAATATTTTTACTTTCTATGGGACCTCTTACTTACTTTGAGTGGGAGTGCCTTCTTTGAAAGGGAAACAATCCGCAATGTTTTAGATTCCAGTTTCGGAGTCGATAGTATAACATTGCCCCTTGCTATTAGTTTTTACAGCTTTCAAATGATTGCCTATTCGATCGACATCAAACGAAGGACTGCGACAGAAGATCCAAATTTTCTGCAATTTGCATTGTTTATCTTTTTCTTCCCTCAGCTGGTTGCGGGACCTATCGTCAGACATAGCGAATTCTTTTTTCAATTGGAAACATGGTCGGCAAAGAGAGAGCAGCTCTTTGAAGGTTTTTATTTAGTTTTCCTTGGTCTTTTAAAAAAGGTCGTAATCGCAGACAACTTAGGAGCCATAATCGATCCTGTTTTCCATTCTCCCTCATCCTATGATGGAGTTTCCAATATTTTTGCCATGTTTGGCTATATGGGACGGGTGTTCTGTGATTTCAGTGGTTATACGGATATTGCAAGAGGACTTGGAAAATTGTTAGGGATCGACCTACCAGAAAATTTTAAAGCTCCGTATCTATCTCGTTCGATTGGTGAATTATGGACTCGTTGGCATATTACTTTAGGTGCTTGGATCAAAGATTACATTTACATTCCATTAGGTGGATCGAAGGTTTCCGAATTTCGTGGTAATCTCAATCTTCTCATAACTTTCACCCTTGCAGGATTTTGGCACGGCGCGAGTTTTGCATTTATTCTTTGGGGATTTGGGCAGGCGATGTTTTTATGTATCGAGCGTAAGGTTCTTTTATCCTTTCCTGCTCTTTTTACAAAGGAAAATCCAAGTTACTTAAAAAAGTTCTTGGGTTTCGTGTATATGTTTATCGTTTTTACCCTCTTTACCTCTCTTTTCAATGGAAAGGATGTTCCATCGGCTTTCGCTATGCTTGGTCAAAGTTTTTCTTTGGGGGACGGTCTCCGAATGGGAAAATTGGAATCAGTGGTTTATGCAGTGATTCTAACCTTTCTCTTGAATTACTTACAACTATTTGAAAATTTCCCAAGAAAACACTGGAGTCTCTTAAAATCTGTTAGTTTCTTAATTGGCTTCTCATTTCTCGTTCTTGTATTGCTCGGATATTTAGCACCTGGGGGAGCGGAGTTTATCTACTTCCAATTCTAATGAAATCATTTCCTGTTACGCTCTATCCTATTCTATTTTGTTTTCTTCTCTTTGGTATAGATAAAATCTTCTTCTTACCAATAGTGACGGAAAACACATATAGTTGGAAAAAAATTGAACGCAAGTTTTATGATCTGAAAGAAGATCTTTTTTTAGTAATGAAAGAGGAGTTTGTAAAGCATCCCGAAGAAAGTATTGGTCTCATTTTGGGAAGTAGCCGCTCGGGAGAATTTGATTCCAAAATGGTTTCCAAATTTGTACCCAATACGAAAACGTTCAATTTTGGAGCTCCGATGGGGCCTCCTAGTTTTTATAGTTATTGGTTGGAGAGGGTTCTTTCCGAATCGATTCCTTTGCGTTATGTACTTATCGAAGCCGACCCACTTCTTTTTTCTAAACAGAGTATCGAATACTCGTTAAACGGCTCATACGACCCACTCTTTATTCTCGGGAACTACGATTGGAACCGAGAAAAAAAATCCAATCCTTGGGAAGTGGAAGGCAAAGGATTTTCCTCCGATGAAGTCGAAACTTACTTTTTAAAGAAGCTATTTGCCCTTTATAAATATCCGATTGACCCAAGTGCAATCAAAGCTAACAACCGTGAGATCGAAGTTGGTTTTATCCCGGGTATGTCCACCGGTATCACAGGAAAGGAACACAAAAGAGGCTACGAGGAAAAAATCAAACTCGCAAATCGAATCACATTCGGAGCCCTTCCAAATGAAATCAAATTTGCGAATGCAGATTTTTTCTTAGAAAGGGATGCAGAGAATATGTATGCGACTTACTTAAAAAATCAGAGCCTTTCTGTAACCCAAATTTATTTTTTTAAAAGGATGATCCACCGTCTAACAGGCACTGGAATTCCAACAATAATCTACTTTCCCGCCGTGGCACCAGCTCTTTACAAAAAAATGAAAGAGGATGGGGTGCTTTTGGAATTCAACCAAAGGGTAAAGGACTTAGTCGATTATGCCAACAAGACACCTAATACAAAAATTCGAATCGTGGATCCAAACGAAGACTCCAACTGGACATGCCGTGATTTTGTGGACTCACTCCACCTCAGTGGAGCATGTTTCCCAAATCTTTTACCCATTGTCTATCCCAAGGAAATGTTTCCTTAGGCAGTACCTTCAAACTTTTGTCGTAAAGATTTTCTTTTCCTGAGTTCTGGATGTAAATATTTATACTTAAACACTTGGTACCCCAAAAAGGAAAGGAATAGGAATAAAAAATTTGGATAGGGGCGTAATGCTTCATAGATCAAAAACTGATCGGGAAAACTTGTTTCCAAAATGGAAGTTGCAATCACAAGTAAGGAATACATGATTAAATTCGCCACCATATAGATCGAGGTTTGTTTCAACTTCCAAAGTGTGTCGGAAAGTTCGTTTTTAAAATTACTAAATTCATCTAAGACTTGTTTGTAAGATTTGTTGTGAGTGGTTCGATAATTGTCATAGGCTTCTTCCATTTCAGGATCTTTGGTTTTTCCATCGAGTAGTACAAAATCAAAGTCCAACTCACTGTCATATTTAGCCTTCTTTTCTGGATCTGATAGGGTCTCGTATGCCTTGGTTAGTTCCAAAAGTTTCTCCCTTGCTTCCATTACCCCAGACTCCCATAATTTCTGAAAAAATTGAACTTCCCCAGCATACCTTGACTCAAGGAGCTTCATGTCTGCCTTTGGGTGGATCCCAAGGATTTCGTAATATGTATTTCTTCGAAGGTTATTCATCCAATGGAGGGTTTCCCAAATCCTGATCCTCTCTGAAAATTCAGAGTTCTTCTTTGCTTTACAAGGAAAATTTATGAAAAATCGTATGAATTATGAGCCAAATTCTAGAAGAAAGCCCGAGTACCAATTCCACTCTCCGAGTCTACGTAGAAACCTATGGCTGTCAGATGAATGAGTATGACTCTGGAATCGTTAAGGAACTCTTCCGTAAGGAGAACTATTCTGCAGGAGACTCCGTAGAGAACTCTGATATTATCTTCTTAAACACTTGTGCTGTCAGGGAGAATGCGCACGCAAAAATCTATGGAAGACTTCAGTCTCTAGGTTACCTAAAAAAAAAGAATCCTAAACTTGTAATAGGAGTCCTAGGTTGTATGGCTCAAAACCTAGGAGAGGATCTCTTCCACCAAGAATTGCCCTTGGATCTCATTGTAGGACCTGATAATTACCGAAGCCTTCCGGAATTAGTTGAGAAAATCCGTCTTGGGGAAAAAGATGTCCAGCTCACAAGGCTCTCCAAATCCGAAACCTACGATGAATTGGAACCCAAAGTAATCAATGGAATCCAAGCATTTGTTACGATTATGAGGGGCTGTAATAATTTCTGTACTTTCTGCGTGGTTCCTTATACTCGAGGAAGAGAAAGGAGCCGGGAACCAAAATCCATTGTAACTGAAATCCAAGGTTTGATTGATATGGGAGTCAAACAGGTTACACTTCTTGGACAGAATGTCAACAGTTATGAATACGATGGCATGGATTTTACAGGGCTTGTTCAACAAATTTTGGAACAAACGAAAATTGAAAGAGTAAGGTTTACGTCTCCTCACCCAAAAGACTTTCCAAATCACCTGATAGAACTTATGCGAAAAGAAAAACGATTCAGTTCTTCGATCCATATGCCATTACAAGCAGGATCTGACAAGGTACTTCGGGATATGAAGCGAAGTTATACTAAGGCAGAATTTTTAGAATTAGTGCAAGATATCAAAAGAAAGATTCCCGATATTGGAATCACCTCTGATATCATAGTTGGATTTCCAGGTGAAACAAAAGAGGAATTTGAAGAGACCTTAGATGTGGTAAGACAGGTTAAATTCGATATGTCTTATATGTTTAAATATTCCGAAAGGGAAGGAACAATCGCTAAACGAAAGTTTATTGATGATGTGTCCGAAGAAGAAAAGAGTAGACGACTCGTGGAACTTGTTGAACTTCAAACAAAAATTTCACTTGAACAAAATCTTTCAAAAATTGGACAGTTGTTTGAGGTTTTGATTGAAAACACTTCTAAAAAGTCAAAATTAGAACTTTGTGGTAGGTCACATTGCGGACGTATGGTTGTGTTTCCTATACCAAATGGCAAGAGTTTAGACCTAAAAGATTGGCTTGGAAAAACGGTTCCAGTAAAGATCCAATCGGCCACAAGCGCAACCCTTCGAGGGGAAATTGTCTAAACAAGTCGACTTACGGACAGTCCGTGTTTTTTCGAAGGATGAACTACCACCCGGTTTCATTGTCGATACGGATCGCTGGGGAAAATGGAAACGTTTTAAACCAAGTATCCTAAGAGTTTATATTCTAAAAGAAATCCTAAGTCCTTTTTTGGTGGCTCTTTCCTTTTTTACGATGATCTATATGGCCGTAGCCATCCAAAAGATGATTGGTCTTTTTGTAGGGAAGGGCATTGATTTTTTCCGGCTTCTTGACTACATGGGTTATGTTTTCGGGAACACACTGCCCATGACAATTCCGATGGCGTGTCTTATGTCTGGAATCATGGCGGCGGGTAGGCTCTCCGGAGATTCTGAAATCACTGCGATGAGGGCCTCAGGGGTATCCTTTCCTTTTATCTATTCCAATTTTTTACTATTTGGCTTTTTGATGACTCTAATTGTCGGTTATCTAAATTTTTACCTAGGGCCAGAAAACACGCGTAAGATGAAAGAGTTTGATAATTGGATTGCAGCCTACAATCCTCTTCTTGCGATTCAGCCAGGCCAATTTTCGGGAGATAAAACCCAGGATCTTTTTTCGGAAAAGGGCCGAACTATGTATTCTGGGGGAGTTGATGATGAAGGCAATCTTTCCAATGTTCAAATCCGAGAGTGGGCGATCTCCAGTGCCGGTACAGATTTTATCATGCTAAACAACCTTGCGATCCCCATGGGTGGGTCCAACATGCTTCAAATCATAAATGCCAAAGAAGGTTTGTTAGTTGAGAAAAAGAATGCAAATGGGGAATACGAAAAATCAATTCGATTGAAGAAAGGATTTGTAATCGAATGGGTTCCTGAATCAAAATCAATCAATGTTACGAATTTTTTGAATGGAGAAATGGATTACAATGCACCTACCAAAAAGGAAAACAAAACCTTAGGTATCAATGTAAAACCCGATACATTTTCTCTTCCGATGTTGATTCAGATTCGGAATGCGATTGAATCCGAAGGACTCGAAAATATCCCAGGGCTCGAGATGCTTAAGGAGTATGGCTTGAGCATCAAAGGGGTTGGTGGTCTCAAAACAATGGTAGAGCAATTTAAAATGGAAATTCTAATGTCTAGCCAGTCCGGCGGCAATTCTGAGGATGTGGCCCAGAAATTTGCCTTGTTTACTCAGTTGAATGAACTCCTTGCGGAATCCAAAAAGACCCTAACTGCCTTCAATGTGGAAATCCACAAACGATTTGCAACACCCCTTTCCTGTCAGATTTTTTTCTTTCTTTCTTTCCCCTTAGGTCTTGTTGTCAAAAGATCTGGCAAGGGGATGAGCTTTACCCTTGCTGTAGTTTTCCTGCTTATTTACTATCTATTCTTCATCTTTGGCTCCGGAGTATCCTATAAAGAGAACGTGCCGGATTGGTTGGGTCCCTGGTCCGCCAATATCGTAATTGCCTCTCTCAGTGTCTACATTATGATTTCTCGAACCGACGCCAAACTACCAGAACCGATCCGAAAGCATTTGGGATTTTTCTTCCGTTTCAAGGATAGAATGGAAGATTTGATTTCGAGATTAAAAAATCGATTTTCAAAGAAAAAATGAGACAAAATTTGCTAGAAAATTCGAATTTTTGCATTCTATACTATAGAGTAACAGTCTGGAGTTAAAATTGAAAACCTCGGTCATTTGGAATCTTTCGTCAGGTCTCAGCTTTCCCATTGAGCTTTGGAAACATCCTAAAATTACAATCCAAGTCAATCAGGTATCGTTACAAGATATCAAACAAGTCCAAATCCAACCCTACGATATCAATTTATTTTTCATTCAAATTACAAAGGATGAGTGGAAAATCCATGAGGCATACATTCGATCTGCTATCGAAACTAGTCCTTTTGTTTCTTTAATCCTAGTTACCTCGACGGATGGAGAAAAAGAAATTTTTGAATCGGTCAAAAATTCACCAAAGTTTTTAGTTCTGGAAAGGCCCCTTAGACTTCGGGAGCTGAGACTTATTTTGGATCGATCCATCCAAACAGAATTTTATAAGGCAGCTGCTCTCGATATCGGAAATTCCTGTCTGGAAAATGTAGGTTTCTTCGAAGGTGTATTTTCATTGGCGCACCAAGAGTATGAGGATTCAAAACGAGAGAATGAAGCCCTCCGGTCGATTCTCAAGTATGAGGAACAAGTTAAGAAATCCCAAGCAGGGATTAATATTGCATTGGAAAAAGTTACGGAACTTAAAAACCAAGAATTGATTGAATTGCATGAGCGTGTGAAAGCGATCCAACAACTAGACGAACTACGGGAACAGGAGCTGAAACAAGCACTTGAGATCCAAAAAGCAACAGAAGAAGTTTTGAATTACTCAAGAATTGAAGAAATGAATCTGGATAAGATCCTTAGAGCGCAAGATCGCTTGTTTGCATACACAGAAAAAGAAATCAAAGAATTGATTGAAGAAAATAAAATTTTAAAAAGCCGGCTTGGGCTGAGTTAAATCGCGAGAAATTTTAGGATGCTACACGTATATTAGAAATCGCGCCCAACCTTTTCTTCTATTTTTTGGTACTCTTTTGATTCTTTGCCATATTGGAGTTCCGCAAATCTTAAAAGGTGTGCCTTCTTTTTTTCTTTAAACTCTAGTATCATTTCTTGGTTTTTAGATTTAACAGCTGCAAGCTCCATTTTTTCGTAAGCTAGGGCTAATAAACGGTGGGGTTCCTTTTCCCTTTCGTTTCCTTCCGCAAATGAAATATACCGTTCTGTAAAATCAATAATCTGCAAATAGCTTTTGAAAGCTTCCAAGTGTTTGATATATTCTCTGTAAATCCCCGATTTTAAGTCTAGAAAAGGGGCACTCTCTTTTACCTTGGGATTTTCAATTTTATCAAGTAGGTTCATAGCCTTGACCAATTTCTGACTTGCCGTTTGTCTCAAATCAAATTGATGCTTTTGAAACTCCTTTTCCAGATTTTCCCTTCTTTGTTTCTTTTGCCATTCGTATCGATCTTCATAATGAACTATTTTTTTCCGTTCTTCTAGTTTACCTTCTAATACCTTTGATCCTGAGAGGAATAGATCAACGCTAGACGAATATTCTTTATTCGCCTCTTTCCACCGGGATGTGGAGCTCGTTTCATCTACCAAATCGAGAATTTCTAGCTCATTGAATTTGGAAATTTCTCCCCATGGACTTCCAGAATCGGGAGTGGTTGGAAGGATTTGCTCCAAACGATCTTTGGTTTCCAATTTTTCCTTTGCGATTAGGGAATAGGAAAGCAGAGAGATAATTATAATTAAGAAAAATTGCATGAAACCTAGTTCTTTAGGAAAGTTTTCTTGAAACTGGGATCTTGGCAAGAACTATCAATTTATGATACAAATTCAAAGAAAAATGGAAACAGTAAAAAAAGTTGTCCTGATTGCTCACGACAATAGGAAGAACGATCTTTTGGAATGGGTTGAATACAATAAAGGAACTCTTGGTAGACACCATCTCTCCGCGACAGGAACCACTGGTCGATTGATTCAAGAGAAAACAGGTTTGCCTGTCTATCGTTTTATCTCAGGACCACTCGGTGGCGACCAGCAGATTGGTTCGAAGATTGTTGAGGACGAAATCGACTTTATGGTATTTTTCTGGGATCCGCTTTCTGCCCAACCACATGATCCCGATGTTAAGGCATTATTGCGTATTGCAGTACTTTACAATATTCCAATGGCATGTAATAGAAGTAGTGCTGATTTCCTTATATCCTCACCGCTCATGGAAAAGGAATACAATAGACAGTTGATCGACTACGGTTCAAGAATACCCGCAAAATAGATTTTTGAAATCGCATGACAAGGCTTTGGCTGTTACTTTATGACGATCTAAGAACATCTTTTTCATCATGGGCAAGATAAACCACTTCGAAATAGGAAATAGGAAAAAATCAATTTCGATTTCGTCTGTGAGGATACAAAATCCCTCTTTTGAACTAGCTTCTACTTTGTGTTTGTGTGAGAATTTTCGAAAAGGACCGCTCGTCTGGGTATCCACAAAGTATTCATTCTTTTTGTATTCTACGTGTTCGGAAACCCATTTCCATTTTATGAACGGTAGGATAGGAACCTTCAAAATAGCAATTTCGCCAACTTGTATAGAGTTTGGTCTTTGCAATACCTGCACACCTGGGCTATTGCCAACCAGCGTATCAAATCCGATTGGTTCTTCAAAGAAAGCAAAGAGTTTCTCTTTCGTCAAAGAGTATTCCGATTGGCAAATAAAAGCAGTCATATATCTTAGAGTGGTATTGGGTTTTGAATGTTTGAATTTTTAAAGCAATCTAAGGACAGGATAACGATTACCGATACCTTACTGGAACGAATCAAAAGGGAAGAATTAGATAAAAATTCTTTTGTAATGCTGCAGGTCGAAATCCGAAGAAATGATAAAACAAATAAAAACCAAATTTTTACAGGCTTTCTCTATTCCGAAACGGCTCGAGATCCTAAGAATCGAATTCAAATAACAGAAGCGGATTTTGAAATTCTAAAGGGTGGTCGACTCGACTTTGATGGAGCCAATATCCTCTACTATCCTGATATAGATTTACATTGGAAAAAAACTAAAAAATCGAATATCCATGTGGTTGTTGCAAATAGAAAATTCTCAGAGTTACCGAGAGCATTTGAAATTCAAGATTTGAGTGAAACAGAAACTAATTTAAAACGAATTTTTCAAAGCGCCGGAGTTGTTTCCATTTTTTCTCACGCAAACAAATTGAGTTTGGAATTTGGTTCCTATCCGCTAACAAAAGCATCCGAAGAGAATCTATCCGAAGCTATTCTCTTAGAATTTACAAAATGGAATGGGTTTATTTTTCGATAAGGATTGAATCTCCCGTCGCAACAATTCGTTCCCAACCTCTCGAGTTCGATTGAACGAAGCTGATTGATTTTCCCATTTCGATAATTTTTCCTTCTAGAAACACCTCGCCATTCCGTAAAAATTTTACCTTTGAATCTTTGACTATACCATCATCCTTTCCTAGGGATATTATTAGTCCTTCTTGTTGGACCTTTAAAACCTTTCCTTCCCTTGGTAGTTCTGCTTTCACTCTTTCCGCGATCCGAGCAAGGATTGTGGATAACGAATCCCTCCCTTTTTGGTTCGTGCGAAGAGTGAACACATCCTTCAGTTGCAAACGATCGTAGAGACTGATATGAATAACGAGGTTATGATTTTCGTAACTATATCTTCCGTGCAAAACATAACGAATCTTTGACTTATTCCTTCTTTGAATGTCTAAGGCGGGTAGGCTATCAATTGAAAAAGGTATTGTATTCGAAAAAGGATGAAAATTTGTCTCCTTTAATTTTTCCCGAATAGAACGATCTTCTTCCGACTTTGGGATACGAATTGATTGTATCTGTTGGAATTGAATTTTTAATCCCTGAGCAAGCAGTCTACCCGCTCGTAAATGATTTGGAAATGGAAGCATGGATTCAAGATCAAAGATAAAAACTTCTGGCGAATGCCTTTCTGTGGAATCAAGGATTTGGTTTGGCTCAATTTGAATATAACCTTCTTTATACTCTAAAGATGATTTAAGTTTTTGGACTGCAAATTCCAATTTGTTTTCTAAGGAAAATTGATTGGGTGCTTCATCTCTGATCCTTAAGAGAAGATTTATAAATAAAATCGACTCTCCATTTGCATCATAAAAATCCAGAAGGTCTCTTCGAAGAGCCGGTGTTTGGCCACTAAGGGACCTCGCACGGAATAAATGGAAGAGGGAGCTTTTGGGATGAAGGCTCTGTTTTTCAGATAAAAATCGTTCCCGACGATATTTTCCAAGTTCTCTTCTTAACTTTGCCTCTTCTTTTTCCCGATCTAACACATATTCTTCCGACTCAAATCGAAGCATTTCATCTAAATCATCTATTTGAAGCGCCCGACGATAATGAAAACTTGCAAATCGATCTTCCTTCAAATCCCAGGCGATGGTTGCCTCTAAGGTATGGTACAATTTATTGTCAGGAAATTCTCGAGCAAGTTCGTAAATCGTTCGAAATGCACTGCGTAAAAAATCATTCGAGTTATTTCTGCCAGAATGGGCACTGATCATGTCAGAAAAAACTTTTAAAAATCTTGCTTCTTCGTGTTTAGGTTCAATGGTTAAGGCATTGGAAAGATTTTCTTCAACTTCCGGTAGAATAGAAAATAAGCGGTTGGGATGAAAATAGTTTTCATACAAAAGAAGTTTTGCTTTTGAAACAAAACCTCTTGGATCATCCGGAGCTAAATTTGTGTAGCGCGAAAGATACTCGTAAGACTTACTGTATTCACCTTTTATAAAATGCAATTCACCTAACATGAACTCAAGGGACTTTGGTCTATTTAGTTTTTCATTTAATTGTGTTAATTTGAATATAGCCGTATCAACTTTGCCAAGTTTCACATACAATTTTGCTTCTGTTATTCGTAACTCTTCATGGTTGGGAAACTCACCAATGATGGGTTCAATAAGGGTTTGTACGTCTTTTGTTTTGTTTTCCTTCAAAAGAATTTCCGCAAGTCCATTCACCGCGGGTAAATTCTTACTATCTCTATTTAGAATTTCTGTATAATATTTTTTACTCTCATTTGTTGCTCCTAAGACATTGCTGCAACGAGCATAACCTAATTTTGCTTCTATGGAGTTAGGATTTTTTCTCATGGCAGACGAGTAAAACTGCAATGCTTTCATACAATTTTTATTTTTTTCTAAATCTAAACCAGATTGGATATCTTCAATTGGGCTCGTTTCTGAGTGCAGGTAACCAAATGAAAGAAGACAAAAAGTAAGTAATTTAATTCTTTTCAGGAACAAAATAGCCTCCGAGATCTTTTCCCTTAACCCCGCGATGATTTACATCAACAACCAATTTTATATATCTGTTTATCAGCTCTGGGTTGATATCGGTTTTATAAGAAAGTACATAGCGTAGATCCATTTGGTTTCGGATAGTTTCGTATAAGGATTTTTCATCACCCTCACCATCTAAATAAATGTATTTACCAGCTGTCGGTTCAACGATTTCGGACCAGGAATCTTGGATCGATTTGGAATCAATCACCGAAAGAACATAGATGGGAATTCCATGAGCTTTAGCATAGTCAACGACTCGTTTCCTTTGGTATTGATAAAAACCATCATCCATACTTTCTTTGGTAACAATGTAAAAAATTGCCTTTGGACCTATCTCCATAGAAAGTTTTTGAAGGGCAGCAATACTTGATTTACCGAAATTGTATTTCTCATCTGAACTTGAATCTCGAATCTTTGCCAAGATATCCCGAATGGAGACAGTCTCTGGCAAAAGAAGGGAGCTATCTTTTCCGGCACGATAAAGCGAGATCTTATCACCTTTTCGCAAAGACTTAAAGAATGGAAATAGACCATTCTCGAGAGTCACTAATTGTTTTTTTAATAAATCGCTATTTTCAAATACGATCGAAACTTGAAGTTTTTCATTTAATTTCTCCTTTCTAGCCAGGGAAAAGAGAGGAGTCATATTGTCATTTTCGTATATTCGAAAACCCAGCCTATCAATTCCTATAATGTCTTTGCCGGATCTATTCCTAACTCGAGTATAAACATGAATATCGGGAAAATCAGTTGTATCTACGGACTCGATTTTAAGATCCATATTCGTATAGAGAAGGTTTTTTTGAGTGAATAAATCGAACCGGTGCCTAGCATAATCGACAAAATAGAGATTTCCAGTTTTGTCCATGTTTGTTGCAAAAGGTCTCGTTAGGATTCTATAAACTCCCTTTTTGTCTCTAAAACTGGGTATGATTTTCCATTCTCCTAGATTTAAGGAATAGGTCCAAATTCCAGAAATTTCATCTGATAGATACATTTGATTCTCTAAAATTCGAATGTTTCTCGGTTTGACCCATTCCTGCTTTTGAATTCTTTGTGTAACATTACCATCTTCATCAAAAACCAAAATGCGTTTGTTGTCTTTATCTATTGCATATAACAATTGATTGTGAAAAGCCAAACCTGATGGATTTTTAATTCGATCACGGCCACTACCAGTTATTTCTAATTCAAACTTGCCAGCTTCGTTAAACTTTTGAATCCGATTGTTTCCAGAATCAGAGACATACAGATTTCCTGAACTATCAAAGCATAAACCAGAAGGTCCACGGAACTTTCCTGGTTCACTTCCTGGTCCACCTATGGAATATAAAAAACTTCCCTTATTATCAAAAACTTGAATCTCATCGCGTATGAAATCAGCAGAAAATAATTTGTGATTGTAATAGGCAAGTGAGACAGGCTTCTCTATCTTGCGAGTTATCCCACCACGAAAATTTGAAATTGGGGTTCCCTCCGCATTGAACTTTATAATATTAGAACTTCCAATGGCACTTAGATAGCTGTTGTTATCTTCATCGAAAACGATGTCTGTGGGGTTCCTAAAACGATAGCCTCGCTGTTCATCACCATCAATCGTTTTGAAAAAAACCCTCTCTTTGTCTGACGATCCGCCGGCAATCGAAATGCGAAGGGCCTCAATCTTGTTTTGGACGATGAGATTGTTTTTTAGGTTGGAGGAAAGAGTTTCCAACTCGTCTAGGGCCTCTTCCCATTCGCCAAGCAGGTAATAAGTCCCCGCGAGCTCATATCTAGCAAGATGGAAGTTCTTTTTGAGATTAATTGCTTTTTGAAATCTTTCCTTTGCTGCAGAATACTGTCTCAGGTTTTTGTAAACCAAACCCCGTTTGAATTCTTCTTTTGCTGGTTCTTCCACCAACATAAAATTGGGAAAGTCCAAAGATAGAATCTGTGTAGAAAGAAATAGAAAGAGTAGTAATGCTGGCTTTCTCAAAATTTCCCCCTAAGCCACTATCTAATGGGACATAATACTTAAGTCAAGACCTTCCTTTAGAAAGCCTAACAAATCCTTCTTTATTCTCGACAGATTCCCTCTTTTTCCGAGGATGGAAAAGCATTTATGTCCCCTGAAATCATAGAAAAAGAGGTAAAACGGCGAAAGACTTTTGCCATCATTGCCCATCCGGATGCAGGAAAGACGACTCTTACGGAAAAGCTACTTCTCTATGGAGGTGCGATCCAGCTGGCAGGAGCCGTTAAGGCTAAAAAGGAGGGTCGTTCTGCGACTTCGGATTGGATGGCTATGGAGAAAGAGAGGGGTATTTCCATAACATCCGCGGCTCTACAGTTTGAATACAAAGGAAATATTCTCAATCTACTCGATACACCTGGACATGAGGATTTTTCGGAAGATACATACAGAACGCTTATGGCTGCGGATACTGCCGTAATGGTTTTGGATGCTGGGAAAGGTGTTGAACCACAGACAATCAAACTCTTTCGGGTATGTCGCGATAGAGGCATTCCGATCATCACCTTCATCAACAAGATGGATCGTCCAACAAAGGATTTGTATGCGCTGTTAGATGAAATTGAAAAGGTTTTAGGTATTAAGGCCGTGCCAGATGTCTGGCCTTTGGGAACCGGCTTTGATTTCAAAGGTGTTTATGATTTACGGGAAAAACAATTGTTTGTTTTTGATAGAACACCTGGTGGTAAACAAAAGGCAGGGTTTCGTGTAGCTGGTCCTAACGATCCGGAGTTAGATTCACAATTTGATTCTGATATATTAAAAAACTTTCGAGACCAGATTGATCTTGTGGAAAACGGAATTGGTTCTGTAGACAAAAGTATGTTTCTCGCAGGTCAGGAGACTCCCGTTTATTTTGGTTCAGCCGTAAACAATTTTGGAATCGATTTATTTTTGAATAAGTTTTTAGAATTGGCGCCTGGTCCCGACCACATTCCACTTCGAGATGGCAATTATTTAGATCCCGTAAACGCACCGTTTAGTGCATTCGTTTTCAAAGTTCAGGCGAACATGAATAAGGCGCACAGAGATCGGATCGCATTTTTAAGGATATGTTCTGGAGTTTTTGAAAGAGGTTTAAATGTAAACCACAATCGATTGGACAAACCTGTAAAACTTTCATCGTCATTTGCTTTTTTTGGCCAAGATAGGAATACAGTGGACCTTGCCTATCCAGGCGATATAATCGGACTCGTCAATCCAGGTACGTTTAAGATTGGGGATATCCTCTCAAGTGGCCAAGCGCCTTTGCTTCGTTCGCTACCAAGTTTTGCTCCAGAATTGTTTGCGACAATCTCTTGCAAAGACACGATTCAATTAAAGTCGTTTAAGAAAGGACTTGACCAATTGGCAGAAGAAGGGATTTTGCATCTTTTCACCTCACGAACAATAGGTGGAGGAGTTCCTATTATTGGAGCCATGGGAAAGCTTCAGTTTGAAGTATTCCAAAGAAGACTTAAAGACGAATATAGTGCTGATACCAATCTTTATATTTTGCCGTACGGTATATCGCGATGGATAAAAATGGAAGATAAATCAAAGGTGCCAACTTCAGCAAATCTTGTTGAAGATATGTTTGGTAATGCAGCTCTTCTTTTTGATACAGAATGGGATATGAATTATTTTTCCAAAAACAATGAAGGGATCATTCTTTTGGATTCTCCACCGATTTTAGATTGATTTCTGATTAGGTCAGATTACTTCAATCCCCATCCAAGTAACATCGTCAGCATAAGTTGCTCCGGCACCGAAGGTTTTTATTTTAAGTTCTAATTCAGATTTTACAACAGACAGATGTTTGTCCTTCAAAGAGGAGAAAAACCGTTCTAATTCTCCATCAGACAGATTTAGGTTCTTTTGGTTTTTTATATCTCTAAGGCCATCGGTAAATAGAAAAAATCGATCTCCCTTCTGGATGGGATACTCTAGTATTTTATAATCATAGGACGGTATCATACCGAGCATTGGGTTCAATTTTTCGGGACAAAAGATAGAAGTGTTTGTATAATACAACATCCCTGGGTGCCCAGCATTCGCATATAGAACCTTACCAATACCGAAGTCAAAAATAAGAAACATAAAAGGAACGAAAGCATAGGATCTTGGTAAATTTGAACTGACTCCATCATTCATTTTACTTAATATTCTAATGGGATCGTTTGTTTCTTTTAGAATCTGGTGGAATAAAACTCTAACTACCGTCATCATCATAGCAGCTTGAATCCCATGTCCTATTATATCACCGATCGCAAATATAGTTCTATTTTCATCTAATTGTATAAAATCGTAATAATCTCCACCTACTTGTAAAAGTGGCGCATAATAAACCTCGTAATCTAGACCTTTTGGAAATATGGGCTTTTGAGGGAGGTATCTTTTTTGTAGGTCCCGTGCATAATCCATTTCTTGTAGAAATTCTAAACGTTTACCCGTTGTATCTTCCAGAATTACGAAAGCTCCCCTCGCAAATTTCTTTTGTCCAGTTAGGTGCCAGATGTGTATACTAATCTGTATAAGATAGGCGAGATTATCCTTATCGTAGACTTCAATCTCTTCTTTTTTTATTTTTGGTAGCTCTATTTTTAAATATTGATTTTCATTTAAAATTAGTTTCACTTCTTCGTTTACCATTTCTAATAAGTTCTTTTGGTCTCGGTAGAGTGATTGAAGTTTTACTGTATCCGTAAGACTCGGATTTATAAGTAATATTTTACCTGCTGAATCGTATAAAATGGCAGCATTCGGAAACTCCTTTAGAAGGAGTTCTAAGGTTTGTTTGGATTCATTTTCTCTTTTTGCAATCAATCCAGATAAAAACAATGAGATGAAAATGATCAGGATTAAAAAATATAAATTTCTTTCCAAGTCAATAAATATCGGGTTTAAAAGTATTTGTTTTGGACTGACTAAAAATAACTGAAGTGGTAAGCCATAAAGAGGAAAACTAACAACAAAATATTTGGTATTCGACTTTGAAATTTCCCTCATTGTTGCAATATGAGATTTGGATTGTAGAAAAGGTAATGACACCTCTATCCAATCCTTTGATACCTTAAATTCTTCTTCAATGAATCCAGAAATGCCATACGATCCATCCGTATTCATGATAAAAAGAGACTCATTTGGATCATTCATTTTTGAATCTAAAAGGTTATCTTCCAAAAAATCAGATGAATAGAGATAGTATTCGTTTTCATAAAAGACTACGAGAAAGGATTTTTTAGTCCCATCTAAAGAGCAGGAAGTAAGTTTAAGGAATTCTTCCGAATTAAACTCAGGCAATTTACCAGAGCATTTGGCTTCTATCTCACTATTTTGACTTACTTTGAAGAGTAAATTTTGGTTTCGTTTGTCGATTGAAAGTTCGTCTCGGATTGAATTTTCAATATCGATGGCAAGAAGTTGGATTCTTACTAATTGGAATTTTGAATTCCAAGAAAGTGATTCTTTATATTGGGAATAAATTAAAAACGAGATTACCGAGATGAACGGAATTATAAGCGCAAATAAAATTGTAAAAAACAATTTAATAAACTGTTTGGATGTCACCAGATATTGAAAATCAATCCATTTCTCTTGGATTGATAGTATACTCATCGTGAGGCTCTTAAAAATTCTATCTTTACATGTTTCGGCTTTTCCTCATTTCCAACTTGATCAACTGAGTAAAAGATAAATTTCAAAGAACTGTCACAAATTTGTTTTAAATTATTAAAGGTTAGTCCAGATTCTGGTAATTCTTCTCGAATCGATAGGTTTTTACCATCACACTCTGTTTGGTAGTAAATGGTTTTGACACCAGACCCTGAGTCTTCTGCAATCAAATTAATTTTGGCATCCGGGTGGGTGAAAAAATCTTTTTTTATGAGTATACCACCTGGCTCAATCATATAACGTGTCGTTGGTGGTGTATAATCTGTGAAAAACTCCAAACGCTTTCTTTCTTCGCGATTCCCGAGGATATTAACGGAACCATACTCTAGAACCTGGAAGCCATCCGACAAAAATTCGACATCTAAAGTTTTTGATTCGATCCAGCTTGAGCCATTTAATCGATAGGTATATACTGTGTTATATAATTGGTTTTGGTCTTTGATGGTTATTTTTTTTGTAGTTAGGTATGGTTTCAGATTGCCGTTTTGATCGGAAATTGGTACTAAAACACCAGTATTCTCTGGCAAAACATTCTTAGGTGGTTTAGTTTCTAGTATGCTTTGTTTGGAAACAGGTTTTGGTTTTCCAAATTCGGATATACTGTACAAGGAAGACCAATAGCCTCTGATATTCCGTTCGGCAATCCCGGAAATCCGAAAGTATTGGTAACCATTGGGTACTTTTAAGATAACTTTACCAGGCTTGGCCAGAAGTTTTAAGGGAAATTCTGCCTCCATGGATTTTTCTTTCCAAAGTTCTATTTCATATTGAATGATTTTTTCATCTTTCGACTCACTTGATAGCGAAAACTGTAACGTTTGCTCGTTACCATATAACAATTGAAATGTGAAAATGAAGTAGAAAGAAAATAGAACGCTGAGGAAACGTTGCTTTTTCATTTCGGAATTTCTTCCTCGGTATCAAACTTAGGCAAGGGGGCTTTGGGAATGGAAAATGGATCTACGGGAGGTTTTCCCTTCTCCACAAATGTCGCAAAGCCGGCTTTTACATCTACGGATTTTTTTTCAGCTGTAACAGTAACGAGTCCTTCATAACAGGAAAGACTGGTATTGCCCTTTGCATCCACTTCCGTGATAAATTCAGTTCCTTTAACTTCGGATGAAGCAGATTCGGTTTTCAAAATAAACATCTTTTTTGAATGAGAATCCGACTTCGGAACCAAAGCACGAAGCCTTCCTCGCTTTAAAAACATCTCTTCCGGATGGGAGTCCGATTTCGTTTTTTCCATTAAAATTTGGCTATTTTCAGCTAGTTCGAACGTCGATCCGCCTGACAAAAGAAAACGAACAATGGATTTCGTATCCGTTCTAAGTTCATCATTTATGTATAAGGCAAGCCCCAATTGGACTGTCTCCCATACGAGTTGGCTTTGGCTGGATTTTAAGACTTCTGGGCCACCCAGGAATGACTGTACATCTGCCATCGGTTTTTTTCCAAGACTTCTTGGAATCCAAAGTTTTTTCCCGGGAATGATTAGGTTTGGATTGTCAATTTGGTTGGATTTGAGAAGTTCCTTCCATTTTTTAGGATCATCTAAATATGTTTTTGAGATGATACTGAGCGTTTGGCCTTTTTCAACGGTGATTGTTATTCCATCTTCTTTTAGATAGGATTCACTTTGCAGAAGAGTAACATTTGGAAGTAGGAATATAAGGAGGTAAAAGAGTTTTCGTGTGAAATTATACCTAACGAATTCTGATAATTTTGAAATCGGGAATGGAAGAATAAAAAACGGAGAAAGACGGGTCGAAGTTTTCATACTCGTCTTTCTCCGGATTTTTTTGTTTAGTCGATGTTTTCTGCAACCAATTCAGCGATATCTTTAACCTTCACTGAATCAATTTTTTCAGCAGCTTTTACACCGTCAGTAATCATGGTAATACAGAACGGACATGCAGTAGCAATTGTAGTTGCTCCCGTGTCGAGAAGTTGTCCCGTACGTTTCATGTTAACTCTCATACTTTCTGGATTGGATTCATCTACGTGTTCTTCCATCCAATATTGAGCGCCACCAGCGCCACAACAGAGTCCTTTGCCATGGTGGTCAACAGGCTCTTCAATTTTCCCACCTGAAACCTTTTTGACAACGTCTCTTGGATTTTCATAATTGTTGTTATACCTTCCAATATAACAAGAGTCATGGTATGTATACTTTCCTGCATTGGCATCAGATGCGACCTTTACATCAATTTTCCCTTCTTTTGAGAGTTGGTTGATGTATTCCGAGTGGTGGACCACTTCAAAGTTGCCGCCAAACTGAGGGTATTCGTTTTTGATTGTGTTGTAACAATGTGGGCAAGCAGTTACGATCTTTTTGATACCATAACCGTTGATAGTGTCAACGTTTGTTTGGGCAAGTGTTTGATAGAGGTATTCATTTCCTCCACGTCTTGCGGAATCACCCGAACAGCCTTCCTCGGTTCCCAAAATTCCAAAGTTCACATTTGCCTTTTGCATGATTTTAACAAAGTCTCTGGAAATTTTTTTGTTTCTTTCATCAAAAGCACCTGCACAACCAACCCAATAGAGGATGTCGACATTCTTATCTTCTGCTTCAGACAGAACTTTTACATTCAAACCCTCTGCCCAATCTGCCCTTGTATGAGCGCCCACACCCCATGGATTGCTATTGTTTTCCATATTTGTGAAGGCTTTTTGTAATTCTGGACTCATCTTGGATTCGGCAAGTACCAAATGGCGTCTCATTTCAATAATAGCATTTACTTGGTTGTTTCCCACAGGGCAAGCTTCTACGCACGCATAACAAGTAGTGCATCCCCAGATAGACTCTTCACTTAGTCCATCATGTGAATTGATAACCCCCGTATCAAGTGCCGCAACCGCTTCCGCTGCTTCTTCTGGAGTTTTTCCTGCTCTCGCTTCTGCAACTTGTGGCATTTTCTCCAATAACTGGTGTTTGAGTTCTACGATGATCGCTTTTGGATTTAACATCTTGCCCGTTCGGTTGGCAGGGCATTCCACTTGGCAACGACCACATTCAATACAGGACATCCCATCCAAAAGGTTCGGCCAAGGGAAGTCTTCCACTCTGTTGGATCCCCAAACAGCATTTTCATCTTCTAGGTTTAACTTAGAAAGTTGACCTTTCGGAGTATCTGTTGCGAAGAAATAGTTAATAGGAGCAAATATCAAGTGTGCGTGTTTGGATGTTGGCACATACAACATAAAGGAGAAAACAGTGATGATATGACCCCACCACATGATTTGGTAAACGAGGTCAGCGCTTCCATTCTCTATGCCAATCGCAGCAAAGACGGCGCCAATACCGCCATCAATGAGTCCTGCATGGGTATAATACGTTGCGGCCACTGTTTTTGCACCATTACCAAGTAAGGTGGTGATCATAAGTGTGCCAATCATTCCAATTACAATTGCAGATGCGGGAGAGTGGACATCGAGCCCTTTTGCTTTTTTAATCCAACGTCTCCAAGCAAAGAATCCCAGACCCGCTAAAACAAGGATAGATACATAGTTTACAATTTGTTCGTAGATGTGATTTACTGATTCTCCCAATAAAAATTTGGGTAGAGCAAATTTGTAAGGATCATCCAACGCATAACCAAATACACCAGCAATCATCTGGCTTGTTGTGTGGATGGTATACACGATAAACCCGTAGAAAATAAAAGCATGCATAATTCCTCGAACTGGTTCTCGGAAGTTTTTCTTCTGTAAGATTACGTTTTCAAAAAAGCTCTTCAATCGGAAGCCGATATTGAGGTTCTTTTTTGCATCTTCGTTGAAGAAAGCAGGTCGGCCGTTAAAAATCAGACCGAGTCGGTAGAGAATCGCGCGAACGAATACCACGTTTGCGACGATGAAGAAAATTGTGAATAATATGTGAAAGAGAATTCTTCCGATATCCATTTATGTTTATGCCCTTCAGGTGTTGGTAAATCCTAGGTTCTCTAAAGAAAATTGACTGTCCAGGAAAATTCAGTTTTTATCCTGACAGAAAGAGACAAATCTTGTCCAAGATATAGAACCATGAATCTAGACTCATTTTCATTTAGCCCCAAGAATCCAGCTGACCGTATTTTACTCAAAGCCTCTGAGGGAAAACGAATCAGCGGGGAAGAGGCTCTCATCCTCTATGAAGAGGCGGATTTTCTGAAAGTTCAGATGGTTGCCAGGTTTCTTAGGGAAAAGGTTAGGTCTCATACAGAAGCCAGTTATACAATGTTCCGTGTTGTAAACTATACCAACTATTGTAATGTGGAGTGTAATTTTTGCAGTTTTATGGATGAAATCGGAAATGGTAAGGGCTATGTCCTCTCCAAAGAAGATATTCTGCAAAAGATGGACTATGCCGTAGAAGAAGGAGCCGACCAAATGTTCCTGCAAGGCGGTGTTTATCCCAACCTGCCGTTCCAATACTATGTCGACGTTATCCAGACTGTAAAACAAAAATATCCCAAAATGCATATCCGGGCCTTTTCTCCTGTGGAGGTTATCAACTTAGAAACCATCACAGGCAGGCCACTCCGCGAAGTGCTTCAGGAATTGAAATCCATCGGTCTGGATTCCGTTCCAGGTGCAGGGGCAGAAATCTTAACGGAAAGGATGCGCCAAATTATCTCTCCTAAAAAAGCGAGTGTCAGCGAGTGGGTGCGAGCGATGGAAACCTGCCATGAGGTAGGACTTCTCGGTTCCGCAAACATCGTATTTGGTTCAGAAGAAACCAAGGCGGAAGTTATCGAACACTTGCAAGTTGTGAGAGATTTACAAGATAGAACGGGTGGATTTTTATCCTTTATTCCTTGGACTTTCCAGCCTCAGACCAAACGTTTTTTTGTTCGCTCCGTGCCTACGCATGAATATCTCAAAGTTCTTGGAATCTGTAGAATTTTTTTAGACAATATCAAACATATTGAAACTTCGGTAATGGTCCTCGGCAAAGGGGTTGGACAGCTTGCCCTCTATTCAGGTGCAGACGATATTTCCTCTGTAGTCATTGAGGAAAACGTACTCCGCTCTTTTGGTTTAAAAACGGAAAAAGAGGCTAGGAAATTTTTGAGCGAAGCAGGTTTCAAACCTGTTAGGCGAAATTTAAATTACGAAGAAGTCAGCTCCAATCTCGAAGGAATTTTATAAATTTATTTCCAAAAAGAATAGACAATATCGTATGAGCAGGGATTATTTTGTCCATGCGTCGATTTGCCTCTATTGCGTTACTTC
Source organism: Leptospira sp. (assembly GCA_027533185.1). Taxonomy (GTDB): domain Bacteria; phylum Spirochaetota; class Leptospiria; order Leptospirales; family Leptospiraceae; genus Leptospira_A. The sequence continues at coordinate 203,701 of JAPZTS010000011.1, read as the reverse complement.
CTTGTCTATTTTCCCTTCAGTGTATCGTATTTCCTAACTATGAATTTTCCATTGGAAAAACAATAGAAACATCTAATACGGAACCAAAGGTAATCCTCATTGCCTACACCCAATCCGTAAAAATCGGCGAAGACGATAGAAAGGATATTGATGAATCGAATCGAAAGAATTCGGAAGAACGTCTGATTCGCGCACTTAAATTACATCCGAAAGTAAAAAACGTAGTAACAGATCCTAATGAAAAGTATGATATCAAGCTTGTTGTGAATCTGGAATCGTACGTAAGTTATTACAAAAGTACTCTCGGAATGCTGTTCAATGCTCTATCCTTTTTCACAGGTACTCTACTTCCCTTTGATGTTGAACAGTTTAGTACTTTCATTTTTCAGTTTTCAAATGAAAAAACAAAAACACAGGCAACCATCACTCGGATGGTCTATTTCCACACTTGGATTGGTATTCTAACAATACCGCTCATGCCTTTTTTTGGCCCAGGAAAAAAAGCCGATGAAGCATTCAAAAATGCTTCGCATTCTGCTCTTGAGGAAGCCTTCGAGAAACAACCTAAAATATTCTGATTGCTTTTAGAAAAAACAGACGGGGAGGAACCTCCCCATCTCTCGAATGTTTACACCTTATCCGTCAGGACAAAGACTGAGTTTCAGTCTCAATTACGAGACTAATCGGTCTCGCAAAAACTGTCAATTCATTTCGGAGAATTAATTTTCTAAAATAGTGATTCGGTTGCGGCCTTCGTGTTTGGATTTGTATAAGGCCGTGTCGATTTTCTGGTAGAGTTCGTCGAAACTCGGCTCATCAGAAGATTGGAAAAGGGTAGCACCGATAGAAACGGTCAAGGTCAGAGTCTCTCCGGGAGTAGAATAGATGGGTATTCGTAGGAGTTCCATTTTTTCTCGGATGCTTTCTGTAAGGATCACGAGTCCTTCTTTGTCAATAGGGGAGACGAGGAGGCAAAATTCATCCCCTCCAATTCTTGCAGCAATATCAGTTGACCGTGTTCGTGAGCGCAGTGTTTTCGCAAAGGCTTCGATAGCAAGGTCGCCTTGTTTATGGCCATACTTATCATTGATAAGCTTCAGACGGTCCAGGTCCAAAATCACAAGACCAATATAAAAGCCTTCTCTTTGGGATCTTTTCTTATAAAGTTCGAACTGCTCCAAAAGATGCCTTCTGTTGAAAAGCCCAGTCATTGAATCAATACGGGATAAATCTTCAATTTTTTGATTGATTCTGAGAAGTTTGCCAACCGTTATTCGAAGTTTTATCTTAGCCCGAAATTCTTCAAACCGCCAATAATTGATTAGAAGGTTTGCTACAAAACCAAAACCCAATAAGAAACAAACAACTAGGACATCTTGATAAAAAACATAACGATCAAAACCAAGGTTTTCTGAAAAATTTAAATGGAGTGGGATAAATAGACAAAGAAACAAAAAAGAAAGTAAAAAGATTCGAACTGGTTCTATCCAGAGAATAATTGCGGCACTCGCAATAACGATTGCAGAACCGAAGAGGTAGTAGGAATGGTTCGGTTTATCATATACCATCATTGGAATATACAAAAGTATCAAAATAGCCACAATGATTCCTGTAAAAGAAAAAATGTGGCGTTCAAAAAAACGAAATCTTCGTTTGGCGGAAAGGAAAATCAAAAAGGACAAAAATAAACTGGAGATTCTAAAAAAGACAATCCAAAAACTAGCTTCCTTTGTCCGCACAAGAGAATCTACAAAGAGGAGTGAAACAATGCTCGTAAATGCGGTCATTACACCAAATATAAGTAAACTAGACCTAATATCGACAAAGTTAGTGGCAATAAAGGTGGGATGGTAGGTTCTTAAAAAGAATTTTTTAAAAACAAAAAATGTCCTTCGGAATGGATACCTACGCATAATTTAATGTTTGATTCAACTCATCAATCTGGCAAGAACAAGTGGGTCTCAAAAAACGAGAACCTTTCTTTGATTTTTAACGAGAATATGTGGAAGCCCAAGCCCGTCGCTTCCGAGTGTGCGAAGTCGTTCTCCATTGGAATAGAGTATTACTCCACGAATCCCATAATTGCCAACGAGACTAAAGACAAATTGGTCGATTCTGTCTTTTAAAATCTCATTGCTTCCCCCGACCGTCAATTCTTCCGGTAGGGAAAGGTGAAGTGTTCCAGACTCAAAGCTGTAAGAAATACTACCAGGAAGCTTTCTAGGTACTGCCGAGATCACACCCTTAGATTTTTCTTCTAGGGTGGGTCCCTTGGAAAGCTCAGATACAATGAAAGATATTGGGTCGCCTCCAGGAAATTCACGAGTGAGTTTTACCAATTGGCTTTGGCTATTTTTCCCTGAGCCGTAGAATTTTAAAAAGTAAATAGGAACCCAGCCAGAATCCGCCTCCAGTTTTTTTCCTGCACCCGGAAAGCGATCCTCTGGTAAGGTTATCTGTGGGATCTCTTCATCTAAAAGGTGCTTTTGCGTTTTAACTGAATCCTTTTTTATAGAATGGTCGAAGACTTCCTCTTCCCAGCTCAAATCATCTTCCCAATCCGGCGAAAGAAATGGGTCTGACTGCAAAGCAGGTTGAGTGCTTTTTTGTTTTCCAAGATTCTTAAAGCCTTGTTTGGGAAAACTTGGCATTGCAGAGGGGTTGAAACCCATTGACTTTTCAATTAGAACGAGTACAAAGAAAGCTCCACCGAAAATCAGACGTAAGGTTTTCCATCTGTCCTCTTGCATTTGCGGAACTACTGGCACAGTATAAATGTCGGAAAGAATGGAAAGGGCGAGTTAAAAAAACTCTTTTAGGGAAGTTAAATCCTTTAAATTCCAATCAAAATCGGGAACTTCACCTTCTGGGGCGTGTCCATAAGAACAGAATCCAAAATTACAACCATTATGCCTTGCTGCTTCCCAATCACTGAATCGATCCCCAATTAGCGCAATCGCTTTCGGATCAAGGTTGTACTTTTTAACATATTCGGCGACGATTTCTGCCTTCGTATGAATGGTCTCCTGGTTGATTACTACGATGGGTTCGAAGTATTGCAAAACACCCGCCGTTTCCAGAACGGTTTCAACATAGGCCCTTCGGCCATTTGACGCACAGGTGATTGTATAACCCTTTTCCTTGAGATAGTGGATTGTTGAGCCAACCCCCGCATAAAAGTCTCCTCCACCATTTCGAATGGAGTCACAGAGTAGTTCTAAAACCCGAGCGGAGATATGATCCCGCTCCGACTCCAAAAGTTCAGGGAGCAGGTTTTGGAAGATGGTTTTAACGGGTTTGCCGATTTCGGCAATGATTTGATCTTGGGTTGGTAACTTGGTAATTTTTCCTGTTTGGGTGGCAAACTCTTCGATTGCCTGTACATAGGTTTTAAAGATGATGGATTCTGAAGAGAATAGCGTGCCGTCTACATCGAAGGCGATCATACGTATTTCTCCCAGCTGATTTTGGACCATTTAAACCAGAAAAGTATCTGCGAGTCTATTGGCAAGTAAGGAAAAGGTCTCCTATGTTGGAAGAGGAAAAGATTCTGAATATCCAAAAAGAACGAGAAACACTTGTTCGAAAAACAAATTGGCAAGACCCCACCTCACAACTGCAAAATCGAGTCAAATCAAACGATTTACATAAATACTTTCTTTTGACAACGGAAGAGGAATTGGGTATAGAGAAAACGATTCGATTGCATGTTGCGGTGACACCTTATTATTTGATGTTATCTGACCCATTTGATCCGAATTGCCCGATTCGCAGGATGATCGTTCCAACTTCAGAGGAGACTGTTTTGAGTCCTGAAGAAGATCCAGATCCGCTACACGAAGAACGACTAAGTCCCGTTCGTGGGTTAACTCATATGTATCCGAATCGGGTGCTTTTGTTTTCTAACCATTCCTGCAGCGTCTATTGTAGACATTGTATGCGAGGAAGGAAGGTTTCCTCATCCGAAGAAAGAATGACAGAAGAGGATTTGGAGAGGGCATTTCAATATATCGCATCTCATCCAGAAATTGAAGATGTTGTCATAAGCGGCGGTGACCCTTTGAATTTATCCAATGCTCGTTTGGAATGGATTCTCTCATCGCTACACAAAATTTTGCATGTAAAAATTTGTAGACTTGGAACCAGAAATCCTGTTACTCTCCCGTTTCGCATAACAAGAGAACTTTGTGAGATCATAGAAAGATATAACGATGATTCTCTCTCTATATTTTGTAATACTCAATTCAATCATCCGATTGAATGTACTTCAGAATCCAAAAAGGCTGTTTTGATGCTTTTGAAAGCGGGAGTCTCTGTAGGAAACCAAACCGTTCTTCTGAAAGGTATCAATGATGATCCTAAAATTATGTTAGAGCTTCATAAAAAACTATTGGAGATGCGAATCCGTGCCTACTACCTGTATGACCCGGAACTCATTCCTGGTTCCAGAGGTTTTCGTACACCTCTACACAAAGGAATTGAAATTATTTCTTATATGAGAGGGAAAATTGCTGGAATGGGAATTCCTCATTTTGTAAATGATTTACCTGGTGGAGGTGGAAAAATTACTATTTCGCCCAATTGGTATTTGGGTTACTATGCTAAAACCAACCAACATGCATTTCGTTCCAGTATAACAGGGAAAATTCACTTTTCCTATGAGCCCATTGACTCAAAAGAAATAGATAAATACAAACAGCTATCCGATGAAGAATGGAACCAACTGAAATGAAACAGGTGTTCCTTGCTTGTGATATCTATGATCCAAAAATCAAAGCGAATCTACTCAATGAATGGGAGTCAGAAAAAAGCGTAGAAATCTTAAATAAAACGATTTCGGACTTTGGATATTTTACAAAAACCTTTTCTTCTCCGAACTCTCTTATGCAATCACTCTTAGATATTCCGAACGAAAAGAAAAAAGATGTATTGGTTTTTAATCTAATCGAAGGTTACCTTTCTCCGAACAGAGAAGGTTACATCCCTTCGATATGCGAATATCTTGGTTTTCCACACTCTGGATCTTCTGCCTTTTCCCAGTCTTTGACTTTGAATAAATTTTTAACCCAAACTTTGGCAAAACAAATTGGAATACCTACGGCTACTTTAGGGCTTTTGGAACGAAGCAATTGGGAAGAAACTCTTGAGAATTTAAATCCATCGCTATTCCCCGTCTTTGTAAAACCGAATGGTGAAGGCTCTAGCATCGGTATAACGGAATCAAATATCATACGAAATAAAGAATCTAATTTACGTGTTAGAGAATTGATTTCTGAATATGGCGAAGTTTTACTAGAAACCTTTTTGGAAGGTCGAGAAGCAACTATTGGAATCTTAGGGAATTTTCCGAATTACACTAGTTCAAAGGTCTTTTATGTCAATTATCCCAACCATTTGTTTTGCGAGTCAACGAAGGGTAAAGGAGAACCGCCAGAAACTTTAGAAGGGATAAGTGACAATTTGATTCAACGCCAAATCCAAAACTATGCCATTAGAATCGCAAAACAATTTAAAATATCAGGTTATTGCCGAATCGATTTCAAATGGGGTAAGGATTCACCTTACCTTTTGGATGTAAATGGAACACCTGGCTTTTCAAAAATCTATTCTCTCTTTCCTAAACTCTGGGAGAGCTCTGGCATCGAATATGAAACATTAATTTCCCGGTGCATCGAATTGGGATTTGCAGACTATGAAGAAAACCGACGATTCCTGTATGGGAAGAGGTATCATGAATCACTTTATTGACTCCTTAAAAACTGCAGTGAAAAAACATCCTGTTTTGCGATCTGAGTGGTTGGAAAAAAGAAAGATTGAATTTCCTCTGGAGGATTTAAAACTTTGGCTCTGCCAAGAGTATTTTGTTTCCATCGGATTTGTTGATTGGTTTTTGATTGTTGCCTCTCAGACTTCGGATCAGAAAGCAAAAATTACTTTAGTTCAAAATATTTGGGAAGAGTTAGGTGAAGGGGATTTAAACGAGACTCATGTTTCGATTTTGATCAAGTTTTTAGATCAATTGGGAATCAATCATAAATCCTTGGTTTGTTTACCCGAAACAAAGAAGTATCTCCAAACCATGAAATCAATAATTGAAACCAGTTTTTTCCACGGACTAGGTGCACTCGGCCCCGCCAACGAATACCTTTTGAAGTTGGAATACCAAACTGTATCGGATGCGTATACAATCCTAAAAAACAACTCCAACTTGCCAGAGGGAAGTTTTTTTCAGGTGAATCTGGATGCTGATGAAGGTCACAGCAAACGAATGTTCGATTTAATTTTGGAAGTCTCTGATACTCCAAAAAAACAATCCATGGTAGAAGAGGGGAATTTGATGGCTCTCGATGCTAGGAAACTTTTTTACGAAGGTCTCAGTAACATCGAAACGCTCATGTTCAAATAAATGCAATCTATGAAAATATTAAGAATTTGATTTAAATCTTTTCAAAACGTACATTGCAGCCATTCCAAATACTGGAACTAATGGTAGATACAAAAATATGTTCAGGTATTTTATCGTCTGATGTTTCCATAATATAGATCGCACTGCAAAAAATCCTGGGTATCGGACTCCCGCCTCTATAAACTGCACATCCGATTCACAGACTTTAACATTTAGATTGGGATGAATTTTTGAGAGTTGATCTTCCGTTAAACTACGAAAAGATATAAACGAAATGGATGCATCAGTCTTTCTTTCCAAGGACTTCGCTAAATTTTTGCAGAACTCGCAGTTCCCATCATATAAAAATATTTGGTCCATAAACTTCCTAATTTAATAAATCATAAACTCTGTTTTACTTCAAAGTCTTCTGGTTCATTCTTAAGAATTGTTATTAATTTTGGAATTACATCTACACTCTGCCCGAGCCAATAGTAGTACCAATCCGAATCTTTAAACACTCCATCAGCGACTGATGTATACCATTTATTAATTGTATTTTCTGGTTTAGATCTCCAGAAGAGTGGTCTACAATGAAGAAGGATCAAATCCCAGATATCCCGCCCAACGCCTGCTCCTCGAAGAAACCCATTTACGGCAAATTTTGAAAGTAGATAACCATATTCTGTTTGATTTAACCAGGCACAAGCGCGGTAATTTTCTTCCAAAAAAAGAATATCGAACCTAGTAGACCGGAAATGAGTTTTTAATTTTTTTCCAAAAGAATCTTCGATTAAGTCAAATACTCTTTCTATCGCAACAGTCTCAGTGCTTGCATGTCTTTCGATTTTATTTTTCTTTTTTACAAGGGTTCCACTCCCTTTCACTGTGAAAAGTTCTGTTAGAAGCGTAAAAGGGGAAGTTAATACGATATTGAATTTCGGATCACTAGACCCGAGAACCAAGTCTTTTGCAACTCCAACAAATTCCTTTTGTGATTCAGTAACAGCAAAATTTTTCACTGGCTCTAAATCCGAAAAAAGATCTGTATTTTTTCGGTCTACCTCTTCGTCGAGAGTTTGCAAAATGGAAACAACTTTACCTGTTTCGGGATCGCGTAGTGGTCCATCTATGGAAACGAAAATAACTTTTGAAGATTTCAGAATTGAAACGGATCTTCCAAGAATACGTGTTAGTTGTTCTTTCGATTCATCCCAAAGTAATATCGGAATTTTTTTCTTTTGAATACAATCCGATACTTCTTTGTGTAATGATTCGTCTCGGTTAACCAATTGGTAGGAAAAACCTAAACTCGTTTTGGAATCCTCCGTTGTCTGTTCAAGTGGAAAAAATGCCTTTAGATACTGGAAACTGACATTTTCTAATACAACAAGTGGAAACAAGTCGAGCTGATACAGGATTTTGAGATCGGCAAAAAGTGCCTCTGAACTTTCAAAGATGGTCTCTGAATCTGCGTACATTATCGCAAAAGATTCTTTGGCTATAGACTGAAACTCTTTTAGAAAAAGAATCCCATCTCGAGAATCTCTTGTGATTTCAAAAACTCTAGCTAAAACATCTTTCATGTTTTTTTCTTCAATTCGTAATCTACAATCTTTGCCTTTAGATTGGCATGTCTGAGAATTAGCTCCTTGGAACTTTTTAAACCAAATTTTCCCAAGAGTGATAAGTCTCCACAAAGAACTGTAAATTTCCAACCTTGGAATTCATTTTTTAAAACCTTTCCAAATTGGAAATAGAATTCCCTTAAGTCTTCTATAGGTTTTCCCAGTCTTTCTCCGTAAGGTGGGTTCGTAATGATATGACCATTTTGTTCGAATACATTTTTTAATTTTAGAGCATCTAATACCTCAAAGCTTATAAAATCTTCAACACCTGCCTCGTATGCATTTTCCTTTGCAATTCGGATGGCTTCTACGTCGATATCATAACCAAACAAGTGGGGAGTTTTGGGAGGATCGGCTTTCTCCTTAGAAAAAATATAAGTTGGGAAAAGTTTTGCAAAAACCTTGGAATCATAAAAAAGGTATCGATTGATCTCTCCATTCAACCTTTCCCTGAGAGCAGCTTCAATGAGGACTGTACCTGAGCCACACATGGGATCAACCAATGTGTTTCCTTCCTTCCAGTCAGACAAAGTCAGCATGGCCTCTGCGATGGGTTCTCTCACAGGTGCATTGCCTGCTTCAATTCTGTATCCTCGCCTTCCCACGGACTCGCCAGACAACGAAATTTCGATACTGACTCTATCAGTATGCGAACGGAGTAAAACTGTTATATCAGAATCTCTAGGTTCAATTTCGGGAAGTGGGACCTTCTTTTCTCGAAGTCTATCTAAAATCGCATCCTTTAATCTATGTTTAGCGAACATAGAATTCGACAGATTATCTTTTGTAGACGAGTCAATTCTGAAGCTAATGTCTCCGCTGATGAAATTTTCCCAGGGGATATTTTTAGCGAGCATATAAAGATCGTCATAAGACTTTGCATTCTCATTTAAAAGTTGCAGTGAGACTTTTGAAGCAAATTTTGTACTTAAGCAAAATGATATAACAGCTTCTTTTTTACCTGAAAAGAAAACGCCACCGCGATTGGAACTTTCCACCTTGCAGTGGTTTGATCTCAGTTCATCTTCTAAAAGGGTTGTTAATCCCTCTCCGCAGATGGCGTGGTAAAGATTTTTGTAAGGTTTTATTCGGAATCTCCAATTTTTTGCGCAAGATAATTCTCAAGTCCGAGTTTTTCAATAAGACCCATCTGTGTTTCTATCCAATCAATATGCTCCTCTTCGGAAACTAGGATTTTTTCCAAAAGTTCTCTGGTTCCATTGTCTTTTGCTGCCACACATATATCGATTCCACGGTTAAGCCTCTCTACAGCCATATATTCAAGTTGTAAATCGTGCGCTAGTTGTTCTGGAACTGTGCTACCTACATTGATCTTCATATATTTTTGTAAGTCTGGGATACCATCGAAGTACAAGATTCTTTCCATTACTGTATCAGCATGTTTCATCTCTTCAATGGATTCCTTTCTAAGGTATTCTGCAAGGTCTCCAAAACCCCAGTTTTTACATAGCTTTGCATGAATGAAGTATTGATTGATTGCTGTGAGTTCCGCAGATAGTACTTCTGCTAATATATCTAAGACTTCTTTTTTTCCTTTCATAACGGCCTCTTTTTCTATACAATTTTTAATATATTTTCTTTTCACATTTCACGCAACTCATATCCTGTTTCTAATGAAGAAAGTGTACATCCACAAACCAAATCTAAGTCCTTTTGGTAAATTCAGTGGGACTCAGTTGGAACTTTCTTATAAGACCGCAAAACAATCTGTACATGAGTTTCAATCTCAGAAGTTACAATTTATAATCTATGCAAGTTTTTCTCCCGATTCGTATAACCAAGAATACCATCTTTCGGCAAAACTCCCAGCAGCGTTAGGATTGAGAGATGTATATTCCATACGCATGGAAACTGCATCATCCTCTGGAGCATCTGCGTTTCAATTAGGAGTGAATTTGATTCTCAGTGGCAGATATGATCACGGTTTAGTGATAGCAACGGAACTTATGAGTAAACTAGATCGGGAAAAAAACAATCTATTGCTAGGATCTGTGCTATCACCTGAACAAATTCGTTTGGGAATGAGTATGGCGCAAGGTGGAGCGATGATTACTCGGCGGTATTTGGATCTCTATGGATATCCAGAGACCGATCTCTATTTCTTAGCAAAGAAACTTCATGACAATGGACTTCAAAATCCGATCGCCCAGATTCGAAAACACCTGACAGAAGAAATTTATTTTTCCCAACCTAAGATTGCTAGTCCATTAGGACTTTATGATATTTCGCCGCTATCAGATGGATCAGCATGTTTGATTCTTTCAAAAGACCCAAGTTCTATTTCTGTAAAAGGTATGGGATCAGGCCTTGCACCTTTATTGACCGACCCGGAGCCCAGTTTTTTAGCAAATCGACTGGCCTTTGAAAGAGCTTATTCGGAGGCTTCTGTCTCTCCCCAAGACATAGGATTTGCTGAATTGCACGATGCCTTCACTCCTTTTGAACTTGTAGGTGCAGAAGATGCAGGTTTAATTCCTCGGGGGCAGGCACTTTACGAGGTTAAAGCAGGGCTAACCCATCCCAAAGGGAAACTACCGATCAATGCTTCTGGCGGTTTAAAATCGCGTGGTCATCCTGTTGGTGCATCTGGACTCGCTCAAATTGTTGAAATTTGTAGGTTATTTTCGTCCTTTACCGAAAAGCGATTGGCAATTTCTCAAAGTATAGGTGGACTTGCTACAAATAACTTTGTCTCGATTCTAGAAAGAGAATGATACCGGAAAAAATTTTAATCATACAAACGGCGTTTTTAGGGGATTTGATCTTGTCGACATCGTTTTTCCGTGCTGTTCATTTGCACCATCCCAATTCGGAGATTCATATACTTGTCAATTCTGGGACGGAGTCTATACTCGAAAACAATCCAGATATACATAGAATCTGGGTCTTAGACAAAAAAAAGATAAAAGTAAATATATTTGCATTCTTTAGTTATGCGAACCAACTCAAGCGCGAAAACTTTGACATAGTGTACTCTCCTCATTTCAGCTTTCGTTCTACTTTTCTATCTTTCTTAACTGGAGCTCCCGTTCGAGTGGGATACCGTGAATCTGGATTCTCCTTTCTTCATACAAAAAAAGTATCTAGACCAAAACAGGGACCCCATGAGGTGGAAAAACTTTTTTCGCTTCTATTAGATTCAGAAGAATTTCCTTCAGGGAGAGACCGACGCCCATTTTTGTATCCAAAACAAGAAGAGGAAGTCTCTGTCGAAATGGCAAGGAAAAGACTACTGCCAAATGACGAAGGTTATATAATTCTTGCCCCGTCATCTCTTTGGGAAACCAAAAGACTTCCGGAAGAAAAATTTGTAAGTATTATTACTCAAATACTTCGAAAGAGAAGAGAAACGGTAGTATTGATTGGATCCAAACAAGATCTTGTCATTGAGTCGAATATCAATCGTTTGTTGAAAATTGAGCCTCTACAGATGCGGGACAGAAGTAGGATCATATCAATCATTGGAAAAACGAATCTTCGAGAGCTCATGGTTTGGATCAGTGGAGCAAAGGGAATGGTATCCAATGATTCAAGTCCAATTCACTTTGCTTCCGCTTTTAATATTCCAACAGTAATGATTTATGGGGCTACAATTCCGGCTTTTGGTTATGGTAGCCTATCCACCAAACATAAGTTTATGGAAGTGGATTCTTTAACTTGTAGACCTTGTGGAATTCATGGTGGCAGAGAATGTCCCGAGACGCATTTCAGATGTATGTTAGATCAGAATACTGTTAAAATCTATGAAGCATTGGAGGAAGTTTTAGGGTGAGTCTAAAAATTCGAAAACAAACTTCACACCAAGGTAAAACCTACCAAACCCGAATTAAAAAAATACAAAAAGTTTTAAAAGACGGAGAAATCCTCTTTGTTTTTGCAGCGAATCATAAAATTCGAAATAGGGACGTTGAATACAAGTTTCGTCAAAATTCTGATTTTTACTATCTAACAGGTATTACAGAAGAAGACAGTATCTTAGTTCTGACTAAACACCATGCTATTATGTTTTGTTTGCCAAAGGATCGAGAAAGGGAGATTTGGACTGGGATCAGACTTGGGAAGGAGACTATCAAGTCAATGTTAGGTCTGGATTTCGCATATGACCTGTCCGAATGGAAAAACAAACAGTTCGAGCTTTTACTGGGACACCATACACTTCTACATTTTTTTGGAGAAGATACCGGTCGCGATTTAGAAATTTTATCCACTTTGAAATCGATCTCATCCAAGGTTCGAGATGGAAAGTTTGGGCCAATTCGAATCGAAGAACCTATTTTTTTACATGAAATGAGACTTATCAAATCGGAGGATGAAATCCAAATACTAAAAACTTCCGCCGAGATTACGAAACGAGGCCACCATAAAATTATGGCGAGATCCAAGCCAGGTATGTTTGAATACGAACTGGAAGCTATTCTTGATGAAGAATACCTTTCTAATGGTGCAATTGGTGGTGGTTATGGTCATATCGTTGCGGCAGGAAAGAATGCTTGCGTATTACATTATGTAAACAATGATTCGGAACTGAAAGAAGGGGAGATAGTGTTAGTCGACTCCGGGGCAGAGTGGGGTTATTATACAGCCGATGTAACACGCGTTTTCCCAGTAGGAAAAAAATTTACAGAAGCACAAAAAATTATCTACGAAGTAGTGTTACATGCTCAAAAAAATGCTATCCAGGCTTCGATAGCAGGGGTTTCGTTTCTCTCCGTACATGAAAAAACAATTCGATTTCTTGCGGATGTAATGCGTGAAATGGGCTTTTTGAAAGGGAGTTTGGATCAAATTTTGGAAGATGGATCTTACAAAAAGTTTTACATGCACAAAACGGGTCATTTTTTAGGAATGGACGTACATGATGTAGGAAGATACTTTCGTGATGGGAAATCCAGGCCTTTAGCTGATGGAATGGTTGTTACAGTTGAACCTGGTCTTTACTTTGATCCGTCAGACTCCACAATTCCAAAAGAATTTCGTGGAATTGGAATCCGTATAGAAGATGACATCCTCATCCAAGGAAAAAAACCAATCAATCTAACAGAAGGAATCGTAAAAGAAATTTCTGAAATCGAGTCTCTGAAATCGTAGATATGGCTAAGGGCCGTACGAAAGATCGTTTTTTTTCTGTTCGGTTCTTTGATCGAATAACAAGTCATATATCGTTTTTAGTTGAACAGGAATTGGCAAGATTGGGATATGGAGAGTTGCGTTCATCCCATTTTGAAATTATAACGTATCTTTTGCGCAAAAAAGAAAAAACAAACATGACGGATCTTGCTCGAGCAATCGAAAGAAAAAAATCGACGGTAACCATCCTCATTCAAAAGTTAGAATCTTTAGGTCTTGTTCAAAGGGATGTCTCGTTCATAGACAAAAGGGAATGGGATGTCAGTCTTACAAAAAAATGCCTTTTGGAAAAGAAAAAGTTCTTCGCGATTTCCATAAAACTCCTCTCTTTAAAAACCTGGGGAATTACAGAGGTTGAAGAAAAGCAGCTGTATTTGATTTTAGAGCAAATATACTCTAAAATCAAAAAATAGGCGGTATCCAAACCGCTTAGTTTGCTTTTCAATCATACAAAATTCGGTCTTCTTCCACCTTGCGCTGCAGCGATTCCTTCTTTCGCATGACTTGAGTTAAGGCTTTTTCTTGTAAGGTCCTTGTCCAAGGCAATTAAATCCAAGAGAGGTTTTTTCGTTAGCAAAATAGCTTTTTTTGTCTCAACCATTGCCTGAGATGAATTTTTCGATAGTTTACTGATTGTGGATTTTAACGCTTTATCAAACTCTTCTTTTGTCTCGGAAAGAGAGTAGAAAACAGAAGCGATATCCTTTGCTTTTTCTGCATCACCGAAAATTGTGTGCTCGGTCGCACGCTGGTTGCCGATTGTTTCTCCTAAAATTGCATAAACAAAAGATGGAACACGAATTCCAATCTTCACCTCAGGCAAACCAAAACGAATATTGTTCATCCCAAATCTTATGTCACAGACTAGAGCAAGCATTGCGCCATAACCAAGAGCATGCCCTGAAACGGCTGCGATTGTAGGACAGGGAAGGGTATAGATTTTCTCCAAATTTCCGAAGAACAGATCTAAAAACTCCTTTATGGATTCTTCCGTTTGGGAACCACCTAGATCTGCTAGGTTCAAACCAGCGGAAAATATATCTGGTGTGCCAGATTTTAGGACCAGTAGATTGGGCGTGTTTTTTTGAATTTCGACTAAAATGGATTGTAAGGTTAAAAAATCAGCTTTGGAAAAACTGTTCTTTTCATTTTGATCCAGTATAATAGTACCGATAGAGTTTTCGAGGGAATATTGAATCATTTCTTGTCCTCTTTGAAATTAGTTAGATATCTAATCAAATCAACAATGCTAGTACTGTAAAGAATTTATTCCCGTTATCCGTGAAAATGAGGTTGAAGCAACCTAATGCGAGGAAAGGTATTCCGTAATGACTTGTTTTAGAATAGCAAGTCCTATAGGCAGAGCATCTTCATCAAAGTCAAAAAAGGAACTGTGGTGCGGGTGGATAAATCCCTTTTTTTCATTTCTAGATCCAATAAAAAAATAGCATCCAGGTCTTTCATTCAAAAAGGCTGAAAAATCCTCGCCGCCCATTGTTCTAGTGTGCTCTTCAGTGAGAGACCCTTCTCCTAAGATTTGGATAGTAGCCTTCCTGACAATGTCAGCCATCTTGGGGTCATTGATCGTTGGTTTATCAATTCGTTTGTATTCAAATTCAACTTTTGCACCAAAACCTTCTGCGATCAGATGGACTAACTGTTCCATTTTTTTCGGTATAGAATGGTACACTTCTTTAGAATAGGTCCGAACCGTACCGTGTAAAATCGCAGTTTCTGGTATCACATTAAAAGCATTTCCCGCATGGAAGGAGCCTACGGTCACAACACAAGGCTCAAGTGGATCTGTATTTCTAGAAACTATTGTTTGTAAGGCGGTAACAATATGCGATCCAACTACAATTGGGTCAACGGTATGTTCAGGCATTGCTCCATGGCCAGAAATCCCTTTGACCGTAATTTTAAATTCATCTACGGAGGCCATCATGGTCCCGTTTACAACACCGACTCTACCGATATCAATATGATTCCATACGTGTAAGGCAAAAACAGCACCAACGGAATAACGGTCCAAGATCCCGGCTTGTATCATTCTATCCGCGCCCGAACCACCTTCTTCGGCAGGTTGAAAACAGAGCAAAACACGACCTTTCGGAACAAAGTACTTTCCAGAATCTTTCAATTCGTTCGCAAGACCAAGTAGTATGCTAGTGTGACCGTCATGACCACAGGCATGCATCACGCCAGGAATTTTGCTTTTGTATTCGTGTTCATTTTCTTCGAAAATCGGAAGAGCATCCATGTCGGCCCGAATGAGAACCGTTGCACCAGGAATTCCAGAATCGTAAAGTGCTACTACTCCCGTTTCCGCAATTCCGGATTCAACAGAGTAACCCTTGTCCTCTAAACTTTGTAATACAAGTTTAGCTGTTTGTATCTCTTCATACTTAAGCTCTGGGTGTTGGTGCAACAATCTCCGAATTCTGGACAGCTCTTCCTTTTTTTCTACGGGAACTATATTCATAATTTTTCGGTCTCTTTCTGAACTCGTTTTTCGATTTCTTCCAAAATGGCGTAAATATCTACTCCATACTTTTCAAAGAGCGAATTTTTACTCAGCTCATAACGAACCAAGTTGATATTAAAATTTATTTTAGCTTGGGTAACAGCGAGTTCTGACCTTGCAAGCGAGTCAAGAGCATTCTTTACATTCACAGCCGTATACCGTCCCTGCTGGAATCTTGAAAGTAAACCAGTATAAAAGAGTTCTGATTCACGTCTGGTTTTTTGCAGATCTAAAAGCAGTTTGTGGCTCGAAACTATATTTTCATAACGAGTGGAGATCTCCTGTGAAATTTCCTGCTCCATTTCGCTGATTTTAAGTTCTAGAATCTTTATCTCTGTTTCTCTTTCTTTGATGGTGGCTTTAACGCCTATATCCCAAAGCGGATAACTCATCTTTAGTTCTGCAAATACTTGGGGAAAGTTTAAAGAAGTGATCCCGCGCTCCCTAGCTATGAAATTTTCTTGTGGGGATAGAAAATTTTGTCCAATAGAACTATAGCTTACACTCGCCAAAAGGGAAGGATCTTCTTCCGCCAATGCAGTCTTCAATCCCAGTTTTGCAACATCTAGCTCTCTTTTTAATATTAGATAGTCTATTCGGTTTTTGAGAGCATACTGGACATCACTTTCCAAATTGAATCCTTTAGGAAGTTCTTCGGTTAGATCAGTCACGCCTTCTATCGACGATCCCGTGTCCACATTCAGTATTCGAACTAAATTTCTTTCCGCCTCAATTCGATCCACTTTTGCTTTCTCTAATTGGGATTCAGTTCTCAATACGGCCTGATTCCATTGATTGACTTCAAAACTTTCTGAAAGGCCGAGCCCAGCTTTTCGAATTGTGATCCGTCGTATATCTTCCGTGTTTTTTAAAACCTTTTCATAGGTTGCAATTTGTGAATCTACGATACTTAGCGACCAATAATCAACTAGTATCTTAACTACCAATTGGGTCAGGATATTAATGTAGTTTTCTCGGACGAGTTTCGTTTGGTTTTTTAATAACTTTGTTCTATCTTCCTCGGTTTTTCCAAAACTGTATTTTAATAGTTCCTGAGAAAGCGTAACGGAAACAGCGCCTGTATACATGGGCGGTGCAGCAAGTAGAGCGGCAAATTGATTTCCACCTACTTGGTTGTTAGCGGATTCAAAAGCGTTCGTATCGAAACGGACTGTGCTTACCTCTGTTTTGAAATAGGTGCCTGTTTTGAATTGTTTTTCGATACCGGCTGAAATTCGATCTTGTGTTCTTATAGTTCCTGCAAAGAAGTTGTTCTGGTTTACTGGAAAGAGTTGTTTTGAACTCTGAATGCCAGCTAAAACCTTCCAACTAAATTTGGACTCATTTTTTAATTCAGGTGTATCTGCTTTTGCGATTTCTAATTTCGCATTTTGGACTATTGTATTGTTTTCAATGACTTGTTCAATGGCACTTGCAATGGTAAGGCGTAACTTTTTTGGGGTATTCTTTTTTTCAGCCAGATCTTTCTCGGACTGTCCTTCCCACTGTGCTAGTCGTAAACGTTGCATGTCCGCGTCAAAATCTCCTTCGCCAAAAATGGAAAGAGGGAGGAAGAAGAAAAATACTAACCAACTGGTCAACTTTCCGCTTATTACAGAAATACGAGCAATAATTTGGTTCATATCAATTATAAAAAAATTTACAACCTTCCAACTGACAAATTAAAAAATCAAGGAAGGCAAGCAAGATAAAAAACGAAGGAAACTCAGAGAAGGATAGGTTGGGCGTCACCCCAAAGCCTGTCTAGTGAGTAGAAATTACGCATTTCCTCTGTCATAATATGAACACAAATTTCTCCATAATCTAACAATATCCAACCTGTCGAATCCTTTGGTAAATCGACTAAGTTCCTTTTGACAGCAAGTTTGAGAGGTTTCATGAACTTATCAATATCTTTGGCGCAAGACCTTCCTTGCGTTTCTGTTTTTACGGTCGCCAGGACAAAAATGGAGAGATAGGAATGAACATCCCTCAAATCCAAAAATTGTATTGCCTCACATTTTTTATCCATTAATGTTTGTTTGATTTTTTTTAAGTGAGAAATCGTATCGTCGCTTATTTGTAACATTTTAATCCTTAGAGTTTTGAAAGTCTTCGCCAAGAATGACAGTTGCATCCAAACCCAAATCCTTTCGGAGGGCGAAATAAACTGGTCTTCCTTGGAAAGTTTCGGAAATCAAATCTGAATATTGTGTGTTTCCCGAGCGATTGAGGATAATGCTCGATTTGAAATTTGGGTCCCAGGCATTGTCAACAGTTAGTACTTTCAGACCTTTATCATTGAGAAGGATTTTTCCATACCTAGCAAGCCCATTTTTTGAAGTTCCATTTAACACTTCTATTCGTGCTCGTTCCCCTTCTGAAAAACTCGACGACCGGAGTTCGCCTGAAAATTTCAAGAAAGCCACTCGGACAGTTTCTTGTTTGGCCCTTAGAATTTCATCTTTCTGTTTGTTTCGAACTATTGGTTCACCCGGCAATTCAGAGACTCCAAAATGAATTCTTTCTTTTTTGAGAAATTCAAATAAAGCCTCCCATTCTTTGAGATCTAGATTGGTCGTTGCTTTTTCGAACAAAACCTGTATCGTTTGTTTCGATATCTGGTCACGACTGGAGTGTAACTTTTCTAGAACCGTTAAAAGGATAGTTTCTTGAACTTCGATTCGTTTGATATACGACAACATTTTTGTATCGGATAGAAAAGTCATCCAATCGAAACAATCCCTACCATCTAGTACATAGATGGTTTTTTTTCGATCGTAATTCTTTGTTATATGGCCGCTTTTTGGTTCAAAAAAGACCTCAATTCCTCCGATTAAGTCTATCCAGCTTTGGAACTGTGACTTAGTTAGTACGATTCTATATGAAACAGTTTGGTCTAGGGCATCTTCTATTCTTGATTTTAGATAATTTGGCGCAGAATCTTTTTTTTCTAGTAGAGTATCATCTTCATCAAAACTTGTTCTTGGATTTACAAAAAAAAGTGCTGCCTTTTTTTCTTGCGGATATAGCTCTATATATGTGGAGAATAAAAAAGTATCTCCTTCATCTAAAACGGAAAAAAGGATTGGAACTCGCTTTCCTTGTGTTAATTTTTGATCAAAACTGAAACCACCTTTTGAGCGAACGATTAAAAGTAAAATAGCTAGCGCAAACAAACTACCTGCAAATACAAGTAGGTATTTTGATGAAACGGCTCTTTTTTTGGGGCTACTGGAAATCATTTATTATCCTGCTGTAACAGTCTTGTAGACTCATTGTAAGTATCTATTGTAAAAATATGTATCGATGCGTTTTTTTCCAAAAGGGATTCGATGGTCTTTTTCGCTTTTAATAAAACTCCAAAATTCAAATTCAATTTTGTCCTCTGAAACCATTCAGCCCACTCACTCGATTTTTTTGCATATTCAGATCCTAAAAAATCTGCTGCATACAGAATCTTTTGAAAGGGTGTCATATCTTTTCCACCCAATGTGTGGGATGCCATACCCGAAAGGATTACTTGGTCTTCTATGTTTAAGTACTTTCTGACATAAAAGGGAGCAGAAAACGCATGGTATGCTTCTTTAGGAATTCCATCGGCAGAAAATGAAAACTCCGAAAAAAGTTCCAAGTGTATCTCATCTTTCTTTTGTTTTGTGATATCATGTAAAAGCCCTGCAAGATAAAGATGAGATACATAGGAAGGGGCGTAGATCCGTCCCATTTCTTTTGCAATTTCCGCTACTCGAACTACGTGAGCAAAACGAGTTTCTGTAATTTCCTCTCGAACAGAAGCTTTGATGGAATCGGTAAAATCCTCAGAATAGATCTTTAAATTGTGATTAATTTGATTCATTGAAATATCCAATATCATCTAAATACGCTAAGGTTTTGTCTTCTAGGCAGGAGGAGAATAAGGTTTTATTTCTATGGATTCGTAAATCGCTGGAAGTAAATTTCCAAAGTTCGTTTTCGAGAACTTTTAGTTTTTCGATGGGAAAATATTCAGGAATAGATAACTCATTTCCTTTTATTGTATTTCTACGAAAAATGACTACCAGATCAACTAATGCTAATACATCCAAATACCTATACCAGTCAGAAAAGGTTTCAATGCTATCCTCTCCGATAACCAAACCAATCGATCCATTCGGGTCTTGGAGTTTAAGAAATTGCAAACTATCGAAGGTAAAACTCGGTTCTTTTTTAGAGAGTTCATATTCCCAAATTAAAGCCCCATGTTGTATCTCTTCCTCAAATTCCAACTGACATAGTCTTAAAACTTGGTCTGGTAAAAAATCTTTCACGTTCTTTAAGGGGGAACGGTAGTTTGGTGTGATAAAAATTCTATCTCTGGGAAAGATCGTTAGTAGGTGTCGTATAATATTTTTATGACCCCTGTGCGGCGGATTGAAACTCCCTCCAAAAAAAAGTATCATTTTAATCTCGTATTTGTCCGTTTCCAGTGACGTAAGTTGTCGTAGTTGTTAGGTGGATTAGTCCCATAGGCCCACGGACATGAAGTTTTCCGGTCGAAATTCCTACTTCCGCACCAAGCCCATATTCACCACCATCATGGAATCTCGTGGAACAATTGACAAAGATTGCTGCACTATCGAGTTCTCTCTGGAATCTATAAATTTCAGCTAAGTCTTCGGAGAGTATACATTCCGTATGTCCTGAGCTATAGGTTTGGATAAATTCTTTGGCTTCTATAAATCCATCCACAATCTTTACACTGAGGCGATTATCTAAAAATTCGGTCGCATAATCACCTGTCAATGCGCTGCGGATGCCAGGTTGCAATTCCAAAGTTTTAGTATCTCCAAGAAGTTCAACTCCCGCCTTTTTAAGATCCGCCAGTAGTGTTTGGGTATATGGATAGGCTCGATCGATAATTAGATTTTCTAAGGCATTACAAACACCTGGTCTTGCGAGTTTGCTATTGATCAAAACAGGAAGAACAATATTTGGATTTGCCGACTTTCCAATGAAAAGATTGGTTACACCTTTATCATGTTTGATTACAGGAATTTTGCTATTTTCCGAAACAAAACGAATGAGAGCTTCTCCACCCCTTGGAACAACTATGTCAATCCACTGGTCGAGTTGGAAGAAGGGCAACATAGCTTCCCGTTCTGTTCTTTCGACAAATCCTACCACATCGGGAGTTATTCCGACTAACTTAGAATCAGTAATAGCTTTGTGAAAGAGGTTTGTTAAGAAAGAATTGGAATGAAAGGCTTCGCTGCCACCACGTAAAATACAACCGTTTCCAGATTTAAAGGAGAGAGCCGCAATATCCACACAGACATTTGGTCTCGATTCAAAGATTGTCATCACTACACCAATTGGCACGCGTTTGGTGAGAAGCTCCAACCCGTTGGGAAGGGTGATTCCCCTGAGAACCTCACCAACTGGATCGGGAAGGTTTCGAATTTCTCTTATACTGTTTGCAAGGGAACGTATTCGCTTTGGATCCAGTAAAAGCCGATCCATAAGGGCAGGGGATAGGTTCTTTTTTTTGCCTTCGGCAAGATCTATTTCATTCGCAACTAGGATCTCCCCTTCCTGAGATAAAAGGAGTTCTTCCACCCGTTCCAATACTTTATTTTTATCCTTCGTGGAAATGGACTTGAGGGGTAAACTTGCGTTCTTTACGGACTGCGCAATGGATCTAGCATACTCAACATGGTTCATATTTTACCTCGCTCGGATTCAAAAAAATGAGTTTGGATTTGTTTAGTTGATGGGTTGATTTTTTTAGTAGTATTAGCTACTAGAGTACCGATCGTTTCATTTTCAAAGAACTTTCGAATGATATGTTTGATCTCACCGTTTACAATCCCTGTTTTTATTCCAAAATCCAAAAGGAGTTTCGCTGATTTAATTTTGGTATACATTCCACCTGTACCTGGCCCTGACGGACCAGTAGCTTTTTGTTCTGTAATTCCATCAATAGATGAAAAATGGTCAATTTTATTCCCTTCATCCAAAAATCCATCCACACCTGTGAGAATCAAAAGTAGATCTGCCCCAACTATTGACGAAACAATTGCACTCAGGATATCATTGTCTCCTAAATTGATTTCTTCTGTCGAGATTGAGTCATTTTCATTTACGATCGGAAGAATCCCCCAATCTAAAAGCTGGCGGAATGTATTTTTAAGGTTTTTTAGGCTTTCCTCTTGGTTTAGATCCACCCTTCCAAATAAAATCTGTGCAATATCAATATTCACTCGGCTAAAAAAACTCTCGTATAAGTTTAAAAGTTTATTTTGCCCCATTGCGGCTAATGCCTGTTTTTCGGAGAGAGTTCGTTTCGAATGGTCTTTGGTAGAAATGGACCGCGTTTCTAAAAGTTTTTTCCCTTGGGCAATAGCTCCGCTAGAAACAAGGATTACTTCCTTTCCTTGGTCTCGAAGCCAACGAATATCACCGACCAAATTGTATAAAAAATCATTTATTTTTGATTCTTCGCCACTGACACGTGCAGAACCGATCTTAATTACAATGAGTTTTGTATCTTTGATTTCTTCTAAAAATTCTTTACGAGTTTTCATATGCATGTCTCGCCTTGTCCCAAAAGAAAACTTTATCAATCCTTTCCATAAGGTATTCTAAATTGGTTTCTGTTTCGCAGGAAATAAAAATGATCTCTCCTAGGTGAGAATACTTATTTTGAATTTCTTTTGTAAAATCAGGATCGTTTTCCCATATATCTACTTTGTTTATCACAAGAAGAAACTTTTTATCTAAGAGTTTTGGATTATAATCTTTAAGTTCACTTCGTAACATATCCAACTCCTCTTCGAGAAGTAGGTTCCCACCATCAAACAAAAATAGAATCCCTTGTACACGTTCAATATGTTTTAAAAAACTAAGTCCGAGTCCGACACCCTTTGATGCCCCTTCAATGATGCCTGGAATATCGGCAACCGTATAACGAAATAAGTCTTCAAAACGATGTACTACACCTAGGTTAGGTGAAAGGGTGGTGAACGCATAACCTGCGATTTTTGGATGTGCATGCGTGATTTTTGCAAGTAGGGTTGACTTGCCTGCGTTGGGTAGCCCAACAATTCCGATATCCGCGAGGAGTTTGAGTTGTAAGATTAATGAAAACTCCTCTCCCTCTTCACCTGGTTGGGCATAACGAGGAGTTTGGTGGACACTGGTTTTGAAAAAGGTATTTCCTTTTCCACCACGACCACCTTTGGCTAGAACATAATTCTCTCCATCTTCAGTAAAATCATGTATGAGTTCGCGGGTTACCGCATCAAAGATTTGTGTACCAACTGGAACTTTTAAAATCAAATCCTCACCATTCTTGCCGTTTCGGTTTTGACCAAGTCCAGGATCTCCATTCATGGCACTGTAGGTTCTGTCCAGGAGGTAATTCTCCAGAGTCATCATCCGCCCTTCGGCTACAAAAATAACATCTCCACCTTTGCCACCATCGCCGCCATCTGGTCCGCCAAATTCCACAAATTTTTCTTTGTGGAAATGGACAGAGCCAGCTCCGCCGTGACCAGCTTTTGCATGTATGGGTACTTCATCTATAAAACTTGGCATTTTCTTTTCTCAAAAAAAAACCCGTTTTCGGTCTTCGCCTAAAACGGGTCCTTGCCTTCTACCAATTTAGGTAGAAGTTAAGCTTTTGGGTAAACGGAGATTTGTTGTCTTTCTTTTGTAACGTGCTCAAAAGTAACAATTCCATCTACAAGAGCAAAAATCGTATGATCTCTACCGATTCCTACATTCTTTCCTGGCTTGAATTGAGTTCCTCTTTGTCGAACAATGATATTTCCTGCCGTCGCAAGTTGACCACCGTAAACTTTAACACCCAATCGTTTTGAAACCGAATCACGACCGTTCTTTGTGGATCCCCCACCTTTTTTTGTAGCCATATCCTTTTACCCCTTTATGATTTCTGTTTTGAGAGAAATTGCAGTCGGATGTTGTTTTTTTAAGTTTTCCAAACCGAGCTCTATCATTTCAAGGAGATCTTGGAACCGATCTTCCTTACCGCTCTGGATGAGAAACTTTAAACTTCCATCTCGTTTTGATTCCGTTTGAAGGACCTGTTTTGAAGCGAGGTAGAGGTGGACAGTCTGAACGAGTGTCGATACTCCAGCACACAATAGATTTTCACCTTTTGACCCCAAGGAGCTAGGTGAGTGGCCTTCTATTTGGATTCCTGCGAAATTCCCTCCTAAATACTTAATAAATATACAATGGATCAATTAACCGTTGATGGAAACAACTTGGAGTTTTTGAAGCTGTTGTCTGTGGCCCCAAGCCTTTTTATAGTTCTTTCTTTTTTTGTATTTGAAACCGTGGATTTTGTCTCCCTTACAGTCTTCCAAAACCCTCAAAGTTACTTTGGCACCAGAAAGTGCTGGCGAACCAATATTCACTTTGTTGTTGTCGGAAAGGAGAAGAACTTTCGCCTCTACAGTAGCGCCTACGGCACTACCAGTTTTATCAGCTACGAATACTTGCTCAGGAGAAACCTTAAATTGTTTGGCTCCAAGTTCTATAATGGCGAACATATTTCTATCCTAATCTCTTCTATCAGTGGTTCTTACCAGGTTTCTCTAGGCATCCTTCTTGTCAAATCCAAATCCCATTCGACAGCCTGAAGCCTTTTGAATTCCTGGTAAAAGTAATGGAAATCAGAAATATTGCAATTATAGCACACGTCGACCACGGCAAAACAACTCTTACCGATTGTATCCTTCGCCATACGGGCGCAGTCACTGCCAAAGAAGACAGAGAAAGAATCATGGACTCCAATCAATTGGAGCAGGAAAAAGGGATTACCATCCTAGCCAAAAACACATCCGTAAAGTACAAAGGCACGAAAATCAATATCGTTGATACCCCAGGTCACGCGGACTTCGGTGGGGAAGTTGAACGGGTTTTGTCCATGACAGACTGTACTCTGCTTCTCGTCGATGCCTTTGATGGACCAATGCCGCAAACTCGTTTTGTTTTAGGAAAAAGCCTCCAACTCGGTCACAGGCCCATTGTGGTTGTGAATAAAGTAGATAGAGAAGGTGCGAGACCTGCTTTTGCTGTTGATAAGGTTTTTGACCTCTTCAGTGATTTAGGCGCAACTGAAGAACAGCTAGATTTCCCAATCATTTATGCCTCCGCAAAACAGGGTTGGGCTGTCAATGAACTAAAGGAAAGTCCAGGTTCTAACATTGAACCTTTGTTAGACATGGTTTTAAAGCATGTTCCTCCCGTTAAACAAGACAATAGTTCTGCACTACAATTCCAAGTAACAGCCTTAGACTACAATGAGTATGTTGGTAGAATTGCGATTGGAAAGATGTATGCAGGAAGTATTCGGAAGGGTGGCGATGTCACTCTTGCCAAAACCAATGGATCTACCGCAAATTATAAAATTACAAAACTCTATGGTTATGAAGGACTCACTCGATATGAAGTGGATGAAGTAGGCTCTGGGGATATTGCCGCTCTCGCAGGAATTCCGGATGTGTTTATAGGGGATACTGTTTGTGATATGGGAAATCCATTGCCTCTTCCGGCCATTCAGGTAGAAGAGCCTACGGTATCTATGTTCTTTATGGTAAACAATTCACCTTTTGCAGGAAAGGAGGGGAAATTTGTCACAACCCGTAACCTCAGAGAGCGACTCGATCGCGAATTGGAAACCAACGTGGCCCTTCGTTTGGAAGAGACAGAAGACAAAGATCGTTTTAAAATTCTTGGTCGTGGTGAACTCCACCTTTCCATTTTGATTGAGACAATGCGCAGAGAAGGATACGAACTACAAGTATCCAGACCTGAAGTTATCATCAAAACGAACGAAGCAGGTGAAAAGATAGAACCTTATGAAACTCTCGTGATGGATCTACCGGACCAATACTCAGGAGCTGTAATCCAAGAATTGAACCGTAGGAAGGGTGAACTCCAAAGTATGGATGCCCACACTTCAGGTATCACTAGAGTGGAGTATATCATACCAACGCGGGGTCTCATTGGATTTCGAGGACATTTTATCTCGGAAACACGTGGTGAGGGAGTGATGTCCAGTCGCTTTCTAAAGTATGATAAGTACAAAGGCGAAATCCCTGGTAGAAAAAACGGTGCTCTAATATCAATGGACTCCGGAGAAGCAACTGCCTATGCTCTCTGGAAGGTGCAAGAGCGTGGGGATCTATTCATTGAACCACAGATATCCGTTTATCCTGGTATGATACTTGGAATGAACAGCAGGGATTCCGATTTGGAAGTAAACCCAGTTCGGGAAAAGAAGCTAACCAACGTCCGTGCGTCCGGATCGGATGATGCCATACGGTTGGTTCCGCCAAAAAAACTCACACTCGAGCAGTCGATTGAATTTTTGGATGATGATGAACTCCTGGAAGTAACACCTCAAAATCTCAGACTTCGCAAAAAAGTCTTAGATGCGAATATGAGAAAGAGATCGAATAACGGTAGATAGATACGCAATTCACTTCGGTTGCCTAACATTCTTTGCAAGGAACCGAGGTAAAATAAGAGGAACCCCAGACTGTAGCGGTGGCAGGCTGGGGTTTTTTGATATGAAAACTTTTCGAAAATTAGAATCCGAATTTTTTCAGTGCGTCGCCAGCCCCTGGCACCTTTTTCAATTCATCGTTCATCTTTCCTTTTAGAACATCCTTTACGGCACCACCCAAAAGATCTGTTAGGGAACCCACAGAAACCCCGACCTCAACCGTCGGATTCCTGAGATCACCGTAGGTCCGAAATGGGATATTGATACGATCGTCTTTGATGAGATTTCCCAAAATTTTATTTCGGTATTCCTTTGGGTCTCCATTTCCCTTGGTGGCTTGCTTGATTTTTTCATCTACACCCGCAATGGATTTTTTGGATTCGGCTTCATCATACAAAACCCCCATTTTCATTTCATGGTAGTTGGTTGTTGCAACGATATAAGAACCTTTTACAATTTGTAGGTCATAGTTTTTGGAAGGGAAAGTAGGCTCGTCAAGGAAGGTGATTTTTCCGTTGCTATACTCCACTTCAAACCCAACATCTTTCGTAAGAATAGCTTTTTCCTTTAGTTTGTCAAGTTTGAGACCTGCTTGATTGAGTACAGGAAGCTCTCCCGAGATCGCATCAAAAGCGGCAAAACCAGAGAGGAAAGAGTCTTCTAACATTTTTACATTGTATCTGACCACTGGGTTTACAAGCCCTGTTTTTACAACAAATGGTGTAAGTCGGCCATTCGTATCGAGTAAAAATTTGGCAGCCTCATTTTTGTTTTTCCCGATAACAGTCACTTCGGCGTCGAAATTCACATCAACTTTGTTATGCGAATCGAGATCACTACCGTCTATGTCAATATCTGTTAATTCCAAATCCAATCCTTTGATTTGAATTACTTGACCAGATTTTTGCATATTGACTGTTATGTCGCCGTTTTGGATTCCAACCAAACCCATTTGTATGGCAACAGGTATACTTTTTATGGAGAAAGGACCACTTGGATTTTCCAAAGCTTCTCGGATCGCTTCTTTTTCGGCTTCCGCTTTTTCTGCGAGAGCTTCTGGACTTAGGGCAGGGTTTGGTTCCCCATTTACTATTTTAGGAGATTTGAATAGAGATGTGAGGTTATTTCCGCCATCGGCATACATTGTTAAGGCGATTTTTGGTTCTTTCAAAACCAATTTATTGACTTTGAGACTTTTTGTAAGGAGGGCCAAAAAGGAAATTTTAATATCTGCCTTTCCAAGTTGGATCGTACCTGAGGAGATTGGTTTACGTTCCTCAAGAGGTCGTCCACTGTTTGCTATCTCATCTCTAGGTGCAAGGATGATACCTTCCACTTCGATTCCAGACAGAGCACTGAAAAGGTTGATGTTTACCTTTTCAACATGGGCACGAACATTCAATGCAGACTCGATTTGTTTGACGAGAAAACTATTTGTAATAAAACTTCCCGCGAATACCAATCCTACGATGAGGATAAGAAGGATGAAGGCAAAAAATCCTCCAATGGCTATTCCTATTTTTTTCATTCCAGACTCCTGATGGTGGTTCCTTTTAACTTCCTCGGAAACATAAAGGCAAATAGACGCATGTAAAGGAAAAAATTAGCTATCCGGAAATAAAACGGACCGAGCTAATAATATTTGTTAGCTCTTGGAATCTTTCGTCGGAGAGGTCCTCATCAGAATTATAAGTGGCAAGAATCATTTTAGTTCGATTGGCAATTACATAGACAAACCAGTAACGTTCCTCCTTGAGGAACTCACAGGCGCGGATATGGGTACCTTCATTGTTTTCAAAAACCGCAACCTTATCTTCATCGTAGTCAATTTCGTGAATCTTCAGGTAGTTGGATAATTCCAGATTAACGTCGAAATCTTCTTGTTTACTCTCAAAAGCATATACTTGGAGTGCACCCCCAGCGTCTGGATGAAAAAAAGCAGGGATTTCTTCCACAACCATTTGCTCCCAAGTTGTCGGAAAAAGTAACGAATACCAACCTTGTGGAGATCGAAACTGTTTATACATCGGTCTTGTCATCCTGGATAGAATCTCGCCTTCGCTGGCAAAGTCAGTTAAAAAAAGGAAGCGATTGCGAAATCCCTTTTCAATTCTTTGCGATTTAGCCAACCTGTTCCTATGGGTTTTCCTTTCCGAAAACGAATATTCGCCCTTGGAATTCTTTTCTATTTTTTTTTCCAAATTCCAATTTTGGCTCAATTCCAAGGTTATGACGAAGCGAATGGATCTCCCTATTTGGCTGCCTTGTTTTCGAAGGGAACTGCTGTTTCCGACCCAATGGGATCTTTGTACGGGAATGTTGCCTTTATCAATCGAAATAGACAAAATTATCTAGATTTCGGAACATCAGGTTCGTATGCGAGCCAAACTTCGGGTGCTGCACTTTTATCTGCGGGATCGTATTTCCAAATGGGAGAAACATGGGGCTTTGGTTTCCGCGGAAAACCAGTTTACCAACGTGCCTTTCCAATCGATTCAAAATTTAATAACTATGCAATTCAGGGATTTTTAAGTAAATCCATCACAAATCAGCTGTCACTCGGAATCGCAATCGGACCCGGAATTTCTGGTCGGCCTGGCGGTTATTCTTCTTATTCTTGGAATGTATCTACTCATGTCAGTTATCATTTGCAAAATTTTAAGTTTGGACTGGTTTTAGAATCACCAGGTAGTTACCGTTATGACAAATATCTTGGTTCTGAAAAACTAGTGGAAAGGCTTCCTGAGAGAGTGATGGTTGGATTGGCATATGAAGTTAATGAAACTTTGCAATTTTATGTGGAAGGCATCCGTACATTCTGGGAAAGAGCTTATTTTGATCTGAACAAAAATAACGAAATACCAAGGTATCCAGTGGACACTATGTACACCTACAACATTGGAACGAGTTATGGCAACCGGAAACATCTGCAAGTATTAGGTGGATTTGGCACAGAGGGCAAACCGACTTCGGAGCGCGGCATCAAACAGCTATATGGTGGTTCTATTGGTGTCGCTGGCGGATTCTTTCCAGAGACGCTCGGACCTGGTTATTTCTATGCAGTTAGCCTACAAAGGGTTGGCTTTGGGGTTTCAGAAGAAGAAGGAGCAGAATCTCGGTTTGGGTTTCAACTCCAAAGCCAATTTGGCAATTTGCCTGCCAAATAAGCAAATTGCTGACCATTCCCTATGCTACATAAATCAATGTTTAATATTTACACATTTTGTAGAGAAATTCAGGATAATACCCTCTGTTTATCATCTGGTTTTCCCTAGGTACGAATTTTGCACTGCATAAGACAAAGGTATCCATTATGGTTGATTTCAAAGTATCGAAACGTATGCTCGTGAACTTCCGAGGCCAGAACAAGGTTGTAGGAGGGCTCACAGACAAAGATAAAATTGCGATCCTTCTTTATATTTCCAAAGAATTTGCAAATCTTGACCGGGAAGAGCAGCTCTTCCAAAAGGTCATTCTAATTTGTCAGGAAATTTTTGAGTCGGACAATACAACCCTTAGACTTTGGGATGGGGAATTTTTAGTACCCGTAAAATTTGTAAAAGAGACAGAGCCTCCCAGACGGAATTTGGTTTCCGGCGAAGGTTACAGTGGGACTGTTTTTGAGACTAAAAAGTCTGTGATCGTTAACGACCTAACGCGGTCCCCTGACTTTTTTGATGAAGGTGAAAAGACTCGTTCCGTTATGTGTGTTCCTATCATGCAAAAAGATGATATACTCGGGACACTTGCCGTTGAAAGTGATAGAGAAAATTTTTATATTACGGATGATCTCGAAATCTTAGAAGCACTCACCTCACAATTGGCATTAGCTTTGTATGGAGTCCGATTGATCGAAGGTCTAGTAACAGCAAGGGCACGAGAGGCCGCGATTTTAAATCAGTTGGAATGGGACTTGAAAATGGGGCGAAATGTCCAGAGTCAAATCCTACCACAAGATTTAAGCGCTTGGAACGGAGTGTACTTTGCTTCGCATTATGAGCCTATGGCGGAGGTTAGTGGTGATTTGGTTGATATTGTTCGACAAGGACATTCTTTAACAGCTATAAATATCGACGTATCGGGACACGGAATCCCTGCAGCTTTGGTAACAATGGCAATCCACCACCAATTCCGTAGATCAGTGATGGCGGGGCTTGGACTTACGGAGATTATGGAAGAGCTCGGAGAAAATTTAAGAGAACAACTGCCGGAATCTACATACTTTACTGCCTTTATGGTCCGGATTTTTAGTGACTATACCTTTGGCTATGTAAATGCAGGCCACCAGAGAATGTTACATTACAAGTCGGCTGATGATAGTTTTGTTTCGTATGATACCAAAGGCGTGCCACTCGGAATTCTGCCAGTTCGAAAAGCAGATTACGAGGAAAAACAAGGTCGGTTGGAACCTGGAGATTTTTTGCTGTTGATATCAGACGGTTTTAGTGAGCAGAGAAACTCATCGAAAGAGGAAGTTGGTGTAGAAAGGATTCAAACTTGGCTACAAGATGAGAGGGAAAAATTAATCATCGAAGGTAGAGGAAAGGTAGATCTGAAAAAATTATCTACGAATTTTCTCACTAGATTTAGAGATTACCAAGGGCAAACACCAAACGGAGATGATCTGTCCTACTTGTTCCTATATTGCGGGGATTCTATTCCAGAAGCAAATCACTACATCCAAATGGCGAAGGCTTCCAATGCGAAGTTGAAGTCAGAAGATGCATACGCGCAGGCCCTTAAGGCATTTTCGATAGATCCTTCTCTGAAAGAAAATCTGATGTTCCTAGGAAAGATGTACTACCGAGATGGTGCTTATAAGGAGTCCATTCGGTTCCTAGAAGAGTATCTTAAAACATCTGGAGATAATACTGCAAGTTCTCATTTTATGATGGGAAGAGCCTATTATAAAGCCGGAATGATTTCCGAAGCCAAGAGAGCCCTCAAAATGGCACTGTCAAGCGATCACAGTTTTGCCAAAGCAAGTATTCTCCTTGCACAGTGTTACTTAAAAGAAAATGCGAAACCAAAAGCGATAAAGGTCTTACAACAAGGTGTAAAAAATACACCGCAAAATATAGAACTCAAAGCCTCGCTTGTTAAGTTAGAGTCCCTAGCACAGAGAGCGAGCTAAAGGAATACCAATGAACCTGTTATGGAAACAAATTACAATCTTACTTTTGTTTGGTTGTTTCTTCGGTCTATCGTCCGAGGAAACGTCCAAACAAAGTATGGATTTGGAGACTTTAACAAAAGAACTCCAGGTCCTAAAGCAAGGATTTGAAGAAAGTAAGGCAGAGATAAAAAAAGCTAAGGACGAAGCGAATTGGGTTTGGACCTGTATCGCGGCATTTCTTGTGTTTTTTATGCAGGCTGGTTTTGCTTATGTAGAAGCGGGTTTCACTCGCGCGAAGAATGCGGTAAACATCCTGATGAAAAACTTTTCAGACCTCACGGTTGGGGCCATCGCGTTTTGGCTCGTTGGTTTTTCGATCATGTTTGGGCCACAAATCTTGATCGGGTTGGGGGTTGGCGCGCCAAATTTGGCGGAAAACCTTTTGAATGCGGAAGATGGAATGATGGATCCGGGAAACTATACTTTCTTTATGTTTCAAATCGTTTTTGCCGCAACAGCAGCAACAATTGTTTCGGGAGCTATGGCAGAACGGACAAAGTTTCCCGTCTATTTAGTTTTTTCTGTGATTATCACGGCCTTTATCTATCCGATTTTTGGCAGTTTTGCATGGGCAGGACTCCTAGGTAAGTCCAGCGGATTTTTGGAAACGTTGAACATTGGTGGTGGTGAAAACGGCAGGAACTTTTTGGATTTTGCAGGGTCGACCGTCGTACACAGTGTAGGTGCCTGGGCGGGTCTTGCTGGAGCTATTGTAGTTGGTCCTAGACTCGGTAAGTTCCAACCAGATGGGAGGGTATACCCAATTTTAGGGCATAATATGTCAATGGCGGCACTTGGGGTTTTCATTCTTTGGTTTGGTTGGTTTGGGTTTAACCCTGGTTCAACGACTTCCATTGAGGATGGAGCATTTGCTCGAATTGCGGTGGTAACACATATGGCGGCAAGCGCGGGCGCCTTGGGAGCAATGGTCTTAACTTGGTTTCTGTTTAAGAAACCAGAAATCGGGCTCACGCTCAATGGTGGTCTAGCCGGATTGGTTGCGATTACGGCACCTTGTGACAATGTAAGTATTTTGGGAGCTGTTCTGATAGGGTTGGTTGCTGGGATTTTGGTCATAGTATCTGTTTTACTTTTCGATAAGGTTAAAATAGATGATCCAGTGGGAGCAGTTTCGGTTCACGGTGTCTGTGGTGCTTGGGGTACGCTTTCCGTTGGTCTCTTCAATTTGGATACAGGTCTATTCTATGGTGGTGGAATTGAGCAATTGATTGCTCAAGCGATAGGGGTAGCCGTGGCATTTGTATGGGCTTTTGGAGTTAGTTTTCTACTATTCTATATCCTGAATAAACTGGTGGGAATTCGGGTTTCCGAAGAAGAGGAATTGCTGGGACTCGATATATTGGAACATGGAAACGAAGCATATCCTGTTTCGAAATAGTCCTTGACCCTATCCTGATACCTTGCGAAGCCTAGAGAGTGCACAAGTCTTTAGGCTTTTTTTTATTCCCCATCGTATTCTTATTCTATGGTTGTTTTGAGTATGAGGAAACCTTACTTTTTAGAAAGGCTAACTCTGGTACAATTGAGATTGCTTATACAGTTCCTTTAAAAAAAGATTCTTCTGAATCCCTCATTCGGTTTTTACCAACTTCTAAAGAAGAAATTCTATCGAAACTCAAAAAGAAAGCGAATATAAATATCGTTATACGTGATTTTACTTTTCGCGAATTGGAAAAGAATGAAATTACGGATCCTTACTTCAAACGTAAGGCGAAGGTTTCTTACAAAATTGATTTTGAAGATCCTTCTGAATTAGAAGGCGTACTTTTGGGGGGGTTTAGTCTAAAAGCCAAATCTAAAACGGTTACTATTAAACGAGAATTTCCCAACCTAACAGATAACGGTATTTTGGAGGCCAATGTTGGGGAACGGAAGATCATTTCCGAGACCGCACGTTTGCTACGAGACGGAAGGATACAGTTCCGGGTTCTCTTCCCCAAAGATTCTGAGTGCAGTTCCAATAGGGGTTCCGTGGGTCTTGGAAATTTGGTTTATCAAATCCCACTTCAGGATAGTTTAGAAAATCCTGATTCCAAAAATTGGGAGTTTCGGATCCGTTTTTTCTAATTCGCATAGCGAGAGTTGGGTGATTCAAATTAATTCTAACTCTCTACATACTTCTATGTATTTATCAAACCCTTTTAAGTTAGATTCATCTGGTATAAAGTGCAATTCTTGTTTTAAATATCTATCCACTACTTGGTGTGGAAGCCTTGTTTCTGTTTCAATGATAGCCTCCAACTGACTCATTCCATACGTAAGGGCATCTATAAAAATAGAATCCTGCCAAGGTTTGCCTTTTGGAAAAGCCCAAAATGCAAAACAAAAATGCAAACCTGTTAACTGGTTCCACCAGTGTGCTAAATCTCGAACCTGATAACCAGGTGTCGATTTTTGAAGGAGAGCGTGGTCACCGAATAAAAGATGACTACCTTGTTTTTTCTCCAAACGTTCTGAGATTTCTATTGCATTGGTTGGTAAAACTTGAATCTTTTTCCCCGTCTCCAAATAAAACAAACATTGGAGCAGGGCCACACTGGTGCGAGAACCAAGGTCCGTGTAAACCATTTCCGGAGGGTAGGATTCGTTTTTATTTTGAAAGTAGAGGACTGAACGGACGAAGTCCCTTGCGCATACCCCAACAACTTGAGTGTAGTCCAAAAGGTTTTTATTCCTTTCGCATTCAATGGATGAAATCAGGGCACAATCTAGTTTTCCTAACTTTAACTCTTCAACTAAGACACTAGGGTTATCGTAAACGGGTTCATAATCCTTATTGTTTTCAAAGAATAAAGTTAAGGGTCTAGCATTGAGGTGTTTTACGAGTCCGATTTTCATATTCTCTACCTATCCTCAAAAAACAGCTTGTCAGAATGAGAAACCCATGTCGAATACTTGAGGGGGAATTTTTGGACTTTAAAAGCGCTTTTAACACGATCGGAGATCCTGAATTCGACTTTATCAAGGATCTTGTTTACAAACAAGCAGGCATCTTTCTTGCTCCTCATAAAAAAATTATGGTGCAGTCGCGTCTCAATGCCAGACTCAGACAGCTATCTCTCCCATCGTATGAAGAATACGTTTCTCGTTTGAAAAAAGATCCAAAGTTTGCAAGCGAGGAGATGCAAGAGCTCATCAATCGCATCACAACAAATAAAACAGATTTTTTCAGAGAAAACCACCATTTCGAATTTTTGAAAAATGATTTCTTTCCTATGCTGGAAGAAAACGCAAAATCAGGAACACAAAAGACTCTTCGGATTTGGTGTTCTGCATCTTCTACAGGAGAAGAACCGTATTCCATTGCGATTACAGTTTATGACTACTTTCAAACAAAAAAAGACTGGAATTGTAAAATCTACGCTTCAGATATCGATACCCAAGTTTTGAATACCGCCAAACTTGGAGTCTACAGGGAGGATCGATTGGAGCCTGTTTCGGAAATCCTAAAATCCAAACACTTCAACAAACAAATGATCAAGGACCAATTGCACTATGAAGCAAAACCCCATCTCAAGGCACTCGTTGATTTCAAACAAATCAATCTTTTACATTACCCATTTCCTATTACCGAAAAGTTGGATTTGATTTTTTGTCGTAATGTAGTTATCTATTTCGACAAACCAACTCAAAAAACATTGTTTTCAAGGTTTGAAGAAATGCTAAAGCCGAAGGGCTACTTGATACTTGGTCATTCCGAAACAATGTTTGGCATTTCAGATAGTTTCAAGTTTTTGGGGCACACAATCTATCATAAGAAAGTTTAATCTTTTTTGTCCCAAAGAAGTTTTAGATCTTCCAACATCTTATAAGGCTCATAGATTACGATTCGGGTATTGGAAATAACATCAAGGAAACCAGCTTCATTGGGAAACCTCGGAACTATATGTTCATGGATATGGGGAATAGAACCCCCACTATTTTTGCCAAGGTTATAACCTATGTTAAACCCTTGGACCCTCCATTCCGCCTCCAAAATCCTCATTGTCTTTTGAGTCAGTCTGTGGATATCCAGACTTTCTTCTTCGGTCAATTCTAGATAATTGATAATATGGCGTTTTGGAAAAATGATAATATGGCCTGGGTTGTAAGGAAACAAATTGACAGAAACAATGGATAGTTCGGTTTCCGCAATGGTCAAGTTAGGAACGATTTCGTTCTTCTCTTTAACCCCACAAAGGATACATTCTACGTTCGGTC
This sequence comes from Leptospira sp., assembly GCA_027533185.1. Taxonomy (GTDB): domain Bacteria; phylum Spirochaetota; class Leptospiria; order Leptospirales; family Leptospiraceae; genus Leptospira_A. Next base: position 168,100 of record JAPZTS010000011.1, on the reverse strand, counting down.
GATCGCCTTTCGCGTATCCTAGTTTACCTACGCTAAATAGGTTTTTCCTATGCGAATGCTCGTCAAAAGAACTCATCTCTTCAGTAGCTTCTGTAAAGGAATTTAGGATTGCAAGGATTTTGATAGAAATACACAAAGAAAGTAAATCGTGAATCTCAGCCCACATATCCCTGTTCTACCAAACGAAGTCATATCTTCTTTACAAAAGATAGAGAATCCTGACCCCAAATGGATCTTAGATGGAACTGCTGGCGAAGGGGGGCATTCCAAGTTGATTTTGGAAACCTTTCCAGATGCCAAACTGATTCTAATCGACCGAGACCATACGATGTTAGCACGTGCAAAGGCTGTCTTAGGTGATTCTCCCCGAATCTTTCCGTTTCAAATGAATTTTAGTGAAATAGACCAAAATTTTCTTCAGTCGCTTGGATGTCCAGGTCTGGACGGCGCCTTGGTTGACCTCGGTGTTTCTCTCTTCCATTTTTTGCATTCGGGCCGCGGTTTTACCTTTAAGAATGAGGAACCTTTGGATATGAGATTGGAACCAAACTTTGGAAACAAAACTGCGGCTGATGTTGTAAATTATAGCTCCATCTTACATCTGAAAAAAGTCTTTTGGGAGTATGGAGAAGAACGATGGGCGTTAAAGGTTGCAAATAACATCGTGCAAACTCGACATAAGAAAAAATTTGAAACCAATGTAGATCTCGCCAAACTTGTGGAAGCTTCAATCCCTCGGAAATTTTGGCCGAAAGACAGTCATCCCGCGACAAGAATTTTCCAAGCGTTACGAATAGAAGTGAACGAAGAATTAGAACATGCAAAAAAAGGGATCCACCAGATCAGTAATCTGCTTTCCCCTGGCGGAGTTTTTGTCTGCATCTCTTTCCACTCACTGGAAGACCGAGTTGTGAAGTGGAGTTTCCGATCTTTGAAAGAAGAGGGTCCGTTCAATATCCTCACGAAAAAACCTATCCTCCCAACAGAAGAAGAGATCCGGCAAAATAGGGCATCTCGATCCGCAAAATTGAGAGTGATTCAACGTGTTTTGGACCGATATTGAAGTAAGATGAAATTCCGATTGGGTACGTTTAAATTAGTTTTGTTTTCTGTGGCGAGACAGATTCAGGCCCTATTTGTCCTTTTTCCTTTTTATCTATTTTTATTTATCATTGTATGGCAGGGATTGGAAAAATCCAGGTTGCTAAGATCCATTCACGAATTGAATCAAACAAAAGATGAGTTGAAACGTAAAAATGATGAGCTTAAGATTGGTATCGTTTCTTTTACGTCTGCCGAAAGAATTGAGACCTTATACCGCAAAACCTACCAGTTTTTACCCATAAGCCTCGGCAATCGAACGGTTACTGTTGAGTTGCCACCTATACCAAAAAAAGAGCCAGGAAGTTCCCTTTGAAGATAGCAGAACTCATTAAAAAAATTCCAGAGATCCGAGTAGTAAAAGGGGATGCCTTTTCTGATGTAAACTATATCTGGGCTGATAGTCGGAAATTATCTGAAAAAGATATCTTTGTAATTCCGGAAGATACGGAAAGTAAACAAGAGGAATATCTTAAAATGGCGATTTCGAAAAAAGTCGAAACGATTCTTCTTTCGAAAAAAAATCTTAAACTGCCTAGTATTCAAGAATTTCCGAATATACTAGAATCAGAAAATGCTCTGGAAGACTCGTATGGTAAAATCGCAAGTATACTTTGCGGCTATCCGAGTAAAAAACTGAAGATAATTGGTGTAACAGGGACAAATGGGAAAACATCACTCAGCTTTATTCTGTTCCATATTGCAAAATATTGTGGAAAAAAGGCAGGTCTAATTGGTACAGTTCAAATTCAAATTGACGATCGGATTTTAGAATCGAACTACACAACACCCGATGCATCGAGTTTAAATCTCTTACTCAAAGAGATGCTTCAAGCAGGCGTCGAGTATGTGTTTATGGAAGTTAGTTCCCATGGATTGAAATTAGGAAGAGTTTCGGGAATTGAGTTTACTGGAGTTGGATTTACAAATCTTACGCAAGACCACTTAGACTTCCATAAAACTATGGAGGACTATTTTGAAAGTAAATATAAGTTATTCACCTTACTCGAAAAATCTAGCATCAAAAATAAATTTGGACTAATAGCTGGTGATAGTCCCTACGGAAGTCAGATGATACAAAGAGTTATTTCTGATAAATTGAACTCACCCATTTTTGTATTAGGAAAATCTGGTGAATTTCAGTATACAAACACTAAACTAAGTTTACTTGGGAGTGAATACAGATTCCATAAAAAGGAAAAGAATCTTCCTTTTATTGAGGTGAGAAAGGTCACAACAAATCTGCTTGGCAATTTTAATATATTCAATACTGCTTTTGCTGCTTCGATGGCATTTGAGTTGAGTTTTTCCTGGGACAAGGTAATTGAATCTTTACAAAATATCCCAACAGTTCCAGGCCGGTTCCAAGTTTTACCCTTTCCCGATAGGTCTCGAATTGCCGTCGTTGATTATGCACATACTCCCGATGCATTGGAGAACATCCTAAAAAGTTGTGTAGAAATAAAGCCAAAACAAATTATTTGTGTTTTTGGATGCGGTGGCGATAGAGATCGAACAAAACGTCCGAAAATGGGAAAAATTGCAGAAACTTTAGCGGACTATGTAATCATTACATCCGACAATCCGAGAACAGAAGATCCAACAACTATACTTGATGAAATCGAATCAGGTTTTTCACGTGGATTCAAAAGATTCGAAAAAATTGTTGATAGAAGGTCTGCCATAGAGAGAGGAGTTTCTCTTTTGGAAAAAGACGGAATCTTAGTGGTAGCTGGAAAAGGCCATGAAACTTATCAAATCATTGGAAAAGAAAAAACAGAATTTGTTGATTTGGATGAAATACAAAAAGCTTTTAATAAGATGGAGATTGGTCGTTAGGTAGGGTATATATGTTCCAATGGATTTACGAAACTTTTGGGAATGATTTTGGAAGTTTAAGAATTTTTAGTTATGTTACCTTGCGTGCTATGATGGCAGGGCTAACAGCAATGTTTTTTACGTTTATATTTGGAAAGTCTCTGATCCGATTTTTACTCTCTTTAAAGTTTAGAGAGTCAGTAAGAAATGATGGCCCTGAGTCTCATGCAAGTAAATCAGGTACTCCCACTATGGGTGGTTTGATTATGATTCTTTCCTTAACGATCTCAACCTTACTTTGGGGAAATTTGCGCAACCTAAATGTTATTCTGCTTTTAGTCTCTGCGATACTTTTTTCGAGTCTCGGCTTTGTAGATGATTATATGAAATCAGTTAAAAAGATCAAGGGTGGAATGAGAGCCCGAACTAAATTTTTGGTAACGATTGTGTATGCGGTTTCGATTAGTTTTATCTTTTTTTATGTAACCGGGAAAGCTAATAGTAACGCAACAAAGGGCGTAGTTTTTGGAATCACAGATTTGTTTATACCATTGATTAAAGGACCGATCTTAACATTGGGAGTTTTTGCAATTCCCTTTGCTATAATAGTATTGATTGGAAGTTCCCACGCAGTAAACCTTACAGATGGGTTAGATGGGCTTGCCTCAGGAACCGTAGTTATTGCAACAGCAACTCTCTCTTTAATTGCCTATGTTTCAGGTACACCTGTTGCAGCAAACTATTTACACATTCCTTATTTGCCAGGGGCACACGAATATGCTGTTTTTTTAGCAGGCCTCTCAGGAGCTTTACTTGGGTTCTTATGGTTCAATTGCCACCCGGCACAGGTGTTTATGGGAGATACGGGTTCTTTGTTTTTAGGTTCAACTTTAGGTTTAACAGCTATTATGTTAAAAAAAGAATTCCTTCTGGTCATTCTGGGTGGGATCTTTGTTGCTGAAGCTTTAAGTGTTATGTTACAGGTGACATCATTTAAACTCCGAGGTAAACGAATTTTCAAAATGGCACCTTTGCATCATCATTTTGAACTTTTAGGATGGTCGGAGGAGAAAGTAGTGATTCGATTTTGGATTGTTGGAATTATCTTAGCTATCATTTCACTGTCAACATTGAAAATTCAGTAATGAGTTTCATTCGAAGCTTAAAACAAAAATTTCAAATTGGCGCCGAGGAGTATGACCTCCCTCTACAATATCTTACCTTTTTACTTTTTGGGATTGGCATTATTGTCATGTACAGTGCATCCGTTATCCCCGCAGAACGAGAATTTTCAAACCCATATTACTATCTAAACAAACAATTGGTTTGGGGAAGTGTGGGAATCACTTTGTATTTAATATTCTCACGTGTTTCGTATACATTTCTAGTGAGATGGTCGTTTTTACTCTGTCTTTTGAGCGTGATTCTCTTGATTTCAGTTTTTATACCAGGTCTCGGTAAATCGGTTGGAACTACATATGGTAGGAATTTTAATCGTTGGATACAAATCTTTGGGTTCCAATTGCAACCGTCTGAGTTTACTAAAATAAGTGTTTTGTTATTCCTATCTTATTTTTTTTATAACTTTAACTTTGCGAAGCCGTCTTGGGACTCGAAAAAAATCGTTTCCATCTTCATCGTCGCTACAGTATTATTTTTGATCGTTATTGAGCCTGCATTTGGAACAACAGTTGAAATCTTGGTAGTAATCTTCTTTTTTGTTTTGATGGCTGGATTCCCGATTAAAAAACTAATTGTACTTAGTTTGTCCATTATCCCACTTTTGGTTGTATTAGTTACTCAAGTAGGATATCGAAAAAAACGTCTGGAAATTTGGTTAAATCCATACAAATATAGATTTGATGAGGGCCATCAAGTAGTTACAAGTTACCGAGCTTTTTTTGATGGTTCTCACTTTGGCAAACCGATTGGAAGCGGATACTCTCATCGTTATTTAGCCTATAGCCACACGGATTTTGTTTTGGCCTCATTTGTGGAAGACTTTGGGTTTTTTGGTTTTTGTATTTTTATCTCACTGATTGTTATGTTGTTAGTTCGGATCTATAGTCTTCTTGGTAGAGTTAAGGACAGATTGGGATATTTTTTAGGTGCAGGAATCCTGATACTTCTCAGTGTTCAGATTTTGTTAAATTTGTTCGTAATCACAGGGATTGTCCCTGTAACCGGTATTTCCCTCCCATTTTTTAGCTACGGAGGATCATCCTTACTAACTATTTTTATCTTACTTGGAATTCTTGCCAATATAACGAAAAGGGAGAATTTGACTCTATGAGTGGCTCGATTATAATAGCGGCTGGTGGGACGGGAGGTCATATCTCTCCTGGCGTCTCACTTGCAGAAGTGTTGGTTGAAAAGGGCGAGCAGTTTGGATTTGATCGAGTTTATCTACATTCTTTAATAAGAAATAAGGATAATCCGGATTTATTGAGTCCGCCCTGCGAAGTTTTATGGCACCACATACCTCAGTTAGGTGGATTACGAACGATTGTATATCCTTTTTTGTTTATTTTCCCTTTTCTAAAAACTGTTTTTTTATTTAAAAAACTGAAAGTTGAAGCAGTCATTGGTATGGGAGGTTATTCTAGTTTACCCGCCATTCTCTACGCTATAATTTGGCGCAAAAAATTATACTTATGTGAACAGAATTGTATTCCTGGCTCCATTACGAGAAGATTTCATGGTTTTGCCAAGGCAGTTGCTTTGAGCTTTCCTTTGGCTCAAGGCCAGAAACAATTTGGGAAAGTTATAGGAAATCCTCTTCGTAAAAGAATACTACCAGAACATATGGGAATTCGTACAAATGAGAATCTCCATGAGAACAAAAAGAATAATTTAAATGTATTGGTGTTAGGTGGATCACAAGGAGCTCGGCAACTGAATCAAATGATCCTAAAGGCAATGGAAAATAAGGATATTTCCGCGAAGTATAAGTTTCGAATTCTGACTGGAACTTCTCTTTACGATGAAACAAAATCCAAATCCAAGGAAAATGCGGAAATTATATCTTATGCAAACGATATGAAACCAAATTATGAATGGGCAAACCTGGTGATTGCAAGGTCCGGAGCTGGTGTTATAGCCGAATGTTTGGTTTTTGGACTACCGATGATTCTTATCCCATATCCATTTGCAAAAGACAACCACCAAAAAGAAAATGCACTATTTGTTGAATCGAATGGTGCGGCAAGAGTTATTCATTCGACCTCAGATGATCCGACTCCTCTCGTAAAAATATTACTCGAATGGAAAGAACAATTTGAAGTTTTAAAAGAGATGGGGCACCAATCCTTATCTCTTTCCAATATAAATGCCGCATACCAAACGTTAAATTACTTTTTTAAAGAAACAAAAATCTAATGATACAAACAAAAGGGCCTATTCTTTTTCTCGGCATCGGTGGAAGCGGTATGTCGAGTCTTGCACATATGACCCTCGACCTTGGCGTTCAAACCTACGGCTATGACAAAAATAAATCCGAAACTACGGAGGCGCTGGAATACAGAGGAGCCATAATCTTTCACACGTTGGAAAGCTTTTCGGATTATCCGATAGAGCTTGCCGTATACAGTTCTGCATTCCAAGACAAAGGCTTCCTCTTGGATAGAATCAGGTCAGCAGGTATTCCACTGCTACATAGATCAAGTTATATGCACCAATTGGTCGAAGCAAAGACTAGTATTTCCGTTGCAGGTTCACACGGTAAGACATCTACCACTACAATGCTCAGCCAAATCTTGGAAGAGAAAAACTTTGATCCTACGATTATGATTGGAGGCGAATCAGGGCTACTTGGAAAAAAAGGTGGGAAGATAGGCAGGGGTTTGGTTTCAGTTTATGAATCTGATGAAAGTGATGGAACGTTTTTAAATCACAAAGCTCATATTCGAATCCTCACCAATATTGACAATGATCATTTGGATTATTATAAAACCTTAGATGCACTTCAAAGCAGTTTTGTTAAATATTTGAATGTAGAGGAAGAGGGACACTCTGTAATTTGTGGTGAAGATATAGGTATCCAAGAGATACTTAAGGGATTATCTGCGTCTTCAAACTTCCATCCAAATTTTGAGTTATGGATCAGTATAGATTCCCGCAATCGCGATAGTTACGATTGGATTCTCCCGTTGCAGAATGTTCTCAAAAAGAAACTCCATTTGGTTGAATATAAAATTCTAGAAGATACATTTCTCGTAGAAGATTCAGAAACATCTACTTACACGATAGAAATCCCTTTCCCGGGTTGGCATTATAGATCGAATGCAATTTTAGCAATCCTTGCTGCAAAAATTCTGGGGGTCTCAGAAATCGATGCAGCAAAGATTCTATCCCGCTATGTAGGCGTAAAACGAAGACAAGAGGTTTTGGGAGAAAGACGAGGAGTCCAGGTCATCGATGACTATGGACACCATCCAACGGAAATCGAAATGGTGATACGTTCGTTATCTCAATCTGTAAGAGATAATGGTAATTTGGTCGTTTTGTTCCAACCACACCGTTATTCGAGAACTAAGTTGCTATTGAGAGAGCTTGCCAATTCTTTAGCGAATGCCAGATTCGTATTTTTACTCCCGATTTACTCCGCAGGCGAAGAACCAATTCCAAATGTAACTACGGAATCCTTTTTGGATTTTCTTTCATCGGAATCCACTCGGATACTTTCGGGCCGAATAGTAGAAGACATCCCGATATTGACAAAATTTCTTAAACCAAATGATACCTTACTCTGTTTGGGGGCAGGGAATGTACGGGATTGGGGATTGGCGTTTTTAAATCTCTAAAAACCGAGAATCCGTATCGATAATTTTTCCAGTAAAATTGATATGCCCCATTTTGCGATTCGGTTTTGCATCCTCTTTTGAATATAGATGAAGTCTGTAACGACTATCGCTCGCAGATAGAATGTTCGCTAAAGTAATGGATTTGTTATAATCGTTTCCTAGAATATTTTTCATCACAGTTGGATTTGGGTAAATGAACTTAGGAGCGGAGTAACCTAGAATGGCAAGTGTATGCAAAAGGAATTGAGAGTGGCTACCGCAATCTTGTGAAAAATGTCCAGAGTTATGTGGTCTGGGAGCAAATTCGTTTAAGTAAACTACGGAGTCTTTGATGAAAAATTCCACTCCCATGGTTCCAACATACCGCAAGTTTTCAGCCAATGCCTTCGCCATACCATTGGCTTTTGTTGCAATTTCTGGTGGAATTTCCGCAGGAAAAATAGACAAATCGAGAATGTGATTTTTATGAATATTTTCAATAGCACCGAAGGATGAAACACTACCATCAATAAATCGAGTAAGCACAACACTGATTTCCTTTTGGAATGGAACAACTTCTTCAATTAAATATTCACTCTTTGCGTCTGTGAAAGCAAACTCCAAAAAATGTTCATAATCTTTTCGGGAATTTATTTTAAACTGTCCCTTACCATCATACCCAAAACGAAGTGTTTTTATAATCCAAGGGAACGGAAAGGGGTCCGCATTCTCTTTTGTGTCTTTGTTTAAGAGAAAAAAATTAGCTGTTAAAAATCCAAGTTCTCTAAACTTCGATTTTTCTAAATACCGATCTTGAGCAATAACCAATGCATCTGGGTTTGGGAATACTTTTACGGAAAAATTAGAGTTTAAAAATTCAAGAGTTATCTTTGGAATATTCTCAAATTCGAATGTGATTATATCCACAGACTGAGCAAATTCGGAAATTTTTTGCAAGTTGTCATAACTTCCAACAACCTCTGAAACACCCACTTTGGCTGAAGGGGAGTTCGCATCTGGCGAATAGCAGAAAATTTGATGGCCGAGTCGCCTTGCTTCCTCTGCAATCATTTGGCCCAATTGACCGGAACCAAAAATACCGATACGTTTCATTCGTTTAATAGAGAATTTTTTGAGAGAGCTTCTTCACGGATTCGGGTCTCATAGGCTTCCAGTTTAAGCAACAATTCACTCGCTTGTAAGGATAGTATTCGGACGGCCAGAAGTCCTGCATTGGCTGCACCACTTGTTCCGATTGCTAAAGTTCCAACGGGAACCCCTTTGGGCATTTGCACAATAGAAAGTAGGCTATCCATTCCTGACAAAGCCTTAGATTGAATGGGAACTCCCAAAACGGGTAGTGTTGTGAGAGATGCTGTCATCCCTGGTAAATGAGCAGCTCCACCAGCTCCAGCGATGATTATAGCGAAACCACTTTTTCTCGCATTTTTTGCAAAATCAAACATCAAGTCAGGAGATCTGTGCGCTGAAACAATTTCTTTGGTATATGGAATTCCAAATTCCTGCAAGATAGACACTGCCTCTTTCATGGTTTCCCAATCACTGTGGGAGCCCATGATCACCGCAACTTTTCCTAGAGAGCTAGACATACGAATAGATTTGTAAGTAAGCCCGATTCTTCAAGTCTTAATTCGGTAAAGAGATTCGGCAATCTCTTCCATTTTCATGGATCGACTGCCTTTTATAAGGATCACAGATCCTTTTGAAACGTTAGTTCGGATATGTTCTATTAGTTTTTCGCGATCTGTGAAATGTTCTCCACCAGAAACAACTTTTGAAATTTCTTTCGAATCTTTTCCGTAAGTATACAAGTTGCCATTTGGAAACCTCGAAATGAGTTTTCCAATTTCTCTGTGGTAGTGTTTAGAAAAAGAACCTAACTCTTTCATGTCTCCAAGAACCCAAACAAGATTTTTTTTACCTGCCATCTGTGCGGCTGCCTCAATCGAAGAAGCCATCGATTCAGGATTGGCATTATAGGAATCGTCAATAATTGTATACTTCGATTTCTTGATATTGAGTCGTTTGTCTGGGCTTTTATACTTTTGAATAGCGTTTACAATTGCATCTTTTGGAATGTTTAAGAATTCTGCACATGCAATAACACCTCGAACATTACTCAATAATTTGGTTCCAGGAAGATTCCAAGTTACATCCTTACCGTAAAGGCTAAGGACAAATCCCCCTGGATTCGTCTTTACGATTTTTAATGACGAAGATTTGGATTGCCGCCATGTCACTAATTTCCATTTTTCCTTTTTAGCACGAGTCTTTGCCAGGTTTAAGAAATTCAAATCATCTGGGACAAAAAGAGTTCTATCGCCAACCATTCCCTTTGTAATATCCAACTTTTCATTAGCTATTTCTTTCGGGCTTTTTAAATTTTCAATATGTGCTGAACCTATATTTGTGATAAGCGTTGCATTCGGATTGGCGACTTTAGAAAGTCTTTCTATTTCGCCACGGTGGTTCATACCCATTTCCACGACAGCGATACGAGTATCCTTTGTAATACGAAAGAGAGTAAAGGGCACACCAATTTCGTTATTGTAATTTTTTTCGGTTACAACAACCTGTTTTTTTGGCAAATAAGAAAAAACAGATCCTAACAAATCTTTGGTGGTAGTCTTCCCCGATGAGCCAGTAATAGCTACCACATACGTAGCAAATCGATTGCGGTGAAAGTTTGCAAGAGTTCCTAAAGCATGGAGTGTATCGCGAACTAAGATTGCTTTGTTTTGTTCCTCAATGGAAAGTTCCTTTAAAATCGGATGATCTTTTTTACAAAGAAATCCGCTTGCTCCTCGGTCCAAAGCGTCTTTGATATAGAGGTGACCGTCTCGGTCCCAAACCAAAGGAACAAAGAGGCTTCCTTTTTTTGATTCTTTTGAGGAAGTAGTGATACTCGTGAAGGCCGTATCGACATACAAACTGAAATTGTATACACGATTGAGAACCGCAAGAATTGTTGACAGTGAGTAAGAAAATGGTGCAATCATAGTTGTCTTTACCATCTTAACGATGCTTTGTCTATTTGGAAGAAAATCTTAAAATGAAATCCAAAATGAAAACGGTCCTAATTGGGCTAGGAAGGATTGGGCAACTTTTAGAAAAAGACCCATTCCGAAAGAAACCATGCACACATGCGGGAGTTCTCCTCTCTAAATTCGGTCGGATGCGTTTTGATCTCACCTTAGGGGTTGATATATCTCAGGATCGGATGCAAAATTTCTCGATTGAAACAGGTTTTCCCTCAATGGACTTAGGTTCCTTCCAGAACCTTTCCAAAAAAGAGCTCCAAACATACAACCTTGCTATCATTGCTACACCAAGTAATACCCATGAGGATCTGGCCCGTTTTTGTTTGGAGAACCGAATTCGACATATTCTGATCGAAAAACCAGTTGCACTCTCCAAAAGGGGAGCGGCCCAACTGGAAAACCTTCGAAAGAAACAGAAAGCCAAAATTTGGATCAACCACGAACGCCGATACCATCCAAGCTACCAATGGGTGAAACAAGCTCTTAGCAGGAAACAATTCGGCTCGATACGTTCGATACGTGCTTCTGTTTTTACCTCAGCCAGAAATCCGGGAATCGCCTTTCAAAAACAAGGTGGGGGACCATTATTACACGACGGAACACATGCCTTAGATCTGATCCATTGGATCTGCGGTTCTTGTAGTGTAATGACTGCAAAAATAGACCGACCGCATAAAAATGGAATCGAAACGAGAGCGTATGCACTCTTAGAATCGAAGGAAAGAATTCCCATACTTTTGGATGTATCCGGCGGACGAGAATATTTTCAATTTGAACTAGATATTCATACGGATTCCCATCGGATGATTCTTTCCAATGATGGCTTTGTTTTTTACGAATCTCAAACATCAAAATTGTATTCTGGCTTCCAAAGCCTTCATCCTTTTTTACCGAGCGAATTTCCCAATCCGGAAACTTCCAATGCTTTTTTGGGCATCTACAAGGAAATCTATGATGTTTACGCAAAAAAAACAAAACACCAGGAAGGAACTCTTTTTGACAATATCCAAATTCTAGAAATGATCGAATCTATCTATAGGCGAAAAAAGTGAAAGAACCCAAAAAAAGGCAAGGAACCTTGTACCAGTTTGTATTTAGTACTTGGGCATCCTATATCTATTTAACGAAAATCCAAGTTCGATTTCTAAGTGATTCAGATTTTCAAAAGCTCAAAGAGACTTTTCTGAAAAAAAAAGGAAAAGAAACGAAAAATCTATTCTTTTCGTTAGGTGGTATATATATAAAGATAGGTCAATTTTTAAGTAACCTATTTCACATTCTACCTGAGGAATACCTTTGGGAATTGCAGGACTTACAGGACAAGGTTCCGCCTAAAAGTTTTCGAGAATTTTCGGAGGGTTGGAATTCAGATCATGCAAAAAAACTAGAAGAGGTGTTTTCGGATATTTCAGAAACAGCTCATGCGAGCGCAAGTACAGCTCAAGTCCATACGGGATTGTATAATGGAAAAAAAGTTGCAATCAAGGTTCTTTACAAAGGCATTCAGGAAGAGGCAGAAGGAGATTTAAAAGCCATATGCCGTGTCATTTGGTTTATCGATACCTTTGTTGTGAAGATTTCTGGCAAGGAAGTAATCTCACAGTTAAAGGAGATGATTCGTTTAGAACTCAATTTGAAAAACGAGCTGAAGGCACTGATTCGGACGAAGGAATTCTTCCAAAACGAAAAGGATTTTTATTTTCCTGATCCAGTTTTAGAATTCTGCAGTGAAAATGTTTTAGTTACGGAATTTGTGGAAGGGAAAAAAATTTATGAACTTTCTCCCAATCTTTCACCGAATAAAAAAAATCCTTATCTTCAAAAACTGATCCGGGCATATATATTGATGTTATTTGAACATAGGTTTTATCATGCGGATCCACATCCTGGAAATCTGATCTTTATGGAAACAGGAGAAGTTTGTTTTATCGATTTTGGTGCCGTTCAGTCTGTTTCCATAGAGGAGACCAAAATTTTAGAAAAGATACTGATTGGTTCTATGCGAAGAGATTATTATTTGATTGCGGAATGTCTGATTGATCTGGGCGCTGTTACTGAATCTTTGGGAAAGGAAGAACTCGTGCAAATCATAAAATACTCTCTCTCAAAACTTTCACGTATCCTTTCCAATACGAGTGATTTTAGAAACCTAGGGTTTGAAACCTTACGTCCGATGGAAGACCTCCGTTTTTTGAAAGAAATCCAAGTGAGTTTGAAGCGACTTTTTTCCTCTCTGAAACTACCGGCCAATTTTTTAAGCCTTCACCGCGTATTGGCCTTACTGTTGGGAAATTTTTCCTACCTAGATCCAACCCATTCGATCTTTGAATACGCTGAAAAACCTTTTTCTACCATTGTTTTAAAAGGAAGCAGTCTAAAGAAACTTTGGCGAGATGAAGGGGAAGAGATGTTATCCAGTTTATTTGCCCTTCCCAAAGAACTCAATGATCTGCTCTACAAGATCAATCGTGGTGAGTTTCCGCTTAAGGAAGAGGGCGCCAATCGAAACACAATTCTTCTAGAAATCCTGACTTTTGGTCTACTCGGATCCATATTTTTCTTTTTTGGCATGTATTATGCGGAAAAATCCTGGAAAGAACCAAGCCTTTTATTTTACATACTCTCAGGACTTTCCTTTTGGTCTCTCGCCAAATCTGGTCTAAAGTATTGGAAAATTAAGCAATAGGAACTTATGAACCTCCCCAAAACCCCATTTTTTTCAGTCTACAAACCTCATTATTTAGCATTTGTTCTATTTGGATTCGCCTTAGATATAGCTACGAAGTACTGGATCATTGTGAAAATGCATGCATACGAAAGTATCCCTGTGCTCGGAGAGTTTTTTAAACTGTCTCTCACATTCAACACGGGTTTTGTATTTGGTCTGTTTCAGGACAATGCCTTGCCAAGTTTATTTGCCACCGGTTTTGCGATCGTATTTTTGATCTTTTATCGATGGAGTGTGGAAAACCTCGGAAATCCATGGGGTTGGAACTTTGTAATGGCTGGGGCTTTCGGAAACTTTTTTGATAAATTTTTCGTTAAGATACCTGGCGAAGGATTTCGGTTTGGTTTTTCTCCAGAAAGACCTGGATTGGAATTTATCGGTGTAGTTGACTTTTTAGATTTCGATTGGCCAAATTTTTTAATCTTCGACAGGTGGCCTGCCTTTAATGTCGCAGACTCTTGTGTTTCCATAGGGATAGTGATACTATTGTTTACAATGGACTGGTCTGAAGTTGATGCCAAAGAAAAGGAAAAAAAGTAGATTTAAACCCTTTATCGATTAGAGCAGATAACTTCGCGTAAGGTTGACAGAGAGTGTTTTTAAAACCTCTTTGTCTTCTTCAATTTTTCCTACCTTCCAGTTGATACCGGAAGGAGAAGCATAGAGACTACGACCAAGTAATTCCCCACCCGTTGCGCAAACACGAATCAGGTGTATTTTTCTGTTTTTTGCCAGATCTTCAAAGTACTTCAAATCATCTTCATAGGAACGATTGTTTTGTTCTTTTGATAAATAAAAAACAATTTCTATATCTTCCCTTTCAAACTCTTCCCAAATCTCGTTCTTCAGGATATCTTCACCAAGAAGAAATCCAAAACGCAAGCCACCCATAATAAAAATAGATTCCGAGGTTCCTTTTTTTACGGATCGTTCACGGGAAGGATTCGGATTTTTCTTTTCATAAAAATCTACAACTACAAGTGACTGGACAATTGGAAGGCTAACCGTTAGGTGACCCGATTCATTGTTTCTAAAATGTGACCCACCAAAAATGACACCTGGGAAATGTTCTGAAACTTCTAGCAGATGGTCTTGGTATTCCTTCTCATGTTTGGTGGCATCTGCCGGCGAATTGCTTTGAAAGAATTCGGGAAACCCTTCTGGAAGAACTAGGAATTGGGACCGAGAAGCCGAAATCTTTTGTATATCTTCTTTGTTTATTCTCTTATGAATATCCTTTTGGAAGATTGTGATCTTTACTACTGCCATTAAAACGGATTTCCTTCTGGAAGGATGTCATCGTCTTCTGAACCTAAATCCCCATGAGTATTTTCTTGAGACGTCTCTGTTGAGCCTTGGTTTGAAGGTGACGAAGCAATGCCGTTACCATGCTCCGAGTTTGAGGCATCTTCCATTTCGGTTTTAGATATTTCTTCATTGTTATCCTCAGACGTTGGCTCTGTACTTACGTCAATACCGTAAGACGATTTCATTTGTTCAGGAGTAAGCTCTACTAGACCACCATACAAGTCCCCCGTATCAATACGGTCGTACAATGCCATCACATAACAATAAGCTTCCATAATACACTGCTTAACAGCCTTTTTATTCAAACGTTTCCGTGCTTCCATTGCATCTAACGTTAGTATGTCGTTCATGTTCCCAACAATTTCCTTTTTCCCCTTCATATCTTTTATGAGGACCAAAAGGGAATCTCTTGACTTTTGAGCAAATTCTTTGACGGCCATTCGAACAGTTCGGGACTGGCCAGTCCGTTTCTGTTCGATTCCAGTCAACTTTTTAGACGCCTCGATATAATTCTGACCGGGGTTGGCTTTATGTTTTTCCAACTCCTTCATAATATCTACGTAGATTTTGAATTGATCCGTAATGGAGCGTGTACCCTCGTAAATATCCAAAAGGTTTTGCCTATAATCGACCTTTACTCCATTTACATTTCCTGCTTTGATATCAATCTTTTTGGTAGTCATGACGAAGGAGTATTCATCATCGAATTCTAAAAAGTAAAATAAGGAAAGAAGGGCTTTATCTGAATCTGGTAAGGTTGCATAGTCACCTTTTGGATCAAATTTTTTCCGAAGTTTTGGAATTGTGTACATTTGCATCAAACGAAGACCATAAGCCTGTTCTTTGGATAGAACAACTTCATCCTCCTTCTTTTCAGATTCCTCATTCTCTTTTTCTTCCTTCAGATCTTCTATAGACTCTACGGGTGTCCCACCCGGAACATTTTCACCTGACTTTCTATGCCCAGGTTTGTCTTCAGGATTGATCTCCAAGAGATTTTCCATATAACGTGAGATCAGTGGAATATTCTTATTTTCTGACCTAATAACTACAAGATAAAGTTTTTCAAAAAAACCATCGAAAAGTGTATCAATTTCCTGAGATATCTTTCTCTTTTTATTTGCGTATATTAACGCCGGTTTGTTCTCCAGTTTTTGCAACTCATCATAACCTTGCAAAAAGGATTTTTTAAGTGTTTCCTGGTAGGGGTAGAGGATGTACATCCTTCGAAACAAGTTGTAAATTTGGGGTTTTACCCGCTCAATGGCCACTGGAGAGTTTGGTGCAGAAAGTATTGGCTCCGTTAGATCTGTCAATTCTGGTCCATTGTAAAGTTTTTGGCCGAGTGCGATGAGTTCCACGAGCATTGGGTTGATACGATCTAAGGCACGAGAGAGAGAAGGAGAGTGTTGTTTGTTTGCCAACAATTCATTACCGCTATATTGCAATTCAATTAACGCTTGTTTTGCTCTGACGGCAAAATCGTGCATAAACTTTGTCGTTAAATCACCGGAGCCAAAAGGCGTAACACGAGAAAGCCAACACTTCAATTTGATTGCGAAACGGGCGCTGAAGCTGGAGATTTCCTTTTCAAATTGGGCTTTTGAGTCCAAGGAAGATTTGGAGGCACTCGAATCAGACTTTCCACTGCCTCCCTTTGTAGACTGTCCACCACGCCCTTTTGAACTGTCTTCACCGCCTCGAGAGACAGTTCCTTGGCGAACTTTCGGTTCTGGACGATTGCGTTTTTTATCTTCTTCCGTTGGTTCGGTCTTTTCGCGGATAACGGTTCCCCCCGCGCTGACAAATTTGTTGAACATATCCTTCCGTGCGGAATCGTCCAGTTTGCCGACACCAATTGCCCGTTTTGTATTATCAAAATCGCCCATAGATTACAGTCTTTCTATTCGGCAATTCTAGTGAATTCAAATTCTAGTAAAAAGCAATTTTTAGTGGATTTCCGAGGAAATCGAGTGATTTTGGGGTGAGGAAGGGAAACATGTTGGATTACATCCTCTCAGAAGAATTAAAAGAAGCAGTTAGTGTAGCGCAAATCACGAAACGTCCGCTCCTTATCAAAGGGGAGCCAGGCACTGGGAAAACTGTCCTTGCTGGTTTTATCGCTGAAACAGAAAAACTCCCTCTCTACCGTTGGCATGTTAAGTCGACCAGTTTGGCAAAAGAAGGTCTCTATTTTTATGATGCTGTATCTCGATTGAACGATTCTCGGTTCCCAGATGAAGAGAGTATGAATCGGGTAAAGGATGTAAAAAATTATATTAGATTGGGAGCTCTTGGAGAAGCTTTTTCCTCGCCAAAACGATCGGTTGTTTTAATCGATGAAATCGATAAGGCAGATATCGAATTTCCGAATGATCTTTTATTAGAATTAGATAAGATGGAATTTTTTATTCCAGAAACGAATGAACATATCATAGCAAAAGAAAGGCCGATCATCATCATTACTTCCAATAATGAAAAAGAATTACCCGATGCTTTTTTGCGACGTTGTATCTTCCATTATATCGAATTTCCTGGTCGGGAAACCATGAAAGAAATTATAAAGGTTCATTTTCCTTCTATCCAAACGGAGCTTATGGAAAAGGCATTAGCCATGTTCTATTCGATTCGGAGAATTGAGTCCCTAAGGAAAAAGCCGAGTACGAGTGAGCTACTTGATTGGATACAAGTTCTCCTACATGCAGGGGAAACTTTAGAATCAACCAAGATTCCATTTGCTGGTAGTCTTTTTAAATCAGAAGATGATTATCGGGTTCATTTGAACTAAATATGTTTTTGGATTTTTTCTATACACTAAGAAAAGAAGCAGTCCCTTGTTCGACGGGCGAGCTTCTCTCATTTCTTACTTCTATTCGCAAACTGACAGATGCCTCCGGTTATATCAATTTGGAAAAACTCTATAGAGTGGGGCGAATGAACTTTGCAAAAGATCTAAAGTACTATGATTCGTATGACGTTGCGTTTGCGAAAACCTTTGGTTCCTGGAGTGAAACAAGAATCCAAATGAGAGATGAACTTTGGGATTGGTTAGAGGAAAGGATGCCAAACGACCTTTCGGATTCACAAAAGGAAAAAGCACCCCATCTCGATATGGATGAGTTACTAGAAGAATTCAAGAAACGTTTGGAAGAACAAACCAAACGACACGATGGGGGTTCCAAATGGATTGGCACTTCAGGTACTTCACCTTTCGGTAATTCGGGATACAACCCAGCCGGTTTATCTCTGGGTGGGAATACGGATGGAGATGGAAACCGAACGGGAATTAGTTTATGGAATGAAAGAAACTATAAAAATTATAGAGAGGATGTTGTTCTAGACACAAGATCCATTCAGATGGCTCTAAAGGAGCTTAGGCATCTTAAAAAAGAAGGAAAACGAGACATCCACATTCCAAAAACTATCGACAGAACTTGCGAGAATGGAGGTGAAATTGAAATCATAGAAGAACGTGAGAGAAAAAATTCCATCCGCTTGGTTCTAGTTATGGATATCGGCGGTTCCATGACACCACATTCCGAATTGGTAAGTAAACTTTTTAGCGCTAGTCGAAACCTTTACCATTTTAAAGAAGTACACACATATTTCTTTCACAATATATTTCATGATTATCTGTATGCGAGTCATTCATTTTCTGACAGAATCAGTTTAAAGACATTTGAAGAAAAATTCCGAAAACAAACAAAACTGATTTTTGTAGGCGATGCATTTATGGCCCCCTATGAATTGTTTAGCACACCTTACAATCCATATTCTTTCCACAATGCATCTCTCGATGAAAAGATGGCAAAAAAGAAATCGGGCCTCGACAGCCTTAAGGAACTTGTCTCTATTTTTCCGGACTCTGTTTGGCTGAATCCCGAACCGAAACGTTTTTGGGGTGCTCCAACAATCGAGGCGATTGCAGACGTTGTTTCTATGTATCCCTTGACTCTGGAAGGCTTAAAAGCGGCAATAAAATCACTGTCTTAACTGAATTCTTACCCATCTCATTCCGTTAATTATAAGTAGAATGGGCGAAATGTATTCGGTTCCAAGTTTGATCATCTTTCTCATCAATTTGGGAACTTTAGCCTTTTACTATTCGTTCTATAGATTTCATTTCTATCGTTTTACAGAAACCTATCTGCAATATACGGCCCTTGCTTTTTCTTTATTCAGTGCCGGTCTTGCATTACTTTTGCAAGCTTTAACTTTGAAAGTAATGCCGTTTTTTGACGTTTTCACAAAATCTTTCCTTTTATCTTCCTTTTTGGAGGAATTTGCAAAAATCGTAGGAATCTTTTTGTTTTTTAGAAAAAACCAGGATGAGTTTTCGGTTACTGATGGAATATTTTACGGATTGGTGTTAGGCGGTGGTTTTGGTCTAATCGAAAATATACTGTATTTTATTGACACAGGACTTTGGTCGCAAGTTCTAAGATCAATTACTGCTTTGCCGATTCATATGATGAATGGGGGACTTCTCGGAGCCTTTCTTATGGGTTTCTTTTTTTCAAAAAATAAACTCGTTAAGTGGGGACGCCTTGTTTTCGGTTTTTTATTCTGCGTGTTCGTTCACGGATATTACAATCTTTCACTATTCCAAGAAAGTAGTCTCTTGGTTGTTTTACCGACATCCATTTTAATTTTATTTTTTTCATTGGAACTAACAATCGCTAAGTCCAGAATTTTGTTGCCAGGGAACGTATTAAGTTTGATGGGAATGTCGTTAGAAGAATATGAGATTATGAGTCGACACAATAGGCATGAGGGATGGATACAAAATGTCCAAAAACATATTTCCACTTCGCAAATTAAATTCTTAAGAATTCCGACATTAAAACATTTTATTCTCACCTCATTTTTCCTAGTTCCATCTGCTATTTCAATCTATCTCTTTTCTGAATCACCCGAGTGGATTACTCGAAAATTTCCAGACCTTATTATACAAGATTATATTGCTTTGTTTATCCTTTACCCGATGATTTTAGCGCTTATGTTTTTTTTCGGTGGAATCATAAATCCTTATTTTTTTAGAGATAGAATGTTGTCTGTTCCGCTTTTTAGTTCCGTAGACCTTCGCACCGATGCACATGAGGAAAATTCAGCAATCTTTTATATTTCCTTAGATACTTTTTATTTACCTACGACTCGGTTTTATCCAAAAGGGACAGTAGCAAAATTCGATTTTTGGATTGGTATCGAATGTTATGAAAACTTAGCTGGAAAAATACTTTGGTCACGGGAGAATGAAGAAGGCAGTTATGGAGTTATGTGTAAATTGAATCGCATACCTCTTCTTTTTTTATTCAAATGGAATCTTACAAGACTAAGGCAAAATACTAAAAATTTACTATTTAGAAAGGCATATATTTAAGATATTTTAATATGGTTTTTTCGTTTTTAAAATTTGGAATCAAAACTAAATCCATAGATAAACCCATTTCTATCCAAACTTCTATCTGGAAAGTACGGATTCGTATTTCCGATTCCGTGAATAATCGGTTTCAAATACACAGGATTTGCAGAATGGTTCTTTTGTGGTTCTGAGTTTCCTATATAAAAACTGTCATATAAAGTATAACCAAGTATTAAACTCAAGACAGCAGTATAACCATAAAAACGTTCCCTGTGGAACTCATATTGGTTATTTCCAAATGTATTCGCCACAATTACGATCCTTCCGTCACTTAGAGGAACATATTGTGTGTTACTATTGATAGCCGCAACCGCTTGGTTGTATTCATAGAGCATACCTGCAGCTGAAAAAAGAGCTCCTGCAAACAAAAACCCTGCCTTCTTATAATTCTTTTCCAGAATAGGGTTGTAACCAGGGATAACCTTGGGTGTTTCTGTTACCAAGTTCTCCGCAAGTTTAGACCTGTTATCTAGAGTGTAACTAAGAAACTCTGACGCTGGTAACTCAGCATTGCCAGAATCTTTTGATTCGATAGAAAAGATGGAGTTTTCAATTTTTTTGAGAGTGCCTCTGATCTCCTTCGTTTTAAATTTCCATATACCGGAAACACCTGGGTCGAAGTATCTGGATGCATCTAAGGAATCGTCCGAATTCATTTGCAAATACTTAATTCGTTTCGTGGGAACGGTTTCTAACTTCAAAGGAGAGTTTTGTTTTGTGATTTGAATTGAATTCCTCGAGAGTTTGTGAACTAAATAGGCACAGTCCTCCTGCCCAAAGGTTGACTGATCGAAACAAGAAGGCAGACCGTCGTAACCAATGTCGATTCCAAGCACTTCCGAATGGGGGAATTTGTAACGTTTGCCCAAGTCTTGCCATTCAACATAAGTAGAAGTAACAGTAACTGCTTTACCTTGGAGAATTTCGCCCGATTTCAATCGCAATCGATCTGCAAAAACAGACGGTATCCCAAAGCACAGAACGACCCATCCAAAAATGGTTAGGAGGTTGTGTATTCTTCTTAAGTGTGGGACTCTTCGCAAAACCAAATTCTCTTTTTTTGTGATAGATTTCTCTATACTATGTATCGACAATACTAATAAACACCGTGAACAAAAGCCAGGTCAAAACAACCAATTCCCTTCGCTTTAAGATTGGACTATTTTATTCCTTACTTGCCTTGCTCAATATCATCTTTTTTACAGTTATGATTTTTGAGAACCAATCAGACCTTTTGTTAAAAAACTTTCAATTCCAATCCGAAAACTTAGCCAATACAATCCTTACTGATATCTCGTCGATTGGTCTTTCTGGCAAAGAAGATCAAAACTTTGAGCTGTTTCGAAAAACACTAAAACTCTATGAAATCGAAAACTTTGTAATCTTTGACTCAGAAGGAATCATTCAACTAGCGGCAGGTAAAGAAGCTAATCAAAAGGGAAAATCCGTATCAGATAAAACGAAAAAAAAATCCAAAGAAGTTTCTTCGGATAAGGAAGGCAGTTTGTTTAAGGCTCGATACAACTTGGAATTGAATGAATCGGATTTCACAGTTGATTTTTTACTTCCAATCAAACTCCTGAGCGGTAACGAAAATTACCTGAGTGCAAGTTTTAACATTTCCAGTATTCAGGACAGATTGAAACAGCTCTATATCCAAGTCGGTTATGCGGTCGTATGGGGTATTGTTTTTCACGTTATCTTTGCCATCCTTGTTTATCGAGCAATTTTCAGGAGAGTTGGTCTTTTAGAAAATGCTTCGAAAAAGATGGAATCGGGGGAGCTCGATTCGCGAGTATCTTGGGATTTTAAAAGTAATGATGAGTTAGACAGTTTGGGAAGATCCTTCAACAATATGGCCGAAGAAATCCAATCTAAGGTAACGACTATTACTCGCCTAAACGATGAAATCAATCAAGAGTTGCAAATAGGTAAGGAAGTTCAGGAGTTGTTTCTGCCTTCCCCCAAGAAATATAAAAAATTTAAAATTGGTAAAATTTATCGACCGATGAGAGAAGTCTCAGGCGATCTTTACCAATACTTTCACTTTGAAGAAGAAAATTATTATGGATTCTTTTTGGCTGATGCATCCGGTCATGGAGTTTCAGCCGCACTTGTAACAGTCGTCATGGCACAAAGCCTACAAGCAATCATGAAAGAAACACACTCACCGATTGAAGCAATTAACAAACTCGGTGAAGTAATTGCCAATCGCTTGCAAGCTTCCTTTTTTGCCACTGGAGTCTTTGTTCTCTTTCAAGAATCTGGTTCCGTAAAATTTGTAAATGCAGGACACAATGCACCCTTTATTGTCAGACCTTCAACTAAAGAAATTCGCTTTATTGATAGTTCAGGTCCACCTCTAGGGATGGGAGATGACATAGTCTATTCTTTGGAGAGTTTTCCGGTTTTACCTGGTGATAAAATCATACTGTATACCGATGGAGTGGTAGAAACACCAATTAAGTCGGGTGGTCTTTTTGGTCTAGATAGGTTCAAAGAGATTGTTTTAGATAATATAGAAAAATCCAATTCCGAAATAGTAGACTCTGTAATGGAAATTTTAGAAAAAGAACACGAGGAGTACAAGGATGATGTAACGATGATTATCCTGGATGTTCCCGAATGAGAAAACTATTTCTTTTTTTTCTCTTTGGATTTTTTTTATTCTTTTTTGTTCTTTCGTCTCAAGCTATTGTCGGAGTCAAACTCCAAGAATTGAGATTTGGAATTCTTCGCGACCAATTGATGAACTACGAACTTTCGAGTCAAACCCTTAGGGAGAGGCTAAAACAAATGTTCTTATCGAAGGATGATTATCTAACTGAAATCAAGGTTAATATTCTTGAATCTGGAATCATGAATTCAGAATTACAAGAGACTGATATTCGGATTGGTTATCGCGATAGATTAGGGCTTGCAGTGATAAATTTTGTCAGACTTCTAAACTTTAAACCATCATTGGAGTTAGAAGAACAACAAAAAACAATTCTACGTTTGCAGTTTGCCTTTTACATGGAAAGAACGAGAAAATTTCCGATAGCCAGTAAAAAATACCAGGAACTGGAAGATGATAACCAAAATTCACTTTCTGATGAAATGGCTTTTACACTTCTTCACCACGGTTATTGTTTGGTGATGATGGGAGATCGTGATAGAGCATTTGTTAAACTTACGAAAGTAAGGGATCTGTTTCCCGGGACCCATTACGCTGAAAATGCATCACTTCTAATTAGTTTCATTGAAGAGAATAAAAAGAAAAAGGAAGATCTAAAGTCTAAATCAAAAAAACCGGAAGAACTGGCATACTCTCTATTCCAAAGTGGTGATTACGAGGAGACACTTCGTACTTTGGAATCTCTTCCAAGTTTAACGAAAGACCAATCATATATCAAAGCTCGAGCCATGGAAGAATTGGGTCGCACTTCTAATGCAGTCCAGGAATACATTCAACTTGTAAAACAAAAAGAAAATCGCGACGTAGCGGTAAGAGCCAATCGAAGACTCCTTCTCATTGGAAATTTTTACCAAGAGAATAAATCGATTGTGGCATTTTCCAAAGCAGAAGCTATGAGATTAGGTGACTCCAAAGCGGCAGAAAATATTGAAGAGGGCAAGTCTCTTGTCTTAAAACCAGTAATCATAGAAAAAATCTTATCAAGCAGTTCAAGTGAGACTCTTTCAAAAGATGAAAGGCAAGAAATCGAGAATATAAAAGAAAGTATAAAACTTTCGTTAAACGAAGCAAAAGATGAAGAAACAAAACTTGCTGAAGTTGTAACAAGAGAAAAAATCCCAGAAGTAAAAGAGAACGAGATTCCTGAGAAACAAGAAACGAAAACGAAAGAGACTCTTTTCAAACAAATAAAAGTCAAACTACGCGATGGGCGAGAAATCCTTTGTGACCAGTTTCATGTAGAAGGGGGCCTTGCAATTTTAAAATTAGGGGACTTTGGATTGAACCTGCCATTGGATATAGTCCAAAGGCTTGAATCTCAGAATAAGGGAGCTAATTTTAAAATCAAGCAATCCAATGGAAACATTACAGAGTCCTCTATTCTAACTCGCACAGAACAAGGCGATTGGATTGGAAAAAATGATAAGGAGCCAATCCCCAACTCAGAATTGAAAGAAATTTGGTTTTAAGGGAGTTCAGCTTCCCCAGACAAGATCGTAAAAAACTTATCCAAACTAGAAAGTTTCAGAATTACCATGACGTCTTGACTAACATTCAATAAAAAAAACTGACCTTCTTCTGACTTAAGTTTTTTCTGTAGGTTGGCAAGTAGCGCAATGCCTGACGAATCCAAAAGTTTGATGTTCACCATATCAATTGCAACAGATTCCGCACCGTCATCGATGATTTTATGAAGCTCTTTTTTCAAAGCAGGGGCAGAATAGATGTCGAGAGAACCCTCTAAAGTAACAACTGTATGATTTTTAACTTGTTTTGTTGTGAAATTCATTGAACTTCCTACTAGCTCGTATAGTGTTTCGATCATTCCGAAATTTGTAAAGAATTTTTATTGAAAACCCAATTTCCACAATCACTTCAGCGATTTTTCTAGAATTTTCCCTAGTTTTGGAGTTTTTTGAGCACCAAGGTGATCGCCTGATTGAAACCATCGTAACCACCTTTGTCATACTCGTTCAACTCCTTGTATTCCAGCTCATGGAAATCCAAAAGTAACTTACTCAGTTCTGAGATTAAGTATTCTTTTTTAATATATTCTGCTTCGAATTGTTTCGGATGCATTCAATTCGTCTGACGGAAAAATCGAACCAAATATTCAGCATTTTTAGGTTGAGATTTCTTTTATTTCTGTTTTTTTAGAGAGGTTGTTCTAAAATACCATGGGAATTCCAATCAGTGTACTCATTGTCGAAAGTAATTCCGACGCAGTCTTTAAAACTATCGGCGAGATCAAATCAAAAGGGTTTAGACCCCTCTATCGTGTCATCGAATCCCCCCTTGAATGGGAGGAGGCAGTCTATGCAGAAGACTGGGATATAATCCTTTGTACCTATGAATCTCCCCACCGAGAAAAACTGAAACTCTATCTACAATTCGTGAAAGATAAACAAATTGAGATTCCTATCATCCTACTCAGTAAAAAAGAAACCTATTCGGAATCTTTGGGTTATATGAAAGAAGGAGTTTCCGATGTAATCTTTAGTGAAACACTCGAAAGATTAGCCGAAGTAATGGAAAGAGAAAGAAAATCTCTTGTAATGCGAAAGGAAAAAGAAAGAACCAATGTCTTTTTGTTTGAATCCTTAAAAGAAATCCAATTTCAAAAGTTTGCCCTTGACCAAGCGAATATTGTTTCGATAACCGATGCCAATGGTATCATAACTTATGTGAACGATGCATTTTTAAATACTACAGGTTTCGAAAGAGAAGAATTAGTTGGCCAATCTCATCGAATATTAAAATCACAGGACAAATCAGCAGAGGATTGGAAAAAGTTTTGGGAGACTATTCAAAAAGGGAAAGTTTGGCGAGGCGAAATCACAAATACTAAAAAAGATGGATCACCTCACTATGTAGAAACTACGGTTGTTCCATTTGCGAGAGAAGATGGCTCTATTTTTCAATACATTGCCATACACCATGATATCAGTGATCGAAAGATTGCCGAACAACAGTTAACCTACGATGCCTTTTATGATAATTTAACGGGCTTGCCGAATCGATCTTTGTTTCTTGTAAAAATCGAATTAAAGATTGCAGAATACAATTCAAATAACATTGGATTTCCGATTGTATTTTTCATAAATATTGATAATTTTAAAAGAATAAATCATTCGCTAGGCAATGAAGCTGGCGATGAGATTTTAGGTATTTTTGCGAGTCGGCTTCAAGAGGTTTCTGGTTCAGAAGCGATTATTACACGTCTTTCGGCCGACAATTTTGCGATTTTAAAAATGGATCTCCTTGTCATTGAGGAAGCACTAGAATTTTCTGACAAAATATTAGAATATTTGGGTAATCTAATTGATTATAAAGGGTATCAAATCTACTTAACAGCCTCATGTGGAATTTCTAGCTTTGGAACTGGTGGGCGGGATTCGGAGTTCTTACTTAGAAATGCCGAGATTGCCATGTTTGAAGCAAAGGATTTAAAAATTGGCTCAACCTGTGTGTTCAATGCAGCGATGCAAGAGCGGATCCACTACCAACTCGATATCCAAAACGATCTTAAAAAGGCACTTGAGGCGAAAGAATTCTTTGTTTGCTACCAACCAATTTTTCATTTAGAAACGAAAAGAATCGACCACTGGGAGGCTCTTGTACGTTGGAAACACCCGTTAAAAGGCATGATTTCGCCTGTGGACTTTATCCCGATGGCAGAGAGTTCTGGTTTGATTCTTCCATTGACAAGATTTGTTTTAGAAGAATCTGTAAAACTAATAGAGTGGATCGAAAAAACGAATAAAATACCGATTTCGATTGCGATAAATCTTTCTCCTCATGTATTTCATGAACAAAATATTTTCCATTGGATTGTGGATATTCATAAAAGTCAAAATATTCGTTATGCCTCCATTCAAGTTGAAATCACGGAAAGTCTTGCAATGAAAAATCTATCAGAGACGTATCCAATTCTTTCTAATTTGATCGATATAGGGGTGAAAGTTGCACTTGATGATTTTGGAACTGGCTTTTCTTCACTATCTTACTTAGAAAAACTGCCACTTTCAACGGTAAAAATTGACAAATCGTTTTTACACAATGCTTCCGTCACTTCCAAAGAGGGTAATTTGTTTCACTCCATCATTAAGATGGCTCATGTTTTAGGTTATGATGTAGTGGCAGAAGGTATTGAAGAACCGTCTCAAAAAGAATTATTAGAAAATTTTGGATGCGATCAAATCCAAGGCTATTTAATTTCTAAGCCAATACCATTTGGTGAGGTTTTACCGTTTTTACAAAATTTTAAACCATAATAAAGAGGAACAAACATGAAAAAATTAACGTTAATTAGCTTAATTGCATTTTTCTTCGGTGCATGTAATACATCGCCTACAGGTAGAAGACAGTTAACTTTGGTAAAAGACCCGGAAATGAATGCAATGGGTGAACAAGCATTTGAAGATATGAAACAAAAGATCCCAATCGAAAGGGGAGCAAGACAGAATGCTTATGTGAATTGTATCGTAAATGCTCAATTAGCAGTAACAGTTGACACAACAGGTGTTTCCAAATGGGAAGTAGTAGTATTTAAAGACAATACACCAAATGCATTTGCTTTACCTGGAGGAAAGATCGGGGTTTATACAGGAATGTTTTCGGTGGCCAAAAATAAAGACCAACTTGCAGCAGTCATCGGGCACGAGATAGGGCACGTGATTGCTCGACATGGAAATGAAAGAGTATCACAAAATCAAATTGCTGGCGGATCAGTAAAAGCTTTGGAAGCTCTTGGTAAACCAACGGTAGCAGGTGTTTTAGGTGCTGGTGCTCAGTTTGGAGTTTTGTTACCTTTCTCCCGTGAACATGAATCAGAGGCAGATTTGATTGGATTGGACTTGATGGCAAAATCTGGATTTGTACCGTCAGAGAGTGTTAACTTGTGGAAGAATATGAGTGAATTAGGAGGATCGAAACCCAATGAACTTCTTTCGACGCACCCCTCTGACGCAACTAGAATGAAACAATTGAATTCTGCTATGCCAAAGGCACTTGCCATGTATGAAACGGCAAAAGCCCAAGGCAAAAATCCAAACTGCCAATTATAGTTTTATTCGCAGAGAAGTTTACGGCTCGCAACCTTACAGTTGCGAGTCTTTCCATCTTCCGTTAATATACCTGTCCCTTCCATTCCATCATTCGAAAAATCACCCGAAACTGTTTTGCCATCTTTAAAGCTGTAGTTTCCCTTTCCGTTGATCTGACCATTTTGGAATTCTCCAACGTATTTATCTCCGTTCTTAAAGAGGTATTCACCTGTGCCTTGCTTTTTATCCTCCACATAAGAACCATCAAACTTTTCACCATCCGCATAATTGAATATACCAGTTCCATGTCTCATATCATTTTTAAATGATCCGGAATAAATATCTCCGTTGTCATAGACATACTTTCCGATCCCGTTGACACAATCCCCCTCAATACAACCGGTTTTTTTCGACTTAGTGTCCTTATCATCCTTCCCATCCATACCCGAAAGAGCCCTGGATTTGCTAGTGTCCGACCCACTAACTTGGTCACTACTGCCATCGGCTTTTTTTACGGAAGAAGAGCAGGAAAAAATAAATAGGGAAATGCAAAATAGGGTTATTGCTTTTAAATTCATAGAGACCTCGGATTCAGCATTATATTACTCCAACAGATGTTTTGAAAGAATCAATTCAAAAAGTAGTCTTGGATTCCTTTAAATCTTTCCTTTTTTTGAATAGAATCCACCATTTCTGTATCTACTTTCCCATCGAATTTTTTGAGAGTTTCTTTCGTCCACAAGGACTTTGAACTCGGAATTGATTCCAAAAATCTTGATTTGGGTGTTAGTTTTCTTTGCTCCGAGAGGAGAGGTGTTAATAAATAGAGATTTTTTTTGGCTCGCGTGATTGCTACATAAAACAATCGTCTTTCTTCTTCCAATTCATCTTTCGTTTGAATTCTTCCAAAAGGGATACTACCCTCGGAACATTGTAAAATGAAAACTACTTTCCATTCCAAACCCTTCGCTGAATGGATTGTTGAGAGTATGATTCCTTCGCTATCTGAAGTATACGGATCGCTAGGCTGTATGGGGTCCATTGTGAGATCAGCTATTGTTTCCGAAAGAGTGGTTTCACCATCAAACAAAAGTTTTAATGACAAAAAATCAGATTTTCTTTTTTCAAAATCATCGTATTCTTCCATAAAAATCGGTTCATAGTAATGTATTGCACGTTCAAAGGCGTACGAAGCGTTTGCATTGATCTTTGCATCCAAAACTATCCGGAACAGGGAAACCAACTGAGATTGAATCTCTTCCGAAAAAAATGGATAGTCTTTTGAGACAGCTTCAACCGAATCGAAATGGAATTCATTTTTTTCCATCACGCTAAGAATTCGATCCGTATGCTTTTTACCAACGTTTTTTAATTTACTCAAGACCCTGCTCCAAGACAGAATGTCTCGTTGGTTCACCATAATTTTTAAATAAGCTAACAAATCTTTTATATGAGCGGATTCCAAAAACTTTTTTCCACCATACTTAAAAAAAGGGATTCCTCTAGATTGTAATTGTAACTCAAGAAGATTTGACTGGTAACCTGCTCTAAATAGAACCGCAATCTCCGAAAGTGGGATTCCATCTTCCAGGATTTCTATAATTTTTTCACTCACATAAATTGCTTCTTCTTCAATGGACTGAATTTCAACTAACGTTGGTTTATTGTTCGAATCCAGAGAGATATGGGAGATCAGTCGTTTTTTTGTATTTTGAAGGGAACCATCCAAAACTTCATTAGCGAGATCTAAAATACCTTGGCTGCTCCTGTAGTTTTTTATAAGAGTTATTTGATTGGTTTTTGGAAATATTTTAGGAAAATCTAATATGTTCCGAACGGAAGACCCCCTGAACCCATAGATGCATTGGGCGTCATCTCCTACGACGAGAATTCTTTCATGGACACTTGCCAAAAGACAGGCAATATGAGCTTGTATTCGATTTGTATCTTGGTATTCATCCACTAATATGTACTTATATTTGTCAGATATTGAGATTCGTAATCGTTCCTCCTCCATCAGGATAACTCGTGTTTGATCTAATAGGTCATCAAAATCCAAACGATTGTATCGCTTTTTCAATTCACCATATTCTTCTCGTATTGTCTGAATCTGTGGAACTACCGAGCTAAAAATCGGAAAATCTTTTAGAATTAATTTTTCTAGGGATATTTGGCGATTGAAAGCAGAAGAAAACATCTCTGATAGCGTACTATTTTTGGGCAATCTCTTATTTGTTAGTTGCTCTCCTAGTTTCGATTTTGCCAATCCGATCATCGAATCCTTATCTTCCTCGTCTAAGATCAGAAAGTTGGTATTTATACCCTGGAACATTCCGTATTTTTTTAAGAATCCGTAACAAAAGGAATGGAACGTCCCTCCTTGGATTTTTCCTCCGTGACTAGTCATCTGATGGTTCACTCGAGAAATCATTTCTTTTGCGGCTCTTCTAGAGAAAGTCAAAAGCAGGATTTCATCGGGAGAATAACCTTCTTCTACTAAAGAAACGAGTTTGTGAACAAGTGTCTTGGTTTTTCCTGTTCCAGCTCCGGCAATAACTAGGATGGGGGGCGATTGGCAGTTAACTACTTCCCTTTGTTCCAAATTTAAAGAATCGTGAAACGACACAATCTAACGTTTTCGATCGGGTTTCTCTTGACAAACTCTAAAATTTTGGATTTTCTGGAATGCGCCCTGCCAAAATGAATGGATACCAAAGCGGAAAATGCCTTAAAAAATATACTTGTTGTTGAGGACGAGAGAATTATTGCGATCAATATTTGCTCGACACTCAAACAGTATGGATATAAGGCAAGTTATGTTTCAGAACCGAAAGAAGCAATCGAAACCATCTTAAACCAGCCCATTGATTTGATATTAATGGATATTATGCTCAACGGGGAGCTGGATGGGATCGACATTACAACCGCGGTAAAGAAACAAAAGGATATCCCCGTTATTTACCTCACTGCTTATTCCGATGAGTCCACACTTAGTCGAGCAAAAACAACAGAACCTGCTGGCTATCTAATCAAACCTTTTAACAGTAGAGATTTGTATATTTCCGTAGAGATGGCAATCTATAAAAATCAAGTGCAGAAACATATCAAAGAAGTGGAAACTCGGCTTGCAGAAAACCAAAAATGGGAAACTATCGGATTGGTTGCCTCAGGCATTTCGCATGAAGTAAACAATCCCCTAACATCTATTATTAATCTTGCCGATTTGATTGGTTTGGAAGCAAAAAATTTAAATCTTCCAACCATAGCGGATCGAGCCGAGAGTATCACGGTTGAATCGGAGCGAATTGCTAAAATTGTGAAAAATCTAGTCACATACTCGCAAGCAACAAATTCTCAGTGGACCTTCGCCAATTTAGGAATTCTGATGGGTGACACTCGCTCCTTTCTCCACCAGTATTTTCTAAAGGAAGGGATACATTGTGAACTCACTCTTTCCGACATCCCGTTGGTCTATTGTCAGCCACAAAAGCTCAAACAAGTTTTTTTAAATCTATTGCAAGATGCAAGACTTCGAGTCACAAGACTGGAAGATAGCAGTAAAAGAAAAATTGAAATGGTCCTTACAAGAGAGGATACAAGTAGCGCATCGAACGTAATAATTTCAATTCAAGACAACGGAGAAGAGGACCTCGTAAAAGGGATCGGGCAATTCAATTCTATCGAAATATCTAAATCAATCATAGCCGAACACAAAGGGAGCCTCCGGAGAGACGATGAGCACTCCACTTGGACATTGACCCTACCTATCACATCGCCTGTTTGAATCATTACATGGGTGTGGTTCCATTCCGCATTCCAAATAGTCAAAAAATCTATATTAGAATCTCTTAAACTTTAGTATAAACAGGATCTGCATGTTCTGATTTTAAAAAAAGATCAATCCGACTCGAATGCAAAAGCCAGGTATCTTGTTTAAACAGATCCCCACAAAATGCCTTAAAATCTCTATAGAGAGTTTCTGCGATTTTGGGGTTTTTTGTGTGGTCTTGCAAAATTGTGAGAGCAATCCTTTGGGCAGACAATTCGTGGTCAAATCCATCCAAATGATGGATGGATTCGGGAACTTCCCATTTTCTGATTGAAACCTGATCCTTTGAAACCACCGTGTAGCGGATGGTTCCCGGTATTCGTTCCCCAGAGTATGTTTTTTGCATTCACAGCTCCTGGTATCCCAAAATTAGAGTCCCTAGATTATGTCCAAGTGGAGAATCCTTTTGCAACCCCTTTTTTCTCTATGCGAGCCTATTTCATCGACTCCCTTAGACTAGAATTCTGCTTTTACCATTGATTTTTTCGTATGGATTAAAACTATCGTTCTATACCAAAAAAGCCCTCCCAACGTGCAACGATTCATGATACTACTCATTCTGCTTTTTACTGTCCTCATGAGAGGGGGATTGTTCGCGCAGGATATCGAAGGGATTCGCCAGCTCTTTCCAGACGCAAAATTACCAGACTCAAGTCCTGGCGATTCAGAAAGAAAAAAGACCAGTGCCCAAGTACAAAGAACCCTTGTAAAAAAATCAGTTGACCAAATGTCAGATCGGGAGGTGGAAGAAAACCTTCGAAACCTCGGTCTCAACCCGCAAGGCACAATTTATACCAAAAGAGATCGTTTGCGAGAGGCGCTTGTACCAGAAGAGGAGCAAACGATGACCCCTGAATCACTTGCAGCTTCTACGAATAAAAAAGGTCCTCCTATCCAGATACAAAACGCAAGCGAAGGGCAACTTCTGAATGTGGATAAAACAAAGGGCGGCGTTTTGGTTCTTCGCGGAAAGGTCCGCGTTAAAATAAAGTCAGGATATTTAGAAGCCGACTCCGTTTCCATAGATGCAGAAAGACAAGAGATTTATGCAGAAGGTGGTGTTATATTCAATGATGGCAATGCAAAAGTAACCGGCGAACGATTGCTATATGATATAAAACTCAACCAAGGCGTTGTTTATAATTCTAAATTAAGTTACTACCCAGCTTTTTTCATTGGGAAAAAGCTAAAAAGGTTAGATGAACAAAGATACCTTATGGAAATGGGGTACTTTACCGGCTGTAATGCGGAGCTACCACACGAGTCTTTTAAAGCAAAATGGATCATAGTTCATGATGATAAAACCGTAATTGCCCATAGAGTCACGGTAATGGTTGGAGGAACACCTGTTCTCTGGTTGCCTTATTTGTATAACTCAGAATCTGGAAACGGAGTTACCACTCAAGTTGGTAAAAATAACACGCAAGGTTGGTTTTGGCAAAACTCTTACCAGTGGTCCGACTCCTATCCGAATAGTTTATTTTTGGCTAACGGATATAAATTCAGATTTGATATGTATGAAAAAACGGGACAGGCAGCCCAGTTGGAGATGTGGAAGCTCTCTAATTATTTGAACTACAACATCAATCTTGGTTATGCAAATTATAAAAAAAATAATGTAACTCCTGTATACGAGGATCGGTTCCGAAATGGGGGAGTAGGTAATGTCGCAGTAACAAACAATGTGGATCGAGGGGAACTTTTTCCAGGAACAGGTCTACCTTTTCGAGATACTGGAGTTGCCTACGAACCATGGTGGAAAGCAGATATTCGGCTCAATGCAAAGTTTAATGATTTCCAAAAAGACACAACGAGAAATATCCAATTACAATATGAAAATTTTAATAACAGACAGTTCGATTATGAATTCGGAAACCGGTACCAACCATCGAATTCCATTCAATCGCTTTATACATTTAGAGATGTAAGATTTGGTTTGATTCGAAATCTCTTAAATTGGAATTTGAATTATACTGAAAATCGTGGAGACTTGAGTGTAGGCATTGCTCTTTCCAGAACTCTTCTTTACCAAATTCAAGCCAACCAATATTTCCCCGCTCAAGATACATTGCCATCCGTTACCATTCGTAACTCGAGTAATGTTGGAACAATGCCGTATACAAATAGCCCAATTTACTGGGATTTATTTTTTCAAACAAATATAAATCGTCTCTATGGACCGCCAACCCAAAGAGTAAATCCTCTTACAAATACAACAGATCCAAATAGCAGATACAATGATTTGGTTTTGAGATCTCAAACAAATGTTATTGGAGAAACAGGTTTACGTTCTCCAATGGCTTTTGGTTCCTATATGTCTTTTACACCAGGGTTTTTTGCAGGAGCCACCAAACAAACGGTAGACTTTCCTGGCTCTGGAACCGCAATCAATAGCCCTGATAGAGACGTAAATAAGGCATATGCAAATTTTCTAAAACAACAATCTTATCAGTATGTCCGACAATCACATACGGCAAGAATTGGGATTCCTGAAATCTTTTTTACCACCACTTATAGAAGATTAGATGCCGACAGAGCAGAAGCAAAGGATCCGGTCGTTGGAAATTTAAGGCAACACGAAGCAGAATTTGCCTTGGAAAGTTATGCCCTCAATGACTGGGATATATCCGTTCGTACGATTCGGGACTTAAGAGAATTTTCATCAGCTTACAACCCAGGACTAACAAACCAACAAAGATGGTATTATACTGTTTTACGAGTAGGTGGCTTTATCGACTTTGTTGATGGATTTAATACGAGACGACCAAGCCTACTAGAAAGGAAAAGAAATTTTTATTCTGGAATTTTTATCAATAATGACTATGTGCACCATACTCCACAAAGTAGGCCTTTGTCTAACAACCTAACATTAAGTTATAAAATGGGCGGGTTTTCTTGGCCAATCATCCGGGCTTTCCGAAGTTTAGAAATAGGTGGTACTTGGTATCATGTATACCGGGATAATTTTTTAGATAGTTACAGATTCTTTTTTAAAACTGATACCAAGATTACTCGTTATACGGGAATCGAATTAGAATTGGATTCCAGGGTTACCGAACCTTGGCGTTTAACTGCTCTAGCTCAAGGTCAATTCTATGCAATGAACACAACGCCTGAACTTTACTCATCCCAGTCAGGAATCAATTACGATCAAACTACAATTTGGGAAGATGTTGCAAGTGGCACAGGAGCGAGGGGACAAGACCAGAGACAAAAGACCGTATTTAATATCAATCGCTTTATGACTACTTTTAAGGCGGATCTTCACAACTGGGAAGTTAGATTGGGCTATAGTATGAACTTAAGAGCTTTGCCTGGGGGCCTTACATTAAATAATCAACTTACTTTCTATGACCAAAGTGTATTTTTATCTGTTAACTATTCTAATTTTAGTTTCGGAGAATCTACTACCGCCCAAGCTACACGGGTCCGTTTGTATCGTTTTCGTAAAAGACCGTTGGATGGAGCACTTCCAGAATAGGAAATTTATATATGCTAAAAGAAAGAAGTCAGTCATTCAAATTACTTTTTCTCTCAACTGATCTTATTATCGCTTTATTAAGTTTTTCGATTGCTTATACCATTCGCTATTTCCTTCTACCAGATTCTTTTTTTCAAATCCAAATCATTGACCCAATTAGTTACTTAATACTAGGCATTGTACTTTCTATTTCGCAGGTTCTCTGTTTTTTAACGATTGATCTCTACCACCCACGAAGAGGTTTGTCATTTACTGATGAATTTTTTGCAATCATCAGTGGAGTAGTCTTAAATTTACTTGTTGTATTAGCTTTACTTTTTTTCTTCCGTGGTGAGAGTTTTTCTCGACTTGTTATAGTTTACTTTGCAGGCTCTGCAATCTTATTAACCTCCTTGTCTCACTTCGTTTTGAGACTTCTTTTAGAATACTTAAGAAGCAAAGGATACAATTTAAAGTCAGTACTTATCTTGGGAACGAGCAAATCAGCTTTTGGATTTGAAGAAACCCTAAAAAAACATTCTATTTACGGATACAAGGTAAATGGATTTGTATCTGGAAAAAAAACATTAGAAAAAAACAATATTCAAATTGTCACGAGTATTAAACAACTCGAGGACTACATACAAAAGAACAATGTAGATCTCCTGGTATACGCTTTTTCGCATGAAGAGGGTGATTATTTAAAAGAAGTTATCGATATTGCAGATTTTCATGGCGTGGATCTTAAGATTATCCCAAGCTACGAAGAAATTGTCACGGCAAAAGGAAGAGTTGAAGTTCTAGATGGGATACCAATCATTTCCATACGTAACATACCATTGCGATTGGGATACAATCAAGTTATCAAACGAAGTTTTGATATACTATTTTCACTAAGTTTCATTCTTATCTTTTCACCCTTCTTTTTGGTGATCGCAATTCTTATCAAACTTACAAGCAAAGGACCCATTTTTTATACTCAAGAAAGAGTAGGTTTGGATAACAAAGTTTTTGGAATGATCAAGTTTCGCTCGATGGTAGTCCAAGAAAAATCCAAATCGGACACGTTGTGGACAGTCAAGGATGATCCTAGAGTTACAAAAATTGGAACAATTCTTAGAAAACTATCACTCGACGAAACCCCACAATTTTTTAATGTATTAAAAGGGGACATGTCAGTCGTAGGACCTAGACCAGAAAGACCCTTTTACGTTGAAAAATTTCGAAATGAACACAATGAGTATATGAGACGACATGCAGCAAAAGCTGGTATAACCGGATGGGCGCAAGTTCAAGGTTTTCGAGGGGATACCTCCATACAAAAGCGAATTGAAGCAGATATTTTTTATATAGAAAATTGGTCGTTTTTTTTAGATATAAAGATTATTCTTCTAACACCATTTAAAGCAATCATAGATAGGAATGCATATTGAGGAAGTATGGACGAAAAAGAATTAAGAAACATAGCAAATCTCGCGAAACTTAAGATTGATGATTCAGAAATAGAGTCTATGTTAAACGATTTTTCAAGAATCGTTCAATACGTAGACGAAGTAAAAAATCTAGATACGTCTAGCATTTCAGATGAGGATATTTACCAACATTCAAAATTTGTATTTCGACAAGACAAAGCAGTTAATGCATTAAAAAGAGATGATCTTAGCAAAATTGCACCTTCGTATGAAAATGGTTATGTTGTTGTTCCTAAGGTGATTGAAACATGAAAGAGCTTTATTCCTTAACTTACTCAGAAATTAAAAAAGGTTTAAAAAACAAAGAGTTTTCAAGCCTCAATTTAGTTGAGTCAATTTTTAAGAGAATCGATACGGTGGAAAACAAAATCCAATCGTTTCTCAGCATAAACAAAGATAAAATTAAAGAATCTGCGATTCTAAGCGATGAACGAAGAAATTCAGGGAAAGTCCTGTCAGAATTTGATGGAATTCCTATTGGTATCAAAGACAATATTTGCGTATCCGGTGAAATTACATCTTGCGGTTCCAAAATACTCGAAAATTTCATCTCTCCTTATGATGCAACCGTGATATCGAAGTTGAAGTCTCTTGGTTTTATTCTTTTTCCAAGACTCAATATGGATGAATTTGCAATGGGCTCTAGTACTGAGAACAGTGCCTTCCAAGTAACAAAAAATCCTTTTGATACAAACCGAATCCCAGGTGGATCTAGCGGTGGTTCGGCGGCTGTAGTTGCTTCCAAGGTTTTACCTATCTCCCTCGGATCTGATACGGGTGGATCTATCAGACAACCTGCCTCCCTCTGCGGAATTTGGGGACTCAAACCAACATATGGTAGAGTCTCAAGATATGGACTTGTAGCCTATGCATCAAGCCTAGACCAGATTGGACCCATTTCCAATGATTTAGAAGGAATTGTAGACCTTCTTTCCATACTCTCAGGTGTGGATTCAAACGATCAAACGACTAAAGATGTTCCAAAAATCACGTCATCTGAGGTCCAACAATTAGATTGGAAAGGGAAACGCGTGGGAGTCATGAATCCTTCAGGTCTGAATTTTTCGGAAGAAGTGGGAACTCGCTATAGTGAGATAATTGAATCACTGAGGTCTTTTGGCGCTGAAATTAAAGAATTAGATTTCTCTATTTTGAAATATGCAATTCCTGTTTACTACTTGATAGCAACTGCAGAATGTTCGTCCAACTTGAGCCGATTTGATGGTATCAGATATGGTCTTCGTAAGGATTCGTCAGGTAAGTTAGATGACTTATATTTAGATTCAAGAACATCTGGTTTTGGAAAAGAAGTAAAAAGACGGATACTTTTAGGAACCTTCTCTTTGAGTTCTGGTTATTACGATGCTTATTATGGAAAGGCTCAAAAAGCTAGAGTTCTCATTCAGAAGCAGTATGAAAGCTTTTTTAAAGAAGTTGACGTGATTTTGCAACCGACATCTCCAACAACTGCATTCAAACTTGGAGAAAAGACAAAAGATCCCATCCA
The DNA here is from genome assembly GCA_027533185.1 of Leptospira sp. Lineage (GTDB taxonomy): Bacteria > Spirochaetota > Leptospiria > Leptospirales > Leptospiraceae > Leptospira_A. Next base: position 129,890 of record JAPZTS010000011.1, on the reverse strand, counting down.
AATGTATTTAGCCGATATACTAACAACCACTGTAAATCTTTCTGGTGTACCAGCTATTAGCTGCCCCGCAGGGCTTTCCAAAGAAGGGTTACCTATAGGTATGCAACTAACATCTGCGAATTTTAAAGAGGCAGAGTTATTGAGTTTTGCTATTTCTTTATCTAAATTGCCTGTAACAAAAACCGAACTTCCAGAAACGATCAATTAGTTATGGATGAGTTAACGAAAAGAGTTATTCCTTGTTTGGATGTAAAGGGTGGAAGAGTAGTCAAAGGAATCAAATTTGTTGACCTTATTGATGCTGGGGATCCAGTTTCCTCTGCTGTAGCATATGAAGAAAATATGGCGGACGAACTTTGTTTTTTGGATATAACTGCATCTAGCGATAAACGCGATATCCTTTTACATTTAGTTGAGGAAGTGGCAAATCGAATTTTTATACCCTTTACTGTTGGTGGTGGAATTCGAACTCTAGATGATGTACGTTCTGTCCTTAATAAAGGTGCGGATAAAGTCTCCATCAATACAAGTGCCTTTCAGAGACCTGAATTGTTACGTGAATCTAGCGAAATCTATGGTTCACAATGTATCGTATGTGCAATCGATGTAAAATTTAATAAAGATAGAAAGCGCCATGAAGTGTATCTGAATGGCGGGCGTACTGAGACTGGACGTGATGCACTTGAGTGGGGTAAAGAAGCAGAAGAAATGGGCGCAGGTGAGATCCTTTTGACTAGCATGGATCGTGATGGCACTAAAGATGGTTTCGATATAAATATTCTCAAACAATTTACCACTCACTTGACTATTCCAGTTATTGCTTCAGGTGGTGCAGGCAATCCTGAACATATGTCGGAAGCGATCCTTCGTGGTGGAGCAGACGCAGTGCTTGCGGCTTCCATCTTTCACTTCGGAGAATACAGCATTCAAGAAACAAAGTATACCATGAAGGAAATGGGAATCAAAGTTAGAATCTAATGATTGATTTTCACATCTTTGATATTATTTTATTTTTTCTCCCATTTATCATCATTGGGATTATTTTATTTTTAAGTTTTAAAAAAACAAAATCCACTACTGAATATTTTCAAGCAGAAGGAAACTTACACTGGTTTGTTGCAGGAACAGCTATGGTAGCCACTACTTTTGCCGCAGACACACCTTTGGCAGTTACAGAGATCATCCGGAGCCAAGGAATCGTAGGCAATTGGGTATGGTGGTATATGGCGATCGGTGGATTTGTGACTGTCTTTTTTTTCGCAAAACTTTGGAAAAGATCGGAAGCCAAAACTGATTTAGATCTAATTCGGATTCGATACTCCGGAAAAGAAGCAAATTTTTTGCAGGGATTCAAAGCAATTTCTATAGGTCTTATTTTAAATGTAATTGTGCTCGGGTGGGTAAATCTGGCCATGATTAAAATTCTACCGGTTTTTTTCCCGAATTATTCGATTCCAATTCTTCTTTCTGTAATTCTTCTGTTTGGATTGTTTTATACTTCTATAGCTGGCCTTCGCGGAATTTCATATATTGATGTATTTCAATTTTTTCTTGCCTGGGGAGGATGTATACTTTTCGCCTATTTTGCGTTAGATCTCAATAAGATTGGTGGAATTTCTAATCTTTTCTCAAAAATCCCAGATTCAAAACTGCAGTTTTTCCCAAACTTTGAGAATTCGGAAATGAGTTTTTCACACTTTCTAATCTTAATTACTGTCTTGTGGTGGTCAAGTTGGTATCCAGGAAGTGAACCAGGTGGCGGTGGGTACATTGCTCAAAGAATTCTCGCAACAAGGAATGAATCCTCTGCGGTGAAAAGTTCGCTTTGGTTTGTAGTTGCCCATTATTTTGTAAGACCATGGCCTTGGATTATTGTCGCACTTGTTTCTTTAGTTTTATATCCGAATCTTTCGGAAGAACAAAGCGGGCAAGGTTTTCTTATGGTACTGAAAGAAGGAATGCCCCATGGTATGGTTGGATTACTGCTATCTGCCTTTTTTGCAGCTTACTTATCTACTCTTGCAACTCATTTAAACTGGGGGGCTTCTTATCTAGTTAAAGATTTATGGGAACCTTTTGTACAGAAGAATAAACCAGATAAATACTATATTAAAATATCCTATCTACTGCAGACAGTTATTGCCGGCCTTTCCTTTCTACTTGCATTATATGGAATGGAAACAGTGAAGGGATCCTGGGTCTTTTTACTTGAAGCAAGTTCTGGTATAGGTTTTGTGTTGATTGCTAGGTGGTTTTTTTGGAAGATATCTGCAAGAACAGAAATTTTAGCTTTTATCCTATCGCCCATTCTCTATAGCATTTCCAAATATATTTTTTCCTTTGTTTTCCCTTATACAATTCTCTTCACATCTTTATCAGCCGTTGTTTTGCTTCTTGTTTACTCTAATATCTTCCCTGAGACAGACAAAAGTAAACTAAAACAGTTTTACGAAAAAGTACAACCTCCATTCTTTTTTTGGAAATCTCTCTATTCCGTAGGTGAATTTTTCCCTAAACGAAATAATTTTATTTTACGTTCTTTTTTGGGTGTCTTTTTAGGATTAGCTTTTGTTTTTTTAGGTCTCTATTTAATTCAATCTTTTTTGTCGAAAGAACCATCATGGTTCGTTTGTATTCTTTTTCTATCGTCTGGTTTTGGCGTATTACAAATATTAAACACCACGACGGAATTGCCCACTGCGAAAGTTGAATCAAATAAGATGAATACCTCCGCGAAAAATAAGTTTTAAACGAACTTAGTTAAGCCGTGGACCATTTTTCACTCGATCTAAAGTAATTCCGCAGGCAACGACAACATTTAAAGATGAAACCGATCCGTGAAGGGGAATCCTTGCAATGTAATCAGAATCCTCAAGAAGGATTCTTTTGATTCCTTCCCCCTCATTTCCTAAAATAACAGCCATTTGGTCAGAATCAGGAATTGTTTCCCATATTTCTTCCTCACCTTCTTCATCTGTCGCGAGGACCCAATATCCGTTCTTTTTTAGATGTTCTATTCCATGTTTTAAATTGGCTATTCTGTAAACTGAGAGATGGTGCACGGCTCCAGCAGAAACCTTCTCGACTACAGGCGTGATCGGTGACGTATCTCGATCTGATAAGAGGACATGTTGTACACCCATACACTCAGCAGTTCTCAAAATATTCCCAAGGTTGCCAGGATCTTGTATACGGTCCAGGATTAAAATTGGACCCATTCCTTCGTTTACATTCGATTTAAAATTTTCAAAATTTAGAGATTGAAAAGCCTTTTGTTTGGTTCGAATGATTATATATCCTTGGTGGTTTTTGTCCCCTGCGATACGATCCATTTCTCTAGTAGTGGAGGTAGTGAACTTGATCGAAGTGGGTAGATAGGATTTGATTCTATTTTTCTCTTCCGCATTCACTCCATCTTTCACTATAACTTCTCGGATTGTTTTGATGCCTTTTTCTGGCATCATTTGCTCTAAAGACTCTAGAAATTCATAGAAATTTCGTTTCCCAAACAGTATATCTACTGGACTTTTTTCCAAGTTGTTTTCCCTTCTTTAGTATCTGCAAGAATAATGCCTTCTGCTTCTAACTCTTTGCGTATATTATCTGCTTCCGTATAATTTTTGTTAGCTTTAGCGACTTTCCTAGAACCTATCCTTTCTTCAATCCATCGTTCAAAATCTGCATCTAATGTTTGAGTCTCTTTTTCGAATCGAAGCACACCTAAAATTTGATTCCAAACTTGAAACAGAAGGTAAGATTCCAAAATGAACTTTTGCTCCGCCTCTCCCATATCTAATTTTTGATTTATAAAACGAATTCCATCAAAAATAGAAGCCAGGGCTTTTGGCATATTTAGGTCTTCGGAGAGAGATTTTAAAAACTCAGAATAGAGTTCCTTGAGATCTGTATTAACAAAAGGAACCGGGTAGGATTGTGAAACATCATTTATCTGGTCAATCAGGGATTCAATTACAGAAAAATCCAATATACGATTTAAGGTATTTTGTATTCTTTCTAATGCTTGTTTAGAATCATTTAACTTTGAAATTGAAAAATTGAGCTTAGATCGATAGTGAGCAGATATAAGGTGGTATCTAACGACATCAGGTTTGACATCCTGATCCAAAAGATCCCGCAAAGTATAGAAATTCCCTTTACTTTTCGACATTTTCTCACCATCTACAAGAAGATGTTCACAGTGCAACCAAGTTCCAACGAACTCTTCATTTGGATAAGCTCCGAGCGATTGAGCCATTTCATTTTCGTGGTGAGGGAATAGGAGATCTATACCTCCAGTATGAATGTCAATTCCAGATCCATATATTTTTCGAATCATCGCAGAACATTCTAAGTGCCAACCAGGCCTGCCTTCACCAAGATGTGTGGAAAAACAAGTTTCATTTTCCTCTTTTTTATTCTTCCAAAGTACAAAATCGCGAACATCATCTTTCTCGTATTCATCCGCATCATACCTTACACCCGATTTCATACCACTTACATCAATTTTTGAAAGTGATCCGTATTGTTTAAAATTAGAAATTGAAAAGTAATAACTTCCGTCCTTTTCATATACCAACCCATTCTTATCCAAACGATTCACCAAATCTACCATCGCTTCAATGGATTCTGTTGCCTTGGGGTAGTGCTCCAGTTTTAAAACATTTAGAGTTTCTAAGTCCTTAAAAAAAGCATCCGTCCATGGTTTTGTAAAATCCTGAATCGAAATTCCCTTTTTTATGGATTCATTGATGATTTTATCATCAATATCGGTAATATTCATTGATTGGTTTAACTTATAACCACCTAACAACAATGACCTTCGAAGAATATCAACGAATAAAAAACTTCTTATATTTCCTATGTGTGCAAAATTGTAAACAGTTGGTCCGCAGGAATAGATCTTTACATTTTCAAAACTTTTTGGAATAAATTTTTCTTTGGTTCCTGATTTTGTATTCGTAAAATAAAAATCTAAATAAGAGTCACTCATACACCAAAAACTTCTTTTACAAATTCTAAATTGGCGTTTGCTTGTTTTTCTCCGCCCGCTTCGTTTCCTTCTTGGGGGTACAACTGCATACGTTTATCACAATTCATATGGTTAAAGAGTGCAAATACAGCCTTTGGATGGGATTTTTCATCGACCATACCACATGAAAAAAGGGCAGGAATTTTAATCTTTTTCGCAAAATGAATTGCGTCAAAGTAGGCTAATTCCTTTTTAAAATCAATCTTCTTGGTCGCCCGTTTTTCCACTGATGGTAAAAGTTCTCGAACCCAAGGATTCGTTTTTAATGAGAGTTGGTCCTTGTCAATAAAACAAAAGCTGGGTGTTTCCAAGATCAAACCTTTTACCCGATCAGAAAACGCTGCACCGAACACTGCTAATGCGGACCCAAGGGAACGTCCATGCAGAATGATTTTATCTCCATCAATTCCATCGCTCAGTCGTAAAAACTCTATGGTTCTTAAAACATCCAAATAAAGATTTCGCATATAAAATTCGGATTTCGAATCAAGTCTTTCTGAGAAGTAATTAGGACTCCAGTTCGGTGGAGTTTTCCCAGTTTGAGGATCGATGGGAGCTTCAATCATTTCTGCCCCATGTCCTCGCAAAGTTATGTGGAGCTGGGCAACACCAATTTCAGAATATCCTTTTAGAATTTCTTCAGGCGTACTCATATAGTCGTGAAATTGAACAACCACAGGCCGATCACCACGTTTTCTTGGTATAGCCAATTTTCCATGAATCGTGTAATTGCCTGCCGATTGAAAACTAACATCATTTAAAGATTCCCAAATAAACGACCCTTTCAGAATCGTTTTATATGTTTCCTTAATGGGAATTTTTTTAAGACTTTGGATTTCTTCTTTCCAAAATGATTCTAAATCGCTCGGAGGATCTAGCTTGGGAAAGGTTTGAAAGCACTCATCAAAACTAACTGTAGTAGGCATCTCGGTCCAACTTGGGTGAAAACTGTCGTAAAAAAGAATACATGGTTTGCAAAAGCAAAACAGAAATAGTCATAGGCCCAACTCCACCGGGCACTGGTGTAAAGTAGGAAGATTTTTCCTTGGCACGGGAAATTTCAATGTCTCCCACATTACCAACATTATACCCGGCGTCCAAAACCACAGCACCTTCTTTGATCCAATCCGCTTTAATAAATTCTGGTTTGCCCACTGCACCAACTATGAGATCAGCTGTTTGCACTATTTTTGGGAGGTCCTTCGTTTTAGAATGACAGAGTGTGACTGTAGCATCCAGATTTGTAAGCATAATGGCCATAGGTTTGCCTAAGATGGGGGACCTACCTACCACGACTGCATGTTTGCCTGTAATTTCGATCCCATATTCTTTGAGGAGAAGAACCATTCCGTACGGCGTACAAGGGTAATACGCCTCCATTCCCATGGATAGTTTACCAAAGGAATGTGTAGTAACTCCATCCACATCTTTTTCTATGGAAATGGCATCGAAGCACCGTCTCTCATCAATTTGGTGGGGGACAGGATGCTGCAATAAAATTCCATGAATACTAGGATCCAAATTTAGTTTATTTATTTCAACTAACAAGTCTTCTGTGGTAGTCTCTTGCCCAAGACGAACATATTTAGAATTCATTCCTACTTTTTCGCAGGCTTTTATCTTCATGTTCACATAGGTTTCGGAGGCAGGGTTATTACCGACAAGGATTGTGGCAAGAGTTGGAACTCCATTTCCATTTTCCTTTTCTTTTTGCAATCGAAGTGCGATCCCGTTTCGGATTTTTTCGGAAATCGCTTTACCGTCTAATAGGATGGGAGAATTCATTCAGTAGGTTCAGATTTTCAGGGAAAATCGAACTGGCAAACAGAAAAACCATCCATGCAAAATACTTCCACAGAAACAAAACAAACAAATTCCAAAGGCCTTGCCTCCTTCGTCGAAAAGAAGGGTTGGTTGCAGGGGATACGAGGGAATAACCATGTTCAATTTTTACAGCTCCGAACTGAGGGAGAGATCCTCCAGGTCGTGATTGAAAAAGAGAAGATCGGAGAAGATCGATTCAAAACCTACAAAGCCCTCACACAAGAGACATCGCTACAGGTAAAAGGTCATTGGCAAGAAAGCCCTAAAGCGCCGAATGGCGTTGAAATTCTTTTAGATGATTTAGAAGTCATTGGTGCTTCCGAGAATTATCCGATAACACCCAAAGAACACGGTCCTGATTTCCTACACAACAACCGCCATCTCTGGCTCCCCGTTCTAGGCGCCAGCTAGCCATTTTAAAAATCCGATCCGAGCTTTCCTTTGCCATTCGAGAGTTCTTTCGAAATGCAGACTACAATTTGATCGATACCCCCATCCTAACTGGGTCCATTGGCGAGTCCGCTGGAACTCTCTTTTCAACAGAATATTTTGATCTAGGTCAGGCCTATCTCGCGCAAACCGGTCAACTGTACTTGGAATCCGCCGTTTTTGCGCATTCTAAAGTGTATTGTTTTGGACCAACGTTTCGGGCAGAGAAGAGTAAAACCCGTCGCCATTTAACCGAATTTTGGATGGTAGAAGCTGAGACTGCCTTTATGAGCCATGAGGAAAGCCTGGATTTTCAGGAAACCTTTGTGAAATCGATCCTAAAAACGACTCTGGAACGGACAAAGACCGAACTTCAGATTTTGGAGCGGGATCCAGAACCACTACTCAAATTGATCGAATCTCCCTTTGTTCGAATCGAGTATGGAGATGCCATTGAACTCCTACGTTCCAAGGGTGAAGATCTTCAGTTTGGTGAAGATATCAATGCAGAACGTGAGCAAATCCTAACCGATCACTTCGGCACGGCTGTTTTTATCAAAAACTTCCCTCGGGAGATTAAAGCATTTTATATGAAACAAAATCCAACGGATCCAAGGACTGTTCTTTCAGCTGATCTAATCGCTCCGGATGGAATTGGTGAGATTATTGGCGGTTCAGAACGAGAAGAATCTTTGGAAAAGATCAGAGAGAGACTTATGGAAGAAGGATTACCGGTTTCAGACTATGAGTGGTATCTTGATCTCAGACGCTTTGGTTCGTGCCCACATGCTGGATTTGGAATGGGACTCGAGAGAGTAATCGCGTGGATTGCGGGACTTCCACATATACGCGAATGCATTCCGTTTCCACGGATGATCTACCGACTAAGTCCTTAAAAAAACGATCAGGAAATTGGGTGCCTGTCCGATCTTTAAAAATGAGAGAGGTACCTTATGGCTCAACATGCAACCCAAGTTTTTTCTGCATCACTGGAACAGGAAGCTTGGGATCTCTACGAAGTAGGATCCACAGAAGAATTGGTCCAACTAACTAAAAATCATCCAGATAGTTATTTCCTGCAACACCTTGGGTACCTTGCCACATATGAACTTACAGGAAAGGTAGTCCCTCCAACTCCAAAAGGAATTTCTCCACTTTCACCGATTGTGGAAGCTATTCTGAATTTCCAATTAGGAAAACAAAGAGAAGCTGCGGCAGGCATCGCACTTTATTTTAAGAATCCATCAAACCCGATTTGTTTTTCTTTATTGCAAATAGGTATCAAAGTCTTTTTCTCGGTGGAAAGTTATTCCGAAGCAAAGTACATTCTTGATACTTACAAATCCAAAACAAAGGATACATCCTTTGTAAAAGAAGAGGTTACTTGCCTTTATTACTTAAAAAGATATGAAGAAGCAATCAAGTTATTTCGAGAACATATCAAATCTTTAAATGACCCTGAGATTCATAAATTAGTTGGTCTGTCTTTGTTATTTCTCGACAAACACAAAGAAGCAAGTCTTATCTTTGAAAATCTTCCAGGGAAACTGAACCTACCAAGCTTTGAAGATAAAAAGAAATCCTATCAATCGATTTACTCTCAAATCCAAAAATTGGAAGAACAACAAGGTTCATTAACACAACGGGAATTAGAGGATATGGGATTTGCATATCTCTTCCACGGTGATTATGAAAAAGCAGAAAAACTTTTTAGTTCGCTTAGTCAGAAACTAAAATCAAAACTCTGCACCGCGTAATATTCTTTCTCGAATCGGGGTGGCTGAGCAGTTTCACCACCTCATCCGTTGGAAGAATTATATCTGTTTGATTCTTTCCTGATACACCAAGCCCCAAAACAAAATAAGGATTCTTTCCGACAATCCTTTCCACAAATCTTTCCTTTGTATCCTTACTATAGTGGATGTAACCTTTTTCAATAGCATATGCCTCTTTCGTGTAAATCGGTGAGTAGATATCAAGGCCTCTGTCAGTTTGGATTTTTGGTAGTAAGGCTTTATTCAATTTCAAATGTCTAGCATCTACGATGAGTCCTGAAAATGCCACCGCGGGCAATTCTTCCGTAAAGATTGGCATTTCCTCGGTCCCAAACTCAATAGGAATATGAGACAAGACTCCTTCTTTGCCTCGAATCGATATCTCCGCTTTTGCCTCTAAATGATTCTTTTGAAACAGAAAGTCATAGGTCTCAGGATCTTTTGCTAAAAAATGATTCAAACTCAATCGGACATTTTGCCTCGTTTGCGTATACTCATAAACAGTAAAATCAGAGTTAAAGAGTAATGACTCTAGTCTCTGGCTAAGACGTATTTTCAATCTCTCTTTTGCTTTTTTCCTAGCTATGGAATGTGCGCGACCTTGGCTTGTTGCGGTGTTCTCTTTGCCGAACTTAGGATCGGATTCATCAAACACAATCATCGGAACAGGTTCTTTCACGAAGGCAGTGATTTTAAGTTCCGTCCAATTCGTCGAAGTTTGGTAGATATCTTTTTCCAAAACTTGCGGGTTTGCCGTTTGACCGAAGGTTGGAAACGAAAGAATGTAAGTTAGAAAAAAAAGAACCCAATTTTTCATATCTATCCTTTCGGCAGATTTCGGAATTTTCTTTCCAAATCCGCAAAATCTGTCACCAAGGGAACACCTTTCGGCAAACTTTGAATTACATTTTTTCCATAGGATTTTGTGTGGATGCGCGGATCCAGAATACTCACAACACCTGTATCGGTCGAAGATCGAATCAAACGCCCAAAACCTTGTCTGAGTTGAAGGCAAGTTTTTGGAACTTGCATTTCCCAAAAGGGGCTTTTACCAGCACGTTCCATGTCTTCCATCTTTGCTTGTAGTACTGGCTCTGTCGGGACTTGGAAAGGTAACTTAGTCACAATTACATTTTTTAATTTATCGCCTTTAATATCTACGCCCTGCCAAAAACTAGAGACTCCAAATAAAACACTGTTATCGTTTGCAAGGAACTCCCGTTTTGCGACGATTGGGCCCAATTCGGTTTGCGAAAAAATCGGGAAAGGTACTTTTTTCTTTAGTTCCTCATACAATTCGTTGAGAAGTTTATTGGAAGTGAATAAAACAAAACTATTCCCTTCAGAGAGATTCAACAACCGGCTTATCCAATAAGAAAGATCTATTCGATTCCTATTTGGATCGGTTGTAGGATCTGCTATATTTTTTGGAACGAAGAGTAAGGAATGTGTGTCATAGGAAAACGGTGAATTAAGGGTTTTGGTTTCAATTTTTGTTTCACCTATTTCCTTTAAAAAATAAGAAAAATTTCCAGGAGTAGGTGATAGTGTTGCAGAAGTTAGCACAACTGATTCCATATTCGGAAATAAACTTTCTTTCAGGATCTCATCCGTGTTTTTTGGTTGGGAGAAAATTCCGTAGTATGGATCTTTAGATGTCTGATTGGGCGTCTCCAACCAGAAGACTAAATTTGAATTGGATTTGTTTCTAAAATCTGAGCTAAAACTTACAATTTTGCTAAAATTAGAAACCAACATTTCTAAACTCTGCCCAATTTCCTTTTCTTCTAAATCATCAGAATCCTTTTTATAAATTCCAAGGAGAGATTCTAGGAGTGAACCCAAATCAGTTAATATTTCCTCCAATCTACCACCATCTAACTTAACTTTGGTTGTATGTCGCTGAGAAAACTGAAATTGTAATGGCACAGCAGAAAGTAACAATCGAAAATAATCTTGCAAGGCTCCGATTGCGCTACTTACTAATGATTGGATTTCTTCTGCTTTTTTTAGTTTGATTGAAAGTCCCGTTCTCTTCTCTGGATGGAATAGAAAATGTAAAATCCCAAGTATCGACTCGTATTTCATTTCTCCACCAAATGCCTTTCCAACAATCTCTGGAAAAACATGGGCTTCATCGACTACCAGATGAGAGAACGGAGGCAGAATACGAAAATCACCGGCAAGATGACTTGCAAGCAGATGGTGGTTCACTATTAGAATGTTCGCTTTCTTCCATTTTTCTTTTTCTAAAAAATAAAACGAATGTGAGAAGTTTGGACAGTTTCTTCCCAAACAGTTGTCCGGCTCTCTTGCGATGGAATTCCAAAATCCTGGAGAGAGATATCCACTGTATTCGCTCCGAATTCCAGTTTTGGATTCCTTTACCCATTTCGAAACATAGTCGATTTCTGATTCCATTTCGGCACCGAAATCTCCCCGTTCCATGACTTTTCCATACTTTCTTTTACAGACGTAGTTAGCTGCACCCAAAGCTACCATAGCGGATATCGGTCTGCCCAAAACCTTTTCTACGATCGGGATATCCTTATACAAAAGCTGGTCTTGGAGAGATTTTGTCTCCGTTGAAATTACAACAGGAGAATCCGTTTCCAGAGAAAAAAGAGCGCCCGGAATTAAATAGGCAAGAGACTTTCCCACTCCCGTTCCTGCTTCAACTACTAGGTTCTCACCTGAATGGAAAGACTTCGAAATAGACTCTGCCATTTGAATTTGTTCGTTTCGAACTTCATAATCGTCCCAAAGAGCCTTAAGACCTTTTGAAAAAATCGTCTGAATCTCTTCCAAACTTCAATGCCTATTCTTGATGAGGAGATAGATACAAATCAAACTTAAGGATACCACAGAAGTAATAGAAAACCCCATAATTAGAATACCTTGCCAGTTGAGGGAAATTTCAGAATTCATGCGATTCAACCCGCTCTCTGTTTTTTAAAGCCTTTGAAACCAAAAAAAACAAAAATCCAAAAATCAAAACAAGTGATATTAAAACATAACGAGCAATATATGCCTTGGTCCTTGCATCCTCTACATTATCACCCTTCAGTTCTGCAATGCTCCCCATATGATCTGGATCCATCTTTAACACATAATCAGGCACATTTAAATAACAAAAAGCTAAAAAAACAATCAGTAAAAACCAGGGAGTTATATATTTAAGAATGAAACGAATGATTTTGGGGAAGGGGATAATACTCCCTTCATTGGCATGGTCAGCTCCCCGATCCACTCCAATCTTAAAACAAAAAATAAAAATTTGAATGGAAGCAAGTATATAGATCATTATAGTTCCAATATAAAAATCTGCAATATCTAACGCCGTAAAATCTTTGTTAAAGTAAATTATAGGTAAACAAAGAGCGAAAGTAAAAAAGAAAAGTAATGAGCTAGATTTTTTTCTTCCAATCCGAAAACCTTCTTCCAAAAAGAGTACGCCAGGTTGGAGCATAGTAATTGAGGAGGTGAGGGCAGCAAGAAAAAGCATTAGATACCATAACCCACCAAAAAAACTACCAAAGCTCATTTGCAAAAAAACAGCCGGTAGTGCTATAAATCCCATGCCAAAAGTACCAAAAGAAGTGGCTAGGCTTCCCAAAAATAAAAATGCAACTGGAATTGTGATCATCCCACCAAAAACAATCTCAGCAAATTCATTGAGAGATGCAGAAGACAAACTAGAAAGAACTACATCGTCTTTCTTCTTCAAGAAACTTGAAAATACTAGAGCAATACCAAAACCAGTTGAAAGAGAAAAAAATACCTGACCCGCCGCACTCACCCAAACCTTCGGCCATTCATTTGGTTCAACTAACTTAGACCAATCGGGGTTCCACATTGTAGCAAGGCCTGTTTCAATCCCCGGCAGCGTTAACACTCGAATTAAAATAATAGTCGCACAAATTCCCATGATAGGCATCGCTATTTTAGCAAATGCCTCAAGTCCCTTTGACAATCCACGATACACTAGGAAAAAATTGATTAAAAAACAAACTAAGAAGAAGACCATGATGGGACTTTCAAAGGACTCTCCATTGGCACGAGCACCTGTTAAATCCAAAAAAAAACTACTCGAAGCCTTCGTAATTTCGTTAGGGGATACATTTCCGAAACTGATTTGCCCCGTTAAAAAATAATACGCATAGGCAAGACACCAGGATTCAATAAAAACATAATATACGTATATCATGACAGGGATCATGACACCAATAGCCCCTGAAAGCTTTAACGGGAATCCTTTTAAATATTCTCGAAAAATAAACGGAGTACTATGGCCGTGTTTGCCACCCATCCTCCCCATGCTCCACTCTGCCATACAGACAGGAATTCCGAGAATAAGGAAACTTACAATATACGGAACCATGAAGGCACCGCCACCGTTTTGAACAGCTTGTCCCGGAAATCGTAAAAAATTCCCCAAGCCGATGGCACCACTTGCTACTGCAAGGATAAGTCCAACACGACTTGCCCATCCTTCACTGGTGTGGGTCTCATTCTCTTTCATATGAGACTATGGAAAGGATTGGAGATAATGTGACAAAATCTTTTTAGAATAGGTGGGTAAAAAAAAGCCCCCCGTGGAGTTGATCCAAAAGGAGGCTTGGTGGTTCTTTTAAATTATCCTAAAAATAGTTCTTTCTTTTCCATTTTTAGAACCTTCGATGCAAGAGTCTTAAAATCCTCATGCGGTTCCAGAAGCCCCAATTCTACTTTAGAAAGAAATGGGGTAGATACCTTTAACTTTTTTGCGAAATCGTATTGTTTGATTCCTAACTCTCGGCGGACGGCCCAAAGTTTGTTCTTCAATCCATTCGAAAACTCAGGGAAAATGTCTTCTACGGCGCTGTCGTTGAATAGTCGGTCTACAGATGTTTTGAGATACTTTGCACATGAAGATTTGAACTTTTCAGTCGGATCCTGGGCTCCTGTCTCAATTTTCGACAAGTAACTCGGTGAAACACCAAGTGCTCTCGCCATATCATACTGCTTAACCCCTCTTTTTTTCCGAAGCATGTAAATGTGATTATTCATTAATCCCCCCTAACGGCCACAATATGAAAAATGTGTCAAAATTCAAGAAAAAAAATTCCAGAATTGTAATACACGAATTCCTTTGTGGCTCTATTTATTTGACTAAAGAGTAACCTCTTTTAGTTGCTCCTGAGCAACTTTTAAGTTATAAGTTGTCTTCAATCCAGAAATTTTTTGCTCGATAAATCCGTTTCTTTGGGAATTCTCCATATCATTTTTGATCTGTTCCCTTACTAACGCATAAGGTTTAGGTATCCTATTTTGCGGATTTTTTGGGTCCGGATCGGCATAAGCATAGAGTTTTCCTGCTTCATAACTATCTTTGAGTTGTTGCTCAGTAACTGTAATTGGAATTGCTTTGATTTCATCTTGGAAAGTTTTTAAAGCAAGGGAAGTTTTCATTTTATCCATTTGCATTAGATAAGCTGTTTCCTTTCCAATTTTTTGAACTTCGGCAGAATTTGCGCTTATTTTTCCTTGAACAATAGTCGATTGAAATAAATTCAACATATCGAATATTCTCGTTTTATCATCTTTGTAAGGTTGCTTCAACAGATTGGGAATATTCGCAAAATCTGCCTCTAAATCTTTCCAAGTGTAATTTTTTCCACCACGTTCAGAGAACAAAACAAAGTCAGGAGTAAATACTTTAGGATCGACCTGATTTGGCTCAAATACTCTAGGAAGTTCAGCTACCGTGATTCCACTTTCTTCTCTCAGTCTTTTAATTTCCGATTCGTACAAACCTTGTTCATACTGTTTTAAAGTATGCCCCGCAAAATTTTTTGCATTATCTTTCGAATCCCCTTGGATGAAGTAATTGGCTGCGGATTTACTTTCTTCATCTGTATGTGATTCTAAGTATTCATTTGCCTCTTTTTTAAAACGATCATATACCTTTGTGAAGTATATATTAAGTCTCTCGGGATGGACTTTTTCTTCACCCAAGCTTCGAACTACGTAAATTATACGACCTTCACCTTCTTTAGCATAAGATATAAACTTTCCTGACTTCGCTTTTTTCACTTCATCTAAGATATCTTCTAAAGGTGTTTCCGCACAATTTGTACAGAAAGGTTCTAACTTCCCACCCACTGGCTTTCTTGTGAAATCATCTGTTACGAGAGAAATTTCCTTTGCAATTTCTGTGTCCGACAAATTGTTCAGTTTTGCTACAAGCTCGTCTGCTCGTTTCCGATTGGCTACCTCATCTTCCCCACGAACCAAAGCAATCTGTAGATTTACAAACTCTAGAGGTTTAGAAGCTAAATTTTCTTTTACATACTCCCGCATATAGACATTCAATTTTAAAAAATTAGCTACAAGGGTTTCGATCTTAGTTAGGTCAGCTTCCTCAACTTTTTTTAGTTTTACGGCATCCAAGAGTAAAATTTTTTCCAAAGCTATGCTTTCAACAATTCTGGCTTGGATATCTGCACTGATTGGTTGAACTTCTGTGCGCCCACGTTTGGATGCTTCGATTACAAAGTTCATTTCTCTTCTTGTAACAAAACCTCCATCAAAAGTAGCTAAAATTTCCGAGTCTTTAGAACACTGGGAAAACAAAATTGGTAGAAGGCAAAGAACGATCGCTTTGCCTGCGAGGGTTTTAAAATTCATAAACTTTCCTTGTTTCAAATTTGGATTCAATCAATACTTACGAACGGGACGCTCGTTTTTTTTGGCTTCTGACTGTTGTGGAGTTGCGTCAGCTGGTGGCTTGTTTTTGGATTCCGTTTCCACTTTTTTGAGACTCTCTTTTGCTTTCGAAGCATAGGAGGTTGTATCAACATTGAGTTTCAAGATTTCTATCCTTTGGTCACTTAGCTTTTGTCGTTCTTGTTGGAAGGACTCTTTTAAGATCGGGGAGTACTCCCGATCCTTGGCGATACGATCGTCCAATTTTTGCAATTCCACGACATCTCGGTCAATTTCCTCTAACTTTTTGAACAAATGAGCAACAGTGACTTTCAAACAAGACTCCCATCCAAAAGTTTTATTTACTTGCCAAGGAGTGCAAGAATGAAATAAGAAAATAGTAATTTTTTATGAGCCTAGATGACCTCGTTGTTTCGACGGAAAAAATTGATACTGTGTACGTAACAAAACTACTTGGCAATCTGAACAATTTTACAGCAAAAAAATGTGTGAACATGGTTTCAAACGCGCTCAAACACGGTTCCGTAATTTTGGATTTAGAAGAGCTGAATATGGTCACAACTCAGGGTATAGCTGCATTTCGGACCCTCAGTGAAGAAGCATTTTTACAAAAAAGAAAAGTCATTTTGATCAACCTACCTTTGAGTGTAAGGCAGGCGTTTCAAATGTCTGGAGTAAAAAATTTGTTCCCCATAGCAAACAACGAAGAAACTGCCTTTAAAATGGCATCCCGCTCAAAGTAGGTATTTGTGAGTTCAAAGTCAGGATTTAATTTTTTCAGAAAAATATGGCATATTTTGGGACTTCTAATCCCTCTTATTTTATTCCTTGATCCTTTCCAAGGTAGATTTGGACTTGTGTATCCTACTCGAGCGATATTAGTGCTTTCGTTAGGTGGATTTTTTGTAATTTTACTAATCGTCGAAGTTTCAAGACTAACCATCCCTGCCTTTGAAGCATTTTTTTATAAGTATTTTGGGTTTTTGATGAAAGAGTCGGAACGAAAACGATTGAACGGAACCGTTCCTTATTTCCTTGCAAACCTAATCGTTGTTTTGTTTTTCCCTCCGGAAATCACGATCCTTGCCATCCTATTTTTGGTTGTGGGAGATCCGGTAGCAGCCTATGTGGGTTCCAGATATGGAAAAAACCGTTTTTATAATGGAAAATCAAGGGAAGGGGTTCTTGGTTTTCTAATACCGACCTTCTTTGTATCAGTCTTTGTAACGTATTTGATTACAGAGAGCCAACCAGGTTCCTTTTTCGCCATCCACCGTATGGGAAGTATCGTTTGGGAGATTCCCCTAATCCTCGGGGTCAGTGTTGGGATTGCCTGTTTAGTTGAATTTTTCGCAAGTACAACACTCTATGGACTACTGGATGACAACCTCTTCATCCCATTAGCGGGTGCGAGTTCTCTCTCGGTTTTGTCCCTCCTTTTCCTAGACCACACGCCGATGGCTTTTTTCTTCAATCCGATGGATCTGATACTTCAAAAGTAAAATCGTACGATTGGTTTCGTCTACTTCCAAAGCAACTGAATCGATCTCTTTTTTGATTCAATGGCTTTGCCCGGGATTTGGTACTCATAGTTGAGATCTATCACCCCGAGGGATTCCAAGTTCATTGGTAATTTCTCTATTTTCTGGTGTCGGAACTCTTCTTTCATAAGAGCACCGAGATAGTGAAAAGAGACTAGGCTTGCATCGCCCAATGAGAAGCCTTCCATCCGTTCCGAAGTTGACAACCAGGACAATTTTGCCTTGTATTCTTTTTTAATTTCATCCTTTTCTTTGACAGATAGCGTGTGTTCGAATTGGATGCGAAACCCCGGTGTTTCTCTCGCGGTAAAATATAAAAAATTTCCAAAATCTTCCCAGGTTGGGTTTAATTTTTTGAACTGAGACCTATCTAAAAATATCTTATCACTACTAGTTCTGGGTTCCGTACAATTCAACATTCTATCAAAATTGTCACAAAACTGGAAGTTGGGTGTATTTATCGAACAGAAATGAAATATTAAAGAAAAAATGAATAAAATAAATAAGGCAACTATGGGTCTCAATTTTGAAATTCCTTTTTATCCATTTAATTGAAGAACCTCATCAAGACTTGAATTTGTTTAGTTCGTAGGATTCTCGTAAGGTAGAAAAAAAATACAAAACCTCACGTTCTCGAAAAAAAGGAGGTGCTTCCTCGGTTGGTACCAACCGTCCTTCAATAAATTTATAGACGATCTCTCCATAAACCCCTTGGTAGAGATAGATACGATGAAAATCATCTTTGGATTTCGCAAGGACGATATTATGCGAAGTTACGTATCCTGGAACGATAAGGAGACTAGGATCTTTCTTTTGCAATTGGATTTGAATTTCTACCGCTTCCTTTTTCTTTTGAACTAACTCCTCTCTGTGAATCCTCTGTTTGTAGGATAAAACCTTTGAAAAACGACTGGGAAAGGCAATTTCTCTCTCAAATGGATCAGGGGTATACTTGGGCAGATTATTGGATTCATAGAGGACTTCGGAAAATCGCTTTTCCGTGATCGACTTAACTTCAAAAAAAGTATCTTCCGATTGAAAGGCTAGGAGACAAAAAAAAGATGCTCCCCTTGGTCTCTCTAGGTTCTCAAGTGCCAAAATTTCAAACTCCACCCGTGATGGTAAATCCATCTAACAATATGTAAGGCGTAAAATAGGATTCCCCTAAAAGTTCACCCTCAATCGAGATTGCTTCGATTTGATTGGCGGCCTCAAAAACATTTCCAACGATTTGAACTTCACGGACTGGGATTTTTTCGCCTGATTCCAAAACATAACCACCCTTGATCACTCCTGAAAAATCGCCGGAAGGACCATCGCTAGTTCCCGAAATTCGGTTCACAAAAAGTGTTTTACCAGGTAGTCGGAATAATTCATCTTTTGGTGTTTTTCCCTTTTGAATCTGCAATTGGCGAGGACCACAAGAGGGGAGGCTTTGCGCGCCACCCGTCGCAAAACCATTCGAGTGGGGAAGGCCCGCTTTTTTCGCCTCATACGTGTTATAAAAAAAAGTATCCACCACACCGTTTGTGAGGACGGGTTGTTGTTTTGTGGATCTTCCCTCTCTATCAAAAGAGGTAGTTCCCGAAAGTCCTGGAATTCTTGGGTCATCAAAGATTGTTAGCAGATCGGAGGCGATTTTCTTGCCGAGTTTGTCTGCTAATTTACTTTTCCCTTTTCGTATGCTCGTCCCATTCAACCCGCCGAGTAACCCACTTAAGAAAAAAGAATACACTGCATCGGGTGGGAGGAGCACCTTGCCTGTAAAACTAGGGTATGCTTTTGCATGGAGTGCACCCAAACATTTCTCTCCAAAATTATAAAAAGCTTTTTTCCAAAGTTCGCAAAATTCTCGGTAGTTATTGCCAGAGGCAGAATCATAATCAAAACTTCCGACAGTTTCACCATCAACGGCCATTCCCATCACCGATGCAGAAATACCAGCACCCAACTCTCCCGCACAGACACCTGTCGAACTTACAATCAGTTTAAAGCCTTTGGAGATAGACATCTCCCCTGAATCTATATTGACAAGCCCAAACTGATCCTTCCTCCAATCCAATGACGTTTTAGCAATTTCGACGAGAGTTTCGATTCCCAACCGGTCAATATCTTGATCATATTTTCCCATAACAGGAGTTAAGACTTCGGGTTCAGGAAGATATAAATCAAAATCGGGTGTGGACTGGCTCTTTGCTAGCGACTGCGCTTCTTTTATAGAATCAAATAAACTAGGAAGATGGTTAGAGATAATAAATCCTTGGTGGCCCGAGTCAATGACTCGGATTCCAAACATATTTTCTTCTGTCGCAGTACACGTGTTTAAATCATTTTTTTCTAGGCTTACATCTTCAGAATATCCAAAACTGGAAAATATTTCAACATTTTCAATGCCAGATGCCTTTGCCTTTTTAACAAGCCGTAGGAGTTCATCTTTTTGGTTTTCTAATTTTTGTGAAAGGGTGGAATGATCCATTATTTCCCGCCTAACAACACTTTTGTGCGAACATATGGACCACCCGCATCTACTTTCGCAGGTTGACCTTTTCCACAATGACCAGAACCCAAATCCCACTTGAATTCTTTACTGACCATATCTACATTTTGTAAAACATCAAACGCAAGACCCGACACTGTTACACCTTTTAGAAGTTCTGTGATCTTTCCGTTTTTAATTCGATATGCTTTCTGAACGGCAAACATAAACTCACCCGTTGCATCCGCTTGCCCATTTTTAGGACCATCCAAAAAGTATCCATCCTTGGTATTGGATATCATTTCATCTAGACTCGAATCTCCGGGTAACAAAAATGTATTTCTCATTCGAATGAGAGGAACATCGCTGTATTCCCATGCCCTAGCGGATCCCGTAGGTGAAACTCCAAATTTTGCAGCCGTCTCACGATTGTGTAAGTAGGATTTTAGAATTCCATTTTCTATAATCATAGTCTTTTGAGGCAGAATCCCTTCATCATCGACTGGGATCGTTCCCCCTGCACCTTCATAGTATTCGGAGACTCCCGAATCGGCCAAAGATACCAAATCGGAACCAACCCTCTGCCCGATTTTTCCTTTTGCTACAGATCCTGACAAAACAAAGTCTGCCTCTACCGTGTGCCCAATCGCCTCGTGAACCAGAAGTCCAACGATTGACGGAGATAAAATAACAGTGGAAAGCCCACCTTCGGGAAGAGTCGATTTTAAAAGGTCAATCGCAGTTTTACAAGCTTCTTCCGAAATTTGATCTGGGTTTTGTGTTCGAAATAAACAGTCCCAACCACCCGTAACTCCAATGGAATGCGATCCTGATTCCATTTTTCCATTTTCTTTGGCGACAGCATTCACTCGAAACTCAGGTCGCACGATAGAAAAAAAAGAATCTGCTCCATCTGTGGTAACAATCGATTTTTCTTCGTAAATTTCTGAATAGCCGCAGCCAACCGATTGTAGGTTTGGGGATGATTTTTGTGCCTTGGTTTGGACATCCAATACAAGTTTTAATTTTTCTTCCAAAGTTCGATTGCGAAAATCTTCAATCCCAGTTCCTATACGATCGCCAACAAAAAAATCCGCGCGGGGTAGGGTGGGAATTTTTTCAGAACGAAGGGAAGAGCTGAGTTTTGCAGCTTTTTTCGCAGTTAGAATCGCATTCTGAATGGACGACTTATCAAGTTCACTCGTTGAGGCAAAGCCCCAAGTTCCATTCTCCAATACCCGAACGCCTATACCCGTTCTTTTACGCAGCGCAGTGGACTCGACCCTTCCTTTTTCTGCAAAGAAGGAACGACTTTCTTTGTGGTGGTATCGTAACTCAACAAATCCAGACTCCTCTGAAATACATTCTTTCAATAGGTCTCTCATACAAATCTCCTAGACGATTATTTGCGTTCTGAATCAAAAAAATCCATTAGTATCTTGGGAAGCCAACGCCCTTCCGGGTACTCAGGTGAGGGATCTGAAATAAAACCAACGTGACCACCTTTTTCAGTAAGTACCGTTTTCAGATTTGGATACTTTTTCCAGGGTATTTCATGCCAAACCTCGGAAGGCACAACAGGATCGTCATTTGCATGGACGATTAAACCCTTTGTTTTAATTCCGCCTAGATACTTTATGGAGGAACATTTATTGTAATATTCTAACACATTCGCATAACCAGAAACAGGTGCCGTAAAAAAATCATCAAAATCGAAGAAGGTTTTGCTCTTGGAAACACGATCCTTCATTTTTTCGGGGATATCATAAATACCTGATGATACTTTTTCTTTCATCGTACCTAAAAAATGATTTCTATAGAAATTACCTGCTTTGGAATCAATGAAGTCGCAACTTCGACGGAGATCAAGTGGAGGGCTTGTTGCTGAAAAGGCTCGCGCTTCTGTCCGGCGCCCCTCTCCGAAGTATTTAAGCACCATGTTCGCAGATAAGGAAAACCCTGCGACAAATATCTTTTGACTAAATTTTTTTGCAATATAGCGAACAACACATTCAATATCATCCGTTTGGCCTGCATGGTATGGTTTTTTTGCAAGGCCGATTCCTCTACCGCAGTTTCGAAGATTCAAACGGATCACCCCATAACCACGATTTAACGCCTCTTTTCCTACGCTCACCATGTAATGTGATTCAGAACTTCCTTCCATTCCGTGAATGAGAAATAAGTAATATCCATTCCAAGAAGCGGCTTTTTTATGGATCCTTGCTATCGGGGGGTTGTGTTCGAGCCAGAGCAAGTCACTACTCCCATCACTCGTTGGTAGCAAAATACTTTCAGAAAAGTAATCCTCTTCCAAACTATTGTCTGGAGGAAAGAGTATGTTGTAGACAGTTTGTAAGTGCCGGCCCTCAACGAACCGGCGTGGCTTAAATGTTTCGTTAGACGACGTCAATTTTATCTACGATCTTATCTACAATTCCATAGGCGAGCGCTTCTTCAGCATCCATGTAGTAGTCACGATCCGTATCCTCCACTAGTTGCTCGTAGGATTTGCCACATGCACTAGCAAGGAGTCGATTTAATTTTTCTTTGGTTTTTAAAATATCTTCCGCGTGGATCAAAAGATCTGTGGCAGGAGCCTGGATTTGACCTCCGATAGAAGGTTGGTGAATCATCACTCTTCCGTTGGGCCAAATGTAACGATTTCCTTTTTTTCCACCGATCAAAAGGATAGATCCCATTGAGGCAGCCATTCCCATGCAGACCGTATGAACTGGAGAAGAAATCATTTGCATGGTGTCATAGACGACCATACCTGAGGTGACAACTCCACCGGGGCTATTGATATAAAATGTAATTGGTTTTCCTGGATCCACCATTTCCAAATACATCAATTTGGCAGTTAGTTCTTTAGAGGATTCATCCGTCACAGGACCCCAGAGAAAAATTTTCCTTTTCTCAAGGAATTTTTTCCCCATGTTCTTATCGCTAATTAGCTCTTGTATGGTTTCTGAAATTTCTTTTTCTGGTGCTTCTTCTTCTGGCATATTAATTCAGTCTTTTTCCATTAGACATACTCGGCAAGCCTTTCAGTTTCCAATAAACAGCTAGAACCAAGAAAACGCTAAAAGCAATATAAAAGAAACGAATGAGGAAAAGGGGTGGTTCTTTCCATTCAGGCCCTAACTCTGCACGAGCCAATTTCCCTGAGTTCTCTATTTCTTTGGGAGACTCAAACTTCAATACGTATGCATTTTCAGAAAGTAGATAGTATTTGCGGGCCTCTTTTTCTAAGGCATAAGCGTCACTTTTTAAGCGACGCTCTTTTTCTTCCAAACCTTGGTTTTCTAATACGAGCCGATCCACCTCTTCGTTCGTTTGCTTTAGTTCCTTTTCTAGTCTAAGCCTTTCCGCTAGACCAGACTCAGAAAGGACGGCTACAAAAAAAAGAGAAGACAAGTAGGCGACTATGGATGCGGCTCTAAATGGTGACATTAGCTCAAACAGTAAAAGGTATCACTGCCACTGTATGTAGCCTGTTTTCCCAATTCTTCCTCGATTCTTAAGAGTTCGTTGTATTTTGCAATTCGGTCTGTTCTACTAAGGGATCCTGTTTTGATCTGACCTGCGTTCGTTGCAACGGCGATATGCGATATGGTTGCATCTTCTGTCTCGCCGGACCGATGGGATATCACAGCAGTATACTTTGCTTTTTTTGCCATTTCAATGGCACTGAGTGTCTCCGTCAAAGTTCCAATTTGGTTTACCTTTATGAGAATGGAGTTTCCAATCTCCTTTTCGATACCGCGAGAGAGTTTTGTGATATTGGTTACGAACAAATCATCCCCCACAAGCTGGATTTTTTTACCAAGTTTTTCAGAAAGTTTTTTCCAGCCTGTCCAATCGTTTTCATCCAGACCGTCTTCCATTGTAATGATCGGATACTTTGACACTAAATTTGAGTAGTATTCTATAAGTTCTTCGGCTGTCTTTTCTGGTTTTTTCTCTGCCTTCAAGACATACTTCTTTTTCGTTTTGTCATAGAACTCAGATGCAGCACAATCGAGTCCAATCTTGATATCCAGATCCGGCTTGTATCCTGCCTTTTCAATGGCCGTGAGGATGACTTCTATCGCTTCGCTGTTGCTTGTCAGATTAGGGGCAAAACCACCTTCATCTCCAACAGCTGTATTGAGTCCTTTGGATTTTAATACAGTTTTGAGATTATGGAAAACCTCCGCACCCATACGGAGCGCCTCACGGAAATTAGGAGCCGAAACAGGAAGGATCATAAACTCTTGGAAGTCGATATTATTGTCTGCGTGGGCTCCACCATTGATGATGTTCATCATAGGCACAGGAAGTTCGCGTGCAAAACTTCCTCCAATGTAACGATACAAAGGAAGACCTGAATGAGCTGCAGCAGCTTTGGCGACTGCCATCGAGACACCAAGAATTGCATTCGCACCTAATTTCGATTTGTTGGCAGTTCCATCGAGGGAAATCATAGTTTGGTCAATAAGAAGTTGGTTTGTTGCGGTGAGTCCAAGTATGGACTTGGAAATTTTGGAATTAACATTCTCTACTGCTTTGATTACACCTTTGCCGAGATACCTTTTTTTGTCTCCGTCTCTTAATTCCACAGCCTCATGTTCGCCAGTGGATGCACCAGAAGGAACTGCAGCGCGACCAAAGGAACCATCTTCTAAAACGACATCGACTTCAACTGTGGGATTGCCTCTTGAATCCATGATCTCACGGGCTTTAACGGAACGAATGCTCTCTTTTGGGGACATTTAAAGGTTTACTCCTAGAACGATTTCCTTCCAGTATAGGGAAAATTGATGCTCTGACAATAAACTTTTTAGACAAAGAGCTCGTCCTTTAGAAAATGACTTAAAAGACATAAGAACGATGAACGAACGCCAGAAGCATACACGAAATTTTTCCATCATAGCACACGTGGATCATGGGAAGTCCACTTTGGCGGATCGACTTTTAGAAATTGGACTTGTCACAGACCAAAGAACCAAAAAAGACCAAATCCTCGACTCCATGGACATTGAAAGAGAGCGGGGGATTACCATTAAGGCAAACAATGCTTCTTTCGATTACAAAGCAGATGATGGAGAGATCTACCACCTCAATCTCATCGATACACCAGGACACGTAGACTTTACATACGAAGTGTCTAGGTCCCTCGCCGCTTGTGAAGGAGTGCTCCTTATTGTAGACGCAAGCCAAGGTGTGGAGGCACAGACTCTCGCAAACCTCTACCTTGCGATGGAACTTGATCTTCGCATCATCCCTGTTATCAATAAAATTGATCTTCCCTCGGCTGATATTGACAAGTGTAAGTTGATGATTGAAGAGTCCCTCGGTTTAAACCCAGAGGAGGCGATTCCCATTTCTGCAAAAACGGGCCTCAACGTAAAAGATGTCTTGGAATCAATTTGTATCCTCATTCCTCCTCCTAAAGGGGAAACAGAAAAACCATTGAAAGCACTTATCTACGATTCCTTCTTTGATACCTATATGGGTGTAGTTGCTAAGGTGCGCCTCTTTGATGGACGCCTGAAGAAAGGCGACGTCATCCATATGATGAATCTAAAAAAACAATTCCCTGTTACCGAAGTCGGCGTAAATCGTTTAACAATGGTTCAAGTTGAAGAACTCCAAGCTGGCGATGTAGGATATGTGGTCGCCGGGATGAAAAAGATGGGGGATGCAAAAACAGGGGACACAATCACCCATGCAAACCGAATGACAGACTCTGATGTCAAAGGATTTAAGGATGCAAAACCAATGGTTTTTGCGGGGCTTTTTCCGATTAACGG
The DNA here is from genome assembly GCA_027533185.1 of Leptospira sp. Lineage (GTDB taxonomy): Bacteria > Spirochaetota > Leptospiria > Leptospirales > Leptospiraceae > Leptospira_A. Next base: position 104,310 of record JAPZTS010000011.1, on the reverse strand, counting down.
CGAAGATTTTGATGCCCTGGTAGATGCGATAGAAAAACTAAAGTTAAATGACTCAGCACTTACTTTTGAAAGAGAAAACTCTGCCGCACTAGGTTTTGGATTTCGGGTCGGTTACCTAGGTCTCCTCCATATGGAAATTGTCCAGGAAAGGCTGGAGCGGGAATTCAATCTAGCCCTCATCACGACGGCACCATCCGTAAAATTTCGCATCACAACAACAAAGGATGAAGTCGTAGAGGTAGACAACCCTTCCAAATGGCCAGATGCCATTCTCATCGGAAAATCAGAAGAACCCTACGTGAAGGCAACTATCATCTCTCCCGAAACCTACGTAGGTAACATCATGTCCCTTGTGATTGAGAAACGGGGAATCCATATGGACACAGTTTACCTATCCAAGGACAAGATCCAACTTACCTACGAGCTCCCTCTCGCCGAACTGATCTTTGAATTTTATGATAAACTAAAATCGTATACCAAGGGTTATGCATCGCTAGACTATGAAGAGATTGGCTACCGCGAATCCAAATTGGTAAAGATGGATATTTTGGTGAATGCCGAACCCGTCGATGCACTTTCCTCGATCGTTCACAAATCAAAGGCAGAAGACCGTGGCCGAGTGATTATTGAAAAACTAAAAGACCTCATTCCGAGACACCAGTTTATGATCCCACTCCAAGCAGCCATTGGATCCAAGGTAGTCGCAAGAGAAAGTATCTCCGCTCTCCGAAAGAATGTCACAGCAAAGTGTTATGGGGGAGATATTTCCAGAAAAAAGAAACTTCTCGAGAAACAAAAAGAAGGGAAAAAACGAATGAAACAAATTGGCAATGTGGAAATTCCACAAGAGGCCTTTTTGTCGATTCTAAAGACAGGTGATTGAAAGTCCAAACGATCTAAAGTTTCGCCTAACGAAGGCCTCTGAAAATTTATTCGTAATCCGAGATGACCTCCTTCCTTGGGGGATTGGGACGAAGTGGCGTAAATTTTTTGGAATCTATGAGTCTCTTAGAGATACGAACCATTTTGATAGCACAAGAAGACAAGTTGTACTTTGGGGAAATCTACATAGCAATTACCTTGCGGCATTTACCTATCTCTTTCACCAAAAGAAATTTTCGACAGTTGTCTTTGCCTATACAAAGGACCCAAATCGAATCACTTACAACCAAACGCTCATTAAATACAATGCAAAAAAACTGTTTTTGTTTTTTTCCCGAAGCGAAGCAGAAACGGCGGCTTGGGAATGGAAAAAAACCAACCCAGAGGCTATATTTCTACCCGAATTTGGAGTCCATAGGGGAGTTTCAAACGGTCTTGGATCGTTGTGGAAAGCATTGGAAGAAAGCATCCAAAAACACCTAGGTGGAAAGGTAAAGCAAAACCAAACACCAGAAATCTTACTGGAAATTGGTTCGGGTCAAACCTACCTTTCTTGTTTTGATTATTTTTATCCGAAAGGTATTCCTGTTGTGGGTATCTCCCTCGGTGAGAGTAGGTCATCTTGGCTCTCCAAACGGGAGGCTGTTCAAAAAGATTTGGGACTTAAGACTAGGTCCATCCCAGAAGAATGGATTCTCGAACCAAAAGATCCGAAAGAAAGACGGTTCGGACTCCATTCGAACAGGCGCCTGGCGGAGATCCAACAATTCCTTCGCGAAACTGGTATCTATCTAGAACCAATGTATGGGGGAAAGATTCTCCCTTTTTTACTAGAGCATAGTAAAACAAATCCCACTTACTACCTCCACCAAGGTGGCGGGTACCAACATCTTGATGTTCTTTTAGAGAATCGGAATTTGATTTCCGAAGTATTCAAGGCCGAGGTCATATACTAATGGATGGTCAAGATTCTCTGGTCAGTGTGATACTTCCCACCTACAATCGCATACATTATGTTTTGCGAGCCATACATTCTGTCTTCCACCAAACACATAAGAATTGGGAACTCATCATTATAGATGATGGCTCAACAGATGGAAGTTTCGAATTTTTAGAAAAAGAAAGGAAAAGATGGTATTCAGAAAAGGAAAAGAAGAGGGGAGCTCTTTCGCAAGAAGGAGGCGGGATTTCCGAAGTCCATCTCATCCGTTCCGAAAATAGAGGGGTCAGCCAGGCAAGAAACCTAGGTCTCGCTCAGGCCATGGGCGAGTGGATTGCTTTTATTGATTCCGATGATGAATGGCACCCAAAGAAATTAGAAAGACAGATCCAGTTCCACAGCTCTCACCCAGACCTCAAGTTTTCGCAAACCATCGAAATTTGGAACAAAAAAGGGAACCTTCAAATGCCACCGGAGCGGTTCAAAAAAAAAAGCCAAAGATTATTTTTACGATTCGCTAAACACCTGCATGGTGACAGTTTCTAGTTTTTTTGCCCACCGAGAGACTCTCAGAGACTTTGGTTTTTTCCGCGAGGAACTTTTGGCTTGTGAGGATTACGATCTTTGGAATCGAATTCTTTTAAAGGGTTATGAAATTGGCCTTTTGGAAGAGGCCCTCCTTGTTCGCTATGGAGGTCACCCGGACCAACTCTCCGCTAAATTCCCAGCAATAGAGCGTTTCCGACTCTACTCTCTTATACACACAAAATGGGAAGCCATTCAATCGGGAGACTGGGATTTAGTACCGAACTGGAAAAAGGATCTTTGGAAAGAAGTGATTCAAAATAAAACTAAAGTTCTAATCGCTGGTAGAAAAAAGAGAGGTCTCTCTATAGATTTTTTAAAGCGAGTTCTCGAGTCCGAAAATATGGGTAAAGACTTGAACGCAGGGAACTTCGGAAGAGCTGATGGGAATCTGATTTCTAAGGATATAAAAACTCTCCTGGATTCAGAACAGTTTTTATAAAAAAAGGCCTCCCTTTGGGAGAAAGGAAGGCCATCATATTTTTACATCACAATCTTAAAAATAGATTCTATCTTTTAACTTGCGATATACTCCCTGTTCATTCGAGTGATGAAGTTAACAGATATCTCTTTAGGACAAGCTGCCTCACATTCATATTGGTTTGTACAGTTTCCGAAACCCTCTTTGTCCATTGCTGAAACCATCTTTCGCACTCGCTCTTTTTTCTCGACAACACCCTGCGGGAGTAGCGCCAAATGAGAAACTTTTGCAGAAACAAAGAGCATTGCCGAGGCATTTTTACACGCGGCAACACAAGCCCCACAACCTATACAAGTTGCTGCATCCATTGCAAGATCTGCATCAACCTTCGGAATCGGTAGCGCGTTACCATCCGGCGCCCCACCTGTGTTTACGGAAATGTAACCACCGGCTTGGATGATCCTATCGAAAGCAGATCGATCTACCAACAAATCTTTAACAACAGGGAAAGCCTTGGCCCTCCAAGGTTCGATAACAACTGTATCCCCGTCCTTGAACTTTCTCATATGAAGTTGGCAAGTGGTGGTTCCTTTTTCAGGTCCATGCGGAACCCCATTGATAACCATGGAACATGATCCACAGATACCCTCGCGACAGTCGTGGTCAAAAGCAATAGGGTCATCGCCTTTTTTGATGAGGTCTTCGTTTACCACATCCAACATTTCCAAAAAAGACATATGTTCGTTTACATTGGGAGCTTCGTAACTGACCATTCTCCCTTTGTCGTTTTTGTCCTTTTGGCGCCAAACTTTGAGGTGTAATTTCATTGTTTCCATTATTTGTAACTCCTAACTGCTAGGTGGACATTTTCATATTGAAGAGCTTCTCTATGTTCGACTGGTTTTTTACCTTCTCCTTGGTATTCCCAAGCGGAAACATGGCAAAATTTTTCATCGTTTCTTTTTGCTTCCCCATCTTCCGTTTGGTGCTCTTCACGGAAGTGACCTCCGCAGGACTCTTCCCTTGTCAAAGCGTCGAGACACATCAATTCACCAAACTCGAGGAAGTCGGCAACTCTACCTGCTTTTTCCAATTCTTGATTTAATGATTCTCCCGAACCAGATACCTTCAAATTCTTCCAAAATTCTTCCTTGAGTTCTGGAATTCTCTGTAGAGCATCTTTTAGACCTTTTTCATTTCTTGCCATTCCACACTGATCCCACATGATTTTTCCGAGAGATCTATGGAAATCATCTGGAGTTCTTTTTCCATTGATTGAAAGCATCTTACTTGTTAAATCACGAACCCTGGCTTCCGCCTCTTTGAACTCAGGCCTATCGGTCGAAATATTTTTTGGACCTTCCTTTGCAAAGTAGTCACCAATGGTGTACGGTATCACAAAGTAACCATCCGCAAGACCTTGCATCAGTGCGGATGCTCCGAGCCTGTTTGCACCGTGGTCGGAGAAGTTTGCTTCACCTAACACGTGCAATCCTGGAATGTTGGACATCAAGTTGTAATCAACCCAAAGACCTCCCATTGTGTAGTGGACTGCAGGGTAAATCCTCATAGGCACTTTGTAAGGGTTTTCACCAGTAATTCTTTCATACATCTGGAAGAGATTGTCGTAACGGTCAGCGACAACGTTTTCCCCAAGACGTTTGATAGAATCGGAAAAATCCAAATACACACCTAGGCGTTTGTCCCCAACCATAGGTCCAACGCCCAGTCCATTATCACATGCTTCCTTAGCAGACCTAGAGGAAATATCCCTAGGGGCAAGGTTACCATAAGAAGGGTATTTTCTCTCTAAGAAGTAGTCTCTTTCCTCCTCAGGGATTTCATGAGGAGATCTTGAATCACCTTTTTTCTTTGGTACCCAAACACGACCATCGTTTCTAAGAGACTCTGACATTAGAGTGAGTTTCGATTGATAGTCCCCAGACTGCGGAATACAGGTCGGATGGATTTGAGTATAACAAGGGTTTGCAAATGCTGCGCCTTTTTTATATGCACGGAATGTAGCAGTAACATTCGATCCTTTTGCATTTGTAGATAGATAGAATACGTTTCCATATCCGCCTGATGCCAAAATAACAGAATCCGCTGCATGTGATGTGATAGCACCCGTTGCTAGATCACGAACCACAATACCTTTCGCGTGTCCATCAACGAGAACAAGTTCTAACATCTCTGTTCGAGCATACATTTTAATGGCACCACGAGCAATCTGCTTTTCTAGAGCGGAGTAGGCTCCTAAGAGCAATTGTTGTCCAGTTTGCCCTTTGGCATAAAAAGTTCTGGAAACTTGGGCTCCACCGAACGAACGATTGGAGAGAGTTCCACCATATTCACGAGCAAATGGTACACCTTGTGCTACACACTGGTCAATGATATTTGTGGAAACTTGCGCAAGTCGGTAAACATTTGCTTCCCTTGCACGAAAGTCTCCGCCTTTAATCGTATCATAGAACAAACGATAGACGGAATCACCATCGTTCTGGTAATTTTTTGCCGCATTGATTCCACCCTGAGCAGCAATCGAGTGCGCTCTTCTTGGGCTGTCTTGGAAGCAAAAAACAGAGACTTGGTAACCTAACTCAGAAAGGGACGCCGCGGCTGAGGCGCCCGCAAGACCAGTTCCAACTACAATTACCTTGTATTTGCGTTTGTTGGCTGGGTTAACTAACTTGATATCTGACTTGTGTTTGTCCCATTTTTGTTCCAATGGGCCCGATGGTATTTTTGAATCTAATTTCATAATTTCTCCTAAAATCCCTTACTTGACGAATCCAAGCAGGATGGAAATGGGCATGGATGAATTTCCAAGAAAGACGACCAAGGCAAGACCAGAGGAAACCTGTTGGATCTTTGGATTGTGCTTTGGAGCCAGTATCCCGAGGGTTTGTATGACAGAACCCAGTGCATGAGAAAAATGGAGAGCAAGAAACACCATAAACACGACATAAGATATCGCTATTGCGGGATCTTGAAACCCGAGAATTACCATTGCATAAACATCGTGAACAACATCCCCATTTCGCAAAACATACTCATGACTTGCATGGTCGGGATTGGTAACCCCCAAAGTGAAATGGAGTAGGTGGTAGACTAAAAAAGCCAGTAGCAATAAGCCGCTATAAATCATCGTGAGCGATGCTTTCGAAGCTTGAATAGTGGAGTTCTTTGCATAGGAAACAGGTCGCGCCGCTCTATTTTGTCTGTTTAGAAGGATGGCTACAACCACGTGACCAAAGAAGGAAATGATAAGGACAATCCGTGCTACCCAAAGTAAAGGCCCGAGATCCTTTAAAAATTTTGCATAAGCATTGATTTTTTCTGGTCCTTGGAAAACCTGCAGGTTTCCCACCATATGAAGGATCACAAACCCAAACCAGATAAATCCAGTTATGGCCATAATGATCTTCTTTCCAATGGAGGATCGAAAGAAGTCTAGACTCAAGGTCATTGATAAGCTCCTGTAAGAGATTAGGTGTATTTCCATTTTTAGACTCAATCCATTATTCGTAAATTCATAAATGATTTCATTCCTATTGACAATTTGATCAAAAAGAGGATGATTTTGGCTCGGGAGGATCGAATGACGGAACCGAAAAAAGCTCTGCTCGTCTTTATGGGAATCCTTTGCCTCGGTTTTTAGCTATTTTTATATCTGTATATTCTCCCTATCCTAATCTCCAGTAGGGAAGATATGCATGTTTTGGTGGGATTTTTTTCATTGGCGGTTTCACTTGTTTTACCTATCTTTGTGTGGTTGTTTAGAAAACAGATTTTGGATTAGGAGTGTTTAGATGGAAAAAGTAAAAAAGATTAGTTTGGGAATCGTTCTCCTGATCATCTTTCTTTTTTTGATTAATAACTGCCAAAAAGTTCCTGCAGGATTCGTCGGAGTGAAGGTGTATCTTTTGGGAGGAAACAAGGGCGTTGACTCTGAGGAGCTGGGAGTGGGTAGGTATTGGATTGGTATCAACGAAGAACTCTATCTCTATCCAACCTTCACTAAAACGTATGTTTGGACGGCGGACTACCAGGAAGGTTCGGAGACGAATGAATCCATTGACATCCAAACGAAAGAGGGCTTAACTGTGAATGCAGATGTTGGAATCCAGTTTCGCATCGATCCCAATCAAGCGAATGTGCTCTTCCAAACCTACCGCCGAGGAATCGATGAAATTACGGATGCCGTTTTGCGGACTGCAGTGAGAGATTCCCTAAACCGACTTTCTTCTACTATGACCAGTGATATGATCTACGGCCAAGGCCGGGTAGAGCTCATAGAAAAAGCAACGGAAGCCATTGCAAAAGAGTTTGTCTCGAAAGGAATTGTAGTTGAGCGTCTGTATTGGATAGGTACAATGAGACTGCCCGATAAAGTAAAACAAGCATTAGATGCAAAAATCGAAGCAATCCAAAAAGCAGAAAGCCGAGAAAACGAACTTCGTGAAGCTCTTGCACAGGCAAAAATTGACAAGGCAAAAGCGGAAGGAACTGCCGCACAGATCAAATTGGAATCGCAACAGCTAACACCTCTTATGATCCAAAAGATGTGGATTGAAAAATGGGATGGAAAACTTCCAACAAATATGATGGGAGACAAATCAAGTATTTTGATTCCATTTAAGTGAATAAATTTTTTTATGCAAAGTTTAAATAGAAAAAAGAAAAGCTGGCATTCGGATTGAAGCAGAAATCCTACCTCTTTATCCTTGTGTACGGATCCGTACTATTTTTTGATTGGGGATGTAAATCAGAGCCAAAATTAAACACGAGAAGAGAATTTTCTAAACAACTTTCTTTACCGATTTTTTCAACGATCCTTTCACGACACCAAACAGAGAAAAAAATCCTTCATCTTCTCATCAAAACAGAGAATATTTCTGAAAAGCCCATCCAAAATTTGCAAATTTTGTTTTTTGCCTTTGAAGAAAATGGAAACCTCCTCGTACCCGAGGAACAAAAAACTCCCGAACTTATCTGCTTACATGAAAGAATAATCCCGCCCCATACAAAGAAGAAATGCCATGTAGGCCCGTACGTTTTCCCAAAAAACTGGAGTTCGATTCGCCTTACATCAATATCTTTTTCAACATCTGACAAAACTAGGCATTTTATCAGTGAATCTGATTTGGACGATGTAACAGAATGGGAGAAATAATGAATAAGAAAGACCTGCTAAGTTTTTTTAGGCTAACTTTTCTTATCCTTTTCATTTCCTCTAAATCCTTTGGAGCAGCGCTTTAATGAATTGGCACAGTTTGCCAAGTGACAAAATCACCGAAGAACTGAAAACGAGTGAATCGGGTCTTACTGATACTGAAGCGAATCTCCGACTCCTAAAAGATGGATTCAATGAAATTGCAGAGAAAAAAGGAACGCCGATCTATAAAATCATTTTAAACCAACTATCTGACACTATGGTTCTCATTCTTATTGGTGCAGCCTTTATCTCTGGATTTATCGGAGATTTGACAGATACCTTAGTAATTCTTTTTATCGTCTTTGCAAACAGTATAATTGGCTTTTTCCAGGAATACAATGCGGAAAAAGCACTATCATCCCTGAGGAAAATACTGCCTAGAACTGCTAGACTATTCCGTGAAGGAAAACTAAAAACGGTTCCCATACGTGAGATTGCTTTTGGCGATCTAATTGAATTAGAGGCAGGAGATTCAGTACCTGCTGACATCCGACTTTTTGAAGTTCATTCTCTCTCAGTAGATGAGGCCTCTCTTACGGGAGAGTCACTACCTGTCGATAAACACACCGAAGTCAAATTACCGAATGATATGCATTTAGCGGACCGAGTAAATATGTGCTACAAGGGTACGTACATTGTGAACGGTCGTGCACGAGGATTTGCTGTAAACACTGGCGTGCGAACAGAACTAGGAAAAATTGCTGGTCTTTTGGATACTAGGGCACCGCAGACACCCCTCCAAATCAAATTGAAATCTTTTGGACTTAGACTTTCGATTTTGATAATCTTTCTATGTATTGTGTTCTTTTGTATTGGATTTGTACAAGGAAGGGAGTCCAAAGAAATGCTTTTTACATCTCTTTCTCTTGCAGTTGCGGTAATGCCAGAATCACTTCCTGCCTTAATTACAATAGCACTGGCATTAGGCGCAAATACAATGGTGAAAAAAAAGGCACTCGTCAACAAACTCTCTGCTGTCGAAGCTTTAGGCTCTGTTTCTTATATCTGTTCGGATAAGACCGGAACACTCACAATGAACCAAATGGAAGTTGAGGATTGTTTAGAAAGGAGTAGTGGAGAAAGCCTCCTCTTTCACACAATGGCACTCTGCAATGACGTTGTAGAATCAGAGGAGAAGGGCTTCCTGGGGGAACCAACAGAAATTGCAATTTATAAATATGCCTTAAAAATGGGATTTAAAAAAAGTCAATCGAACAAAGTTTACAAACGTATCTCAGAACTCCCTTTTGACTCTATTCGCAAACGTATGTCTACAATCCACAAGTGCAAATGGGAACCAAACAATATTATTTTAACCAAAGGAGCCATCGAATCTGTTCTTTCGGTTTGTATCTTTGAAAATTCCACTGAAAAAAAGAAACTAGAAGAACAAGCAAATGAGTTGGCGAAGAATGGACAACGTGTCCTAGGATTTGCCTACAAAAAAATGCCAAAGGAATTCGATTCAAAACAAAGGGATATGGAAACCGGTTTAATCTTTCTTGGAGTTGTGGGACTACTAGACCCACCTCGTGAAACAGTAAAACAATCCATACAAGAATGTACGGAGGCAGGAATCCGAACCATTATGATCACGGGAGACCACCCCCTAACAGCAAAGAGTATCGCGGAGAGAATCGGTATCATTCGCAATTCCGAGGATTCTGTAATGACAGGAAAAGAACTTGAGAGTTTGGGTGTTGAGGAATTAGCAGAAAGATTAAACACAACCCGTGTATTTGCAAGAGTGACGCCAGAACAAAAATTGAATATCATCCAAGCCATTCAAAAAAAAGGTCAATTTGTTGCCATGACGGGGGATGGGATAAACGATGCTCCTGCCTTAAAACAAGCAAATATTGGTATTGCGATGGGAATTACAGGAACTGATGTTTCTAAGGAAGCTGCAGATATAATTCTTTTGGATGATAATTTTTCGACGATCGTTACTGCAGTCAAAGAAGGCAGAAGAATTTATGATAATATTCTAAAATTCATAAAATATACATTTATCACAAATTCTTCGGAAATGTTTACGATTGTCATCGCAGGACTCCTTGGTTTTCCTTTGCCAGTATACCCAGTTCATATCCTTTGGATCAATTTGGTTTCAGATGGGCTTCCTGGAATTTCTTTGGCTTTTGAAAAGGGAGAAGACAACCTAATGACAAGACCTCCAAGAAACCCAAATGAATCCATTCTGAACCAAAAGTTCTTAATTAAAACCCTTCTTATTGGACTTTTAATCGCAACTATTACGATTTACTCTGTTTCTGTTTTTATCGAAACCTTTCCGAATGAATGGAGGACAATGGCCTTTACGATCTTAAGTTGTAGCCAACTTGCCCAACTTTTGACGATTCGATCGATGCAACCATTTTACAATTCTGGTTTTTTTAAGAACCCTTTCCTTGCACTCACCGTAAGTTTGACTTTTGGAATCCAAGTTTTAATTTTGTATCTGCCATTTACGCAAAAAGTACTGAAGGTCCAGCCTCTGACTGGAAAACAACTTATCATCTGCATATCAATCTCATTTTACCTATTTTGCCTATTTGAGATGAAAAAACTTTTTTCCGCGAAGGTTCAATCAAAACGAAAGAACACAGGGTTAGAAGGATAAGGACTATACACTCAGAGATATCCAGAGTATTTAGAAAAAGATCTCATTAAGATTCAAGGCATGATAAAGGAACAAAGATTAATTTTTGGGTATTAACAAAGGCCGATAAACCTCTCTATTTACGTAGGCGATAAATGCATTAGCTACAATCACAAATATTCCTACAGGAAGACCTTCCTGTGCAATGAAGAGGTGGACGCAGAATATGTTAATAACAATTGGCGAAATTATTACTGATGCAAGCGGAACAAAAAAGCCAGATAGGAAACAAATGCCCACGACGAGTTCCGTGCCTTTGATGAGAGGTAGTAGGTAGACAGAGGCCTCCATTCCATCATTAAATGCTTTAATGGATCCTGTCAATTCTGGCGTAGGAACCAAGTTAAAAAAATATGCAGCTGATGAAAAAATAAACAAAGCACCGAATATAATCCGAACCAATGTATAAGCTATTTTCATAAGGTCTCCTGTATAAGATATATTAAAATAGAATCGGTTTTAGAAAAAATAGAAACTCATTTTTTCGAAAACCAAACACGAATCTGGGAATAAACTTCCTGATGGTGCATCAATTTGATATGGGTGAGACCTGGAATTTCTGCGATATTTTCTTTGGGAAAGTTTAAATCATATTTTGAATTTCCCGATTTTCCGAGGGCACTTCCTTTTCCAACAATTGCATCTCCAAAAAATTCCGATAAAAAATGTCCGGAATTTTGGTGGAGAGTTCCCGTAATCACATAATACTGAATAGATGGAACTAAAGGAACTATTGTTTTTTCAGAATTGGAAAAAGCATCCGGATCTTTATCCTTCCAATCTTCTTCAACAAGTAGCCCGTACCGAAGGTCCTTAATTCCTGCACTTCTCAAATTAATCGCTTTCTTTGTTAGGTGGGTAAAGGGATTTGGAATGGCTCCAAGAATTGATGTAACGTAATTTCCAAACTTTTCTAAAGGAGCGCCATGGTGGGGCGATCCGATAAATACAATCTTCGTTACGGACCGAACCCATTTGGATTTCGTTTTTTGACCGTAATAACAAGCACTCCTGGTGACAAGGCCACCCATCGAATGGGTAATTAGTTGTATTTCGTGGATTTGTTTTCCACATAATGAATGTAGAGCAGAGAGTAAAAGGTTTAAGTCCTGTCCATTATCCGAGATATGCCTTCCACTATTGTAACGTACATAAGCTGGAATGATTCCAAATTCCGATTGAAGTAGCTTGCCATAGTCATCTAATGAATCAGGAAACTTCCACATGGTTTCATCGCTGACCAAACCATGGATTAAAATACATAGCTTTTTATTAAATTTGCCATTCAAAATTGTGTCTACCAATTCCTGTATGTCCACAAATGAGCCGTCCTGATAAAAACCCATTTCACGAGAGAGAGGGAGCTTCCAATTCTCCAAATGGTTTCCTATGGTACCGTTGAGAATGGAACCTGTCGCAATTTTAGTTTTCTTTGCAAGGTCTTTAGTAGTATTCCAAGTTCCTTGCCAATCCACTGAATTCTTTCCTTCTTTTTTAGATTTTTCTTTGGGCATATAGTTTGTGAAACTGTATCGGTGGAAATTTATGGATTACAAGTCTTTAATTCACATGAACGGGTATGGTCTCTTATGAGACATAATATACATTATGGGAAGTTCCTCAATGCATTACGTAATAATCTACTCGAAACAGTAGTTGTTAACTCTAGGAATAAAGATAATTCTCGGGACATTGAATATTCCTCAAAAAAAAGCAAATCTGAAATTTTAATTTAGATTTTCAAACCTTTGGATTAGTGTCTTTATGGTTACCTTTGTACGTAGGTATGCAGATCGCATCCATTGTCTATCTTTCGGATAAAAATACTGCAAGAACTTTTGATTCACTTTGTTTCGGGAACTTTGAAACCAAGACCCTCTATGGTAGATTCGATTCTCTGCGATCATAAGAAAGGTTCCTCTCAGAGCTCCCCAAAAATCCAAATTCCCAAGTGTCCCCATTTCGACTGTCAGAGGAAACAGACCATTATGGCCCGGAAAGATTCGCTCCAAATAATCAGTAAAATCCCCCGCTGTTCTATAGAAGCTAGTACTAGAATCGGGTCGCAAAAGTGGAAGACCAGATACAATGCTTGCAATATTTTGATCTTCCAAACTGCCTGGAAGTGAATTTTGGATGAGCACTAATTTGTTTTTTTCCCCATGACCGGTATGCAGATCAAAAAGAATAATTTTGGAATAATCAGCAATATGAGTTAAAAAAAAGTTTTTTAATTTTTTTACTACCGGCTCCGGTTTTTTCCCTCCATAATAGATCCCTTTTTTATATTGGAACTGGCCATTTACCAGGGCATCTGTAAATTTTCTCACTCCATAACGAAAGAGGATTCCTCCAAATCGTAATGAAAAAATTAAGTATTCAATCCCCCAAAAAGTAAAAGGAAACTTTGGCATAAAGAAAGAAGATAATTTCTTGTACCCCTTATTCTTTTCTTTTTTATGGATCTTTTCTCTTTTGAAAAAGAAGTTTCGGTTTAGATCAATATTATTCTCATTTACCCGCCTCCCATTTTCAAAACCAAATGGATTGATTGCGTGGATGAACATAGTATCGGATTGGACTGAAATTTTTCCCGATAGGTATTCGTCCATGACGAGAGATTGCATTGCACTTCCATAATACCCTTCCACACCATGAACTCCAGAACTAACAAGAATTAATTTAGTAGATTGTTTTTCTGTTTTTTTTAAAACAAAAATAGGTATATCTCTATCGATTGCCTCCAAATGGATAGAATATTCTTTTGAAAATGGGAATTTTTCTTTTAATTTTTTACATCGTTCCAGAAACTCAGCTTGTGCTTCCGAGTATGAAGATTTAAAGTAAGATTCAAAATGCGTCATAGCTATTCAGCCAGGAAAAGCGTTAGCCAAAGTTTGTAAATTCATACTGTTAGTTTTGTTATTACAATCTCCTTACAATTTTAATAAGAAATTTTTCAAATAAATTCTTAGGCCGTTATACTCATGTAATATGATGTGAATATACTGGATACATGGCAAAAAAGATTTTGGATTCAATTACAAATCGCTTTCACTACCGTTTGGTCTTAGATTACGAAAATGATACGTATCCTATGGATATAATTTTTGTGAACGACAGGTCTGTTTTTCTCAAAACTTATAAAAAATTTATTAAGTATTGGTCTGACCGAATTTCAGGAATACTCATTCATACCAAAAATAAATTTGTGCTTCCTGTTCGAGGAATCATAAAGGGACATCGTCCGCTCATGAAAAAAGGAGACGACTTAGATTTTGAATCTAGCGAGTGGCTACTTGAAGTGGAGATTGAAAATAAAGAGGAAATTCCATCTGAATGGATTAGCTTTTCCATGGCCGAAGAAAATACAGATCCAAAGCTACTCCCTCCGATTGAGGACTTGTAAACATCTTAGATTCCATCCGTGAATTCTATCACGATATGGGGGTTTTTTCTAGAATCCAATGCGGATATCAAGGATTCTAAATCTTTTTTTGGCATTCCGACGCATCCGGAAGTGGGTGCCGCTTCTTCCCATACATGTAGAAAGATCATGCTACCAAGTCCTGGCACAGAAGGTTTGGTGTTATATTCTACAACCAACATTATTTCGTAAAGAGGTGAATTCCAAAGGGAGGTTGCACCTCTTTCTTTATAAAGTATCAGTTGGTTGTAATTCAGGGAGTCGATTCGGTCGGTCCAATGGTAGGATTTTTTAATTTCTCTGTAAGGGAAAGTTTTTAGGGATCGTTTTCCCTTTCCGAAAATACGTTCGATAGGATAGACTCCTGCAGGTGTATGCCCGTCCCCTTCCCGTTTTAAATCCGGATGTATGAGACCATTTCGACCGATCCATACAGGAATCTCTACCTTCGATTTCTTCCATCCCTCTCCTGTCCAAAGGAGAAAAACCAGACTTGCTGTAGGTTCACCTAACTTTCCGCGAATCCAAACAATTTGTTCCGTTCCCTCGGGAACTTGGAAGTCCATAACCATCCCGAGTGGAGTTTGAGCCTGTAGAAAAAATGAGGAAGGACAATAAAAATTGACTAAAAAGAAAAAGAATAGCAAGGATACTCTGCCAACATTGGATAGAATGTTACTGAAAAAAGAGTTATTTTTACCTAAAAAGAGAGGAAATAGGCGCTTCTCGGTGGATTCCAAGCAGGATGGCTGTGTAAATCCCGCTCCCCCTGCTGGGCTCGAACCAGCGACCCAATGATTAACAGTCATTTGCTCTACCGACTGAGCTAAAGGGGAATCTCGAATCTTCGACCACACTATGAAAAGAACCTCTCTGGTCAAGGAAAAAAATGCGACGTAATCAGAAACGTCGACGAAAAAAAATAGAAAATTTCATCCATTCGGGCTGAAAAAATGAATGTTTCTAGGTTCGGATTTCTTCATTGTGACATAATCCTCCCACCTTCTGTGGGAGTTCAAAAATAGAAACATTGAATGTTGTTGTAGATGGGGTCTGCATGAAGATTGAGAGGCATTTTACCAAAGGAAGTAAAGATCTATACCCAAATTTGAATTGGGTAAAGAGAGATTCGCGAATCACGAATACAGACGGGTCAGTCGTATTTGAAGCGAACGGAGTCGAAGTTCCCGACTTCTGGTCACAGGTTGCCACGGACATTTTAGCGCAGAAATACTTCCGAAGAAAGGGAGTCCCCAAATACCTAAAAAAGGTAAACGAAAAAGGAATCCCTGAATGGCTCCAACGATCTGTTCCAGACGATGAAAAACTCTCCGCACTCAACCCTGAGGACCGATTTGTTGGGGAGATGGATTCCAAACAAGTGTTCCATAGGTTGGCTGGGTGTTGGACCTATTGGGGATATAAACATGGGTATTTCAGTGATGAAGACAGCGCCCGTGTATTTTATGAAGAAATCATTTTTATGCTCGCAAGCCAGATGGCGGCACCGAATTCCCCACAATGGTTCAACACAGGTTTGCACTGGGCGTATGGAATTGATGGGAAATCACAAGGGCATTACTATGTAGATCCAAAATCTGGAAAACTTGTTCGATCTTCCTCCTCTTATGAACACCCACAACCACATGCTTGTTTTATTCAATCTGTGGATGATGACCTTGTGAACGAAGGTGGAATCATGGATCTTTGGGTCCGTGAAGCACGTTTGTTCAAATATGGTTCTGGAACTGGTACAAATTTTTCAAACCTAAGAGCCGCTAATGAGTCACTTTCCGGTGGTGGAAAAAGCTCAGGGCTAATGTCCTTTCTAAAAATTGGAGACCGTGCGGCTGGTGCCATCAAATCTGGTGGAACGACTAGACGAGCTGCTAAGATGGTTTGTTTAGATATGGACCATCCAGATATCGAAGAATTTATCGATTGGAAGGTGCAAGAAGAGAAAAAAGTTGCGTCTCTTGTGACAGGTTCTGTTCTCAATAACAAACTTCTTAATGAAATTATGGCCGCATGTAATAACGCCAAAACATCATTAGGTGAAGAGAAGGCATACGACCCAACAGCCAACATTGAACTAAAAAAAGCTATCCAAAAGGCTAGAAAATCTTTTATAGCAGACAACTACATCAAACGTGTGATCGACCTTTCCAAACAAGGCTATAAAGACATTTTATTTGAAGAGCTGACAACAGATTGGCAATCGGAAGCCTACAACACTGTTTCTGGACAAAACTCAAACAACTCCGTTCGTATTACAAACGATTTTATGGAAGCGGTTGAGAAAGACCTCCCCTTCTCTCTTTTCAACAGAACCGAAAAAGAAAAAGCAAAACTAGAAAAGAGGGCACCAAAACCAGCTAAAACCCTTCGTGCAAGAGACCTTTGGGAAAAGATCTCTAATGCCGCATGGAGTTCTGCAGATCCTGGAACTCAATACCACACCACAATCAACGAATGGCATACTTGCCCAGAAGATGGAGAGATCAATGCATCGAATCCTTGTTCTGAGTATATGTTTTTGGATAATACGGCGTGTAACCTAGCTTCGGCAAACCTTGTAAAGTTTTTAAAGGCAGATGGTAGTTTTGATGTCGAGGGTTACAGATACCTCAATAAAATCTGGACCATCATTTTAGAAATTTCTGTCCTCATGGCACAATTTCCGTCCAAAGAAATTGCGGAACTTTCTTACAAATTTAGAACACTTGGTCTTGGTTATGCGAACCTTGGATCCCTTCTTATGGTTCTTGGAATTCCTTATGATTCCAATGAAGCTATGGCTGTCACAGGAGCTATCACTTCGATTATGCATATGACAGCGTATGCAACCTCGGCAGAAATGGCATCCGAACTTGGACCTTTTGCGGGTTACGAAAAGAACAAAGAGCATATGCTCCGAGTGATCCGCAACCATAGACGTGCGGCCTACAATGCTCCAAAGGAAGAATATGAGGGCCTAACGATTACTCCGATCGGAATCAATCCATCTTACTTACCTTCGTATCTTTTGGAAGCTGCGAAAGAGGATTCTGACAGAGCTCTTGAATTGGGTGAGAAGTACGGCTATCGAAATGCACAAGTAACAGTGATTGCTCCGACAGGAACGATTGGTCTTGTCATGGACTGTGATACTACGGGAATTGAGCCTGACTTCGCCCTGGTGAAATACAAAAAATTGGCAGGTGGTGGATACTTCAAAATCATCAACCAATCCGTTCCGATTGCATTGAAAAAACTAGGCTATAGCCAAGCAGAGTCTGATGCGATCGTAAACTACTGCAAAGGACATGCAACTTTTAACGGGGCACCTGGTGTCAACACAGCCAGACTCAAAGAAAAGGGTTTTACGGAAGAAGTATTAGAAAAATTGGAAAAACAACTTCCTTTTGTTTTTGATATTCAGTTTGCGTTCAACAAATACACGCTTGGTGAGGATTTCCTTGCAAAAACTTTGGGTATTGATCCAACCGTATACAATAGCATGAGTTTTAATCTCTTAGAACACCTTGGCTTTAGTGGCGATGAGATTGGACAAGCGAATGATTATGTTTGCGGAACGATGACGATCGAAAACGCGCCGTTTATCAAAGAAAAGGATCTACCTGTATTTGATTGTGCTAACAAATGTGGAAAGTATGGAAAGAGATTCCTTTCATACACATCGCATATTCGGATCATGGCAGCAGCTCAACCCTTTATCTCAGGTGCGATTTCAAAAACAATCAACCTGCCTGAAGAAGCAACAATTGATGATGTAAAAAATGCCTACCTAATGTCTTGGAAAGTTATGATCAAAGCAAATGCTCTGTATCGTGATGGATCGAAACTCTCTCAACCTCTCAATTCTGTTTTCCAACTCCTCAGTGCTGTTGGTGAAGAGGAGGAAGAGATCCATGCAGGTGTTGCTCCGAAAACCGTTACAGAAGTTGCGGAAAAATTGGTCTACAAATACATCTCTGAGCGTAGAAAACTCCCACATAGACGTGCGGGTTATACACAAAAAGCCATGGTTGGTGGACATAAAGTCTATCTTCGAACTGGCGAATACGAAGATGGCCAGTTAGGCGAGATCTTTATTGATATGCACAAAGAAGGTGCGGCATTCCGTTCTCTTATGAACGCATTTGCGATCGCTGTCTCACTCGGATTGCAACATGGAGTTCCACTGGAAGAATTTGTAGAAGCATTCACATTCTTTAAGTTTGAGCCTAACGGTATGGTTTCTGGAAACCCACATATCAAAATGTCTACTTCCGTGATTGACTATATCTTCAGAGAACTTGCGATCACCTATATGGGTCGTTACGATTTGGCGCAGGTCAATCCAGAAGATCTTAGAACAGACGAAGTGGGAAGAAAGTCTAACGTGACTTTAGGTGATACTGTGGGAAAGTCGGAGACTAGTGCTCCCAAATCAGCACCGGCCGAAAAAATACCCACACTTTCTATGAAATCCATTTTGGAAGAAAAAGCGGAGCCTACCGTCGCTTTTGTAGGTGGTAGCCAACCCAATGCGGGTGGATCCGCTGGTGCAGCAGCGGCTGCGACACTGAAGATCATTGCTGAAGCAAGAACTAAGGGTTATACAGGGGATTCCTGCACAGAATGCGGATCGTTTCAAATGGTTCGAAATGGTGCCTGTTTGAAATGTATCTCTTGCGGTGCTACAACAGGATGCTCTTAAACAGAGGACTTCTAAGACAGTGAATTTTCGAAAGTAATCTACAAAACCAAAAGTCGTGGAATCAAATTCTCGACTTCAGACTAAAGACCTAAAACCTAAGGTTTGTTCCAAGAACTACCTTAGGTTTTTTTATGGCTCCTGGAAACAATGCAAGCTATCATGGATTCGCTGGAGTTGGAGAACCCTCATCCACCTGCACTCCACCACCTAACTGATTGAGATTGGGAAGATCGACCTTTGGTGCCGAAATCGTCCCACGAAGAGGCACACACGTTCTTCCTACTTCTTGCGGTAGAAGTGCCATCATCCCCGCAATGTCTTGCCTCTCATTCGCAAATTTTTCGTTCAAATTAAAACAAAGCTTTAGATCCAACTGCGAAAGTGAAATTGTCTCAGAGAGACGAATTACTCCAGTTCCCGTAAGTTTTACGAGGGAGGAATCCATGCTCAGTTTTTCAACGAGCAACTTCCCTCCTCGAATTTTATAACTAAGATTGAGTTTTTTAATATCTGTTCCTTTTAGGCTACCTAAAAAAGGAATCTCCATAGATTCGAGAATTTTAGCCCCGGCTATTTCCAATTCTCCATCCCCATTCCATTTTGTAATTTTTTCATCAAAGGAAGAGATATGAAAAGGTAGTATAAGTGACTGCACAGAAACAGTCCAGTCATTGCCTTCATACTTAAAATAACCGATTTCAGCATCTCCATCCAATTTTGATTGGAGAACTCCAAGAATGGAAAGAGAAACACTCAACTCTTCCATCTTCAAATTAGATCCATTCGGAAAACTTACTAAAAAACTATCAAAGGACTTTCTACCGAAGATCGGAAAGTGTATCTCTTTTGCATCCAAAATGATACCTGTTTCTTTGCCTGAACGGATCAGGAGTGAACGAACGATTTCATTAAATGGAAAAATAAAAAAAGTAAAAATGAAAAACGATAAAAAAGCAATACCAATTAAAGTCAAAAGCTGTTGCCGATTGATTTTTCCAGATTCCTCATCCGAATCTTCATCACCGAAGTCCTCTTCCTCTTCAAGAAGAGCCTGAGCCGCTTGAAGGTCTTCCAACACTTCATCCTCTATTTCTTTATCCGTTTCTTTCGCCATTTTTTTATTTACCCTTTGTCAAACGGCTATAGGAAGAAATTTTAATTGTAACATCATATACTTCTTTTTCGGCAAATGGTTTACGGAATGTTAGTAAATCTACCTTTGCTTGCATTTGTTTATTCTTTTCAATGTCGTAGATCAACTTAATTATATCTTGAAGAAGGACAGAACGAAATGATACATCAATAGTTATTTTATTATAATCCTTTCGAATAACAGTACTGGAATCTTTTTGGTTCTGCACTTTTTCTTTTAGATTATATCTTACCAAAATTTGATCCAATTTGGAATACATCACACTCACATCTTCTTCACTTCCGCCTGTTTGCAGACTTTTTAGATAGTTGTATTCCCGAATCACACGATCTAATTGAGTAGCCTCAGATCTCGTTTCAAAAATTTCTTCAGTCAGTGAATTTCTAAAATCAATGAGTAAGGTAAGTATCGTATAAATACCCAATAACGAAACTAGAAGAATGGCACCCGCAACCATCAGTCTTTCCCTATCGGTCAAACGATCAAACATTATAACTCATCCTTTGGAACTACAATGTCCATCTTGATTTTGAAACTGACTTTGAATTTATTTACACCGGTTATCAATCGTTTGTTTTGCACCTGTATATTTGTAAATTTTTCCGATTTTTCGAGAGCGGCTTGTATAACCCCTATTTCACCAAATTCGTTCACTCGGCCAAATATCTGGATTTCGTTATCTTCATAATTGAACTGATCCAATACAAATGGCTGTACATCAGAACTTGGGAATTGGTCCGTAGCTTCGTGAAGTAAGTCGAGTATACTTTCTTGTGAAAGAAACAGACGATAAATTTCTGTTTTTTTCTTCTCGGCTTTCAGTTTATCTGAAGCAATTCTTAAAACGTCGTCATCCTCTGCTACTTCACCACCAATCCCTTGTTTGAATTTCTCAACCAAGACTTTTTTGTTTGCAGCGATCTTACGTTTGTCGAGAACAATCCCAATAAAAAACACAACAAGAAGTAAAACTAATGAGATGGATACTAATATGATATGGGGTTTGTAAGCAGTTAGCCTAAACCGATTCGTAGAGATTCGTTTGGAAAAATTCGATGTTAAGAAATTTACTTGGTTTCGCGATTCGTAGTGAACTCCTGTGGCAATTGCAGTTACGAAACGGGGGTCATCAATACCTAGAAACTCATAGCGACTTGTTTTGATTCCCAATTTCTCTTCAAAAAGTGGCAAAAGTCCTGGAAAGAGGCTCCCTCCACCAGAAAGCAATATCAAACCAGGTCTTTCCTTCTCGGGCAGAGAAAAAATACTATTATCTATCTCGTGTAACAGGGAATCGATTTTTTGGAAAATAAACTTTTTGATTCCTTTCCATTGGATCAATGTAATCCCAGATTTTTGTAAAAACTCCATCTCAGCATTTTTTTCTATCGTATCCGTAAGAATGCCAAATGGAAAAAACTCCTTAAGCTCTCTCGCCTTCTCTGCCTCAATTTTTAGAATATTTACTAGTTCGGCGGTGATTTCTTCTCCACCCGTATAGATCTGTCTTGTATGTCTGAGTTTCCCTTGAAAGAGTACATTCAATATTGTATACTTTCCTCCCATATCGATTTGAAGGATATTTTCCTCCGAGATAAGAGTCGGATAATTTTTAGTAATCAAAGTAGATAGAACAAAGGAATCAAGCGATAAACAGGATAGGTGCAAATCACCCTTGGCAAACGGTTTGAGTGCACGAAGTAATTCGGAATGGTGGACATTAAAACAAATGACTTCGGAATTCTCTTTGCCGACACGCCAAGTCTTACCAATGACTTCCAACTCCTCCATTGGGTAAGGGACTAAATTCTCAACTTCAAAAGGTAGAACCTCTTGGATTGCTTTTTCTGAGACCAAAGGCACAGTTAAATCTCGAACAAAGAGATTGTGAATTCCTAAATTGATTAAAAATCTACCTTCCTCAGGAAAGAAGGATTGAATGAATCTAATGATATTGTATTCGAATGGATCGCCTTCAGTTTCATCAAGCTCAACTACTGGGAGACTCTCCGTTCTTAAAATTACAACCTTTCCCAGAACTTTTTTAAAAAGAACTCCCTTTAACTCAGTAGAGCCATAATCGATGGCCAAGTATTGATCAAATGAAAACATAAATTAATCTTCAGTATAATATAACATTTGGTTGTTGGTAAGATCATAGATCCCAGTTACTTTTCGAACGACCTTGTCTTTAATGATTCCCACACCCGAGATTTTGTATACTTCCCCTTTCGTTTTGATCCTACCGCCGGATACTTCGGTTCCCTCTCCAGCGAGCTCTTTGTAGAGGGTCAAATCGCCAGTTGTTTTCACTTGAAATTCTGGCTCCGTCTCTAGATCTTTCAATTCTTTAATATAGCCTCCTTTCTGCAACTTGAGTTTCAAAATTTTCATAGCTGCTTGTTTGGTCATAAAGTCGGAAAGGGACAAAAGAACAAAATACGGTGCTGTATTGATATTAATTCGATCGTCATAGGAGTCCCCAGCGGGTAGATAGGCTGTGATATTATTCGAAAGTACCCAGTCTTTGTCCGAACGCATTGCCCTTTCCTCCTCGGTCATAAAATCTTTCGAATTATTTTTGTCAAAATCGGCCGGTTTTAAACTTTCATAGACATTGGCTCGATCAAATCCCTTTACTCCTAGGATTTCTGAAAGGGAATAAAAGGGGGCGTTTTTGATCTTTCTTGGGGGATTTAGCCTTCCATAAAAGTACTGCTCAGCACCTCCCCCCGTTTCTTGGTGGTTTTCGTCGATCCAGTCAATCAAAGGAAAAATCATCTCACGTTTGAGACCCATTTGGTAAAAAAGGCGGGTCATCATCTCGATCATCCTTTGGTTGGGTTGGTCGTCATAGATTTTGACAAGGCTATTTACATTGATCTTTCCATCTTCGGGACTCATTGTGTAGTAAATCACACCTCCCCCGAGCGGGATCGGTGGTGGATCAAGAGCAAGTCCTGATTGGTATAGTACTTCTTCTGGAATTTTTTTTAGAGCCCCTACCGCTCCCATAAATCCAGCTTTTGCTAACATATGTGCGCGGAATCCATCTGCTTGGGATTTTGCAACCTGATATTCAGTAGCAGCATCTTCAAAAAACTTAGATGCCGTAAATAGAGAGGCGGTCCCGATTGCCATCACAAGCAAATATACCATAAAACCCTCTCTGGATTTCTTATTTAAAAAGGATACCAGGGTGTGCCAATGATTCATATTTAACAAACGAACTCCCTACTAGTGATATGATTTCGAATCGAATGAGGCGGGGAATTTTTTTGGTATTTCGTGAATTCCAGTCATCGACCCACTTGTCGCCCCGCTCGGAATACTTTAGCTGAAAACTTTTTACATTTTCGATTAGTATATGTTCTACGCCCCCTTGTGTGGGGAAGTTATCTATCATTTCATCTTCCCGCCGTATCAAATAATGCATACCTTCCATTTTCGAATCGGGCATTGGTTTTAAATAAAAAGAAACCTCTCTGATACTCGACTGACCTTCGTCTTCCGCATTTGGATTGGCAGTGGCAAATACGATTCGATCATTTCTTGTCCCCGGAGCACCTTCTTGCTTTCCGACAAATAAAACTCGCCTTTGGTTATCGATAAAGTAAGCTCGAGTTAGTGTCGTGCGAATATTTTCCATTGCGTACAAAATATCCTTTCTGTTGGCTCCTTTTTTATTAGAGCCTTTCCTCGCGATCTTATTCGCCGTATAAAATACAGAAAATAGACCAGTAAATAGAACAGCAAGGATCATTACTACAATAGAAATCTCAACTAAAGTAAATCCCTGACTTTGTTTCGGCAAAGATTTCAATACTTAGTACTCCGAAAGGTTTCGACTACATACTTCTCTTTTTTATTTCCATCCATATAAAATATACTGACCTTTACATGGAAAACTTTTAAAAGTCCTCCCGTTTCAAAGCTCTTTTTTTGGCCACGATTTTTCATGAGGTTGCTTAAGCCCACGTCCTTATCACCTAACATATCTTTCGGAGCTTTGCTCTTAAGCAATTCGGCATCCTTTCCCGAGGCCAATTTCAGAAGGTCTTTCTCTTCTTCTTTAATTTCGGTCTCAAACGTATATCCCGGGAATGCATCAATCGATCCTTTCGTAGTATCGGTTTGCATTGCAGTGGACGAGTCTACCTGAGCCATTTTGATTTTTGCAAGGTGCACTGCGTTAGAAAGTAAAACGGCTCTTTTTTGGTAACTAATTCCATCGGCAATCAAGGAATATGTCATCGTCATAACAGATGCTGCCATGGCCATCGCAATGGTTACTTCAAACAGAGTAAATGCGGATCTAACGGTTGTTCTTTGCACTTGGGCCAACCTGTTCGTCCCTATCATCCAGGCCATACGAAACTTTTATGGGTCTATCAATTTCGGGATCGGGAAAATAATCAGTCTTATGGATCTTAATTCGACCACCATATCTATAGATTTGAATGGTTCGTTTTACTTCCGAATCGGACCCTATATAAAGAAATAGATCCGTCGTAGAACCTTGGGGAGTAAACGTAATCTTAAGTTCTCCTTCTGAAATTGGTTTTCCCGCAAGATCTCTAGCCTTTGTAATTTTAGAATAAAACGGTAGAGTTGATTTTTTTAGAATTGGCTCTTCTTCGATTCCACCTTCTTCTCGTTTTAGAAGAAAAAATTGATACTCTGCTTTTTGAAAATTATAACGAAAAACAACAGACTGATTTGTCAGTTGACTTTTGTTATAAGCAAATTTAAAGGATTCTTGTAACTTAACTGCGATATCTTCTGTTGATGGAATAATGAGGTTTCGAAGAGTTCCTCCCACGATTACCATCAGAAGACCTAATATAGAAATCACGACAGCGATCTCAATCAAAGTGAGACCGCGCCGTAATTTAAGGTAAGTTAGTCGACCTTTTTGTCTATCGGAAAGCGGCGGGATAGTCATCTGGTGAAAGGATATTGAAGTCTTTATCTTTTCCTTCTCCACCTTCTTTTTTGTCAGCACCGAGAGTGATTACCTGTGGAACTGCTCCTTCAAATTTTAAAACATAATTTGTTTTCCATGGATCCTTTAAAACCGCCTTTTCCCGGATGATCGGTTCATAGTCGTCACCGATTTTATCATCATCTGGTTTTTCAATCAAAGCCTGGAGACCCTGTTCTTCAGAAGGATACTTATCATAGACTTCTTGGTATCGTTCCAAAGCAGTTCGTAGCACAGCACTATCGTTTTTAAGCTTTAATTTTTTTTCACCTTCTCCACGATTTCCAATACTGGAATAAAGAATGGCCATGAGAGATCCCAGGATCAACATCACAACTGTGATCTCAATCAAGGTCAATCCCTCGCGCAACTTTTTTTGGTTCCCACTCAATTTCATTTTTTACATCCCCTGAATTTCTTGCGTCAATTTGTACATTGGAGTCATAATAGCCGCCATAATGGTAAAAATTATCCCACCCATTACTATAATCATCATAGGTTCTAGTGCTTGGGTCAAAGATTTTATTGAGGTATCGACCTCAGATTCGTAGATTTCTGAAAGTTTATTCATCATTTCTGGCACTTTGTCGGATGCCTCTCCCGCACTGAGCATCCCAAGCACCATTTGCGGTAGAATTTGGGATCCCTGAAGGGAGTCGGAAAGTTTCCCCCCCTCCTTGATCTTGATCACTGCTTGTCCAATTTCTTCTCGAAAGACTGTGTGGCCAACCACGTCGGAGACAATATTTAAGGAGGTGATTAAAGGAACTCGGTTCAGGAGCAGGATGGCAAGGTTTCTTGCAAAGTTCGAGACAAGGATTTTTCGAAGAACACCACCGACCACAGGAACTCGGAGTAAAAATTTATCCCAGACTTTTTTGCCTTCCTGGGAACTCTTCCATTTTGCAAAACCTAAGAATGCAAGTCCAATCGCTGCCAAAATAAAGAGCCAATAGTTCGTTAGAATATAGGAGAGAAAGATCACACCACGTGTCAGTAAAGGTAATTTTGCATCAAAGGAAGCAAACAACTGTTCTATTTGGGGAATAACTACAACAAGTAAAAAGATCGAAACACCTAAAGAAAGTAGTCCCATAATCATGGGATAAATCATGGCAACTTGTACTTTGTTTTTAAGTTCGGAAGATTTTTCTTCTAATTCAGCTAATCTATGCAAGGTGTCTTCATAATTCCCCGTTGATTCACCAACTGCAATCAAACTTGGATATTGGTCAGGAAATACCGTTGGGTGTTTTTTCATAGATTCGGAAAGTGACATACCTTCCGTAATATCCGCTCTCATCTCAATCATTACTTTTTTCAGATAAATATTTTCAACTTGGTCAATAATTGATAACAGACATTTATCTAGCGGGATTCCCGCTCCGAGGAGTGTTCCTAATTGTTTGGAAAATAAACCAACTTCCTTCCTAGGAATACGATACATGAGTTTGGATAGAAAAGGGAAGAGTTCCCTTTCTTCCTTTTCGCGGTCTTCTGTTATGGAACGAACGTACAAACCCTTTGCTTTTAGTTTGTTCCGTGCCGCTTGAAGGCTAGGAGCATCAATGATATTCTTTTCTTCTTTGCCTTTTTTATTGAATGCGACGTAGGTATAAAGTGGCATTAGGAGACCCGAAGAACTTCTTCTGGTGTAGTCACACCTTCAATGACTTTTATCTTACCATAATCCTGTAAAGTCGAAAGTCCATTTTTCAGAGCAATTTCCTTGATTCGGTTGGCATCTGCCCCTTGCAAAACAGCCCTCTTGATCTCATCATTCATAACAAGCAGTTCGTAGAGACCGGTTCTACCTTTGTATCCAGAATTCAAACAAGAGGAACATCCCTTACCTCGGTATAAGACACCATTTTTCAATTCCTTTCTCTGGATTCCAAGACCTGCCAGATCTTTGTCCGTAGGTTTGTAAGATGTTTTGCAATCTTTACAGATAACACGCACTAGACGCTGAGCCATAAATCCAAGAACCGATGAGGTGATTAAGTATGGCTCAATCCCCATATCCACTAACCTTGTGACTGCCGACGAAGAATCATTCGTGTGAAGAGTTGAAAAAACCAAGTGACCTGTGAGTGAAGCTTGGATCGCTATTCTTGCTGTCTCTTCATCGCGGATTTCCCCCACCATCACAACATCTGGGTCCTGTCGAAGAATCGATCTTAGTCCTGCCGCAAATGTAAGTCCAATCTTTTCACTCATCTGCATTTGGGAAATTCCATCCATTTGGTATTCCACAGGATCTTCGCATGTGATGATATTTCTTTCTTCGGTATTGATTTCCGAAAGTGCAGAATAGAGTGTGGTCGATTTACCAGATCCAGTTGGACCTGTTACAAGGATAATACCATATGGTTTGTAGATGAGTTCCTTGAAATTGTTTAAAATAGTTGGAGTAAATCCCATCGTATTTATGGAATACTTTTGATCTGTTTTGTTCAAAAGTCGCATTACAATCCGTTCTCCGAATTGACAGGGTATGATAGATACTCGAACATCTACATCTTTGCCAGCTAACCGAAGTTTAATTCTACCATCTTGAGGAAGCCGATTCTCAGCAATATTGAGATTGGACATGATTTTGATACGAGTAGAAATTCCCGCCAAAAATGACTTAGGTGGTGAAAGAACTTTCTGCAAAACACCATCCACTCTGTAACGAACCACGACAGATTTTTCAAAAGGTTCGATATGGATATCGGAAGCCCTTTCGGAAACGGCTTGAGAAAGAATGACATTCACCATCTTAATGATTGGTGCTTCGTTGGAGAGATCAAGAGCATCTGATTCAAATGCATCCGAGAGTTCCCCAAAGGAACCATCCATCTCATCCATCATCTCTTTGGCTTCGGCTGTAGTCTTATCGAACTGCGAATGCACAATTCGCATGATTTCGTTTTCCGGAGCTAAAACAAATTGGATCTCGTATCCTTTGAGAAAGGACCGAATATCATCCATAGGATGTAAGTCGGTAGGATCTGAAGTGGCAACAAATACCTTTTTCCCTATTACAGAAAAAGGTACAATTTTTGACCTCTGTATGAGCTTTAATGGAACTTTATCAAATACCTGTTCGTTCGGAACAAATTCCAGTTTTTCGTAAAAATCAAATCTATGGAGTTTGGAAAGAGCCTTTAGGATATCTATCTCAGAGGCAAGTCCCTTCTTTTGTATAATATGAGTTAAAGGAAGATTAGATTTTTCCTGTTGTTTGGAAAGATCCTCCAAATCTTTGGCAGTGAGGATTCCATCTTCTAAAAGGACTTGGCCTAAACTCTTTCTCATCGAAGTTTCTTTTCTCTTTCGTCAACCATCCTTTCCTGTTCATTTTTCTTTTGGATGGTCATTTTATCTGACTTTTCACGATCATCTAAGATATGCGGTGTTAAAAATACCATTAGATTGGTTTTTCTGTTTTGGTTCGTTGTCCTGCGGAACAATGTTCCAAGAAGTGGAATTTCTCCCAAAATGGGGATCTTCTGGACTTTCTTTTGTTTGTCATTCGATAACAACCCACCAATCACGATTGTTTGGATATTATCTACAACAATTGTGGTTTTGATATCTCGTTTGTTGAAGGTTGGGTTTCCACCAGTAGCCTCAGAAGAAATTCCTGCGACGTTTTTAATCTCTTGGTAGAGATCCAATG
Organism: Leptospira sp.; assembly: GCA_027533185.1. GTDB lineage: Bacteria > Spirochaetota > Leptospiria > Leptospirales > Leptospiraceae > Leptospira_A. The sequence goes on along the minus strand of JAPZTS010000011.1, from coordinate 75,669 downwards.
TGATTCGGTTGTTTTTATTTATGTGAGGTGTAAATTTAAGTTTGATACCTGTAGGTCTGTATTCAAAGTTAGCAACCGTTACTGCGTTGTCCCCACCAAGTCCTGCATTCCGGTTCTGGGTTCGCACAGGGACATCCTGACCTACGTTGATCTCGGCCTCTTGGTTGTCGAGAGTCAGAATTTGGGGTGCGGATAAAACATTAAAGTTTTCGTTTGTGGAGTTTGCATTGAGGATACCAATAATCTGTTGTCCCCCCCGACGGATAAATCCTAGTGAAAAACCAGACAGTGTATTTACGTTGGTAGGTCTTCCATTCTTGTCAATGACCCCACCTTGTGCCGCAAGACCTGTGTTAAATTGTCCATACGCAAGTTCCTGATAGCGCCAATCAATACCGAAATCGTTTAGATCAGTGGATGTGAGCTCAACTATCAATACTTCTAATAAAACCTGCTTTCTTGGCGTATCTAAAATCTTTATAATTTTTTTAATCTCTTCCCATTCCGAAGGAGTTGCAGTGACAATAAGAGAATTGGATTCTTTGTGGGCTACGGCTTTAATCTTGTCTTGTTTGCCAGGAATTTTTGGTTGGCTGACAGGGGGAGCCTGTTTGATTTCTACACCTTCCTGTGGAGTTCCATTCTGTGCAGGTGCTACTGGCAAATCAGGCATATCCAACTTTACTAAAATCGCTGCCAACTTTTCTGCTTCATTGTATTCTAAAGTATAAATATGTATATCGCCTGCGGAACTAATTGAACCTGGACCGTCAGCTCGAACATCTAAATTCTCAACAAGTTTGAGAAGTTTGTTTATATCAGCTGTGGAACCTGAAAAAATGAGAGTATTCTGATTTTTTGGAATGATAATGTCTGTATCAGCTGAAGTTACTCGCTTCAGAATAGGCTCCAATTCCTGAGCGTTGGAGTATTCTAAAGGAACAATCTGTGTAATTGTCTTATTTAACGAAACCTCTGGATCGGGAACTGGATCCTTACCGATGCGAACTATTTGCGATTTAGCGAGCGCATCTTTAATTTTAACCACCTTAATTAGGTTATTTTCTTCGATGAGGCCAAAACCTTGGGTCTCGAGAACTGATTTCATAAAGCCAAATGCATCTTCGACTCTGATTTTTTTCTGAGAGATTATAGTTACTTTCTTTCCTTTAACAGCATCATCAATAAGGATATTTCTCTTTACGATTGCACTCATTCCCATAAGAAAGTCTTTGAGCTCCGTATCACGCCAATCTGCTGTAAAACTAGCTGGTTCAGGACTAACCATGGACTTCGTTTTTACTTTGGATTTATCTTGAGAAAAACTTGGTGTGACGATCGAATAAAAAATGGCAAATAATAGGAGGCTTCGTGCTAATTTTCTCATTTTAATTCCGAATGATGAACTCATAGGTGATGATTTTGCCTTGTCGTTCTAAATCCACCGTTATTTTTGGTGCTTGTTTGATAGATCCCCAAATTTCCAACATTTTCTCCGTTTCGTTTAGCGGCATCCCATTTACACGTTTCACGATATCTCCAGATCTGGCACCCAACGCATAAAAAACATGGTCTTTTCCCACCTGGTAGACCTTGTAGCCTTCGATCTTTCCATCCACAAGATGAGGCCCAAATCGAGCATTTTTATAGATGGTGTTGGGATCTTTCAGTTTTCGATTCACATCCTCTCTGGACAGCACTTTCTGAACGGTTTGGCTTGATGGACCAATGGGACTTACCTGCGATCCATCTTTCGGGCGGAGTCTCTCTTTCGCTTGGGCAGGAGTTTCGCCGATATTGACTTTTAAGCTGAGTCCTCCTTTTTTTAGAACCACAAAATGCTGCTCGATTGCCTGCACTTTATATCCACCTACCATCTCCCCAATGGAAAATTCTTCAGAATCGTTATTTGCTTTTTCTCGAATAGTAACTCTTGCGAAAGACCAATGACCAGACAGAGTCCCCGTTACAAACATTTGATCATCGTCTCCATTGTCTTGACCCAGTTCCGGATCCAAGATTTGACCGTCTGCGCCACGTTTGGTGGCATCATTCGGATCATAAACCTGCCCTCTGATAAGATTCCCAGTAACTATGTCTTCATAAGTGGAGATTCCTAAAATGACTTCCTGTCTAGCCACCTTTGGTTTGGTATTGCTCGCAATTGTCATACCTGACTCTGTAGAAAAAATCAAAAGAAGGATAAGTTTAAATAAGTAAGCAAGGGAAAACGTGAAGATGAGTACAGCGGGAATTAGCGATAAAAATTGGCTCGATTGGAGTCGCTGTAGAAGTAAATTCATTTGCCGGGCCGCTCCCGATTACATTCCTGCTACTTCTGTTTTCGATAGTTTTGTAACATACTTTTCTGTGATTCCAAGAGCTACTTCAGGATTCATGATTTTACCATTTCGAAATACCTCAAAATGTAGATGAGCACCAGTGGCTGTTCCCGTACGTCCCACAAGTGCAATCACCCTTCCCATCTTAACTGTCTCACCAACTTCCACAAGAATTTGGGCACAATGCGCATAGACTGTTTTATACCCATTTTTATGTTGAATCGTCACTGAGTTTCCGTAACCACCATTGCGCCCTGTAAATACAACTTCTCCATCGGAGGCCGAAAGGATTGGTGTACCAACTTTTGCAGCTAAATCAAGACCTGAATGGTAGACTCGATTGTACTTGTTAAACGGATCTACGCGTCGACCAAATCTGGATGTGACACGGCTTTGTGGAACTGGATTGATGAAAATTTTTTTTAAGATAACTCTAGAGGAAGATGCGTTTTTTACCTGAACGGGTATTTCCAGAATTTGCCCGATTTTAAGGGCATCCGACGTTAGAGAATTATGTTTTTTAAGTTTGGGTAGATCGATCGAAAAGGATCGCGCAATCTTTAACAAAGTATCTTTTTTTTGAACTGTATATTTTTTAATTACAATACCGGACTCATGAATGACCGTATTACTTACAACAGGCGATATATTGATATATTTAGGAAGATCAAGGGAGGCAACTTCCTCCGAATCCTCGTCATTCGATGTTACTTTGCCACTTTCAAAAAGTTTTGAAACTTGGCTTTCTTCGGATGGAAAAAGTCGAAATAGGCTCGGATCAGAACTTGGGTATTTCTCTTTAAGCTCTTCTTGGAGTTTTAAGAAGGGATTGGCTTCGGAAGAGTTTGTTGTCAAAAACCCAATAAGAATTGCACAGATCAATTTACCCTTCATATTAATACTATCGGGTAATAGGCTCAACTTTCTTAAATGAGAGAGTGTAAAAGGTATTTGTTTGGATTTAGAAGATAAAGGCATGGGTTGCAATCTATTTTGTTTTTTTATTTTTGGGTACTGTGAGCAGGAATTTTGTAGCAACCCATTCTTCTACATCTCTTGCGTCGAACTTCCCACTTTCTATATCATTATTGATCATATAGGCAGCAAGTCGTCCCACCGAACCCTCCCGCGTTTCCGTAGCAGGGTAAAATTTAAGTTTAATAAGGGATGGCGTAGATTCTATATAAATCTTTACCAAGGTACCCTTTTTCCAAACTTCTTCTGGTGAAAGTCGCAAGTCCTCTTTTAGAGCATACGTCTTAGAATCGAAGCTATCATTGATTTCTCTCACTTGATCTTTCCCAATAAGTCTTTTGGAACAAGAAAAAAAGATCAGGAGCACACCGAAGCCAATGAAACGATAGAAACTACAATTCAAAATAAACTCTCTGGAAAAATGACCATAATGCCTTAAACTTGGAAAGCTTTTTTTATTTTTTGGGGACCGAAGCTGATTTTTTAGACATCTTGCGTTATGTTTCCAAAATTAGCAAACGTCAGAAGTCTACTTTATGAATGGGATGGAACCAAAGATATTGAAGTTGAAGTCGCAATCCGACCCGGCCTTCCCCTCTTCCAAATCTTAGGTCTTGCTCCCACAACAACCAAGGAATCTCGAGACCGAATCCGCCTCGCACTGGAAGCTTCTGGATTTTACTTTCCCATGCAAACCGTCGTTGTGAACCTCAGACCAACGCATATTCTTAAAAAGACGGTGTATTTAGACTTGGCCATCGCCTACGCGCTTCTAAGAGCAACGTCTCAGATTTCCAGAATTTGTTTGCCTGAAGATGCTCTGTTCCTTGGAAATTTGGGTTTGAATGGACAAGCGATTGGAGGAAGCGAGCTCCTGCCTTTGGTATGGTTGAAACAAAGACAAGGAAGATCTACTTTCGTTCTTCCTTTGGAATTGAGGGAAAAAAATCTACCCGAGGGAGACTATTACTTTGTTTCCTCACTCCAGGATTTGGAGACCGAGATAAAGCCAGTAACCATCACAACTAGCAACGAGGATTCTTTAGAGTCAAACCAGCAATTCCAAAGAATTCTTATGACAAAAGAGCAAACATATGTTTTCCAAGGACTCATATACTCTTTTTTAGGAAAACACCATTCCTTTGTCATGGGAAGCCCTGGCTCAGGGAAAACCTTCCTCCACCAAATCTTAAGACCTCTTCTACCTCCTCTCTCCAAAACGGAAAAAGAGTCCTACTCAGTTTTTTCACCTAATTTTGAAACATCTGTCGTTCAAAGACCTTTCCGATCACCGCATCATTCTGCATCAGAAGTTGGGCTCCTCGGAGGTGGCTCTAATTTCCAAAAAGGTGAAATCAGTTTTGCCCATGGAGGTATCTTATTTCTGGATGAGGCATTGGAATTCAAAGAAAGAATTTTGGAATCCTTACGAGAACCAATGGAGGAAGGTCACTTAGAGGTTGTTAGATGGAAAGATAAATTCAGGGTCCCGGCCAACTTTACCCTTATGATGGCTGCAAATCCTTGTCGTTGTGGCAACTATGCAAGTGAATCCCAATGCCACTGCTCCCTCCACAAAATCCGAATGTATTTGCAAAAGATCAGTGGAGCTTTTCTGGATCGGATTTGTATTTTTTCTACTTTGTTTTCAAGTGGCGACGCACGTTGCGTGGAAATAGACGAATCACTTATCCGAAAAAAAATTATAAAAGCTATGCAATTTCGTGAGGATCGCCTCTATTCTGAAATTATACAAGGAAAAGAAAGTTTGACTCAGAATATTTCTAGGTCCACCATGCCTTCTAAATTTAGCTTTAGAAAACAGAAACAATGGAGAGATCTTTCTCGGACGATTGCTGATTTTGACCTTTCCCCTCAAGTGAAGGAAGTACATCTTGAGGAGGCCAGTAGATACATTTCCGGCTATGAATGGATCTATAGTCTAGGCTAATTATTTGGAAATGAAATGAGAAATTTCCATAGCTATTTTGTTTATCGCATAATCCATATAAGCTGGATCATCGATTTTCTTTTTATAGTTTTGGAATTTCTTCTGAATGGAATTAGCCATTCCTCTTTTTCTAAGTAGAACTGGATCGGGACCAAATTCATCTGATTCCGCCAAATTTCCTAATACACTGAAATTTCTCATCTGGGTTACTTCCTTGTAACAATCAAACTCTCGTCCTTGAGAGCGTTTCCCTAAGGGATACTGAAACCATCGGAAGGGATTAAAAATCCCTTGATGAAGTATTTTAGAAGAGTGAGTAATAAAAGATAACTTCCGTTTTTTCTGTGATATGAATCAAATCAAAACTCACTGTTAGGTGAGAGAAGGCAGGGATCATTTGTGTTAAATATAAATAAGATTTCCGCATTTTCCGTTGTTTTGTCTCATTAAGTGAGAAGAATGGGTGGTAGGAGTCTTGCTCTGACCAGGTTTTCACTTCAAAAAAATGCAAACCACCATCAAAAAAGCTGATGATGTCTATTTCAGCAAATCTATTGCGATAATTTGTAAACAGAATAATATGTCCCAAATCTTGGAGTTCTCGAAGGGCAATAACTTCTCCAAGCCTTCCCCGTTTTGTTTTAAAATTAGGGCTCACCGTCTTAGTAGATTTGAGAAAATGGGATTGCCTTTTGGATGTATAGGTTGAGATCCTTCATAAGGTCCACAAACTCTAAATGTTTTAGCCTTCTTCCATCGCCATCTTTTGTAACTCGCACAACAGGCCTTAGTGGCTTATCCCGATTTGCTTCTATTACAAGCCCCATTCTCTCATCCGATAAAACAACGCCTGACCCAACGGGGAACATTGAAAGTTTGTTTAAAAATAAACGAACCATTTTCAAATCAAAGCGATTTACGTTTTCTGAGATCATGATCTTCATTGCTTCGTATGGAACTATGGATTGCCTATAGGGCCTTGGGTGGATCATAGCCGCAAACTGGTCCCCAATCATAAAAACCTTGGTCAATTCTTCAATTTGGTTTGCCATGATGCGTTGCGGATACCCAGAACCGTCCAAAGCTTCATGGTGTTGGAGGGAGACTATGGCAAGCGAGTTCTTCAACTTGAGTCTTTGGGTGAGAATCTGGTAACCTGTGACAGGATGACGTTTGATGGTTTTTAGATCGAGTTCAGTAAGTGGTCCTCGTTTTTCAGAAACTTCTTCCGGAACTGTTACCATTCCAATATCAGCAAAAAGAGAAGCAAGTGCCAAATCTATTAACTTAGGCCTTGAAAACTCAAGGAAGTTTCCAATCATAACAGAAAAAAACGTCGCATAACAGATATGTGAATACAAGTAGTAACCGGAATGAGAATGAGAGAGGAGTAAAATAGGTAACTGATTATTTGATTTTGTGTGGTCTGCAATTCTCTCAGCGATTTCTCGGAATTCACGGATCTCCGTATAACGACCCTCTGATGCAGACTTATAGGTTTTTTGCACCAACTCAAAACAGTCTTTAAAAACTGCGTTGAATTCTACTTTGCTTGAGTTTGCCTTTTCAAGAATGTATTTAAAACGTGTGGAGTTTTCGTCATCCTGGTAGAAAGGAAGGTTGGTATCAAAATGACCCAATCCATTGGCACCCGACATTTTTTCTGATTCTGCAAGGGTAATTTTTTCCCCATCAGTTAAGACAAAACTGATGCCAAACTGATTGAGTCGATCCAAGTCTTGTTGGGTGATTGGTTGGTCCGAACCGACAAATACAGTGTCTTTATCCAAATAAACCGAACGGGTGAACTTAGTTCCCGGTTCTAAATCACGGACTGAAATTTTTCGCATAGCTACGTATATGCTACACAAATCTGCAGAAACTTCAATTGTTTTTCTTTTGCGGTGCAGAAACTAAGATTCGAAAGACGATGGCTACTGCCTCGTATAATTCCCTAGGGATTTCCTGACCATCCTTTAGGTGCTCCAATGATTTGTGTAAAAGTGGATCTTCATGGATTAGAATTCCCTCTTCCTTTGCAATTCTACAAATTTCCAAGGCAAACCGCCCTTCACCCCTGGCAATTACTGCCGGTGCCTTTTGTTTCTGGAAATCATAGGCTAGAGCTATTGCTTTTTTTTTCATCGGTAATTTCCGTTTGGTGGATCTTCGGTAAAAACTTTTGTTTGTAGTTTGGCGAGAAAATCCTTAGGGGTATTTTGCCAATCTTGAATGAATTTTTCCTGACTCGATTCATTACCAAAAAAACCAATGATTTCCATGCTCTCTTCACCTTTTGGATCTGCTTGAAAAAGAAATCCCATCTCTCCTAGGTCCATGGAGGAATAGAGAAAACTAAAGAAGACTTGGCCTTTGTTGTTGTGGAGGCCAAGGAAAGAGGCTCGGCGCGAGTCTCTACGAATGAAGGCGGATTCTCTTGGATAAACAATCCCAGGAAAGAGATAGTCCCATAGGTTCCTATTTGCACCAGTCGATTTTTCCTCCGTTTGGTTCAGCCATTTTTGAATCGAATGGGAGTTCAGGGAGTCAGAATGAGGTAAATCAGTTTTGTCTTGAAATCTTAAAGGTCCGAATTTTTGATTCCCGAGTGGTGGAATGAACTCTTTGTTTTGGATTTTGATATCTTTGTTAGGCGAATTACCTAAGCTAGAACCAAACTTGGGTGGCAGTCGTGGAAACTTGTCTCGGTTTTCTTTGGAAGAGACGTTGGGAATCCAAACTCGGAAAGGTTCAAGAAAAAAGGTGGGGCCCACCCTCATTCTGTCGGAGAAACCCACAAAAACTCAACCTATGGACGGAAGAAAGTCCATGTTTTTCTAAGGCATTTCTATGCATTTCCGTTCCGTAACCCTTATGTGTGGCAAAACCATAGACAGGAAATTTGTGATCCATCCGTTCCATAAACTCATCTCTGGTAGTTTTCGCAAGAATCGAGGCTGCAGAAATACTCGGTATGAGGTCGTCGCCTTTGGGTATGGACTGGATTCCTAAAATTTCTTTCTTTATCTTTACCGTATAGTTTCCATCTACAAGCAACAGAAACTTTTGTCTTTGTTTGGATGTGATGGTTTCTGGTATCAATCGGTTGATTCCATAAAAGATCGCCTGATTGATATTATATGTATCTATAAATTTCTGGCTAACTAACACCGTTTTCGAATAGTCTGCATGTTTAAGAATCTCAGCACGTAAGCTCCTCCGCTTTTCTAAGCCAAGTATCTTGGAATCTCGGATACCTAGGAGGATTTCGTTCTTTTGGATTTTTTGAATTGTGGGGAGAGAAAAAGAGACACAGGAAATAGCAACAGGCCCTGCGAGTGCCCCTCGTCCTGCCTCATCAAACGAGAGACAGGTGAGATCGGGAACCAGAAGTTCCGGAAAAAAAGGGCGGGTGAGCGGTTCGGGAAGGGGAATTAGGCTGGAGTTGCTTCCGCTGCTTCTTTTGCCTTTGATTTTGCGGCCTCGTCCTGACGTTTTTTATCTTGAGCAACGATGGCTTGACCACCCTTTTTCTCTTTGATACGTCCAGACTTCCCTTTTTTATCACGCAAATAGAAGAGTTTTGCTCGCCTAACACTTCCTTTGCGGACAAGTTCGATCTTTGCTATTTTTGGACTGTGGAGAGGGAAAATTCGCTCAACACCGATGTCATAAGAAATTCGTCTTACAGTAAACGTTTTGCTATGCGATTTATTTGCAATGGAGATTACAACGCCCTCGTATACCTGAACCCGCTCTTTTCCAGATTCAACAATTTTATAGTGAACCTTAACCGTATCACCAATTTCAAAATTCAATTCGTTTTTTGTCTCTTTTGCTAGAGCTGCTTCTAAGATCTGATTCATGGTTTCCTCTATGAATGATTTCTTTCCTTACGCATTTTTTCGCGCCACTTTCTGATCTCTTCGTGATGGCCACCAAGGAGGACATCTGGAACAGTCCAACCCATAAAATCATAGGGTTTCGTGTATTGAGGGTATTCTAATTCCTCGATTTCATTGTGGGACTCCTCTGCAAGACTCTCTTCCTTACCAAGAAACCCCGGTACAAGGCGAGACAAACAGTCGGCAACGACCAAAGCGGCCAAATCCCCCGATGAAATTACATAATTTCCAATGCCCACTTCCCTGTCAATTAAATGCTCTGCGACACGGTGGTCGACACCTTCATAATAACCAGAGATGAAGGTGATTGTCTTATGGCTTTCGTAGATTTCTTTTGCCAGCGTTTGGTTGAAGAGCTCCCCTGAGGGACTTAGGAGGATCACATAACCCTTCTCACCACCTAGAGATTCTAAAGCCCTGTATATGGGACCAACCTGTAATAACATCCCTGGTCCCCCCCCATAGATGGTATCGTCTACTTTGTTGTGTTTGTTACCAGCAAAGTCTCGGAGTTGCAAGGTATTGACTTCTAAAAAAGAACGTTCGACTGCCTTTCCAGGTATACCAGAGGCAAAGTAGGATTCAATCTTTTCGGGGAATAGTGTAATGAAATTAAACTTCAAACCACTGCTCCCAGTCTTTTATCTCGATAGTTTTGGCCTGCAAGTCCCAATCCCCTAGAAATTGGTTTATAAAGGGAATGAGGAGGTTTGGTTGACCTTCTTCCAAAGGTTCTAAAACGAGAATCGGATGGGCAGGGTTGTCTAAAATATCAGAAATTTTGTATCCGATCTTCTCTTTTGATTCATAGGAAATTGCAAGTAAACCAATCAAGTCCTTGGTATACACTTCATCTTCATCTGGTGGAGGTAGTTCCTCTTCTTTCAAATAGATTGATTTGTTTCTAAAGGCAATGACTGCTTCAGGAGTTTCAAAGCCTTCTATCTTTGCGAGGTAGTGATTGCCATTCCGCTTAAAGGATTCGACTTTGACTTTTTGGTAGGAATTTGTCTCGGAAATTTTCTGAACCAAACACTCAAAAGGTGTCTGTAGTGAAGCTAAAGTTTCTCCGTCAGAGTATACCTTAATGAGTCCCTTGATTCCATGGGAGGTACCAAAACCTCCCACTTTCACAAAACTGGATTTAGTCGACAATTTCTAATGTGTAATTTTTACCTTGTTTGGTGCCAGCAGCTTGTAGGACTGTGCGAAGTGATTTTGCAATCCTTCCGTTCTTTCCAATCACCTTTCCCAAATCTTTACCAGCTACGCGAAGCTCTATTATATTTTCTTCTTCGCCAGGAACAAGTGTAACGTTCACTTGGTCTGGTTGATCCACGAGGGATGTGACTATGTAGCGAACGAGTGAATCCATATTAACCTTTGTGTTTTGCCCAGATTCCGTCTTTTTTCAACAAAGCGAGAACCGTTTCGGTAGGTTGTGCACCTTTTTTTAGCCAAGAAAGAGTTTTCTCTTCGTTGAAATTGGATTTTTGAACTGCAGTCGATGCCGGGTGGAAGTGACCAATGGCTTCAATAAATCTACCGTCTCTTGGGGACCGAATGTCCGCCGCAACGATTCGGTAGTGGGGGTCTGCTTTGGTTCCCGTTCTTTGTAATCTTAGTTTTACCAAGGAAAAATACCTCTTTTGTAGCAGGTTTTAAAAATAACCCCCTTCTGTCAAGAGGGAGTTCCCTTTGATTTTGCGAGTTCCTTTAATTTTTTGCCTTGTTCGTTCGGATTGCCTGTTTTGTAGAGACCTGAGCCTACAACGGTAATATCTACACCCAATTCGGAAAGCCTAGCCATATTGGACTCGTTCACTCCCCCATCCACTTCCAGCTCAATTCCATAAGGCTTTGTCATTTTGCGGATGGTCTCAATCTTCTCAAAACCTGACTTCACGAAGGATTGCCCATAAAAGCCGGGGTCAACGGTCATAAGAAGTACGAGATCCAAATAAGGTAATAACATCGAAATGGATTCTGGCGGAGTCTGAGGGTTCAAAGAAATTCCTACCTTGATTCCCTGTTTCCGTATCTCCTCTGCGAGCCTTACAGAAAAATTTGTCGTTTCCACATGAAATGTAATGCAATACGGGTTTAGCTCAAAATACTTTGGAACGTGGAGTTCCGGATTTTGCACCATAAGGTGAACATCCAGCGGAATTTGCGTATGCGATTTTACTTCTTTGGTGAATGCCTCGCCAAAAGAAATCTGGGGAACAAAATTCCCATCCATTACATCAATATGTATGAGGTCAATGTTCTCGTTACTGTAAGTAGGAAGCTCTGTTGCTAAAGACGTTAACTTCGCCGCGAGAATGGATGCAGAAATTTTCATTAATTCTTCCCCTCTACTTTCCATGTTTTCGCAACTCCAGAGTCTTTGCCAACTAAACTGAGTTTGGTTTTATCACCGCGATAGATCATAAAATAGACCAATTCATCTTCTTTGAATTTTTGAGATGTCAGTATCTCTTTTTCTTTTTCAAGATTGTCTTTGGGATCTGTGTATTTGAGGGAAGCAGAATAGGTATCGTCGTCGTCAATTTCGTAACTCAGTAATTCATAGTCATACTTGAGTGACTCAGAAGATTGCAAAAAGAATGCGGTAATCTCAGCTCCCGCTTGTTTCAACTCTACTTTCGAAACAAGACCTGAGTCTTCTCGAAATTCTGGCTTCTGAACGGAATTGATCCTGTATGGGATTTTTTTTCTTTGGAGAGCATCCACGACAAAAGGGGTGGGCATTCCTTTAAATGAATTGAAATCAAACGATTGAGAGTCCTTCGCACCGAAAGTTTTTTCATTAGGAGACTCTGTCACAAGAAGGTAGATCTTTTCTCCAGAACTTGTTTCTTTTCCTGGAAGAGGAATCTGATCAATAACAGTGTCGGGAGGCTCGTCACCCACTGCAGGAACATAAGTAATTGCCCCGATTTGGAGAGGCACATAAACTTCACCCGATAGGACTTTTTCTAGAATCGCCCTGGCACGTTTTAAATCCTGTCCTTTTACGTCTGGGATTGTAATACGGTCGAATCCTATGTTCACGGTTAGATAGATCTTTGAACCCGCCTCCACCTCTTTTCCGGAAGCAATAGACTGAGCAAGAACAATCCCATCAGTTTTCTCTGGAATTCTTTTGGTTTCCAATCGAACCTTGAGTTGAAGTCTCTGTAGCTCATTGTGAACTTCTATATAATTCTTTCCAACCACTGCAGGCATCACGACTTTTTGGTCTTCTTTCGTTCGAACAACTACTACCAAAAATGCACTAACAAAGAAAACAAGTAATCCCATTCCAATGAATAGCACATAACCACTGTAAGGTAAAATTTTCCAAAATTTTTCTTTCACGTAAATGTATCCCCAGTATTCACACGAGCCCCGTTAAAGAATTCAAAACCCTTCATAGGTTTTTTCCCTTCGGGAACCAAACTCTCTATACCAAGCAGGTTTCCGTCTCCACAGACCGAGAAAAGTCTTTTTTTCCCTACTAGAAAAAAGGAACCCATAGGTGAGCTGCCTAGACCAACTTTCGATTCCTCTTCTGTAGGCAAAAAGGAGGAGAGGATTACGACTCTCTTCCCGCGAAATTCAGTCGTCGCCAATGGATCTGGGTACAAGGCACGAATTTGATTGTGAATTTGGTCTCGGGTTTTTGACCAATCGATCGGTCGATTTTCTGATCGGATCTTTTTGCAATGAGTTGCCTTGCTATGATCCTGGGGACTGGCCATCGGAAGTGTGCCTGTGTTTCCTAATCCTAGTAGTAGATTTTTTAAAACCAATCCACCTTCAAGAGTTATCTTGTGCAGGAAACTTTCTGTTGTGTCCTCCTTCTGAATTTCAATTTCCTTGCTAAAGATCAGATCTCCCGAGTCGACCTCAGTTGCAAGATATTGAATGGAAAATCCAGAGCTTTTTTCCCCATTTAAGATGGCAGACTGTACGGGAGATGCACCTCGGTATTTAGGCAATAGACTTCCGTGTAGATTGATGCTTCTATGCTTGGGTGCAAGAAAGATTCGATCAGGTATAATAGAACCATATGCGTAAACAAGGTGGATGTCCGCTTCTTGATTTAGAATTTCATCCTGGATTGTGGTATCTGTTCTTAACCTCTCCGATTGAAAAACAGGAATTCCTTTCCTTTTTGCAAACTCTTTCACAGGTGTTTCTGTAAGAATTTGTTTTCTTCCCACTGGTTTATCAATATTTGTTACAACGAATGAGATTTGGAATCCACTTTCAACCAAATCTTCTAATAGATCTTTAGAATGGCTAGGGGATCCGAAGTAACCAATTTTTAGAGACATTTTTTTTCCTTATACAAGATCAAGGGGATCAAAATCATATTCAACATAACAATTATTATCTTTTTTAAAGAAATCTTTTATATTCGAAAGCAAATCGCGAACCAAACTTATATCATTCGACTTCAAAAGAATATGATACCTAAAGTTTGAATCTATTTTAAAAAAGCTACAAGGTGCGGGTCCAAGTAAGGAAATGGTCTTGGGATCATATTTGGAATGTGAGCGTATTAAATCGCTGTATGCTACTGCCTGCTTAGCGGCTTTATCGTCCATTTTGGAGCGAAATACTAACCTTACCAATCTCTGAAAAGGAGGATAGCCAAGTTCCTTCCGGAAATTGATTTCCCAATCAAAATAGGATTCATAGTTCTGTTCCATGGCCATTTGTATCACAGGATGGCTTGGGTCACTGGATTGTAGAACGACTTCACCTCTCTTCTCTGCACGACCTGCACGTCCAGATACCTGAGATAATAATGCGTAGGTGCGTTCTGTTGACCGAAAATCAGGAATCCCAAGTCCATGATTCGCATTTATGATTCCTACGAGAGTTACATTGGCAAAATCAAGCCCTTTGGAAATCATTTGGGTACCAGTAAGAATATCAATTTCGCCGGATTCTAATTTTTCTAATGCTTGTTTTGTAATTTCTTTGTTTTTCGTACTATCCTGATCCAGCCTTTCAATTCTAGCTTGTGGGAAAGATTCAAGAAGCGTCTCCTCTAATTTTTGAGTCCCAACACCCAATAGATCAATTTCTTGACCTATTTCATTTTTAATTTTTTGGAGGTTGGTTCTATAGCCGCAGAGATGACACCTAACAATACTTTCCTTGTGGTAACATAGTGTGGTAGAGCAGTTTGGACACTGCACAAACTCCTTTGTATTTTTGTTGTAGATAAACGGGTTATAGCCCCGACGATTTAGCAAAATAATTATTTGTTCCTTTTTCTTCAGGCGGTCTGCTATTTTAAATTGTAAGTCGCCACTGATCAACTGAGATTCATTTTCTTTAACAATTATCTCTGGCAATTTTGAATGTATATTTGCTCTCTTACTTAATTTTTGTAATCCAACCTTTCCTTGCTTTGCCAAATGGAAGATCTCGACACTTGGCGTTGCTGACCCTAAAACTAACTTACCTTTATTATCCATAATGCGTTTAACGGCGATTTGTCTTGCATGGTATCTAGGGGAAGAATGCTCTTTATAACTTGAATCATGTTCCTCATCGATAATCACTAATTTTAAATCTCGCACGGGCGCAAAAACAGCAGACCTGGTGCCTATACATATTCTTTTCTTTCCATTCAATAGATCTAAATAATTCTGAAAACGTTCCTGTGTTTTTAGATAAGAATGGAGAACAGCGACTTGCCCAGGAAAGATTGCTTCTATTCTTTGGATAGTCGGAAATGTCAGTGAAATTTCTGGAACCAAATAGATAACTGTTCCGGATTCTTGACTCAAAACTTCATACATCAAATGGATATAAACTTCTGTTTTTCCACTTCCCGTTATACCAAACAACAGATGTGTATGCTGTTCAGATTTTTGAATGGAAGAAAGCGCCAGTGACTGCTCCGCATTCAATTTATGGAGTTTGTCTATTGCAATGTAAGTGTCTTCGTATTTTTTCTTTTGAATCTTTCTACCTTTAGGAACCATTAGAAATAAAGATTCTCCCAGAGAAGATAGATATTTATCTTTCATCCAATAAGCAAGGTCTAACTGTTCCTTCGTGACAACTTCCTCGAAATCAATTTGTTTAAGAATAGGTTTCGTTTTATAATTAGGCTCATTTGAATGAATTTCAGTGACAACACCTTCTTTTCGAACTCCGTTTAACTCCACGAGGACTCTCATGCCAGCCTTTAGATTTTTTAAATTATCAGGTATTTCATAAACAAGTGTTTCTGATTCCCAAGATAAATTCAAGGCTACTTCCGCATAACGAACCATTATAAATACTTCATAATTTGACTTAGATGCTGTATAAAAGTATCTTCAAGTTCAAGTTTTTCTTTACCATATTGAAATAGATTGGATTCAGAATCAGCTTTCTTAGACTTTTCCTCTAAAAAAACAAGTGCTTCGGGAGATCTTAAAGTTAGAAGGGGTATCTTTTGCCCTCCGATCTCCCATAGTATTTCTTTCCCCAGAATTTCCTTTGCTCTTTCTGTTCCGAATATGAGTCGCGCACTGGAGCCTAAAACAACAATCGCCTTGATTCCGAATTCACGAATATTCTCTTCAAGGTGGATTTTACATGCTTCTATCCGCTTCTGCCAATCATCCTCGACAAACTCTGTTGGCGTAAAAGTACATGCGGGATATTCCTCGTAAAAAAATTCTTCAAAAGAAAAACCAAATGATTTTTGTATCAATTCTGACCAAGTAATTTCTGTTATTTTATCCCGAAAGATTTGTTTTGCCTGTTTCTTTATGAAAGGTTTTTCTTTCGGTGTTGTGCTTCCGGAATAGTGAAGTATTAATATGGGCTTTCTACCAATTTGGAAATAATTGCGGATTCCAGCTAATTTACCCACACAAATTGCGCATGGAAAATTAGCAAGCTCCCTGGAATTTCTTTGCCTCTCCCTTTTCTCTTCAGTAATTTGCACTGTTGACTGGATACCAACTGACTTCCAAGGAAAACTATACTCACCTGGATCAGCCTCATCTCCAAACTTGAATATAGGGAATTCTTTTCGATTGATTATAAATTTTAACTCAGATATTATTTCAGAATACTTTTCTAATAGGAAGCGATTCAAACTGAAGCCTCCCCCATTTGATCTACATTGATATTGAGAGACTTCAGTTTTCTATAAAGATGGGTTCTTTCTATACCCAATACCTTCGAGGCTCTAGTTACATTACCTTCACAAACTTGCATCGTTTTGATGATATATTGTCTTTCAAACTCTTCTTTAGCATGTTTTAAATCCCCACGCGCTACCATTTCATTTGCCTTTTTAAAACCAAGAAGGGCTTCTTTGACATCTTTAGCTGTGATTGTATCTCCTTGTACTAAGATACTCAATCTTTCTAATATATTCTTTAATTCACGGATGTTTCCGGGCCAAAAATGATTTGTTAAAACATCCATCGCCTCTGGCTCCAATGTTTTCGATTTAGTTCCATTTTCCTGAGCAAATCTCTCCAGATAATGATTTGTTAACTCGCCAATGTCTTCAGTTCTTTCTCGAAGTGGTGGTAGAGAAATCGGTATTACATTCAACAAATAAAAAAGTTCACGACGGAATTTTCCTTCAGCTAACACGTCATCTATATTTAAATTAGTTGCTGAAAGAATACGAACGTCTAAGACAATGGACTCCTTAGAGCCTCCTATCCGCTCCAGTTTACCTTCTTGGATCGTTCTTTGTAATCTCAATTGACAGGAAAGCGGGAGGTCACATATCTCATCCAAAAACAAGGTACCAAAATTTGCCCTTTCAATCGCCCCAATTTGCCCATCATTCTCATTTATTTTATCTTTGCCAAACAATTCTAATTCAATTTGGTCTTCCGGATATGAAGCACAATTGAATTCAACAAATGGTTTTGACGCACGTTTGGACTTATCATGGATTGTTTTCGCCGTTATCTTCTTACCTGTGCCATTTTCACCAAACAGGAATACTGCTGACTTTGTATCAGATGTTTGCTCGATAATTTGTTTAATCCTAGTAATTTCTTTCGAAGACCCTATGATTATATCCTTTTCGATTTCCTGAAAATTTGGACTACTAGTATCCAATTGAATCTTCGCAAGTGAGTTCTCGATCGTTTGAATTACCTTTTCTATGGATAGAGGTTTTTCTAAAAAATCAATCGCACCTTTTTTTGTCGCATTTACAGCAAGTTCTATAGTGCCATGACCTGAGATCATTACAATAGGTAGATTCGGAAAAGCCTTTTTACACTCATCTAAAATCAACAATCCGTCTTCCTTCCCGACCCAAACATCCAAAAGTAATAAAGAAGGCTCTTCCCTTACCAATGATTTAAATAGTGATTTGCCATTGGCAAAATCTTCGACTTGATACCCCTCATCCTCTAGAACCACCCTGAGTGATTTTCGAATTTCCTTCTCGTCGTCTAAAATATAAATCAGTTTCGTCATGGGTTAAGATCCAAAGGTATCTCGATTCGGAACTTACATCCACCTAATTTTGAATCATCCACTGAAATATGTCCATGGTGGTCGATGATTGTCTTTTGCACAATGGCAAGCCCAATTCCAGATCCATGATTTTCCTTAGTACTGAAATAAGGCTCAAAAATTTTTTCCCGCCACTCAGGCTTCAAACCAGGACCTGAATCATCAATTTCAATAACAATAGATTTTCGAAGTGCCTTTTTTTGAAGTTTTGACATGATCCGAATCTTTTTCTTTTGATCTAAAAAAAGATTTGGTTCGTCAGAACTCGGATACTTAGATTGAATTGCTTCAACCGCATTTTTAATTAAATTGTTAATTACTCCCAAAAACAACCGTTTATCGATAAATACTTCGGGAAGATTAGGAGCTAGCTTCATTTCAAAGTCAATATCTGAAGTCTCTCGAAACAAGGCTACGGAATCTTCGAGTATCGGATTGATTTCTTGGTTGATAAGAACTGGTACGGGCATTCTTGCGAATTCACTAAACTCCTTAACAAGGTGCTCTAATACTCGAACTTGCCCAATGATAGTTTCCGTAGCATCCTTTATGATCGAACTCAAATTTTCAGTATTGGCAGTGAGAAATTTTCTTTGGATTCGTTGTGCCGAAAGTTGGATAGGTGTAAGCGGATTTTTTATTTCATGTGCCATCCTTTGTGCTACTTCCTTCCAAGCCGCAATCCTTTGTGTATGCATGAGTTCTTCTGATTTAGATTTTAAATCGGTTACCATTTGATTGAATGAGTCAATGAGAATTCCCATCTCACCTTCCTCAGTTTTTTCTATATTGATGTCAGATTCTCCGAGAGATACTCGTTTGGTTGCATTAGCTAGATTGATAATGGGCTTCGAGATTCTTCTTGCAAAGAAAAACGAAAAGAGTATTGCAATTAAAAACATTGAGAAAGAAAATATTGCAATTGTGATTCGAACACTACTCGGGATCTTTTCCCGCCACAAACTTACTTTCTCATATGTACTCGTAGCATTGACTATATTACGAACATCCTCCTCGTTGCCTTTGTGGATTCTTTGGCCTACTCGTATTTCAACATCCTCGTTTAAATAAAAACTAAAAACCGTGTAGGCGCTATCTGTTAAATAGAGTTTTGTATTTAAAATACCGGAATTGCTAGTTTGAAGAAATTCATTCGTGTCCATAAACTTTGCAATAGCGGTCGTTTCAAATTGAGAAGAGCCCTTTCTAAAAAAACCCAAATAATAATCGTCTTTTTGAAACAATCCCATTTCGACAGCCTTCTTAAAAACAGTATAACCGTCATAATCCGAATCTTTTTCCAAGCTTTGCTTAAAATCTTTTACTCTTATAAGTAGATTCGAATTTATCTCCTCTTCATCTCTAGAAACCAAAATTGAGGCAGACTTTAAGGCGTTGGATATATCGACTCGATATAACCCTTCGATTAACTTACCAGTCAAATTGCTAGATAAAATGAAAATTGGTAGTGATGGAATCAGAGCTACAAATAAAAAAGCAAGAGTTAGCCTATAGCGAATTGAGCTACGAATTTTTCCCGTTTCTAAATTTCGTTTGTTTCTATATATATAACTTAATATTAACGATAAAATAAAAAAAGGAATGAGGATAAACAAATACGTGTCAATTTTTTCGAAAATTGAAATCTCATCTTCTTTGCCAAAAAAAATAATTTCAGAAAAAACGACTGAAACAAAAAGTGTTAGTAGAAAAATAAATAAATCACGTATGTAATAGCGATTTTCATCGGATAAGTTTTGGAATAAAATATTCTTATTGGGGGACATTCGTCTCAAAATTAGACTTTACCAATAATTCCAATCTATTTAGCGCTTCATCTTCCATTTGTCCTTCTGCCTTTACTATGAATTCACTTCCTGGACCTAAAGCAAGCATCATCAACCCCATAATCGATTTGCCATTCACTTCGATATCGTCTTTCACTACAAATATTTCACATGGAAAACTAGCTGCAATCTTTACAAAAATGGACGCAGGTCTAGCATGAAGTCCAGCACTATCGGGATTAATCTGTAACTGGATTTGTTTCAATTTTACTCTGTTGTATATAGTTATTTAGTTTATTCGAAAATTCTTTTGCACTATTTTTTCCCATCTTTCTCAAACGTTGATTCATTGCTGCAGTCTCGACGATGATAGGAATATTCCTTCCAGGTTTAACAGGAATTTCAATATATGGAATGGAAACACCAAGAATTTCTTGCATACTTTGTTCAATTCCAGTTCTTTCATAGTCACCAGAAGATTGTTCTTCCCACTCTTTTAAATTGATTATTAGCTCTATCAACTTGTGATCTCGTACACTTCCAACTCCGAAAAGATCTTTAATATTTAAAATTCCAAGACCCCTAATTTCCATGTGGTGTCTTAACAAATCGGAGCAGGAACCAATTAAATAACTTTCACTTAATCGGCGTATTTCAACCATATCGTCTGCTACAAGCCGGTGACCTCTCTCTATCAATTCAAGAGCCGTTTCACTCTTTCCCACACCAGACTTCCCAGTAAGAAGCGTACCAATACCAAAAACTTCTATAAGAACTCCATGCCGCATTGTTCTTGGCGCGAGTGCCCTATCTAGGATTTGAGAAATCAATGTAATAAATCGGTGTGTTGAAATTTCAGTTTTAAACAATGGAATTCCCTTTTCGCATGCCTTGTTTACAAAGGGAGTTTGTGGTTCATTTCCATGTGTGTAGATAATGCAATTCAAGTGGAATTCAAAAAATTTTTGAGTAATTTCATTTAAGCTTTGTTCGCTTAGAGAGTTGAGATAAGCCCACTCTCCCTTACCAAAAATCTGAATACGATCGTTAGCAAAAAAGTCAAAAAATCCAGTTAACGAAAGACCTGGACGATTGATTTCCGAATTATTGATACGGTTGCCGATTCCCTCCTCTC
The DNA here is from genome assembly GCA_027533185.1 of Leptospira sp. Taxonomy (GTDB): domain Bacteria; phylum Spirochaetota; class Leptospiria; order Leptospirales; family Leptospiraceae; genus Leptospira_A. Next base: position 55,078 of record JAPZTS010000011.1, on the reverse strand, counting down.
CGGTAATCAGAGTTAGCTTAAGTTCCTCATGGTCTTTTACTATTGCTTCAACAGTTATTCCTGGAACAGGCATGTTTACCCCTTTAAGGAACTAATACGTTTCCTTTGATTGGATGGAAGGATTCGAAGTACCTTTCTGTATTTTGCAACCGTTCGTCGGGCAATTTCAATTCCTTTTTCGCCCATTCTTTCCACAATATCTTGGTCAGACAGGGGATTATTTTCGTCTTCTTCCTTGACTAAATTCCGAATGATTTCATGTATTTTTTTAGAACTTTCTTTTCCTCCCTCAACGGATTTTACACCAGAGGAAAAAAACCACTTTAATTCAAATATCCCCCAAGTAGTCTGAATATACTTATTTGTAGTTATACGAGAAATTGTTGATTCATGTAAGTTAAGTCTTTCTGCTATTTCTTTGAGAGTCAAAGGTTTGATCGAACCAATTCCTTCGCGAAAGAAATCTACTTGAAAGTCGATGATAGAACTCACAACTTTCTGTAAAGTTTGTCGTCTTTGTTGTATAGAGCGGATCAACCATTGAGCAGAACTATATTTGGTTTGAAAATACTCTTTATCGACTGCACTCAGTTTCGTTTGCAGCAAATCTTTATATTCGTCTTGAATAGACAACTTGGGCAACCATTCGTCATTTATAAATATATTAAATTCATTCCCGATTTCTTTGACAACAACGTCAGGAACAACGTAGTCTATTTTTTTTCCCAAATACAAAGTAGCAGGATATGGCTCCAATTTTTTTATAAGCCTTGCCAACCCTAAAATTTCTTCTTCTGTTATCTTAAGATTTTTGGAAATTTTTTTATAATCTACTCTTTCAAAATCCGAGAAGAACTCTCCAATCAATTGGTGAAGAATTCGGTTTTCCGGAAAAAGGATTTTTGACTGAATAAGAAGAGTTTCTTGTATATCTTGTGCGCCAATACCGATAGGATCCAGTTCTTGAAGAATTTTTTTTACCTTTTGAAGTTTTACAGCAGAATATCCCATCTCTTTGGATAATTCATTCATATCGACTGTAATAAATCCTTTATCATCGATCATTGATACCAAAAGTTCACCAATCTCAAACTCAGTCTTGGTTAGGTGCATCATCCTAAGTTGACCTAACAAATGCTCTTCTAAGGAATCCGTTTTTGATGAAGATTCAATGTATTTTTGGTTTCGGTCACTTGCCTCCTGGTTGTACGATTTTGGTCCATCAATCGAATAGCTATCTTGCCAATTTACATCTGTACTTTTTTCGTGATTAAGTTTTTCAATTCTCTTCACTTCTTCGAAAGAAAATAACTCAGGCATTTTGGATTTTTCATCCAAACCAACCTCTTCCAACATTGGATTTTCTAAGAGCTCATTTTGAATTTTATCATTTAGCTCTATTGTAGAAAGCGACAATAGTTCGATCGACTGGCGAAGATCCTGAGTCATCACCAGCTTTTGAGACTGTCTTAACCCTAAAGTTGCACCTAACTTCATTTTAGAGTGTAAAATCCTCACCTAAGTATATTCTTCGAGTCTCTGGATCGCTGACCAAATCCTCGGCGGTTCCTGATATCAAAATTCTACCACTATACATTATGTACGCTCGATCTGTAATTTTTAATGTCTCACGAACATTGTGATCGGTAATGAGAATACCAAGCCCTCTCTGTTTCAACGATTGAATGACATTTTGTATATCTTTAACAGCAATTGGGTCAACACCTGCAAATGGTTCATCTAAAAGGATAAAGTCTGGATTCGTCACCAATGCTCTCGCAATTTCACACCTTCTTCGTTCTCCACCAGACAAGGTATAACCTTTTTGATTTGCTACTCTCATAATTTGGAGTTCCATGAGAAGCTCATCTCTTCGACGTATGACTTCGTCACCCGGGAGATTCATTGTTTCCAAAATGGCTTCCAAGTTCTCTGCAACAGTAAGTTTTCGAAATATACTTGCTTCCTGAGCTAAATAACCGACACCCATCCGAGCTCTAATATGCATGGGAGCCTTTGTCAAATCCTCTCCATCAATAAATACATTGCCTTCATCCGGTGTCACGAAACCGACACTCATATAAAAACTAGTGGTTTTTCCGGCACCATTCGGCCCAAGTAGCCCAACGATTTCACCTTTTCGTATGAAAAAACTTACTCCATCGACTACCTTGCGTTTGTTGTAAATTTTCACTAAATTTTCCATCCGAAACGTTTTTACGTTTGGTGGGAAATCTGAAGCTTCTTTTGATTTTGTTTCGCTTTCTAACTTACTTTTTCGGGGCATTGGGAATTACCTTTAAACCATCGGAAAGGAGAACCTTGTCTTCTTTTGGAAACATAATAATCTTTCCACTCGAAACCTGAGTATTGTCTTTTACCAAACTTGGATTTCCTTCTAAAACGAGTCGGTCTTCTTTTTCGAAATAAGTTGCAAACTCACCTTTTGCTTTGGCGGAAAGAGTTTCAACGACGACATTGCCTCGCGATACCATTTCATTGCGATCCTCGAAACGCTCCAAAACAACCGCACTGAGATTACCCTTTTCGGATAGATCTTTTTTATCTAAAAAGTATATCTTTGGGTTTTCGGTAAGATAGGAGTACTTTTTACTTTTATCATGTTTCAAAAGTCCACCTTCCATTTTGTAAAAACTCTCTTTATCTATAAAGCTCACATTTCCGATAGCGATAATTTCTTCGTTATTTCTTCGGCTTTCGATATCATTTGCCCTGAATTCGGATGTCTCGCGATACAAATAAGCATTCCCGTTCATTGAAGTCACAGACTCCTTACCTTTACTCAAATGACTCAAGGCATCTCCAGAAAACATTGATATCCTTCGGATTTTTTTTGGCTCTTCGGATTTGTTTTCTTCTATCTTCGATTTTTTTCCACGTTCAAAGCTAACCTGGTATATGTTTGCATCACCCTTCAAACTAATAGTAGCTTCTTTTACGAAATAGTTCAAAGAGTTCCCGATAAGATATCTGCTTTCAGAAAATAAAAAAGGCTCACCTTGCAAATCAATTCGGTTCTCCTTCTCTAAAAAAACCGCATTCTCACCAAACAGCTGGAAGTCGTTGGAAGTTACTACTACAGGGCCAGAAAGATTCGTTTTTGCTTCTTCTAAATAACGGACGATAGAATCACATTTAATCTTTACACGTTTGTTGTCTTTTTTTTGAACTAAAAACGGTTTGTTCTCCAAACTCACCGTACCTTCCATCTTATTGTAAACACCTTTCAAAGCATAAAGGGTCATACCATTTTCCGAATCCTCAACAATAACTTGACCTTTCAAGTTACCTACGAGTGCATCCTCTCCGATTATTTCAATTTCCTTTGCCATCAGTCTTATCGACTTGTGTTGGATATAGGCTCCACCACCCAAAATAAAGGTTTTCATTTGAATGCCATTGACTAACCTTTCTTCCTGAGTTAAGCTGTTTCCACCCCAAAGGATAGGAATCTTTTCCTTCTTTGGTTTATTGTTAACTTCTGGCTTGAACCCAGGCTCAGACCTAAAAAAATCTTCAGTTCCAAATAAAATAGGTAATGACTCTCTACTTCGCAAGGGAGATGCCGATATTCCCAAGATGAAAAGACAAATGAATACTAGAGCAATCTTCATCCTATTTTTCTTTTTCCTTGAGAGGAGAGGATCCTCCCACAGTAATCGCACTTGGTTTTAAGATTGTAAATTTGTTAATAGATTTATCAGCACGAAGTCCCTTCCCTCTAATCGTTGTTCCATCTGAATACACCAACACTTCTGCATCAGACGTTAAGGTTTTATCTTCTAGATTGTAATGGAGAGAATCAGATTCTATATATTTTCCATCGTCCGTTTTCACTCTCACGTTCCCGCTGAGTTCAACCGATTTTTCGGAATGATTGATTTCCCCGCGCTCACCTGTAATACTAGACTTTTTTTTACCCTTTTCATATTGTAAAAAAGAGAAACCATAAACTATGGTTCGATTTTCCTTTGGAAAAACATAGGACTCATCACCGTGTAATTTCCATTCGAGCTCTCCGTCTTCCTTAAAAGAACTACGATCAAAATTGCGCATAGAAATCATAGAACCAGATTCTTTCTCTTGTTCAACACGCAGATATTCCTTTTCCTTACAATTGAAAATTAAGAATAGAAAAAGAATAAGAAATCGTTTCATGATATACTTAACTTTCTTCTAATATCGATCCCTTTACAAGTCGATCGATGGTTAGTAAGTCCTTCAAAAGCTTTTTTGCCTTTGAAAGAGGAAACTGAGTGGTTGCATCCGAGAGTGCGTTTTCTGGATCAGGATGAACTTCCATAAATAAACCTTCTATACCTACACTCACTGCAGCCCGCATCATGTGAGGTATAAACTCACGAACCCCACCTGTAATATTTCCAGCAGCTCCAGGAAGTTGCGCGGAATGAGTTCCATCGTAGACAATTGGAATATCATATTTATGAATCATGGGTAGAGCACGAACATCGAAGACTAGATTCCCATACCCAAAACTTGCCCCTCTTTCCGTAACTAGGTACTTTTCTGATCCCGATTCTTGGATTTTGGTTTTGATATGTCTTGTATCTTCTGGAGCTAAAAACTGCCCTTTTTTTACATTCACCCATTTACCGGTAGATGCGGCTTTCGATATAAGATCTGTTTGTCGGCATAAAAATGCTGGGATCTGAAATATGTCCACTGTATCCTTCAACGGATCCACCTGTATTGTTTCGTGTATGTCGGTAAGGACTGGAACATTGTATTTATTTTTAATAAAATCTAGCAGCCTTCTACCTTCATCTATCCCTGGTCCCCGATACGAGTTGATAGACGATCGATTTGCTTTGTCAAAAGAGGACTTAAAAATATATACGATTCCCAATTCATCACATATGGATTTCATTTCTCCGCAAACTCGATCGAGTAAATCTTGGTTTTCCATTACGCAAGGTCCCGATATCAAAAAAAATGGATGTTTCCCACCAATTTTCTTACCAAAAAAATCTCGTTCTGTGATCATATCGTACATACTATTCCTCCGTTTTTTTGGAAAGTTTGGATGCAGCCTTTATAAAACCGCTAAATAAAGGATGTGGGTCTGTGGGTTTTGACTGGAACTCGGGGTGAAACTGAACCCCAATAAACCAAGGATGATTTGGTATTTCTACAATCTCCACCAAACTTTCATCAGGTGAAAAACCAGAAATATTCATTCCTTTTTTTTCATAATCTTCTTTAAATCGTAGAGTGAACTCAAATCTATGTCTATGTCGTTCCGAAATCTTTTCCTGTTTGTATTCCGAAAATGCCAAACTTCCCTTTTTTAGCTTACATGGATATGCACCGAGTCTCATTGTGCCTCCCATTCTCTCTATTTCCATCTGTTCTTCAATCATAGAAATGACAGGATATTCTACATTGGGTTGGAACTCAGTTGAATTGGCATCTTTGAATCCGAGAACATTTCGTCCGAATTCGATGACTGCACATTGCATACCCAAACAGATTCCTAAAAAAGGAATTTGTTTCGTCCGTGCATATTGAATGGACAAAATCTTTCCTTCGATCCCTCTCTCGCCAAATCCACCAGGAACTAGTACACCATGTACACCTTTGAGTAGTTCCTTTACATTCTTACTATCAATTTCTTCGGGATTGAGTTTGATCACATTTACAGCAACATCATTGGCAATGCCTCCATGTGCGAGGGATTCATACACCGATCTGTAGGCATCCTGCAGTGAAATGTATTTTCCAATTACTGCAATTTTTACGGATTTTTTTGCATTACGTATTTTTTTTACTAAATTTTCCCAATGAGTAAAATTTAACTTTCGCAAGTCCATGCCAAGTGCATTCAAGACAACTTCGTCGAGTTTTTCTTCCCGATACATAATTGGGATTTCATATATACTTGTTGAAATATCAACCGCCGAGATAACATTCTGATCTTTGACGTTACAAAATAGTGAAATTTTGTTTTTCATTTCTTTGGACATTGGTTTGTTGATGCGACAAATCAAAATATCTGGTTGGATTCCCAATGCCAAAAGTTCCTTTACTGAGTGTTGTGTCGGTTTTGTTTTTGCTTCTCCAGCAGCAGTGATCGTTGGGACCAGCGTTAGGTGAACAAACAAAACCTGACTACTTCCATGTTCGTAACGCATTTGGCGAATTGCTTCTAAAAATGGAACTGACTCAATATCACCCACGGTCCCACCGATTTCTACAATTACAAAATCAGGCTCACTATCCCGAGATAGTAGGTATATTCTGTTTCGTATCTCATTTGTGATATGTGGTACAACTTGAACGGTTCTTCCCAGGTAATCGCCCTTTCGTTCCCGTTCAATGACTGCGTGGTATATCTGGCCTGTGGAAACAGAATTTTTCCTGGAAAAACTAGATTTGGTAAATCGTTCGTAATAGCCCAAATCCAAATCCGTTTCCGCACCATCCTCTGTCACATACACTTCCCCATGCTGGTAGGGACTCATCGTTCCTGGGTCAATATTGATATAAGGGTCCATTTTTTGTAAGGATACAGAATACCCTCTTGCCTCCAGCAGGCAACCTAATGCGGCAACGGTTACGCCCTTCCCAAGGGAAGAGGAAACCCCACCAGTGATAAAAATATACTTTGTCTTAGACAATTCGGACCTCAAGAACTCTTGTTTTTTACAGAGTGTTGGAATTTGGGTCGAAAATCAATACGTTTAGGAGAGCGATTTTGCTTTTTCCAAAATGTTTGTAGTCGATTTTCCCTCCACAAAAGGTAAGATTTTAATTTTTGCGCCAATTTCCATTAGAAATGCATATTCAGGTAGTTTCTCGATCACATAGTCCCCACCTTTGGTATGGATTTGCGGACGGATTTCCAATAAAAGCTCAATGGGTGTGTCTTCTTCAAATGGTGTGAGAAAATCGACGGAAGCAAGGGCAGAAAGTACGGCAATTCTATCAGAGCAGGAATTCACTGGTCTGGTTTCTCCTTTCAACCTTCGGATACTCGCATCGGTATTTACACCTACCCAAAGATAGTCTCCCAAATCCCTCGCTTTTGCTAAGTAGGTAACATGACCTGGGTGGAGGATATCAAAGCATCCGTTGGTAAATACGACTGTCTTTCCTTCTAACTTTTTTTTTAACCCAGCTATATTTTCTTTCGGGACAATTTTTGAATTCATCTGTTCTAAAAAACTCATATACCCTCCAAAAATCCTAAGTTTTGCAGTTCTAACAAAATCTCTTTCGTTGTGACCGTGGCCGCACCTAATTTTCCTACTACAATACCAGCACTCACATTTGAGACAAGACTTGCTAAAGGTACAGGTAGACCTGCTGCCAAAAAGGCAGTGTAAGTAGTGATGACCGTATCACCTGCACCTGTTACATCAAAAACTTCTTTTGCCACAGTGGGGATATGAGTGAAGGCTTTTTGTTTCGATTCATAAATTGACATTCCTTTATCTCCTCGTGTAATCATAACTGCATCAGATTGGAGTTTATCGGAAATTTGGATACAAGCTGATTCAATTTCTTCTGTGGTTATTAATTTTTTTGATATAGCTTTTCCCGCCTCATGATGGTTTGGCGTCATGATTTGTATACCTTTATAGAGAAAGAAGTGACTTACCTGTGGATCTACTGTTACTATCTTTTTTTCATTTAAACAAATTTGAATCAATCCTTCAATCAATCTTGGAGTAAAATAACCTTTGTCATAATCTGAGAGAATTACGGCATCGGCCTCCTTAATTTTTGTTTGGAACAGTGTTAGAATTTGATTTTCTTCCTGCAACTTTAGAGGAATAATTTCTTCTCTATCGACTCTACAAACTTGCTGGTTTGAGGCAATGATTCTTGTCTTGCATATGGTAGGAACGGCATCGGAGACCATCAAGTTCAAATCTCCCGTTTGTACATTCGAATCCAAAACTAAATCTCGAAGAGTCTCGCCAGCTTTGTCTTTTCCTATTCTACCGAATACAATCGAAGAAATGCCCAAAGAAGCTAAGTTTTTAATCACATTGCCCGATCCACCTAAGGTTTGAGATTCCTTGCGGACCCAAACAACTGGTACGGGTGCTTCAGGAGAAATTCTTTCAACCGATCCGATCAGGTATTCATCTAAAATCAAATCTCCAATCACAAGAATTTTCATTCGGGAGATTTTTTCAAAAGCAGATTCAAGAGTTTGTTTTGAAATTTTCAAGCAGGCCTATTTTCCAGAATTGTATTTACAACTATACATCCAATCGGAATGCTTTGCTTGTGTCAACCTTCACCTTGCCACTGTTTCCACTCCCAGAAGTTTTTCTGTATCCAGGAACGTTTTTACCCTTACATATTTTTGAGCCAAGGTATCGATCTATGTTGGAATTTACAATGGAAAACGGTGGTGAAATAGGACTAGCTCCCTATCCAAAAACATGGAAAGGTTTAGGGCACCCACCTCTCCCTGAAATAGTTGGTTATGGTCATGTAATCCAAAAAGAGACACTACTAGACGGAAGATCGAACATTCTCATTGAAGGACTTGGGACAGCCACGTTACTGAGCTTAGATTCAACAGATCCATTCTATATAAGCCAGGCTGATAGAAGAGTTCATGAAAAAAATCCAAAAAATGATTTGGAGTTTTCAGAACGTCTAGATGAGTTGCTTCACCTAACAAAGCGAATTTTACTTTCAGAAGGAGCGGATGAATCTTTAATTCTGAAGATGAATCAAATTTTTGAACATCCATACCCTGTAGACTTTATTTCATCTATTCTGTATTTTGATTTTAAAACTAGACAAGAAATCTTAGAAGAAACGAATCTAAAATCAAAATCCAAACGACTTCATGAGATTCTTTTGGAACTCAATTTAACGGAGTAATTTTTTTTTCTCTAAGTTAGCAACCAAAAACAAAAAATTAGCATGTTCTACATTACTTTCACGATAAAAAACGCGAGGGTTACCTTCTCTCCCGTTCATATACAGATAACTTGAGTTTTCCTTTCGTATGTAGGCGGTCACTATCGAATGCTCCTTTTGAGAAAAACTCAAAAAATCTTGCATAAATTCACTCACGCCAAGAGGCATAGATTCTTTATTGCCAAACGCCATATGGATCATTGTAGCTTTACCTTCTTTTTCATGCTTTAGTGAAATTCTTTTTTCCAATCCTGATTCAGTTAAAAACTCAGTTTCAAATCTAGATTCAGAAGATACCAAACTCGGAATAAAATCTAAAAAGGAAATAGGATAGTCATCTAATTGAACTTTAGCAAGATGACTCCGCCATTGCCTGGAAAGCCCTGTTGCTTGCACTGCACTCAATCCAAGGGACTGTCTAAGGAAAGCCCGAAGGGCAAAAAAACCAAAGGTCCCCAATTGGAAGTGACTCACAGCATGGAAATCCCAAATCTCTTCCTCTTTAAAAGGAGAGAGGAATAATGAGTCCATCGCATAGTAATCATGATGTTGGTATGGATAAAAAACTGAAGATGCCGAATATTTTGGTTCGTTTTCGGATAGATTCACAATGTATCTATCGGCAAAACCTCGGAGCGGAAGAGCGGAAATTCTGGTTGGGATAGAATTACCCAACCAGATTGTAAGATTTAGGTATCGCCAGCGTAAAGGCTTGCGATTTTATCCTTATACTTCTCCGTAATCAAATGCCGTTTCATTTTGTGAAGGTTTGTAAGCTCATCACCCACCTCAAATTGCTTTGTAATTAGGAAAAATGGAGTCACTTGTTCAAATGATTTAAAACCAGTTTTGGTATTGTTGAGTGCTTTGATCTCTTTTTTATAGAAATCCAAGACTTTTGGGTTTTCAATCAGTTTTTGTTTGTCCGTTTCCTGAATCCCATTTTCCTTCGCCCATTCCCCAAGAACATCAAAATCGGGAACCACAATGGCACCTAAATTTTTCTGATCTTGACCGACTACCATACACTGGAATATATAGGGTGATTCCGTAAGTTTATTCTCGATTGGAACTGGCTCCACATTCTCGCCACCAAGAAGTACAACAGTATCTTTCGCACGACCAGTGATCGTAAGGGTCTTTTTGAAATTGAACATCCCAATATCACCTGTGTCCATCCATCCATCTTTAAGAACTTTTGCAGTTGTCTCTGGGTTTTTATAATACCCCTTCATTACTTGAGGTCCACGGATATGGATCACACCACGAGCTCCCAACTTTCCAGCAATGATCTTTTGGTTGGAATCTACATGTGTTAAAACTTTGCCAGAATCATCGCGAATCTGAACTTCCGCTTCTGGAGTGATAGCGCCCACGCTTCCCTGCACAAGTTGCTTGAAAGTTCTCACAGAAATAACAGGCGAAGTTTCCGTCATTCCATAACCTTCTAAAACATTAATTCCAATGTCATTGAAGAAGGCATCCACATGTTTCTGCAAAGCGCCCCCGCCGGAGACAGACGCCTTAAGCTCTCCACCTGTTGCTTCTCTAATTTTCGATAAAACAATTAAGTCAAGTAAGAGGTATGGGATAAAAGTTAACAATGCTATCAAAAAATGGAATATACCCAAAAACAATGATACAATCGGATTTCTACCTGTGTAATCAACTTGGTTTCCTTTCAAAAATCTAAGCGATGCGTTAAAATTCTTGGAGAAGAAATAAGCAGTTCGAAACAACCCTCTTCGGATTGCTGGAGTCTGCTTTGGATCATTGATTCTCGTATAGATTCCGTTATAAATACTTTCCCAAAGCCTTGGAGCTGATGCCATAAAGGTTGGCTTAGCTTTTTTCATATCATCTCTGAGATCTCGTACGTTTGTGTAATACGTAGCACAACCAGCTGCAATCGCAAGATATTCAAATACCCTTTCAAATACGTGCCAAACAGGAAGAATGGATAACATACGCTCTTCTGATTTAATATCAATCATGGAACCTAAAATCACACGCGTTTGGTGTATCATGTTGCTATGAGTGAGCATTACACCCTTAGGCATACCGGTAGTTCCAGAAGTATAAATTATGGTAAATAGATCATCAGGTTTGATTCCAGAAATACGTTCTTCTGCTTTGCGGCTGCCTTTGGCACGAAGGTCTTTTCCCTTTTCAATTAGATCATAGAGTTTTAATACACCAGTAGCAACAGACTTTTTATCCATCACTATTAGAGTTTTTGCATGTTCTAATTGAGATCTGTTTTTTTGGTATTTTTCCAACATTTTATCATTTTCGAGAAAAATGACTTTTGCTTCACAATGATTGAGAATATAGACAATTTCCGAGTCCGTAATATCTGTACCACGCGGTACATCGCAGGCACCCGTCATCAGAATTCCATAGTCGGAGACAATCCACTCTAGACGATTGTCTGCTAGTAGGGCTACATTTTCTCGAGCATTTACACCTAGGTCGATGAGGGCTTCAGCTAAGTTAAGACCTTGTTCGTATAACTCTTTAAAGTTGACAGGTTTGTAACTTTTAGATTCATCTTTACTAACAAAAGCAGGGCGATTCCCAAATTTTTCAGCACTCTCTTTAAAGAGCTCGGGCAAATTGGCTGGCATTATTGACTCCTTTCTGGATAGAAACGTTTAAAAAAGGTAATATTAGAACACTTATTTTGCTTAGCGTAGTCAAGACATTTTCACCTTGACTAGATAAAACGAAGATCGAATGCTTCTTTCGTTTTTCGCATTGCACCAAAAACGACTAGTCCATAGCCCAAACCTTGGACCTCAAAAGCAACCCAGTCAAATCGGACTGGTCGAGACCATACTGGCGGTATACAATTCTCCCATCTTTTCCAAAAACCAAAACGCAAGGAATACCATCGATCTTATAATGCTCTGTCAACTTCCAATCTGGATCGAGCAAGCTAGGATATCTCATCTTCAACTTTTTTGTATGTAGCCTGATTGCATCCAAACTCTCAGAAGTATCTGTATTGACACCATAGAAATGAAAAACGGACGGATCGACCTGCTCTTTCCATTGGTTTAAAGTAGGAACTGCCTTGGAGCATGGTTCACACCAGGTCGCCCAAAAATCCAAGACAAGAACCTTTCCTTGAAATGATTCCATACGAAACTCTCCACCTGAAAGTTGTGCGATAGGATCTTGAAAAAAATCCGTTGTATTTGTAGCTTTCTTGCAAAAAGAGAAGGAAAGTAAAACGAGACAGAGAATGGTTGTAGTTATCCGAAAACGGAGCAATTTTGACACCTCTCATTTACAATTATTTCTCAAGATTAGACGAATGGAACCAATATATCCGTGGGAAATGGACGGGAACAGGAATATCCATGATACCTTCCGAAAAAGAACCTTACGAAACCAACCAAGAAACGAAAGTTACCTTTGCCGCAAACAAGGACCAATTGAGCGCAAGTTTTCGTCGTGCAGGAAAAACAATCAGTTTAAAATGGAATATTAGCGGTGAAATTCTTTCCGATCGCATCTTTTTAGAAGACGAAAGGAAAGAATGGAGGGCGGAAATCCAAACCATGACTGCGGATAGATTCCATTTGCACGTTCTTCCATCCAAAGATTCTTCTCGGATTCTGTTTTCAGGTATTGTCAGAAAAAATAAGTTTCGATGGTTTTGGTTTTAGCTACGGACTTAGCAACAAGTAAAAATTAAAGATTCCCTAAGGCTCTTTGAAAGACTTCCTCTGTTTTCTTTGCAGAGGTTTCCCAAGTAAAATCACTGATGTCAGCGATGGCTTCTTTTGGAGATTGGAAAAATTTACAAATCTCTTCGGCCCAAACATTTGCATCTTCATCGGTCTGGTATTGTAGATAGGTTGCAGAGTCTTCGCCTATTTCTTTGAAGGTAGGGATATTAGAAACGATACAATACTTTCTGTGAAACAATGCTTCCAACATCGGTATGCCAAAACCTTCATATTTGGAAGCAAAGAGAAACAGGCCAGCTCTTCGATATAAATGTTGTAAGTCGACGTCAGAGATAGAGTCGAGTATATGAATATCTTTATACAAACTTCTTTCTTGTTTGAGCTCCTCTATAAATTCTTTAGACTCCCAACCAATTTTCCCTACTATCACCCAATGTCTATAATGATGTGGATCTTTCTTTCGATACTTTCTATAAACTTCTAACAAAAAAGGATAGTTTTTTCGTGGCTCGATTGTAGAGACCGAAAGAAGGTAATCTGGTTCTAAATCTAACACTTGTTTTGAAGGGGAATGACTGAGTGCAGCAATCATTTCCTTTTGATTTATCCCAGGATATGCGACACCTGATTTTTCCTTGGGATAATGAAACTTTGTGCAAACATCATCACTCGTTTGTTTCGAGATGCTGAGAATAAATGACGATCGGCGCACCGAATAGGATTGAACAAGTCTTTGTTGGACCCTAGCCAAAAAACGCATTGTCTCGGGATAGAGATACAAAACCAGATCACAATAGGTGAGAACAGCCTTAAGTCTCTTGGGAAGAAATGGAGGTAGTACTTGTTGCGATCCCCAAAAGAGATCCAACTTATCCTTTCTGATACGACAGGGAAGATATAAATTATAGTACAAACCGCCTTTCCACCTCCAAAATCCACCTTCAGAATGCCAAACTACATTTTGCATATTCAGAATGGATTTGTGATCTGGGTGGATAGGAAGATGAGAATACAAATGGAACTGATATGAGTCGGAATGTGGAAAGGCTTTGATCGTCTCGCCTATCAGTCTACCAACACCAGAAATCCTTGTGGACAACGGTCTTGCATCTAAGCCTACACGAATGATGTTAGCTACCATGTTTGGCGAACGGATAGGGAAAGAATATGTAAATTGACTTTGGATTTTAAGTATTCAACGGCAGTTTTACTTCCCGCAACCAGTCCATAACTTACCGTACTTTCATTATTAAAAGTATATTCTTTTCCATTTAGAGGAAAAAAAGAATAAAGCTCTTCATCTAACAATGATATTCCTCCACAAATATCCCATTCATTTTTTGGTTTGAGAGATACAATCAAATCAATAAATCCAGCACTTAGTAATCCCAATTTGTATGCTATGCTACCCATTGGCTGCAATTGAAATTCATCCTTCCAAACGGTTTCGTCAAAAATTCCTTCCTTCATTTCCGAAAAAGATACTAAAAGTTTAGGTTTATTCACGATAGGCGGATTTGGGCTAAAGGGATGTTCAAGTGTTTTACTCGCTAATAACACTTGCTCTAAGTTAGCTTTGTTAGCAAATGGAGGTTTTAATTTGGAAAAAAAAGACATCTGTCCCTTGGAGAAAAACTCACCAGTTGCAGGATTAAAAATGATTCCCCATATAACTCTACCATTGCGAACAAGTCCTAAACTCAAAGCAAATTGATCATTCTTCTTAACGAACTCCCGTGTTCCGTCAATCGGATCCAAAATCCAAACAAACTCTTTGTCCAATCGCTCTTTTGTGTCTTTCTTTTCTTCGGAAAGAAAACCATGCGAGGGAAAAGCCTCCATTATCTTTGTTTGGAGAAATTCACTTGCAAGCAAATCTGCTTCGGTTACGGGATCGTTGCCTCCTTTATCCCGAATTTCAAAATTAGAGTGGTAAACATCGAGAATTTTATCACCAACTTCTAAGACCCAAGCCCAAACTTTTATGAATTCTTGTTCCTCCATTGAGAAGTTATGGACCTACCTTTTCATCTTTATGTGAGCTATCTTTTAAATCCAAACCATCTGGTTTTGTAAGTACATTTTCTTCTACGGGCGAAGTTAAATACTTTTCGGGATCAATTGGGAATAAATAGGAAAAATAGTAATTTTTATATTTTATAAAATATGAATTTGGTATCTCACCTTTTTCCGATTGTAAGTCTTCAAATTTTAAATCTTTGAGTTCTTTTTTAGGATCTTTAAACTTTTTTGCCAAACTACTTCGCACTGAAGCAAGTAAATTTCGTTCAATATTTTTTTTGCGGTCTGCATCTCCAAGTTTTGGATTCAAAACAGAATCTTCCAGTTTTGTATACTCTTCCGCCAAACCTGATTTAGGTTGAGAAAACAAAGGCGACATAGTCAAAACCAAAGTCAATAGAATGGAAAATAAAAGTTTCATAAATTCCTCACTTCTACTAAGAAATTACTTCTAGTGGTGTATATGCCAATAAGAATTTTTTCACAACGTGGGGGCCAAACTGAACTTCGACTTTTTGATTGTCACCTGTTCCAGTCAAACTGATGATTTTTCCCTCTCCATACACCTTATGGCGAACTCGTTTTCCTAATCCCAGAGTAGTAGAGCTGGATTTGGAAAGAGTTGATTCAAATTTAGCTTCTTTTGTAATAAGCCGTTTCGCTTCTGGAGCTCTATCAGGTTGACGAATTCCAAACTCTTCCGTTTCCCCGCTCAAGTATTCACTGGGCAACTCTTCCAAAAATCGAGACGGGAACCTAGCCTCTACTTCTCCGAATTTTCTTGTAAATCGAGAAAAACTGATATCTAAATTTTCCTTTGCCCTGGTGATAGCAACATAAGCTAACCTACGTTCCTCTTCTATTCCATCCTTGGTATCCAAGGATAAAAAATGAGGGAAAGTGCCCTCCTCCATTCCAGTTAAAAAAACATGTTTAAATTCCAATCCCTTTGCGTTGTGGATTGTCATTAAAACAACATAGTCATTCAAATCTTTAGTATTATCTTCACTTGTGATCAGTGAAATATTCCCTAAATATTCCTCTAAACTAGAATCAGGATTTGTATCTTCGTATTCTTTTAGCGCATTTACAAATTCATTTAAGTTGGATAACCTCGAAAAAGAATCTTCGGTTCCTTCATTTTCAAGATGCTCTCGATAGCCAGAATGCTCTAAAATATCATATGTAATTTCTGAGGGTGGTTTCGAAGATAGATCATCCATGGCTGTTGTAAACATTTTGTGTAGAGCTTTCAACTTTGCTTTTGTACCCTTTTTAATTTCTGGTGAGTCTCGATCCAAACACTCAAACAACGAAAGACCTTCCTCAATAGAGAGTTTCAATAACCTTTCCACCGTTGTTTCTCCAATTCCTCTCGGCGGTGAATTAAGAATTCGAAGAAGTGAAGTCGAATCCAAGGGATTGATTACAACAGAAAGATAGGCAATGAGGTCTTTTACTTCCTTTCTATCAAAAAATCTAAACCCACCAAAGATCTTGTAAGGGATACCTTTTTTCCGTAATGCTTCTTCAAAGTATCGCGATTGGGAATTGGTTCGATAAAAGACTGCGTAATCAGAAAACACTCCCGACTTAGAACTTTTTTTTCTAATTATAATTTCCCGAACAACTCCTTCCGCTTCTTCGGATTCATTTTGAAATATTTTGATTTGTATCTTTTCACCTAACGGATTGCTAGTCTTAAGTGTTTTATTGGTGCGTTGTTTATTAAATTGAATTAAGTTGGCCGCGGTTTCAATGATTGTTTTGGTTGATCTATAGTTTTCTTCTAACTTGACAATGGTAGCCTCAGGGTAATCTTTATGAAAATTAAGAATATTTGAAATATCGGCTCCCCTCCAAGAATAAATAGATTGGTCGTCATCACCTACAACGCAAATATTCTTATTCAACTCAGATAGAGCTTTTACCAAATGGTATTGGATTTTATTTGTATCTTGGTACTCGTCTACCATTACATACTTCCAAAGTCTTTGGTATTTTTCTAAAACCACTGGAAAATCTCTAAATAGAATTACGGTTTTTAAAATCAAATCTCCAAAATCTAAGGCATTCCGTTTATCTTTCTCTATCTCATAACTGAGAAAGGTATTTGCGATAAGCCTAGATGTTTTATCGTCTTCCGCCTTCTTAGAATATTCTTCCGCGGTCATGAAGGAATCTTTAGATTTTGAAAAAATATTACCGAGAACTGAGGGTTTAAACTCTTTTGTATCAATCTCTTTCGATTTTAAAATCTCTTTGATTAGAGATTCTTGCATATCACTATCATAAATAGTAAAATTGGAACCTATTCCCAAAGCCTTTCCCTCTCTGCGCAAAAGATATAAACAAAGCGAGTGGAATGTTTTAATGAATGGCTCGTAGTTAAGGTCAGAGAGAAGAGATAGGGAACGTTTTTTCATCTCATCAGCGGCTTTGTTTGTAAAGGTTACTGCAAGAATCTGACTCGGATGAACATTGTGGTTTTTGATTAAATTAGCGATGCGGTAGGTGATGACTCTTGTTTTGCCAGAGCCTGCACCCGCTAGGATGAGTAATGGACCTTCGACGGTTTCTACTGCCTGTTTTTGGGCTGAATTGAGACCCTCCCACTCCACTAAAAACGAAGATCTCCAATTCCAAAAACAAACTGGAAACTATTGTTGTCAGGATACAATCCGAAAGGTCGATCCTCAACCCCTGTGTAACGAAGTCTCTGAGCAAAATACAATCGCAAAGGCAGTACGGGAATTTGAATTCTTAAACCAAAACCCCAGGAATACCTAAAATTTTGCATCGATAGATTTTTTCCAGATAGGACCAAATTTCCAGGATCGTTCAACTCAAAAGGAGAAATCGGTAATCTCTGTCCGTTGGTGTTGAATCTTTCAAAATAATAGGATTCCACTGGGTCTGTCTCTCTTTGGGAACGAACCAAATTATCATAGTTTTTAAAAAATTCCCTTCTCTCTCCTACCGCACGATTGATCTGTTCATACATCGCTCCAGCATCAAAAAAGATAACAAACCAAAGTAAGGAAGGCTCAATCGGAAACCGAAGCTCAGATGTAAACAAAACTCTATGAGCGGCCCCATCTTTCCATTCATCTGGATAGTATTTATCATCAAAAAACCAACCACGGAGTGATTCGTAACCACCAAGAAACAAACGATCCTGGGCTTGGATAAAAGGTATTTTTTCTTTGTCTTGTTTTCGATACCTAGGTGTTCTTTCGAATGTAAAGACAGATGATGTCCTGAACTGTTGAACGACTCTCCATCTTCGAAGGGCATTCTTGCGAATCAATCCAAAGAAAGTATAGTCAAACCAAGTTTGGTAGTACTCCATGATAGGACTGAATTGATCAAAATGACTTTCTCCACCGAGATATTGACCAACATTGTCTATCGCAAACACCAAATTAAAACCTTGAGTCGTATTAAAAACATTATCCCTGTTATCGTATGCCAAACCATTCGTTAGCTGAGATCGGAACTGCCAACCGCGATCCACTTCTGCAAGAACCTGATCGGAAACCAGTGAGGTTGGCCTTGTTGATGCAAAAAAGGAGGGAGAATACCTATGAAAATGAGTCCAGTTGATTAAAAACCTATGTGCAATTCCAACGGATATACCGACACCCGATCTTTCGTAGGATGCAGATTCTTTGATACCTTGGTTGTTATTCTCCGTAATGGATGTTGCACCCACAAATAGAGTCCGTGAGGAATAAAAAGCAGAAAGAGTGAGTGACCAAGGTTTGTCTCGAAACCAAGGTTCCGTCCAAGAAATCTGTAAAAATCTTCGAATAGGTCCAAATTCAATCCTACCATTGATCTGCTGTCCTGTTCCGTTCAGGTTATTTTCACCTAACTGAGTAAAGATGGAAAAACCTGTTATGGTTCCGTATCCCCCACCCATGGAAACCGTTCCAGTCGGTTGTTCCACAACTTCTATAATGAGATTCATTTTAGTTTCGTCTGAACCTGGTCGCATATTGAAGTTTACTTCTTTGAAGTAACCAAGGTTAAAAATTCTCTCTCTAGATCTGTTAACCAATGTGGAATTAAACAGGTCGCCTGGTTTGAATAAAAGCTCACGACGGATCACACGATCCTGAGTTTTTTTATTTCCTTTGATAATTATATTTTCAACGAAAGCCAGGTTGTTTTCACGGATTGTAAAATCCACATGGATGAACTTTTTATTCCGTAAATTTGGTTGGTCTGTAAAGATTTTCCTTAGCCTAGCGATATTTAAACGACTGTATTCTTCTTTACAGTCATTAATTGCCTCTGGAGAGCCACGTTTTTCACAGTTTTCATATCTTGCAAGGGTTGGCTCATTTAACTCTACAATCTTCCTTCTCGGAATTACCTGTGCAAACAAATAGCCTTTTGCCGAGTAATTCTCGTTGATCATTCCTCGATCTTTTTGGAATTTGCTTTCGTCAAAAACTTCACCAATATCATTCGGTGCAAATTCAAATTGATCTTCTAAGTGTTTAATCGGATAGACAGGCATCCATTCTTCTTTAGGCGTACCGGGAGGATTATTTTCTTTGTTCAAATACAAAGGCATTCCGCTAGGTGCGAGGGTCATGTCATGCGCAGTTGAGTATCCATTATAAAAATACTGTTCGCCCTCGCTGATCTTAAAATTGACAACAACGACTCGTTTATCTTTCTTCTTAGAATTCTCCCATTTAATTTCCCAGTTGGTTCCGTCATTGCTAAGTTCTGCATCCACATAACCACGTGACTTTAGATACCCTACTATCTTTTGTTTGTCTGATTCGAAAGCTGATTCTTTGAACACACCAGACTCAATGATTCCACTCTCTTTCAAATCCATAATGGATTGAATATCATACGTATCAATATCCGAATTTCCAAAAATATTGATTTTACTAACAGGAATTTCTTCCCCTTCATCGATTATGAATTTGACTCGAATCGTATTCGTCTCTGGATCTACGGGGTCTGATTCAAACCGTACATAAGCTAAGAAAAAACCCTCATCACGATATTTTTTTAAAATCACCTCTTTCGAAAGAGTTACTTTTTTCGGTGTAATTACTTCATTTTCTTTCAAAGGAATTTTATCTCTTAGATCGGAAGGAAAAACTTCATCCGCACCGATAAAATCTATATCTTTTACACGGGGTCTTTCCTTAACGACGACAAGGATTGCCACTCCTTCCTTATCCAATGTTCCCTGTATATCGATTTGGAAGAAAAACCCTGAGTTAAACAAAGACCTCATATCTGCATTTAAAATCTCTGTCGTAAGCACCATACCAGGGCGCATATCCATCAAATCCAGGATGTCATCGGAAGAAGTATTGATATTACCTTGAAACTCAATTTTAGTAATTTTTTTATCTAGATATGCAGCTCGATTAGAGGAAAGAGAAAACCACTGAGCTGAAAATAGACAGGTAAGCCCGAGTAGAAATAAAAAAAACTGCTTTCGATTCGGCAACCGGTTCAAAAAATTATTTAGAAGTCCCTTTTACCATCGCTAAGTTGAATCGACTGACTCCAGCCGCGTTTACCGCGTCAATCACCTTAACTACAACTTGATAAGAAGCACCACCGTCTCCACGTATTATAACTTTATTCTTTTTTGGGTCTCTGTCTTTTTCCGGGCCAAGGAATCCATTAATTTTATCTGTTAGCCCATCGAGGGGAACAGGTTCCGTACTTTGGTCTAGATAGATTTTGCCTTGTTTGTCTACTGTGATCACAAGCTCGTCTTTTTGTTTTTCTTTTGCCACGCTTGAAGAACGAGGCAACTCAACCTTAAGAGCGGTGTTTTTCTCTAAGGTAGCATTCATTAAAAAATAGATCACAATAAAAGAGATTACATCGATTAACGGAGCTAATTCGATTTTGTTAAAAGACTCTTTTTGCTTTCGAAATTTCATTGTCTACTTGCTTTTGCTAAGATGGGGAAGAACCAAATCGGTGACGTTTTCCATCTCTGTGATTCGCTCTTCTTTCATTCGCGAAAAATAATTGTAAAAAATGTAAGCAGGTATTGCTACACCCAGACCCATCGCAGTTGTTACGAGAGCCTCCGAAATACCCACTTCAGCTCCCTTGGTTCCAGCACCTTCTGCAAAAGAGCGAACAATACCAATGACGGTTCCAAGAACACCTAGCAAAGGTGCAATGGTAGCAATCGTACCCAAACCAGTCAGATACTTTTCCATTAGATAGATTTGGCGAAAGCCTTCTTGCCTAACGTCGTCTTCCCAATACTCAACATTCCGTCTTTTTAGTTCGAGCGATAAGAGCAAAAGTACGGAGGCAGGTGATTGCGTTTCATTACCAATCACATCTTTCGCATCGTCATACTTTTTTTCGCGTACGAGCTCTCTCACCCGTTTAAAAACCTCACTTGGAATCATTTTCAATTTCCAATAGTAAACAAGTCTTTCTATGATGATCGTAAATCCAACGATAGAGACGAAGATGATAAGGATTGGGATGGTTTCCGGAGGAACCGAAGAAATAATTGAATCAGATTTGGCAAAAGGAAAAAGCATGAATAGACCCCAATTCAGGATTAGGAATAGGGTTTTTCCTCTTCCCTTTTTCGCCAAATACTATTTTCAGAAGTTTTAAACTGCCTTCTTTTGAAGGAGGTCGGTTGCAGCCTTCAAAACCGCTTGTGTGACCTGCTTTCCGCCAATCATTCGGGCCAGCTCCCTCTTTCTTTCTTCAAAATTCAACTCCGTTGCCTTCGCGATCGTCCTACCACTTTCAATAAACTTTTCGATCCTAATTTGGTGGTCGGCCGCGGCAGCTACCTGCTGTGTGTGGGTTATGAGGAATATCTGAGAATTTGCCGAGAGTTTCCTCAATTTGTTTGCAAGCGAATTTGCAGCCTCTCCTCCGAGACCCGTGTCTATTTCATCCAAAAGTAGAATCTGTTGGCTCGGCGCCTGTCTTCCCAATGCACTACGGAGGGCAAGCATAACCCGAGAAAGCTCACCTCCAGAAGCTACCTTACGGAGCGGACGCGGTTTTTCTCCAGGATTGGCGCTAAAATAGAACTCAATCTGATCCAGTCCCGTTTCGCTTAAGAAATACGACTTACTCCCTTCTTCCACTTCGCCATCGGGGTTCTCTTCCCAACGCAACACTACCTGCAGTTTAGCTCCCTCCAACCCGAGGTCCATCAGCTCTTTCTGGATTTGATCCTCAAAACTTCCAATGATATTACGGCGGGACTTGGAAAGAAGGAAACCCAATTCTTTCATTTCAGAAAAAGATTGATCTTTTTTGATTCTGAAGAAATCTTCATCGCCTTCTTCTTGTTTCCACGATTCCAGTTCGGCTCGTTTGTCTTCTAAGGATTGAAGTATTTCAGGAATGGACATTTGGTATTTTTTCTTGAGACGATTGATTCCTTGCAACCGAGCTTGTACCATATCCAATCTTTCAGGGCTAAAAAAAAGTTCTTCTTCCTCTTCACGGATTACGGACTTAAGGCTTTTCAATCGTTCATATACATCTTCCCATTCTTCCGCAAAGGCCTTTTTTTCAGGGAGGATCTGACTGATTTTTTGGATCGCAGAAAGTATACTCGGAAAGGTTTTTAAAATCGAATTTTCTTTTTCAGATAGCTCCTCCAACACATAACGATAGCTATCTGCCAATTTTTCTCCACTCGCCAGCAGTCGCTCTTCTGCCTCCAACGATTGGTCTTCTCCTTCTTTCGGTGCAATTGATTCAATTTCTTCTATCTCAAAATCGAGTATCTCCTTTCGTTTGGTAAGAAACTTTTGGTTCTCTTCCAAATCTGCAAGCTTCTGCTTCCAGTGGCGGAATTGCCGAAGTGTTTGTTTGAAGCGAATCCGAAGTGATTCTAAATTGCCAAACCGGTCTAAAAACTCCAATTGGTGGTTTTTTTCCAATAGGAAGAGCTGTTCGTTCTGACTGTGAATCTCTGCGATTGTTCGACCTAGCTCCCGAAGATGAGTTGTAGAGGCTAGGCTATCCCCTATTTTGACACGAGCTTTCCCATCCCTCATAAGCTCCTTAGTAAGTATAATTTCTTCTCCAGAGAACAAGATCCCTTGGTTGGTCAGGTATTCTTTTGCTTTCGGATTGTTTTCCAAAGAAATGGATACCTGAATGGAATATTTGTCCTTGCCTGTCCGAATATTGGAAGTTGAACACCTCCCTCCAAAGACAGAAGTTAGTGCGTCAAAAACGAGAGATTTTCCAGCACCAGATTCCCCAGTTACTACAGAGAGTCCGGACTCTAAGGAAAGTTCCAAAGACTCAAATAGAGCAAAATCGCGAATTTTAATAAATGTAATCATATAGACTCCTGTTTGCTACTTGTATGTATAGCACTATACATACAAGTAGTCAAGAATTTTTTTTTAAAATGATACAAAAAGGCAATTTCATTGTAGGAAGTTGGGAGAAACTCTGGTTCCAGAACCGAAATGAAAGATTTAGAAGGAAAGATCCACCTCGTCGCAAGCCTCCCCTTATTTCGAACGCTGTCAAAAAAAGAACAACATTGGGTTGCTGAAACTGTTCAAATTGTTGAGAAGGAAAGAAATGAAATTCTATTTCGTTCTGGTGATTCGGAAAAGAGTCTTTATCTCATTCTTTCTGGCACAGTGGAGCTCCAAATACCGAAGGGAGGAGAGGCCAAAAATGAAGAAATTGAAACTCTTAAAAAAGGTCAATATTTCGGAATTCAATCTTTATTGACGGGCGAAAAGAACCACCAAACTGCTATTACATTAACAGAATCCAGGTTTTTAGTCCTTCACCAAAAGGACTTTCAGTTATTGCTGAAAAAAATTCCTTACTTATCTATTATTTTTTCCAAGATGCTTACAAAATCCCTACGAAGTGATTTGTTAGGTGGTAGGGAGTATTTTCACAACTCGGTTGTATGTTTGGTTCATTCAGATCCAAGAACTCGAAGTGATTATGCATTGCACTTGGTCACTTCTATTGAAAAAGAATCAGGGAAAAAGGCTATTATCTTACAATTCAACCAGAAGGGAAGGGAGATAGAAAATCCAAATATTAAACGCTATAAATTTCAGGCGATGGATAAAATCAAAGAGGCTCTCGCAAGACATTATGCGGATTACGCCTTTATCTTTTTGGAAGTTTTCCCTGAGGATCCAGAGAGTTTAAGTCGTCTCCTTTTGGAAGAAGCAGATTACGTAGAGAATCTCATCTCAACTGATAAAGACAAAAATTTGTGCAGCCAAATGTCCAGCCATGCAAAAGAAAATGAAACTCTTTACCATGAAACAAATATCTTACAAGTAATTGAGCATGGGAAGTATGATATTCACATTCGAAGAAAATCTAGAGAATTATCAGGCGTGCAAGTAGGACTTGCCCTCGGTGGTGGAGCAGCTCTTGGTCTTACTCAAGTTGGAATCATGAAAGCCTTAGAAGAAGAAGGTATACAATTGGACATGATTGCTGGCACGAGTATTGGTGCAGTCATTGGTGCCTTTTTTGCTAGTGGACTTGGTTACAAAGGAATTCTCCCTTTGTTAGAAGAAATCGATTCTATCTTTAAAATGTTAAAGTTAGTTGACCTGTCGTTCCCAGGCCAAGGACTTCTTCATGGAAAAAATGTAAGAAACCTTTTAGAAAAATATTTGGGTGATTTATATTTTGAAGACCTTCCTACAAAACTCCGACTAATCTCTTGCGATATCACAACAAGGCAGGAAATTGTTCTTTCTGAAGGGAAAGTATTGGATGCCGTCATGGCAAGTGTGTCTATTCCGGGCGTTTTTGTTCCTCAACCACAGGAGAATGGAAAGATCTATGTCGATGGCGGAATTGTAAACCCACTGCCGGTCTCACCACTCACACAGGAAGGAATACAAAGGATCATAGCGGTTAATTCTATGCCTAGTTCGAAAGATGAAATGAAAACGAACAAACTCTTAAATTTAAATGTTTTGGATATAATTGTAAATAGTCTCTATTCTTTGCAATATAGAATCGGAAAATACTCTGCACAAGAAGCGGACGTCTATCTAAACCCAATTTTACCAAATTCAAACTGGTTTGAATTTTGGAGAAGTTCCGAATTTATTGAATTAGGCGAAAGAGTCACTAAACAGGCAATGCCAGAAATAAAGGCTCTCTTTAGCAACCAAAAACACTAAACGTATCGCGAATCAAACTCGATCTGGCGAAAGTACAACTATATTGAACGGTTCTCTACGATCATCCCGTTTTACAAGTTCTGCAAGCCTGAGTGCACCAATCATAACAATACCCGTTGTGAGCCCAACGAAGATTCCCTCTTTTTCATAGAGATCCGCCTGTAAATGAAGAGCTTCCTCTTCTGTAGCTGTAAAATGGAAGTCAATGAGTTTGGGATCATAAACAGATGGGAGATCTATCGTTTCTTTCTCAATTTTTCCACTCGCACTCGCATAACGTATAAGAGGGGATGTTTTTTTACCAGCAATGGCAACGAGGATTTTGGAATCCTGGCTTTTTAAATACCTGCCGATTCCCGTTATCGCTGCCCCTGTTCCAGGCGCAGAAATTACAGCTCCAACCTTATTACCAAGGTCTCTCCAGATTTCAGGACCTGTAGTCTTAAAATGGAAGTTGGGACCAGCCGGGTTCAAACTTTCCTCAGGAACCCATCCATTTATCTTCTTTGATTTTTCTTCCGCAAGCTCTTGGAGTCTTGTAGGGTCGGATTCATTCGTGACCACCACCTCTGCACCATAACTTCGAAGCACCTGTATTTTGTCAGGTGGGGTTTGGATCGGGACAAAACAGAGAACAGGATACTCTTTAAATTTCCCAATCCATGAAAAACTCACAGAGGAAGAACCAGCGCCACAAAGTACAACAGTCATGCCTTTTTTTAGTTTTCCGCGTCTCTCCGCATCCAAATAGATTGCGAGAGCTGTTCTATCTTTGGCAGATCCAGTCGGATTTAAAAATTCAGCCTTGAGGTAAAAATGAATGCCTTCGTGTTCGGATCCAATTCGATTGAGTTTGATAAGCGGCGTATTGCCAATTAGCTGCAAAACATTGTCTTTAACAGGATTTGCAACAGAGAGTTCCTTTCCAAAAATCCCTTGGACGCTATTCAGAGCTTGGAGGAGGCTATTGCCAAAATCATCAATACCTTTCGAAATGGGATCAATCATTTTACTTAACTTTTAATAGCTCCACATCAAAAATTAAAGTAGAGTTTGCTGGTATGGGACCTACTGGTCTTGTACCATAACCTAGATTTGGTGGAATAGTTAGTTTTCGTTTTCCACCTTCCTTCATACCTAAAATCCCTCGTTCCCAACCTTGGATCACTTGTCCTTGTCCTAAAACAAAAGAAAATGGCTCGCCACGATCGACAGAGGAATCAAATACCTTTCCATTCATCAGTTTTCCTGTATAGTGGACTACCACAGTGTTTCCCCGGATGGCTTCTCTACCTAAGCCTTGTTTTGTGTCTTGGATGAGAAGCTCTTGAGAGAACAACGAAGATCCGCTTAAAAATAAAATTGCAATTGCCAATAACTGTTTCATTCTTCTAAGATACTGCAGTTGTATACAACCAGGGAACTTCTTTTTGGTTTTTTTCTTCAAATTTTTGGATAAAATCGGCTTTTTGAAGTGTGAGTCCGATATCATCAAGCCCGTTGAGTAAACAGTGTTTACGAAATGCATCTACCGAAAATTTGTATTCTTTCCCTTCCTCAGTCCGTACGACTTGAGCGGGAAGGTCCACTTCCAAAGTGGCTCCCTCTTTTTTCTGGATGGATTGGAAGATCTCTTCCACGTCCAGCTCTTTTAAAACAATAGGAAGCATTCCATTTTTAAAACAATTATTGAAGAAAATATCTGCGTAGGAAGGAGCGATGATGGACAAAAATCCATAGTCTTCCAAGGCCCAAGGAGCATGCTCTCTAGAAGAACCGCAGCCAAAATTATCTCGAGTCACTAGGATATTTGCACCTTGGTATCGTGGAGCATTCAGAACAAATTCTGGATTTGGCTTTAAACCCGCATCATCCAAAAATCTCCAATCATGAAACAGGTGTTTCCCGAAACCAGATCTCTCGATTTTTCTGAGAAACTGTTTTGGTATAATTTGATCTGTATCAACGTTCGCCTTATCAAGTAAGGCAGCGATTCCTTTTAAGGTTGTAAAAGCTCTCATTATTTCCACTCCCGTATATCAACAAAATGTCCTAGAACGGCTGTGGCAGCAGCCATAGCAGGTCCGACAAGGTGAGTCCTTCCACCTTTACCCTGACGTCCTTCGAAGTTCCGATTAGAAGTTGATGCACATCGGTCACCTGGACTCAAGACATCATCGTTCATCGCAAGGCACATGGAACACCCTGGATTTCTCCATTGGAAACCTGCATCGAGAAAGATTTTATCCAAACCTTCTGCCTCTGCTTGGCGTTTCACTCGACCAGAGCCTGGTACAATGATCGCTTCTACATTTTGGTGAACTTTTTTGCCTTTTACTGTATTTGCAACAACTCGCAAATCTTCAATCCGTGAGTTTGTACAGGAACCAATGAATACTTTGTTCACATGGATTTCCGAGAGTTTTTGACCAGGCTTAAGATCCATATAAGCTAGCGCAGACTCTGCGGATTTTTTTTGGATTGGGTCAGAGAAGTCACTCGGACTTGGGACAGTTTTTGTAACGGGGATTACTTGCCCAGG
The DNA here is from genome assembly GCA_027533185.1 of Leptospira sp. Lineage (GTDB taxonomy): Bacteria > Spirochaetota > Leptospiria > Leptospirales > Leptospiraceae > Leptospira_A. Next base: position 27,707 of record JAPZTS010000011.1, on the reverse strand, counting down.
AGAAGTTCCCCAAGATACCATGGGTGCTATTTCATTCGCATCAAAGGTGACTGTTTTGTCAAACTTTGCACCTGGATCGGTTGCATAGGCTCTCCACTTTCTTTCCGCAACAGTAAAAGCCTCTCCTTTTGGTGCGTAGTCCCTGCCCTTTATATAATTGATAGTAGTATCATCTGGTGAAATCAAGCCCGCCCGGGCTCCGGCTTCAATTGCCATATTGCAAATGGTCATCCTTCCCTCCATGGAAAGAGAACGAATCGCTTCCCCAGTAAACTCGATGACATAACCGGTGGCTCCGTCAGTACCAATCTTTCCGATAATTGCGAGTACGATATCTTTTGCGGAAACCAAAGGGGAAAGTTTTCCGTCCACCCGGATCTCCAAAGTTTTTGGTTTCGATTGAACTAATGTCTGTGTGGCGAGAACGTGTTCTACTTCGGAGGTTCCGATACCAAATGCAAGTGCTCCGAAGGCTCCATGTGTGGCTGTATGAGAATCCCCACAAACAATTGTCATACCCGGATGAGTGATTCCAAGTTCAGGTGCAACAACGTGCACGATTCCATTATCAGGATGGTTTGTATCAAACAATGTAATTCCGTTTTCCTTACAATTGTTCATAAGGGTTTGCATTTGCAAAACAGAGATCGGATCTGCAGTCTTCCAATCTTTTGATCTTGTGGACACATTATGGTCCATTGTCGCAAACGTAGCATCTGGCCTGCGGACCTTTCGACCGGCCAATTTTAAACTTTCAAAAGCCTGCGGGCTTGTGACCTCATGGACTAGGTGGCGGTCGATATAGATGAGACAGGTTCCATTTTCCTCATGAACCAAATGGTCATCCCAAATCTTCTCAAACATCGTTTTCATAATAGACTCCCCCACTTCCAGTCATACCTTGGAGGTGGGGTGGTTCGTCCAGAGAATTTGAAAAAAATAGACTGGTTTAGGGGGTTTGTACAGCAGTTCCGTTAACGTAAGTTCCCGATACCCCACTGCAATAGGTTTGAGCTGTTGTGCTGTTGTAGGTTGGTCCATACAGGATAGTAACAATGGTTCCAATACCAGATTGTGTGAGTTTGCAAGATCCAATGATCGCAGGCGTTCCATCCTCATCGCATTTGGAAGTCTGTTTGGTTCCACCAGAAAGACAACTAGTGAATGATCCAAAATAGTTTTGGCACCGCCCATTGGTTGTTATATCATCACAGGAAAATTTAAACGTTTTTGAGCTATTTCCATTTAAGATATCAGTCAAATCGGAATCGGAAATTGATTGAACTGGAGTTCCACTGGTTAATACGGTAAAAGGGGAGGAAGCTGGATCCTCTTTTTGATTTAGATAGACTAAAAAACTTCCCGCTTTTGTAAAGGTTAAAGTGGTTCCTTTACTATCTAACTTCGTATAATACTCACCTTCCTTCGCATTTGTGTCTAAATTTAAATCCAGTGGACAACTCGTAGATACATAAAGATCAGGCTTTAATACTTTTGAATATTCAATTTTAGTTCCGATTTGAGCACCAGCTAACTGTTGTACCCCATACCACGTATCATTCTGTTTCTCAAATTTGACAGGCTTTGCAGATGTTGTAATTCCTGTATAACCCGCTTTCAATTGACCTCCAAGACCGGCAACTGTACATCCATTTTCACCGGACTCTTTCGGTAAGAGCAATGCCGAGGTTCTATCTAGACTGGTTGTTTCCCCAGAACAAAAAGGCAGGGCCAAAGAAATAAGAAATAAGATGAAAATTTTATACTTTAAAAGCGATTTCGTTTTCATTCTACCTACCTCGGAAGGAAAAACTTGTTTTACCAACTTGGATTTCGTCCAAATCATGGAGCGCCTTGGGACGAAGGAGCCTTTTGCCGTTCAAGTATACTCCTCCATCACTTGCACAATCAAACAGAATAAACTTCCCTTTCACTTTTTTCACCTTTGCATGAACTAAAGAAACCAATGGGTCTCGAATGACTAAGTGATTTCTTTCAGACCGGCCTAAAAAAAACTCATTCGTCTGAATCGAGTTTTTTTCAGAGTTTCCACTGGCATCCCGACGTATCAGAAAACCGATTTCATACGTTTTGCCTGATAAGGGAATCGGTTCTTTTGTGATAGCAGCAATCTCTCTATCTCGGTTCGCTTTTTCGATTGTTTCCCCATAGACATGATCGTAGACCATAGATTCATCCGCACTCTCTTGACTCGGAGATAGAATGGGAAGTTCCGCCACATAAGAGCGCGACTCAAATCCTCTCAAGTAAAACAAGGCCGAAAAGCAGAGGGCGATTAAAAAAATGATAACAGGAAAAAACACGAAAGGGTTCCTGAGAATAGCCCCAAGGGATTTTGCCAAGGAAAGCTCATATACGAATTCAAGATTCAGGGATCTATCGATACTTTTTACACTGACTTGAATTTCATTTCTATCCCATTTTGAAAAATTCCATGGGGATTCATATTCTAGTATATAATTCGGTGAAACCCAACCTCGTAGCTCTTGGAACAACTTCGCATAAGATTCTTTATGCGATATTTGGTAAAATTCTCCATTCGCATAACCAACTAGTTTATTGGCCTCAAGAATTTGAGGTGAAAGCACTAAAAGTTTGATTTGCTTTTCACGAAGTTCTCTTGCAAAATCGGGAATTTGAATCCGATCAAACCATTCCTCCTCAAAACTCACAAGAAGGAGAATTGTATCCAGACCGTTCTCCTTCTCGATTGGCTCCAAAAGCTTTCGCCATCCTTCGATCGGTTTCTTGGTTTTGGGTTCTTTTGGATATGGGAATCCAGTTCCTAATTCACTCGCACGGACCTTTTCGTATAGATGAAAATTACTATCGGATTGGATATGGAGTATACTTTCGCCTTTCGCACCTTCCACCGTATCTACCAAGGAACGAGCTAACTGCAAAAACCAAGTTCTGTCCGAAGCACCCGAGTAACTCGGCAGAGATAGAATAAACCTGATTCTATTCGGTTCCTCTTTTTTTCGCAGACGAAACTGACTTACAATATGCTTCACTTCTCCAGAACGTTCGATAACGGAAATGGAATCATCCATTCCTATCTCATACTTTGAATGAAATTCTACTTGAAGATTTGGGTATTGCGTTGAATCCAAACCTTTTAATGAGTCTGTGGATTCGGGAAAAATGGAAAGAGGGAAAAATAAAACAGACCAGATACATTTATAAAAAAATCTGGTGGGCATTGAGTAATTCTTTTCCATAATCCGATTTCGGTACAAAACTTTTTGATAGAATTGGTCCTGATTCCAAAACTTTCCCTTCTTTCATTATCGTAATCCAGGAACCCATACTTTCGGCAATACGAAGGTCATGAGTAATAAAAACGACGGCAACACCCGACTTTGATAGTTTTTTTACAGCTTCGAGGACAATTTTCTCCGAGAATGCATCCAATCCTGTTGTTGGTTCATCCAGAACCAAAATTTTTGTCTGTTTCAAAAATGCCATAGAGAGACACACCCGCTGTTTTTCACCGCCCGAGAGACTCGCAGGAAAACTATCCCACTTTGTCTCAGGATCTCTAATCTGCAATTCTTCCCAAAGCCTCAAAATACTTTCTTTCGATAGTTCTCGGTTTCGGGAAAATTTGAGGAAGTCCTCCATTTGAGAAGAAATCTTACGATATGGATGGAACGCTAAATTGGGGTTTTGTGGCACTAAGAACAAATCTTTCTGAACTCGCTTTTGATAGTCCCTTTGTCCCAATTGAATCAAATCTTGTCCTAAAACATGGAAACGTTTCGCGTGGACTTTTGCATATTTTGGGAGGATTCCGAAAAGAGAAAGTCCGAGAGTAGATTTGCCAGAACCCGAGGCACCGACTAACATACTAATTTTTGAAGTTGTTAGGCGAAAAGAAATTTCGGCCCATATTTTTTGACCAGAAGGCAATTGGAGATGAGCATCCAATATGTCAACCAAGTCAACTCCATTCTGACTCGTTTCCACTACCTAATCCAAATTGAATAGGTTTTTCTCGACAATGGAACAAAGAATGTGCCCAATCAAAATATGAGATTCTTGAATCCTTGCGGTGGTCTTTGAAGGAACGATGATCTCACAATCAGCTACTGACTTTAGCTTTCCGCCAGTACCACCCAAAAGTAAAATCGTCTTCATACCGATTTTTTTTGCTTCTTCTACCGCCAAAATGATATTTTGCGAATTGCCAGAGGTAGTTAGCCCAACAAAAACATCTTTCGGTCTTCCGAAAGCTTGGACTTGTCTTTGGAAAACATATTCATACCCATAATCATTTGAACAGGCTGTGATCACGGCTTGGTCCGCATTTAAGGCCAACGCGGGAATTGCTTTCCTTTCATTTCCCGATTTGTAACGTACGACCAATTCGGCAGCAATGTGAGAAGCATCACAGCTAGACCCACCGTTGCCACAAAAGAAAGCAGTACCATCATTGCGCAGTGAATCTACGAGAATTTCCCCAGCCTTTTGGATATCGTTCAAAAGAAGAGGAAGTAGGTTTTGTTTAACCGCAATCGAATCCTCTATTTGATCTTCAATCAATCGTTTATAATCCATTTTCTTTCTTCCTTCGTTCACCAATCAGCTGAATTTTAGTTCCAAATTCTTGTATGGCAGAACTAAATCCATAAAGATTTTTTACTTTAGAGTGAGGATTACCGAGTTCGTCGGCACCAAGATTCAAGTAAAAGAATTCATCGCGTACGAGATCTCGCTGTCGTTTTGTTGCAACCGATTCAAAAAAAATCCGGCACTCTTCTCCCAAGGCAAGAATAGCCAACGCCATTGCGTTTGGTGAAATTTGCAAAAGTAACTGCTCTTTCCAAAACCGTTCCCAATTCAATATTTCCCTCCAATCCCCAACTGTTTCATTTGAATCGATATGGAGATCCGTTTTCGGGATGGATAGCCGAGATATAAAGGATTCCAAATCACTTATTTCTTTTTTAAGGTTCAGATTCAATTCCCCTTCTTCCAAATAGAGAACGCCTCCCCACTTCCCATCTTTGGTTTTGAAAAGGTGGTTGCCAGTTAGAATCATTAGCGAGAACTCATTCCCTTCCAAACGGAACAGTTTTTCATTTGTTTTTGTTATGCGAATTTTTCCCTGAGTGAGAGACTCACCCACCTTCATACGTTTGGTCGGAAGTTTTTTTTGAAAGGTATCTCGCGAGATTTCCCATTCGGAAGTAAAGTCTTTCGGTTGTTTTTTGGGTAGCTTTCTAGTGAGTTCGCCTTCTCCACTCTTTTTCCAGAAAAAAAATATCCGCTTAAATAAGGACTTATTTTTTGCCATAGTCTTTTCTTACATTTGATGGAAAGGAAATTTCTCCCCGTTCCAATTCATAAATCTTTGCATACTTAAGGAAAGTGGAAAAGGAAGAAGCAAGGGCGATGTAGAGACCTGGGATTCCATCGAGAAATCCAAATTTAAAAAAGTAGATTTCGATAAACTTTCCAAACGGTTTAAGGATAGATTTCCATACGGAAAATTTTTGTCCCTTAGAAAAACGTGTATAGGCAACGATACTGGAAAACTGGTTTATCGTATAGATCTGAGCAGAAAAATCTACAAAACTAAAATGAAGAATATCTCCTCGCATAACAGATCCCAGTTTACCCTGTTTTAATTCAATATAATCATGAGGGTTTTCCCCCACCCAGGTTGCAAATTCCTTTTGGAACAGTCGATACCTGCGTTGTGGATACCAGCCACTGTGTTTGATCCACCTACCCATATGTTTGGTAAGCCTTGCAATTTTAAACCCGACTTCCAGTATATCTTCTTTTTCTAGAAACCCAAGTATCTCTTCCTTCAGAGTAGGATCCACTCGTTCGTCTGCATCCAAAGAGAGAACCCAGCCGTTTTTACAGAGGGCAATCGCCTTATTTTTTTGTTCGACATGCCCAGGAAAGGGGGATGCAGAAAAATGTACGGAAGGATACGACTCTGCGATTTCTTTTGTTCTGTCCGTACTAAACGAATCGAGAACAATAATTTCATCTGCAATTTCTAATACAGACTCAATGCAATCTTTGATATGTTTCTCTTCATTAAATGTAATGATTGCGACGGATAGTTTTCTTTTTCTCTTGCCTTCCATAGGAACTAAAACCTACCTTAAGGATAGAATATGATTCGGAAAGAAACATTTAGGGAATCAAGTTTCCTTTTTTTGAAACTATTTTGGGTCGTGACGCCTCTTTCAACCAGTTTGTCTCAAATCTGTTTGGGATTCTCCGTACTTTTTTCATTCGCTTTTTATACCGCCTCGACAAAATTCCCAAAGCTATCCCATCTACATTTAACAATTTTTGGGATTTATCTTAGCTTTTTGCTCTTTCCACTGGCTTTAGATCCTAATCCTGACTGGCTCCAAGTTTTCATAAAATCTGAGTTTGGTGATGTTTGGATGATCTCGGCCTTTTTCTTAATTCCTCTTAGAAAAAATGAGAAATCCGAGCTCTTAAAATATATTCTTTTCGGGGGAATCCTTCTCATCCTTTCTGGATTTTTCTCTTATCTATTTCCCTATCGGCTCTCAACATTTGTGATGGATGGATTCCAATACTTGGAAGGAAGAAGACTCCCCCATTTGCTTTACCAGACAGAATTTGGATTAGGTTTCTACCTTCCTATAGGATTTCAAAATACCCACCTAACGTATGGCGGTCTCCTTGCAATCTACCTTCCAGTGGTTTTCTACCAAACAATCCGAATTCTAAAAAAAAACCGAAGAATTGGGAAAAGATCCAACATCTATCCTCTCTACATAGGCATATCACTCTTGGGTCTATTCCTCCTCTTCCTCAACCAAAGTAGATCCATTCTCTTCGGGATGAGTGCTACGTATTTGATATTCCTAAGTCCATCCCTCCAATCATTTCGGAGATTTTGGAAACAATGCGCTTTAACTTTACTCACATTATTTACTCTGATTCTAATCCTCTACCATACCAATTGGCTCTTTCAAAGATCGATAGATGATTTATTCGCTAAACGTTCGTTAGAAAATCAAAGAACCTGGATTCATAAAATCAATTGGCAAATTTTAGAGAAAAATTGGCTTTTGGGTATCGGGTCAGGAAACTATCGTAAGGAATTTGAAGAATCCGCAAAAGCGATCGTTGAAGAACACCCCTACACTTACTATGATCTTTTTATAACTCCTAAATCCCACGCGCATTTTGATTTTTTAGAATTTTGGATTTTAGGGGGACTTCCAGGAGGGTTTCTCTTTCTTTTATTTAGTTTCTTCGTTTTGGAAAGTTTAAATTCTCTGTATTCGAAACGACTTTTATTCCTAGGAGTTCCTATTTTATTTTATGCAGGCACCACCCAATGTTTTCTATTGGATGATGAAATCCTTTTGCCATTCTTAACTATCACCGCTCTGTATTTGAATGGAAAAAGTAAAAAGAATAATGGTATCAAAAAACCTAGCTCAATATCGATTCTACTTGTTCTCTACCTAATGATCGCAACAGGGATTGCGCACCAGTTGTCAAAAACACCCACTGACGACTTATTCCTCCACCGTGTCCGTCATATGAACAACACTCCCTCTAAATGGGGACAATATACAGTTAACAGTAATTTGTCGATTCTTTTGCCAAAGACAGTTCTGGGACCAACATATGAATTTAAAATCACAGGCTGTTTGGATGAAGTCATTAACTTTGGATCGAAAGGAATTCCAAGAACGAAACCCATTCAGTTGGAAGTTGACCTACGTCCGTACGTCAATGATACGGATAAACCCAAAATCTGGATTCAAGTTCGCAAACGAGAAAGTTTTGACCAAGACCAAAAGTTCAAATTGCAGAGAGAATGGGAAGTGGAACGAATTCCCGTTTCTTTTGCGGATGCAAAGTTTACGGTTTCTAGAATTCCGAAGAAACTCCCCAAGTTTACAACCGAACCTGAATTTGTCGATTTTGGGTTTTTTTATGAGTTTGGTTTTGGTGTCGAAAGGAAATTGGCACCGATTCGGATTGGGAAAAACTGTGAATAGAATGTGATTGGTGCTTTTGTTTGGTCTGATGACTTGTGTTCGGTTTGGTTGGAACAAAAACGGGAATCGCTTCGGTCTTCGGCCTTCCTGGCCTTTCGACCTCAGCCCGTCCTACTCGTCTGCTAATTTAACTTTTGTGTGTTTGAGAACGTCCGCGGGAATCGCTTCGGTCTTCGGCCTTCCTGGCCTTTCGACCTCAGCCCGTCCTACTCGCGACTTCGGACATCCTGTCCTCAGAAAAATGGCTTCACGCTCCCTATGGGTCGCTACCATTTTTTTCGCTCGTAGTCGTTCGATTCTACCTGGAGCGGGAATCGAACCCGCACGGGATTACTCCCACAGGATTTTAAGTCCTGTGTGTCTACCAATTCCACCATCCAGGCGTAAGGGGCGTCACATGGAACAGGCGTCGGCCGGATTCGAACCGGCGGTCAAGCTTTTGCAGAGCCATGCCTTACCACTTGGCCACGACGCCAATCTGTGACTTTGGATAGGCTAAAATTGGGGACTCAAGTGTCAAATGGAAAGTATTTCGACTTTTAACAAGTTTGTAACATTCCTTTTGTAAAAACCATTTGTAATCTAATGTGTAGATCGTTGGCTATTCTTATGAGAAATATATTCGTAACCTTCTCTCTTTTGGCAGCTATGAGTCTCCCCGCAGACCAAGTCATGATCAAAAAAGACAAAACTGTTATAGATAATGTAAAGACGTCGACCATCAGTAAAACAGAAACCCAAGTGGAATTTAAAGATGGAACCAAACAAGTATTTAAGACAAACGCGATTTCTGTCGTGTCTGCACCTGTAGTTTGGGAAGAACCGGTAAAAGAAGAACCGGGATTTTTTGCTTCGTTATTTGGAAATTCAAAAGATGAAAAACCCCAGGACAATACAGAGAAAAAGCAATCGGAAATAGTATCTACAACGGGAGATAAAGCTCCAAATGAATCAGAAGCAAAGGAAGAAAAAGGATTCTTAGCAAAATGGTTTCCAGAAATCACAATGGGAACCATGGCTGTTCTTTGGCTAGTGCTTCCTTAGCTTGATCCTACTCCCATTCGATGGTGCCTGGTGGTTTGTGAGTCAAATCATATAACACTAGGCTAATCTCGGGAACTTTCAGAAGTTCTTCACGTATAGCAAATAAAGTCCTTCGCTCCATTTCGTAAAAATTCGCAGTCATGGCTTCTTGAGATTCTACTGGTCGGAGTACAATTCCAAAACTGTTCGGCTTTATTCCCACAGGAATTAGAACAACAGGCATCTGCCAGATCTTCGTATGGATTTTTTCTTCATATAGGATTCGATTTACAATGGCGTCTGCCTCACGTAAAACATCTGTATCCTTTTTATCTAATGTGAGTTTGGTGTAGAAAAAAGAATCCAAGTTTTGTATCCCGGGAGCAAATACAACTCGATTGATTTCTTTCTTAAAATTGGTGATCTCTACGGCGGATTGTTCTAGAACCTTCCAATTGTCCGTACAATCATTCAGAACTGCACAATGTGAATAACTCCTTTGGTCACCTTGTACTCCTACAGCTAGGATGGGAAGGATCGCTATTTCTGCAGTTTTTGGAAGTTTTAAGGTGGTAAAATCGATCTTTGGTGGAGTCTTTTCGGGACTGGCAATCATACGAACGACAAGACCTGGCCCAGGAAAGGGATGTCTTTCTATCCATTTTTCTGGAAGACCCAAGTACCTGCCCAATTCACGGACTTCGTCTTTGTACAAATCTGCGATCGGCTCTACAATCTTTCCTTCTCGGATCAAGGCTTCGATTTGAGGAACTCGGTTGTGATGGGTTTTGATTTTATGAGAATGTTTTGTTCCTCCCGACTCGATAGTATCTGGATAGATGGTTCCTTGGCCGAGTAACCAATGTTCAGAGTCTAAATTCAAGGACGTAGTTGCCTTCTTTTGTGCTTCTAAAAATAAATCACCAACGATCCCTCTTTTTTTCTCGGGATCAAATTCATTTCGAAGTGCTGAATAAAATATCTTTGATTCATCCCAAACCGTCAGATCAATTCCGACTTGGTGCAGGTTTTCTAAAAGATCTTGTACTTCGTTCTTTCGCATAAAGCCTGTATCTACTAGTAGACCCTTCACTCGGTCTTTACCGAGTGCCTTTACTAACAATAGATATGCGACGCTTGAATCCACTCCACCAGAAACCAAAAGGAAAACATTCTTTCCGACGGGGACTTGTTTTTGCAATTCGGCTATTTTTTGATCTAAAAATTGAGAGATACTCCAACTACTTGTTACCCCACAAATTTCTATAAAGTTCTTTAGTAAGATTTCTCCTTCCTCAGAGTGTGTAACTTCTGGATGGAATTGGATTCCAAATTTTTTTTCCGATTCATTTGCGACAAACGCATACTTACAATTTTCAGAAGAACCCACAATATCGAAACCTTTGGGTAAAGAAACAACCTCATCACCATGGCTCATCCAAACCTTTGTTTGGAGAGAGAGAGATTTGGAAAGGGAATGTCCTTGGTTTTGGATTTGTAAGACAGCAGGGCCATATTCTTTGGAGTGAGAGGATTTGACATCACCTCCTAAAGCTAACATGAGTAGTTGGTGGCCATAACAAATTCCAAGGATTGGTGCTTTGATTTGGAAAAATTCGTTGGGTAGTTTCGGAGCATTGGGTTCATAAACGCTACTTGGACCGCCAGAAAGGATAATACCCGCAAACGACTCGTAGGTGGAAATCGGCTCATCATTTGAAAGTATTTCTGTGTAGGCCCCGAGCCGGCGGATCCTGGATGCAATCAGGTGAGCGTATTGCCCCCCAAAATCGACTACTGCTATTTTTTTATCACTTTTCATGAGATGGTTCCAAAATATTTTAGCAATTGTCAGGGTAAACAAATGTCGGAAAAAAAATCAGAGTCCAGTTATGAAGACAGACAAGACCATATCCCCGATTGGAAAACTCCAGAAATCGAATGGTTTGCCAATGTCTACGTCGGCAAAGAGTACAAAATCGAATTCACCATCCCTGAATTTACTGCAGTTTGCCCCAAAACAGGCCTACCCGATTTTGGATCTATTTTTATTGAATATATCCCCCGGGAAAAATGTATCGAACTCAAAAGTCTAAAAGAATACTTCCTCGCCTACCGGAATATGGGGATTTTCCATGAAAATGTGGTAAACAAAGTATTAGAAGACCTGGTTCGAGCTGTTGATCCTTTCTCTCTGAAAGTGGTGGGTGACTACAATGTCCGAGGCGGTGTAAAGACCGTGGTCAGACGCGAGTATCGTTCTAAGTAGTATGGAAGTTTTGATTGGATACCTTGCGGCTTTCCTGACTACAGTTTCTTTTTTGCCTCAAGTCTTACGAGTGGTTCTCACAAAACAAACACGCGATATCAGTCGCAATATGTATCTTCTCTTTGCACTTGGCGTATTTTTTTGGCTTATTTACGGAATCCTAAAAGGCGATTTACCAATGATACTCGCCAACTCTGTTACTATATTTTTTGTTTTAATTGTTTTGTATTATAAACTAACAGAAGGAAATCGAGAATGAAACGAGCCTACGTCGACAAAGACAATTGTACATCGTGTAACCAATGCGCAGACAACCTACCCAAATACTTTATGATGGACGAAGAGGACCTTTCGCAAACACACTTTGAGGGAAGCTCCATCAACGATGCCATGATTCATGAAGAAGATGAAAAAAAGGTGCAAAAGGAAATGGATGAGTGCCCAGGCGAATGTATTCACTGGAAAAAGCACTAATTGAATTGATCATTGCAGAGGGACTTGTCTTAATTTCCGTTTGAAATTAAAATCAATACGAGATTCCTTTCGGATCTACTCTATTTCTAAGAAACCTTTTGCGATTCTGAATACGTCCTTAACGGTTGCAAAGCGAATCTTTTCTTTGCTTTTTGGTAGGTAGGCAAATCCGATTGTATGCATCTCTTCCATTTCATTCCAATACCCATGCCCGTAAATGGGAGCTGTTGCTTCGGTAAAAATACCGCCCTTTCTAGTTCCCGAAATGTATACTTCGCTTTTAGTCCTTAGAATTGCGAGAGTTTCTGGATGGTAGGAATTTAAAAACTTCGGGTCTTCTTTGGATATCCACTCAACACCAGGACAAAGTTTGGTGATGTCCGACTGTATTTTGTCTAGGTCCGAAACGGAAGGCATCGCACCATTGGGCAAAAGAATTGCAGATCCTCCACTGCTTTTAAAAGTCAGTCGGTAGGTTCCCTTTGTATCATCTATAAAACCCGTTTCTTTTAGGTAGACATTAGGTGTACAGACCTGATTTGCTTGATGAAAGCCATGGTCTGAAACAAGAATTATGCCAGGACCTCCCTTCATAAAGGCACCTACATCTTTAAAAAAAACACTTAAGTAGGAGTCGATTTCTCTAAGTTTCGAAAGAGCCCGTTCACTCCCTTTTCCATAACCATGATGGTATGTATCAAGGTCCGTTGTGTAGACAAACATCAATTTTGGTTTTTTTGTTTTCCAAAGGTAACTTGCGACTTTGAGTTTTACTTCGTCTCCGGTTGTATCGTTTAACGGAGTTCCAACGGCTTGTTCAACTTCTTTATGAAGTCCGGTTGTTGCAATTACACGAAGTAGTTTGTCATCTTCGGGTATTTTTTTTCTCCAGAATTGTGGCAGATTCCAATCTACTTTTGCACCAACTGTAACAGGCCAAAATACATTTGCGGTAGTTATTTTTTTTGCCCGCGCCAAATCCCAGAGCGTCGGAACAAGGATGTCTTCTGTATACCACATCCAACCTCCATCATTTCTTTCAAAGGGATCCGATAGCGTGTTGTTCCAGATTCCATGTTGGATTGGGTCCACACCAGTTACCATAGAAGTGTGAGCCGGATACGTAATGGAAGGGTTAACAGTTAGGATCTCACTTGGTTCACCGAAGGTCTCGAAAATTTTGGTAAGGTTTGGAAAACTTTCACGGTATCTTCGATCCTTCCAATACAAATAGGGAAATCCATCGACCGAAAGAATGATAAGCCTCTTAGATTTTTTATAGGATTTCTGACTGCGGTCGGATTTGAATTTCGTTTTGGAATTGGTTTTATATTCGGAAGAAACCTCGGGATTGGGGTTTGGTCCTGCAACTAATGCCCCTAATGCGAAAAGAAACAATATCCCAAATGAGAGAGTTGAAGACCTTTGAGGAAACACAAAAAAATCTACAAACAGAACTTAGTATTCTTGTTCGGAACGTGTGGAACCTAGGAGTTCATCTGGTATATCTTCTATATTGTCACCAATTTGAATTGCCAAACGATTTCCCACCCGACCGGGAGTCGCCTTAAATTTCCCTCGGTCCCCAACACGAACAGTTAGATCCGACTTGATAGGAGTATTCTCCAATTTAATAACATCACCCTCATGGAGGTTCATTAAATCATTCAGCGAGATATCAACGCTCCCTACTTCTGAAATGAGCGGGATTTTAACTTGGTCAAGACGCTCTTGGATCACGGCTCTGTTTTCATCTACCTCGCCTTTACGGATAGAGGAATACCAATACTGAGCGGAGAGTTTATTGATAATAGGCTCGATTGTGATGTAGGGAATACAAAGGTTTGTCATACCTTCCACTTCACCTACTTTGGTCTCCAAGGTAATTAATACCACCATGTCATTCGGTGGAACAACTTGGGCAAATTGCGGATTGGTTTCAATGTTACCAAGCCTTGGTCTTAGATCGATAACTGTTGACCAGGATTCTCTGAGGTTTCCTAGGATTCTTACTATGATCCCTTCCATTACAGAAAGCTCGATATCGGAAAGTTCTCTGTTTACCTTGGAAGATTCGCCTTTACCACCAAACAAACGATCAATGATCGTAAAGGAAATGGATGGATCGATTTCTAAAATCGCAGATCCACGAAGTGGGTCCATATTGATTACTGCCAGGGTCGTAGGGTTTGGAATCGACCTAATGAATTCTTCATAGGTCAACTGATCCACCGAAGCTACGTGGACCACTACCAGAGCTCGGAGCTGAGCCGAAAGTCCTGTTGTTGCCAAACGTGCGAATGTTTCATGCATCATCTGCAATGTACGAATCTGGTCTTTTGAGAATTTATCAGGCCGTTTGAAATCGTAGATCTTAACTTTTTTTTGTTCACCAACAGATGAGTATTCATCTTCTGCAACCTCTCCGGATGAGATGGCATTTAGTAGGGCATCGATTTCATCTTGCGAAAGTATTTCTGTCATTTTCGAACCTTTACCAGTAAGTTTTTGATCTGCCAAAGAGAGTTTTTAATTCCCTCATCTTTTTTTAAACTATAAATATATTCATAACGAGTTTTAAATCGTCCCGTCATCCTCTCTACATATACCACTACCCTCGCATCGAATTTGCCTGGGTAGTCAACATTCATTACCTTAAAGTACTTTAAAACCCCGCTCGGTGATTCTGTCAGATATTCTTTAAAATCTTCAATGATTGTCTCTCTTTCTGCAAGTGGGCTTTCTGCAAAAGCCGCACTAAACCTATCGTATCCCAAAATGTATTCGCTGAAATCAATCCACTTAAAATGAGATTCCCAGTTCTTTTTCATTTCAGCACCTAAAAAGAGAAAGATGGTCTCCTCAGGAGTAACACTCGCACCATCTACAAACTGTCGCCTTTGGTTTGTGATGCTCTCATCCTTCCCATTCTGGAAGAGAAAAGTCGCCGTGTTTTGGCTCCTTAGGAATGCTCCCTTGTCCTCTGTATAGTTTGGATAGAAATAGCCGACTACGAAGTATTTTTGGTTGGGGGCAAAACTATAGTGTTCATCCAAATAGATTTGTTTTGAGAACGTTTCCTGTCTGTGAAGGGCAATTTCTTTGTTCTGATCCCCTACTAAATTTACTACAGTTGTTCTTCTTTTTAAAATAGGATCGTTGAATTCAGGGTCTTCTATGGGCGGAACCACCCGATCATTTTCATCCTTTACTAAGATTTGAAAGGAATAACGGGAGTCGAAGGAGGGAAAAAAACGAAGAACTTCCTTTCCTGTGTTTGTAACGGAAAACTGTAAAGGAATTCGTTCTCCCGATGCATAGGCTCTTTTTCCAAGATGGATTTCAATTTTCGATTGCAGGGCAATAAAGTTTTCTACTCGGTTCCCTCGAGCATCCCGGTCTGGAAACGAATGGAGACCAGTTACAAAAATTCCCAGAGATAGAAATAGAAACCATCGGGCACGCACCATATAGGATTACCGTCGGCAGATTTCTAGAGAATTGAAGCTAAATTTTAGAGACTTAATCCCCGGTTTATTTGGATTCACCTAGAATATAGTCTGATATCCTGACGAGCCTTTCCATGATTCCCCTCAGTTTTTTGTATTGGTAGTAATTTTCTCTTTGTTTGTCCAGGTGGGATTCAATGAGAGCAACCGTTTTCGATGAAATTTTTAGTGTTTTGATTTCATTATCCGTTACACCATAAAGGTTTGCTTCGGAGACAAATCGATTCAATTCCTTAACCAAACTTTCATCCGTAATGTCCTGTACTTCAAAAACTTTTTCGACTTTTAGAATGAAATCAGTTAGGGTGCGCTTGATTTTTGCTTCTTCTTCGGTAGGCTTTCGCTTTGCGGTTGTTTGGTTCAAGGATTCGTATTTTTCAAGTGCGGTCTCATAAAGATGGTTCATTTTGAAACGCTGTCCCAAAATAAAACTTAGAAAACTCAGCAAACCAACGAAGGTATCAGGGTATTTTGAAATCCCTCCGATCTCATCGAGAGCATTGGAAAATCCTTCCTCATCATGAGGAACTTGGCGTATAAACTCCAGAACCGGTTCTATCGAAGAACCGGCCGTATACTTTTGAATGATTTCTACGCCTTCTAGGTAATTCACTCTCTTCTATCCAATACCACTACCTTGCGGATGGTAGTTTGAAGATTTCCCTTGTCGATGATGCGGTCAAGAACATCATATCCTCCTACCAAAAAACCAAAAACTGTATGAAGTCCATCTAAGTGGGGGGTATCCACTTGATTGATAAAGAACTGTGAACCATTTGTGTTCGGACCTGCATTCGCCATAGCCAAGGCCCCTCGAATTGCCTTTTTACTCTGAACCACTTCATTGTATCTATATCCAACACGGTGGAGAATTTCAAGGACGGGAAGCTCAAGAGCTTCTTCGTATGCCTTTTCGACTTCAGTTCTTTTTGCTTCAAATTCTTGTCTTGAGGATATTTGAAAGCTACTGAGAACGGCCCTTTGTAGTTGGGATTGGTACTGAGGAGCTTCTTTGATTTTTATTGTATCAAGACCTAACGACTTTCCATTGATTTCATCTTCAAATTGATACCCTGGTCCACCTGTTCCATCACCACGAGGACAGCCACCTTGTGCCATAAAATTTTCAATCACACGGTGGAACTTCAATCCATCATAAAAAGGACGTTTTTCTTTTCCTTTCTCCGTTTGGAATTCCTTTTGACCTTGGGCTAGATCTATAAAATTTTGCACCGTTTTCGGTGCTTCTTTATCATAGAGCTCAAGGATCAAATCTCCAGCCGTCGTAGAGACCACCGCATAGATTGCAGGTTTGTCTGGAAGTTTTACGGATGTTTGGTCTTCTCTTTTTACAACAACTTTCGTGTTTGCATAGGCAACAGGTTCGTAGGTTCTCTTTTTAAACTTTTGATCGCTACAAAATATCGAATTGGATAGGAAGAGAGCTCCAACAAACAAAAAGAGAATTTTTGACTGTTTTAGGCTATTTTGCATTTTGAGTTTTTTGTACATTCGTTTTTCCTATTTTTATGAGATTGTTTTTAGATATTTTTTGACTTTTACAATTTCTTGTTTTGCTTTCTTTAGTTGTTCAACTTGTCTTTGTTTTGCGGTTCCACCTTCGACATCCTTTTTCTCGCAGGACGTTTCTAACGCGATTGCCGAGTCGTATTCTGGGTCTGTCAGAACGCTGTGGATTTTCCCACGCTCACCAATGGAGATAGTAAAGAGGTCTAAATTTTTTTCCGAACAAAGCCGAACAAGTTCCCCTACGATTTCATGAGCGGTGCGAAACGGAATCTGTTTTTTGGAGACAAGCCAATCTGCAAGATCTGTTGCTGTCGAAAAACCAGAGACTAAACTTCGTTTGGCTCGATCAGGATAGATGGTAATTCCTAACACCATATCCCGTACCCCTTCGATAGAAAGTTTAACCTGCTTTACTGTATCAAATAGAGGAAGTTTGTCTTCTTGGAAATCCCGATTGTAACTGAGAGGTGTTCCTTTCATCATCATAAGCAGATGATTGAGTGAACCGACAACCCTTCCCGCCTTACCTCGCACGAGTTCGGCAATATCCGGATTTTTTTTCTGTGGCATAATCGAAGAGCCCGTAGTTAGGTGGTCTGGCAATTTAAAGTAATTAAATTCTTGCGATGTATATAAAATCACCTCCTCACAAAACCTGGACGCATGGATCATAAACTGAGATGAAGCAAATAAAAACTTTAAGATATGGTCTCTTTGACTAACGGCATCCATCGAGTTTTCAGAGATTCTACTGAGTCCTAGATCCTTTTGTAAAAACTTTCGATCTGTTTTGTAATTCACTCCAGCCATAGCTCCAGAGCCTAACACAAGCTCCTCGGCTCTTTCCAGGGCAGAAGTCAGGTCCCAAAAATCTCGGAGATTGGCCCAAAAATGAGCTAAAAAATAATGAGAGGCACGAATGGGTTGAGCAATTTGTAGATGGGTATATCCTGGGATAATTGTATTTGTGTTTTTTTCTGCCTGAAGAACCCAAGCGTCCAGTAATGTGGCAAGATCTTTTAAGATATTTGCAATTTCTGTTTTAAGATACAAACGTACATCTTGAGATACCTGGTCATTTCTGGATCGAGCAGTATGTAGTTTTTTTCCCAAGTCTCCCAAAATTTCCGTTAGGCGAGACTCAATCGACATATGTATGTCTTCGTTTTCTATTAGAAAAGGGAATTTGCCAGACTCTATTTCTTTTTGGATTGAGAGAAGTCCTGACTCTATTTTTTTTACTTCCGGCTCATTCAGAATTCCAATCCGGTGTAACATCTTTGCATGAGAAATGGAACCTTTGATATCTTCTTTGTACAATTCTCTATCAAAACTGATGGATTCGCCGATTCGAACCATCAAAGGAGAAGGTGGCGCACCAAACCTACCACCCCAGAGTTTTTTTTCTTTCACAAGTTTTCCTTTTGGTTTGCCCATTCTTTTAATAGTTCCAATTCTTCATTTGTTATCAAGCTATTAGGATGTAGAAGTTTGTAATCCCAAGGAGGCATTTCGCCTTCTTCGATTTGTTCTATAATATCATTTGTTAAGCGAATTTTCTTTTTCTCGGGAAAGGAATCCCACTCGGAGAAATTCAATTCATCTCGCCCTTCTTCCACATGTTTGTAAACCAAATAGGAAGCAGGAAATACATAGGTGTAAATGGGCCATTTGGTTTCGTTCGAATGACAATCAAAACATGCTCGTCGCAGAATGGATTCCACCTGTTTCGGTTCAGAAAACCCCGAATTGGTATCAGGATTGGTCTTAGGAAATGGAAAAAAGAAAAACACGAGTAGACAGAGGCCAATTGCTATCTTTGTTTTCTTATGCAACACCACGTAGGACAAAATCCCAAATAGAAGAACAAAACATAGTATTTTTCTTGCAGGAACCAACCGAAGTTGTGAAATCAAGGAAGCGAGGGAATTCTTGGAACTTATTCTACAGAACGCAGCATTCAGTTGGGTGGTATTTGGAATCATACTTTTGATTTCAGAATTTTTGCTCCCCGGAACCTTTGTAATCTTTTTAGGAATGGGTGCCATAATCACGGGAATCACCACCCGAGTTTTTGAAATTTCCTTCTCTTACCAAATTTTACTTTGGGTAATCACGAGCGGAGTACTCATAGCGGTCGGAGGGGCTTTTTTAAAGAAGTTTTTCCGTTCCGAATCGAGCGTCGACCCATTCGTCAAGGATGATTTTATTGGTCAGATTGTTCCCGTGGATACTGATATTCTAGTTGAAAGATTGGGTGGAAAGGTGCGATTCCAAGGAACTGTTTGGGATGCCATTTCAACTAAGGATCGTATCTCAAAGGGAGAATATGTTCGGATCTTATCCAGGGACAACCTGACCTTCACAGTAGAACGAGTCGAATCCTAATTGATTCGACCTTTGTCCAAAGAAAAAATTCTAAAAAGTTAAAAAAACCCTTTTCTTATGCATTCCCTTTAGTATTATTTTCTCCAACTTAGGAGATTATAAATGGGTGCAACCACGATAGTCCTCTTTCTGGCAATTGTTTTCATAATCAGTAAAACAATCATCATTGTCCCAGAACAGAGCGAATACATCAAAGAAAGATTGGGAGTATATCAAGGGATATTGAGACCGGGGTTTTATTTTCTAATCCCTTTTATCGATAAAATCCAATACCGCCAAAATTTAAAAGAGATAACGGTCGATATTGATCCGCAGGCATGTATTACAAAGGATAACGTTTCTGTTGAAGTAGATGGAGTTTTGTATCTCAAAGTTGTAGATAGCCAGAAAGCATCTTATGGTATTGATAATTTTATGTTAGCAACGACACAGCTTGCTCAAACGACTCTTAGGTCAGAGATTGGAAAATTGGTTTTAGACAATTTACTATCGGAGAGAGACGAAATTAATTCCAATGTTGTGAGCAATATCGACCGAGCCACTGACCCTTGGGGCATCAAAGTGACTCGATACGAAATTCGAAACATCACTCCCCCCAAACAGATCTTACTCGAGATGGAAAACCAAATGAAATCCGAACGAGAAAGAAGAGCCGAGATTACGATTTCCCAAGGGGAAAGGGAATCTCTTGTTAACAAGTCGATTGGAGAGAGGCAAGAATCCATAAACATATCGGAAGGAGAAAAAATCCGTCTAGTGAATGAAGCAGAAGGTCGTGCAAAGGAAATAGAACTCATATCCACCGCAACGGCACGTGGTTTGCAACTCGTCTCGGAGGCCATCAGCAAAAAAGGTGGAAAGGAAGCAGTTAGTCTTCAAATCACACAAGAGTATTTAGATGCTCTAGGAACCATTCTCAAAACATCTAAAACTACAGTTGTACCAGAAACTCTTGCTAATATAGGTGGAGTTTTCGAAGGTCTTTCAAAAGTAACAACAAAAATCCCTCAGGTAGGAGAATAAGATGGAAGCAATTATCGTCGGTTTTTGGGCGCTTGTTGCCCTCTACATAATTTACAAACTCTTTCGCTGCATTCGTATCATCCCTGCGACTGATGTTTTGATTGTAGAAAGGCTTGGAAAGTATTCACGTTCTCTCAAAGCGGGTTTCCACATATTGATTCCTTTTATTGATAGAGATGCCTACTACCATACATTAAAAGAACAGGCCATTGATGTACAACCGCAGATTTGTATAACAAATGACAACGTACAAGTGAAGGTTGATGGAGTGATTTACTTGCGAATCATTGATCCGGTACGGGCATCATACGGCATTGAGGATTACAAATTTGCCTCCATCCAATTGGCACAAACAACAATGCGTTCCGTGATTGGAACAATGGAACTAGACAAAACCATCGGAGAAAAGGATCTCATCAACTCGACCATTGTAGCAGCCATCGACCAAGCAAGTGAACCTTGGGGGATTAAAGTAAACCGCTATGAAATTCTAAACATCGTTCCACCTAAATCAGTGTTAGATGCGATGGAAAAAGAAAAGAAGGCTCAGATTTCCAAAAGGTCCCAAATCCTACTTTCCGAAGGAGAAAGAGATTCCCGAATCAATCGTTCTCTTGGTTTTAAAGAAGAAGCGATCAACAAATCGGAAGGAGAGAAACAAAGACGAATCAACTCTGCGGAAGGTAAGGCACAAGAGATTGAATCCTTGGCTGCCGCTACTGCAAAAGGGATCGAGTCGATCGCAGGATCCATCAGCGACCAAGGCGGAGCATCCGCAATCAAACTCCAAGTTACTAAATCTTTCATTCAAAATTTCTTAAATGTTGCGAAATCCAACACGGAAATTTTAATCCCGGCTGATGTGATGAACTTGCCTACTCTCATTGCAAATCTCACAGAACCTAAAAAACCCAAAGGCTAAAAAAAAAGACTACAATCAAATCCGTTTGCTGTTGTAGTCTCATTTATTCGTTTGGTAGGTCGAGAGGAATTCTTGCCACCAAACAAACCTTAGTTTTTATGAATTTCTTTTTCGATCTAAATCATCCCTGAACCAAGCAACGGTCTTTCCGTTTGTGGAAGTTTGGATGGGTTTAAAAGAAGTGAGTCTTCCTTCTTAAGGGGTTTTGTTTCTCTTTTGTTCACGGCCTTTTCTTCCAATTCCAATTCGGACTTTCCATATACAACCAAATCAGGATACCCATCTTCATCCGAATCAATTTCGGCACGGTCAAAGAAGATAAAAATAGAAGGTTTCCCTTTTTTATTAGGATCTAACTCGCGTCTTACGACTTTTTTCTTAAGATTGTAGTAAAATACGGATTCAAAATACCCATCCCGATCGGAATCTTTTTGAACCATCGCAATGATTTCATTCGGTAGTAACCACCGGATCAAATCAATTTTTCCATCATTATTTTCATCCACTTGCTCGTGGACTTTTTGCATGTTTTTCACAGGAGATTTTGGGTCTTGGAGAGTCGCAACACCCTGCCAAATAAATTCATCTGAGGATCCATTCCCATCTTTATCGATTTCGATATAGAGAATTCTATAGTTTTCTGATTCAGGAATATAGTACCCCATAGAATCGATCTTTCCGTTGGAGGCTGAGTCTACAGGAATTTTTCGCATTTCAGCGCCAAATGGCAGTGGAAGGGTTTTTTCACACTGCACCAAAAACAAAGGAAATAAAAAGAAAATCAGTTTTCGAAGCATGTTGCGAGCATACAAATTCAGAAGACTCTACGGCAACTGTTTTCTTTACAAGAACGCCGGGCCCCCTAGTCTTTCCATGGGATCCACAATCTGTGTGATTTGAATTCCATAATAGTCGTCTAGAACTATCAACTTTCCTCGTCCAACAAGCTTTCCGTTGGCCAAGATGTCCAATTCTTCGCCTACATTTTTGTCCAGTTCGACAACTGTTCCTTCCGTCAATTGAAGAACATCTTTGATAAACATGGTAGTCCTACCCAGCTCAATCGTAAGTTGGAGTGTTACGTCTAGGAGTAGGTTTAAATTGGCCGTATTATTAGAGGGACCCCCAGACTGGGGTTTGGACGCCGACTTTGCCGGAGCGGGTGTAGAACTAGGTCCTAGTGCGGCTGCAATGTCTGCAAAGGATGGACCATCATCCCCTCCACTCGCACCACCCACGAGGGCATCGAGGTCTTCCAGACCGCCTCCGCTTCCACCGCCCGGCGAGCTTCCGCCACCGCCAAAACCGCCTCCGCCTAAGAGTGCGTCTATGTCTTCTTGTGAAAGGGAACCCTCGCCCATACGTACAACCTCTTTTCTTTATTCGTCGGAGGAATCAAAATTCCTTCCTTGAAAAAAAAAGTAAAGATCCAGAATTTGTGTTTATGTCCCAACCTATCGTAACTCTGGATTTTTTTAAAGCGAAGGAATTGCTAGAAAAGGAAATCCCAAACGAAGAATACCAATTTGGGATCGAAAAAGAAGAAACCAATTTTCGATACAAAACGATCTCTTCTTCCAAGGAATACATCTTGGATGCGATAGGAATCATCAAAAACTACATTGAGAACTTTCGTGTTTATACTATTGAGGATGGTTACTTAAGCCTTCAAACCCTAAGCGACAATCTCTTTGAGCCAGAAAAGAATCTATCCAGCAGGCTTCGGATTCGATTTTCCTATAAATCAGATTTAAAAATTGAGTTTTCCAAACGAGGGGAATTCTCTTTGAAGGAAATCCAAGCCCTTATATCCCTTGTACGCTTTTTTTCTCAAAACAAGTCAGAAACCAAAAAGGACCCGAAAGGGATATTAACCAAACTGGGAGCCGAGGTCTATGACCCCCTAATAGAGGAAGCCAAGGGGAATGTGTTGGATTTTAGCTCGGTCTTTGGATATGAATCCGTAAAATCTCAAATTCTAGAGAGTTTGGTTTTTCCCCTCCGCAATCCAGAACCTTTTTTTGAAATTACGAAATTCACAAGGCTCAAACCCACAAATATCCTTCCTAGAGCAGTTCTTTTAGAAGGAGAACCTGGGGTCGGAAAGACCACAATGGCAAAAATTGCAAGCCACCTTTGCCAAATTCCTATGGTTTACGTTCCTATTGAATCGATTTTAAGTAAGTATTACGGAGAGTCCTCGCAAAACTTAGCAATGGTATTCGATGCCGTTTCTCTCTTTCCCCAGGCAATGCTATTTTTAGATGAAATCGATTCCCTTGCAACCTCGAGGGATGACGGAATGTTCGAAGCTACGAGAAATGTCTTGGGTGTTCTCCTTCGGAAACTCGATGGTTTTGCTGGTAGAGGGGGAACGATTACCATTGGTGCCACAAATAGAAGGGAGGACCTCGACAAAGCCCTCCTCTCTAGGTTTGATCGAAAAATTTATTTTCCCTTGCCCACAGAAGATGAGAGGGCACAAATTTTAGAAGGTTATGCAAAACATTTAAATTTCGAGGAGAGAAAACAAATATCTGCGAAGCTTCTTAACGCTTCCGGTCGCAATTTACGTGATTTTTGTGATTATGTGGAAAGGCGTTGGATTACGCAAAGGTTGGGTAGGGAAACCGAAGTTGGGATTCCTGGATTTGCATTTTATTTAGATTCCCTTCCAGAATTTCGTTGGAAACCTTAAAAACATTTCAGGTTTTCTTTATTCTTATTTGGGAAATGCCGATATTTTTCCCAGGATAGTCCTTTACGCCACAAGTGCGTTTCGGGTTATCCTCAATTTGACTATAATAGGAAGATTCGGACATGAAACTTAAATTGATCCTTCCCTTGTTGGCTTTCAACCTAGCTCTTTTTGCTCAGACTGGAGCAACGGATTCACAGGGCCAAGCAGGAATAGACCCTTCTCAAGCGGGAAAGTCTATCTCCGAAACAGAAAAAGAATTAGATGACAATATCTCAGAAGTGAACAAAAGGCTACGCCTTCACACAGTTCTCTTCAAAATGAAAGTGCGAACTCTGCCACACAAAACGGTCCTATATAAAGGAAAACCCAGCGCAGATGGGGAAAGATGTGAAGCCAGTCTAAAGCAGGAAGCTCCTGATAACACCTGCCTCCACTTAGAAGTGTTTGATTTTGTTGGATCCGACGAAGGAAAGAGTCGCTATAACTTAGGGGCAAAGTATAAAAAAATGGAACTTTTCTTTGAAGGGCAAAACAATGCTGATCCGGATCCAAGAAAAGAGCAGCCTCGTAACCTAGCAAAGATTAGAACTTTCGTTTACCAAAACAATTTTGTGATTGAAGACAAAATCATTTCCGTTGTAACAGATAATGCTCCGAATGGAGAGCCTGCTCATAATGACAAAATGGAACTCTTCTACCAGCATGATGATTATCCTCTTTGGGGAGCACCTGAAACTCCTTCTGAAAAAGGGGTCGGAAAGTACATTCTTTCAAATGTCGAAAACACAAAAACGAACCCAATCCGAAACAACTTTAAAAAGCAGTACTACTTTAAAAATGTAGATTATTTTGATAAACTGTTCACAAAGATCTTTGATTATAACGATCGTGATTCCAACAAACATTACAAAAAGAATGTGGAAGCACTCAAAGGATCTTTGAAGTATTAAAACATTTTGAATTGAACATTTTAAAATCATGTCCAAATTGTAGTTCTATGTTACGGTTCCCTGCGACCCAGGGAACCATTCTTGTACAGTGTCCGGTTTGTTCCCATAGATTCCAATTTTCCCAAAACACAGAAGATTCTAGCAGTTTCGAACGAGAAGAGTTACAACACCACCTCCCCTTCCAACCGAGTTTCAAAGCCTATTTGCAATTGTGTGCGGACATTCTGTATGCACCGATCGATTACTTGAAGTCAAAAACAAAGGCGAAGGATCAAAAGATCCAATGGATTCCTATCTTTCTTTTTTCGATTTTATTTCTGTATATCTGGAGTTTTTCCAGATTTGAATCTGTAAAACCATCTCTAAATCAACCCACTCCTCCCAACACGGAAAGAGATAATTCTAAAAATCTCGAAAAACCGAATGGCGACGGAATTGAAGGTATGGATGAAATGCCGGAGACAGCTCCTGACAAAAAATCTCTTTCGCCAACTTTCGAAATTTGAATTGGATATTGGTTTTTCCCAAAGACAAGGCGAGAGAATCCGTTTATTCAATTCGTGGCGATCGGCATACCCATATACATTCCATTCTAAAAAAAGGTCTTGGGGATTCACTCAAACTCATTCTCTTAGAAAAGGGTCAGTTTTGGGGGAGAATTGAATTCCAAAATCAGGAAGAAACAGTCGTATCATTGGAGAGTCCAATTCTGTATCCCGCGAACGACCTTGGGTTAACAACAGTTTGCATTTTACCCAGACCACAGACAGGAAAAAAAATCCTACATTTGGCTGGCTGTTACGGAGTAGATTCATTGTTTTGGATACCGGACGGAAAATCCAAAGAGTATCTTACTTCACCTACTTATAACCAAAACCAATCGATCAAGTATATACAGGAAGGAATGATGCAATCCGGTAATTTTCGTTTAACGAAGATTGAAATAAAAAGAGAATCGGATTGGATTACAAAACTTTCTCCTTTAGGAAATATTTTTGCTATGGACCGAACGGGACAATCCATACGAAAGATGGATCTTTCTTTTGAAGAAAAAAAGATATTTCTATTTGGTCCCGAATCTGGTTGGAAAACTAGAGATTATGAAAGTTTCAAAGATAAAGGCATCCCTCTTATATCTCTATCTAGTGTTAATCTAAGAACGGAGTATGCTTATGCAGCTCTCTTGCACGAAATTTCAGTTTTAAAAACTGAATCCACCAGAAACTAAAAAGCGAATTTCATCTATGGACAGAAAAGACTTTTCGCTGGCATCCAGATAGTACTTTCGATAATTCTGAAGTCTTAATACAAGAGGACCAAAAGATTTTGAAATTTCAGCAGCGGCTTGGGTGTTGTTATCTAATTTGAAGGCTTCACCCTGAGAACCAAAACCTTTTTTCGTATAGTAAAAGGATAGAAGAAAGGATGATCCAAGTGGGATATAAGCAGCGGCGAATACTCGTTTGTTATCCCTCGCTCCGTAATCTTCGACAGCAAATTCGAAGCCTAGGTGGTAGAAATTGATATATAAAGTATGATAGTAACCCGTGATCTTGGCATTGGATTGGTTTTCTATGAATTGGTATTTTGGTCGAATGGGTGCATTCACAGGAAAGCTCTGGAAGCGTTCAATTTCATAGAAACTATCAAAGTACATCGGAGCGTAGTTTGCTGTCATCGAGCGAAATTCAGGTTTTAAAATTATATTTAAGTCTTTTGTTCCCACGCGAAGGACAGTCCCGTAATGTGTCCCTTGGCTTCCAGCCAATCCTTTGATCCGATTGAAATCTGCATACGGTGTTAATTCTACAAATGGTAGATTGAGAAGTCTATATTCAATATCGAACCCTTCAATCGACACGCGAGTGTTTTCCTTTGTTTTAGGATTGTCCGAATTTTTTTCTGTGACTGGAGAACCGTTGGAATTGTATAACATTTCAACGGGAGCAGCACGATCCCAAGCCCTAGTGTATCCGATCGTCAAACGATTGTACCATGGGTCGTTATCAACCAATTCCATTCTTGAGTCTTTATTAATTGGCCTGATTTCTTTTGGTTTACTTTCTTTTTCTTTTTTTTGTAAGAGATCGCTACCAGCCTCCTCTTCTACTGACAATCGACCTGATTCATCCAAAACATTCCCACGAACATTCATAAGATAGGCTACTTTGTCTCGCCCCGTATATATAGAATAGAGACTATTGCCAATGGCTAGCGGTTTGATATATACCCTAGCTGCATTTACATCGAATGTAGTTACAGAGTTTGCAAAGTATTGGACTCCCACATAATCCGTGTTTAAGTCTGCCATTACACCGGGATTATATGAATCAAATCGTGAGGAACTTTGGTATTTATTAACTATAGTTCCGTGGCCAATGTAACCATCTACCATTCGGCCTGCGTAGACAGATCCTGTTATCTTTCCTGGCACTTGTTGGTTGTAGGTTCCATAGGAGATGTAATTGAGAACACGAGCATAGTCATTTCGACTATTATAGTCCATTTCTCGGATTTTTCCTGGTTTGGAGTCTACTAACAACGGATCCCGATCAACAGCTAAAAAGTTAACCGGTGCCGAAAAAGAATAACCAAAATTAGGACCGTGGTTGAACGTAAAATTCGGCGAAATATAGCCGTAGTAGTCTTTTTGAAAACTGGAGGCACCCGCATCAAATTGCAAAGCAGAAGGTCTGCGTGATTCCGTACCGGATGGTATCCAAACCTGACCAAATAGGTTTCCAGACGAAACCAAAAGCAACAGGAAGAGCAAAGTCAATGCAATTCGGTTCATACCAATAACATTAGTATCGAACGAAAGGACCTACAAAATAAGAAATAAACGCCACCACATCTATCTGTTAAAGTGGATAGTTTTT
>JAPZTS010000046.1 GCA_027533185.1 Leptospira sp. | reverse complement strand
CCAGGCAGACGACCTGGTTGATAGGTCACAGGTGTAAGTTCAGTAATGGATTCAGCCAAGTGATACTAATCGCTCGATCGACTTGACCATATTACAATATACAAGATTGCGATCTTGTATATCATGAAAGCGTTGTTTGTTTTACTTTGTTCTGTTTGGTGTCTGCACCGAGGGACTTTGTTGCTAGAGCTCGGAGCTCACGCAACAAGTCGGGCGCTCGCAGTCGCGGCGGTGCCGCTTGGTGCTCCGCGGACTTTCCCTTATTGGGGGAGAATAGAACTCTTGTCGTATATAAATGTTGGGGGAAGCTCTGGAAGAAATTCTAGGGCTTTTTTTATGTCTGGTGATGTTTATATTCTACTCTTAGTAACCCTGGCGGAATGTATTTCCATCGGGGGCATCTCGGAGAAGATTCTATATGTAACTGTATCCACAACTCCAATCTCCGTATACTATCCGTTAACCTTTCCTAATTCCCAGGAAGAAGCAACTCTGATCTGGCGGAAGCGGAGCAGGATTGCGGAGCTCGCGAGTCTGGGCAGGGATGCCCAGTCGAGCAGGAGCTCGACAGGATGATTTCTCCTTATTGTTTCAAAAGATGAGCGAAAAATAATGATTCATATTGAATGTCGATTTATGCGATGCCCAGTAGAGCAGGAGCCCAGATAGAGTTGGTTCTTCCGAATTGCCGTTGATGAGCGGATCCTCGATAGAAAACAGTTGCTATGTTATTGGTTTGTTCCGAATATAACTGTTTAGTTGTATCGATCGGATGAAAAACGAAAAAGAAACCAGACGGGAAATTATAGACAAACGGCTCCTTGAAGCTGGTTGGAATGTAGATGACCCGTTGCAAGTTCTTGCTGAGTTTGAAATCATAGTTGAACCAGTCGATGATACAAATAAGCCCACAAGTGCTTACCACGGTCTCCAATTCAGCGATTATGTGCTCCTCGGCAAAGATGGAAAGCCCCTTGCCGTTGTGGAGGCGAAAAAAACAGCGAAAGATGCCGCAATTGGACGGGAACAAGCCAAACAGTATTGTTACAATATTCAAAAATCCAAAGGTGGCGAATTGCCATTTTGCTTTTATACAAATGGACATGATATTTACTTTTGGGAATTGGAACACAGCCCGCCTCGAAAGATCTACGGCTTTCCTACGAGAGATGATCTAGAAAGATACGCCTACATTCGTAGGGTAAGACGCCCACTTACGGGCGAGCTCATCAACACACAGATCGCAGGTCGGGACTTTCAAATCCAAGCCATACGTTCCGTGCTTGAGGCAGTGGAAAAGAAAAAAAGAAAGTTCCTACTTGTGATGGCCACAGGCACAGGAAAGACCAGGACGTGCATTGCTCTAGTGGAAACATTGATGCGTGCTGGTTGGGCAGAACGCGTGTTATTTCTTGTGGATCGCATATCTCTGCGGGACCAAGCACTCGATGCCTTTAAAGAATTTATTCCCAATGAACCCAGATGGCCACACAAAGAAGAAACGGAAATTGCAAAAGATAGACGGGTGTATGTTTCTACTTATCCGACGATGCTCAATGTGATTCGTGACAAAACAAATCCTCTCTCACCGCATTTTTTTGATTTGGTGGTGGTGGATGAATCTCATCGCAGTATTTACAATACTTACCAAGAAATTTTAGATTATTTTAGCACCATGCTTCTGGGGCTCACGGCTACACCTACCAATGTCATTGACCACAATACCTTCAAATTATTTGAATGTGAAGATGGGGTTCCTACCTTTGCCTATTCCTATGAAGAAGCAGTGAACCATATCCCACCTTATCTATGTTCCTTTCAGGTGATGAAGATCAAAACCAAATTCCAAAACGAAGGGATTAGCAAACGAACCATATCTTTAGAAGATCAAAAACAATTGATCCTCGAGGGAAAGGAAGTGGAAGAGATCAATTACGAAGGAACGGAACTGGAAAAAACAGTCAGAAATCGGGGAACGAATACTCTTATCGTCAAACAGTTTATGGAAGAATGCATCAAAGATTCAAGTGGTGTCATTCCAGGGAAAAGTATTTTTTTCTGTGTGAGCATCAACCATGCCCGCGAGATCGAGAGTATCTTTGATTCTCTTTATCCTGAATATAAGGGTGAATTTGCCAAAGTGCTTACCTCCGATGATCCACGTGTATATGGCAAGTCGGGACTGCTCTCGCAGTTCAAAACGCAGGATATGCCAAGGATTGGGATCAGTGTGGATATGCTGGATACTGGAATTGACATCCGAGAGCTTGTGAATCTGGTTTTCGCCAAACCAGTGTATTCTTATACCAAGTTTTGGCAGATGATAGGTCGGGGCACAAGGCTTTTGGATGCTCAGAAAACCAAGCCTTGGTGTTTGGAAAAAGATCAATTTTTGGTCCTTGATTGTTGGGATAATTTTGAATATTTCAAACTCAATCCGAAAGGCAAAGAACTCAAAAACGCCATCCCTATTCCCGTAAAACTATTTGGACTGCGCTTGGAAAAATTAGAAAAGGCACTGGAGCTCGGTGAGTCTGCTATTGTGACAAGCGAGATCGAGAAGTTAAAAAAACAAATCACCACTTTGCCAGAAAATTCCATTGTGATCTTAGATGCGAAGTCGGCCTTAGAGCGCACAAACGATCCCAATTTTTGGAACCAACTCAGTTCACATAGCGGGAATGAGGCGCTTGTTTTCCTTAAAGATGTGGTCAAACCACTCTTTCGCACTGTATCCAATGTGGACTTTAAGGCCATGCGATTTGAAAGGGATGTGCTCGAGGTAACACTTGCTAAATTAAATAAGGAAGAATCAAAAATGGAAACACTCAAAATGGGTGTGATTGAAACCATTGCCGAACTTCCTTTGTCTGTGAATACCGTGGCCAAGGAAGAAGAACTCATCCGCAAAGCACAAACCAACCACTACTGGGCAACAGCAACCGAGGAAGACTTTGACCGGCTTGTAGAGAAACTCTCTCCACTTTTATATACCATCGAAGACTTTGTGAAACCGCTTCCCTTTGCCAAATTTGATTTTGCGGATCTGGTTGTGGAAAAAGAATATGTGGAATTTGGACCCCAACATGAATCGGTGAGTATTAGCCGCTATAAGGAACTAGTCGAAGAAAAGATCAATGAACTCACAGCATCCAATCCCCTTTTGCAAAAACTAAAATCGGGCATGGCACTCAGTGAAGCCGAAGTGAATCTGCTTGCGACTGAGCTACATGAAGAACATCCCAATATCACCATTGATTTACTCCGAAGGGTGTATCAAAATCGCAAAGCACAACTTGTACAATTTTTAAAACATATCCTTGGCATCGAGAGGCTTTCCAGTTTTCCTGAAATCGTGAGCCAGGCATTTGAAAGTTTTATCGGTGATCATAGTTACTTGAGTGCAAGGCAATTGCAGTTTATGGAACTTCTAAAAGGCTTTTTATTAGAAAAGGAAAACTTAACCAAAAGGGATCTCATCGAATCTCCTTTTACACAGATCCACCCGGAAGGAATTCGTGGTGTGTTTTCTCCTAAAGAAATCGATGAAATTTTAATTTTAACAGATAAGGTACTCGCCGCTTAATGGTCTCATTTAATTCCACTCTCAAATCACTCATCGACAAACTATGGAACAATTTTTGGAGTGGAGGGATTTCCAATCCACTCACCGCCATTGAACAAATTACCTATCTGATCTTTATGAAACGCATCGATGATCTCGACGCCAAACGCGTGCGAGACGCTGAGTTTACAGGAGAAACCTATGTGTCTCGGTTTCATGGCAAGTATAAGGTTCCTGGAAGTAGTGAATCCATAAACAAATCCGAACTTCGTTGGAGTACCTTCAAACACAAACCCGCCGAAGAGATGTTACTCCATGTCCAAACGAAAGTCTTCCCTTTTTTGAAAGAACTGGATGGTGGCTCTCCTTTTACCAAGTCCATGTCCAACGCCGTTTTTATTATGCCAAAGCCTTCCCTTCTTGTGGAAGCCATTCATATCATTGAACAGATCTTTGACGAAATCGAACGGGATGCGAGTGTTGGCGGACATGCCTTCCAAGACATACAAGGGGATGTGTATGAGATGCTTCTCAGTGAAATTGCCTCTGCTGGGAAAAACGGCCAATTTCGCACTCCAAGGCATATCATCAAACTCATGGCGGAACTCGTGCAACCAAAGCTGGGTCAACGGATTGCCGACCCCGCTTGCGGAACGGGTGGGTTTTTACTCGGAGCCTACCAATACATTTTGACTGACCTTGCCAAAAAATCGAAAAGCGGAAAAGCATCGGACACGACACTCGTTGACGAAGACGGCTTTGAACGAGCGGCGATTAGCTCTGGTTTAAATGAAAAAACAAAGGCGATTTTAGAATCGAGTTTTTACGGATTTGATATTGATACCACCATGGTGCGACTCGGACTCATGAACCTGATGATGCACGGCATTGACCAACCGCATATTGATTACAAAGACACACTCAGTAAGTCGTACAATGAGGACAGTCAGTTTGATGTGGTGCTCGCCAATCCCCCGTTTACCGGCAATATCGACAAAGGGGATATCAACGAAGGATTTACCCTTCCTACTACCAAAACCGAACTTTTGTTTGTGGAACGAATCTACAGGATGCTCAAGATCGGTGGAACTGCCGCTGTGATCGTGCCACAAGGCGTTCTCTTTGGCAGTGGCAAGGCCTTTGTAGAAGCAAGGAAGATCCTCGTCGACAAGTCAGAACTAAAAGCTGTCATCACCATGCCAAGCGGGGTCTTCAAACCTTACGCTGGGGTGAGCACTGCCATCCTTGTTTTTACCAAGGGAGGCGAAACGGAAAATGTATGGTTCTATGATATGGTCTCCGATGGTTATACCCTGGATGACAAACGAACCAAGATCGAAACCTCAGACCTTATCGACATCTTTACCCAATTCAAAACCCGCGACCCCAAAAAACCAAATGACCGCAAAGCGAAGTATTTCTTTGTTCCTAAAGCAGAAATCGTCAATGAGGGTTATGACCTTTCCATGAGCAAATTCAAAGAGGATATCTTTGAAGAGGTGAGTTATGAATCGCCGAAGGTGATTTTGGAAAAGCTAAAAGGATTGGAGAAGGAAATTGGGAAGGGACTGGAAGAATTAACGGGAATGATGCGTTGAGATTGAAAATTAGTGATTTCTGCCATACTGGAAGTGGAGGCACACCTTCAAGAAGTAAAATAGAATACTATGAAAATGGTTCTATTCCTTGGTTCAAATCAGGCGAGTTAAACGAATCATATTTATTTGAATCAGAAGAAAAAATAACAGAGACGGCATTAAAAGAAAGTGCAGCAAATATTGTTCCGAAAGGTTCAGTTTTAATCGCCATGTATGGAGCAACTGTCGGTAAAACTTCTATACTCGGAATTGATGCGACTACTAATCAAGCAATTTGTCATTTAGTTCCTGATTCTAAGAGGTGTAATAATCTATTTCTTCAATACTTTCTTCGTTCTCAAATGAACACCCTTTTGTCAAAGCGTGTTGGAGGAGCTCAACCGAATATTAATCAGAATATTGTAAAAAATTTAGAGATAGATATCCCTCCCCTGCCAGAACAAATCCATATTGCGAACGTTTTGTCTAGTGCCGAGGCACTCATCGCCAAACGCAAAGAGAGCCTGGCTTTGTTAGATGCGTATTTGAAGAGTACGTTTTTGGAAATGTTTGGGGATCCGGTGCGGAATGAAAAGGGATGGGAGGTGAAGAAGCTAGGGGATGTAATAGAAATTCAAGAAGGATTAGTAAATCCCAATGAAAAGCCATTTTCGGATATGTTTCATGTTGGCGGAGCAAATATTGAATCTGGAACTGGACATTTAAAGAATTTACAATATGCGAAAAATGAAAATTTAATTAGTGGGAAATACTTATTTTCTCAAGATCATTTGCTTTATAGCAAGATAAGACCTTATTTAAATAAGGTTGCTACACCCAGGTTTGTTGGAATTTGCAGTGCTGATATTTATCCAATTAAACCAAAAGAAAAATTCATCTCAAAACAATTTCTAAGATTCGTATTGACTTCTAAAAATTTCCTTTTGCACGCTGAGAATAATTCGGATAGGGCCAACATTCCGAAAATAAACCGCAAAGCCTTGATCCAATATGAATTCTGTATTCCTCCCCTGGAGCTCCAAAACCAATTTGCGGCTGTTGTGGAGAAAGTGGAGGCGTTGAAGGAGAAATACCAAGAGAGTCTCGGTGAGTTGGAAGCGTTGTATGGGAGTTTGAGCCAGAGGGCGTTTCGGGGGGAGTTGGGGGGAGAAGGTTAGCCGCAGATGAACACAGATGCACTCAGATGGGCAGGACTGTGAATCCTAACCTCTTATCTGTGTTTATCCGCGTTTATCTGTGGTTGAATATTTCTTTTTCTTTCTTCGTGGTATCGCCAAAACCAATTTGCGGCGGTCGTGGAAAAGGTGGAGGCGTTGAAGGAGAAATACCAAGAGAGTCTCGGTGAGTTGGAAGCGCTGTATGGGAGTCTGAGTCAGAGGGCGTTTCGGGGGGAGTTGGGGGTGGGGGGTTAACCGCAGATGAACACTATTATGCACGCCGATGGGAAAAAGAATAGAAACCAAACCTCTTATCTGTGTTTATCCGCGTTTATCTGTGGTTGAAAATTTCTTTTTCTTTCTTCGTGGTATCGCCAAAACCAATTTGCGGCGGTCGTGGAAAAGGTGGAGGCGTTGAAGGAGAAATACCAAGAGAGTTTGCGGGAGTTGGAAGCGTTGTATGGGTCTTTGAGCCAGAGGGCGTTTCGGGGGGAGTTGGGGGGGTGATAAAGAGAAAAAAAAAGTTGTACTTAAAATTATGTCCCTTAATTTGATCACCAGCAATGAGACCTTTTTTTATCGCCTGAAGACTCGAGTAAAATAAAGATGGGATATCGGACACAAGATATGGATGAAAATCTAAAAAAAGCAATGGCTGATGCAATCGCGCTGATTAACGATGAAAGTTATTTTACTGAGGTGACTCCTTCCGTCGATAACCATGCCACCAAAACAAAAATTGAAGCTTGGAAATCTGAAATTCAAAATTCCGTCAAAAATTACCCGATTGAAAACTATCTGAGTGATTCATTTGGTCAAGTTCAATCCTGAAGAACAAGAACAGGCAAAAGAGCGTATCGAAGCTATCTTTGAGTCTTGGGCTTCGCTAATCGAAGAACACAAATTAAAATCAGAGTTCAAAAATCTCGCATACTTATCTCCACCTTTAGTTTCGGAAATTGTCCATCGTTACCTTGGTGATGTTAGGCGAATTAAAGAATTTCATCGCACTGAAATTGAAAATATAAATGAATTTAAGATAGCTGGATATTTAACCTATTGGATTTGCAAAATTAGACCAGTGCAACTGAAAGAACAACTTAGACGACTAACTAGAACTCAAAACTTATTAAATGAACTACTGGCATTCCACCTATCAATTGGTAGAATCAATTTGGAGCGAAAAGAAGGATCTCGTCCTCCAATTGATTTTGATAAATCAAAGGAAAACGCATCATCATTCATGAATGAACTTTTTTACACATTAAAGTATAGAACAACTTCAGGTGATACTCTGGCTCAAATCTACCGATACACAGATCTCTTTTGAAGATAACCTTTGATCTGAAGGTCAGGGATTTGTGAATTCATCATTCGATCCTCGAAATCCATCCAATCAAATTGAACTTTTTTTACTAGTCAAAGGAGACAATTTTCGTCCTAGTAATAACATTCAATTTTCCTACGAAATTTTAACTGAAAATTCAAGTCTGCATGATCTTATTAACCATTGTTTAATGTTCATGAACAAGCACTTGGATTATACCTTTCCCTTTGCTTCAAGAGAATATGAACTTCAAACGATTCTAACTCAAATCCACGATATCTTAAAGCGCGCATTAAATTTAGGATTTCAAGGATTTTATGCTGAAGGTTTAGCTTCCCAACGTAGTTGCCTTGAATGGATCCTCAAAGTCTCAAAATTGGAAATCGATTACAGGCTACTATTGAAGACTGGTAACAAAGGAACAAAACAGTCTTCAAAGATTAAAGATTGGAAGAAAAAATTTCATGATTACTTCTTGAAATCTGAAGATAAATTCAATGTTACGAACATAATTGATTGTATCACTTATCATCTAAGAAACTGTTTCGAAAAACATCAAAAATTAAATGATGATTTACGGAAACTTTATTCAAAATTAAGCAAATACTCTCATCTTAGAACGATAGGTGAATCTTCAATGAAGATGAATCGCGGATTAAATCAATCAGAATATTTTCCTCTGGTCAACAAAGAGTCTTTCATTGAATATTGTGAAATCTATTCTGAGTGCATTGGATATATAGCTCTTTTATTGATTTTGATCATTCCTGAACTCGTGAATGAAGAGGAAGCAAAAGAGCTTTATAAAAAAAATCCGAATCTAATTTTACCAATCGAAGGGTATTGGGTTGGATTTACTAAATACTATATTTCATTGATACCGAAGGACTATCGAAGTTATGTAATTAAGGAATTTAAAAAACATCTAAATAGAACTTTGACTTGATTTTGCGTCTTCGAAGGAATTAGAAATAAGAATCACCCTCCCCCAGAAACGAATCTAGGAGAGGGAATTTTTCCCACCTAGAAATCAGGAAGATTATCCAAGTTGTCCTTTGCGATCAGGTTGGAATCTGTTCGAAGATAATCAATGTTATTCACTCTGATAACATTGATTTTTGAACCTTGCTTCCAGCCATTTGAATCATAAACGGTACAGAAAACCTTTCCGTTTTTGATACTGCTTACGACGTCTTGCCTTGACCAAACAGTCCAGTCGTTTAACCAATTGTCGTTGGCAACGTGCACCTTTAAGAAAGCAATTCTTCCAGCGGAATCATTCCTTTTCTCTGAAACCCAGTAGTTGATTGAATTGGACATATTTATGTCCTCCTTATTGTAAAAATAGGAGGGATAAACCTTGACACTTAGACAAATACAATGTATATGTCTCATTAATCAAAAGACGCATCAAGGTTTTCCCTCAGGATCCCTGTCTGATGCCCTCATCCTTGTTGGCGCAAGGGTGAGGCACCTTTTTTCAACTTCAATCCATACTGGCACTATAAGCTCACGGGTGCTAATCTACAAACTTTTTTTGGAACTATAAGAAAATTATGTACCATTGGGACAAGGTGTTTTGAAATTTGGCATTATTAAAGAGACATAATATAGCATCTTTCAAGTTTGAAACGCTAACTTATTCTTCGAAGCGAGGTTCTTTTAATTTTTTGGTGCATTTTTAACACTTTCTTACCTATAATGGAATGGGATTACAGCGAATGCCAAAAGACGAAGACATAGATTGGAATGGGCTTGTTACATTTGGAAGCCTCATCGGAAATCTCATCCAAGCTTCCAAACAACAGCAAACGCAGGCTGAATTGGAAAAGTCCAAAACGGATATGGAAGCACTATTACAAGATAGAGTCAAATTGATCCAAAGCTTAACCAGCTTTCAACGGGCAATTGAGAGCTTTCAGATCAAAACGGCCAACCTTGAAAAAATCAACCAACAGTTAATAGCAAAGAATCATTCTCAAGCCGACGAGATTACAAATCAGAAGTTAAAAATTGAGACATTGGAAAAAGAAAAAGAATCAATTCAGAAATCGATGTCACTCGAAATTGAAAATCTTAAAAAACAAATCGAGGATGTTCAAAAATGAATCCTTCTTCATTAGAACTAGAATCGAAGGACATTATTGAAGATATACGCGAATTCAACGAAAGATTCTTCGACCAAATTAAATTTCCTTATCTGGATGGAGAGAATGAAACTCTATTTATACCCGTTATGTTAAATGATGCCTATTCTGAAGATGAACCCGAGTATACTACAGAGGATTTAATTTGGAAAAATCCAAACTATGATCCAAGTCGGTAAAATATGTTTGGCGGAGCTTCCGCAAGTTGATGGCAGAAAGAAAAAGAGACCGGTATTGGTCTTATCTAAATTGCCTGGTCGAAATCATTGGTTCGTCTGCGGTATCTCTGGAAAGACTTATGATTTGGTTGAAGGCTTTGATGAAAGCATAAGTTCCGAGGAAGAGTTTTTTGATCAGACTGGGTTAAAGACACCATCCTCTATCAAATTAGGTTTTGTATCCTATTTGGAAGAAGACAGAATCGAGGGAGTCCTCGGAGAAATACCGAAAGTGATTTATGAATCGCTCCTCCTTCGGTTCATAAATCATTTGAATGAAAACTTAATTTAAACATGTGAGCAATTTATTTAGAATTGGGTAGATAATAAGAATCAATGTCCCCAGCGATCGAGGATCGTGTATTGACTTCCTTTCCAACAAATTAACATTTCCACAACTCCAATCTCCGTATACTATCCGTTAACCTCTCTCAATTCTTAGGAAGAAGCAACTCTGATCTGACGGAAGCGGAGCAATCAATGACCTTAATCTGTAGAGTAGACTTCAATATGAATCTTTATTTTTGAGCGTCCAGGGATGGACGCGGTAGCGAATTCTGACCTGGAGGGGAAGATGAGCGAAAAATAATGATTCATATTGAATGTCGATTTATGCGATGCCCAGTCGAGCAGAAGCCCAGACAGAGTTGGTTCTTCCGAATTGCCGTTGATATGCCATTTATCGCGAATTTATAGAAAAAATCAGTTTGATCCAATGGCATGTTTGGAGTAGACTACGGACAGAATCTTATATGGAAACTTTTCAAGAACTGACAGACGACTACATTCAAAAAAGCAAAAATCTAACAGTGACGGAAAGGTTAGAATTTTTGGAAGAATACCGTTTGTTGCTTCCTGAATCCGTTTTTGCTGAAAAACAAAATCAATATTTGAAAGAATGGAATTTGATTTAAAGTCACTGCGATACTCTTTGAATTCGAAAAGACAACATTGGCATTTATGTTTCTAAAAAGAATTCAGGAACAATTTTCGAAAGAAGGAATTCCTTTTGCAATCGTTGGAGGTTATGCTGTGGCAATTCATGGGGTGGCACGCGGAACTTTTGACTTAGATGTAATCACCGAAATTAGTCAGGAGAATTTGACTAAAATGGAGTCTGCGCTTGGCTTCATTGGATTAAAATCCATTTTACCTGTTTCGGCAATGGAAATTATGAAAAAGTTAGATTTCTACAAAAAAGAGAAGAATCTTATTGCATGGAATTTTATAAACCCTGATAAACAGCGAGAAAGTTTGGATATTGTCCTGACAGAAGATATTCGTAACTGCAAGATCATTCAGGCATCGACGGATTTTGGTCCTCTTCCGGTGATTAGTTTAGAAGATTTAATTCGAATGAAATCCAAGGCGGGAAGAGTCCAAGACTTGGAAGATGTAAAGGCATTAAGAAAATTAAAATAACACGATTCTTAGCGAGGTTTTCCGATCTCAATTCCAAGAAAGAACCGAATCTGATCTGTTGTCGCAGCTTTATCATCGAACTTATTTACTCTCTTTTGACTTCCATTTTAATCTTTATTTTTCAACCCCCATTGATCTTTTCTTTAACCACCAAAAGAGAAATCATCCTGATCTAGCTGAGGTTTTGCTACTAACTCAAACTAAATTTCGATTTCCGTGACGTTCAGCTGGCAGAAGCCAAACAGAGTAGATTGCTTCCGTAAAATCCATGGTAGAGTAGCTTACTTCCTAATCCATAAACATACCTGTTGATAAACGATTTGGTTTTCCTATCCGATAGGAATTCGTCATATTTGGGTATGTCGGGATTGGGAAAACTCTCCTAGGCCCGAAATAAAAGGAAGAAACTTTTTTGGAATCAAGATAAAGTCCAGTACTATCATAGTAATCTCTTCTTTGGTAGGAAGTTTTATAGAGAACTACATTTTGATAGTATGTATTATCTACGAAAGTGTTAAAACCATATCCGGGTATGTAGTAGTCAAAGCCATCTATTTCAGAATCAATTTTTACCTTGGTCGATTCAAACATCTCTCTACCCGAATTGAAATCACCTACGACACATGGCTCCATACGACTCGGGATAAGACCACTCATGAGCACCAAACATTCCGAATTATATCCATATTTAATCGCAAATTTTTTTTGCCTAATTCGCTCTATTTGTTCTGGTGAAAGGTTGGATAGAAACTCTTCTTTCTCCGTCCAGGACGTACAATTGAATATTCCAAAAATCAAAAATATGTAAAATATAAGGTAACGCATGTAAGCAGACTAACAAAAAAATCAGTGTCTGCAAATATGAGGTTTCCACAATTGCGGGTACCACTTACAAAATAGGAATACCAAATTTACGGAAAAGGTCGACGATTTCCAAAAAAACTTCAGAGGATTGATTTTTTAAAATCTTCACCACAACTATAACCGTTCTTTCGCTGTTGGTTACTTGTTTAAATGCGGAATAAAATGCAATTGTTTCCAGTGGGTACTTGAGATGAACACTTGCTGGCTGATGTTTTTTCCATTCTTTCCAGAAATCGGAATACTGCAACTGGATCCGATGTTTGAAAAACAGATAGAGGAATGGAAGCTTTTCTTTTAGCTCCAGCGATTGCCAAATGGTAGTTAACGTTTGCCATTGGATTCTCT
Organism: Leptospira sp.; assembly: GCA_027533185.1. Lineage (GTDB taxonomy): Bacteria > Spirochaetota > Leptospiria > Leptospirales > Leptospiraceae > Leptospira_A. The sequence goes on along the minus strand of JAPZTS010000046.1, from coordinate 3,216 downwards.
GGTAAAAAGGAATCCAATTTCGGAAATTTAACATTCTTTTAAAGACTTGGGACACTGGGAAGAGGTAAATCATAAATTCTTTTGGATTCCATGCTTTGTAAAAATGCCAAGTCCATGTTTATTTTGGCTCAAAGCAAAACGGAAATCGGGAGGCATTGTAGAAAAAGTTCCTGCAGACTTTAGAAAAGTGTTGACTTCATTTCATCAAATGATGAAATGAAGGTATGAAAGCGGAAATTTGCGAATCCTCTGACCATGGACACAGCCCGCTCTCGCCATCCATGTATGGATCTCTGGCTCTCGAGCGAGCAGCAAGGCTATTCCGAGCCCTCGGTGATGAAGCGAGATTGTCCTTACTTGTTCGACTATCGCAGAGAGAGGCATGTGTAACAGAGATCGCAGACGCAAGCGGTGAAGGGACTTCAACGATCTCTCAGCGCCTCCGGCTTCTTCGCAGCGAAGGCCTCGTAAAACGTAGAAGGGAAGGCAAACACTTGTTTTACTCTTTAGTAGACGATCATATTCAGAATCTGCTTGCAAACGCACTAGATCATTCCCAAGAAAACCACAGGAGAAACCTATGAACCACCACACCCACGAAAACCACTCCCATGTCCATGGACCAACTTGCGGACATAAGGCGATTCAACACGGAGATCATGTTGATTATCTGCATGATGGCCATCTTCACAGAAGCCACGAAGGACATTATGATGAATGCTCGATTGCAGTGGATTCAAAAAATCCAGCTTCTTGCAGGGAGGGACATATCTGCTCTGGTCATGATGCGAGTCATGTGCATGGTCCAGGTTGCGGTCATGAAGCAGTTCCCCACGGTGATCATGTGGATTACCTTGTGGATGGACATTTACACCACCAACACAACGGACATTGTGATTCACATGGACAGTTGGCTCTTGCTTCCGTAGCTTAAAAGCACACTAAATATCATCAGGAAAAAAGGGGCTTTTGCGGTAATTCTCGAAAGCCCTTTGATTCCAGTTTTTCTCGATCGATATTTGTAGTATCGGCAGAAAGGACTATAGTTGGAATCTTAGGGTGTAGTCCCAAGATTCTGTTTGTTGCCTCGTATCCATCCATTTCTGGCATTTGCAAATCCATTAATACAATGGAATACTCCTTCTTACGAACTAAATCAACTGTATCATCTCCTTCTCTGCAACGAGGGAATCTTCTTCGTTTAAGTCGTACAATCGCTGCCTCTTTCTCTTGAATGTATGATTGCATACTTACTTGAAGATCGCGACTCACTCTCATAAATACACCATTATAATCAAAAACTTCTAGGCCGATGATACCTGAAATGGATACCAAAAACCAAATGGTGATCCAAATCCATTGGCGTGCTTCGAAAAGTAGAAAGTATAGGCTTGCGATGGGAAAAAATAAAAGTATGGAACCAAAACCATTCGGATTTAGAGGCGTACAAAGAACAAGTTCGTTTTTCCTACTAAAAGACTTCCCTAATTGTCTAAAATTCTGATGAATACCAGTATGTTTGCTTGGAAAAAGACCAAGCAAACATATATCGGTTTATATTGTTCTTATGAATCCCCAAAATAAGACTAGAAACCCACCGAGTTCACCTAATATTAAAAAGAACATCGATGAATGGATCATAAACGCAGGCATTTTCCATCCTCCTAAAACATAAGGCTTTCGGAATTGGTTATCCGTATCCCTCAGAATCGCATGTAACAGATACGTAGACTGTGCAAATGCAAAGAAGCTCATGGATGCGAGTGCTGCATAAAAATTAATAGTTTCTGAAAAACTGCTCAATTCGACAAATTTTGAAAGTAGAATACATGCAAAGCTATACATTAAGGAAGCTCTATGTAAGATACTTACGTATTCGGGAGCAACAGCATCCTTTGATTTTAAGATCCCTGCATACTTCCAAATCCCTGTGAGGAGTCCAACTGCAAAAAAGACTCCTCCGAATATAAAACACAATTTCAATGCGTCCATTTTTTCCTCCAAGACAGACCGTTTGATTTGTTTCGATTCTAATCGGAAATTAGAATTCAATCGACCTGATCTATAACTTGGGATTTAATTTTGATTTTAGGTTTGATTTAGATTTTAAAAATTTGTTTGGGCTCTTTCGAAACTCTCGAGGAGAGGTACCGACTAGCTGCCGAAAAACTCTATTGAAGGCTGACTTTGAATTGAACCCAACAGCATATGCGACGGAAAGGATATTCCGATCTTCCTCTTCCAACATTTTACAAGCAATTAGGATGCGGTGGCTATTTACATATTGGATAAAACTCATTTGTAAATTAACATTGACCAATTCGGACAACTGGTGTGGGCTCATCTTTAAGGCTTCTGCCAATGTTTGCAAACGCATGTCTTCGTCCGCATAATAAGACTCTTTCGTTAAAAGTTGGTCCAATTGGGAGAGAGCCTGGTTTGAATTGACTCGAGTGAGTTTAGATTTGGAATACCTTGCAGACTGGATGGCGCCTGCAATGTCCAAAAGGATATTTGGATTTCGTTTGGCATATAGATAAACAAAAATCGCGGCAAAACTATGAGACCAAGCACTGGTTTTATAGAGAGTTTTTATTCCGAAAATATATCCTATGATATCTGCGGATATCATCCCAAAGATGTAGATAAGCAGCAGAATTGCAAAAAATCGTATCCTCTCGGGAAGGAGTTGGATTGCCAAGGCGCCTGCACCAGATTGCGAGACACCGATTAACAAAGCGTAGACTAAAATAGAAACTTTCGGACCAATGATCCAAAGAATAAATACTCCGTAAGGTAGTTCCCAGTTACCCGAAAGGATTTCCTGGATAGATCGTTGTTGTTCCTCAAAACCTAGTGATACCCAAAAAATGAGAGGGAGTAAACTAACGAAAAGGGGAATCCAGTGAATCCAACTGAAAGTCTCTTTTTTTCTGCCATTGAGTTCTTCGTAATAAAGAAAAATGGTCGGACCAATGGAATATAAGAAAGGAATTGTGAGTCCATAGGAAATGGGATATTGAAAGGAAAAACCCGTATGTGTGCAGGATTCCCATAACAAGCGGATCCCAGAGCTACCCACAAAAAAAGCTGGAACCCATTTTGTTTTGTTAGGTTGTATGAGAAGTCCTATTGCCCAAATCAAACAGAAAAAACCGCCAAAACCAAGGACAACCAAATCTAGCCCAGGAACGTGACTCAAACCTTCCTCCTCAT
>JAPZTS010000035.1 GCA_027533185.1 Leptospira sp. | reverse complement strand
TCTCGAACAAAGAAGGAAACGGCAATATTATACAAAAAAATCAAAAATAAAGAACCGAAAAATAAGCCATATATCCATTGTTTTGTGTAATCTTCTTTTTGTAAGGATTCTTCTTGAATTAAACGTATTGAGAATTGTATCGAGATGTCTGAGTTTACTTTCAGATAGATAGGAGATTCAGTCCCGATATCCTTAAGTTGAAATATAAAATTCCTATGTGGGAAAAACCGTTTGGACATAGGAACGATATGTCCAGAACTATCTTCTTTCCATTCTCCGGAGTTTGTTTGGTAAAAGATCTGAATGGAATCGATGTTTTGAGCATTGAGAAATAGAAGGTAGTTTTCGAGATGGGGTAGGGACTTTGAATTGGGTAACTTTAACCAAAGATTTCCTGTTACAAACCCAAAGTTGACGAACTCATCTTGGATGGGAAGAAAGTCTGACCGATTTTGTATCTCAAGGAATTCTAGGTTTTTTTTTGAGTCAATTTTGTAAGAAAACTGGTCGGTAATTTTTTTACCATCCAGCTCCTTCCTGTCCTCACCTACGACAGGAAAGAGCCAGAGTGAGTGAAAGAGAAAGATTAGGAATAAAGATCTCACGGGGAGGATGGATCGGGACAAGGTTTCCCTTGCCCCAAAGAGGTGTTAGCCTTTTTTAGCTTTGTCGTACGGAGTTTCCTTAGGTCCAGTATAGATCTGTCTAGGACGACCGATCTTGAGGCTTGGATCTTCAATCATCTCTTTCCACTGTGCAATCCAGCCTGGCAATCTTCCCATTGCAAACATAACTGTAAACATATTGGTTGGGATTCCCAGCGCTCGGTAGATGATACCTGAGTAGAAGTCAACGTTTGGATAGAGTTTTCTTTCTACGAAATAAGGATCGTTTAACGCCGCTTCTTCGAGTTCTTTTGCAATATCAAGAAGAGGGTCTTTGATTCCTAATTTGTTGAGAACTTTATCACAAGCAACCTTGATGATTTTTGCTCTTGGGTCAAAGTTTTTATAAACTCTATGGCCGAATCCATTCAATCGAAAGCTAGAGTTCTTATCTTTGGCCTGTTCAACGATCTTTTTGACAGAGAGACCACTTTTTTTGATCCCTTCTAACATTTCTAAAACTTCTTGGTTGGCACCACCATGTCGAGGTCCCCAAAGAGCAAGGATACCTGCGGAAATTGCCCCATAAAGATTGGCTAGGGATGAACCCACCAAACGAACTGTAGATGTAGAACAGTTTTGTTCGTGATCCGCATGTAAAATCAAGAGTAAATTTAAAGCCGAAACAATTTCTGGATCGATATGATAGTCTTCCGCAGGGACCGCAAACATCATATTGAGAAAGTTACTTGCGTAATCTAAATGATTGAGTGGGTGGATGATGGGCTGGCCAATCGACTTTTTGTAAGCGTACGCTGCAATCGTTGGAAATTTTGCAAGAAGTCGGATGATAGATATCTCCCTATGTTCCTCGTTCATTGGATCGTATGAGTCTTGGTAATAGGTGGATAGGCAACCCATCATACAAGACATGATCGCCATAGGGTGTCCATCTTTTGGAAATCCATTGAACAATCGTTTGAGATCCTCATGGATCATGGTGTGCTTTGTGATAGAACTATTCCACGTCTTTAGTTCTGCATCATTGGGTAATTTGCCATAAATCAGAAGATAAGCAACTTCGGTAAATGTAGATTTTGCCGCGAGGTCCTCAATGGGAATACCTCTGTATCTAAGAATCCCTTGTTCACCATCTAGAAATGTGATCGAGCTAGTACAAGCTCCTGTATTCAAATACCCGGAATCAATGGTAACATAACCTGTGAGTTGGCGCAATTTTGTGATATCAATTGCCTTTTCATCTTCGCTTCCAACTAAAATCGGGAGTTCAAACTCCTTTCCGTCCACTTTAAGAATAGCCTTTTCGGACATACCTTCTCCTGTTTCTTATCTATCTTTTTTTTAAGATAGACGGGGGAAAAGCCAAGGAAAAGCCATTTTTTACAGTTTGTGGTATTTTTTCATGATATCGTAGGCGTAGTAATTTGAGACAACGATTCGGCAATAATCCCGCGACTCCTTAACGGGAAGATCCTCCAAAAAGTGGTTAAAATCTCCTCGGTAGACTTGTTTTTTCCACTTTCGAAGGTTGCCTGGTCCTCCGTTGTACGCGATAGATGCCCATTTCAATTCATTCTCATTGGATTTAAGCAGGTAGGCTAAAAATTTTGTCCCCAAACGAATGGAGGTATTTGGTTCGTAAAGGGAATAACTCGTGATACCCATACGATTCGCAAGCTCTCTTCCTGTTGCAGGCATTATTTGCATCAGCCCACGAGCGTTCGATCTCGACGTTGCGGTTTCTTTAAAAAAGGATTCTTGGCGCATAAGGGCATAGACTTGATCTTCAGAAATACCATTTTCTTTTGCATAAGTTTCCACCAAATTCCTATGAGGTCTTGGATAAATCTTTTGTGAGAGGGCTGTGGGTATAATAATTGGATCGTCTGGTATCATATGTCTTTTTAGTAAAGAACGAGTGTGAAACGCTGAGTAGTATGTGTTATGTGATGCATCGCCAATCCCAACTAGAATCTCATCTTTTTCTTCTTCCGTGAGATTTTCTTTTTTTACATAATAATTTACCAGTATCAGTCCAAGATTGTCTTCTCCCACACGGAAGTAGTCCTTCGCTTGGTTTAAAGTTCGATTTCCTTGTACTTTTGAACTCATATTGGAAAGTCGATTGCTTAGATCATAGGATTCTTTTGGATATACAAATCCTAAATTTTTTCCAACAAGAGAGGAAGATTCTTCAGGGATTCCTGCAGTATAAGAGAGGTATTCAAAGAGCGAATCTTTGTTATAAGTGGGGTTATCGGGTTTAGAACTCTGTTTGATAAGATCGATAAACTCTTCCCGTATAACGCGCGTATAATATGATCCCGGGCAATAAATGTAGTATCGCTTTAATTCTTTTTTAAGTAAGTCGATTTCGCCATTTTCTTTGAGCGATCTTAGATACCAATATACAAGCCTTCCTTTTACTGGAAGGTTTGGTATTTCTGAAATTGCTTTTTCAAATTTGGATTTATCTGCATATCTAAGAGATGATCCATTTCGGATTACTAAAAAATCAATAAGCCGATCTTGGTAAAAAAGATTGTACGGGAACTTACTTAAGTAAGATATCAAATTTTCAAAATATAAATTTGAATCACCAAGTTTTTCATAACTCGCTGTAAAAATACGATAATAGCCTGCATCCTTGCCAGGGAAAGACTTTAAGATTTCTATGGCTGTACGAGGTTTCTGTTGTTGGTAGAATTGTTCGGCGAGGACAACAGTCCATGCGGAATCAAAATCTGTAAAACTCCGATTCGATTGGAGGGTTTTTATCAGTTCGTTCGGTTTATCGAGTTTTGCTAGCTGGAGCGTAAGATTTTTAAATCCTTCGTAATAAGACAATCTCGTTGAAAACAGATCAGGTCTAGATTTAAATATGGACTCCCTATCTTTTTTTGGTATAGCGGAGACGAGTAAGGAAAGATCCGGAGGTGCGAGTTTTTGATAAAAATTGGTTCCTTTCAATTGTCCCCATTCGGTGAAAATAGAAAGCACTGTTGAATCTTGGGTTCCCTCTTTCGAGAGGCATTTGATCCATTCTTCGATTCCACCTTTCTCATCACCTGACATGAGTTTTGCTTTTCCAAGGCGAATCAGAGTATCAGGCGTAAACAAAAACAACCTTAATGAATCAGGAACAGACTCGAGAGTTTTTATGATTTCAGAATATTGATTGGATAGGGAAAGAAGTCGAATTCTTTCATCCAACATCCTTCGGATGATAGGGTCTTCTTCAAACACAAGTCTCGATAAATATAAAATCTTTTCCTCATTTGAGAGGAGATTTTTATCAGAAATTTCTGTATATAGCTTCCAATAACTAAGTTTAAAAAGAGTTGTTGGAGTTGGCATAGTTTGAGTGAGTATTTTTTTTACTTCGTTTGCCGATGTATCTGTAACGAACGACCCACGGACAAGCGATATCAGATAACGCAGTCTGGTCTCTCGATTCCCGTTAGGTGATTTTTCGTGGAATTCAATTAAACTATAAACCTCACTTTCTTTTGAGGGCGAGTTCGATTTGAAAAGGGATTCAATTTCTGACCATTGGTGGGATTTAATAAGATAGTGTAGATTGGTTTCTGAATGTAGGGGAAAGATCAAAACCAGAAGAATTCTACTTGCTAACCAAAAATGCCTCATGCATACTTCCTAGTATTACGAATTTAAAGAGGGAAGGTTCCCTCCTCATGAGCTCACAAACCGAAATGAAACTTTCTTGGCCCGAGATCCGATTGGAGTATTTTCCACAAAAGGAAGAAACATCCCATGAATCTGTATGGAGCGAATTGCGTTCCTTCTTCCAGGGAAGCGGGGAACGTTTTGCAAACTACTTAACCTATATATCGACAGATTTTTATGGTGGGATCAACCTTTGTTCCATTTTAGGTGAAAATTACGGGAAAGCCACATTCCATGAGCCTTTGTTGGTTTCCCCTGGTGAATTTCCAATATCTACCCTAGATACGATATGGGAAAGATGCAAAAATCATGAATTTGAAGAATTAGACCGCGAAGATTTTGAACTTTTGGGATTTAGCTTTTTGTATATCGGGAGGGTAGAGGATTTTTCCAGTTGGGTGATCCTTTCCGAAAACACATTTGGTCTCACGGACGATTGTAAACGATTTTTGAATGCTCTTGGGTGGAGAAAGGATTCGGTTCCCTTTTCAGACTCCGCATTGCATGCATTAGTTGACTTTTCCAATGGAATTCTGTCTGAACAAGGGATTGAAATCTTAATTGAATCCCTTTTTGAAAAAGGATTTTGGCAAGTGGGTGGAGTTCTTTTTTCCCTTATCGAGCGCAATCTCCTTGTCGGTGAAAAGAGTTTTCGGATTTGGAAGTTCCTCCTTGGTTTGTATGCCGAATTTTTAGATTGGGAAAAGGAATATTTTTTAGATGTTTCGATTGGAAAACTTCCTGCTTTTTATGCCCTCCGTCAGGCAAAAAAATATTTAACCAATGAGGAATTTTTATCTTACAAGGAAAAATTGGCTGTATCCCTTCGCGGAGAATGGAGGCAGTCCGAAACTCTGGGATATGACTTAAACTTACAAATGGATCCTTTGTTGGAAATCGTCAATGGATATGATGCTGGAGGGCAGGAGTTCTTCGACCAACTACTTACCAAACAAAAGCAAATGCCTTACTCATACATAGCAAATCTCTTATTGGCAACAGTTTACTTTCGTAAAAAAGAAGATTCTCTCTTTTTAGATCACTACGAACGAGCAGGTAGATTGAAATACTTACCAATATCATTGTATTTTTATGCGAAAGTGCTGCATCGAACTGGTAAATCTGATTTGGCAGAATGTATTGAAATTGCCTTACAAGATCGGAAAATTCGAATTCAGCTACCCAAGGGTTGGGATTAATGCCTCTTTCCCAAGAACAGATTTATGAACTTTCGAAACTTCAGAAGATGCTTCGAAACCTCGAAAAAATTGAAAAAAATGCCAAAAACGACCTTCAAAAAGAACGTGTTGCATTTGATATTGAAAGGTATCGAAAAAGAATGCAAGAGGTCTCTCCAGAAGGAGTTCCAGATAACTTAGAGCAGACGATTCGAAATGTAAAGGCTAGAGCCGAAGATCCTTCAAAAGTTAAACATAAAATCATATCTCAATATCCTGTGATGAAAATTTCCCCCAATTCTAATGACAGTGAGATCAACCAAATTGGTACCTTGATAAATATTATGGATTTAGAATATATTCCTATCTTAGGAGATGCTCACATTAAGTTTGATTATTCTCACGCTACAGAAAGGGATACCGTACTAAAATACATGGAAAATCTCAGACGCAATATGAAGATTCTCGTGGAGACAGTAGAAGAATATGCGGCAGCAGACAAACAGGAGTTTCGTGAACAGCTCTCTCGAATGAAAAACAAACAATCTCGCATCTTTATTGCTGAGTCATTTGAAACTATGACAAAGTTTCAGGAGTTTTTGAAGGCAGTGAATGCGGACATTCATGAAGGAGTGAATGTCATTATGAATATGGAAGAACCCCTTAAGTTCAATCCTAGGTTCGAAAAAGCCACAGTTTTAGAGGGTCGGTCGATAATGGAGGGACTCCGCGAATTTCAGGAATTTGTGGATGAAACCTGTGATCTGATCAAACTCCCTTCCTTTAGAAAGTAAAAAAACCTTTTCATTCTTGGGCTTTCTGGCCAGACTGTGAAAAATCACACTGAACGGATCCGAAACGGCATGGCATTAGTCAAAAATCAAACAGAAGTTACCAATTCCACGATTGGAGAAAATTCCTATTTTAACGGAAAGTTTTTCATCAACGGTTCCCTTAAGATTGACGGAAAATTTGAGGGAAAATCCCTCCAAGCGGAGCATCTCTATATCGGGGTTACAGGCAAGGTAAAGACCAATATCACTGCTGCGAGTGTCATCGTGGAAGGAATTATTGTCGGAAATGTTACAGCTAGGAACCGAGTGATGCTCCTTCCTACCTCCAAAATTTTGGGAGATATTAAAACGCCAGAACTCATCATTCAAAATGGAGTGATCCTAGAGGGTCGTTGCATGATTTCCAATGACCTCAAGCACAGTGCAAAGGATCTGATTGAACTCGAATACTCAAAAGATTCTCTCAGTGTGGAAAAAATCTTCGGGAAACAGCCAAATTCCAAAGAATAATTGAAAACGATCCTGATTTCCGAGGGGGACCCGACCAGTATCAACTATGAATTGCTGGAAAAGTCCCAACCTCTTTTGAAGCGCCTTGCAAAATCGCACCGCATCCTCCTCATACGAGGGAACCACAACATACAGACTAAGATCTTTATCGAGGCTGAGGTCCCACCAAAAAAACCAGGCCTTTATCAGGTCACGGCCAAGGGCGAGAAACAAAAACTCAAATTGGGAATTCCTTCCCTTGCATCCGGAAGTTTAGCGTTCCAGTCCTTCCAAAGGGCGATGGAAATGCAAAAACCAATGAAGGCGGATCTGCTTACACTCCCGCTTTCCAAAGAATGGGTAAAAAAGGCTGGGTATTCGGATTTTCGGGGTCATACGGAATCGCTTGCCGATTTTTTTGCCTCTGAGACATTTATGATGATGACAGGCCCCCATTGGAAGGTGGTTCCACTCACTACCCATGTTCCCTTGAAAGATGTTGTTTCCGAACTCAAACGATTTCCCTGGGATTCCTTTGTTCTTGCCCTCGAATCCTCCAAATTTTCCAAAAAGAAAAAAATTGGATTTCTTGGTCTAAACCCACATGCGGGTGAGGGAGGCAAGATTGGTGTTGAGGAAATCGAAATAATAAATCCAGCCATAGACCTTTTGTCTTCAAGGGGCTGGAGGGTTGAGGGTCCCCTTTCGGCAGACTCTGCTTTTTTACCGGGGAGCCCCAAGCTAGATCTCATCCTCGCCTGTTACCACGACCAAGGACTCATTCCTTTCAAACTATTGGAGGGAAAAAAAGGGATCAATTTCACGCTTGGTCTCGACTTTAGAAGGGTGTCACCCGATCATGGGACAGCCTTTGGAATTGCGGGGAAAGGAATCGCAGACCCCACTTCGGTTCTATCTTGTTTGGCTGTATTGACTGAGGGAAACAGATGAATCTTTTAGAAGCTCTAGCACTCCCTGTTCTTTTCCTCTGGTTTGTAGGATTGCTCCTGACCTTTTTTCGTAGAGACTTGGAACCTCATTGGAAATTTTTTTTCTTCCTCGTCTTCTGTTTTTATATGGTTCAATTCTTTCCAGAATTTTGGCTGGGAGTTTCTAGATTCCAACTAAGTCCTAAAGCGGAGTTTAGGTTGTGGATTTCATTTTTGGGACCTGCTGTCTATGTGTTTTTATTCTTTCTATGGCCACTGGTCCTTATCCGAATTTATTATTCCGCCTCCAATCAGCTGAGTAAAACTTTGATCCCTGCTCTGGCATATGGGACAGTTGTGTATTGGGCTTTATTTTTCCTTTGGAGTTTTTACTCTAAGGAGATAAATGATTGGCTAAACAGCATTCTTACAATTCAATCAAAATAGGAAGTATTATGGCAGTTCCCTTTATAGATATCAAAAGATTTGAAGATGGATTCCTTAATGAATGGAATGAAAAAGTCAAACAAATGTCGGCAAACGCTCAGTTCATCGGTGGCAATGAAGTTACAGAACTGGAGTCAAGTTTAGCTAGTTTTGCTGAAACAAAATTTGCAATTGCCTGTGCAAATGGAACGGATGCACTTCAGCTAGCACTTCGTGCAGTGGGTGTGGGTCGAGGTGATAAAGTTTTGTTACCAGATTCTACGTTTTGGGCGACGTTTGAAGCTGTCGTAAACGTTGGTGCTGATCCTTATACAATTGATACAAATCCGGTTGATCTTCAGATGGATCTAGGTACGTTTAAAGAAGCAGTTCTAAAAGTAAAACCTAAGGCTGCTTTAGTTGTTCATCTATATGGTTGGGGAACTGGTGATATACTAGAGCTTAGAGAATTTTGCAAAAAGAATCAAGTATATCTTATCGAAGATGGGGCACAGTGTTTTGGGGTAAAATACAAAGGTAGTTCCTTATACAAAGATGCTTTGATATCTACCACTAGTTTTTATCCTGCAAAAGTATTGGGTGCGGCTGGTGATGGTGGAGCCGTTTTTACAAATGATGAAGAACTATCGGTTGTTACACGAAGACTTGTAAATCATGGAAGGACTTCACACTATGAACATGGAATCGTTGGCTGGAATTCCCGTTTGGATAGTTTACAGGCTGCATTCTTAAATCTTTCTTTAAAACAACTTAACAATCGAATTGAGTCGCGGAAAAAATCACAAGGCATTTACTACAAAACTTTGCCAAGTTTGGGTATCCAACCAATCCATCCGCCGAAGGACTACGACGAAAATGGCTATTGCAATGTGACTTTGGTTTCTCCTGAGGAAAGACCAAAGATAGAAGCTGTTTTAAAAGAAAAAGGAATCGGCTTTGGGAATATCTATCCTGGTGCTATGTCAGACCAACCTGGCGCAAAACCACATTTAATCGAACGATTTGGTGACAAGTTCGAAGCTCGGAGGATCTCAAAATCGGTCCTAAACTTTCCACTATTTGCGTATATGACAGATGCGGAACTGGATGAAGTGTTTTCTGCTATTTCCGAATACAATAAAACAAAAAAATAGTGAAATTCACATTAATCACAGCTAAAATCATAAGCTTTGTAGGTTAATCGTACAAATTTATGGAAAAAATAAGAATCGGTGTATTTCTCTTTTTTTTGCTGATTTTAGCCGTTTTGACCTTCAGTTTAACAAAAAGTATGCGCTTTTATGAAGGTTATGAAGTGACTGTCGAAACGACAGAACCTGGAGAAAAGGAAAAACAAATTGAATCTTCGGATGGTCTCGATTTAGAAGATGGAAATGGAAAGGTGTATTGGAAACAATACTTTGTTTATCCACTCGGCCTTGTTACTGAAGCTGGTGGGATTGGGCCAGATGGTTATATTTCCCATGCAAGAAATATCTATTTTGTAAATTTAAAAACAGGTTCTGTGAAAAAACTTTTCCCCAGAGATATCTATGTTTGGGATTTTTTTCCAGGAGAATTCACAAAAAAGATTACATCGAATAATATCGACGAACCCAAAGAAGAAGTACTATCAATCGACAAAAAAATGATTCTAATTGCTGTTACTGAAGATAGCAATGGGGATGGATTTTTAAACCAAAAGGATTACAGGTCAGTATTTGTTTATGATCCTGAAAAAGAAAGCCTCGAGCCTGTTTTACCTAAGAATTACCACTTCCGGAAGTTGATTTTTAATACAGGGAAAAACACCCTCGCACTCGTAATTGGGAAGAATCTTCCTTTAGGAACGAAAAATAAAAGCAAACCCACTAATGAAGATTTGGCTCCAGAAATTTTTGTTTTAGATTTAAATACTGGCAAATCTATAAAAACTCCCGTTTACGAATGATCGCAGAAGTCTCTCCAACCCCAGTGATCCTTTGAAACTGGGGAATGGAGAATTTCAATCCTTCCGAGTTAGCTGAGCGCGTCTTTGACGAGGTCTTCCTGTTCTTTTAAGTGGGTAACGACGTGCCCACAAGCAGGGCTTGGGAACTCGGGTCTTCCCGCATAATGAAGGCGTTTGTCTTCGGGGATAAGACCTTCGAGTTTCTCACGGATAAAAAACCAAGCACCCTGATTCTTCGGTTCTTCCTGAACCCAAACATATTTTTTAAGTTTTCCATAACTTGTAATCATTTGTTTGATATGAGTTTCTGGAAAAGGATAAAGTTGTTCAATTCTAACAACTGCTATGTTTTCTAATTTTGCCGCATCAATCGCCTTACGTAAGTCATAATAAACTTTACCAGAGCAGAAGAGGAGTTTTTCCACTTTTTCGGGTTTTGCGACTGGGTCTGGTAGAATCTTTTTAAAGGCACCCGTTGTGATATCATCCAAAGAAGAGGAAGCATCTTTCAATCGGAGTAAGGACTTTGGTGTCATGATGATCAGGGGTTTTCTAAAGTTTTGCAGAATTTGGCGTCTTAGGATATGGAAGTACTGTGCTGCAGTTGTAAGGTTTGCTACTTGCATATTGTCTAAGGCACAGAGTTGCAAAAATCGTTCGAGTCTTGCAGACGAGTGCTCTGGTCCCTGCCCTTCGTATCCATGAGGGAGAAGGCAAACTAGCCCACTCATGCGTTGCCATTTGATCTCTGAGCTGGAGATAAACTGATCAAAGATCACCTGTGCATTGTTTGCAAAGTCACCAAACTGTGCTTCCCAAATCACAAGGCTACTTGGATCCGCAAGTGAATAGCCATACTCAAATCCCAAACAAGAATATTCAGAAAGTGATGAGTTTACGATCTCAATCTTTGCTTGAGCATCACTGATGCGGTTGAGTAGGGTTGCTCTTTGTCCATTGGCAATATCTGTTAAGACAGCATGTCTATGAGAGAAAGTTCCTCTCTGTGCATCCTGTCCACCCAAACGGATGGGGAATCCGTTTTCAAGGATGGATCCAAATGAAAGTGCCTCCGCAAAACCCCAATCAATCGGTAGTTCTCCCGCACCCATTTTTTTACGGTCTTCCAAAACCTTAACGTGTTTTGGATTGGGAGAAAAATTATCTGGAACCGTGGTGAGTGCTTTTACAATTCCACCCAGTTGTTGTTGCAAAAGTTGGGTGTGAACATCTGAATCCAATTTTTCTTTGGAATACTTGGCCCAAACTCCACCTAATGTGTCAACTGTGATGCGAGTGTCTTTTTCTTTGGCTTGTTGGAAGGAAAGTTCCAATCCTTCAGAAATCCCATCTTTGATGAATTGGATTTCATCTGCTGTGATATCACCGCGCTTGAGGAGCATTTGTTCGTAGATATTGATTGTCTTTGGGTGTTTGCGGATCACATCATACATCTGTGGTTGTGTGAATGATGGTTCGTCCGTTTCGTTATGACCAAGTCTACGGTAACAAATTAAGTCAATGATTACGTCTTTTTTAAACTTTTGTCTGTATTCCAGAGCCAGTTTTGTCACACGGTATACCGCTTCTGGATCGTCCCCATTTACGTGGAAGATGGGGACTTGGAATCCTTTGGCAAGATCAGTTGCATAGAGTGTGGAGCGAGATTCACTTGGTAGAGTTGTAAAACCAATTTGGTTGTTTACGACGATATGAAAAGTTCCTCCGACCGTATAGCCATCAAGGTTCATCATATTAAGAGTTTCTGCGACAACTCCTTGCCCTGCAAAAGCAGCATCTCCGTGAATGGCTACAGGCATAAACTTAGTTCGGTCGTAGTCTTTTGCCATTGTTTGTCTTGCGCGAACAGATCCAAAAATAACAGGATCGACGGCTTCCAAATGGGAGGGGTTAAAAGCTAACGAGAGTTTGATTTCCTTTCCCGAGTGGGTCATCACATGGTTGGAATAACCTAAGTGATACTTTACGTCTGCATATCCGAGTTGCCCTGGATTCAACTTTTCTTCGAATTCTGCAAAGATAAGTCCTGCTGGTTTTTGAATGATGTTTACAAGGACATTGAGTCGGCCTCTATGTGCCATCCCTATTACCAATGCGTCCATCTTATGGACTCCAGCCTCTTCGATGAGAGTGTCGAGCATCGGGATCATTGACTCTCCCCCTTCTAGGGCGAATCGTTTTTTACCGACGAATTTTTTTGCGAGGAAGTTTTCAAAGCTATCCGCTTGGTATAGTTTTTCAAATAATCGCAGTGCTGTCTTTTTTGGAATGGGTTCGCTATTTGCGAGAGGTTCCATTCTATTCTGGAGCCACTCCCTTTCTTCATCATTTACCAAATAGTAGTGTTCGCAACCAATGGATCCACAGTACGTTTTTTCAAACCAAGCAATTACGTCTTTGAGTTTTGCCTTTCCCAGGTTTGCAACACCAGAATCAACTTCCGTTTCTAAATCCGTTTGTTTCAGCGCTTGGATCTTTAGATCAATAAACTCTCTATTTGGTTTGTTGATTCCAAGTGGGTCAAGGTTTGCGGCTAAGTGACCTTGTCTTCTATAGGCGTTCAATAGGTTGATGATTCCAAAGTCACTGAGTGAAGAGTCTTTTCTGTGTTCGGTGGAAGAATAGTTTACATACCCGTTTCCATTAAATCCCCCTCCATTAGAAGAAAAATCTCCGGAAACACGATCCAGATCTTGGAAAAAAAGAATCCAATCCTGGCTTAGGCTCGTTGGATCCTCTTTGTATTGTTTGTAATACTCTTCTAAAAGGGCAACATTGTCGCCGTATAAACTCATCATCTGTTCTGTTGTCATTCGATTCTCCCTAAAAACAACCCTTCATCAATTCTTTATGAGTGGATCGACCACTTCGCATCACAATCCATAGCTGCTTCACGAATCACTTCGGAAAGAGTTGGGTGTGCGTGGGTGGATCTCGCAATATCTTCTGCACTTGCGCCAAATTCAAAGGCAATCGCAGCTTCCGCGATCATATCAGAGGCACGCGGACCAATGATATAAACTCCTAATAATTTATCCGTTTTTTTATCAGCGATGACCTTTACTTGGCCATCCACTTCGTTCATTGCCTTTGCACGAGCATTGGGTTTGAACATATACTTTCCCACTTTGTATTCAATTCCTTGGGCCTTTAACTCTTCTTCTCCGAGCCCTACCCAAGCAATTTCCGGCCAAGTATAAACAATCCAAGGAATTGCTTTGTAGTTTACATGTCCGTATTTACCGCAAATGAGTTCTGCAACTGCGATCCCTTCATCTTCCGCTTTGTGCGCAAGCATAGGTCCATCGACAACGTCTCCAATGGCATAGATATTGGGAACGTTCGTCTGGAATTTATTTGGTGCGACCTTAATTCGGCCACGTTCTGTAAACTCGATACCGATTTCTTTGGCACCGAGTCCATCCGTATTGGGTCTACGGCCGATGGAAACAAGCACCTTGTCCCCTTCTAACACAGATTTTTTGCCGTCTTTGGATTCAATTTCCACTTCGACTTTTTTCCCTTTGGTTTTGGCACCAAGGACCTTGGTTTCAAAGAGAAAATCGATCCCTTGGGTTTTGAGTAGTCTCTCCGCAAGGCTTGCCATGGCTTGGTCAGCAGTTCCGAGGAGTCTTGGCATAAGTTCAACCACGGATACCTTGGCACCGAGTCTCGACCAAACAGATCCGAGTTCGAGTCCGATCACACCTGCACCTACAATGATTAGGTGTTCTGGAACCGTATCCAAAGCAATTGCATGGTCAGAAGTGATTATATTTTTTCCATCAATGGGAAGGGGAGGTATTTCAATGGGAGTAGAACCAGTTGCAATGATGATATCCTTGCCCGAAATGGATTCTTGTTTTCCATCTTCCGAAATGATTGAGATCTCCGATTTGGATGTGAACTTAGCATGACCTACGAAACGGGTGATTTTATTTTTTTTCATCAGGTAGTCTACACCCGAAGTTACTTCACTCACAACCTTATCTTTTCGTGCCATCATCTTGGATATATCGATCTTAACATCCTTAACCGAAATTCCATGGTCACCTAGTTTGTGTTTGGCTTTGTGGTATTCCTCAGAAGAATCGAGAAGCGCCTTGGACGGAATACAACCTACGTTGAGGCAGGTTCCCCCAAGGGTTTTTCTCTTTTCAATGATGGCAACTTTTTTTCCAAGTTGTGCGGCACGAACGGCAGCAACATATCCACCGGGGCCTGCACCAATAACAACTATATCAAAATTTTCCATGAATATCCTTATACTTCAAAGAGGAGTCTTGTTGGATCCTCTACCATTTCTTTGATCTTAACGAGAAACTGTACTGCTTCTTTCCCATCCACAATACGGTGGTCATACGAAAGAGCAAGATACATCATCGGACGAATTACAATCTCATCGTTCACAACAACCGCGCGTTTTACAATATTATGCATTCCTAAAATTCCAGATTGTGGAGGATTGAGGATCGGAGTGGACATCATGGAACCATAAACCCCGCCATTGGAGATTGAAAAGGTTCCACCTTCCATATCTTCTAACGAAATCTTTCCGTCTTTTACCTTACCTGCGAGTCGAGCGATTTCTTGTTCGATACCCGCAAAACTGAGAAGGTCCGCATTTCTTACAATGGGAACTACAAGCCCTTTCGGACCACCCACTGCCACTCCGATATCGTAGTAGTTTTTGTAGACAATATCCGTGCCACGGATCTCAGCATTGATCGCGGGAAAAGCCTTGAGCGCAGCAACTGTTGCCTTTGTAAACAAGGACATAAATCCAAGACCTACACCATGCATTTCTTTGAACTTGTCTTTGTATTTGGAACGGAGTTCCATAATTGGTGACATATCCACTTCATTGAATGTAGTGAGGATGGCCGCCGTATGTTGTGCTGATACCAACCTGTTTGCAATCGTTTGGCGGAGTTTGGTCATCGGTACCACGGTTTCTCTTGGACCAGAAGAAGTTTGTGTTACCACTGCCTTTGGAATTTCAGGTGAGGAGGTAGGTTTGGATGCGCCCGAACTATGAGCGCCACCTTTTTCCATAAAGAGAACTACATCTTCTTTAGTGATTTGGCCATTTCGACCGGTGCCTGTAATTTTTGAGACATCCAGTCTATTTTCTTCAACTAACTTGCGAACTGCGGGAGGAAGTTCCTCATTGGTTTTGCCAGAAGCGGGTGCAGGCGTAGAAGTTTCAGCTGTCTTCGTAGGAGCGGAGCTTGGCGGAGCAGATGAAGTTGCAACGGCTCCTTCTTCAATGGCACCAATGATGTCTCGAACATGGACTACATCTCCGACTTTTTTGGAGATCGATTTTAAAACACCTGTTACAGGGGAAGGAATTTCGAGAGATACTTTGTCTGTTTCGAGGATGGCGAGAACTTCGTCCGTTTTTACGGCATCGCCTTCTTTTTTCGTCCAAGCGCTAATCGTCGCTTCGGTTACAGATTCTCCCATTTCGGGAACTTTAATTTCTATTGCCATGGAGTTTTCCTATGCAGAGTTTTAGAGAAAGAATACGTTTTGTTGGACTTGGATTCCACTTTTATCTTAAGACTATGGTACTTGGCGAGAAGGTAAAAACGCAATTAAAAAAACGAAAAGACTTGAGTTTCGGGCAATTCGGCCCAAGTCTACCTCTATGATTCGAAGTTTTTTGGGCATTTCTCCCTCCCTCCACCCGACCTCTTGGGTGGCTCCTTCTGCTGATGTTTTAGGCAAGGTTACCATCGGAGAAGAGTCCTCGATTTGGTTCCAGTGTGTGCTCCGAGGGGATGTAAACTCGATCACTATTGGGAAAAATGTCAATATCCAGGATATGACCCTTGTCCACGTTGCACGCGATTTGTATCCCGTTGTGATTGGGGATTATGTATCTATCGGACACCATGCGACAATCCACGGTTGCACCCTCCGGGACCATAGTTTTGTGGGGATGGGTGCCATGATTATGGACGATGTCGAAATCGGAGAGTGGTCTTTTGTGGGTGCCGGAAGCCTCGTCCCTCCTGGCAAAAAAATCCCACCCGGAGTTCTCATCATGGGAAGTCCTGCAAAAATCATCCGAGACATCACAGACAAAGAACGTGAGATCATCACCCGAACCGCAACCAATTATGTGAAGTACAAAGAGAACTATCGAAAGGAAGGGATTGGGGGCACATCCGTATGACTACCGTCATACGGTCGGGCTCTCCGCTCTAATCCTCAGACCAAGTCCTCGGATTCCGCTTCGATCCCTTGTGCGGAAAAATTTTATTTACAGAATTCCTAGGAATTTCCAAATGGCTTTAGGTATTCCTCCCATGAATGTCGTATCCATTTAACAGATCTTAAAAATAAGACATCTCTAATTTTTATTTTGAGAGTTTCTTTTAAGATTCAAGTCATCTCCATAATAACATTCGCATTTGATACAGTCCTTCAGGGGGGCTTCTATGTTTACATCACAACTTTCTTCTTGGTTTGAGAGGAAATTCTATTTTGATTTGAAGATCGGAATTTCCGAACTTTTACCGATTGCCGTACCCATTTTTTTGTCGCAGGCCATTGATGTGGTAATGATCTTTTGTGATCGTTACTTTTTATCCAGACTTGGAAAGGAAGACTTAGCGGCAACGTTAAGTGGAGGCATTCTACTTTTTCTCTTTTCGACTTTGATTTCTGGAACTCTTGGTCAAATCACCTCTCTAGTTGGGCAATACATGGGAGCAGGGGAAAAGGAAAATGCCGTACGAACTGTCCACCAAGGTTTCCTCCTTTCTCTCACTGTGGGAACGGCTCTTGCCATTCTTACAGGACAATTGGCACCGGTGATCTTTGGCCTATTTGGACATGAAACTGTACTTCTTGGAAAAGAAGTGGAATACTTTTCCATACTTTCTTATTCGATTGTTTTTTTAAGTTTGCGTACAAGTTTTGCGGGATTTTTTATCGGAGTGGAACGAACAAAGATAGTAACTTTGGCAACCTTTTCCGCTTTGTTTGTGAATATTCCACTAACCTATGTTCTGGTCTTTGGAAAGTTTGGATTTCCGATGATGGGGATTTCTGGAGCGGCAGTTGGAACAGTAGTTTCTGGGATCTTTCCGATTCTAATCCTTGGAGGAAAATTCTTTTCCGCAGAGTTTCGAAAAAAATATGCAACTGGAATTGTTATCCACTTACATATCCCGTTATTGAAAAAACTCTTAAGATACGGCCTTCCTTCAGGGATAGAAACTACAGCCAACGTAAGCGGTTTTATGTTTTTCACTATGGTAATGTACTCGTACTCGAGTGATGTGGCGGCTGCAACAACTATCGTACTCAATTGGGATATGGTTTGTTTTATCCCGCTTCTTGGGATTAGCCAAGCAGTCTCGGGACAGGTTGGAAAGTATCTGGGAGAAGGTAAAAAAGAATTAGCCTTAAGATCCGCCTATTCGGCGTTGACTTTGGGTTGGGTGTATAGTATATTCATTACCATTTTATATTTTACACAAAACACAATCCTCGTGGAGCTTTTTTCCCCGCAGGAACAGTTACAAACTTTTGAGACTGTAGTCTACTTTGCAACGAGGATGTTACAAATCTCTTGTCTCTATTTTTTGTTTGATTCCACTTATAATATTTTAGGTGGGATATTGAAAGGATCAGGAGATACGGTTTGGCCCATGTTGGTTTCGAATGTACTCATGTGGAGTTGTGCGATCGCGGTCTATACGGTAAAAAACATCATTGGACTTGGCCCACTCACGAGTTGGTGGGTACTTACAGCAATGGTTCTTACACTGGGCATTTTATATTGGATTCGATTCCAAAATGGAGGTTGGCTTACTCGTTTGATGATCCGTACGGATACTCTTTAAAAAGGGATCGAATACTTGTAAGGAAAATGGAAACCCTCAGGGATACAATCCTGGGGGATATTCCGAATCTTTGGCAAAACCCTTTTTTTTAGATTCGGTCTACTATGAGTAAGGTGACGTCGTCTTCAAAGGTTTCTTGTGTCGTAAACCGTTTGGATTCTTGAATCAAAAAATCTGCTGTATTTTGCGGTTGCATATGTAAGGAAGATCGAATCGCTTCTTTTAAAAGGGATTCATCATACTTTTTTGTTCTATCTTTACTTGCATGTTCTGAGATTCCATCGGTAAAGAGTATCAGCCTATCTCCTGGTTCAAAAGTCAGATGTTTTTCTTCGTAGAACAAATCAGGAATGAGTCCTAGGATTTTTCCTTTGATGCCTAGCTCACTAAATTCCTTCTCTTCTCTTTTTACAAGGAACGGTGGGTGGTGGCCTGCTGTTGCGCATACTAATGAATTATTTTTTGTATCAACAACTCCATAAAAGGCCGTCAAAAAATTCCCTGCTAGTTTTCCATACAACATATGGTTGAGATTGGTTAGAAAAACAGAAGGACTGAGTTTGATTTCGGTTTCAAAATTTTTTAAAACCATATGAGACATGGCCGCAAGCACTGCCGCGGATAGTCCATGACCTGAGATATCCGCAATCAAAACGGCAAAGATGTCGTCATCCAATTTGGTGACATCGTAAAAATCTCCGCCAACTTGTTCTAAAGGAATATGAGATACCCCATAACTCAGATTTGGTGAGATTGGGAGGGAACTTGGCATAATCTTTTTCATAATCGATTTTGCTCGGTCCAGTTCCTTTTTGCTATCAACGACCATATGAAAGAGTTTTGCGTTTTTGATAATTGTGCTCAGTCTATTTGCAATGTTAGCGAGAAGGTCTAGGTCTGCATGATTGAAAGCATAACCAGAAACTTTGTTATTGATGCTAATCACACCTAAGAGTTCATCTTGAAAAATGAGTGGGGCTGATATGAGAGACTTGGATTCAAATTTATAAGGAGAGAGTTTGTTGTATCTTGGGTCAAAGTCCAAGTTGTGAATTAAAAGGTTTTCCCTTTCTTTTGCAACCCATCCAGCTACTCCCGAACCCAAAGGAACGCGAATTTGACTGTAAGCATCTTCTGGAATACCTTTTGCAGCCAGGATATATAGTTCTTTTTCCAATTCGTTAAAGAGATAGATCGTACCGGACTTTGCTTCTAAATATTCTAAAATTCTGTTTAAGATCCATTTCCCTAGCTCTGGTAGACTTTTTTCTGAAACAAGAAGTTTTTCGAACTCATATAAAAGAGAGAGTTCGAGAATCCGCTTATCGAGTTTGTCTTTGGTATTGGCATTTTGAATTGCCGTGGCTGCAACTTCGGAGAGAGAGATTAAAAATTCCAAATCAGACGGTTCAAAAACTCTGCCTTCTGTTTTATTGATCACTTCTAAAGTCCCGATCAGTTTTTCTTCCACAAACAAGGGAACACAGATAAGTGACTTGGTTTTAAACCCCGTTTTTTCATCCATTCGTTTATTAAAACGTGGATCTAGATATGCATCTTCTAAAATGATAGCTTTTTTTTCCTTGGCAACAACTCCTACGATCCCTTCACCTAATTCGAGTCTTGCGTATTCTTGGATGATCTCACCTTTTTCGCCGAGTGCAACTTCGCAGTACAAAAATCCTTCCTCTTCCAAAAGAAAGAGAGAACTAGCCTCTGCCTCCAAAAGGTCTTTTGAATACAGCATAATGAGGGGGAGTAATTGGTATAAGTCTAAGTTTGCATTCAAAACGGAGGAAACATGGAGCAGACTGCGGAATTTTTTAAGATTTGTCTCAGTTGGATCCATAGTTTGTAGACTCTTAAGTCTAGAGTAAAAAAAAATCCTCTGTTGTCTAGAGAGAAAAATCTGCCTAAAGCGATTAAAATTTAAAAAATATGGGAAATCGTTACATTTTGTTTGTTTCTATTCAGAAGAATCATTTATTTTATTGATTCCTGTCGGTGTTTTTATAAGCATTCTCATAAGCAAAAAATGAATCTTAAAACCAGGATTTTTCTTCTCATTATATTAATAATTCCTAATCTGTTAGATGCCCGTGGGTTTGATCGTGGTAAGTTTATCCTATTTTTAGCGGGCGCTCAAGGAATCGGAAACAATTCAGGCACCATCGAACGAAATTTAGAAGAGTATAATGTTCCTATCAATCCATTTGTAACAAACCCCTCTGTTGACACTGGATCAGTCGTAATTTATGAATACTTTCTGAGTCGAGACGTGAGTGCCAATCGTACGAATCTTCGCAGCCAATCGGGTGAGTTGGGATTTGAATATGGGATTTGGAGGTATTTTGGTCTCGGGCTTTCTGTCTCTACACAAACGATTCGAAGCTCTAGAACAGTAACTGTAGATAGGCAAGCTCTCACTTTATACCCGCTTGTTTTTCAAAGATCATCGGATTTTACTCAGTCTCTCCGTTTAGGTAGTACTTTAGATTTTTTCACACAAACCGAAGGAAATATTTTCCTTTCATCAACAGCCGACTTAAGTTTCTTTTTTCATTTTAACCCCGGTTCCTCATTCGATCCTTACTTACGAGTTGGTGGGGGTGCTGGTCGGGAACAGCTTTTTGGCGGTCAGGTAAATCGATTGTTTGGAAGTTTTGGAATGAGATATCACTTTAACGATCGAATATTTCTGTTTGGTGAGATCGAACATTCTAATGTTTACATTGTTAATTTTAAGGCACCGAATAATGGCTACCGAAACAAGGGAAATTATGAAGAAACATTTGCCAAATTTGGAGCAGGTCTCTCTTTTCAAATTGGATCTTCTGAATCCATCGAACAGAAAGAACCAGTCGCTCTACCAAGTAGCCGAAATGTGGACGATAGTTTTATACCTAAAGAAAAACCATTGGAAGCCCAAAATCAGATTCGATTTTTAGCGAGCGATCTTTTTGATCTACCTGATCTAAGAGTACATTTGGAAGGTCGGGCAACCGTTGACGCAATTGCTCGAAAGCTTAACAATGAGTATGTGGGTTACGATATTGTGATAACAACAACAACTACTCCCTTTGAACCAAATCGCGAAGGTTGGTCGGACAATTATGAGTTAGGTAAGGATCGCGCCAGGATGATTGCAAAACTTCTGCGCGAAAAAGGTGTTGAGCCAAGTCGAATCATCGAAATATCGAAAGGATCTACCAATTATAAACTCGATTCTGTAGAACGAGTGATTTTTGAGTTTAGATTACGACCAAAGCCAGAAAAGTCTGAATAAACGGCTTTCCATTTAGAAAACCGCCTTAATTTGAATCCAATATGTTCTTCCTTCATAGGAGGGTGTACCTTGGGCTAATGTTACATCTCCAGCAACACTATTGATTGGATACAAATTCTGTGCATCCAAAATATTTCTTACTGAAACTATCATGTACATATTTTCGTAAAAATTCCATTGGCAACCACCATTTAGCATATGTATTCCCTTTACATTGGCCCCTGTAGGAGCATACCAATTGTAATTATAAAGATAGTTGAGTCCAATGGATACGGAATTGATTGGATAAAGCAAAAGATTTAGCCTTGTTACATTTTCTGGATAGGCTCTGAAATGTTTGTTTTTTGGATCGCTAGTAAGATATTGTGAATTGTGTAATTCTGTACTCGCACCTAACACCTTAACGGCAGAATGACTGACTGATACATCATACTTGGTTTGTTTAATTCCGAAAGAAATTTCGCCGCCACCTTGTCTCAAGATACCTGGTGTATTTCTAAAGAAAAAATATCCTCCCCAATCCCCAGGTTCATCAGTTCCAATTCTAGGTGTTTTGTTTGTATCTGGATTGGGATAAATCACTCCAACATCGATTACGTTCTCTATCATATTATAAAATAGAACAGTATCGATATACAATTTCTGGTTGGGTCGAATTTTAGATGCAATTTCAAAACTTCGCATCTTTTCGGGCTCGGCTTGTGGTATGTTGCGAAATATAGTAGGGTTTCTATTGGAATCAATGTTGGGAATTTGTGCTTGTTCTACAGAACCGAAATTCTCACTTCTTAAGAGACCATCTTTTTGGTATCCACCGGTATACGATACTCCAACTGCACCGCGAAAGCCTTCTTGGTATGAAAATCTGAAATTGGATTCCCGTGAGTGCGTGTAAATGGCTCCCAATCTTGGTGAGATATTTGATCCCCAAAACGGATGTTTGTCGTAGCGAAAAGCCCCAAATAAATCCCATCTTTCGTTAATTTTATGGACATCTTCCACAAAAATACTTCCAACTGGAATAGATCTAGGAAAAACAAAACGATTCGTTTCATTCACTTGAAAACTGCTGGTTGGTGAAATCGTGCCATTTTGTTCCTTGGGAAAGAAACTCTCTGCTTCTGCTCGATTTACGATAAAATTATTACCCGAGTTATCATTTCTTCCTAGATCGTATTTACGATATTCTAGACCAATCGCCAAAGTATTTTTGGAACTGATGTTCCAGTTCAGAATGCTACTTCCTCCGTATCGATTTTCTCTCGTACCAGCCAAACGAACACCGCCATGCGAGAAGAATCCAAAATCATCTTGGGTATAAAATGTTTTAGTCGTTAGTCGGAGAGATTCCGAAAAGTGATGAGTATATGTGCCTGCCAGATTTCGAATTTGGCTATCTACTTCATTTCGATCTCTATAAAAATTGTATAAATCTCGTCTCTGGTCTCCAATAAATGTTTGTAAATTGAAGTTTTTATATTCTATATTACCAACAATTGTTTGATTCCTATTCCGTTCTAAACGATTTCCACTTGAAGAGGCAATATTAGAATAAAAATCTCCTCCATTCCAAGAGAATGTTTTTAAGGTCTCTTTTTCTCTTGGGTCCGTGATTTGCTCAAACCCTCTTACTTCGGCACCTTCGTATTCTCTCTCTTTTGTCCATCCTTCGCTTCGAAGTTTTTGTCCATTGTAGGACATTCTTGAAAGATAAAAATAAGTTTTCAGATCTTCGACTAATTGACCTTTTGCGCCCGATTGTAAGGAAAAATTTCTATACTGATCTTTCCCCATACCAGCCAAGATTTCCGTATTTTGATTTGTAGTAGGGTTTTTGGTGATTATGTTGATAACGCCCAATAGTGCACCCTGGCCAAGGGTTACCGATCCAGGGCCTCGAATCACTTCAATTCTTTCGATATAATCCAAATTCATACTATTGATAATGGAATCCGGCGGACCAAACTGCCATTCAGTATTCATATTAAATCCATTTAACAGAAGTAAAACTTTCGAGTTAGAGTCTGGTGCCAAACCTCGAAAGCCCGCAATCGTGTCATCTTGGTCCTCAACTTTAAAGTAGCCTGGAACATAGATCATCAAAAGGTCATTTAAGGTCCTTGCTCCAGAAAGACGAATTTGTTCGGAACGGATAACTGTCACAGAAACAGGTTGTTTGTTTGCTTCTTTTAAAACGTTAGATGCAACAGAAACATTTTGTTCAGCTAAAAGTTGGAAAACTTCAGATTTTTGTTTTTCTAAATCCACCGTTGCTCGGCTGAAGTTTTTTAATTTAGCAATCGGCGTATCCAAAACATGTTCTTGGATGTTGTGAGGTTTTTTTATGCGATTTGGATTAGATTTTAGTCGCAGAATCAATTTTTTAGCAATTTCATTCCAAGTTTCATATTTATCTTTTGAGAACTCGGAAGGATCTAACTCAATTCCCTCTATTTTATTTTGCAGACGCGTTTGGCTCATCGCGTCAAGCAATTCACCAGACTCAGGATCATAAAACTGGATGTAAATGGAACCATCTTCGAAGCTGGAATAAAACCCTTCAATTCGTATGTGACCTGAATTTTTTGATAACTCTAAATTTGAATCGATGTTACCGACTTCGTAACCTGCATTTGTTAGTTTGTCTGTCAAAAAAGATCTTAAGTTTTTTTCTTCTAATGGATTGCCGAATTTTTTTTCAATAGGATAAAAATTTCCAATTAGTATAATTTTTTTTTGTTCTTCAGCTATTAAAGAAAGAGTAAGGAAAAAAAATATAAGTAAAGAGCGCTTCATTGTTTTTGTTTCTTTTGAATATTCAAAATTGCTTCTTTTTTCAATTTGGATAATCTAAGATATTCCTGCGCAGATTTATCATTCGGATCAATGAATAGAATTTTCTCAAATTTTAGAATTGCTGAATCGTAATTACGCTTTTGGTAGTCGTCGATACCTCCCGTTTTTAATTCCGGAATTCTAAAGTATTCGGTCCTCCTTGTATTTTCCAATTCTGACTTTGCATTCGAATTTTGAGGATTGGTTCTAAGAGAACCTACAAAATACTGGAGGGCCTCGAATATATTTCCATTCTTTTTCGAGATCAAACCTAGACTGAATTCTTTTTCACTCTGTGAAGTTATGGATTTTTGAATACCTTCTTTGGCAATGATTAGGTTTGGATTTAAGCTAAGTGCTTTTTGGTATTCAATCCTGGATTGTAAAAAGTTTCCAGAATCAAAATATGATTTTGCTTTTATCAGAATTTCGTTTGTCTGTGAGCCGGAAATTTTTTGTAGCGCAATTTGATGGTAGTATAATAGAGATTTGTTGCTCGGATCCGTGGCTAAAAGGTTTTCGAAAATTGATTTTGCGGATTTCCATTTTTCTTCATTTAAGAGCTTAACTGCCGCGGAAAACAATTTGCTTTTTTTCGCTCGCTCTATGAGTGAATTGGGAATCGGGATTTTCGATTTCTCGGCATACTCTTCGTTCAACAAAAAGTTGAATTGGTTAGGAAATAAAAAACCAGCATTGGAACATGATAATTTTCCAATTTTAAGTTTATTTGCCAGGTTTCCTGTTTCTATACCAATATTTGTATAATCGGGACTAATACCAAAAGTAACACCTGATCTTACGAAAGCGGGGAAAGAGCTCATGAGTATAATGGAATTTTTTTGACTGTAAAGGCTTATGAAATCAAAGTTAGATGAGTCGTATAGCGGATCCGGAGGAATAAAAATAGCATCTGGTTTTTGAGTCAGATCGTCTAGAAAAGAAGTCAGTTTCTCACGATTGGTTTTTTGTTTTGTGAAAATTAAATTGTATTTTAGATCTGTATGTTCTCCTGTCTCTGAAATGTATTCACCCTCACTGTTTGAATAAATCGATAGAACAGTTTTTGCATTTAAATTTATATCTTTGAGTGTGCTGAAAAAAAGCTCTATCGGAACATCCATACTTACTCCGCAAAAACGATTGGATTTTAAATTCAAACTTTTTGGGTTGGAAACCATAGAAAAAAGAATGGGTATATTTTTTGTGTTCTCTTGGATTGCATGTGTAGCCCCTTTTCCTATTGTTATGACAAAGGAATTTGACTTGTCCAAGTCTCTGTAAAAATTCTGTAACTTCGATTCATCCGCTTCTAATTCATCTAAATAAAATATATCCAAATCTCCTTCAAAAGACGATTGTAGGCCAAATAAGGCCTGTTCGTATATTGAATTATCTGAAGTAAGTAAAACTTTGATCTTAATAGAGTCTGGAAAGATAGAGAAAGTGAATAAGTATCCCCAAAAAAAGATAATTAAGTTCCTCCCTAAAACTTTCATTTTCCTTTTACTACTTTCTTTTTCTGAATCTTCAATCTTTCTAGATGACTTTGGATTCTATGATTAGTCGGATCTATCTCTAATGCCAATGTCCAATGGTCCTCTGCTTTCGAGAAGTCTCCCATCTGGTAATAGACTGTCCCAATTTTTGTCTGTATGAAAGGATCTTTATTGGAGAATAGAAGTGCCTTTTTTAGGTATGGCAAAACATCATGCCATTTTTTTAGTTTTATAAGTCTATCTGAGATTAAGATTAACTCTTCTTTTTGTTCCTCAGGACTTTTGCGTGAAATTTCACCTAAATTGAGTTCTGCGAACTCGATGGAATCGTCCTCTTTTTCCTTTAATTTTTTTAAAAGTTTTTGGGCCTCCTTATTTACTGGTTCGCGATCCAAAATCTGTTCTAAAATCAAGCGAACCTTTGAAAAAAATCTAAGTTCAAATAATATTTGAGAGTATACCAAAAGATTTTTTGTATGCTGTTTGTTTCTGAGGTAAAGTCGTTCGGACGCTTCTTGGGCTAATTTCAATTTCTTCAATTGGAGGTATACTTTCGCTAACTGGTATAAGGCATCCTCATCCATTGGATTCAAATTGGAATATTCTAATAGATAATCTAACGCTCTTTGGTGTTCCTCTTTTTCTAGGAAATTGTTCACTACTTCATTTAGACCTTGAGGCTGATCCAATGATGCTATTTCCATGCTTTCTTCTTGGTTTTCTTTAAAGGAAATTCTTAAAATAGAAAGATCGTCATAAATTTTGCCTGTGTTCCTAATTTCGTTAACAATTTTTTCTAAATCACTTTTCCCTTTTTTTACATGTGTTAAGAATAAAGAATCATCTTCATTGATTAGATCGTAGTTTTCTTCGTTCCCTATGATTATATCATCTCGACCATCAGAACCCGTAATGATGACATCACCTGGTTTCAATTGAAAGGTTTTGACTGCAAATTTTTCCTCTTGTCCAGGTGTTCCTATTTTGTAGAGTTCAACCTTATCTTCTAAAAAACTCGCGACGCCATCTCTATAGAGAACTGTCCAAGGATGTTCTGCGTTTATGTAATACATCATACCTGACTCATTGTCTACGAGTCCCATACAAACAGAGATGTACATCGTTCCATCAAACGAAAGAAATACATTTTGAAGATCAATAAATCTTTCTTTTAGCCAAATCTCAGGATAGATATTAGAATGAGATATCAAACGAGATCTAATTAAGTTAGCGTTAAAAACAACGCCTAAAACCAATGCGCCCCCAGCACCTTGGATTGATTTTCCCATTGCATCTGCATTTAAGAATATCGTATATTCTCTGTTGTGAAGTCTTAGGGTATCCGTAATACAGATATCTCCACCTATTTGTGAGTCCCAATTTCTGAAGGAGAATTTTTTCTTTTGTTCCAAATAGAACTCAGTCTTGACATTCTTCGAATAGTTATTGTTTGCTGAGAGAGGTTCTAATAACAACGATGTGAGGTAATAATCTCCATCTTGAGCCTCCTTAAGTGCCTTAACTTGTTCCAAAGATTGATTTAGCTCATTGGTTCGGTCCAAAACCTTTTGTTCCAAATGGTTTGTGAAGTCCTGAATTTTTTCAGTCATCTGGTTGAAGGCAATTGCAAGCTGTCCGATTTCGTCTTTACCATCAAGATGGATTCTATGATAAAAATCTCCCGTTCCAATTTGTTTTGCGCCTTCATTTAAGGTTTGTAGAGGGTAGGATAAAGTGTATGATACAAAGAATGCGATGCCTATACCGATTAACAGAAGTATACCAGCCGATACAAGGATCGAATATCTGAGTTTTTGGATAGGTAAAAAAATTTGATCTGAGTCAAATTCAAATATAGCTGTACCAGCTCTAAGTTTTTGAGATTGGTATTCTATAAAAATTGGATATACGAACTGAAGTATATTTTTTTCGCCGAAAGTTATTTCTCTAGAGGTTAATTCAGTGAGACTTTGAAAATATAGAATGGTTTCAGTTTCTAAGTTTTTTTTAGATTCATTTGAGTAAAGTTGTGCCACTACTGAGCCATCAAGATCGATGACATAAGTATCTTTCAAGGCACTGACTCCCGAGTCTTTTAATTTAGTTAGTGCGGATGATGTTGCTTCAAAGGTATCACCTAATAAAAGTTCATCGTCAGCAATTTTTATAATATTGTTTGCTATCGTTTTACAAACATCGAATGTTTTTTCCAGAATCAAATTTTTATTGTTATAATAAACTAAAGCAGATAGAGGTAAAACACAGAGAACAACAATTCCTGAGACAAGAAGGATCATCTTCGTCTGTAGTTTTGTATTTCTAAATAAATGGAATTGTTTTCTCGAAATCATAAAATTCCGTTCTAGATTGGATTCCGATCTAACACAAAGTAAAGAAAAAATTCAAAAAATCTATACCAAAGCGATACTTAGATCTTATTACTACTTATTTCATTTTGCCAAAAGAGAATATTGTTCTTCGGACTCAAGATTGGTAAATTTTGTCCCGCCTATTGCGACAAAATTATGATTTTTACACTCAGGGTAATTTTGTTTATTACCTTGGATTGGAAATATTTATTTTTTGAAAGGATTTTATTGATTTAGCTAAGAACTTTAGTTAGCTGGATCTTTTCCTCAAGTTCCAATTGTTTTTTTGTAAGCTCTCGACTTAACTTGCAGAGTTTCCCATCCTCAATCATGGAACCAAAAAAACTAGGAATCATCTCTTGCAATTTTTTCTTCCAGGATTCGGATTTCATCTCCTCTGGAAAACAATCTGCTAAAACTTCTAACATTATGGAAACGGATGTAGAAGCTCCTGGGCTTGCACCAAGTAAACAAGCAAGGCTACCATCTTTTGACGCTACAACTTCCGTTCCAAATTCTAACACTCCACCTTCCTCCTTATCTGCTTTGATGACTTGGACTCTTTGGCCTGCGACAACCAATTCCCAATCTTCTGATTTTGCATAGGGAAAGTATTCACGTAATGCTTCCATTCGATCCTCATGGGATTGGAGAGCTTGGCTGATTAGATATTTAGTGAGAGGTAGATTGTGCATACCTGCAGAAAGCATCGGAAATATATTATCAAACTCTAATGATTTCACCAAATCCAAGTAAGATCCCTTTTTTAAGAATTTAGTTGTAAATCCAGCATATGGTCCAAAAAGAAGTTCCTTTTTTCCATCGATGATTCTTGTATCCAAATGTGGTACAGACATAGGAGGAGAACCTACGCTTGCCTTACCATAGACTTTTGCATAATGAGAAAGAATCACTTCGCGATTTCGACAACGGAGCCATTGGCCACTCACTGGGAATCCACCAAATCCTTCTGCCTCTGGGATATCTGATTTTTCTAAGAGAGGAAGAGAACCTCCACCCGCTCCGATAAAAACAAATTTTGCCTCATGGTGTTCTTTTTCATGTGTCTGTAAATTATGAGATGTTAGGTGCCAAAGTCCAGATTTTGCTCGTTCTAAATCCTTTACATCTTCAAAAAAATGGATATGTACGTTGTCGAATTTTTGTAAATATCGAAACATAGCTTTTGTCAGAGTTCCAAAATTTACATCAGTTCCGATCTGCATTCCTGTCGCTGCAATGGGAAGATTTGGATTTCGATCTTTCATCACGATAGGCAGCCAGTTTGTGATCTCCTCTCGGTTTTCACTATAAACCATGCCTTGAAACAACTCGTAAGCCTGGAGCGCTTCATAGCGACGTTTCAAAAAGTTTATGTTTTCTTCACCCCAAACAAAACTATAATGTGGAATGGCTGTTATAAATTCATCTGGATCTATAATCCGTTTGGTGGCAGATAAATAAGCCCAAAACTCTTTCGACCTTTCATAGGATTCCGCTATATGAAGTGCTTTGTGAACATCGATACTGCCATCGGCCTTTTCGGGTGTGTAGTTCAATTCACAAAAAGCTGAGTGTCCGGTCCCCGCATTGTTCCAAGCATTGGAACTTTCTCTGGAAGCTGCATCGAGTCTCTCCAATACGGTGATGGAAAGTTCGGGTGCGAGTTCTTTTAGAAGAACACCAAGGGTTGCACTCATGATCCCTGCGCCAATTAGGATTACATCTGACTTTGTTCGAAGGGTTTCTTGGTGTTTCATTTCTTTCCTGCTTTTTAAAATATCGGTGTCAGACTTCCAAAAATTGATGTCCAACAAATAGAGGAATCTTTTTGAAAACATTTTTCCTATTTTTATCCATTCTTACTTCATTGCTTGGTTTAACTTACTTCTATTCTGGGTTTCGCTTGGTGGAAGGGCTTGCTATCCGTGGAGCTGCGGTTTGGGTTGTCTGGATTGGCCTTGCGCTTGCCGTAGTCCTCGTGCCTGTAAGTTACCTCTTAAGTAAACTTTCCAAACGAGAAAAACTCCAAACATTCTTTGCCTACCTTGGTCTTACCAATTTTGGCTTTTTTACGATCCTTTTTAGTTTTGTTCTCCTGATGGACTTTGTGTCCATTCTACCTTTTGGGTTTGTCTCAGACTATGCGAACCAATTGTTTGGGTTCCTTGTTCACCTTGGATTTCCTTTAGATGGCGTATCTGAAATCAAAGCATTCTCTCTCGCTTTTACGTCCATCCTTCTTTCTACAGGTTTTAGTTCGCTTGGATTTATCAATGCTCATGTTCGGCTTACCACAAAACGAGTGTCAGTAAAAGTAAAAGACCTTCATCCCGATTTGGATGGGTTTACAATCGTTCAGATTTCAGACGTACATATTGGGCCAACGATCAAGGGGAAATTTTTAGAGAGGGTTGTCCGAAGAATCAATTTTCAAAATCCTGACCTAGTGGCCATCACAGGTGATCTCGTCGACGGACCAGTCTCCGTTTTAAAAAAATACTTAAAACCACTACAAGGCATCCAATCTAAGTTTGGAACGTTTTATGTAACAGGAAACCATGAATACTATTCTGGGGTTTTGGAATGGCTACCTGAGATTCGAAGTCTTGGAATTTCAGTCCTTCTCAATCAAAACCAAAAACTCAAAGTAAACTCTTCGACTCTTC
Source organism: Leptospira sp. (assembly GCA_027533185.1). Lineage (GTDB taxonomy): Bacteria > Spirochaetota > Leptospiria > Leptospirales > Leptospiraceae > Leptospira_A. The sequence goes on along the minus strand of JAPZTS010000035.1, from coordinate 2,290 downwards.
TTGTAGCAGGAGTAACCGACCTCCATGCAGGAAGGATTTTGAGAAACCACCAAACCAATCCAAGGGCCGCTTTGGAAACAAATGATCCCTGTGACTACAAAATCCTCTTAGCGCACCAACCCAATTCGATTTTAGAAGCAGAAAAATTTGGAGTCGATTTACAGCTGTCAGGCCATACTCATGGAGGCCAATACTTTCCTGGGAATATTTTAATCTATCTCTTCCAAAGGTTTGTCGCAGGTCTTCATACGTATAAAACCAGTAAAATATATGTGAGCCGTGGAACAGGCTACTGGGGACCTCCGATACGATTGGGGGCACCTTCTGAGATCAGTGTGATCCGCTTGGTTCGGGAATAAACCTAAAAATTTCAAACCAAGTAGATTCAAAACTCTAAGCTGATTTTTTCCAGACTTCAATTTCTCCCGATTCCAATTGGATTCGGTTTAGCCTTTGGAATTGTTTTGGCATAATTCCACCAAAACCATGGTAGGTGATGATAATACTTCCCATTTCCATCTCTAAAAATTTGGATTTGAGATGTATGAGTTTATTCAGGAAGAGGGTTGCTGATTTTTGTTTTGTATCATCTATATTGTATTTTGTGGACATTGTTTCATACAAAGGATTGAAACAATAGGCCACTTTGATTTTGGAAAAATCTAAATCCAAAAAATCTCCCGCTATAAATTTTGATTGTTTGGCTACAAATGTATCCTTCAAATTTTCTGAGATTTGAAGAAGATGAACCCTTTGTTCGACACCTATAACTCTGGTTTGTCTAAGTATTGAGATTAAAATCGAAAATTTCCCTACACCAGACCCCAAATCATAAATCTCGTTGATTGAGTGTGAATCTAAAATCTTTGCAACCTCTCGCACAACGGAAACCGGTGTCCACTGGGAAGAAGAAAGGAGCCGAAGACGATCTGGGAGAAATTTGTCAAAGTCCTCATCCGTAAATTCAAGTCTATTTTGCGGGAGCGTCTGCGACATTTTTAGTTTCATGTAATTATAAATCTATCGGAAGGTATGTCGATATATCTAAATTTCGAAAGGTAAACCGATATCCGTCTTCATAATAAACAGGACCACCATATCCAAATCGAATTACAATCTCCCAAAAAGGCACTTCAAAAAAAGAATAAAAATTGGATACTAACCTATGGTTGAATTTCAGATCCGATTTACCGAGGTTTGCTAGTGTTATAATTTCAAGTTCACTTAGGGAACCATTGCTGAATTGTTGTAACCAGTATAGGGTGTATGGGTTTAGTTTGGAAATTTCTAAATTTCCTTTGCTCAATTGGTACAATCCCAGTAGTTCTAGATTTCCATCGGCGCTTAAATTCGATAAGAGGTACAGATTGATAGGATCACGCTCCAGTTGTCCACTTCGGAAGAGAGCCAGCTTACCAATAGAATCCAATCTCTCTTGCAAAGGTCCACCCAAAGATAGATTTGCCAAAGGGATTTGGGTTCCAAGCCCATCATAAAAATCAGGATTCCCTTGGAGGGAAACATTACTGATTCCAACTCCCAACCCAAACCTAAAATTTTCTTTTCCCGATTCTCCAATATAGATAACAGGCATCAGGCTGTAGATCCTGCCTTTCGTCACTGTTCCTAGATCTTTTGTTTGATACGGTGAGCCATTGATCGATGTGTTACTTCCAACCAACAAACCACCTAAACTCAAATCGCTAGATTGAGTGGTTTGTTCGATAGTGTAGTTTTGGAATAAAACGTAAGATCCTATGATAGAATTGACCTGAAAATCTCGGGTTTTAATATCCAAAAAAGGTTGTGAATTTGAGAGCTCGAATTCCTGAAGCCTAACCTTTGTTCCGTTTGGTGATGATACTGTTAAGTTGTTTGCTCTGTATTGGTAACCAGGGTAGAGAGTTACAATGATTTTGTCATCGGGTTTTCTTTGCAGAAAACTTCCCGACCTCTCTTTTGTATTTAAAAGTTCAAGATTTGTTTCCGCTCCCAAATTTTGAATCGGTCCCCAAGGCAAACAAAGAAGTATCGAAAAATGTAGATAACCAGAACGAATTCTCTTAAAAACTCTACATTCCATACAATTTTTATGCCCTAAAAAATTGCAAAAATCGAGATAATTTTTATAAAAATGGTTTGACGTATAGGGTACATTCCCAAAGATGGTGAAACGGCGATTGGAAGAAGCCCGGAAGGGAACCGCACTGATTGCGATTATAGATCATTTACAACATACACAGTAGCGTGACTAACGTAACAATTCTAGCGAGAGAAACGGAAGCTGGAG
>JAPZTS010000034.1 GCA_027533185.1 Leptospira sp. | reverse complement strand
CTAAAATCTGCAGACTTAGTACTTTGTGAGTCAACAAAGGAAACTCGTTCTCTATTCCACAAACTACAGATATCCACACCTACCATTGCACTTTACAAAGATAACTCAGAATCTCCTTATGAATCGATCTTAAAGGAGATCCAAGCGGGCAAGTCTGTGGCTGTTGTCTCCGACGCAGGAACACCTGGCATTTCCGATCCTGGCTCAGGCTTTGTTCGAATCGCAAGACAGAAAGGTTTAGAGATCATACCGATTCCTGGGGCCTCAGCACTGACGGCACTCCTCTCAGTTTCTGGTTTTCAAGTAAATCCTACATTTTTTTTAGGATTCTTGAGTGAAAAACCATCTAAGAAACGCCGAGAATTAGAAAAGGCAAGGGAAATAGAAGGTCTGATCGTATTTTACGAATCCGTCCACAAATTGGGTCGACTTTACCCCCTCCTCCAAGAGATCTTCCCAGATTCGGAAGTGTTGGTTGGAAGGGAATTGACTAAGGTGTATGAAGAGATCTTATATTATGAAAACCCTAGGGATTTGGAGAAAAACCCTCCCAATACCAAAGGTGAGTTTGTTTTTCTTATCAATCATAGAAAAAAAACACTTAAGGGATTTTCGGATTCCTCCGATACCTAAGATAGTAAGAGGACTAAAATTATGAATATTGATAAAGTAGGAAGAGTTGGTGGTTACGGTTACGAACCAAAAAAAACATCCAATCCTTCTGTTCCAGAAACACAGGGTCCGGTTGATACAATTTCCATTTCTGATGCAGCAAAAAAGATTGCATCCGAAGCAAAATTGCAAGCGGAAGTAAAACAAATTGCGAAACAAATCGTTCAAGCACCTCCCGAAGAGGACAGGTCTGAAAAAATCAAAGCAGTAAAAGAGCGATTGAAGAACGGAGACTACGACAATCTTTCGCAAGAGATGTTAGAAAAGATCTCTGACCAAGTTGCATCTTCCTTTTTAGGCCAACAGTAGTTAGGACAGGGGTGAGGGGTCCTTTTTTGTTGTCCTCAATGAGGATGTCTTGCCACCAAACAACTATTAATTAGGGGAATTCTGTGCCAGTACTCCCCGAATGGATCAATTTTCAATTCTCTCCGAAAATCCACTTTGAGATCGATTGCGGTTACAAACTTGGATCCTTTGTAAAAAACATTGGAACTCGCGTAGTTCTTCTCTCAACACAAAAAGAATTAGAAAACGCCGAAGAACTATCTATCATAAAAACCAGTTTGGAAAAACATTCCGAAGGTGTTATCATCTACGATGATATCGTTGACAAAGCACACTTTAAAGATATTGATTCCGCTGCACATTTTTTGAGAATTGCAAATGCTGACTGTATAGTGGCGTATGGTTCTTTTGAATCTGTAAATGCCGGTAAAGCAGCATCTATACTAACCACCAACGATTTGTTTTGTGAAGACCTGCTATTAGGTAAAAAACAACCCAAAAGAAAAGGACTCCCTCTCATCATTGTTCCAACCAAACCTTTGCTAGGAAATGAATGTTCACCATTTTTCTCGATTGTGGATGACCGCGATAAAAATCGAAAGTATTTTGCACATGAATGGTTGTTTCCAGAACTTATCGTATCCGATCCCAAAATTGGCGCCAGTATGTCTAGTACGGAAACCGCCAAAACAGGAATTTCTATTCTCTCGGCTGCTGTAGATAGTATTCTTTCCAAATATGCCAATGAAATTACGTCAAGCACTGCCCTGAGAGCAATCGAACTCATTTCCAAAAATATTGTTCCAGCAATTCGTGAACCTAGAAACCTTGGGCCAAAAAACTCAATCTATGCTGCAAGTCTTCTTGCTGGAATTGCCCAATCTACAAGCAGTCTTGGTCTTTGTTATGCGCTTTCTTTGGCAGTCACAACGGTGACATCTTTGGATATCTTTCAAAGTATGTCGATCTTACTTCCTCACGTGATGGAATACAACCTTACTTCTTCCGCCGGAAAGTATGTGATGATAGCAAGGGCTCTTGACGAGGATGTTACAAATATTTCCGTGATTGAAGCCGCCATCAAGGCTGTAGAAGGGATTCGGAAAATTTATTTGGAACTTAGAATTCCGCAAAGACTTTCTGAGTATGAAGTCAAAAAAATTGACCTGCCTGGAATTGCTACACTCGCCGCGACCTACCCGTTTCTAGATTGTCTTCCTAGAGAACTTCCAAAAAATGAGATTGAAACCATTTTAGTGGCTGCATTTTAGGAAGACCTTGATCCAACTAACAGAATTTGAAAGACAACTCTTAGAAACGTTTTCTTTAAGCGACCGTGATGCTCGTAGACTAGATCGTGTCATACAAGATTTAATGATTGTAGTTGGCATGGAAAAATCAGAGATATTTGATTTTATGAGGTTTGGAATTGAAGATGAACTGGAAGATCTAAAAAAAGATTACCATTGGGAACGATTCCGGATTCGGATTCAGAAAAAACTAAAAAAACAAAATCTTTGATCTTTGTAGTTGGTAAAAACTATTTTTATTTTTTGTCGGATGAAAATTCCGTTGCTCGATTCCAAACTGAAATTTCGCCTTACTATGATTATAAGCTAAAAAAAATTCCCGAACTCCCAAGTATACTGAGAGATCCTTTTATTGTTCCCAGATTTCTGTACAATTTAAATTACAATCGGGTCTCATACCCATCCAAAGCTCATTTTACATATCCTTATATTAGATTCTATAAATCGCAACTCTCCTCGTCTCAAAAATTACCAATGCCAATTGAGCTGAAAAATCTCGATGAAGGTAGCAACCGTGCAAATAACCGGACCATACATCAAATTCCGACAACCATTTTAGAGGAAGCTCCTTTTTGTTTTGTATTGGATTCAAAAGAAGAAATTCAAATAGGCGGATTAAAGAATCATAAGAATACTTTATTTCGATCCAAACGAGATAAATTCCTTTCTGCAAAATACCTTTCTCTACGTGATTTTGTTCATCCAGAGTATATGGAAAATCAAGTAAATGAACAAATTGAACAACTCTATGTAGATCGTGAGTCAAAAACTTACCTATTTAAATTGGTAAAAATCTTATATTCTGGAACCCCAGAAGAAGAACAAAAAATCATAGCTAATCTGTTTCGTTTTGAACCAGAATTTGCTAAATTCTTAAGTAAACGTATGTTTAATGCTGAAATGATACCGCTTATTCATGGTCCATTTTTGCAAAATGTATTAAAGTCTTTGGATGAAAGGATTATCAAGTATTCGATTCCAAAACTATCAAAACCAGTACTCTCTGTATTACAAAAATCAATTTCAAAGAATAAGTATAAAGAAATCTTAAATGGCCCTGTAGTTAAGCCCCAAGAAGGAGAAGATCTAATTTCGGTTATTGAGGCTGAACTTTACAAACAATTTTCTCGAAACATCTATTATGAAGAAGGATCCATTTTCACGTATCGTGAATCAGGCGATGAATACCTATCAGAAGAAATTGAATTTATCGACTCCGTGAAGGTAAACTTTTGGACAAATATACCAAAAATTCAATTTTATGGAATGACTCAGACCAAACTTTTTTTTAAAACGTTGGATTGGATAGAACAAGTACGGTTTGATTGGATTCTATCGAATAAGGACTGGGAAAACTATGACTTCCATAGACTGCCTCCCGATCTTATACTAGAAATACCTTTTTTCTCTACAGGAAGATACGTAGTAGGAGGAGGCATCACAAAAGGGAAAACCCCGTTTGAGTTTAGCCTTTTGTGGTTCGATTACTGAATCAAAAATTATGAACTCTCACGAATATCTGCTTCATTCGGTTGACTTCACCCTTTTGACCGCCCAATTCCATTTATTGATTTCTGACTTTCTTTCCGCTTCTGCCATCTTAGGTTGAAATTGGGTGTTTTTTGTTTCTAACTTTCTAAGGGCAGAAACAGATTTAAAAAATCCCCTCTCCAACCCAGCTAAGTATGCGGCTCCTAACACCGTTGTATCGACATTCTGTGGTCGAATGACTTTTGTTCCCAAAATATCTGCCTGAAATTGCATAAGCCAAGCATTCGAAGTGGCACCTCCATCTACCCGAAGGTATTTTAAAGGTTTGCCTGTTTCCTTTTCCATCGCATGTGCAAGTTCATAAGACTGTAATGCAATTGCCTTTAAAGCGGCTCTTGTAATTTGTGCAGGTGTTGTATCCCTACTCAGACCAAATATAGCGCCACGAGCTTCTTGGTCCCAATGCGGAGCACCAAGACCTGCAAATGCAGGCACAAAAACAATATCATCTTTGGTTTTAATGGATTTAACTAGTTTTTCCGAATCTTTTGAGTATTTAAAAAATTCTAAATTGTCGCGAAGGAATTGAACTACTGCGCCACCGATAAATACTGAGCCTTCGAGACAGTATACAGTTTTTCCATCTGGACCTAATGCAAGTGTTGTGATGAGTCCAAGATTGGAGATACGAAATTCATCACCCACATTGAATAGCAAAAAGCATCCCGTTCCATACGTATTTTTTGCTTCGCCAGGTTCTGTGCACAATTGACCAAATAAAGCACCTTGTTGATCACCAACTAACGAAGAAATAGGTATACCATCTGGAAGAGTTTTCACATTGGAAGTGTATCCGAAAAGATTTTTCGAGTTGTGTGCCTCTGGAAGCATTGACATAGGAACTCGTAAAATTTCACAAAGTTCTTCATCCCATTCTTTACTTTGGATATTGAAGAGTAAGGTTCTGGATGCATTCGTATGATCTGTTTTGTGTTCTTTATGGTTCGTCAATTTGTAAAGAAGCCAAGTATCAATCGTTCCAAACAATAGATCACCTTTCTCTGCTTTTGCTCTTGCTCCTTTTACGTTGTCAAGGATCCATTGAACTTTTGTTCCAGAGAAGTATGCGTCTAAGACAAGGCCTGTTTTATTTCTAAAATTCGATTCGAGACTTTGCTTTTTTAGATTGGTACAAATATCTGAAGTCCTACGGCATTGCCAGACGATTGCATTATATATTGGTTTTCCCGTTTTTTTATCCCAGACAACTGAAGTTTCCCTTTGGTTGGTGATTCCAATTGTAACGGCGTCCTTAGGGTTTAGCTTTCCCTTTCGAATCGCTTCTCCAATTAACTTTTGTGTTTTGACCCAGATTTCCTCTGGGTCGTGTTCCACCCAACCAGGTTTTGGATAGTATTGTTTGAACTCTTGGTAAGCTGAAGAAATTACTTTTCCCTTATCATTGAAGCAAAAAGTACGTATTCCGGTAGTTCCTGCATCAATTCCAATGATATAACCTTTGTTTGCCATTTTAAACCTCTATTTCCAAACTTTCATAAGCCATAATAATTTCCAAATTTCCATTTGGATCAAACATTTCTTTGTACTTTAAGGCACGAAGATAAACTAAATCCAATTTTTCATCATCATAAGATGGATCATGGTGAAACATAACCAATTTTTTTACTTTTGCTCGTAAAGCAATATCCGTTGCGATCGATGCAGAACTATGCCCCCAATCAATCTTTTGCAGAGATTCTTCAAACGTATACTGTGTATCAAATACGAGGACATCAGCATTCGCAAAGTATTCGATATAGGTATCTATATTTTCCATTTCTTCCAAATTGAATTCAGCATCGGATGCAAATATTATGGTTTTTCCATCTTCTGTAAAACGGTAAGAAAAACTTCCGCCAGGATGACGTACCGACTTGCCCATTGCGGTGATATGTGGACCAAGCGCTATAGAACTGCCTTCAGGAAGGTAGCTGAAAGTCTTTTTTGCCGCGTAATGATCAAAGGAAACAGGAAAGTGAGTAAACACAAATTGATGTTCCAATCTCTTTTCCGCATCTTCCATTGCCGACACAAATTCAAAATGATTGCCTGGTAAAAACAAAGGCACAAAAAATGGAATTCCTTGTATATGATCCCAATGTGTATGCGTAAGTATCCAAAACGCATGCCCCTTCCCTTTTCCAAAATCTTCAGCCATCATAGAATTTCCCAATTCCCGTAGACCTGTGCCGCCATCTATAATGATTAGATTGCCTTCTTTGTCACGAATTTCAATACAAGTCGTATTACCACCATAAGTTGACGAAGTAGAAAAGCTAAGTGAATCTAAAAATTTAGAAATGCTATTTTGATTTTGGATATCAGTAGGGCTTGCAAGTGCTAAAACCTTTTCAATTTTATGTTTTACTCGTTCCGGTCGGATGGGTGAACCAATAGAGCCTCTAACTCCCCAAAACTTAATTTTCATTGGTTATTTTTTAGGTAAGATTCTTTAAAAATCAAACGTTTTTTGATTGTCACATTTCGTTTCCTCAAGTTGTTTTAACTTAAGTTATGTTCGAATACCAGGTAAAGGAAGATGGTCAAATTGCAAGAATTTACCTAAAAGGAAACCTCTCTATAAAAGACACAAAAGAGCTAAAATCGACCATCAAAGACCTAATCGAGAAGGACAAACGAGAAATTATTTTTGATTTTCAAGAACTCGCATACATCGATTCTTCGGGTATAGGCTTACTCCTCTACACCTACAACGCAACAAAAGCCTCAAATCAAACCGTAAAAATTGAAAATCTGTCGCCAGAGGTTCGCACTATATTTGCCGTGGCAAACCTCTTCCAAGCGTTCCATATTGTTTAAACTCTAAGTTCTTGGATCGTGTGGATCACAAAGGCAACGATTCCAGAAAAAACGTAAAAACCAACGGCCCCATACAGAACATAAGGCCATCTATAAAGACCTATTGCTAATAAAAGAAGGCCAAACCCAAAGACTGTAACTCCAATTTTTTTCCAAGAAAAGAGACCACGCATCGCTACTTGAGGTTTTGAATATCGTAATGTGGAAACCATTAGGAGTGCGGTAAGCACAAAAAATACAAGGGCAACGAGCCTCGGAACCTGGGATACCTGGAACACTAACGGAAAAATCCCAACAACAACTCCGGCAACAGGGCTCGGTAGTCCGACAAAAGACTTGGGATCGTGGGCCACATTAAACCGAGCCAAACGGTAGGCAGCACAAATAGGATAGAGTGCCGCAACAAACATTCCCAGAGGCAAAAATTCTGGCTTACCAAGAATATCCAATTTCAAATCGGAAAAGAACATACGATAGGAAAGGAAACCTGGCGCAATTCCAAAAGTAGTCAAATCAGCCAAACTGTCCAGATCCGCTCCCAACTCACTTGTTGCATTTAACGCCCGAGCAGCCATTCCATCAAATCCATCGAATAACGCAGCTAAGATGATAAAAACTCCTGCCATAGTAAACATTTCATGCGCATTTGTGTGTGCGGGCGTGACTTCTGAAACCAGAAGCATTGATACAAATCCCAATGTTAAGTTTCCCAGTGTGAGTGTATTTGGAATCCAAGTAAGGTTAATTTTCATAGTGTTTCTTCAAAACTTCTTTTTGGGCTAATTTTAAAATCCAATTCCGCGCGAACTCCAGACTTCCAAAGATGGTAACCCAAACAGGCTACCATCGCTCCATTGTCCGTGCAGAGAACTTTTTGTTTTGGATAGCTGAGATTCCAACCGAAGTCGTCCGCAGCTTGTTCCAATTTGCGCCTGAGGGTTGTGTTGGCAAGCACACCACCAGCACATACAATACTTCTGAGTCCTGTTTTTGTTACAGATTTGTGAATATTTCGAACTACTAGCTCAAAAGCAGTTTCTTGGAAGTCATGACAAACTTTTGGGATATTTGGATTCGGATTTTGTTTCAGATGCACAAGCACAGCAGTTTTCAGCCCACTGTATGAAAATCGTATTTGATCTGCTCTGTCCTCCTTTAAAAGTTTTGGAAAAAACGATGGCTCCTTTTTTTGTGCATAAGCATTTGCTTGTTTCTCAACATAAGGTCCACCTGGATATGGCAAACCCAAGATGGAACTTACTTTATCAAAAGCCTCGCCGAGGGAATCATCCAAAGTATCTGCGATCAGTTCAAGTTCCCCAAAATTTTTATAGATATAAACGGAACTATTGCCACCCGATAGCAAAACTCCTAAAAACGGAAAGGGCGGTAGTTGAGATTCTAACCCAACAACCGCTAAATGAGCTTCGAGATGATTGACGGAGATGATTGGGGTTTTGTGAACCAAATGGATACACCTTGCCAATTGTGCCCCCATCATTAAAGACCCAACTAACCCTGGATGGCTTGAAACAGCAACATAATCCAGATCCCCCGCACTCACTTGGGATTCACGAAGGACATCCGCATAGATTCCATTTATCTTCTCCAAGTGAGCTCTCGAGGCAACCTCAGGAACCACCCCACGATACGCAGAGTGGATTTCAATTTGACTGAATATTTTTAGGGAACGGAGGGTGTTTCCATCTTCCACAACGGAAATAGAAGTTTCGTCGCAACTTGTTTCAATACCAAGTCCTAAAGCCATTATTCTTTTAAAATTCGAATTGCCTCAGACAGCTGCAGGTCCAACTCCAAATTGGGAATCGAATTGGATGTATTCTGCCTCATTTCATTATAGAGAAAGAGTTTTGCTACTGAATCCGAGACTGAAAGTTTTTCGGATCGTAAAAGATTTTGGAAGTCCTTTACGGCAGTTTCATTATATTCAGGCGTTTTTTCTAAAAATGGGCGAATCAAATTTTTCTTTATCGCCTTTTCTAAGTTAAATCTTTCATCATCGGAAGCTTGAATTGGGTTTACGACTAGATCGGGAGTAATTCCCTTTCCATGTATAGAGACACCGGAAGGTGTATAGTATTTTTGAATGGTGATCGCGACTCCGGTCCCGTTGGAAAGCGGGAAAATAGACTGAACGGAACCTTTTCCAAAGCTTTGAGTTCCAACAACCTTTGCTCGTTTATTGTCCTTTAAAGCTCCAGCTAATATCTCTGAGGCGCTTGCAGATCCATTATTCAAAAGGATAACAATGGGAAGATCAATATACTTGTCCTTTGACTTTTCAGACTTGTAACTACGAACAAGGACACCACCTCTTCCCTTTACAGAAACAATTTCCAATCCAGGCGGCAAAAATAAATCGGCTAGATCAATTGCTAGATCTAAAAGACCACCAGGGTTCATCCGCATATCTAACACTAGTTTGTCTGCACCTTTTGATTTTAGATTCTCTAAATGTTTAATGAACTCCTTTTTTGTATTCTCTCGACCCATAAATTGGACCAATTTGATATAGCCAGTTTTTTCTTTTTCGAAATAAGATGAACGAATGTATTTGATTTGAATGAGTTCTCGAACCAAGTTTACAACCATTGGTTCTTTGAGTCCTTTTCGTTCGATTTTCATGGTCACCGAAGAACCAACTTCTCCTCTCATCATATTTATTGAGTCACTCAAAGAAACTGCCTTTGTTGACTTTCCATTGATTTCAATAATGCGATCTTGTGGGAGGAGACCCGCCTTCCATGCTGGTGTTCCCTCAATAGGAGCAATGATAACGAAAGCACTCTCTTGGAAACTCACTTCAACACCAATACCTCCAAAACTACCCTTGGTTTCGTTCTGGAGTTCAGCAAATTCCTCGGCATCTAAAAAGCGCGAATGTGGATCACCTAAACTCTGTAAAGCTCCTTGAATGGCACCTACATAGATTTTCTTCTCTAGCGGTGGTTCTACATAGTCATTCTCAATAAAATTGACCACTTCGTGTAGGTTTAGAAGGTATTTTTCGGCATCTTCCGAAATGGCAGATACCTTTGTTGGAGAGTAAAAAAATCCAATGCCTAGAGCAGAAAAAATTCCAAAGATCCAAAGGACTCGTTCCCTATGTTTCATTTCATTCGTTTCCATATATAGATTCAAAGAGACTTGGGTTTTGGCTTTTTAGCATTTCTTTTGCCTTGGGGAGGGAAAGCCTGTAAACTTCGCAGGCTTCTTCAAATAGAACTTTGTCGGAAGGTGCCCCTTTGCTATCAGTAGCAACAATTCCTGTTTGGATACGATTCTGTGAAAACCTCTCCAAAACTCGTTTGAGGTCATGTGCTTCAATTTGCTGACGTTCTGGAGCGCATGAAACGAAAAGCAATGAAAATAAAATGATTCTAAAGTACATCATCTGAACCCTCTCCCGCTGGAAGAGTTGGGTCAATCAGTAAATACGATACAGTCCGATTAGTTTTCCCAGTATGTGAACTTTTTTCACCTTAATGGGTTTTAGTTTTGCGTTTCTCGGTTCCAAACGAATGTGGTCGGCCTCTTTAAAAAACACCTTTAGAGTTGCTTCATTTTCAATGAGAGCCACGACAATCTCCCCGTTTCTAGCAGTCTCTTTTTTTTGGATGATAGCTATATCTCCATCGCTGATGCCAGCCTCTACCATGGAGTCCCCTCGCACGCGTAAGGCGAAAGTGCCTGGTTTCGTTGCAAGATCATCAGGCACAGCAATGTATTCTTCGATATTCTCTTCAGCAAGAATGGGGGATCCAGCTGCCACCTGACCGAGAAGAGGAATCCCGGAAGCTCGAACTACCAACGCTTCCTCAGAGGCACCTTTGAGAAGCTCAATGGCACGGCTTTGGTTCTTAGAAGTTCGGATATACCCTTTTTTCTCAATTGCCTTAAGGTGGTCGTATGCTCCCTTGGCGGTGATCCCGAATTGGTCACCAATCTCCCGAATCGTAGGAGGAAACCCCTTCTCTCTCACAATTTCAGTAATAAATTGCAGGACGGATTCCTGTTTTTCGGTAAGGTCTTTCATACTATACAGATAAATAGGAAATATCCGTTATGTCAACTAAAAACTTATAATTTTAAGAACTCGCTTTTTAGAACGAAACTTCCTTCATTTACAACAGCCTCCCCCGACTCAAGTCCACTCACAACTTCTATCCAACTGTCGTAGTTTTTGCCGAGGACGATCTTTTTTGCCGTAAAACTTCCATCTCCATTGCGGACAAAAACATAGTTCTCGCCTTCAATTTTATGGATACAAGACTCTGGTAAAACCTTAGGTTTGTTTTGTGTCGATTCTACCATGGCACCGACGACAGTCGCACTTACACTCTGTCCAGGTCGGAGTTTACCACGTGGACTTCGAACTTCTAAACGGATCTCTGCTGTCTTTTTAATGGGATCAATAATATCCCCAACATGAGATACTCTAGCTTTTAATGGTTCTGATTTGGAACCAATAGGAATTACTTTTGCCTCATTGCCGATACCAATTACAGATAGATCCTTTTCATAAACTTCCAAATTGATCCAAAGTACATTTAAATCAGCAACTGTGAACAAATTGTCCCGTGCATTCACAGCTTGTCCAATTATAGCTTCACGAACCGTAACACTTCCTGAAATGGGAGTGCGAATAAAAAGATTTTTTGAATTGTATTTACCTTGCTCAAGATTGGAAATTTCAACCTCATTCAAACCTAGATTCTCTAAGGCATTTCGCGAAGTTTCCATCTCCGCTTTTACTGTTTTATAATCCATCAAGGACATTTCGTACTCTTTAGCAGAGGTTACTTTTCTTTCATACAAATCTTTGGCACGGTCCGCCTGTACTTTTAGAGCTTCAAGTCTTGCCCGGGATTTGAGGTAATTTGCCTCTGTTGCACCCAGTTCCACAGATTGTAAACTCGCTAAAGCTGTTCCTTTTTTGACGTAATCACCTTCTTTTACAAAAATCTGTTGCAACCGCCCACTCACACGAGATCCTACTTTTGCCACATTATTCATGTCATAAGAAACGGTGCCAGGAAGTTGGAGTTCTTCTTCAAGGCCTTTTTCTTCCAAGTATACGAGAGAAAAGGGATGGGACTTTTGAATTTCATCTGAAATCCGGAATTTGGTTTTGTCGTCCGACAACACTTCCGTTGCATTGGCTTTGGAAAAAAATTTCGTGTAACCAAAGTATCCAATACTTAAAACCAAAATAAGCACACTGATTTTTCTGAGATTTTTTGTGATAAATTCTAACTTCATATTTAATATTCCTGAGGGTCCATCTTTCCAATGGCAGCCCTATAACTTTCAAGTGCGTTGTAATAGAGATAGATAATTTCGTAGTAGCTGCGCAATACGTTTAGATAGTTTTTTTCAGCTTCTAAAAATGTAACTAGGTTTGAAGCACCACGTATATAGGCTAATCTTGATTTTTCCTGAACTTCTTTGTTCTTCTCTATTAAACCAATCTTTTGGTATTCCAATAGCTGAGATTCCCTGGCTTGCAATTCCTTTGCGGCAGCAGATATCTCAGAAAGAATCTCATTCCTTTTTGCATCGACATCAAAACTGAGTCGTTTGAAGGTTTCTTCGCCCTTTAAAATTTCACCTTGTTTTCGATCAAATAATGGCAAAGGAGACGACGCATATACACCCGTTACGTTCTCGTTTCCCTTATTCAGAAACTCTACCCCAAGAGTCAGAGGCGGAATCGCCTCTCGCTTTTTCAATTCAACATTCATCCGTTCTTTTTGCTGTCTGATTTTTAGAGCGACTAAATCGGGACGATTCTCTACGTCATAACCATTCAAATCTATTCCAAACTCTTTTGAGGACAAAAATTTAAGCCGTCCTTTGATAGTCAGCGGAGTGGTTATATCCGTATTTCCAATCAAAATGCGTAGGTTTTTGACAACTTGTGCCCTGAGTATACGCGCGTTCCTATACTCTCGATCAATTTGGATTCTTTCTAACTCAAGTCGGTCATACTCTAAAAAGGATATATCTCCCTTCTCAGCCCGAAGCTTTGTTAGATCGAGCAGGTCTTGGTAGTTTTCCAAAAACTCTTTCTGGTAGCTGATTTGTTCTGTTACGTATAAATAGGTCCAAAAATTTTGCCTAAGTCTCAATCGAAACAGACGATCAAAATCTTTAAAGCTCGCAATGGATGCCAAAAACTCTTGTTTAGCGACCTTCCCTCTTTGTGCAATCGTTCCACTTAAATCAATAGGTTGGTTGTAGATAACGGAAGTCTCTGGTAAACCAGTTTGGCTACTATTCCTTGCACCCATAAATTGTTGCTGCATGTTAAAAATAGGATTGTAGTAAAGACTGGCTGTTATAATATCCCCTCTCGCAATTCCTATAGACTGTTTTTCACGTAAATAGAGTGGGTTGCTAGATACTGCAAATTCTTCTAACTCTTCCAGATTCCATTTTTCTTTTTTATCATGAGATTCCGTCTCTTCCCCAAGAAACATTTGTTCCTCGGTAGATTGCAAATTATAGATGTTCTTATCATTTGCAAAAACTGAGATCGTCAACATCAAATAGATTAAAACTTTTTTCATACAGTAACAAACTTTTTAATATAGTCTTCGATTCCAAATTGAATCACGCGAATTGCTTCGTCTTTACCGTATACTTCCGTGATTTCAACTGTCCCAGTGGAAGGGGAATTTGGATCTAACTTGTAGGTCAAAAAATAATGGTGGAGTTTGTTAACGAGAGCCTTTGGAACTTCGGTGATATCCTTCATCTGTCCAAATACTTCATCCCCTTTAAGTACGGCGATGATCTTGTCGTCCGCCTCCCCCTTATCGATCATCCTTAGACCGCCGATGGGAATCACAGTCAAAATTGTGTTTCCATGAGTGATTGGACTTGCGGTCAACACACATATATCAATGGGATCGCCATCACCTTGGATATCAGCTTTTCCTACAACCGTAGAACAATGTTTTGCGGAAGCATCGCCGGAATAGGTACGTGGAATAAACCCGTAAAGTGTAGGTGAACGATTACTATACTTTTGTGGGCGGTCCACACGAATAAATCCAGAGGCTTTATCTATCTCGTATTTAACTGGATCTTGGGGTGTTAGTTCTATAAATACATCTAACTCTTCTGGTGCCTTGGGTCCCAGTTCTAGTCCATGCCAGGGGTGTGCTACATAGTAATTTGGTTTCATAATTTCTACTTCCTATTTGACTTTTTCTTTTTAGATTTTTCTTCTACTGGTTCAAATTTTGATTCGATCTCAGAGTCATAATTGTTTGGTGGAATATATCCAAGAGTTGCAGATTGGTATTTTTTCATGTCCTCTAAAAAGTATTCGTTCCTTTTTTTATCACGCTCTAGTTGTCTTGCTTCCTGCTTCTGTGCTAGTTTTACTAGGAATTCAAAAGCAATTGGCAAAAGAAATCGAGAGAGGATTGTCGCAACAAGTACACCACCCATTACCACAGTTGCCAAAGGTTTTTGAACCTCAGCTCCTGCACTTGTTGCAATTGCCATTGGTAAAAATCCTATGATCGCAACCAACTCAGTAGTAGCTACGGCCCTAAGGGTATATACCGCCGCATCAATAACTGCCAAAGATGCATTCGGATTTTCCTTGATATTGTCTTTTAGAGCAGATGCATAAACCACCCCGTTCAAAACCGAGATACCTGCCGCTGCAATAAACCCAACCCCTGCGGGTATGGAAAAAGGGAGTCCCCGCATAACGAGAGCTATAATGCCTCCTGATAGAGAAAGGGGCACCAACATAAAAACACCCAAAGCGTAATACACATTCCCGAACGCAATAAAAAGCATTATGAAAATAATGGCTCCCGCGATTGGAATTACTAATGACAGTCGATTTTTTGCCCGAGTAAAGTTCTCAAACTGTCCACCCCAATCCACCGAATAACCTTGCGGTAGATTTTCTTCTATGCTGTTCGTTACTTTTTGCACTTCCGAAACAAACCCAACCATATCCCGGCCACGAACGTTTACTTCAACAAGGATCCTTCTTTTTAGTCCTTCGTGGTACAATGCAGCGGGGCCCTCTGTCATAACGATATCCGTTACCTGACCCAAAGGAACAGTACCTCCCAATTCCGTCATGACTGGAACGTTCTCTATGACCTCTAAGTCCCTAACATCTGCATCTAACCGAACAATTAAATCAAATCTCTTATATCCTTCGTATACTTTCCCGGCATTGAAGCCGACTCGAAGTGTTTCAATTGTAGTTAGAATCTCCTCAGCGCGAACCCCATACCTTGCCATATTTCCTCGATTCATTTTGATTTCGAGAAGAGGAAGACCGAGTAACTTTTGTACTCTGAGGTCGGCTGCACCTTGTATTTTTTTTATCTTATTTGCATAATTGTCTGCAATGGTTTTTAGACTTTTGAGATCATCACCATAAATTTTGATTACAATATCCGCTTTAGATCCCGAAAGAAGTGCATTCACTCGGTTTTCGATAGGTTGCGACAAACTTATGTAAGACGAAGGAACATTTTTACTAATTTCTTCCTTCATCAATCCCATTAGAGCTTCCCGATCCTTTGTTGTTACCCATTCTTTTTTTGGTTTGAGTTTGACCATCATCTCGCCCTCTTCCGATCCAATCGGTTCGGCGGCTGATTCTCCTCTTCCTTGCCTAGAAACAACACTTACAACTTCCGGGAACTTGAGGATTACCTTTTCCATTTCTAAATTCAAATCGCGGGAGTGATTGATAGCTGTAGACGGAAGTCGTTTGATATCAATTGCAATCTCACCCTCATCGATTCTTGGTAAGAACTCTGAACCTAGAGTGGAACCTAAAACTAATGAAAATAAAACAATTCCAATCCCAGCCAAAGAAAATTGTTTTTTGAATTGCATACCATATACAAGAAGCTCCTGGTATTTATGTTGGAACTTTTCCCAAAAAGCCGATTCATGCAGAATTGGCTTTTTGTAGATATAGGTCATAAGCGCTGGGAATGTTGTGATAGAATAGAGAAGGGCGGCACCTAATGCGAAAGCTACGGTTATGGCCATCGGTCGAAACATTCGACCTTCGACTCCTTCCAATGTCATAAGTGGTAGGTATACTAATAATATGATGCCCACACTGAAAGCGGAAGCTCGAACGACTTTAATACAAGACTCTAAGATAACATCCTCAATTCCATCTTCCATATCCTGTGCCGATTTTTTAGAGAGAAGAAAAGATTTACGAATCAAAAACCCATGTAGGGTCGACTCCAACATAACAATAGAACCATCGACGAGTAAACCAAAGTCAAGTGCTCCGAGAGACATCAGGTTCCCTACAATTCCAAAAGCATTCATCAGAATCGTGGCGATGAGCATGGAAACGGGGATCGCTAAGGCTACAGCAAAGGCTCCCTTGACGGTTCCAAGAGTTAAGATAAGGCAAAGTAAGACGATAATTCCCGCCTCTACCAAGTTTGTAAAAACGGTCGAGAGAGTCCTTCCAATAAATTCAGCTCGGTCGTAATAGACAACTAACTTCATTCCAGGCGGAAGTCGAGTTTCGATTTCCTTCATCTTTTCTTTTACTCGACTAACCACTTCAAGTGAATTGCTTCCGAGTAACATCATCGCCGTCCCACCAACGACTTCTCGCTTGCCATTCATCGTACTCAAACCAAAGCGAAGAGCAGCACCTGTTTCGACGCGGGCAATCTGTCCTAAGGTAATCGGAATACCATCCCGAGACGTTCTCACCGAAAGTTTTGCAATATCGGCAATGGACTTAAACTGGCTTTCCCCTCGGATGACAAATTGTTCTTCACCTTTTTGGATATAACCACCACCTAAGTTCACATTGGCGCCTTCCAGAGCTTCTGTGATATGACTGAGTGTGAGGTTGAGAGCGAGAAGCCTTTTGGGGTCAATTTTGATTTGGAACTGTTTTGCATCACCACCGACCACATTCACATCAATAATACCTTTTACGGATCGAAGCTGTCTTGCAACTTCCCATTCCATCATGGTTCTAAGCTCTTCCGGAGTGTGGGATTCAGAAACCAGAGCAAATTCATAAATATCACCAAGACCCGTTGATATCGGCGACAGTTCTGGCTTTCCATAGGACTTGGGTATGAAGTTTTCTGCCTGTTTCAGCCTTTCATTTACGAGTTGCCTCGCAAAATAGATATCTGTTCCATCTTCAAAAATAACTGTAACCGAACTTACTCCTGTTCTAGAAATGGATCGAATTTCTGAAACTTTAGGCATTCCGTTGAATTCTAATTCAATGGGATAGGTGATAAATTGCTCTACCTCTAAAGGAGAGAGTCCAGGAACGGAAGTTACCGCCGAAACTTGAACGTTTGTCACGTCTGGGATTGCGTCAATGGATAGGTGGTAGGCGTTGTAAACACCGACTAAACTTAGTACAGCAGTGACAACTAATACCATAGCTCTTTTGGCGATGGAAAACTGAATGATCTTTTCTAACATAACTCTCTTTTATAAAAACTAATACATACTTTTCCATTCCTGGAAAAGAGTGAAGATGCAATTTTTACGCCAAAGAAGGTGGTGGTAGGTAAATAAAATTAAAATTCAAATGGATTGCACGAATATAAAGACCAGGACTCTCCGATCCAAGAACCGACGGATTATCGGTTTTTGAAGGTAACTGGTTTGAAATGAGTGGCAAAAAAACTAATTTGGCTTCGGATTTTTTGGAAACGGAGAGAACCCTTGTGGTTTCTTCCAATTCGTAAGATTGGTATTGGTAATCCAGATCTTCCAGTGGGCTGACAAATCGATCATCAACTATGTTGAGATTCAAAAATACGATCAGAATCAAAAAAAATCCCAATCGGAAAATCTTGCAAATTGCAGATATAATACCCACTTCCTCCAAATTTGAGAATCGAAGCTCTCCATCAAGATAAAACAGTTAGAATTTGGATTTTTTTTTGCAATATTCTTATGTTCTACCCCGAGAAGTGTTGCCAAATTCAGAGAATTCTAAGATCGTATTTTCAGATGAAAGACGAATCCATTGATACCATTATAAGTGACGACATTAGCTTTCGCGGTACACTTACATTCAACCAGACCTTAAAAATCAAAGGCCAGTTTAAAGGAACCATCACTTCTCAAGGAAAACTCATCATTGATGAAACAGGTGATGTGGAGGCAGACGTAGAAGTAGGTTCTCTTGTGGTTCTTGGGAATCTAAAGGGAAATGTGGAAGCGAAAGAAAAGGTCGAATTAAAAAAACCAGGAAAGGTAATTGGTGATATCAAAACACCTGGTTTGGAAGTCGAGTACGGTTCCAAAATTATCGGCAATTGCATCATGTAACAAAGGTTCGATCCGGCCCTACTCTGGCCGAAGTTCGAACAAAAACTCCCTCTAAAAAGCCAATCCTTCGTTATTTGGTAGATCGCAGGCCAGGTTTGTCGGAAATGAGTCCGCACGAATTGATCACTTCGGACTTAGGATTTCTTCACTCCCCTTTTTCTCTTCCCGATATAGAATCAGGAGTGGATTGTATCGTAAAGCATACGAAACTCAATAACACAATTCTCTTATATGGTGATAGAGACGCCGATGGTGTCAGCTCTACTTGCCTATTGGGAATGTTTCTTAAAACATATCCTTTCTTTAAAAATAGTAAGATTGATATTCTTGTATCCTCGGAGAGCGATCCATACGGTCTTTGTAAAGAGGCAATGGATAAGATAAAAAAATCGAATCCG
Source organism: Leptospira sp. (assembly GCA_027533185.1). Lineage (GTDB taxonomy): Bacteria > Spirochaetota > Leptospiria > Leptospirales > Leptospiraceae > Leptospira_A. The sequence goes on along the minus strand of JAPZTS010000034.1, from coordinate 43,355 downwards.
GGCTTGCTAATCACTTTAGATTTTGGTTCTTCTCAAGTTGATGAGATTGAACAACTCATTGCCTCCGGAATGGATGTTATAGTGTTGGACCACCACGAGGTACCGACTCGAATCCCTAATAAGTGCCATCTAATCAATCCGAGGCGATTGGATTCCGTTTACCCAGAAAAGAAAATCTGTACATCCGTTCTTGCATTTAAATTAGTATCTGCAATTTTATTCTACTTGAGTGAAGAATACAATAAACTCTATGAAAAAAATATCGATGGCAAATCTATATACTTTCGAAATGGTATATTGCTCAATGAACAGACATTAGGATCACTTGATATAGATTCTTCTTTGCATCGTAGCAATTTGAACAAAGATATACTTCGTAATGTAAACCCCTTTCCAATACGAGACCCAAAATCAAAACCATTCTTAGATGACGAAAGATTTCTCTATTATGAACAATGCAAAAAGATACCAGGCTTTCTTGAAATTTTAGAATCAGAAATTGATCTTTCTGGCATTGGAACCATTACGGATATGATGCCACTTACCGGTGAAAATCGCCATGTTGTAAAACTTGCATTACATACGCTAAACAATTCATTCCTTTCCTCTAACACAAAACGGATTGGTCTTCTAGAGCTTTTGAAAGAATTGAAATTAAATCCCAACCAAATTTCTGCCAAGGATCTTGGTTGGTCAATCGGACCTGTAATCAACTGCGCTGGCAGAATGGGGAAAACAGAGGAAGCTGTGTCACTCCTACTTTCTGAATCTCAAACCCAAGCGAAAGTATTCACAAAATCGCTTGTGTCATTGAATGAGGAACGAAGAGAACGGACAAAAAGAAACTTGGACAGAGTGTATCGCTATTTAGAAAGGAAACCCGTAAGAAAGGAAGGTTCTGTTGTTTTTTGTTATGAGCCAGATATGGAACCAGGTGTAAGTGGAATTGTCGCGACCAGAATGGTAGATGATTTTAAAAAACCGGCAATCTTCATAGCTCCTGATAATGGTGATGCTCGGGGAAGTATCCGAAGTTTTGGAAAGGAAAATGTCCTAGATCTTTTACATTCACTTTCACATCATTTTTTACATTTTGGTGGACACCCCGAAGCAGGAGGGTTCTCCATTGAAATTTCAAAAATTCCCGACCTGGAAAAGGAACTCGAAGAAAAAGCCAAATATTGGTTAGAAGGCAACAGTAACAAAGAAGAATATGTAATCGACACAGATTTTACAGTAATGCCAGACGAGTTGAACGACCGACTCAAAAAAGAATGGTCTGAACTAGAACCATTTGGTCAAACAAACCCTCCCGTAAAGTTGTTTCTCAAGTCTGTTTCTCCAGTTCATCTAACACCTCTGAGTGGAGGCAAACATATTCGATTTAATTGTATAGGTTCAGGTTCTCTCAAGTTTATGATTTGGAATAAAGGTCTCGAGTTCCAAGAACAAATGTCAAAGAACGGATCCTTTGACTTAGTGGGAAGTTTAGAGGAAAATTTTTATATGGGAAGAACCACCCTTCAGTTTATTGTCGAGTGGTTTGGTAAAGCGGACTTAGTTACGAACTAATTTGTAAATTAAATAATTTTAAGCATTCACAAGTACTTTGGATTCATCCACATAAACGGGAGTCCATCCAGTATTGTCTTTGAAGTATCTAACAGCCTTGATCCTTTTTTTTTCATCCAAGGTAAACCAATGATTTGTATTAGCTGGTATAGAAATGAAATCTCCCGCACTCACCTGTACTTCAAACCTTTCGCCACCAATGATAAAACCAAAAATGCCGGATCCATCAATAATGTAACGCACCTCTTCATCTGTATGGATATGCAATTTATCAAATTTCGCAAGCATATCAGATATACCCGGAACCTCATCGTGTAGAACGATTAAGTCCCTTGACAAATATCCGTGGTCCCTTTGCAATTCTTCAAACCGGTACTGCAAACCAGATAGAACTTGTTCCTTTTCACCGTCATTCAACGACTTTTGTGCAAGCAGGTCTTTTAAAGAATCCGGAGCGGAATAGGACTCGTACAATAAACCTTTTGCAGATAGAAACTCTCGGATCTTTCCTGTTTCCTGAATCGAATTGCCTCTGTGAAGAATCGTTGCCATAAAAACCTCGCAATATAGACTAAAGTTTCCCTACCAAACCACGATTCAAGAAATAATCGCTATTTTGGAGATATTTTCGTTATAACAGATACTTACAAAAAGTTTCTAAAGGAGAGATCCAGGCTGAAAGAAAATCCATCCGAAGGTAAAGAAAAGACAAAGTAGCCCGATTAACAAAAACAACCCAGGATTGGAATGGATCTTTTCCCCTTTGAGAAGTTCCGTCGGCTCTGTCTTCATATAGGACTGAATCGTGATTTTCATGTAATAGTAAAAGGCAACACAGGAATTGGCGACCGCACCGAACAAAAGAATGCGTTGGAACAAATCATCCGACTCTGCAATCTTCTGCAAAAGAAATAGTTTGGTCCAAAAACCGATAAAAGGTGGAAAACCTGCAAAAGACAAAAATAAAATGGAAAGAGCGATAGATGCCAAAGGAAACTCTTGGCTGAGATTGGAGATCCCCGAAACAGTGATATGTATTTTGGAAGTTTCCAAATAACTAATCAGAGCAAACACAGCAAGATTTAAAATTGCATAAATAAAAAGATAGTACAATGCCTCGAGGTTTGCACCACAAGCGATTCCAGCTGTCACGTAGCCCGCATGTGAAATCGAAGAGTAAGCTAACATCCGTTTTAGATTGTCCTGTTTTAAGGCAATGATGTTTCCCCAGGTCATCGATATAAGGGCAAGGCCACCCATTAGATACTTCCAAGTTTCGCCAAGTACTCCAGCTGGTATATGAGTAAATAATACCATAAGAAGTCCCATCGCGCTCACCTTTCCAGCACTCGCCATAAAACCCGTCAAACTGGTCTCACTGCCTTCGTAAACATCGGGAGTCCAAGAATGAAAGGGAACAAGAGCCGTCTTAAAGGAAACACCAATTAAAAATAGCCCAAAACCGAGTTTTGTATAGTTGGACTCGTAACCTTTCTGGAAAAGACCTCGAAGGGCAATATCTAAATTTGTGCTTCCCGAACCACCAAATAAGAATGCAATACCGAGCAACATAAAACCCGAACTAAATGCACCTAGTAGAAAGTATTTCATGGAACTTTCCAAGGCCTGAACTGATGTTCTAGTCATCCCGATGAGAACATAAAGCGAAAGAGAAAGGATTTCTAATCCAACAAAGATAACAATTAGGTCATATCCTGTTGTCAGAAACATCATTCCTGAAATACAAAATAGAAGGAGCGGAAAAAATTCAGGAAAGAGAATACCTTTCTCTTCTAAAAATTTTGGAGCCACAAGAATTGTAAAAAGACCTGATATGAGATAAATCGCACTCAACCAAACAGTCAAGGGGCTTAGAGAAATCTGAGAGGAAAAATACTTACCATAACCTGGTGAACTTGTAGAGTAATACAATGCAAATAGGGCTCCGAGTAAGGCGATTAAGGCTAGCCCCCAAAGTAAAAAATAATCATCTTTTTTTGGTAAAAGGAATTGTATAACTAGTGAAACTAAAGCCAATCCACACAGAATTACCATTGGTGAGATTGCGAGTAAATCGTTAGATGAAGGAATGTATGACATCGATGTTCCCCTATTTTTCCTTTGTCTCTTTTTCGAAATCGGATTGAATGGACTCATCGATCCCTTTCAAATCCAAAATTGGCTCTTTTTCGGATTGGTTTTTTAATGAAGGAAGTGAGTAAGGGGAGACATATTTACCCAATCTTTCCTCAAAGCTGACTGGAATTTTTCCTAAACTTATATAATCACGAATTTCTTGTTTTGTGGAAGAAATTTCGGACGTTAACCCAGATGTTTTCCTCTCCGCTATAACCGCAACGGATGCTTGGTTGAGAAAAACCCTACTAGAAGGCTCTAATATTTCCAAAAATGGTTTTGGATAGATACCTATCCAAAAAATAAAGACAACGAGAGGACTGAGGATTCCAATTTCTCGAAAGGAAAGATCCTTGTACGGTTTTGCTTGAATCGTTTTATTCATTCCGAATAAAAACCGTTTTACAAACCATAACAAATACAATGCTCCAAAAATAACTCCGAGACTTGCAATTCCTCCAATCCAAAGATTTGCTTTTAAAGCGCCCATGAGTATCAAAAATTCACCAACAAAACCATTGGTTCCAGGAAGTCCAATGGAAGATAATACTGCGATCAAAAAGAACGTGGAGAAAATCGGCATTTGAGTCGCAAGACCACCAAACTCTGATATGTCGCGCGTTCTAGCTCTTTCGTAGACCATACCTATCATTAAAAACAACATTCCTGTCGAAATGCCATGTGAAATCATTTGAAGCATTCCACCTGTTACACCTTCCTGGGTAAATGAAAAGATTCCCAGTAAACAAAATCCAAGGTGCGAAAGGGAACTGTATGCGATGATTCTCTTGATATCATGTTGGACGAGAGCAGCCATCGCGCCATACAGAATACCAATGACTGCCAGTATTTGTACCCAATCTTTAAAGTCCAAGGAAAGCTCAGGAAAAAACGGGATACAAAAACGGATGAATCCATATGCCCCGATCTTAAGAAGTACGCCCGCCAAATCGACCGAACCCACTGTCGGAGCCTCCGTGTGTACGTCTGGCATCCAAGTGTGGAATGGAAATAATGGGATTTTGATTGCAAAGGCGATGAAAAAGCTAAAAAATAAAAACCATTGGAGTTCCATTGAGTAGACGGACAAATCACTTAGAGCAAGTGACTCAATGCTTGTTTTTCCCGTTTTAAAGTAGAGTGTGAGAATCCCCCCTAACATAAACAAGGACCCTGCCATCGAAAATAAAAAGTATTTTAATGCCGCCCTAGTTCTCCCTTCTCCCCCCCAAATGCCAATCATGAGAACCATTGGCAAGACCATCAATTCCCAAAAAACATAAAATAACACAAGATTGGCGCTCGCAAAAACACCAAGAACAGCTGTTTCGAGAACCAGAAGACAAATATGGAATTCTTTAATCCTTCTTGGAATATTTGACCATGATGCTAGACTCGAAAGAAAAAACATAAACGCAGTTAAGGCAAATAAAAGTAGAGCCACCCCATCCAAACCCAAATGGTAATCAACGGATAGTTTTCCGGAAACAATCCAATCGGGAATCCAATGCACAAACTGTAGGCCAGAGTTGTTCGGGTCATAAAAGAAAAATAATCCAACAGAGAGGATCGTTGTAAATGCGGATGAAAGAGCTGAAATGATTATGATGGATCCAACTCTTTTTTGAAAGGCAATTAAGAAGGCAGATACAATCGGTAAAAAGATTATAATGGAAAGAATTTGTTCAGGCATCTATATACCTCTCGTTAAAAGAAAAACCAAAATACAAAAAGTACCTAAGACGATATAGAGAGCATAGTCACCAACAAAACCTGACTGAAGCCTTCGAAAGAGATTGGCAAGCGATCCAAAGAAAAACCCAATCCCTACAAAAAAACGATCTATAACTTTTAAATCCAAAAAGAAAGCTATGAATTTCGATACACTAACAAACGGTTTTACAAAGAGAATTTCGTAGATTTCATCAATGTAGTACTTATGGAAGAGGATTTTACGAAAGCCAGTGTGCTCCTCTAAAACTTGGGACTGTTTTCTTTGGAACAAAACGTACGCTAAGATCAGACCAACAGTCGCTATTGCGACAGAAAAACTAGCAAGTAGAATCTCTTTTTTTTCATCCAAATGAATGAAGTTCGGCAAGGTTCCCCTATCTTGTGCTAGTTGGTATCCAGATGAAAGAACTGGAGAAAAGTATTTTCCCAGAACATCGATGTGGAGGAAAAAATGAGGAGTTTGTAAAAACCCCATTCCAACGGAACCGATAGCAAGAACCACAAGGGGCAGGGTCATAGTCCAAGGTGATTCATGGACTTTGTGGTGGGGATCGGTATTATCCTTTCCAAAAAATACTACAAAAACCAACCGAAACATATAAAAGGATGTGAAAAAAGCAGCAAGGATCCCGACGACCCACAGAACAGAACCAAACGGACCCGTCATATATGCTTTTTCTAAAATCAAATCCTTAGAGAAAAAACCAGAAAACGGAAAAAATCCAGCAATCGCCAAAGTCCCCAATAAAAATGTAATTGAGGTTATCTTGATTTTTCCAAACAACCTTCCCATGTTCTTTATATTCTGTTCGTGGTGCAATGCATGGATCACAGATCCCGCGCCGAGAAATAGGAGGGCCTTAAAAAAAGCATGGGTCATCAAATGAAAAAGCCCCGCAACATAACTCATACTTCCCATCGCTAAAAACATGAAACCTAACTGGGAAACTGTAGAGTAAGCAAGGATCTTTTTTATATCGTTTTGCAATATACCTATCGTTGCGGCAAATAAAGCAGTAAATGCACCGATACATGCAATGAAGAAGGAAGCCTCATTTGCGAGTAAAAATACAAAATTCAATCGCACCATTAAAAAAACACCAGCTGTCACCATTGTGGCGGCGTGGATCAAAGCAGAGACAGGTGTAGGACCCGCCATAGCATCCGGTAGCCAAACGTAGAGGGGAACTTGCGCAGATTTACCCATCGCTGCTATGAAAAAGAAAATGGCAATCGTGTTTGCATAAATAGAAAGATCTGCATTTGAAAGGAACGCAAATTGGAGATCCGAATATTTTAGACTACCACCCAACCAAAAGAGAAAACCAGTACCTAAAATGAATCCAAAGTCACCGATCCGATTTAAGACAAATGCTTTCATTCCTGCGGCCGCTGCAGAACTTTTTTGGTGGTCGAAACCAATCAGTAAATAGGAGCTTAGTCCTACCCCTTCCCAACCAAGAAACGTCAGAACCAAGTTGTCAGAAAGGACAAGGTTCAACATACAAAATATAAAAAGATTGAGATAGGCAAAAAATCGAACGTAACTTTTTTCACCTTTCATGTATCCCATTGAGTACAAATGGATCAAGGAACCGATCCCTGTAATAATCAATGTCATATAGAGAGACAACTGATCGATTTGGTATCCAAAACTTGACTGAAATCCACCGACCACAATCCAATCAAAAACAGTAATTAGGTGGGGATTGGTTCGCTCCATGGGACGAAATTCCAAGAAGGCACCGACCGTGATTAGAAATGGAATAAATACGGCCAATGTTCCAATCGCACCTGCAAACCTGTGGGGTATTTTGGAATTGAGTAGTCCATTGTGTAAAAATCCCAAAAGGGGTAGAAGTATGATTAACGGAAATAGATCTAACATCGGTTTACCACTTTAATGATTGGAGTTCATCTACATTTGTAGATTTTTTATGACGGAAGATCGCTATAACAAGCGCTAAACCTACTGCCGCTTCTGCTGCGGCAATCGCCATGACAAAAAAAACAATGGTTTCCCCAGATATATTGGAGAGAGATTTAGAAAAAGTTACAAAAACCAAATTAACGGAATTTAAAATCAATTCGACAGACATAAATATCACTACGGCATTCCTACGCATGAGAACGCCCAAAACCCCAATGGAAAAAAGAATTCCAGCGAGTCCCAAAAAAAACGAAACCGGTATTCCGCTTACAAGTGAGTTCATAAAATTACGTCCCGGGTTTTCCCTGCATCCGTCGTGTTCTTCTTTGCCAAAAGTACGGCACCAAGAACCGCAACTAACAAAAGAATCGAAATCATCTCAAAAGGCAAAAGATAGTCTATGTAAGTGGAAGCACCTATGGAAGATACATTACCTTCTGCAACGACCTTGGAACTTCCTTGGATTTCGTAAGAATAGGTAGTTTGCCCATATCCTTTTGTGGAAATATTCGATTTGGGTGTTCCCGTGGTCAAAGTTGTATACAACAGAAAAAAGAATCCCAAAGCAAATAGAGTTAAAAAGAAAACTCTCAATGGGTTGTTGAGATAACGGGAAAGTGTCTCTGCTCTTTGGGAAAGCAACATAAGAACAAAAACAACGAGAACCATAATGGCACCTGCGTATACGAGGACCTGCATCGTGGCAATAAATACCGCGTTCATTATCCCATAAACACCCGCTAAAGCAAAAAAAGTAAATACCAATGATACTGCTGAAACAACAGGGTTTTTATGAAAAACTACAGTAAGAGCAGTAATGACAGCGATAGATCCAAATACAAGAAAAAGATAAAAGGCTGGGTTTGATTCGAGACTCATAAAAATAACTTCAACCAACCTTCTTTCCAATATACAGTATAAACGGCAGAAAACATCACCGAAAATAAACCCCAAGGAATCATTTTTTTCCAACCCAATTTCATAAGCTGGTCATACCGAAACCTTGGTAAAGTCCAACGAACCCAAATAAAGAAAAATGCAAAAAATAAAACTTTTGCGATAAAGAACCCAAGACCAACAAAGGCCTGGTAAGGTGAACCATCCAAAATTCCAAATGGAACATTGTAACCACCGAAAAACAGAAGAGTCGTAAGACAGGACATTGTGATCATGTTCATATACTCAGCGAGAAAGAACAAAGCAAATTTGAAGGCTCCGTATTCTGTATGAAAACCTACAACAAGTTCCGATTCTGCTTCTGCGAGGTCAAAAGGTAAACGGTTGGTTTCAGCAAACATAGCTGTTACATATATAAAAAAAGCTACAAACCCTGGAGGAGTCAAAATATTCCACATAGCCTTCTGAGAATCGCTGATATCTGTAAGTTTCAGAGAACCTGTCATAATCACAATGACCACTATGGATAGACCCATAGGAAGTTCGTAACTGATCATCTGAGCAGTAGACCGAACCCCGCCAAGGAGAGAGTATTTATTGTTGCTGGACCATCCAGCAATCATAATTCCATAAACCGCAAACGAAGATACTGCAAGAAGATACAAAACACCCGAGTCTGGGTTGGCGACTTGTAGGTCTATTGTCGTAACGCCCGTTAAGTGAATCAACCACTCGGGCGATGGGATAGTGCCACCAAACGGAATTACAGCCCAAGCTAAAATTGCGCAAGTCATGGAAATCGAAGGGGCAAGAAGATACATTCCTTTAGAAACATTCTTAGGGAAAATTTCCTCTTTGGCTATGAACTTAATCCCATCCGCAAGTGGTTGGAAAATCCCAAAGGGACCCGCTCGATTTGGTCCAGGTCTATCCTGGATAAAACCAGCAAACTTCCGTTCTGCCAAGGTATAATAAGCCACCCCCGTGATAATGACAAAAAACAAAGCGAGGATTTTTATCCCCCAAGCAAGAAGCAGTGCCAGATCCATTCTTTTTTATCCTTTAGTGAGAGATCCCCACTTCCTTTTTGAGTTTGGATTCAAACTCGGATTTAAATTTGGTCATCGTAGGTCGAACAGCCATTACGCAGGCATCCGCCAGAGGGCAAATCGTAGTACCACCTTCCATATTGCGAGAAAGAGAGAAAATAAGTTCCACGTCCTTTTCTGTTCCGTGACCCGACTTTATTTTATGAAGGAGGTCCTTTACCCAATGGGTTCCTTCCCGGCAGGGAGTACACTGACCACAGGATTCATGTGAATAGAACTCAGCTAGTCGATAGGTGGTCTCGACAAGATCTGCTTCTTCTGAAAGGATAATCACTGCTCCAGAACCTAACATAGATTTGAGCGAGGCAATTGACTCATAATCCATGGTAGCACCCATCGCCTCCTCAGCAGTTAAAATGGGAGAGCTAGATCCACCAGGGATTACAGCTTTCAGATTCTTATCATTTTTAATCCCGCCACAAATATCAAAGATAAGCTCTTTCATGGGAGTTCCCATTTCAACTTCATAGATACCAGGTTTTTTAACATGCCCACTAACGGCGAATAGACGAGTTCCTGGAGATTTTTCTGTGCCTATTTTTTTGTACTCTTCCCCAGTCATACGGATGATGTGCGGAACGTTGCAAAATGTTTCCACATTGTTTACAACAGTTGGGCAGGAATACAAGCCAGAGACTGCAGGAAACGGAGGCTTTAGTCTTGGATGGCCCCTCCTTCCCTCCAAAGAGTTGATGAGAGCAGATTCTTCACCGCATATATAGGCACCAGCCCCAGAGTAAACAGCCAAGTCAAAGTCAAAACCTAGACCCATGATGTTCTTTCCCAGATACCCTTTTTGATACGCTTCGTCGACTGCGGCCTCTACGATTCTGATTCCCTTATGAAATTCCCCTCGGATATAAATATAACCTTGGTGTGAGTCAATAGCCTTTGCCGCTATTACCATACCTTCAATCAGCATATGAGGACATTTCTCTATGAGAAGTCTGTCTTTGAAAGTACCAGGCTCTCCTTCGTCTCCGTTGCAAATCAAATACTTTGGTTTGTCCGTTTTCGGAATGAAACCCCATTTGTTTCCTGTGGGAAAACCAGCCCCACCTCTTCCACGAAGTCCAGATACTTTTACGTCATTCACAATCTCATCGGCAGACATTTGCGCGAGAGCCTTTTTCTGGCTCTCATATCCACCAACACTTATGTAATGGCTCAATGTATGTGATTCGTTTGATTCAATATGTGATGTGAGTAATTTTTTTAGACCCATTACCTAACCTTTTACCTTAAGTGATTCTAAGATCTGATCTAATTTTTCGGGAGTTAATTCTTCATAATAGCTATCATTGATCTGAGCAACAGGACCAAAACCACATGCACCGAGACACTGCACTTCATCTACAGTATACTCATTGTCAGGCGTAGTTTCACCAGCTTGGATTCCAAGTTTTGAACATACATGCTCTGTAATCCGATCACTTCCAGCAAGATAACATGAGATGTTTGCGCAGATTTGAATGTGAAATTTACCAACGGGTTTTTTGTTGTACATTGTATAAAATGTCGCAACACCATACACATGTGCAAGTGAAACTGGTGAGCCAATCCGCTCAGCGATATACTGCATTCCCTCTTGGTCCACAAAACCTCTGTCAGACTGGAGCAAAAACAAACAAGGTAGAATCAACGACCTTTTGTTTGGAAACTGAGGAACTAATTTTTGAAATCTTTTTTCAGAATGTTCAGAAAATTGATACATTAGCAGTCTAACTCCCCTGCGATTACATTCAAAGAAGACATTGTTGCAATCGTATCTGCAAGCAGTCCTCCCTTAACAAGTTCAGGAAAAGATTGATAGAACCAGAAACATGGTCGTCGAACGTGAACTCTCCAAGGCGACTTTTCGCCTTCCGAAACCACATAAAAGCCCAACTCTCCATTCGCCGCTTCCGTTGCCATATAGTATTCACCAGGTGGAACTTTAACTCCATGCATGATGATCTTAAAATGATAAATGAGCTCTTCCATATTATTATAAACTCGGTCTTTGGGTGGCAAAAATGAATGGGGTACATTCGCATGATATGGACCTTCAGGAATGCCATCCACTAGCTGCTCAATGATTCGAATGGACTGACGCATCTCTTCCATACGAACAAGAGTTCGGTGGAGCGCGGAACCATCCTCCCCAACGGGAATATCAAAATCGACTCTATCATAAAACATGTAAGGTGTATCTTTTCGGACATCCCAAGGCACTCCCGCTGCTCTCAAGTTTGGACCGGAAAAGCCATATTCGATAGCACGTTCTTTTGAAATACCACCGATTCCTGCCGTTCTTTCGTTGAATATCTTATTGCGAATCAAAAGGTTCTGGAATTCATCAATAGCAGGTACAAGCCCTTTGATAACCGTCTTAATTTCTGATTGGAACTCAGGGTAGATATCTCTCTCCATTCCACCAACGCGACAGAACGTTGTTGTCAACCGAGCACCTGTTAGTTTTTCTAAAATTTGATAGATATTCTCTCTATGATGAAATAAGTGTAAAAGTCCCGAAAATGCACCGAGATCCACACCCATAATTCCATTACAGATAATATGGTCCATAATTCGAGAAAGCTCGGAGATAATCATCCTCACGTAAGTGACACGATCAGGCACCTCGATCTGCATCATCTTCTCTACGGTCAAAATCCATCCGATATTATTCAACGGAGTGGACACGTAGTTCATACGATCGGTACATACTAAAAACTGATTGTAGTCGTATCTTTCCCCTAACTTTTCAAAACACCTGTGGACATATCCGATAACGGATTCGGTATCAACGACTCGTTCCCCATCAATTTGGATGACATTCTGTAAAATACCGTGGGTCGCAGGGTGTGAAGGGCCAAGGTTAACTAAAAGATGACCTTCTGGTAAATTTTGAAATTTTTTACCAAAGTGTTCCGCGGTTTTTTCATACATTACCATAGTTACTTTCGCCTAACCTGTGATATCATCCTGAACATGGATGGTAAGTAAATCTTCAATGAGATAATCCTGTCCCGGACCTTCCAATGGAAAATCCTTTCGGAGTGGGTGCCCTACGAAATTGTCAGGCATAATCAATCGTTCCAATTGAGGATGCCCAGAAAATTCAATCCCCATCAAATCGAATATCTCTCTTTCAGGCCAATTTGCCCCAACAAAGATATCTGTTATACTGGGAACTGTTTCCCCTTCCTCAACGGGGACTCGGATTTGCATACGGAAATGATTGTTTTTAGGAGATCGAAGCAAATAGACAATCTCAAATCGTGGTGATCTTTTTCCAAGCCAATCAACGGAAGTTAGGTCATTTAAATATGTGAAAGATAAGTCAGCATTATCTTTCAGCTCTTTTACAACTTCCTTTAAGTGGGATGCACGAATGGAAATATGATAAAGATTGGTATTTATGTCCCTTTGTGGGAGTAAAGCTTCCGCATGCCTAGATTGTAAATAGGCAGTAATTTTTTCGTTCATGCAACTACGAGAGGTTTGTTTCGTTCATTGATCTCTTGGATCTTTTTCATCACTTCTTGCCTTCTTGCTTCCAAACCTTCATCCTGAACTTTTTTCTGCAACTTGACAAGTGCATCTAAAATAGCCTCTGGTCTAGGTGGACAACCTGGTACGTAAACATCCACAGGTAGGATTCTGTCTACACCTTGTAACACGCCATAGGTGTGAAACATACCGCCTGAGGAAGCACAAGCGCCCACAGAAATTACGAACTTTGGCTCGGCAAGTTGGTCATAAATTTGTCGGAGTACGGGTGCCATTTTGTAAGTTATGGTTCCTAAAACCAAGATCATGTCCGCCTGTCTTGGAGAAAAAGACGGACGTTCCGCACCAAATCTGGCAATATCATAATCTGCACAGGCCGTGCTCATATATTCGATTCCGCAACAAGCCGTGGCAAAAGGATAAGGCCAGAGAGAAAAACTTTGTCCCCACTGAACAACATTCTCCAATTTTGCAACCTGGAACATGTCTCCAAACATTTCACCAGGTTTGGATAGAACATCTGTTAATCCCATTCAAGTGCTCCCTTTTTCCATATATAGTATAGACCTACAACAAGGATGAGAATGAAAAAAAACATTTCAATTAAGAAGAAACCACCGAGCCCGGCCTCCTTAAAATTGAGAAGGTTTACAGCCCAAGGGTATAAAAATACAGCTTCGATATCGAAGAGGATAAAAAGGACGGCCACCAAGTAAAACTTGATATTGAAAAGTCCACGCGCATCACCGTAATATGTGACACCACATTCAAAAGTATCTTGCGGTTTTGACTTTTTTTTGGGATTGAGAAGGAAGGCGAGGCCAAGGACTAAGGCGGAAAAGCCAACGCCGAGTAAAAGTTGTAGTAAGATCGGAGCAAAACTATCTGGTGCAGAACCCATCAACAGAGATCGTCTCATGGTTTCCTAGCCTTGTCAAGATGAGTTTCTTTTTTTCTAAATTTAAAGGGGTTTTTTAATTTTCTTGAGAATCACCCTCTCTCGGATTCGTATTTTTCCGAACCCCAAAGCCGCAAAAGATGTTCGCGGATATTCTTTTCAAACCCCTGTTCGGAAGGGAAATAGAAAAGAGGTGGCCTTGGGTATAGAGAAGGCGGGAAGTATTTTTCCTTTAAGAAATGACCTGGATAGTCGTGGGGGTAGCGGTAGTCAAGTCCCGCACCTTCCGCTTTGTGGGTTTTGGTCGGGGCATTCCGTAGATGATTCGGAACTTCAAATTCCCGCAAGCGTTCCTTTACGAATTGATTGGCTCGATTGATCGCCATATAACTCGCATTTGATTTTGGTGCCGATGCTAAAAAACAAACACACTGCGCCAAAGGGATCCTTCCTTCAGGCATTCCCAAACGTTCCACTGCTTGCCAGGTTGCAATCGCCAAACTTAAAGCCTGCACGCTGGCATTTCCAATGTCTTCGCTGGCAAAAACTGTCAAACGCCTTGCAATAAAATGGGGATCCTCGCCTGCCTCTAACATTAAGGAGAGATACAACATGGCTGCGTCAGGATCACTACCACGCAAAGACTTGATAAAAGCTGAAATCAAATCATAATGATTTTCGCTATTTTTGTCGTATTTCAGAATTTTTTCACCTAAAATCTCTGAAAGAAGTTCTATGGTTATTGGTTCGTTTTCGTCCGTTCTTTGTAGGATTTGTTCTAACGAACCAAGGAGCTTTCTTGCGTCTCCAGAACTCCTTTGAAGTAACTCTTGTTTGATCTCTCTGGAAAATGTCCGACTAGTTCCCAACCGAGTTAGTGCGGAATCAAAAATTTGAATCTCTTCCGATTCAGACAGTGGATGCAAACGGAAAACAAGCAGTCGAGAGAGAAGAGCTCGGTTCACACGAAAACTCGGATTTTCTGTTGTTGCAGAGATTAGAATTACCTCGCCTTCCTCCACTGCTTGGAGAAGTGCGTCTTGTTGGCTACTCGAGAAACGGTGGATTTCATCCAGAAACAAAACGATTGTTCCTCGCCTTTTCCCCTCCTCTAAAACTTCTCTCACTTCCTTAACTCCGCTGGTTACACAACTTAGGTATCTTTTTTCAAATTTCCAATCTTTGGTTAAAAGATAGGCAAGAGTAGTTTTTCCTGAACCTGGCGGGCCATATAACA
Organism: Leptospira sp.; assembly: GCA_027533185.1. Classification (GTDB taxonomy): domain Bacteria; phylum Spirochaetota; class Leptospiria; order Leptospirales; family Leptospiraceae; genus Leptospira_A. The sequence continues at coordinate 28,350 of JAPZTS010000034.1, read as the reverse complement.
AAATGGATGTTGGTTTAGATAAAGATCGAAGAGATTTTACGACGGAGCCATGCCCAATAAATTCATTCCAATCGGTTGGTCTTAGACTAAAAGCGAGGGGGATCTGTTTTTTCGAGGAAGATTCTTTAGAAAACAAATCCTCCATCTATAAATTCTCCCATTCTTTTTTCACTGCCATATAACAATTGTAAATTGTTTCGTTGCATACATCACAACCTGAATGACAACAGATGAGAGATCTTTCCGAAACCTTTCCGTCGAAAATATTTTTGATAAAGGCTGCCGTACGATCTGGCAAAAAGAAAAAACGAACCTTCTCCAAGATCAATTCATCTAAGGTCTTCGGGAAAAGTCTATCTTCCATAATTCAAACCCCCGATATCCAGCCCAAATACATAGCGAAAAAATATACACTCATCCGAAGAATCCTAAATAACGAACCGAACAAAAACAAATGGAAAGGCATTTTAAAAGTTCCAACTGTATATGCCATCCAAGAATAAGGAATAGGAGTCAGCGCACTGATTACGACGGCCCAAAATCCATACTTGCGTATATAAGGGAGCAATTTATCCTCATAATGAAGGACCAGCTTTCTACCTAAATGAAATCTAGGGATGAGTCTCAGTCCAATCCAATAGGCAAGGGAACCTCCAAGAATACTTCCCAGTGACATAGAAACAATTGTAATCATTGGACTCATTCCGCCAGAAACAGCTAACATCAAGAAGGCGTCAGGAGGTATGAATGCAGGTAAACTGTCCGATAAAACCATACCAAAAAATAAACCGAAGTAACCGAATATTTTTATAAATATCGTGGAATAACCTAATAGCTCTTCTCGGAAAAAAAATGCCAGGCCAAATACAATTCCAATTACGATTAAAATGGAGAGAATGGTTTGCAAAATGAGAGTATTTAAATTCAAAATACTTTCTTGTTTTTCGCTGTTTGACATAAAATTTATTTTATCCGCTCTTTCTCAGAATTAGACTCAAATTGGTTTTGATCCATTCCTCTACTTTTATCTTTGAGTCTTGGATGAGACGAGGTAATTCTTTTTCCTCTTCCGTTGTGAATCTTTGCAAAACAAAGTCGGCAACTTCCATCCCTCCTTTTTCTGGCTTTCCCACTCCAAACCGGAGTCTATGGAAATCGGAAGAGCCAATTTTTGCAACTATGTCCTTCAGACCGTTGTGACCTGCCGTTCCTCCACCGATTTTATTTTTAATTTTTCCGAAGGGGAGATCCACCTCATCCTGAACGACTAGAATATTTTCTGGCGGTATTTTAAACAATTGTGTGATGGATTGTACTGCCTTCCCAGAAAGGTTCATGTATTCGAGAGGTTTCAAAAGATGGACTTTGCAATCTGATAGAACTTTTACGGATTCAGAGTATTTTTTATTTTCAGACCAAATATATCCCGCTGACTCCGCAAACGAATCTAAGATCCGAAAACCAATATTATGGCGGGTGTCTTTATAACGAGTACCAGGATTCCCTAAACCCACGATTAAAAAATGAATCATTTGTTTGCGAGGATGATGTGTAAAAGTCGTTCGGTGGCTTTGATTGCCGCAACTTGTTGGTCAGAGTCAATTCCAATTGTCCGAATGGGTTGCACTTCATTGGGTCTTTTCCAAGTGATAACAGTTTCCACAAGTGCATTTGTGTTTCCACCAGGGGGAATTCTTACTTCATAATCATGAAGAGATGGAATCTGAATATCTAACTCTTGTAATACTTTTCCTAAAGCATTCATAAAAGCGTCGTATCCTCCATCCCCTTCACCAGACGCTTTATAGAGCTTGCCGAGGTAATTGACTTGGATTTCTGCTTTTGGTTTTACACCGATCCCACTCGTTACCGTACAATTTTCAAATCGAAAACTAGCACCTAAATTCTCACCAGTGATATCAGCTATAATATACGGCAGATCTTCTTTTGTGACCGTTTTATTTTGATCACCTAACTCAATAACCCGATCCAATACTTTTTTTTCTATTTCTGGAGATAAAACCATTCCCAATTGTTTTAAATTTTCCGTGATACTCGCTCGTCCCGCCAGTTTTCCTAGGGCATAAACGCGGGACCTACCAAATCTTTCGGGAAGGATAGGATTTGCGTATAGGTTTCCTTTTTTATCGCCATCGGCATGAACTCCAGCTGTTTGGGTAAAGACATCTTCACCGACGATTGGTCTGTTATCTGAAATTCTTTTGCCTGAAAAAATCTCAACCAAACGGGAAGCATTGGTTATTTCTTTTTCCTCAACCGAAGTTCTAAATTTCGTTTTATCATGTAAGGCTGTGATAACCGCTTCTAAAGGTGAATTTCCAGCCCTTTCCCCTAGTCCATTTACAGCAACATGGAGGCCCCTCACACCAGACTCAACGGCGGATAAGCAATTAGCAACTGCTAGGTCATAATCATTGTGACCATGAAATTCAAACCATAGATTTGGAAACTCTTTTGTAATCGATGAAATGGCTTCCTTTACTTCGTTTGGAGACATCACTCCAAGAGTATCTGCTAAAAAAAATTTCCCAATCGGAAACTTGGATACTTCCGTTAGATATTCAAATACATAGTCTTTTGAGAACAAATAACCATTTGACCAATCTTCAAGATATACATTGACATCGATATTTGTATTTTTTGCATTGGAAATCGTTTTTTCTATGTCTTCAAAATGTTGTTTCGGAGTTTTTCGTAGCTGGTTAGTTAGATGATTATAAGATCCTTTTGTTAAAAGATTTAAAACCTTTACACCTGTCCCCTTCATCCATTCAACAGTCTTGTCAAAATCAACAAAACCTAAAATTTCAATTCGATCGAGGAGCCCTTCTACCTTTGCCCATTCGACAATTTTTTTAACCGCCTCGAATTCACCCGGCGATACCCTTGCACTCGCAATTTCTACACGGTTGACTTTTAAGTCTTTTAACAAATGCTTGGTGATATTTAATTTTTGCTGCCATGAGAAGGAGACACCGTTTGTTTGCTCTCCGTCTCGCAGCGTAACATCTAATATTTGAATTGGAACGTCTTTTGGTGTCATTTTTTCAAGCGATTGATATATTCTTTTGAAGGGGCAAGGATTTCCACCAGAGTGCATCCTGGATTTGTTCGAATCATTGGATCCCTATCGATTAATTTCAGGAAATCGCAAGACTCCACATAGTCAATCGCCATTCTCCGTAAGATTCCCTCGCCAATCCCGTGCAAGATTTCTACATAGGTTTCACCATCCATAAAAGCATCGTTCAATTCTCTTTCTAGTTTGATACGAGCTTCTTCAAACCTCAGTTTTCTTATAGTGATGGTGCGCACAATCTCCAGAATTTGGAGCTTAGTTCAGATTGCAACAGAAACGAACGGCCTGCATAAGTTCGTTCGAATTCCAGGGTTTGGAGAAAATTGCATAGGTATTCGCCTCGGTTTTAACCCGTTCAATCGCTTTTTTGTCCGCATGACCTGAAATCAGAATGGATTTGATATCTGGATACTTTTGGTGGATCTGGACAAGAAATTCGTCCCCTTTCATTCCTGGCATCAACCAGTCAGATAGAATGAGAATGACCTTGACACCCGATTCAATGAGTTCATCGATCGTTTCCATTGCATCTTCGGGATTGAGAGCCGTTTCATAAGCAAAGGCAGAACCTATCTCACGTTTCAGTTCCTTTACAAGGGAGAGTAAAATTATGGGTTCATCGTCCACACAGAGTATGGCATTTTTTTTTGTGAGAGCTTGCACATCCAACCTACACTTGCAATTTCATCAATTATTTTTACGAATGTCAAGTCCAAGCTTAGATTTCGATCCTAATTTTTGACCGTGAAAGCCTCACAAGGAGCTTAACAATATCTTTTTTGTTTTTGTAGCAAGCGAAGATGGGAATTCTTCTTCCAAACGATCCAAAGGAACCCATTTAAAATTCAGATCGGGAAAAGTCTCGAGTCTAAGAATTTTGGGTTCTAAATGAACTGAAACGACTTCCATCAAAAGTTTATGGTGTGTGATCGAATGGCGAAAATTGCCCTTGGGAAAAAGACCCTTTAAATTGCCTAGTGATACCAGAAACGGAGAAGGACTATATTCGATAGATACATTTTCTTCAAAGAATCCATAGGGAAGATAAAACATCCCTTTCAAAAAGCGAACATTTTGTTCCTGAATGAGTAGGATTTTCTCCGAAGAAAAAATACAAAATATTTTTCCTGCAAGATCTATTTTTCTTTCAGTCTTAACTCGAATTGGAATCTCTTTAGTTTTTCCAAGTAGAAACGACTTACAATTTTTTTGGAGCGGACATTGATTGCATTTCGGATTTTCAGGCAAACAAATATTAGCCCCGAGCTCCATTACTGCTTGGTTGTGATCTCCAGGTGATTGAAAATTCAAAAAAGAATCAGCAAAAGTTTGGAGTTCATCATTCGATTTTGACGAAAGTATATTTTTCTCAAAAAAATAAAAACGCGAAAGAACTCGCTTCACATTGCCATCTAACACCGCGAAGGGTAAATCATATGCAATTGAGAGAATAGCTCGTGCTGTATATGGGCCAATACCCGGAACTTTTAAAACTTGAGCTAAATCTTTCGGAAATTTTCCATTATAATTTTGCACAAGATAAATAGCTGCCTTTCGCAGATTCCTTGCTCTAGTATAGTAACCCAAACCTTTCCAAGCTGATAAAACCTCTTCCTCCGCTGCATTGGCCAATGATTCTATATTGGGGAATTTTTGTACAAAGGATTCATAAAGTGGCAACATCGCAGCGACGCGCGTTTGTTGGAGCATCACTTCAGAGATCCAAATAAAATAAGCTTTTTTTGATTTGCGAAAGGAAAGATCTCTTTTATTAAGTAGATACCAGTTTAAGAGACTTTCTTGAGGATTCAAATGTCAAAATCTTGGATGCTGTAACGGAGGTAGGTATTACAAGTACCTTCGTCTGTATATCGGACCAAATCGTAATCAAGCCTTGTGCTTCTAAAAAATCGAGAATGGGCAAGCCTTTCTCGAATTTCCTGACGGATGTGGTCTCTCGCATCCTGTCGTCTGTCATAATATGCCGGGGAAAGAATTTCACTTTTATAGGATAAATTTCCCTCACGATAGATGGCTACCGTTACTTGGACACGATATTTTCGACCTTGTTTGACTTCTGTGTTCATATTCAAAAGAATTGATCCAAACTTGCTACTAATTTGATTTTCGGAACCTGGGTAGGTGAAATTGAAACTTAGGATTTTTTTTCATACTGCTTGCCCAAAAATTGAATTCAATTTTTTTAGATAATGAGAACATAAGAAGCAAATGAGCACTAAATATAACGAGTCTCCATTTTTGTACAAACGCAGACCCACTCGGGAAGTAAAGGTGGGTGATGTAGGAATTGGCGGGAAAAATCCCATCCGTGTCCAATCCATGATTACTTCCAATACACGAGATACAGAAGAATCCATTTCTCAGATTAAAGACCTGATCCAAGTTGGATCCGAAATCATTCGCCTAACAGTACCCTCACAAGCAGACGCGGACAACCTTCCGAATATTCGAAAGCGAATGAAGGAATTGGGGTTACATGTTCCACTTGTTGCGGATATTCATTTTACGCCACAAGTAGCTTTAAAGTCAGTGGAATGGGTGGAAAAAGTCCGTATCAATCCTGGCAATTTTGCAGACAAAAAGAAGTTCGATGTTTACGAATATACGGATCAGGAGTATGAGGAGGAGTTGGAACGAATCGAAGAGGTATTCACTCCCCTAGTCCTTCGTGCTAAAGAACTTGGTGTGGCTATGCGCATAGGAACCAACCACGGCAGTCTATCGGATCGAATCATGAATCGATTTGGTGATACACCACTTGGAATGGTCGAAAGCGCTCTTGAGTTTATCAAAATTGCAGAAAGAAATTCTTATAAAGATATTGTTGTTTCCATGAAAGCCTCGAATCCTCAAGTGATGATACACGCATATCGTTTGTTAGTTTCAAGATTCTATGAGTTGGGTATGGACTATCCATTACACTTAGGAGTAACAGAGGCGGGGGATGGAACCGACGGAAGAATCAAATCCGCCATTGGTATCGGTGCGCTTTTGGAAGATGGACTAGGCGACACAATTCGAGTTTCACTAACAGAGGATGCCGTTCATGAAATTCCTGTTGCAATCGAACTGGTAAAAAAATACAACCAACTTTGGCTCGCAACGGAGAAAGCTGAAAACGGTTTCAAAAATCCGAACCAAAACGAAAGAGAGTTCATCCAAATTTCGAACCAATCAAATCTGAAAGAATTTCGAGATCCTTTTGCCTACTCACGGTTCTATTCCCGAGAAACGAACGCTGATGGTTTGTTATTCGGTGATGGAAATCCTGTCCGAGTGGAGACAACATACCCATTTTTAGCGGAATCCACTTCGGAAACAATCCTCTCTGATATACAAAAGAATGCAAAGTCAGGTAGGATTCCAGATCTGATCCATTTCCAAATCCAAACTGAAATGGACCTTCTTGTTGCATCTGAAATGACAAAATTGGGTCGTTTTCCGTTACCAATTTCTATAACCCTGTCTTCAGATCTCCAAAAAGATTACGAAGGCCATTTAGAAGAGATTTACAAATTCCAAAAATGGAACATTCCTATTTCCCAACACTACTTAGAATCCCAAGAGAGTTTTGAAGGTATCCTTGAAATTGTTACACGATTTGCAAAAGATAAGAGATCAATTGAATGGATGTTTGGTGCAAATGAATTGAACCTAGTTCCAATTGTTTTAAAGGAAACCCAAAAAAGAAATATCCAAAATGTTTGTTTTTCTTTAAAAAATGCTGACTTAATCCAAATTCGAACCCTTGCCTATCATTTACGAGAATCTGACTATGCGATCGTACTTCACTGGCAATCAGAAGATTGGGACGACTTGCTCTATTCCTCATCGATACAAGTTGGGGGAAGTCTATTAGATGGTATTGGAGATTTAGTGCGAATAGAACATCATGAGTCACCCATTGATTCTCTCTACCTAAGTTTTGATATTCTACAAGCAACCCGTTTGAGATTAACTAAAACTGAATATATTTCTTGCCCATCCTGTGGAAGAACTATGTTTGATCTTCAGACGACAACTGCTAAAATCAAAGAAAAAACAAGCCACCTAAAAGGTGTTAAAATAGCAGTTATGGGTTGTATTGTCAATGGTCCTGGCGAGATGGCGGACGCTGATTTTGGTTATGTAGGGGCTGGTATTGGTAAAGTCCATCTTTATAAAGGAAAAGAAATTGTCAGGAAGGGTGTCCCCGAATCGGAAGCACCCGACCAGCTCATTGAACTCATCCGTGAAAATGGAATGTGGACAGATCCAGAGTAAAAAATAGCTTTCAAACTTTTTCTCCAAAATCCATTCTGCCCATTTGTGAATGAAAAAGAGATCCAAGAGTTTTCGGATAGGCTCCTGCGCGTAGAATCGGAACTGAGTTACCTAAAAGAAACCTTCCGGGTGAAATTACAAACTCCGGAAGCATCTGAATCGATTCCAAAATCTTACAGTTCTCCGCCTCCACCACCAATCTCCACTTCGGCTTCTCTACCAAAAACTTCCCACTCCCAACCGAGCGGACTCCTTCGTATACAAACATGGGTCATGGACAATCTTTTTGTGAAACTAGGTGTTCTTTCGATTCTTCTAGTTTCAGTCTGGTTTTTCACATTGGCATTTGAAAACTATTGGATCAACGAATCTGTCCGAATTTGGCTTGGCATTGCCATCGGAATGGGTGTCTCTTTTTGGGGAATTAAAAACTACAGTAAAAACAATTACCTGTGGCCAAGTCTTGTGGGCCTTGGAATTGCAGTTAGCTTCATATCTTACTTTATTGGGTATCTTGTCTACGATTTTTATCCAACTGATGTTTGTTTTGTTGGTTTATTCTTAATTTGTCTATTTTCAATCGCCATATCACACATGTTCAACGACGAGGTAATTTTTACCTTTGGTATTTTGGGAGCCTTTTTAGTTCCGATCTTAATGTCAACAGGTCAGAACTCTTATCCCTTTTTGTTTTCTTATCTTTTAGTATGGAATCTTCTATTTGTTTTGGTTTTAAGAGAAAAGCCCTGGAAAATTGCAACACTCATCTTACTTTTTGCAAACCATACTTTGTTCTTAGTTTGGTCAACGGAATCTCTGGAAAAGTCAGAGCCATTTTTTCCTATTTTGTATTTCGTAACAACCTATCTTTTGTATTTATATAAAGAATTTCAAGTTGTTAAAACTTCCAAGGAAAAAATACACCCACTAAGTTTTGTTAGCATTGGAGTCATTTTATTTTTTGGATATATCGAAGGCTATCTGGTATTTTCGGAATTTTTTCCCAAGTTTTTGCCTGTATTGCTTGTCGGTGTAGTTCTTGTGTTTTATATCTTTTACAACCTTTCGATTCAAAAATCAATACAAACTAAGGATAAAAAAGAGGAATACGATATCATCGGACTCTTCGGCCTGCCTTTTATCATTGCTTGTTTGGTATTTGGACTTGAAGGAAAGATGCTTAATTTTGGTTTAATTAGTTTTGCATTTATAACCACTATTAGTGCCAAGAAATCAGATCAAAAATTTTTATACTTCTTCAATATGATAGTTTGGCTTTATGTATTACTATTTACTATTGCATTCAATACTCCAGGAAACCATGATCTATTCCTTTTGAACGGAAGGATGGCCGTATTTACGGTCGCAACTGGTTATTTAGTTCTATCTTATATTTATACAAAAGATTACTCAGAACTCTCTAAAATTTTTCTCTACGTTTCCTATCCATATTTTTTATTGGCGGTCTTTACTGATATTCATCTATTTATTCCACCCGACAAAAGGATGTTTGCGTATTCAATCACCTTACTTTTATTCGGGATTTTCTTTTTGCTTTTTGGATTTGTCAGACAAAATATCTACCTCAAAAAACTGGGATTCATTACTTTATCTGTCGTAATCGTAAAATTCTATCTCTATGACTTGTGGAATTTAAGCTTAAGTCTTAGAATCATTTTTGGACTTATTCTCGGGATAGTTTTAATCGTCATTGGAAATCATTCTAATCGCAAAAAAAAGGAAAACACAGTATGAAACAATTGGGAATTATTTTTTATATTCTAAATCTATTGTTTATTGCCGAGGCTGGAGCAAGACCCTTATCTAAAGAGAATTTTAAATTTAAAAAAGAGATCCGTCTCACCAAAGAACCGAAAGACGGAAAGATTGTTCGTCTTGAATTGGATGAGGATGTTTTTAAAAATTCATTCTCGACAGATATTCGTGTTGCACATAAAGGAGAAATTTTACCTTATCTCCGTAGGCAGAGTAAAGAATTACTCCTCTCACATGAATCCATCACACCAAAAGTCATATTTCAAAAACAATCCAATGAGGAGGAATTAGACATCACAGTTCTTGAACTTCCGAAGTTAAGTGAAGGATTCGTTTACAACGAACTTACAATCAACCGAAGCACTAATTATGAATCGAATATATCGATCTATTTAGGAGACAGCCCGAGTGACTTCCCTGAACGATTTTCTAGTTTTGTTTATTCATATGGCGATCGGAGTTCCAACCAAATTGACCTAAATGGAACTAAGTTTCGATACATTCGAATCGAATCAAACATAGGAAGCAATTTAGAATTTTTAAAGGTTTCTAAATCTAAAGAAGCATTAAATCTATATTTTTCTACCGATGTTGAGTGGAAAGAACCTTCGTTAAATGAAGGTAAAACGGAATACAATTTTTCGAATGAGAAACGAACCTACTTTCAGAAAATTAAATTGGATACTGCCGAATCAACTTGGGAAAGGAGGATCCTTGTCCTCGCCAAAAAAGACAAAAAGAATTGGGAGACTGCCTTCGAACAGACTGTTCGAAAATTAGATTCAAAACCTGTCTATCTTCCTCTCAATTTTACGGCAGTTGGCGAATTTAAAATCCAATTTTTTGATTATGAGAATGATCCCATTCGATTAAAAACGGTTACCTTAATGCAACCAAAGGAGGAACTTTTGTTCTTTGCCCCTCCCAATTTGGATCCGAAAGAGTTTTATCTTTACTATGGAAATCCTTACCAGTGGCCGCCACAATTTGATCCTTTGTCGATCCCTGACAGTTCACCATCGGATGCGAGTCAAAATGTTGCTTCGGCAACGCTAAGTGAGCAAATAGATAATTCAGAGTATGCTTTCTCTTTTGTCCAGCCTCCGTTTTCGGGAATCGTTGCAAATGTTCTTTTCTATATTGGGATTTTTTCCCTTTTGGGACTTGTTTGGAGAATTCAAAAGAAGAAATCAATTCTGATTCAGAGGTCGTAAACATATGCCCATTCGTTTACTTAATCTTTGAGTAAAAAAGGTCCAAAAGCCTATTTTGGTAAAATAAAAAAGGTTCTCTATCCACAAGCTAAAGGTCTAAAATCCATGAAATTAAAATTGATAGCAATCTCCAGTTCCCTTACTTTCTTCTTTCTGGTTTCCAATTGTACGGGAACTCGTCCGAATGACCTGGGTATAAAACAAGGGAAGCTAAAAGCCTGTCCTAGCACACCTAACTGTGTTTCAAGCCAAACGGATTCAAAAGATGAGGAGCATTATCTAGCAGGTGTTCCTTACAAAAAAACAACCCCTGAAGCAATGGCAATTCTAAAAGAGAGGATCTTAAACCATCCCCGAACGTCCATTATCATTGAAGAAAAAAACTATATCTATACCGAATTCACAACGCTTATCATGCGTTATGTAGATGATGTAGAATTTTACTTCGACGAAAATTCTAAAATATTACATTTTAGGTCAGCTTCCAGACTTGGAAAATCTGATCTAGGTCTCAACAGAAAAAGAATCAATACTCTACTGAAAGATATCGATATCTAATAACTTGTTTTTTTTCCGTGAATTTCCTGCAGGGAATTCACAGAATAACCTTTATCTTTCATTTCAACAAGACCATGTATTAGAGCTTTTGCTGCTTGTGCCGTTGTTAGACACGGCACTTTGTATTTAATGGCTGCCTGTCGGATCGTAAATGCGTTTTCTCTAGTGACTCGGGAAAGTGGTGTATTGATGATCAAATGAATCTTTTTTTCCTTTATGTAATCGATTACATTAGGGAAATAGCCATCATAAATCTTATTTATCTTACTACTCAAGATACCATTGTCGGATAAAAATTTATGTGTCCCTTCGGTCGCAATGATGTTGTATCCCAAACTGGAAAGAGATCGAACGGATTCCAATAGATCTTTTTTTGTTTTGTCATTGATTGTGACAAAAACGGTTCCATGTTTAGGTGGCTCTTCACCTGCCATTATTTGTGCTTTCACAAAGGCTTCTCCCTTTGTATGGGCTATGCCCATCACTTCCCCTGTGGATCTCATCTCTGGACCAAGGATAGTATCTACACCAGGAAACTTACTAAATGGTAACACAGCCTCTTTGACAGTTATCATCGGACAGCTAAACCGTTTCCCTAATTTAAAAGAAGCCAAACTTTCACCTAACATGATTCTTACTGCAATTTTTACAATTGGGAGTCCGATGGATTTTGCCACAAATGGAACGGTTCTAGATGCTCTTGGATTTACTTCTAGAACGTAGAGAGTTTCGTCTTTGATCGCAAATTGGATATTGATAAGACCTTTTACATCCAATTCCAAAGCCATCTTGTAGGTTGCATCTTCAATTTCTTGGAGCATTCTCTGAGATATGGACTGAGGAGGAAGCACACAAGCTGAATCGCCAGAATGAACTCCGGCCTCTTCAATATGCTCCATAATTCCTGCGATAAAAACATCTTTACCGTCACAAAGAGCATCAACATCAACTTCAGTCGCATCTTGCAAAAAGGAATCAATAAGAAGTGGGCGATCTTCTGAAACTTCTTCTGCTTCCTCCATATATCTATCAAGTTCTGTTTCCTCATTCACTATGAGCATTGCTCGACCACCAAGAACATAAGAAGGGCGAACTAAAACTGGGTATCCAATGCGTTCGGCAATTTCTCTCGCCTTATGTTTGCTACTTGCCATTCCATTCGCGGGGCTTTTGAGTTCTAATTTTTCCAATACTTCCGCGAATCTCTTTCTATCTTCCGCGCGATCGATTGAATCAGGGCTAGTGCCAAGTATGGGCACTCCTCGTTTTTCTAAAGCCCTAGCTAATTTCAGCGGAGTTTGGCCACCTAATTGAACGATTACCCCATCTGGTTTTTCTTTCCTATAAATTGCCATTACATCTTCTAAACTGAGTGGTTCAAAGTAGAGACGGTCTGATGTATCGTAGTCCGTGGATACTGTCTCAGGATTTGAGTTGACCATAATAGATTCAACACCTGAGTCTTGCAATGCGAAAGAAGCGTGACAACAGCAATAATCAAATTCAATCCCTTGTCCAATTCTGTTTGGTCCTGAACCGAGAATCATCACCTTCTTTTTGGATGTAACATCTGCCTCGTCCTCTTCATCATAAGAAGAGTACATGTAAGGTGTGAATGCCTCGAATTCTCCCGCGCAAGTATCGATTCTTTTATAAACAGGCTGAATGGATTTTTCGTTCAAGTAAGCTTCAATACTTTCTTCTTCGGCTTTAAGTATATTTTCAACCTTTGCTTTGGTAATATCGATAGCCGCACCACTTCTAATATGTGAAAGAATCTCTGCTTCTTTTGTTAAAAACGCAAGTTGTCTATTTGAAAATCCTGCTTTTTTCATTTCTAAGATAATCTTTCGTCCTTCGGATTTGAATCGTTTTTCTAAGAGGAATAATTCTTCGAATTGATATAAAAACCAAGGATCAATTTTTGAGAGCTCGAAGATTTCCTCATTCGTAAAACCAAAGTTATATCCTAATTTCACATAGAAGATCCGTTTGTCGGTTGGTCTTTTGATTTTTTCTGAAAGCCATTTTTTCTTTTGATCCTCTGGTATAGATTCCCATTCTAAAAGTTCCTTTAAGTTGCCATCACTGCCAAAACCAAATCGATCCGTTTCAAGGGATCGCAAGGCTTTCTGGAAGCTCTCTTTGAAATTCCTGCCGATAGCCATGGCTTCTCCAACGGCTTTCATTTGAACTCCCAAAGTTGGATCTGAACCAGGAAATTTTTCAAAAGCAAATCGAGGAATTTTTGTGACAACATAGTCAATGGAAGGCTCAAAACTTGCAGGCGTTACACGAGTGATATCATTTTTAATCTCATCTAAGGTAAATCCAATGGATAACAAAGCTGCAATTTTTGCGATAGGAAATCCCGTTGCTTTGGATGCCAGTGCCGAAGATCTGGATACCCTTGGATTCATTTCGATTACAATTACATCCCCATTCTCCGGATTTACTGCAAACTGAATATTGGAGCCACCAGTTTCAACACCTATTTCGCGAATGATCGCAATGGACATATCTCGAAGTCTTTGGTATTCTTTATCGCTTAATGTTTGTTGGGGGGCGACAGTGATCGAATCTCCTGTATGTACACCCATAGGATCTAAGTTTTCAATAGAACAGATGATTACAACATTATCCGCTAAGTCGCGCATAACTTCCAATTCGAATTCCTTCCAACCCATCACAGATTCTTCCACTAGAATTTGAGAAATTGGTGAAGCCGAGAGCCCTTTCTGAGCTATCTCTTCAAACTCTGATTCATCATAGCAAGTTCCACCGCCTGTACCACCTAAGGTGAAAGCTGGACGAATTATAATTGGAAAACCGATTTCATCTTTCGCTTTTCTTGCTGCTTCCATATCAGAAACCATAAAGGACTTTGCTACTCGAATCCCCAGTTTTTCCATCGCTTGTTTGAAGAGTTCGCGATCTTCTGCCTTTCGAATCGCCTCTACTTTGGCTCCAATAAGTTCAACACCATACTTCTCTAGAATTCCTTCACGGTGGAGAGCTAAAGCTAAATTGAGTGCAGTCTGACCACCAACTGTCGGTAAGATGGCATCAGGTTTTTCCTTTTTAATTATTTTTTCTAAAACGGGAACCGTTAGAGGTTCAATATAAGTTGCATCCGCAAGATCAGGATCTGTCATTATCGTGGCGGGATTAGAATTAACTAAGATAACTCGAACTCCCTTTTCTCGAAGAGCCTTGGTTGCCTGGGTTCCCGAATAATCGAATTCACAAGCTTGCCCTATTACAATTGGGCCTGATCCGATAATAAGAATTGATTTTAGGTCGTTACGTTTTGGCATGTTGTCCCCAGTTTATTTTTTTGTTTCATTTTGATTGGATAAATTATAGATAGATTCCGGTACAAGAAACTCACCCACTCTGTTGGCGCTTTCCCATTTGGTCACAAGCTCATAGAGTTTGTCTTTCAATTTTTGCCCTACTTGCCCGGACGGAAATAAGTTCTTAGTATTGTTCGGGTCCAGTTTTCGATTGTACAATTCAAAGATTACTCCACTCCTCGTTGGTATATAAATCAATTTGTACTCGGATGTTTGGATGGATCGATGTTTTGAGAACGCAATTGTATCTCGGTACATTACATCTGTGATCATTATCTGGTAGCCTTCTTCAGGAACAACTTGATGGAGCGAAAGGATATTTGGATAGGGTATTCTTTGGGATTGAAAAAAGTGACCACCCATGTCAGAGAACCAAATCCCAGTTTCCGAATATACAAAACGTTCTTCATCCCAATCCGATTTCCCAAGAACCGATATCAGAGATGTACCTGGCATATCCTTTTGATTTTGTATATTTAAATATTCTAATAATGTTGGATATACATCAACCGAAGAGGTTATTCCAAAAAATTTTAGATTTTTTGTTTGGTATTCGGACATTTTTTCTTTTGGAAACTTGATCAAAAAGGGAACTTTTGTTACTGATTCCCCCCTTAAATGTTCACCATGTCCTTGACCATGAATATCTTCATACAAACTTTCACCATGATCAGCCGTGAGGATAATGATGGCGGAATCGTATACCCCCTTGGATTTTAAATAGGATACAATTTCCCCAAATTCTTCATCAAATGCACGAACAGATCCATCAAAAAGATTTCTAACTTGTTGGATTTCTTGTTCGTTCAAAACATCCGATTTTGTCGGATCCACAAACTTTAGGTATTTGTATTTTCCATAGTAATTCGGGTCGGTATATTCTTTGTAATAGGGATAGGGTGGCGAATAAGGAAAGTGGATTACGCTTGAAAAATACGTAATCGTATGAGCCGAAGTTCCTGAATAATCAATAATCTCTTGGAATTTTTGAACCAATCGTTTCCCGTCGCCCCAAGTAGAAAGTCCAAACAATTCAGGAAGATAGTATCCGGCGCCAAAGAGTTCACCTGTTACAAACGGAAGAATAAGTATTTGCGTTTCCGCTGTTCGCTGGATCGTCATTAGTTTTGCATTGAAGTTTGGTGCAAAAACTTCATCAAAACCAAAATTGGCACGTGGAAAGATATCCCCAGCAAAACTACTTACTGCATAATTTTTATATCCAATCGAACCCAAAGCTTGCAAAAAAGTCGGAAAGGTATCTGATCCAATTCTATGGATCTCTTCTATCGCTGGAAACATATCCCGAATTTTATGAGACATGGAATACTGCCCTGTCAGAAAATCAGTCCAACTTGGGAAGGTTCGCGGAATGGTAGTATGGTGGTCCAAAAAGGTGAAACTTTCGTTTTGGAAAGAATCAATGTTAGGTGTAATTGATTTTCCATTCAATTTTTTTCCAATTCGATCAAAACGAAGAGAATCCGCAGAAATGATATAGATAGGAGGTTTTTTTGAATCCTTTGAAGCAAAAAATCCGGAGAAGGAATTTAGCAAACTAGGAAAACTATAAAGAAATAATAAAAATACAATCAATCTAACATAAGCTTTGATATGAACCTTTTCATAACGAGTGCCTTGCCAATAAAGAAAGACAAAGTAAACGAGACCCAAATACAAACTACCTTGTTTATGTATTACACCCAAAATCAATAGATGTAAAAGATAGACAAATGCCTGCTTGGTTTTATTTTTATAGAGATACCAGACTGAATATAAAAATCCTACTAAAACAATTCCATGTGAGATTACACTCAAAAACTCGGGTGGTATAAAATCGGTCAAAAAAAACAGAATACCCGCTCCTGAAGGATATCTATAGAAAAAGAATTCTCCATAAATCTGAGGGTGTACGATCATCGACTGGGCAAGTAGCAGGACTTGAAAAGCGAATACACAAAAAAATAGGGAACCAGATTTTGGTTCCCTATTAATCCCAATCCGAAGGTAGGTGTAAAAGATACTATATAAACTTAATGTAATATAACACGAAGTGGCAAATATAAGAAAACTTGCATGTAAGTAGACCCCAAAAAAGCTTCCCAAATACTGTGTTAGGAAGTCACCAACGTCCACTCCCATAATAGTAAAGCTTGTATTAAAAATGAGGAAGGCTAGGTAAAAAAAAACCGAGTGCCCCAACGCAAGGGTGTAGAGAGATTTTGGAAAGATCGCCGACTCGTTCCTACCCATTGGAGTCATAATTCCAAATCCACTATATCCGTAAACTTTTCCAAGGAAAGAAGGTCGGAAATCAGTCTGAAAAGCTAGGGTAAGAAAACCAGGGATATATCCCCTCCCTGCGGGGTATCATAAGGAGAAACATCTATGAACGTTCTTTAGACCTCTGGTTTTTGCCCGAAGTTTCTCAATTTTTCAGTTTTTGAAACCATTTTGGAAGAAAAGCGATAAACATCCAAAGAATACTGATGGAAATATCCGATGCGATAGCGAAGATACCTTTTTTCGCGAATTCGGCTTCCCCCCCTTCTTTCCATAGTAGACCTACACTCCCTTTCGGTATCTGCAGAACATCTGATTCCCAAATGGGATCCAAGATCACAAGTCCCCCCTTTGCTTCCGCGGGAAAGCTGCATTCTAATTCTTCTGTCGAATAACAGAGAGCATACACATTTCGAGGGAGAACATCCGCTGTTTTGGACTGAATTCTTTGGAAACGAAACTTCATCATGGGACCGTAAATTTTGTTCCCGAATCGATTGCGAATGAGAATAGGAGCCAAAAATTCGCCGCGACCGCTCTCATCCCATTCATAATCCTTCAGATAGAGGTACTTTGACTTAGAGAAATTTCCAACCTCTTCTGGAGAAACATCAAACCGGACAGTAATACCTAAAAGGAAACCGATATAATCTCCCAAAAATAAAATCGAAGTACCACCACTTAAGAGAGATAAAAATACTGCAAAGAGAATCGAAGTGCCAGTAGTCCTTAAAAAATAGATTCCTATAAATAGTAAGGGAAGAAATAACAAAACCAAGGCGAGCGCCGAAATAGAAATCGGTAAAAAGATTCCAAAAGGAAGGAGCAATACTGCAAATCCCCAAATCATCACGAGCCCGATGATAAAGACTGGTCCTTTCGGATTTTCTCGGTCTGGTTTCTTTCGTTTGGGTGACTCTATAAATCCTAACATATCAATCCTGAATTTTTATACTCTTTCGAATCCCTTTCCAATACTGTTCGGCTTTAGACTTTTCCGATTCTGGGTAGTAGAGAGAAATTAGATACCCTCTAGGTGCTTTATAGAAGTAATACTCTAACATCTCAAATTTTTTTTTGACACCCACTTCATCTATTTCCGTCCATTCCGAAAGATACGAATCACCAAGTTCCTTTCTCGTATATCCTGTTCTTTTTTTACTCTTGTTAATCCCCCGTATATCATCCCAAAAATAAAAGTAATTTTGGGTTGTTCTCAGCTGGACCTTTTGATCGAAACTTGTCCCGATTGATAAAATAATCTTAGGGCTTCGGCGTTTGGTTTTTCCACCCTCCATGAGGAGGTACGCTTCTAAAAAATCGTCCATACCTTCCGGCATGCTGTCCTTTAAAAATTCTACAAACCGGACGATTCGATAATTGGAATCCGTAGTTTCGCCATAGACACCGATTCTATCTCCAAACAACCCTTCAAATCTGAGTGCATTTGGAATTGTTATCTGGTATCGAAAACTTTCAGATTCTAAAACCAAATCACCTATATTTGTTTTATCTCCCACATAACATCCATAAGGATCGCTTACTAAATCTAGCGGAATGATATCGTCGGACCATTCATTCGTTGCTTTGTTTGTAATTTGATTCGTTTCGATCAACCAACTCGGATAGAATCCAGGTTCTTTTGCCATCTTGATTCTGTGGCATAGTTGAATCCCTTTACCTAGAAAGATCGCTTCCTTTTCTTTTCTTTTTTCATATAAGGCTTTCAGTTCTTTAGTCGCGATATCTGCTTGAGAAAGTAAAGGAAATTCCTTTCGATATTCATCGTCTAACAAAAAACGAATACTACCAGATGGAGAAAATAAATAATTTCGGCCAAAGGCATCTTTTAATTTTCTAGATTCAATCTTTTCCTTGGATAAGGAAAGAAATCTATAAAAGCTGGTTTTTTCTTCTTCTTCTGAATCGGGAATCCAAGGCTTTTGTAAAAGTGGGTCTACGATTGTAGTTTGGTTGAGTAGAAAAGGCAAAATGACAATAAAAATTGCCAAACCCCGCCATTTCATACTAAAGAATGAACTTACTTTGGATAAAGTTCAGAGCCATCGTAAAAATCCGAGTAAACTCTTTTCTATGAGTTTCATCTGCTACTTTGGATAAAATTCCCTTTAATTGTGTTTGCACCAAATTATAATTGGGAACTTCAAAAAATGCCTTTTGTATATGGGGCCACGCCATCCGAACAAGTTGAATGAACTCTGGGCTCCCTTTTTTTAATTCTTGGATTGTGCGATCTAGGGTCATTTTTACAATTTGATAGTTTTTCAATTTTTTTTGTAAACCGACTAACACAGATTCTGCGATCTCTGTCTTAATGGAAATACTGGAAAAAACCTGACTCCAATTTACTGGTTCCGATTTTTGTTCTTTGATGAGTTGGGTTCGAATCGAAACCACTGATTTTTCAAAATCTGGTTGGTCTCTCAACCAGTTTTGATAACCTACTTGGTCTGACTTAGTTTGGAAGTTTGAAATCTGTTGCAAAAGTTCCAGGTATTCTTTGATAGAATAGGACTCTAGCCGTTCCTGATTCGGATCTACATCAGGTAACGTTTCTCCATCATCGAACTCCACATCGATATCTTGTGAAAAATCTTCGGTGAGCTCGGTGGAGGAAGATTGATCGGATTCAGAATCATCGAATTCTAAATCTTCGATTTCATAATCGTCTTTTTTGTTAGGCTGCGGTTTTATTTCTTCGTGTATATTTTCTGATCCTTCCGGACCAATTTGCACTTCGAGTTTTTCTCCCGTAAGTGTATCTGAAAATGACTCCACGATTTCTTGTAGAATGGATTTTTCCTTTTCGGGGATTAAGGATTTTTTAACAATAGGAGCTGGAGGTGCATTAGCTTTTGTAATTGCTTCTGTGAGGGAAACAGGAGGTTTCCCGTCCCCCTCACCAGCGTTTGCTGATATAGAAAGAGCTGCTTTTGCTGATTCTGCCATAAGACCTTGAGGTTCAATGATCTCACCTGTTTTAGGATTTTCCAAAACAAGTAATATCCCCTTGGGAGCAAAAACAAAATCAGCTGGGTGCGTTACCTGCAATTTTTCGACGATTTCTTCTGCAATGAATCGATACGTTTGCTCAGGTGCGTTGTTGATTTTTTCAATTTCTTGGTTTTTTAATTTTTCTTGAACCTTAGAGAGAACCTCGATAAAGTTTGTATTCAGATATGCAGATACTTCGTTTTGAGGAACACCTAACATAGCAGAGAAATTGGGTAAATTTTCAAAAAACTGTTCCGTTTTTTTTATGTTCCCTGTCATAAAAGTTTTGATCTGTTTGGCGATTGCTTCTACCATATCAGGCTCAACTTTTTTGGACTTTAGAAGTTTCTTAAAAATATCAATGTGAGCGTGGAAATAGGATAGAAATTCACCATACGGAGTGAATTCATATTCACCTTGTGCTTTTTTTACGATTACCTGTTTTGATCCGTCACTCATAGAAAGGGTCTCTTCCAAATGATAGGAAAAGTCATTAGGGTCAAGATTTTTACGAACCGATTGACGAAATGAGGAAGAAGGGCAAACTATCCATATGAGACAGCTCGTTTTCCTTTCTGGAATCTTTTTACTCCTTCTTCTGACATCGTCTTGTCAGGAAAGAAAGGACAGAACTATTGAACGGAATCTTTTAACGTATATCATAACATGCGATGGAGGCAGTTTGGAAGCCTGCCAACGGAACTGCGCAACAAAGTATCCAAATGTGACAGGTGAAAATTTTCCCCAGGTATCTTCCTGCAATTCCAACTGCACAAACAATTGCAATCTCTCCAACGTCTTTCTACTCATCTCAAATAGATAGAAGGCCTTTCTAAGTTGCATATTGGAGGAGTGCGCCGGCAACAAGGCCGGCTGTTTCCGTCCGAAGGATTCCGCCCGGCAAACATACCTTCGGTACTTTAAGCTCCTCCAAAAGACCCTCCTCTTCTAAATGAAAGCCACCTTCTGGGCCGATCACAGGAATTTTATTTTTGAGTGAAGTTTGTGAGAGTTCCAATTTTGAGTGTGGGTGGAAGACAATACTTGCATTTTGATTCTCAACAATCCAACTGGAAAATTCTGAAATTTCCAATTGCAAAAGTTCAACCTGCTTGGACTGAGAAGCTGCTTCTTTTACAATTTTTTTAGCGCGTTCCAAATTAAACTCTCGTCGCACAGAGTGCCTGAATAGGAGAAAATTAACATTAGTTACTCCCATCTCGGTCACCTTTTGCAAAAAAAAGTCCAAACGATTTCCTTTCGGAAGAGCAATGGCAATTTTGGATCGTTTGTTTTTTAATGGCAATGAATCCGTTTTGACGAATTCAAGTTCTTTTGATTTGGGTTGATAGTTGTAAAAGTGGATGTTTCCTAAACCATCGCGGATCTCAATCATACTAGGTAGATCCTTTCGCCTTAGTGCACTTAGGTGCAAAAATTCTTCTTTTGCGAGAGTTATAGATTTTGACGGAACAAAACCCTCCCGAAACAGAATGAGGTCTGTCATCTACTCAGGTTATCTACAGCAAAAAGAGAGGCATCAGGATTTACAGTTTTGTCTACCTCTTGGATTTCCCAAACCGTAATACTACCTGTGTTCAAATCTAACATTTCCAATCGGGATGCTTTTTGTTCTTCCTCGACTTTACCAGTTGTATCTTTCATTTTGATTGGACCATACTTGAGGTTGAGGGTTTTGAAAAGAATTCCATCGCGGTCGTGAAAGTCCACCCGATACGGTTTTAAGTCTTTTTTGTTGATAAGCAAAACCAATTTTTTATAAAAATAGGGAAGGATTGGCTTTAAAGAAACTCGGTAGTAGGTTTCTCCAGAAATCTCGAGATCTGAATTTACAAGTGGGTTGTAGTTTGCCTGATAGGAGTATCCAGAAAGATCGACGTAAAAGAAACCCGTTCCCATTAAACTTTCGTATTTTTCATCGTCCGTCTTTTTGAAGAGTTTCGCACTGAGAACGTTGAAAAAATAAACATTCTCACCTTCATCTTTGGTAAGGAGTTTCGTCTCAAGTCCTCTTCCCTTTCGGTCAAAAAGTAAAAGAGCATCCTCTCCATTGTGGAAACGGTTCAATTTCCAAGTTTCAGAAGTTCCGTTCCTTCGAATTAGAGTGTAGTTGCCCTTGAGGAGGCCCTTACCGTAATCCAACTCCCGATCCAAACGAGCCAAAAGCTCCTGTGCTGTAACAGTTGTTTGTGGAGTTTGAGTCCACAAAACCGTTGGTAGGAAGAGAAGGATCAAAAAGTATTTTCGCATAGATGATTTACTCAACTCTCATAGAAGGTTTGGTGTAGGAATACAGTCCATGAACAGAACCTTGGGCTTGGGCCGATTCTGTTCTTCTTTCAAACCGCAACCTACCATCACGCAAAGCTTTGTGGAGATCCGGAATATTTCGGTATCCCATATCTTGGAAACTTTGTTTGAGGCCTTGGACCAAATAGGGAATGAGATTCAAAACAGAACCTTTGTCGACGACGTAACCAGAAACGCCTTGGGCTACTTTGATCTTTTGCGATTCCGAAAAGTAACGTTTGTCTCCACCCTTTGTCATTGCTTCCATACTAGCCATACCGCGATATTTTTTTAGACGAATTCCATTCTCATAAAAATACTCCCCCGGTGCTTCTTTTGTTCCTGCAAACATAGATCCCATCATACAAGTCGAGGCTCCAATGGCTAGAGCATTCGCAATATCCCCAATATTCGAGATCCCACCATCTGCTATGACAGGAACTCCGTGTTTGTACGCATATTCCGCAGTTTTAAAAACCGCCGTAGCTTGTGCCCTTCCCACGGCCATAGTGTCTTGGGTGATACAAATAGAACCGGGTCCCATTCCAATCCGAAGTCCATCGGCTCCGGCGGCAATTAGGTTTGCTGCTTGGCCTTGGGTAACAACATTTCCAGCTATCACATCAATATGCCTATAGTTTGCCTTGATAAATTGTATCATTTCGATTTGGTAGCTCGAGTTTCCTTGCGCAGAGTCTATTACAATTACGTCAACTCCCACTTGCGACAAAAGTTCTATCCTTTCGCGTGACTCTGGTAAGGTGGAAAGTGCTGCACCAACTCGAAGACGTTTCTGTTCATCCTTAGAAGATTGAGGAAATTCTTTTGTCTTTTTTAAGTCACTGCGACATATTAGTGCCGTTAGCTTTCCTTGTTTGTCAACGATTGGTAGTTTACCTTTTTTACTCGTTTTTAGGATATCGTTTGCCTCTTTAAGACTGATACCTACCTGGGCCGTGATGAGTTCTGTTGTCATCACCTTACCCAATTTGATAGAACGATCTCTTTCAAAATCTACGTCGCGGTTGGTTACGATTCCAACCAACTCAGTTTTGGCCGTCCCGTCCTCCGTAATTGGAATCCCACTGAATCCATATTTTTCTTTAACGGCATCCAGATCTTCTAATGTATGTTCGGGGGAGAGAAGGATTGGATCTTTGATAAACCCATTTTCATATCGTTTGACTTTTTGAACCAGCTCCACCTGCTCTTGGATGGAATTGTTGTAGTGGATGATTCCGATTCCTCCCATTAAGGCCTGCGCTATGGCCATGTCGGACTCCGTGACTGTGTCCATAGGCGAGCTCATCAGTGGTCGTTTGAGGATGATGTTTTTTGAAAGTTTGGTTTCGAGTTCAACGTCACTCGGGTTGAAATCGATATACCCGGGTAGGACCAAAAAATCCCGGTAGGTTAGTCCCATATTCACCGAAAAAAGCTCGGATCCGCTGACTCCGTCCAGGAGCTCACTCCCTTGTTGGGGTTGATTTGACATAATTATCCTTCCTTTTTCTACTTTAAGCAAGAAAACTCTACGCGCAAGAGAATTTCGAAGGAAATCCTGCCGATACTAGCAAGTAGCACTACCTTTTATGGATACTATAGAAAGAACAAAACGCTCACTTGATGTTTTTTCTGATAAAGAGAAAAAACTCCATGTCCTGACCAAGTTTCTCTTGAATCAGGAATTGAACCTAAAGGATAACGTGAATTCCGGTGAAACTTGTTTTCTCAAAAAAGTTTCACCGGACGGCACAAAAATAATGATCAGTGTGCGTGCCCATATCCGACTTTCACCAGGTCAAAAAATCGTTCTTTATAAAATATTGGGCCGCTACCTCCACTTAGAGTGTACGGTAGAACAGGAAAAAGGGGAAAACCTCTACATACTCGATCTGGACAAAATTGCGATCGCTAAAAAAGATCGGGACAGCTCTCGGATCGTAGTTCCGCCTGGAACAGTTTGGATCACAAATATTATTTCGAGTAAGGCTCGGATTGAAACCGATATGTTTCATGTTCCTACAGCAGTAAAAGTAAACTTCCAAGATTATGAAACCAAATTAAAGAACAGTTGTGACTTCATTAAAATTGCTACGTTCTCTTCTGATGATAATGAAAAAATAAGAAGGGTCAAACAATCTAAAAAAGGCTTAATTCTTAACGATACAAGAAAACAAGAATCCTATGATGAAGCACCTAACGATGATTTTTTGGTATTCTCTGAAGATATTGATATGGAAATTCCCAAAGAAATCAATAACTACAGAAATCAAAAAATCATTTCTGAATTGATCCTTCCGATTTTGTACCTTACCGATGAGGATGAATCGATTCCAATCGGATACATCCAAATGCAAAGTAAGTCGGAACACTTTGATTTGATTAAGGCTATAGAAATCAAAACTCTATCATTTGAAATGGTAGATCGAATCCGGCATTCCAATATGATCAAGTCTGAGGGGAAATTCCCTGTTCTTGATATTTCAGAAGGTGGACTCAAGGTAAAAATTGACCATCCCGATCTGATCCAAAGTATTCCAAAACTTTCGGGTTTCAATTTTGATATTTTTTTCAAGATGCAATCCCCTCTTACTGCTTTTGGAACGGTAAAGTCGATACAGAAAGACCATGAGGGCCATCTAACAGTTGGTTTAGCAATTGCCGGCCATTCTTCTCGGGCTGGTGAGAAAAAGCGGTTCTTAGAAAATGTAGATTTCTTTAGAAAACAGCTCGGAAAGACAGGTTAGATTTCTCCATAGCCGAGTACTTCCACACACCATCTTTCTTCCCAAACTCGATTGGCGAAGGAAACAGACTCGGAATCCATCTTTTTGGATAGGTTTAAAAAATCCTTTTCTGTCAGATTTCCTTCTACTAAGTAAAACCCATCGGTGTTCAACTTTTTGAGTTCCGATGTACGGATTTGGCGGTAGATAAAAAAACGAGAATCTTCAAAATGTTGGTCGAGAAATTGAAGCTGTTCTGGTATTTCATCGTTTATTAAAAACACGAGTCGTCTCTGTAAGTTTTCATCTCTATGCCTTAAAACTTGATTTAAATACGAAGGTGTTTTTGAATTCAAAAGATTCAGAATTTTAGAAATTGTGTTTT
Source organism: Leptospira sp. (assembly GCA_027533185.1). GTDB lineage: Bacteria > Spirochaetota > Leptospiria > Leptospirales > Leptospiraceae > Leptospira_A. The sequence goes on along the minus strand of JAPZTS010000034.1, from coordinate 3,340 downwards.
GATTCGGAGGAACGAGAACAGGAAATACAAAATCAATCGTACAATACGGCTCTTTTTGAATCCGAAGATCTATCAAATCAAATACTTCTTCATCCATCAGATCCCAATCTACATTCCAGAACCAAAGGCTGTGGTGTCTCGTGTGAGGTAACACAATCAAACTTTTCCTTTCTGCAGAGGAACCTTTTGAAAAATCTAAATCCGTTCGATCCCGGAGATCTGAAAGTTTTTCACATAAAAAAGGCCTTGGAAATTCATCTAACCTTCGTTCTAACATTTCTTCCGCAAGAAAGATCGATTCCACCAATGTCTCTGTCGTAAAATCTGATGTCTCAATCACACGGTATGGAGGAGAATGCATGAATTGAATTCCATCTTCTTTAGCAGTGCGCCTCATTGCTGTGCCTGGCAATACAGAAAGAGGAAAGGCTTGCACCCACTCTCCCAATCCATGTTCTAAAAAAAAGAGAATCCCCTTCTCCACATCCAATGGTCCATCCCCAGGAAGACCAATGATCAAATCTAACAAGAGTTCCATGCCTTCGCTTGCAAGGAGTTTGGCAACCTCAGCTACCTTTTTTGGATCTCCATACCGTTTGACTCTTTTTAGAGTTTCTGGATTGACGGACTGTAGGCCAAGTTCGATTCGGTTGAAACCAGCCTTCCGCATCTTTTTTGCTAGATGGGACGTTACACCTTCTGAACGTAGCTCTGCAAACATGGACATTTGTCCGTCGGAATTGATATCCATTAAAAGATCTAACAGAGACTCAAATCCCGGCCTGTGGTTGAAGGTGGGATCCAAAAACACAAGTTCTCGCGCACCTTGGTCTTTCAGATCAACAATCAATTTTTTAGTCTCATCCAAATTGAGCGTTCGCAAATTTTGCGAAGATTTGGGATAGAAACAATAAGTGCACTGCGATTTACACCCACGCACTGTTTCTAAATACGTAGACCGCTTTGGATTGACTTTTAAAAACCCTGTTGTATAAGGAGAGGGAAAATCTGTTAGCGGGAAGTCCGCAGAGTTGGACACACCAAACGGAGATAAGACTCCCGCCTCATCTCTAAATGCCACATTCGGTAAATTAGTAGGATTACCCTTTTCTAAAATATTTCTTATAAGATGGCGAAAGTTATGTTCTGCCTCACCAGAAACAGCATAGTCAAATCCTGGTGAATTTAGAACAAATGGGTTGTCCTCGTTTACCTCAGGTCCACCAATGATGATTTGAGTATCTTTTGATTTTTTTTTAATTTCGTTTGCTAAATAAAGACTTCGTTCCGTGTTCCAAAGATAGAGTGAAATCCCAACCAGATCGGCTCCCTCTTTTTCCATTTTCTCAAGGAGCATTAAATCTCCCATCTGGTCTGTGTCTTCTGGTGGAATCACTACTGGAGAAATATTTTGGATCGGGTCCTCTTTTGAAGAGAGCGCTGAAGCTAAACTAGCAGCCGCTAGGGGAACATTACCAGTGGCAGCAAAGTAAGTGGGTGGGGGAACAGGCAATTGCAAAAATTGTATTTTTGCCATACGGATACCAATATCCCAATTTAGTTACAGAAGGCAAAAATTAAAATCTTAGGAAGTTACCACATCGATAAATAAAATCAGATTTTCCGAGAGGTTTTTTGAAAAGGTTTTCAACATAAGTTTTTCGGAAATATCATGGTAAACAGGCGAAACCGTCCAATCATCTTTACTCGTTCTCGATTTATAGATATGTTCAAAAAAGTAAGGACGAAAGGACCAGTTTTTGCCTAAAAAGGAATAGTCTACTTGGACTTTTTCTCCTTCAATTTTTGTATAATTTGGGGAAACCTGAAACCCTACTAGGTTCGTGATATACATCCTAAAGAGACCTGTCTCCCAATGGAGTTCAGCTGGATCCGATCCCTTCCACTCCCAGATCCCATCATAAGATTCAAAGCCGATAGCAATATTGGATAAACGCTCTTTCCAATGTGTTTCCCATACGATGTCGAGATCCATCTCTTGTTTTTTTCTATTATGGAAATAGTCTAAGGATTCTTTCATGGCAGATCGAAAGGCAAATCGATTGGAAAATTCATCCGTAGGCTTTGCAAAATAAAACCCTTGGATGTATCTTGCGCCATAGTTCAAAGCGTTGTACAGCTCATCATGAGTCTCGATACCTTCAAAGAGAAGACTCGAGCCCAGTGACTCACCTAATCTAGAAAGATTCAAAAGAATCTCTTTGAAGTTTCGACTGAAAGTTGACCTTCGCAACATTTGTAAATCGACTTTTATAATTTCTGGATGGAAGAGACCAATCCGATCTAAGTTGGAAGCCTCACTACCAGCATCATCTACAGCAATCGAAAATCCTTCTTTACGATAGAGAACAAGAATTGGTTTTAGAACTTCCAGATTGTGAGAGAATCTTTCTTCCGTAATTTCAATTACGATCCGAGATGGGTCAATTTCTAACTCCCTCACCTTACGAATGGTAAGCGGAAGTTCTTCTTGGATTAAATCAAGTGTATAGTATATAAGATTGGGTGAAATATTTAAGAATAGTTTGGTTTCTGGTGGTGCTTCTTTTGCAAATTTTTTGAGAGCCGCTATCCTTAACTCTTCATCCACCTTCCGTTTGAGATGAAAGAACTCGTCCAACTTAGGCGTGTAAAACGGAGATAGGCTATGTTTTGCGCTTTGAAGAAAGAAGTTTCCTAGAGATTCATACTTTCCATTTTTCCAGAGTCGGCCCAATACCTCATAACCGTAAACACTCGTGGACTCAGAAGAAAGGATCGGCTGAAAGACAGGTACGAGCTCACCCGTATCTAGCCAATCTTCCCAATCAGCGACTATCTTTGAATGTTCTTTCATCTGATGCATCTTTTTCCCAAATTGAGATGCAAGAAAGGTACCAACTGAGCATCGTAGCGAGAATCACTGCAAATTGCTTAAATTAAAGGCAATCACTAAATAAAACATACGATCGTTATAAAATTTTGCATAAAATTGAGGCAAAAGGATAAAAAAAAGGCCAACTTTTTGCAAAGTCAGCCTTGAAAACAGGATGAAATCCTATTTTATATCGCGTTTTCTTACTTTGTAAGTATCATCTAATTTTGGTTTCTTAGAAGGTTTTGGCTCTTCTACCTTTGGAGGTGTATAGGCCTCGCGTGCTGGTTCTTTTACTTCTTCCGAAGCACAGCTAACGAATAATACTGCCACAAAAGACATAAGAAGCATAAGCGTAAATTTTTTCATTTTTTTGCTCCTAATACATAGATTGTGCCTTGCATAAAAAAGTCGAGGAAAAAACCGATAGAGACATATTTGGACAAAATGTCAGCGAAAAGTTTG
>JAPZTS010000047.1 GCA_027533185.1 Leptospira sp. | reverse complement strand
GAATTTGGAATTATGTCACATTAGAAGGCGGAAGATAGAAAAGGGGGTTAGAATCTGCTATTGAAGAAAAGAAATTTGCCTCAACCTTAAAAAGACAAAAGCCAAAGTAGCAAAAAACAAATATACCTATATTTGAATATTTAATATATAAAATTAGAAATATCTAAACCCTAGCAAATTTTACCGATAAGATAAAGTAGGTTTAAAAGTCCAAGCAGAACAACCTAAAAAGTTTTTAATAAGAAAAGGTTAAATATTTCCTATAAATTGATTTGGTTTTCTTTTAAAAAATCAATTAGAACTCGTTCGTATTCTGCGTAGTTTGTGTTTATGGATCTCCCATGACCAGCACCCCATTCCGTAATCCAGATTTTTTTATGTTTTGTTTTGAGATTTCTGAATATATCTTCACTATGCTCTTTGGGAGTAAATTCATCAGAAGACGAATGAATTAGTATTGTTGGCACTTCAATTTTTTTTGCTGATTCAGAAGGAGAGACATCCTCAGCTACAAAATCCCCTCGGATTTCTGCAAACGCAATTGCGATCGGAGAGATGATAAGAATCAATGGCGAATACAGATCTACGGCTCGCTTTTCTATAATGGAAGTCATATCTTTGTATGTAGAGTCAGCAACTAGAAAAGAAATTTCCTTTTTCCCTTCCGCAAATTGTAGCGCCGTCGCAGCTCCATACGACTCCCCTAATATCCCGATAGAAGACTCGGGTATCGTGCTTACTTCCGAAAAGAATTCCATCGCGCGGTCCAAATCAAACTTTTCATAAAAACCGAACGTTCCGTATTCTCCCCCACTCTCTCCATGCCTTCTTGCATCGTATGTGAAGACACTGCATCCTCGTTTGAAAAATATAGGAGCATATTTTAAAGTAGCAGCCCTAGTTCCTGTTTGACCATGTAAAAGAATTACACCACATTTCTTTTTGGCAGGGTTTTTAAAATACCAGCTCCAAAGTGTAATGCTCCCATTTTGAAATCGAAGAACTTCGGGGTCTGGAAGTCCGAATTCCGCAAACCCTTTAATTTTATGGTTCCGCTTGTCTTCCTCTATGGTCCTCTTTCGAAAGCTGATAATCTCAGTTGAGAAGTAGTAACCAGCACCTAACAATAAAGTAATAAGAATTAGAAAGATCGTTAAAACGAACTTAGATTTTGAAGACATAATCAAATTTTGGAAGGAGAATCCAAACTCGAAAAGCCTAATTTTACTTGGAAACTTAATTATTCAGAAAAAGAATTGCAGAGATTGGATTCTATTAAATTTTAATGGATACGTAATGGCTCGAATCTTAATTTTACTTTCTATTCTTACCCTCTCCCAGTTCGCTCAATGCCGAACCGTGGATGCGTCTGTCCAATACCAGGACTCCAATAAAAACGAAATTGGAATCTCCAAAGTTGCTGTCCTCCTTTTTGACATTGAAGATGCAAAATGGGGCGATGAATTTACGGATGCAATTTCCTTACATATCTCAAAAAGACTTCCAATCCGAGTGATCGAACGAGAACAATTGTCTAAAGTTGTAAACGAACAAAGTTTTTCCAAAACTGGGATCATAGACACACAAACGGCAGTTAGATTAGGAAAAATTCTCGGAGTAGATGCTCTGGTTTTTGGCAGGGGAAGTGCTCTAAAGAAATTTGATGATAAAGGAAGGCTGATTCCAAATCTCATTGATACAGTCTCGCTAAAAGTAGTTCATATCGAATCTGGGCAAGTGATTATCAATGGACGGAAAAAACCAGGAACAGACTGGAGTGCTCTGATGTTAACAAAGTATATTTTAGGACTAAGTTTGATTTGGAGTAAAGAAGATATTCTCTTGAAAACATCAGAATATGATTATGTTGCCGAGAGTTTAGTTTCACAAATTCAATCTGAATTGCCAAGATTAAGATAGAACAAATCAAAACCTGATTCGTCTAAAAGGAGATAGTATGAAAATTAATATAGGAATCCCTGAAGCAGAGAGAAGTGCCATTTCAGAATCTTTAAAAAGATTATTAGCTGATACGTACACTTTGTATCAAAAAACACATAGCTACCATTGGAACGTAACTGGACCGATGTTCCAAACATTACATATCCTTTTTATGGAACAGTATACAGAACTTTGGAATGCTGTGGATCCAATCGCAGAGAGGATTAGATCACTTGGATATTATGCACCTGTAAGTGGTTCTGAATTCGCAAGATACTCCAGCATCCCTGAGGACAAGGAAGTTCCCAAAGCCAAAGAAATGATTAAAAACTTGGTCGAAGGGAATGAAGCTGTAATTCGTACAGCGCGGGCTGCTTATGAGCCAGCAGAAAAAGGGAATGACCAAGCAACATTGGATTTACTCACTCAAAGATTGGACATACATGAAAAAACTGCATGGATGTTGCGATCTCTATTGGAAGAATAAAAAAAATGTGGCGCATAAATTGAATCTCCGTCATAATTTTATTAGGTGGAATTCAATTTGGTTATCGAGCAAATAGCACTTTTTTTATACATATTCCAATTTAATCAGTAAACTGTCTTGCTTTTTTCCTTTCCTGCGTTAGATTAGTCTAACGAGGATTAGAATGAAAACAAAAATGCAAAAAACTTCCGCCTTCTTTGTAATGTTAATCGCTATATTGACGTTAACTTGTAAAGATAAAAAAGATGACACTAACACAAACTTACTTGCCCTTTATCTTCTACAGGGGGACCCAACGGATACAACCAACATAAATACCCCTCTTGGTCGTGCGAGCGCGACAGCGAATGTGGTGAGTTCTATTGGAACAAGTGTGACTACACCGTCCAATTCAAGTAACTTCGCTATGAATGTGAAAGGGAAAAAAAGCATCGACCAACAACTAATGGCAATAATTTCAGAAATTTACTTGAACGGAAAAGATCCAGTTCTTGCGAAAGAGCTTATTGGAAATTTTATTCAAACAAATTTAGTTTCAAGAATAGGAAGAAATGAGAAAACTTTAACCGGTTGGACTGGCCCAACCTCCTCTGGTGGTCGCAACAATTATACATACTCAGGAACCGTGAAAGGTAGAGAATTCGTAAAAAAACCAGTCACATTGACAATTAGCGGACAGCCATGCACAATTGAAACATATCAGTTTGCAACAACATCACCAACTCAATTCGCCGAAAGAGGAACAGCAACGTTTTCCAATGGCCAGTATTCTGTTTCCGCTTCGAACTCAAACGATATCACAAATAAAGCTAATATACAATTTAATGGTTTTGGCTCAATATACACAGATGCTTTCGCATATTACAAAGATATTCGAAGAAATGGGATCGGAACACCTTCGGCTACTTGTGAGGGCTTTCGAACAGCCTACTCCAGGTTTGATAGATTTACAAAACCCGTAACGATGAATGGACCGCTTAGCTTCGAATCATCATCTCTTGTATCAGGCACTTTGTCTGGCTCATTTTCATTGAAGTCAAAGTCAACAAGCAACTCAACGGGTCTTGTGATTACCCAAGATACTACAACTACACCTTCTTTGACTATTGAAAGTTTAGTTTATGATTCTAACTTTGCATTATCCTTTGCAGGCAGCTCCTACACGGGTACGGTTACGATATCAATCACAGGAAAAATAAACGGCGATACCCTTACGGAAACGCTTACTTTGACTTTTTAAATAATGTTACCTACGGTTGAGTTTTGTTTCGAACTAACTCAACCGTTTTCTCTTTTCCATCTCGAATCAAATGGATGGATACTTTCTCATTTACTTTAAGATTTGAAATCGATTTGACAAAATCATCAACCTGAGTGACTACTTGATTTTCTACTCTTATAATAAAGTCATATCGCTTTATCCCGGCAATATCTGCAGAGCTATTTTCTATCACATAACTCACTAACAAACCTTTGTTTGTTGGCAAATTGAGTTTTTGAACTAAATGATCTGTAACTATAGGAATTTCAACAATGCCGGCTTGTAAATCTGCCGTGGATAAACTGGTATTCTTAATAGAGCCTACGAACTCTTTCAAATGAATTGTTCTCAAAGCGAAGCCTATACCTGCCTGATTCCAATTTGGATTACGCCATTGGAATTGAGCCATACCGATAAGACTACCATTTTCACTAATCAAAGCTGCTCCAGAGCTTCCCTCCAATATTGGAGAACCCGTCTGAACATAACTCAAATTTGATACATTGTAATCAATTTCAATACGAATAGGATCTGATACAATTCCCGTGGATAGACTATCTTCCAGACCATAGGGGCTTGAAATAGTGAAATAGATATCTCCACGATCAACGGATTGATTCAATCTTAAGGGAAAGTATGAGAAGGATTCTTTCGCGTCCAATTTAATTAGTGCCAAATCTTTGTCTCTGTCTTCCGCAATCAATTTAGCAAAAAAACGTTTCCCTTCTCCACCTACCCTAACCACAAAAGGTTTAGTATCTGCAATAACATGTAGACATGTTAAAGCGAGTCCATCCTCTGAGATTAAAAATCCAGAACCAACCCATTTTTTTTTGCCATTGAGGGATGATGTATCCATGGATATACTCAGTGTCTTCGCAGCATGAGATTCAAAAAAATCACGGTTAGGTTGTTTAGGACTCTCAGAACAATCTATAAGAAGTAAAAAAAGAGTAACTGATGCAATAATTTTAGCTTTCAAAATATAAAAATTCTCCACATTATTTAAACGATCATAGCGAGTATGGACTCTAGTAACTCGATGTATTTGTTTTGGTGAGTAAAGTGGATATAATGCCCCCCACCCTCGATCACGTAGATTTGATGGTCATTAAACAAATTGCGAATCAATTGATAATCGGTTTCCTTAATGTATTCAGAACTTCCACCAATTAAAAAAGTTGTTTTTGTGGAAGAAGGTTCTAAATCTAAAAACAAATTCTCAAAGAGTTGTCTTCCCTTTCCAATCAATTGCACATTTAATTTCCATTTGTAGATTCCCTCTTCTGTTCGATCTAAGTTCATTTGTAAAAATTGCCGAATAAAAGCATCCGGTACATACTCCTGCATCTTCCGATCAATCTCTTGCCGAGATTTAAAAGAATCCAAGGGAAAGGACATCGATGCAATTTCATTCTCGTAAATAAATGGGTAATCTCTTGGCGCAATATCCTGAATGATTAGATGTTTCAATCTTCCTTTTCGAGTTAAATCAAAGTACATGGAAACCAAACCACCCATGGAATGTCCCAGTAGAATCACATTTTTTAAATTATGATCTTCAATAAACGCATCTAGATCATATGCCATCGACTCTATGGAGTGCAAATCTGTATGTGGTGAATCACCATGATTTCGTAAGTCTAAAGAATACACATTGCCATAATTTGTTAAAAACTTTGATATAGTGACCCAATTTTTTGAAGAACCGAAGAGGCCGTGTAAAATGATAAATTGAATTTCAGAATTTTTAGTTTCCGAATTCGAATCCTTATGACCATCTAATACTTCGGATTTTTGATAAAACTTATAAGCTAGTTTAACCATTTAGAAAGTATGTTATGAAAATTCATTTTTGGTCGAGTCTATTTCAGACATTCCGATTTTAGTATATTGAGGTGTGGTAAAATTGCCTTCCTTTCATTGGAACCATATTCGCCAATATATCGAAACATTATATTGATTTCAGAGCGAATGGAGTCCGGTACGGGCGGATAACAGGCTATTGAATCTTGGTCTTTTGTGATCGATGATAGTGCATTGAGTATATCCTTCAAATATATTTTTACATAATTACCTGTCGGGAAAAGATAGATATATCTCATTTTGCCCTTTCTCAACTCTTCCAATCGACATTTGAGATCCGATTTACACTCAAAGATTGGTAGAGACTCAATTGCTAAATAACCAGCATAGTCTGAATATTTAGTTTTTGGATACGACTCAATGAGTTTCCAAAAATAATTCGAATCCATATAATACTTTCCCGATCCGTAATCAAACAATAGCTTTGTTTGATGGCGTTTCAAAAAACCAAGTAGTTCTTCATTATCATCTGGTTTCAGACTGAGCTCATTTATCTGCTCAAGAGTTTTTTTTAGCGCAAAACCAGCCTTAGCTCGAAGATAAATAAAATCATCACCTGTAAATTCGCCAGTAGCCGAAGAGGAGAACAAAACATCCGTTATGTCCATCTTTTGTTTATAATCAAAGGATTTGGAATTCAGTTTTTTTTCGGATTCAAAAACGAGTGTTTGTAGAAATTTATTTTTTGGAACAAAAATCAAATACTTTCTTAATACAAAACCGGACAATCCGTCCTGTAAAATAACAGGAATCCAATCGGGATTTGGAGCTTCCAGTGAATTTTCATCAAATCGAACCCTTTCGCCAAAATTCAACTTTCGCAAAACATCACTATTACGGTCGGCAAAAAGATGAAGTTTTAACCCAAACTCAGGTATGACAATGGCCTTTGTGCGATCATTTTTCAGTATATCTGAAGGTTTTGGAGCTGTACGGACTTGTTTTAGATTCTGAGTCAAAAGTTCTGAAGAAAAAATTAGAATGCTAATCCATAATACCAATGTACTATAGAAAAGCTTCATATCTTACTTGCTTAGATCCTCAACCATCTGCTTGATGCGAGCGACACCTTTTTTAATATCTGCCTCGCCCAGAGCATAAGACAATCGAATCGCCTGGTCATCTCCGAATGCAATCCCGGGTACACAAGCAACGTTGTACTTTTCAAGAAGCACGTCACAAAAGAGTTTTGATTTCGAAGTCTCTTGTTTCTCTTGTGCCAACTTTTGGAAACCTGGCAATTTATAAATATCGGTTAGATATGGGAATGCATAAAAAGCACCTTCAGGCATTCTACACTCTATACCTGGAATCTCTCGCAATAAACCAACGATTAATTTTCTACGTTCATCAAAGGCCTTTAACATATCGGCCACGGGCTTTTGGTCTCCTGTTAGAGCAGCCTCTGCAGCTGCTTGAGAAATAGACGAGGCATTACTTGTTGATTGACCCTGCATCGTATCCATGTTTTTTACGATTTCTGGATGGCCAGCACCGTAACCGATCCTCCACCCTGTCATGGAATATGCCTTTGAGACTCCATTCACGATAAATGTTTTTTCTTTCATCTTTTCGGAAATCATTGCAGGATTTACAAATTCCAAATTATCATATATTATCTTTTCATAGATATCATCTGATACTGTTATAATATCCTCATTCTCCAATATTGAAACTAATGCCTCAACATCCTTACGAGTGTAAGCCGCTCCAGTTGGGTTCGAAGGAGAATTGAAGATGAAAACCTTTGTTTTCTTTGTAATTGCCGACTTGAGCTCTTGCGGAGTGATTTTAAAACCGTTTTTGATATTTGTCTCAATAATAACTGGTGTTCCTTCCGCGAGCCTTACAATGTCCGCATAACTTACCCAATACGGCGCAGGTATAATCACCTCGTCTCCAGGGTTTAACGTTGCAAGAAAGAAATTATAGATTACTTGTTTTCCCCCAGTGCCAACAATGATTTGATTTTTTTCATACTTCAAACCATTTTCCTTTTGGAATTTTTGGATGATGGCTTCCTTAAGGCTAGGCGTTCCACTAACCGGTGTATACTTTGTTTTGCCAGCATCCATTGCTTTTTTGGCAGCTTCTTTGATATGTGAAGGAGTATCAAAGTCAGGTTCACCGGCTCCAAAGCCAACAACATCCAAACCACTTGCCTTCAGTTGGTTTGCTTTCGCAGTGATTGCAAGTGTAGGAGATGGCTCAACTACATCGAGTCGTTTCGCAACAAGTTTCATTTTTTCCTCTATTTTGTAACTGCTTCTACTTGGTTGATCGATTCTTTGAATTGGTCTAAGGTATAGATTTCGTATTCATAACCTTGTTCTGTTAAAAACAATTGTCGATTTTGTCCAAATCGTTCTTCGTTCGTATCTCTTGAAATTAACGAATAAAAGATAGCAGTATTGTCTTGCGATTTTGGACGAAGGATTCGCCCAAGGCGCTGTGCCTCTTCTTGTCTGGATCCAAAAGTTCCCGAAACCTGAATAGCAATATTAGCATCTGGTAAATCGATAGAAAAGTTTGCAACTTTTGATACGACCAACTGTTTGATCTGTCCGGATCGAAAGGCTTGGTACAATTCCTGTCTTTCTGGAAGGGGAGTCTTTCCAGTAATCAATGGAATTTTAAATGTTTGAGAAATTTCTTCCAATTGGTTGATGTACTGTCCAATCACCAGAATATTGTTAGTGGAATGTTTTTTCAAAATATAATCGATCGCTCTCAACTTTTCAGGGTTTTCAGAAGCTAATCTAAACTTTTCACGGTCATCAGCTACCGAATATCGCATTCGCAAATCATCTTCCATTGGCACTCGGATTTCAACACAATTTGCTTCAGCAATCCAAGACTTAGCTTCGAGTTCTTTCCAAGGTACGTCGTATTTTTTAGGACCAATCAAAGAAAATACATCCTCTTCCAAACCATCTTCACGGACTAAAGTTGCGGTAAGACCTAACCTACGTTTTGCCTGAAGTTCGGACGTCATTCTAAACACGGGAGCTGGCAATAAATGCACCTCATCATAGACAATCAATCCCCAATTGTTTGCGCTGAAGATATGAAAATGCGTAAAATCACCGCCCTTTTTTTTTCTATGAGTTAAAATATTATAAGTAGCAATGGTGATTGGCTTGATCTCTTTCATTTCTCCAGAGTATTCACCAATATCAGATTCTGGAATATCTGTCTTATCTAATATTTCGTTTCTCCATTGTCTGATCGAAAGGGTATTTGTAACTAGGATTAGAGTTTCGGCCCCAACGATTTGCATCACACCCATACCCACGATTGTTTTACCGGCACCGCAAGGAAGAACGACTACCCCTGATCCACCTTCATTTCTTCCGCCAGCATGGAAAGCTTCCACGGAAGCGCGCTGGTAGTCTCGCATTCCAAATTTGATTCCGCCTTTGGTCGTTGGTCGGAGATTGAACGGATATTTGTTTCCTTCATCATATCCCGCAAGGTCTTCAACTGGAAAACCGATTTTAATGAGAGCCTGTTTGATATGACCGCGGTATTCTTTTTTGATTCGAATTTTATCACCTTCCATACCATCAACAAACGGCTGTACGGCGCGATTATTTGCAATTTCAGTAATAAATCCTTTTTCGTTGGAAATAATATAAAGTTCGCCCGTTTCTTCTTTAACGAGCTTCACTTTGCCATATCTGGAAATCTGCTCTTTGATCTCATTAATTACGTTTTTAGGAACTGAGTATCTCGCAAAATTGGTTAATCCTTCGACGATTTCGTCTGCCGTCATCTTGATCGAAGCAGCATTCCACAAAGAGAGTGGAGAAATGCGGTAGGTATGCATATATTCAGGGCTTTTTTCCAATTCCGCAAACTTCGATACCAAATCGCGACAAGCCTCAAACTCTGGATTGTCGACCTCTAAAAGCATTGTTTTATCACTTTGAACCGTGAGTGGTTTGGCCATGGTATTCCCCCTCAATTTATCCAGGCTGGAAAGCGAAACTGCCCTGTCAACAAATTTGATTTTAAAGCATTTTTGAACGAAATTCGGAGTAAAAATGAAGCATATTTATCAAAATCGAATAAAATAACGCCTAATTCGATGGCAAAATAGTCTAACGCGAGTTAATTACTCCCAATTGAACCAAAAGATTTGACTTGACATATCAAAATGGAATTGGATTGGTTGCTATTTTTAAAAAATCTTTTAGTATCGTATGAGACTTATTTAAGTCAAACATCGTTGAAGTTAAAAATTTACGGTATTGACCTGCGCCATTTGCTCCATGATACAACCCAAAACAATGTCGGAGAATGTGGTGGGGTTTGGTTCCCAAACTTAATTCTTTTTCATAGTAAGGTTGGAGTTTTTCTAAAACCTCCTCTCGTGTAACAGACTGTTCGTTTTCGCCAAAAAAATTAAAATCCACTGTTTGAAAAAGAAAGGGATTTTCGTAAGCTGCCCTACCAATCATTACGCCATCTACAAACTGAAGATGTTCTTTCATTTCGTTAATGGACTTAATTTGCCCGTTAATGGATATCGGTAGATTTGGAAAATCGGTTTTTAATCGGTAAACGTCATTGTATCGGATGGGAGGGACCGTTCGATTCTCCTTGGGAGACAGACCCTCTAAAATCGCAATTCGTGCATGAACTGCGATACCATCAACACCCGCCTTATAGATAGAATTTACAAAATTGAATAAATCCTCATAACTTTCTTTGCCATTGACGCCAATTCGATGTTTGACGGTAACAGGGATTTTTACTTTTGCCTTACAAGAGGCAACCATTTCCGCTACTAAGTCTGGTTCCTTCATCAAACATGCGCCAAAACTTCCACTCTGAACACGCTCTGAAGGACAACCTATATTCAAGTTTATTTCGGAGTAACCATACTCTTCACCAATTTTAGCACACTCTGCAAGCTCCTTTGGTGAATCACCACCTAACTGAAGGCTTAAGGGTAGTTCTTCGAAAGAAAACTGCAGGTAGCGGTGGTTGGATTTACTCTTTAAGATGGCTCCTGTTGTAACCATCTCCGTGTACAACAATGCCTTCTTAGTAATTAGTCGAATAAAAAAACGAAAATGGCGATCCGTCCAATCCATCATAGGAGCTACAGAAACCCTGTAGGATGGGACTTTTTCCATAGTGCTTCTCCTTTACGCTTCTTGTGGTTGCTCTTCCCTTGTCGGTAAACTGAGGACCGAAGAAATCTCTGTTGCGACGCCTCTTTGGATCTCCTCAGAGGCAATTACTGCAAAGTTTCGAGAAGGGAGCTCCTTTGTCAAAAAGAATGCAAACGGCTGACGTAAGTATCTTGAAATGACAAAGATCAAAAATCGGTTCTCTTCTAATGCCTTTTGGTGCTCAGTATAAACCGCCTCCATAATTCGAACACGCAATTCATGAGGCAATATTAATATTCTTCCCTCTTGGTCATCTTGCATCAAACTTTTGTTCAATCGATCTATAATTCTTGGATCGATCATGACAACATGGAGTTTTCCATCAGGCGAAAGATAGTCATTCACAATCTGTCTAGAAAGTGCTTGCCGAACGGACTCAGATAGAATGAATGGATCCATCGTCTTAGGAAGGTTATTCGCAATCGCTTCCATGATTTTAGGAAGATTTTTGATCGACAAACCTTCTGCTAGTAGGTTCTGTAAAGTTTGTTGTATGATTCCGAGTCTACCTTGTTTGTCATAGTCTAGTTCACCAACCAGTGTTGGGTGAGTCTGTCTCAAATGTTCCAGTAAAGCCTTTACTTCTTCTCTTCCGAGTAGCTGGGATGCATAATTTGATATCAGCTCTTTTAGATGAGTAATGATAACGGTGGAAGGGTCAACTACGGAGTATCCTTTGTTCTCTACCTCGATTTTATCATTAGGATCAATCCAAGTTGCCTTTAAACCGAAAGCCGGCTCGACAAAAGGATCACCTTTTATCGCATCCAGGGCTCTCGAGCTATTGTTCATGGCCATGAGTCGATCCGCCTTCACCACTGCTTGACCAATGACAACTCCATTTATTCGAATAATATAATTATCCGCGGGAATCTCCAAATTATCAATGATCCGGATGGCAGGAATTACTAACCCAAAGTCGATAGCAAATTTTTTCCTTGTATTTGCAATCTGTTCTAAAAGATGTCCGCCAGAAGAAGAGTCAAC
Source organism: Leptospira sp. (assembly GCA_027533185.1). GTDB lineage: Bacteria > Spirochaetota > Leptospiria > Leptospirales > Leptospiraceae > Leptospira_A. The sequence goes on along the minus strand of JAPZTS010000047.1, from coordinate 14,368 downwards.
TAACGGAAGTAAATCACGACCAAGTTCAACCTGTATGGCTTCGACAGTTATCTCTTTGATATAATTTTCTGGTTTTCGTTCTAGAGTCTTTTCCTGCGAAACTGTTTCAATTTTTTTAATTTCTTCTTTTGCGACTTGTTCAATTGAATAACCTAGATATCCGACTGCACCACCTAGAAAAACCAAAGAAAAAAATGGTAGGCCGGGAATTAGAGAAGCAAGTCCCAATGCCCCTGCTACCACGTAGAGAGTTTTGGCATTTCCAAACAACTGACCTTTAATTTCCATAGTTAACTTTTGTTCGGAACTTGACCGTGTAACAATGATACCTGTTGCAGTAGTGCTCAATAGTCCAGGAATCTGAGATACAAGACCATCCCCAATTGTAAATTTCCCGTAAGTTTCGATAGATGCGAGAAAGGACTCACCACGAATTGTAGATCCGATCAGAATACCTCCGATCAGATTGATTGCCGTAATAATAAGACCAGCCCTTACATCTCCTTGAACAAACTTAGAGGCTCCATCCATAGCCCCGTAAAAGTCTACTTCTCTTTGCACTTTCTTACGTTTCACTTTCGCTTCCGCTTCCGTGATGGCACCACTATTCAACTCCATATCAATGGACATTTGCTTTTGTGGCAATCCATCTAACGTAAATCTAGCTGCAACTTCCGAGATCCTAGTCGCACCTTTTGTGATTACGACAACCTGAACAATCGTTAGAATGATAAAGATGATTAATCCAACAACATACTTTCCAAGTCCTGATTCCCCACCTACTACAAAGGTTCCAAATGCCTCAATCACACTTGAATTCATGGCAGGCCCTTTTGAAAGAATCTGCCTAGTCGTAGATACGTTTAAGGCAAGTCGAAACAGTGTCGTTATCAACAGTAAACTAGGAAAAATAGAAAATTCACTTGGCTCTGTAACTGACAAAGCAGTCATCAAAATAAGAAGTCCAAGCCCTATACTTACAACAATTAGTAAATCTAAAACAAATCCTGGTAAGGGGACTATTAACATCCCTAAGATAACAAGTACCCCGATACCTAGAATTAGGTCAGATTGTTTCAAAAGATCTTTAAAATTCATAGATTAACCGATCCCTACTTTTCTTTTGAATTTTTCGAGTGTAATGAGAATCGCAACAATTGCCTCAAAAAACTCTTTTGGAATTTCTTTACCAACATCAACTTCTGCATATAATAAACGTGCTTGTTTCGGGCTTTCAACGATTGGAACATCATTTTCGCGAGCAATACGTCGAATCTCTAGAGCGATTCGATTCTCGCCTTTTGCTATGACTCTTGGAGCTGCGTCTCTTCCAACTTCATAAAGTAAGGCGACCGAATAGTGAGTTGGATTGGTAATTACCACGTCAGCTTTGGGAACTTCTTTCAGCATATTCCCTTGCATCATCTCACGTGCAAGCTGCATCCTTCTGTTTTTAAGGATAGGATCTCCAGAGTCTTCTTTCATTTCTCGTTTGGCTTCAGAAGGAGTTTGTTTGAGTGATTCTTCAAATTCAGATTTTTGAAAATAAAAATCGGATACTGCAATTGCCAATAAAACCAACCCAACTGCCATCATGATCTTAAATCCAGAGTAAGTGATGAGACCGATTGCCTCCATCATCCCCATATTGCCTGTTAAAAGGACCTTCAAAAAATCTCCGGTAATTAAGATATAACTGATAAACCCAATCAAGATCACTTTAGCAAGTGACTTAACTAAATTAAACATTGTTTGGCGATTGGGCAAAATTCTCTTAAAATTGGGACTGATTCGATCAAAACGGAACGATAGAGCACGAGGAGTGAACATAAATCCTACTTGAACGACATTACCGACGATCGCAAAAATCATAGTAATGGCCAATACAGGCCAAAGAAGGTTAAAAAAATCTCTAGACACACCCGATAGCACTACTCGAAATTCTTCTGCGCCAAACCGCTCAACCGTTGTTCCCATAGAAAGGTATTTGCGAATAAAGATGGCAGAGTTTTTGACAAAAGTATCACCTAATAAATAAAATACGACCGTTCCACCCAAAAGAACTAAAGTCGATGATACTTCATTCGACTTGGGAACATTTCCTTTTTCCTTTTCCTCACGCCTACGACGCTCGCTGGGTGGTTCAGTCCTACCCTCGTCTGCAGCAGCAAAAAGCTGAAGGTCTATGTCATAATTGACTAAGATCATGGCGTGGGCCACTCCCGGATCAGGAGATTTGCCTTATCCATTGAAATCTGTATACCCTGAATCATTTGTGAGCTTATAAAAGTAAGGGTAGCAATCAAGGTCAAAGTTCCAATAAAAACCTTTAAAGGGAAAGACAAAGACATAACATTCATTTGTTGGGCTGCTTTGCCCATCAAACCTTCAGCTAAACTTACAAGAAAAAGTATTCCCATAACTGGGAGTGCAATTTTAAATGCCACAACAAACATCGCACCTATCGACTCTTGTAAAAGTTTGTACATACCAGTATTTACTTTGTTTGAGAAAGATAAAATCTGAATCTTTTGAAATGAATAAGCAAGTGTTTCGATAAGAAATCTATGTGCTCCAATAACTAAAAAGAGTGCGGTCGCCATGAGGTTTTTGATGGTACCAATTGCAGGAAGTGAGTTTTGAGTAACTGGGTCTAAGATTTCTGTATAACCAAAGCCAATTTGGTTATTAAAAAATTCACCCGCCATTTGAAATGCAGAGAAAACGACCGAAACGATAAATCCAATAAATACTCCAACTAACATTTCGCTAATGACCAGAATTCCAAAGTTTACCATGTGTGGCGGTACTTGTGGCATAAATCCGGCTACAACAGGGTAACAAATCAAAGACACTAAAAAGGCAAAGATCATCCTAAGAGAAAAATTGATAGAGTCTGAAGAAAAGAAAGGCGCGACTAAAAAAAGTCCTAAAATGCGAAAGAGAACGAAAAGGAAAGATTGAAAGTGTAAAATGAATGGTTCCATATCATATCTTTTCTATCATAAAAAAAATCTCACGCGTGTAATCAGTTATCACACGAACCATCCAAGCGGAAAAAAAAACGATCACGGCAAATATAGAAACTAACTTTGGAACAAATGCGATTGTCGGTTCTTGGATTGACGTAGTTGTCTGTAAAATACCAACGATCAAACCCACCACCAAAGCGGTAATTAGAATGGGACTTGAGATTTTTAATGTAACAATGAATGCTTCTCGTATAAGATTCACCACATCGACTTCTGTCATTTATAGCTCCTCACTAATTCGAGTACGAGTAAGTTCCATCCATCAATCAGGATGAATAAAATTAACTTTAGTGGTAGCGAAATCATGACAGGTGGTAACATCATAAAACCCATCGCAAGTAGTGCGGATGCTACAATCAAATCGATAACAATAAATGGGATAAAGATATAGATTCCAATAATAAACGCCTTTTTAATCTCAGATAACATAAATGCTGGAACCAAGACATAAGATGGCACATCTTCAAAAGATTTTACATTTTGAACTTTTCCTATCTTCAAAAAAAGAGCCACATCCTTGGTTCCTTCTTTTCCAAGCTGGCGAATCATGAAATCACGCAAATGCTTCATAGATCCTTCAAAAAAGGCAGATTGATCAATTTTACCATTCAAATAAGGCTGTAATGCATCATCGTTTACCTTACCAATGGTTGGTGCCATAATAAAGAACGTGATAAAAAGTGCAAGACCCATCATTACCTGGTTTGGTGGCAGGTTTTGCAGGGAAAGGGCGCGCCTAACAAAATCTAGGACGATTACAATTTTAGTAAAAGAGGTAACACTCATTACAATTGCTGGAGCTAAAGAAAGAATGGTAACTAAGAATAAAATCATAAGCGAAAGACTGGTATCTTTCGGGGACTTTGCCTCATTCACATTAAACGAAAGATTCGGAATGGGGATTCTTGTGCCTTTGTCCTGCGCAAAAACTTCGGAACCCACCCCAAAAAAACACAAAGCGATCAAAACAAAACTGACTAAGATTAGAAATGGTTTTTTGACTTTGTTTTTTCTTTGAGCCGTTTGATTAACACATTCAGACATCAGCTAGCACCTCCGCCCTCTAACATCTCTCTGTGTTTTCTCAATCTTTCTAGACCTTCTTTTGCCTTTGAGTGGATATCAAAACCGATAGGATCATCATTCCGTTCGAGCGAATTTTTGTTAATTCGAATCTTGCGTTGTGCTTTTGATTGTAAACTTTCCATAAGTGTTTCTAAAAAATTAGGAACATACGGATCCGCTTCATCTTTTTGTTTTAGAATATTTGCTTTTTCTTCTGGAGATGTAATTTCAGAAACGAGGTTTATTGACCCGTCCGCAACCCCGAGTACTAAAAGTTTTCCACCCACTTCCACAACTTGGAGACTTTGTGATTGGGAAAGAGGAAGGTGGGACAAAACCTTCATAAACCCTTTAACAGGGTATCGTGCTGATTTTGTTTTTTGCATTTGCAAAACTAAGTAGTAACCAGCTCCTACTAGAATACAGAGTACAAAAAGTATCTTGAGTAGCACCCACGTGGCTGAGGGACTGTCCTCGTTTGTCTCTATATATCTTTCTTTGATCGGATTCACTTCAGAATCAAGGCTGGATGAATCCGAATTTTTTAACGTGGACTCCGAATTTTCAGAAGGTATTTTTTTCTCAACACGAGATTCGGTTTCGGTTACCTGTTTGTTGCTAGTTTGACCCAATTCGTTTCTCAGAATTTGATCCAATTCCTTGGTATTCGTTGCCTGCGAAAAAAGAGAGGTGGTTACGAAGAAAAGTACTAAATAAAAAAAGTACATACGTTTCCCGTCTGTTTTTTGAGTGAACTTCTCTGATTGAATCATTTTTCGCCTTTCAGTCGATCCGTAGGACTTACAATATCAGTTACACGAACACCAAAGTTTTCATCGATGACAACAACTTCACCCTTGGCAATGAGTTTCCCATTGACAAGAAGATCCACGGGTTCACCCGCCAACTTATCCAACTCAATGATGGAACCTTCACCCAATCCTAAAATATCTTTAATGTACATTTTTGTTCGACCGAGCTCAACCGTGAGCGCCATCTGTACATCCATTAGTAAATTGAGATTTGTTTGACCCGGACCTGCTCCAGCATTTGCAAGACTTGGGAAATTTACGCCTTTGATTCCAACGGAGGAAGGTCCGCCTCCCATCCCCATATTCCCGCCAGTGGCAACATTCATACCACCTGACTGTTGTTGTGTCTTCTGCCCGCCACCTTTTTGGATATCTAGTATGGACGATGCCATAGTAAGGCCAATCACATAATATACCTTAAATGATCCCACACCATCGATATTCAAACTGAGAGAAGTCTTTACGAGAGTCCCATCATCAGGAAGCTGTAAATCGCGTCCTGAGTTAACCAATGCAATTTCTGCGGGGCTACCAGACATAGCTCCACCCAATTTCATTCCGATTTGAGCAGTGATTGTTCCGATAATCGGAGAAAGAGAATCTTTCAATGTCTGAAGCTGAGCGTTGTCGAGTTGCCCAGGAGGCGCCATTCCACCCATCATCACGCCAGCGATTTTTGCAGCATTTTCTTGTGCCATAATAAGGCAGACTTTTCCCGCCAAACTACCGCTAATGTTCGAAAATAAACTTACAGTTTTTGTTCCTAATTCTTTTTGAATATCAGAGGAACTACCAGATTCCGTCGCCGGGTTCATAAAACGTGTGTTTTTTGCTAAAATTGTTCCGAGAGTGTTCCCGGCAACCTGAAATGCCGAGCCGATTACATCAGAAATAATATCACGATCAATAGGAGATAGAGTGTCCGAGGCCGAACTTGCTTGGCCACTGAGGGAAGATAGATCGAATGTATCATCGGCACCCTGCAAAAGTGCATCTATTTCGTCTTGTGAGAGCGAACCTTCACCCATACCCTATTTCTCCGGAAAAACTTAGGATAATGAGACATAATCTGATTTTTTTTGTCACCTAGTTTTTTTCTAGTTTGACAAAAAGTAGAAGAAATCAGTCAAAAGCCGACTCCAATCCCTCCGAATAGGCGCGTAAGTTGTCATAAGAGTAAATTCCTGTGTTGTGGTAGTCGCTCCACACAATGGAAATCGCATAGCGGCCCACTTTTGTCCAAGAAAGTAAGCGGATGGAGGTAATATTCCCCGTGGCCGCGCCCACCTTTCCACCGTGCCCACCACGGCAAGTGGCACATGGGCATTTTTTCCGGAGGTCCAAAAGGTCAAATTTTGACAAAAAACCATCCTTCCAAAGGACTGTTAGGTTTTGGTCATCAAAATGAATTTCTTTGGGCATTGTAGCTAGCTGAGAGAGCGACATTCTTAAACCTTCACAGGGAGTTTTGTGATTTTTTTCCTGAAACTACCGACTACTGTTCCATACTGGATTTTTTCATCTTTCTTCAAAGGCCCGAGGTCTACGGTATCACTTTCAAAAACCAAAATTACAGTGGAACCCATTTCAAAACGCCCAAGCTCAGATCCCTTATCGATCATTATCGATACATCTTTGTAATGGTGCTCCTTAGCAAAACGGATCCAGTTGTTCGTAACAATTTTGTTGTCATACGTGACTCGGATTTTACCTACGTTAGACGCCCCAACTTTAATCACTGCAACCTTACCATACTCCGTCTGAAGGAATGTAATGAGTCTTTCATTTTTTGGGAATAGACCACGTATATTCAGAACAGCTAGATCATTCACTGGAAATAACTTTCCAGGTTCATAATAATATCCTAAGATTTGACCTGCAAAAGGACTGTGGATTCGGTGGTAGTCTTGCGGAGATAGATAAAAGGTTATGTATTTTCCATTTGTAAAACTAGGATAAAATTTTTCAGAGCCTAACAATTCCTTTACGGAATAATCGATTCCCTTTGCCTGAATGATTGTAGACTGGTTGATGTCTCCAAAACTTGTAATCCGAGAGTCTGTCGGCGAAACAATTGCGTTGGCTGCAGAATCGATAATCCTGGCTTCTGCCCGGAGAGCTCGGGTGAAGAACTGGTTGAGTGAGGCATATTCTTTAATTTCGAGCTCTGCTTCGTCCAAATTGATTTTATAGGCTTTTGCAAAGGCCTTTAAAATCGGAATCATCATAAAACGCGGAAGTTTCATCATCGAAAAGATTCCAAACAATTTAGAGATGAGATTTTTGGGCAATAGAGTTAAAAAAAGAAGATAGATATCTTTGAATATTTCATAGCGAACGCCAGATTCATTCAGATACTTATTCAATTCCAATTTGGCTGATTTTCCAAGCATCAGAATTGCAATCAAAAGAGGAACTGATGTAATAACGGCTAAGGTATACCCTATCTTCATAACATACGTTAGAACATCTATTCCATATCTTACGTAAAAGAAGGCAAATACCAACAAACTTCCAAAAAAGAGAATTCGGAAAAAATTAGAAAATTTTTCACCAAATAGATAGAAGGCGTTTTGTTCCCCAGAATAAAACCAACCCGCAAGACTGAGTAGCCCAAAACAGAGAAAAGAGCCCAAAAATAGAAAAACTGAAATCTGATTTGTGTCTGTTATGATCCTCGTAGGAAACTCTAAAATTGTTGTAAGTGTGACAGCTCCATAAGAATAGAGTGCAAACCCTATCAGAGTTGCCATAATGATCCCTTCAAAAAAGGATGCAAGCATACTCACTAAACCTTGTTTGGCGGCATAATCCGTACGAACGACTCCGGCAATCCCCGAAGATTTTCCTACGGCAGTTTCAGTAGAAAGAAAAAAGACACTGAGAGATACCGAAAGTGTTCTAAGGATTCCAAAAGCCCCTCCACCTTCCATGGCTTTTATGCTAAACGCTTCCTTACAAACATCCGTTAGGAAGGCAAAAAATGATACGAGACCTTGCCCAAAAATAGAAAAATAGGAAAATAGAAACAGCAAGATACCAAGAGGGGCTATGATCGAAGCCGTTGCGCCCACGCGACGGATTCCACCCACAACGACAAACATAAGTACAACGGCGATCGTGATTGGACCACTCATGCCAGAAAGCCCCAAACCTTCTTTGGTGATAAAGCTCAGCCCGATAAAAGGAAATATCCCACCGAATATCAGAACAGTAAATATACTCGTAAGAGAAAAGGCAATTGCGAGCCACTTGGCGCGAAGAGATTTCTCAATCGAATACATAGGGCCAGAAAGATAACGACCGCTCGGCAGTTTGTTTCGAAATTTTACCGCAAGAGTAGATGAAACAAAGCGGATAGGCATCACAAGAAGAGAAACCACCCAAATCCAAAAGATAACACCGATCCCACCGTATGCAATTGCAAGTGCTGTTCCCAAAACAGAACCGGTTAGAAGAGAGGAGCCAATTCCTGCAAAAAAAGCCTGCGAATGGACAAGTTGACCCTTCGAGCCTTTAAAGTCCATATTCCCCGTGAGAATTTTCAGACCTAAGAACAGAAATCGAATCTGGGGGAATCCGAGTTGGATTGTCAAATAAACGGCCGATACCAAAATTAAATAAAAATAAGGACTGAGTATATCCGCACCAAGAAGAAGGTTAAACTTTGATTCGCTTTGAAAGAGTGTTTCCATATAGGTTCTTATTCACGAAATTGGAATAAACAGTTATGTCAAGATGTATTGGACTCCTTTTTCCCCTGCTACTCGCCCTTTTCCCACTTGTAAATCTCCAATCTGAATCTTCAGGTTTAGAACTGGGCTTCCGATCCGGTTTCGGAGAGAGGATCCCGGGAAGATTTGACAGCGACCTAAACCAGTTTTCATCTACCTTTAGCCCGACAATTGTTTCCGATTTGAATATTAGAGGTGGAAAGTCAATCCAAACCTATGACCTTTTTATAAGATGGATTTTAGATTCTCACTCCAAGTTTGGATTTACGATCGGTAGAAACGATTGGCAAAAACTAAATTTAACAGAAGTTACTAGTGATTTTTATTTCACGAGATTGGATTCCACAATTTATTCTTACCACGTACTTGGGATGTATTATTTTAACTATCCTCTTAGCCGAAATTTTGAATGGGAGGCAGGTCTTGGACTCGGTTTTACATCCGCAGATTGGAGCATCAGGGGTTATAGTATTGGAGAACCACCACCCAATACACAGTTTTTCCGACAAAGAGGAATTTTACGAGGAAGTGGTATTGCATACCGTGCGGAAACGGCGATTAACAGAAGATTGACGGACAATACATTTTTACAGTTGGGAATAGCATACCATCATACTGCAATTGATAAGTTTAGTGGAAATTATAACGGAGAAAGCTCGAGTTTTTACATTCGAAGTGATGGAAGGGTTGGGGTTTTTGATGATACAAGGATTATCGATCTGAATGTGAGCAGTGCACAATCGTTCCGTCGTTTGGATATGAATACGGGTGCATGGACATTGTATTTTTCGGTGTTCAAAAGGTTTTTAGATTGACACTCGTTGAATGGACTTATCATCCTGGAGTAGGTTCTCATGAAATCGACTAAAATCATCACCATTGGTATTAAGGAACTAGCCCACCAAAAAGTTATTCTTGCCGCATGGTACAATTTTTTAAAAGAAAACTTTGATGCCAAAAAATTGACTGCTGATGAGTTCACTCAATACTTAGAGGCTCACGTTATGTATGACCTCGACAAAGACCAAATTGAACTTATGCTCAGTGGATCTGAATCCCTACTGGACGAATTTAGAAAATCAATCTTTGGATGAACCTTCAAATTTTTGGCACAAAAAAGTGTAAAGATAGCAAAAAGGCCCAGCTCTATTTTCAAGAACGTCGCATTCCATTTCAGTTTATCAATCTCCAGGAAAAGGAGATGTCCAAAGGCGAACTGAAATCTATTTTGGGCTCCGTATCATTGGATGATCTGATTGATACATCTTCGAAGGTTTACGAAGACAAAAATCTAAAGTATATGCTTTATAATAAAGAAGAAGCACTTTTGGAAAACCCTCTTTTGTTTAAAACACCGGTCGTCCGCGATGGGAAAAAAGCAACAGTTGGTTATGTGCCAGATGTATGGAAACAATGGATCGAGCAGTCTAAGAAATAGATGTTTGAAACTTCCGTTAACGCATTTATCGACCTACCTTCTCCGTTTGTTTACGAGTATCTTCGCAAAATGGAAAACCAAATCCATTACAATTCGAGTATACAATCCGTTGAAAAACTTTCGGAGCAGACATACAAAATTAAAATTGATTTGGGTATCATGACTTTAAATGAAACCTATACGATTACAAAAGAAGAGCCCCAAGTATTCTTCGAAGCAGAATGCAAATCAAATGGGATGAACTTCAAAGATAGATACCAGTTGTCATCTGAAAATGGAGGAACCCAAATCACGATCATTGACCAAATGGAATTGAAAGGCCTTTTTCAATTGAGTGAATTTTTAGTCAAAATGAATCTTAAAAACCAAATGGAAGCCAATCTTCAAAATCTTTTAAAATGCTTAAAAGAAGCTTACAAAACTAGCTAACCTGTTGGATTTTTTAAACTTCTAAACCGAAATTTAAAGTATGAACCAAATAATTTGCAAAACCAATTGGGCCTTGGTGTTTTTTCTAGCAATCTTAACTTTCCTTTTTCCAGTTTTGCAAACGTATGCTCAGGAAGGCTTTATATTCGACGATCCCTACAAACGAATCCAATCACAAGACAATGCTTACAACCGAAGTATCTACTTTCAGAAAGGTTCGGATAAAATATCAAAATCAGATCAGCTTTACTTACAAGACCTCGCTAAATATCTAACTATGAATCCTGATTTCGAAGTGTATATACTAGCTCATGCTTTTGAAGGGAAATCAGATCAGAATGACTTCCTCGTGAGTGAAAAAAGATCTTTAGAAGTGGAACGTTTTTTAAAAATTCACTTTGTAAATGAAAGCCAAATACAACGGCTGTTTTACGGAAATAGCAAAATCAAACATAAAGAAAGTCCTCGCACAAACGACTCCTTCCATCGTAGGGTAGAACTTGTGGTAGGGAATAAAAATCTTTAATTTGCTTTAGTTTTCCACTGAATGTAATCTTCCTCCGTATCAATATCAGATAACACTCTAAGTAGATTGAATTTTAACTTTTGTTCTTTGCAGGTTTTAATTGTATCAGCAAGAACCGTATCTGTGCTCCATTGGATATCCTTAAATACCATCGGGTTCATGACTTTTTTCCCCAATAGATAATACCCACCATCTGCGGCAGGTCCAAGGACTAGATCCGATGTATCTAGACTAACAAAGGCTTCCTCCAAAATCTCAGCATTGATACAGGGACAATCTGTACCTAATATAAGAACTTTATCATGGAATGGAATCACGTCGGAAAAAGCATTTTCCATTCTTTCACCTAAGTCTTTTCCTTTTTGGGATCGGATATCAAAACCATGGTATAAAAACTCGGGACTTTCCTCTGATAGTTCATCCCAAAAAAGATACTTTTTGCATTCTACCCGTTGTAACATTTTTAGTGTAATTTCCAAAAGTTCTTTGTGGATTGCTAATGCCTTAGAATCACCGAGAGATTTAGCGATCCTTGTTTTTACATGACCTAACTTAGGTTTTTTGGAAAATAATATGATAGCTTTTTCGTACATAAATAAATAAGATAAAGATCTCTATGATGGTCAAATAAAAAGAAAACTCTTTGAATGCATATAGTATATAAGAAAATCCCGAAAATAGTAAAAATATAAAACTTAGAGATTGTAATTTTATATTCAAGACTGTTAGAAGTATTGCGGGTATCAAATACCAAGGATGGAATACAGGAGTGAATATAAGGAAAAGTACTGTGACGTAGTACAGTGAAACTTCCAATGGCAAACGGAACTTTCTAGTGAACCATACAAACCACATCAAAAACATACCAAAACAAAAAAGAGAAATTGCACCAGAAAGATAGGAAACGTCAAAAACTTCCAAACCCCAAAAAATGGGAGATTCTAAGATACCGTGAAAGCGAAAGGAATGAAAAAATAGTCCGAGCCCCTTCACCCCTTGTAAGTGGAATGCACTATAATGAACAAAAAGAAATCCACCAATTGGCAATAAAAAAATCAATAAAACTAAAATTCGTTTCCAATGAGCAAAACGAAATAGAGAGGGAAGATAGATCAGATACGAAATCTTGATATTCAATATAAAAAGAAAAGATAGTATACTTAGAATTCTTCGATGTTGGAATTTCACCAATACCAAAATAAAAACTAAAATTAAAATTTCCGGATGGAGTTGGGCAATCGATTCGATGATGACAAGTGGATTACCCATATAAAACCAAAGAGATTTGGTGTTAACAGTAAACCAAATTCTCAATAGCAAAAAAATAAGAACGTCAACCAGAATCCAAATCAATTGCAAAGCTAGAACTATAGAATCGTAATCTGGAAAAAAATAAATGGGAATGCTGTAAACCGCAATCAACAACGGAGGATAAACAGAAAGATAATCGGGACTATTCATATTCTGATATAAAAAACTTTGAAATTCACCAACCGAAAGCAAGGAGTCAACAAACTCTCTTGGTGTGTTTTCAAAATAATTAATTTTTTGAATCTGCAGAGAGCTGTCCCAGAGATAACGGTAGATATCATCACTCCATACTGGAGTTGATCCTACGACCACCAAACGTAAAAAAATGCTGTAGAAAAAGAGATTTTGAAAGGGGAACCGGTCAATCAATTTCGTTAGATAGAAGAAATATACAATCGGAAGAATTTGGAAGCATACGATACTAAACAAATTGGTTCTATCCCCAAAATGTGCAGAACAAAATAACAACATAGGGTATAGCAAAAATAAGTAGATATCAAAGCCTCCCCAAAATATAGATACGAAAGAATGTATATAAGATTCGGAATCCAACTCGCATTGACATAGACAATGTTCCTGAAATTTTTGACACCCCCGAGAATCTTTTGCGATAATTTACGGGTATCTCCACAATATGTTTATTTTTTTCGAGGGCCATTAAATGCATTTCGATATTCCAACCCCAAGTTTTATCCTTTAAATCTAAATCTAGTAAGGAAGAATATCGAATCAAACGAAGTGGTCCAAGATCGGTAAACCTCTTTCTGTAAAACAACAAAATTAAAAAACAGACCAAACGATTGCCGAAAATTTGGATCGCTGATAGGGAACTTTCTTCATACGTTCCGAGCAATCTAGAACCAATCACAAGGTCTGCATCCGTTTGAACAATGGTATGATAGAGTCTACGAATGTCTTCAGGGTCATCCGAGCCATCTGCATCACAGATTAATATAAAGTTTGGGATTTTGTTTTGGTTTTTGATAGTATCCAAACCACGAAGAATAGCCGATCCATATCCGATATTTGGCTCATTTGTGTAGGGAACATCTAATTCACTTAAAACGAATTCTGTTTGATCGGTAGAGCCATTGTTTACAATTAAAATTTGATCTTTCTTTAGACCACCTATCTCCAAAAGACCCATCAAAAGATTTGGGATATTTTTCTCTTCATTCCGCGCAGGAATGATACAGAAGATATCACTCGCCGAAAGATTTTTCATTTCGATTCATTAACTCTTGCAGATCTGTATCTCTTCGATCCTTTTTTCCTTTTGTCCATTTCGTTTCTAAAACAGTACTGCTATGAGGGTAGTTGGCTCTAATATTTTTTATTTTTTCCAAAATGACAGGGTCTTTGTGATTGGTTGCCTTAGACATATAATCACTTGCTGAATTTTTTAATCGAATATGTTTGGCAGTGACAATAAACGTTTCAACATTACTTGGAACTTTTTTTTCCCAAACGAAAATTTGTTCTGATACCAAACGATTGTCTGCTATTTTTTTAGCTTTGGGACTCCACTCCCATGTTTGACCAAATTCCTTTGTATCGTTGAAAACAATTTGACCCGAAGAATCCTTTCCTTTCCATTCCATTCTATAAAAACGTTCTGGGTCTCCAGAAGGAACGGAGTGTCCGCCAAAAGCATTTTTTATAGAAAGTTTTATAGTATCACCATTTTGTGCGATTTCCGATAAAATGATTCCAGGCTTATAACCTAGATAAACTTGATGAGGGTATAACGAGTATTCTTTTGGGACTCCTCCTCCCACAAAACCATGTTTATGCGATTTTCGGATCAGAGTATTTAACTCTGATTTAACGATTTGTCTTTTGATCTCTGGCATATGACAATTTGCACAGGAATTGGAAGGTCCCAGAACAATTTCAGTTCCAGTTTGGAAGGAACAAACTAGGTTTTGATTTACTTCATAGGTTTCGTTATGGCAATCCAAACACCTGTTCTTTAAAAATTCTGGGTTCTTTGTTGTCGGCTGTGGGGCCGGTGGGGCTGG
>JAPZTS010000049.1 GCA_027533185.1 Leptospira sp. | reverse complement strand
TTTTCCATTCGTCACGACGGAGTAACAACATAAAAAGATGTAAAAATAGGCTATAGAAAATACCTGCTAATGCTAGATAGGCGGGGATATAATTGACTCCGAAAAGCTTTTTCCATAAAACAACAAACCAAAGAGCAAGTGGTTCCCTTGCCGAGATAAGCCCCCCCTCTTCCGTAATCGCCTTGGTATTGGCCAAAAACTCCCATTCTGTTTCCGTTGTCGGGAAAAGACGAAAATAGGAGAAAAGAGCAAATCCTAAACTTAAGAAAAAGATGCTAAAAATAAAGGGAGTGGGTGAAAAAGGTTTTGGATCTCGCATGGGAAAAGATTGAATTTGCCTTATCCTGTATAAATTTTTAGGTGAAAATATTCCAGAAGATTTTCAATTATACATAGAATTTCACAAAACGAGGCAAAGAATGTCCACGGATAAAAAAGATTACCTTCTCGTAGACGAGAAAGGTCAGGCAAACCCTGACAAACCCTGGATTTTTAGGACGTATGCAGGTCACACAAACGCAAAAGCCTCAAACGAGCTCTACCGTAAGAACCTTTCGAAAGGCCAAACAGGTCTTTCTATCGCTTTTGACCTGCCAACCCAGTGTGGTTACAGTTCAGACCACGAGGTCTCTCGACCTGAGATCGGGAAGGTGGGAGTTCCCATCAATTCTCTAGAAGATTTCCGAATTCTTTTCGACCAAATCCCGATTGAGGAAATGAACACTTCCATGACGATCAATGGAACGTCTATGTGGCTCCTCTCCCTTTACATCGCACTCGCAGAAGAAAGGAAAGTTCCACTGGAGAAACTCAATGGAACAACTCAAAATGATTTGATCAAGGAATACCTGGCACGGGGGACTTATATCTACCCTCCTAAAGACTCCATGAAAATCATTGTTGATATGTATGAGTACTGTTTGCACAACATACCAAAATGGAATCCATCTAATATCTGTTCGTATCATTTACAAGAAGCGGGAGCAACACCGGTCCAAGAGCTTTCCTTTGCGATCGCAACAGCTATCGCAGTTTTGGATTCCATCAAAGAACGAAATTGTTTTACCGCAGATGAGTTTGAGCAGTGTGTTGGGCGAATTTCTTTCTTTGTGAATGCTGGGATTCGTTTTGTAGAAGAAATGTGTAAAATGCGTGCCTTCACTGAGATGTGGGAGGAAATCACAAAAGAAAGATACAATGTTAAAAATCCAAAGTACAGAGTGTTCCGTTATGGGGTTCAAGTAAACTCACTCGGTCTTACCGAAGAACAACCGGAGAACAATGCATGGAGAATCCTCATCGAATCCCTAGGAGTCACTTTGTCAAGGAAGGCAAGATGCCGTGCCCTCCAACTTCCTGCTTGGAACGAAGCACTCTCTTTGCCAAGGCCTTGGGACCAACAGTGGTCTTTGCGACTCCAACAAGTCCTTGCGTATGAAACGGATCTATTAGAATATCCTGATATTTTTGAAGGTAGTAAAGTCATTGAAGGAAAAGTCAAAGCTCTAAAAGAAGAAGCTAAACTTGAAATTCAAAAGATCTTGGATATGGGCGGTGCCCTTGTTGCCATAGAAAACGGATATATGAAGTCCCAGCTTGTGAAATCACAAACCGAAAGACTTTCCAAAATTAATAGCAACGAACTCATCATTGTCGGCAAAAACAAATGGACAGACGGTATAAAATCACCGCTGATGACGGATTCCGATGGAGGTGTCTTTAAAGTAGATCCGAAATCTGCAGAACAGACATTAGGTGTTTTAGGCGAAGTAAAGTCTCGAAGGGATGCAAATCTTGCTAAAAAGACTTTAGATGAACTAAAAGCCGCTGCAAAAGATGGAAAAAACCTAATGCCTTATTCTATAGCTTGTGCAAAAGCTTTGGTAACAACTGGTGAATGGGCGGACGCTCTCAGAGAAGTTTACGGTGAATACAATCCTCCAACTGGTGTGGATGGACAAAAGCTGTTCCTCGGTGAAGATAAGGTTGCCACTGTACGACAAAAGGTAGAAGACTTTACAAAATCAAAAGGCCACAGGCCAAAGATTGTTGTTGGTAAACCAGGATTAGACGGTCACTCAAACGGGGCAGAAATGATTGCTGTATCAGCTAAACACAGCGGATTTGATGTGATTTATTCGGGGATTCGTCTATCTCCAGAAGATATCGTACAATCGGCTGTAGAAGAGAACGCGGACGTCATTGGACTTTCTATTCTTTCTGGATCACATAAAGAAATCGTAAAACAACTCTTTGATGAACTAACTCACTACAAAGCAAAGATACCAGTGGTAATTGGCGGTATCATACCAGAATCTGATTTCGACGAACTCAAAAAAATGGGAATTCGAGAGATCTTTACTCCAAAAGATTATGATCTGATGTCGATCATGAACAAAGTAATCGACATCATTTCAAAAGAACCTGCGTTGGTTTAGATTTTGAATCCTGGCGATTTTTCAATTCTTGTGGTTGAGGACAATTCCCTCATCCGCAAGATGATCGTCCACATCCTTCGTAAATATGGCTTTCAAGTCGACGACGCTTCCGATGGTCAATTTGCCCTACAAAAAATAAAAAAAAATAAACCTGATCTTGTAATTCTGGATATCGTTATGCCAGTTGTGGATGGACTTGAAGTTCTCAGTGAAGTCCGAAAAACTCAATCCCAAGTTGAATTACCGATTATTCTTGTGACAGCCATGCAAGATTCTACTGATATCGTAAAGGGATTTCAACTGGGTGCTAATGATTACTTGCCAAAAAACTTTAACCAGGAAGAGCTCTTTGCTCGAGTAAATACTGCTCTTCAAATTAAATCCTATCATAAATTACTTAAAGTACGAAATAATACCATAGAACGTGAGTTAGATATTGCCAGGCTAATTCAAAAGAAATTATTGCCAGCTTCACCCCCGACCCTACCTGGTTATGAAATTAACAGTCTGTACGTACCTATGGATAAAGTTGGTGGGGATTACTATGACTTTTTTCAAATGAAGGAATATACAGATATTTATATGGCAGATGTATCGGGTCACGGAGTACCAGGTGCTTTTTTAGCATCCGTGATTAAAATGGTAACACAATATACGGCACAATTAGGCTACGATCCGACTGAAATTCTCAGAGTAATGGACCAAGCCGTATCGGAACGAGGGGCTCTCGGAATGTTTGCGACCGCTATGATCGTTCGTTTGTATCCTGAATCTGGAGAGTTCCAATATTCAAACGCTGGTCATCTGCCCATTTTAATACACCGGCGAAGTACTAATGAGTTTTTAGAATTTACAACTTCAGGTGCAGCACTTGGAATAAACTATGATTTTAAAAAGCGAGATTTCTTACTAGGCAAAAGTCAACTTATGCATGGTGATCGAATGATTATTTTTACCGATGGTATCATTGAAACTTTTAGCGAATCGGATATCGCTTTCGAAACAAATAGGTGGAAGGAGTTTCTGATTGAAGAAAAAGATACGGAAACTAAAGAACTTTTGCCTAAACTTTTGAATGAACTAAAATCATTTTCAAACAGAGAAACTTTTGAAGATGACCTTTCGATCGTTGTTATCGATCGCTATTAGCCCTACCAATCAGACAGAATATGAATACAGAATTATCACAACTCATCGACGATGCTATCCTCGGAGAAAAATATCCAATAGCAAAACTCATA
The DNA here is from genome assembly GCA_027533185.1 of Leptospira sp. Lineage (GTDB taxonomy): Bacteria > Spirochaetota > Leptospiria > Leptospirales > Leptospiraceae > Leptospira_A. The sequence continues at coordinate 15,999 of JAPZTS010000049.1, read as the reverse complement.
TCCAAAATAGAATCAACAGACAATCTTAATTTTAGGGAATCTCTCTTTGCTGAGTTAAGAAGGAAAAGAACTTCCAAAAATAACTCGCTCACTATAGGTCTCACCGGGACTCCGGGTGCCGGAAAATCATCCTTGTTAGGTGAGATTTGTCGAACTTTTTTAGAATTTGCACCGAATAAAAAAATGGCAATCGTTGCAATCGATCCCACATCCAATATTAGTGGAGGTTCTATCCTTGGTGACAGAACTAGAGTAACACTTCCGCGAAGAGATAATCGATTGTACTTTCGCTCTCAGCCATCTCAGCTTCAACTTGGTGGCCTCAATCCTTATACATATCACGTGATTCGACTTTTGCGAGAGATTTTTGATTATGTGTTTATTGAAACGGTTGGAATCGGACAAAATGAAATTGCAGTATCTCTTATTTCCGATCTATCCTTTTTGGTTTTGCAACCATTAGGTGGTGATCAGATTCAATTTATGAAATCTGGCATTATGGAAGTTCCAAATGCATTCATCATAAATAAGTGCGATGAAGAATCCCTCGCCAATTCAAGTTATCATATGCTCCAGTCCACCTTAGAATTTATAAAAGACATTCTGCCGGGGCAAGGCCTTCCGCCAATCTTTCGAACAAGTGTTACGAAGAGAATAGGAATTCAAGAACTGCTTCGTTTTATCTTAGAATACCCGACTCGAAAGAATCGAAATGAAGAAACTATATCTCAATTGATGCAATGGATTCGATCCGAATATGGCAGATTCGGATTGAGCTTTTTTGAAACTTTCCAAAATTCGAAGTTCAATCAATCTAGAACTTTAAATACAACCCAAGGAAACCGAGAGCTGTTGTATGAAGAAGAAGAGAGATATTTTCTATCTATTTTTCTTTCAAAAATTAAAAATGGAGGTGATAGTTCTCTTTAATTTTTTCTGGCAAACAATACAGTTTTTTTAAATATTCTCATTTACTTACAGCAGCTAAAAAAGTATCGGGGATTAAACATGGCTTACGAATCGAATAGTCAAAAAATACAATACCCGTTTTTGCCACTGCCACTTCTTTTTTTGTTTCAGAATGAAGCAACTGGTAGTAAAAATCCAATGATTTTTTTGAGATATCGTGAACGAACATTCTTGCGAAGAGTATATCTGGGAAAAAAGCTTCTGATTTGTATACGATACCAACATCTGAAATGACAATCCCCTTCCCTTCCACGTCAACTTCGGTCCAACCATTTTTAAAGAAGAATTCTGCACGAATTTGATGCACCAAACTCAAGATGGCATCGTGGGCCAAGTGTCCCGCAAAATTTATATCACTAATGCGTACTTGAATTTGACTAGAGTAAATTTCTGCCTCTGGAATCTTCAGTTCTAAGCGGGACATCAGTCCAAAGCCCATTTATATCTTAAGTTCACTTGTTTTTCTTCTTCCTTCAGTCTTGAAGCACTCCAACCAAGTAGTTTTGAGATTTTTTGGTTCACTCGACTTGTACAATCCGATGTCGGTTTACCAACTGTACCAAACCCAGACCTTCTAAAATAAAAATCTGTTAAATGAATGATATCCTCATTTAAAGCTATGTACTCTATCTCTTCTTCAAAGTAAACTTCTCCGTTCGGCAAAGGATATTCTGCTTGCCCATTCAAATTTAATATGCGATAGACGGTAGAACCATACCGACTTACAAGCGTTTCAATTTTTTTCCCGTTTAATTTAGGGTACTTTGATTCAATTAGAGAAACTAGTTCTTTATGGCCTTTATATCTTCCACCTAATACTGGTTCTTCTTTAGTTTGACACTTACTTTCTACTTTACCAAAAAAACTATCAATCTGATTCAGTAATTTCTCTGCGACAGACCTACTAGTAGTATACTTCCCTCCCAAAGCAGAGAAAAACCCTGGGTATCCAAAACTTTCGTAATGAACAACTTCCGCTTTACGGGAAGCAGAATAGGTGCCTTCATTTGAATTCGAATCTTCAACAAGGGGTCTAAGTCCACCGTAAAAATACTCAACATCTTCTAATTTTAGTTTTGAATACCCGAAACTAAAATTAACTTCATCCAATAAGTTTTTAATTTCAGATTGGGTAACGGAAAAATCGTCTGGATCTTTGTTGAATTCAGTGTCAGTAGTGCCAACTATTGTCCGGTTTCTCCAAGGTATCACAAATAAATGAGAGCCATCTTTTTTTTCGAGAACAACGGTTTCATTGCCAACAATTTTTCTTACAACGACGTGTATACCCTTCGAACGAACTATCTTCAAATTTGTATGGACTCCAAGTATATTTTCAATAAAATCAGCCCAGGGTCCTGTTGAATTGATCACTGCTTTCGCAGACAGTAATTTCTCTTGGCCTGTCAGATTATCTTTGATGCCTATTGTATATCCACCAGAGTTTTGTTTTTTTAGAGTCGTTAAAGACATATAATTAAAGGCGTGAGCACCTTTTTCTTTTGCGGAAAAAATAAACTCTGAAGTATGTCTTTCAGGGTTTATATTTGCATAATCATAATATTGGAAACTCCCTAAAAGACTTTTTTTATTTAGATTTGGAATTTTATAAAGTGTTTCCAGTTTCGAATTCCATCTATATTTAGGAATGGCACTGTCAGAGTGTAAATCATGATTTCTATCAAACGATAACAGATTATACAATTCCATCCCTAAAAACAATTGAATCCGCTTCCAAATTGACCTTATGGGAATAATAAAACCAAGCGGACTAACCGCATGAGAACTAATTTTTGCTAAGTATTTTCTTTCACGTAATGATTCTCTCACAAGAGAAAATTCTAGATTTTTTAAATACCGAAGACCTCCATGAATCAATTTCGATGTTGCTTGACTCGTGCCAGAAGCATAATCATTTTTTTCTACAAGAAGACAGGAATATCCTCTGAGTGTTGCATCCCAAAGTGCACAAGCACCTGTTATGCCACCACCTACGATGACGATATCATATTCACTTCGAATTGATTTAGTTCGCTCTTTTTCTAATTTTGTTGGATTTAACATTAGTTTAACACTTTATTTTTATGACTTTCGGGATGATTTTAAATTTTGCAGGGAGTTTACCCATATTTTCTCCATCTACATCTATATAGACATCTTCATCTGATTCAGCTGTCAGTTCCGAAATTTGTTTAGATATCACTTTAGCATCCTCAGACACTTTCCCACGATACAATTTCCCAAATTTTAGAAGTGTCTCGAAGATCGAAACGTTTTGTATCGCTAAGAAATCAAATTTCCCATCATCTAATTTTGCCTTAGGTGCAAACCACATCCCGCCACCAGCAAATTCTCCATTTGCGCAAACAACAATACGCGATTTTTCGGATATCTTTTCATAATCAGAAATCTTTAAGTGAATGCGTTTGTTTTTATACGTAAACAGGCAGATAAGAGAATAGAGTAAAAAAACGCCTTTCCCTCCCAGGATATTTGACAATCGGGAGCGATTGACGCGATATACGACCTCTCCTCCCATTCCAAAATCTGCAAGATTAAGACAATAGTAGTGTTCTCTCTTGTTATCATTTGTTGTATAATCCACTGAAATCAAGTCGATCGACTTGGTTTCACCTGCTAATATCTGTTTGATCGCCTTCTTAGGATCTCTGGGAACATTGACAGTTTTTACAAAATCGTTTCCTCTACCTGCGGGAATAGGACTAAAAACCACATCGTTACGGATCAATTTTCCATTTTCGAAAAATCCATTTACGATATTAGAAAGAGTTCCATCACCACCAATCCCAAGAATCCATTTAAATCCCTTTTTGATGGATTCACTTGTAATAGACTTGGCGGATTTATTTGTATCGGTAGATTCGCAGTCGTATTCAATTTTATTTTCGATTAATACCTGTTCTACCTGTTTCCATACACGGATCGAGGCCCCTCCTCCAGAAACTGGATTCATCACAACTTTCATTTTCATAAGTGTTATCTCTCCTTTGAGCCAGAAAATAATCCATAAAACAAAACATGCTCAATTGATTCTAAATAGGTCTTTTCGCTCTTTATTTCATTTTGGAAATGACCATCTAATAAAACTTCAACGGCTCCTCGAATCATACCCCAAGCAACTGCTACATTCGGATATGCACCTTTTGCATTCACCGAATTTTCAGATTTAGCTTGTTTGTAAATTTTTTCTAAAATACCAAGGCGGGTATTTCTTTCATCAATCAGTAGCTTTTTGACTTCTTCGGAAACATTGTCTAGATTTAAAGAGTCCCCACATTGTTTTGCGACCAAATACATATGTTTATCGCCAAGACAGTGTTCTATATAGGCACGGATCGCCTTTCTCGCCATTTCCAATCCCGTTTTTTCTACCAAAGCTTTTTCCAAACGTCCGCGTAGTCGTACGTAGTCTTCATATTGAATTTTGGCCATCAAATCATCTTTACTTATGAAATGAAGGTAAATAGTGCCACGACCAATTTCCAATTGTTTTGCGATATCATCCATCTTTACTAAACTTGGATGTTTGCTTTGAAACAATTTAATTGCACAATTTACTATGGCAATCTCTCGTTTTTCAAATTCCCTTTTTTTACGTTCGGAAACTCCCATTATTTTAAACCTAGCATTCCACTAGGATTCATGATCCCTTTCGGATCGAAGATTTTTTTTAGAGATTGGAGAATACGTAAACCTTCTATACCCACTTCTGATTCCATCCAAGGTGATAACATCCGGCCAATTCCATGGTGGTGAGAAAGAGAACCACCATTCTTATGAATCGTGTCAATCAATCCTTTGTGAAAGGATTCAAACTCCTTGGACTCTAAACTTTCTCCTTTCATGGGACTTAGAAAAATGAAATAAAGATTCGCTCCTGTTTCATATGCATGGGAAATATGGACCATACAAGAGGTTCTTTCAAAGCTCTTGATGTATTTTCTTGTGTTTTCCCAAAGTTTATGCAGTTCGTGCCATGTAACAGCAGTTTCTAATGTATCAATCCTTACCCCTTCATCCATAAGATAGTCCCTTAGATACGCACTAGAATACCTTTGGTGGAGCCATTTATTTACGGGCGATTCTCCTGTAGAAAATCCTCCATTCCGTTTTGCTATTTTCCTAATTTTCTTTAAAACAAACTTAGAATAGTCGGGATCTCCATCCACTATTATATGCATCAGTGAACGTTCATTAGGTTTATATCCAATCCATCTTAGAAAATAATCTTCTTTCCCATTTGCGAGACCACTCATTCGAAAGGAGATATCTGTTTCCTCAGGATCCTGAATTCGGAAGAAATGAGGTTTGCCAAAGCCTGCCTGCATTACCTCGCGCATAGTTTGTACCGCTTTTTCAAAGTTTTTAAAAATAAAGGAACCTTTTGCCGAATTTTCTTTTTGATACTTTCTCACTTTCAAAGTAAGTTTTGTGATCACACCAAAGATACCTTCAGAACCGAGGAAAATCTTATAAAGATCCGGACCAATCGACGCAGCAGGATAGGCTTTCGATTCAAAAACTCCATTGGGTGAAACTGCTGTCAGTGAAAGCAAAATATCTTCGATCTTTCCATAACCTGTAGATGCTTGCCCGGCTCCTTTTGCGGCAACCCAACCGCCCGCAGTGGAAAACTCAAAAGACTGCGGAAAATGCCCACAAGTAAAACCTCTCTCGTTTAAAAAACTTTCTAAGTCTGGACCTAAAATACCCGCTTCCACTGTAACTGTACAATCAACGGAGTTCAGTTCCAAAACTTTATTCATTTTAGATAAATCCAGCGAAATACCGCCCTTAGGTGCTTGGAGAGCCTTTGTGACACTGGAACCTGCCCCAAAAGGTATAACTGGGATCTTCGCGGAATTTGCTAACTTTAAAATTTCTTCTACTTCCCTCTGGGAGCCTGGTTTAACAACTACATCAACTGTATTTTCTACCTTTCCATATCGAGCATTCAAGATTTCTGTGTAAAATTTACCGATCGAATGTTTTGCTCGGTTCTCATCGTCTAACAATAAGTTTTCTTTTCCAACTATCTTACGGATGTTAGCAAGAATACCATTGCTTAATTTTACTTTTTTTAATGAACTTAAAGTCTTTTCACCTTTTGGAAGAGAGTTCTTAAACTCGGGAGATACTTGGAATTGGGAGTTTAGAAAACTAAGAGTGTGCGCCGGAAGTGCTTCTGAAATTTCAGGAGAACCCCATTTGTAGATATTTCGAGTTGTCATTTTTGAATCCGAGGATGTGATGGCTCAATGTTTGAACTTAGTTCAATTTTTGACAAGAAATAAAAATTTCAGCCTCTTAATTCTTTGATATATTCGGCGCGGACTCTTTCGAGAAAGGGAATTCCAAATGGAACGCCAAAGATTTTTGAGAGAGATTGTTCTACGACATTTTCCAAATCAAAACCAGTTAACAACCATTCTAGAAGCTCTAAAGCAATATCAAGTGCAGGTGGTTTTTCATCGTTACCGATAGCAATCTCAAAGATTCTTTTGGCGATAGAGTCATAATCTTGAGAGTTGATTTTCTCTCGAAATTCTTTGGGGTAAGAAACCATTAGCACCTGTTTGTTGGCATTACTCGTAAAACAAATCTGTTCCTTTGCTAAATTGGTAGCTCGAAGCATTGATGTCTCAAGTTTATCTTTGGAGTGGTGATCCAACTGCCAGACGGCAAGAATCTTTTCGCCGAGCAAAGAGTCGACGAAAGGATCAAAGGGAAAGGGCTGCTTCTCCATAAGTAAATTACCCAGGTGGGAACACCTGGGTTATACGATTACTTTTTAGGTGGAACGATTGCGTCTTTGCAAGTCTTTGAAAGTGTGAATTTGACAACAGTCTTCGCAGGAATTTGGATAGTCTCACCAGTTGCTGGGTTTCTTCCTTTTCTCTTTGGACGATTTCGTTTCACTAACTTTCCAAGTCCTGGAATTACGAAGGCTCCGTTTTTCTTTGTTTCTTTATATGCCAATTCAACAAAAGAATCCAAAAATGCAGATACATTCTTTTTTGTCATACCTGTTGCTTCAGCAAGTTCGCCGAGCATTTCGGATTTCTTCATTGGTGTAGGTGTTGTTGCCATACTTTGATTTTCCTCTGAACCATTTAACGGTTTAACATTATTTACAAAACTACCTGATTTGGTACAAGACGAAATTTAATTTGGATACAATTTTTCTTTAAATTTCCTAAGAAAACGCAAGTTTTTTCAAAAAAACCTTTATTTTCCTAAGGAAAATTGGATTTTCAAACAAATCTCATGTCCAATTCAAAATTTAAACAGGTACTTGTTGTTTTCAAACGAACCAAATACGAATTGGATTTGGAAATTTATGGCTCTCTTCAGGCATACAAAGAAGTCACAAAAGACAAACCTCAAGTGTTCAAACGGACTTTAGAGTCTCATAATAGACAAATCCAATCCAGAAATTTTTTGCAAACAAGAGTATTCCCCAATGCAACCTTTGTATTCCGCGAAAATTTTGATCCCACTGATCCTTTAGATGGAATCGATCTAGTTGTTTCGCACGGAGGCGATAACCACTTTACCTATGTTGCACACCAAGTTGGGAATCGTCCTCTGATTGGATGCAATTCAGACCCCGAAACTTCCGTAGGAGCTCTGCTTGGCTTTACTGCCGAAGATCTCGAATATGTCGTTCAAAATAACTTTGAAACTGTAAATATCGAAGAATGGTCTTTGCTCGAAACAGAAATTCAGTATCCAAATGGGAAAAAAATTCATACGGTTCCCGCGGTCTGCGAACTTTCCATCCGAAACAACAGCCCAGATTTAACGTCGCGCTACTGGATATCCTATCAAAACCAAAAAGAGGAACAAAAATGCTCTGGATTGCTCATCTACACAGGTGCCGGGTCGACAGGATGGATCAGTTCCTGTTCACCAAAACGATTTCCTAATTTTGATAAAAAGGAGCGTTTTTTCCAAGCATATGCAAGAGAGATTCGAGTTAAATCTCCAGAGATAGAGTTTTCCTTGGCAGATTTTAGGGCTTTCGATGAAGTGGAAGTTGTCTCGGAAATGAATGGAGGCATAGCTGTGGATTCGCTCACAGAAAGACACTATCCATTCCCGCCCTTTTCGAAGGCTACCATTCGATTGGCGAAAGAGAAGTTGGCTGTAGTTGTGCCAAACAATAGAGGATAGTCCATGCAAGATTTACCATATGAAATAGAACAGAAACGATTGAACGGCACTGTGATTGTACAAATCAAAGGACGTATGGAATCAGGCCCTCTAGATAAAATCACTCAGACCGTCCTAGACGAGATGATAGGAGAAGACCGAAAGTTTTTAATCTTAGATTTTTCTGAATTGAGATACATTTCAAGTTTAGGAATTCGTATGATCCTGGATGTAAAGATGAATCTCCAAAAACGAAATAAAGAAATGGCACTAGTTGGAGTGACAAGTTCTATACTACAGGTATTTCATCTCTTGGGACTTTCCAATGCATTTCAGTTTTTCCAAGATAGAGAAGAAGCAATCAAATCCTATGAGGAGTCTTCAAAACAGTAGATGTCAAAACGTATTCCCATTTGGGTGGCGAATACTGTTTTTGTATCGTTTGTTGTTGTTTCGATTCTATACGTTACAGTTCGTACTCAAAACCAAAAATTAAAACACGAATACAAACTTCTTAAAATTGCCGAAAATAGTAGTTTTGGGTCAATTCAAGAGTTATCTCGAATCAAACGACAGTTTCCAATTGCTTACGAATGTAATTATGTTTTTGGTCTCAGTACAGGAAATCTGTTTGAAGCCACAGAAAAGATCCCCTACTCCATTTATAAAAAACTCAAACTCGGAGACTCAATCGAGATTTTTCGAAAAGAAGTATCAATTTTCGGACGGACTTCTGCGATTACTACGATCAAAGGGAACGAAGAAACCCCTCCGTTTTTAGATAATCTGGAGAGGTTTTTTAGAATCGGATTGGTTTATTTTCTAATATTAACAGGTCTTAGTCTGCTATTCAGGGCTTGGGGATTACTATCTCAAACTTATCCTTCCCGCTAAATACGATCTGAGCCTGCCTTGCGGGTTGGAGATAGGACTCTGGATTGGTGTCAAAAGTCATAAACACCATATATTTATCATGTTTTGCAATATACATAAATTCTGAATAATTTAAATGGGTGTTCTCATTCATGAAACCCCTAACCCATCTACTCTCCCGGTAAACTCTCTCATATTGAATGTTAGTTGCGTCTATTTTTTTAGTCGCCTCTATACTTTCTTTGGAATAGTCCCTGCTCAAGATTTCCTTTTTTAAAGTTTTAATGAGATTGTATTCTAATTTAGCCTTACTTATCGGAAAGTTTGCAGGTCGGGTCTTATAATAGTATTCATAGAGCTCTTTATCCTTTCCTTCCTTTGCATCGTGATTTTCCAAATCACCATCTGTTCCTGGCTTAGTCGATGTGGAATCTTGCGATTGAATCGAATTGATAGCTAAAAAGATTACAAAGGTAGTAGAGAGCAGTTTTCTTAAGAGTTCCATAGAGTAAGTATCGGTATTTTTTGGCAAAATTCAAAATAAAAAATTCGGTTTCCAAAATCGGAAACATCGTTCAAAAAGGGTATAGATGCCTTATACGGAACTCCTAAAATTCCAAGATGATTTTGTCTCTGGTAAGCCCATTTCCAAGGAATATGTCCATTTTTCAGAATCGGACTGTCCTGGTTTGGATGTATGGATTGGCAGAATTGTCCGAAGCATCTCCCTAGAATTCCTGCACGAGATTCTGTTTACGATACTAAGCGAACTTTTGGTAAATGGATGTAAAGCGAACGGCAAACGCGTGTTTTTTTTAGAACAAAATCTGGACATCCAAAATGAAAAGGATTACACGAAAGGGATTCCATTATTTAAAGAAGAATTTGGACATTTTAGAAAAAGAGTATTCCAATCCCTAGAAAAAACTTCATACAAAGTCTGGCTTACGGCAATAAACTTTGCGGATCATATCCAATTTTCCGTTCGAAACAATGCGAAAATTCTTATGGAAGAAAAACACAGAATTGATACCCGAGTTGAGTCTTCCTTAAAATTTAAAAATATAAACGATGCCTACAGAGAGTCAGTGGACAACGAGGAAAGCTCTGGACTTGGGATCGTACTGATTCATATTCTGCTTCGAAACTCTGGAGTTAAAAATAGATTTTTTGAACTTATAACCTCTGAAAATGACACAGAAGTCGTCATACGAATCCCGAAGAGAATTATTTCTCAGGAAACTCAAAGAGATATAAGAGAATTGATTTGTAGAGAAGTAGACAGCCTCCCTCCCCTTTCAGCACTTATTCAAAAATTGATTTCAATCTGCACAAAACCGAATGTTGAATGGTCTGAAATATCGAAAGAAGTAGAAAAAGATCCTGCAACGACTGCAGAAGTTTTAAAAATTGCGAACTCTCCTCTCTTTGGATCTCACAGTAAAACAATCAGCATTTTGGATGCTTTGAAGAGGATTGGCCTAAAAAACTTGGAATCAATATTTTTGGCTTTAGGATCAAAAAAAATTTTAAATTCGAAGTACCCAAAACAACTAGCCGTTTGGACGCACTCATACAAGACAAGTTTGGTAGCACGATTTTTATTGGATGAAAGGAAAGATTTACATAAGTATATGGAAGTCTCTGTCGTTTCAGCACTTCTTCACGATCTAGGCAGAATGGTTCTTTTATCACTCGACTTAAGTCTGATCAACCAAATTCGTGTTTTACAAAGCGAAAACAAACATGAAATTTCAGAGTGGGTCGAGGAATATTCCCTCGGTATCTCACATTCTGAAATCGGATTTATGATAGCAAAAAAATGGAATTTCCCTGACGCAATTCTCGACGCGATTCAATTCCACCACAAACCATGGCAATGCAGAACAAGTAACACAATAATTTGCGAGATTATTTATCTAAGTGATATACTCGCCAACATGGGGAAAGGAAAAGGCAATTATTTTACAATCGAGCCTGAAATATTGGATAAATTCTCAATTAAATCAGAGAACGAGTTTCGAGATACTCAGGACAGATTTAGATCCATGATCCAAACAAAAATCAATGAGTCTGAAGGATTGTTTTTAGATTGATATGAACTGGAAAGAATTGTTAACACTCAGTGAAGAAGAACTAATGGATCAAAATCTCGTGTCTGAGTTTAATTTAGTTGGCCATCCAGAATTCCCAAATATATCTGAGCTTGATCCTAGAGAAACTTTGGAGCTTTTGACCGAGTTTTTAGAAGCAGAAAATCAAATCGTTAGTATTCAAAATCTTTTAAACTATGCGCCTTTTATTGAAATTATGTTAATACGAAAAAACTTACCATCAATATATGGTTAGTTAGATGTCTTGAATTTCTTGTATATCATCTACACTAACCTTTTTTGCATCCGTACTGAACTCTATCTTCTTAGCAACTGCGTTTTCCATACTTGATATCAGGAGTTCGTTTGTTTTTGCCAAACGATCGGCCATGATCGACACCATTTTTGCTGCGAACTTTGGATTCTTGACCAAAAAGTTTTCCAACTGTTGTTTACTTTCAATCACCGCCAATTCACAGTTAGTTATCGCTCTAGCCGTCGCACTTCTAGGATTGGAACTAAAGAGTGCCATCTCTCCAAAGAAGTCACCAGGTTTCATTAGAGCAAGTCTAGTCTGACCATTATTAACAGTAAAAAAAATCTCCACGTTGCCTTGAAGAATAATAAACATCGAATTGTTCATTTCACCTTCTTTAAAAATTTGTCTGTTGGCCGTGATGGTGATTTTACTCATTCTAAGAATGCTCCTATATCTATTTTTGGCAAAAAACTACCAAATCTGAATTCATTTTCCTTTCCAAGAGTGAATCTTTGCAAAAAATAAGGCATTTAGAGGATGAAAATGATGGAATGGGAACTAGTTGGACTAGTTTTAGCGGGAACGTACGGAGTTTACCTAATTTTATGGAATCTGTCTTTTCCAAGTTTAGAAACTACGAAACATTCGGGCCGGGAAGATAGCATCGATACAATACGTGGATTTGCTATGACTGCAATCGTCATAATCCATATTCACTCTTACTTTGCTTTTTTTCATCCTAAGGATTTTATAGTTACCAGTATCACTCTCTTTTTATCTAATATTTGTCGGTTTTCTGTTCCTAGTTTTATATTTATAAGCGCTATGTTTCTAAACAAAAAAAATGGGTATTGGCAATCGAAGCTGAAAAATCTTTTTATACCTTACTTTTTTGCGTCACTGTTCGGCTACTTTTTGAAATATCAAAGCTATAGCTTCACAGAATTTTTCAAATTTCTTCTTTTAGGAAAAGTCTTCACTCCATACTATTTTGTACCATTGCTCATTCAGTTCTATATCCTCTTCTATTTTTTTTCCGACTTACTGAAGAAATCCAATTTTTTTTGGACCTTTCTAACAGTCTCGTTTTTGGCAAACCTAACATCTAATCTTGGATTTTTTGATAGTTACCTTCCAAAGGAATATCATTCCATTTCCATTTTTAACTATGTATTTTTCTTCTACCTGGGATTAGCTTGGAAAGATCTAAAATTGAAGGGAAAAAAGGAGGATATTCTTGGATTTAGTGTTTTATTTTGCATCTTTATCGGTATAACATTAACCCAAAGTATTCAAGGCATCGATTTAAAAAACCACCATCTGTTTTATCCGATTTGGGGTATGATTTTCATTTCTATTTTTTCTAAATATCTCCCATCCTCAATACGAATGATTGCTCAATACATTGGAAAACGTAGTTTGGCAATTTTCCTTTTGCATCCATTTGTAATACATTTGATGCATATATTTGATCCATATGTATTGGGTGGGCCGATGGTTTCTTATTTTCTAACCTTATTTTTAAATCTAACCATCCCACTATTAATATATAAAATCATTACATCCCAAATGGATAAGACTTTAAATTGATTTTACCACTCTGCCTAACTGAAACGAGTGCTTTTGCATATTCAAGCAGCATAATTGTAGAATAAGAAAGCCTACCGCGGATCCATTCATCATCCTTTGATTCGGGATTATCTGAATTTAGGAGTGTTTCGACATGTCGAACGATCACATGATCCGGTATGTAAACCATTCTGGTATTTTTAAAACTTGAAATTCGGAGCTCCGCATTCGGATAACTTCCACCCATACCGCTCGAAACGGTAACAATTAAAGCAGGTTTATGTGAAACATCGGTTCCAGAGAGATAGAGAAAAAAATTCTTTAACGCCGGGCTCGCCATCCCGTTATATTCCGGTGACAAGAAAATATATCCATCCGAGTCAGACAATCCCCTGCTGAACTCAATCCAAAGTTTTTTTAGATCCGATTCCTTCTCCCAGGCTGAAGGTTCCCAAAGAGGAAGTTGCCCAAGTCCAAGATCATATATCTCAGAATCCCATCCTTCAATGGACAAAAGTTTTGATAAAAAATTAGCAACCTTTAAGGATTGCGAGTTTTTACGATGACTTCCTACAACTAATGAAATTTTCATTTTTTATCTCCACCTGAATTTTTGTTACTTTTTTGATGGTAATGTTTCTTTTTGTTCTTCCACTTTTTATTTGGGTAATGATTTTTACCTTCTTTGGATTTGTTAACATGTTTTTGTTGGCTTTCCATTTTTTCTTGAAACGCTTGTTCTCGCTTCATTTCTTTTTCTTTTAAGTAACGAATTTTTTCATCTCCGAATAACTCAATATACGAAAACAAAAAAGAAGCCAACATACTGTGAATTTTTTCCCATTGTTTCTTTTCCAGGTCTCCAAACACAATATGATCGGAAAATGGACCAGAGTGTAATTTAAAGGCTGTAATCGCAGTCTTAAGTCTTAACTCTGCGGCATGTAAGTCGCCTAAATCTGTTTTAGGAGGGAATCCGGGGATTTGATTTACTTTTGTGTAACTCCCTTTTGAAAATAATTTGGCAAGTTTATATTTACCAAGTATTCTATTGAGACCGGTCCTTTTTGTTAATTGGATTTGATTCTGGATTGAGGACTCAATAGACTCAGATAAGAAGTCGAATACTTGTGTGATAGATATATCAAATTTTGGCTTTTTGTCTGTCGCTAAAATGATTATCAGTTCTTTTTCAACCTCATCCAAGGTTTTCATTTTTTTTTGGTTTTTCATTTATCCTCTATTCTACGATTCCATACTGTCTTTTTAGGACATTCAATTCTTTCAAAAACAATTCTCTTGTCCTGTTTGAAAGTTTGGACAAGTTTAAAGTCAATTTTTGAGGAGAATTAGTTTGGGGTGAAACCGTTTCACCCCCACGATTTTCTTTCTTCTTTAATAACTCTTCTAAGTTTTTAACCGAAAGTGGTTTGCCACTAATCATTAGCTCCATTACTGATTTTTGATCCAATCGGGCGATCGAACTCAACTGTTTTACATACCTTTCAGTATAACCGAGTAGCGAAGACACTTCTTCTGCAGTTTTGCGTTTTTCTTTTCGCAGAAATTGAATCGCCTTTCCTACTTCCCATGGATTTAAATTTTTTCGTTTTTCGTTTTCGGCCAGAGCCATTTCATAACAGATGTCTTCATTCGCATCGGTAACGATTGCTGGAATTTCCTTCCAGCCAAGTTTTTGGGCAGCACGGAACCTTCTCTCTCCCGCGACGATCACGTATTTCCCTTTATCCTTTCTAACAAGTATAGGCTCAATCAATCCTAACCTTTGCATAGACGGAACTAAATCGGTAGTATCATCTCTGCCAATAATTCTTGGTTGGAGGGGGTTTGGATAAATCAATTCTAGCTCAATACTAGAAGGACTTTTCTTCTTTTCGCTATAAGCTGATATAAGATCAAGCGCCTGAAATTCAGTTTTTTTGGACATCTATTTTATCCTTCACTTCTTTGGCCAATTCACGAAAACTTTTCATGGTGACACTATCAATTTTTGAAAGTAACGACATTTTTGCCTGAGCTTGAGGTATTGATTCTCGACGATAGATCACTGACTCAAATACAGGGAAATATTTCTTTATTCCCTCAGAAAGTCCTGACAACGCTTTCTGACCTTCGTATTGATTCAAAACGGCACCAAGCAATTTCAACCTCTGGTTCGCCTTTCTTTGTATCTTTTGAAATGTTTCATGTAGATCTCGAATTCCCTGAAGACTGAAAGCCCGAGTTTGAATTGGAACTAAAATATAATCTGCCGCAATTAATGCATTTTCTAAGATCAATCCGAGCGAAGGTGGACAATCGATTATAATAAATTCGTATCTAGATCTTACTGGTAAAATTGCTTCCTTTAATAGTTCAAAATCGTCACGTTCATAAGGAGTAGTAAGGTTAGCCAAATCAAGCGAAGATGGAAGAAGATCTAAATTTTCTCCAACAGATCGAATCAAAGGATTTATACTTTTAGCTTTGTTACCTCTATAACCTAAATAGTCCAAAATCGATATTGGTTCCTCCTTTAAAAAAAGTTGAGTCGCATTGGCTTGCGGATCCCAATCAATAAGCAGAACACGATGATTTTCCGCTAAGGCTTCTGCCAGATATAAACTGATTGTAGTTTTCCCCTCCCCTCCTTTTTGATTGGAGATTGCGATAACAGTTGATTCAAAACTTTCCTCCGCCACTTCATCGAAATACTTTTTTAGTGTTTCAATCTTAAAGGTGCCTGCTTTCCATCCAGGGATTTTCAGCTCAAATACTTTCGCTTTAAAATCTTCAAGCGAATACCCAAAAAGTCTCGAAGCCTCTTCTAATCTAATTATATCTTCGTTTTTTTTCATTTAGATTTATTTGAATCATTCAAACTCCGGAGAAATCTTTGTCAAATTAATTATGTCACTTTAGGGTGAAATCATTTCACCCTAAAGTTGGCATGTTTAGAACAGACGTACTATCTAAAAATTGTATATTCTATGAGCCCTAATTGGATATTTTTTGGCCTGCTTATCCTGGTTACAAATAATTAGGGGTTTGAATTGTACG
>JAPZTS010000018.1 GCA_027533185.1 Leptospira sp. | reverse complement strand
AGGAAAGACACTTCCTCCGATTTCAAAGTTTAGTCCCGAAAGATCGCAAGATTCTCCTGTATTCTGGAATTCAAAAAAGCTCGGATCAAAATTTTCACCTACTTGACCTTTTGAATTGTAGTATTCTGTGATATGAATTTGATTGGGATGGCAGGACGGAACCTCGTTTCTATCCATAGCAATATCAAATATTAGATTTGTGATACCAGGAGAACCGCAAAACACTTGTTTATTTTTATAAAATTGATAGGTATTTCTACAGGAATCTGCCTTTTCGGAATTGCTGAAATACTCATTATCATGTCGAAAGCTAAATTCTTTTTCGACATAGGAATCATCTCCAAAGATAAAACTACCCGATTTTCCAATCGAAGAAAGGATTCCCTTTGAAACTTGGAATCCGAATAAAAAGGCTTCGTCTACGAAAAGTAAGTGGGCATTTGGCAGAATGATCTCTGTTTCCGCATCCAATGATTCGATACGTTTGGTATCTTCTTCGAATGAGGATGAGTCACCCACAAATCCAAAATGGAACCCAGGTGTACGGTGGATGCACTCATTCGATGTATTTCGAAGTTCTATGAAACGAGACAGCGTTAGGTCGCCACTACGGAAACTCTCTGATAAC
The DNA here is from genome assembly GCA_027533185.1 of Leptospira sp. Lineage (GTDB taxonomy): Bacteria > Spirochaetota > Leptospiria > Leptospirales > Leptospiraceae > Leptospira_A. The sequence goes on along the minus strand of JAPZTS010000018.1, from coordinate 19,940 downwards.
TCGAGAGCGTTTGCTTTTTTAGGACAGATCTCCCTCCAATATTCATTCTGATTCTTGACCTCCAAAATAAGAGTTTCTAAATCTGGACAAGAGGTTTGAACACGAATGAATTTTTTTTTAGAAGCGGAATCCTCTGTTATACGAGATGGAAATAAAAACTCACAACCTCCTTCCTCCCACTCATATATTTCCACATGAGGCACTGTATTTGTAAAAAAAGCAATAGTTCCATCGCTCCATTTGCGATTCACAAAAGAATGTTTTAGTTTGTTAGATTTTGTTTTTTTCTGCCATTCAGAAAGGTTCGTAATTTCAGCGATAAAACCTGCACCTGAATGATTCCAGCGATACCTTGGTTCCTCCCAAGAGTTTAGTTCTAAAAATCCAAGTTCCCAAATTTTAAGTTCACTCTGTGCGATTCGAAAACAGATTTTTAATTTAAATCCTTCTTCCAATTCAAATAAAATTTTAGGCAATGAGAATATACAAAATCTTTCTCCTACAGTTTCAAAATAAGTATCAGATTGGTTAGTTTTATCACCTAACTTTCCATAAAAAAATGTGATTTCTGGTACTTTCAAATCCTCAGTATCAGAACGGAAAAGGAATCCTGATTTTTTGGATTGGCAATAAAATAAAACAAAGATTATTATTAGAAAACAAATTCGCCTCACTTTTATCCTCTATGGGAAGAGGATAAAATTCAAAGTTTTGGCTCCCGAATTTGAAACTTTTATTGGACTTTTTGGGATTTTAAGTCTTGGATTTTAAAAAAGATTTTTTCTGCGAGGACACTTCCGATCCCTGGAACTTCTTTTAACTCGGCAAGACTTGCTTCTTCTACCTTCTTTTTTGATTGGAAAAATCGTAATATTGATTTTCTTCTCACCTCACCAATATCTTGAATTTCATCTAAAAGAGTTTTTAGGGTTTTTTTCTTACGAAGTTCTCTTTGATAACTTACACCAAATCTATGAGCTTCATCACGTAACATACGCAATAGTCTCATCATAGGAGAGTGGATGTCAAAACTATATGGCAAGTTCTCTCCAGGAAAGTAAACTTCTTCGCGTTTCTTAGCGAGTCCGATCATAGGAATACTTCCCAAATCCAAGGCATTTGCAGCTTCTGCCGCTCGGGACAATTGAGTGATACCTCCATCGATTACAATCAAATCTGGTAATGGTTCATTTTCATTTACCAAATGACTGAGCCTTCGCCCAATGACTTCATGCATCATACCTGGATCGTTGATACCTTCATAACCCCGAATTTTATACCTCCTATAACCAGATTTGTATGGCTTTCCATCTACAAACATAACTCCGCTCGCTACAGGCGACGAACCTTGGAAATGTGAAATATCATAACACTCGATGGTTCTCGGCAAGTCTTTCAATTTGAGTTTCTCCTGTAACTCTCGCATTGCAACCGTTTGGTCCCTTAGTTTAGTTGCCAAGAGCCTCTCAGTAAGTGATAATTCCGCATTTTTTTCTGCCAATCTTAAGAGCGATTTTTTGGGTCCTGATTCAGGGAATTTAATCTTCAGTCCAAATCCAAATTTATCTAAAATTGCTTCTGAAAACGAATCATAATTGGATTTTGCTAGGATTGGTAGAATTAAGATGGCAGGAAGATTGGTTGCATTTAAATAATAATCGCGAAGGAAGGATCCATAAATTTCCTCTTCAGTAGAATACTCCAAACCAGTGAGTGGAAATGATTTTTTTCCTTCCAATCTACCACCCCTTACTTCCAAAATCAATATTTGACCTTCGTTCTCTTTTCTCGCAAGTCCCAGAATATCTTCATCAGCTCCATCTATACTAACAACAGTTTGCTTTTCTCTGATGGAGTTTATTTTTTCAATTCTCTCCTTTAAAAATTGTGCTCTTTCATACTCCATTTTCTCTGAAGCGTCAAACATCGCAGACCGTAGGTTTGAAATTAGTTTTTCTTTTTTACCTTCTAAGAAATTTAAAATTTCGGAAATTAGTTCGGAGTATACTTCCTTACTGATGTTTCCTTGGCATGGTCCAAGACAGCGTTTCATAAAAAAATTCAAACAAGGTCTTTGTGGTTTTGCGAGGGGGAGTTTCAGTTTCGTCTTCCGTACCGGAAAAATTCTATGAATCAATTCCAAACTATCCCTTGCGGCTTTAACATCGGTAAAAGGACCAAAAAAACGATCTCCATTGTCCTTAACTTTTCTGGTTAAATACACCATCGGATAATCTTCGCCAGTCGACACACAAAGGTAAGGATACTTTTTATCATCCTTCAATCGGACATTGAACTTTGGATAGTGTTTTTTAATTAGGGTAGCTTCTAAAAGAAGGGCCTCTTTTTCTGTCCTAGTAGCGATCCAATCCAAGTCAGAAATCTCGATATACAAAGCACGTGTTTTTCTATCTTTGTGATTGGGATTTAAGTAAGATCGAACTCGATTTTGAAGTTTGAGGGCTTTCCCAACATAGATCACCTTACCTTCGTGGTTTTTCCAAAGATAACAACCTGGTAGAGCACCTAAATTTTTGATCTTCTCTTGGAGGGTGTTGATGATGAAGGGATCTTTCATTGAGATTGTAAAATTGTAATTTTACGTTTACAATTTATTAGACGTGCCATAATTCTACGCTATGAGAGCTTCAAAATTGATCAAATTTATAATTTTTGGTCTTGAGGGATTTAACTACCTACTTGCCGTCCCTCTCCTTGTCCTATACCTGTATTTTTTTACAACCTGGTCAGCTGGCGAAATTACAACCGTTCTAGAGGGGACTTTTTTAGCAGTTCTTATCGTACTTATACTTTACAGCCTTTATTCTTTCAGCCGTTTGCGGGCCATCCTAAAACTAGACCGATTTGAATCCCTACCAATCGAAGAAAAAAAACGCTGCTACTTTTGGATCGATCATCTTACGCTCACGAGTAGTTTGGATATAGTGTTTAGGTACTTAGTGGGATTTTCTATTTTAGTTTTTTACTACTATCTACAAGAAAAAAAGATCAATTTTGTTTTGATGTCTGAAATTGGAATTGGTGTAGTCTTTACAGTTGCTTATACACTACTCTACTACTCTTTATTTTTAGACCATGTTTCGCAAAAGTTTAACCTAAAGCTGATTTTATCAAAACTTTTGCCTAATAAATCTATCTCACTTAGCAAGGAACATCTATCTCGAAAACTCGGTTTCCAAACAGTCATTTCTTTTTTAGCAGCCGTTATTCTCTTATTTATTATAAACTATCGCATCAACTTTTCACAAGAAATTGGTCTTATAAATAAGACAATGAAAGAGAGTGTGATGGAATCCGAATCCCTCTTAAGATTGACATTAGTCGATTTTCGAGACAAATTAACTCTTTCGATATTTGGAACTAGCACTCTTAAAAACCAAATTGCTGCAAAAGATTTTAAAAAAGTTCAAGAAACTTTAGATTACATTCAATTGCGGAGTACAAATCATGCTGTGGAATCTTTATTTTTCTATAATCCCGATACAAACAAATTTATTTCTACAAATGAATACAATAAATCGAAAACAGGCTCTATTTTTTTTATAACTGATAATGAATTGAGTAGGCGAGGACCTATAAAACACACAAGCATTAGGTCGAATGTGTCTGGAGATTTGGTAGCTCCCTACACACTACCTGTGTATGAAAATGATAGATTTTTGGGTTATGTGGGAGGATTTCTCAACATTGGAAAACTGAGCAAATTCATTTTAGGAAATATCAAAATTGGATCATCGGGTAAAGTTGGTCTCTTCGGTTTCGATGGAGGTATCTTATACTATACCGATCCTTCGTTTATCGGACTCAATGCTAAGTCAATAGAAGTGTTTAACTTACCTTTTCAAAATGATCAAGGAATCGGAGAACTGGAAGTTACAGACGATGGCTCTTTAAAAAGAATATTTTTTGTTAAGAATCCAGAATTCTATTATGTCATTTTTTGTTCTTTTGACAGTAAAGAGTTGTTTGAAAAAACTCTAGTCAGTTTATTTACCACATTGCTTATTTCAATTATTGTAATTTGCGTTATCGGATTTATCACATGGTTTGTTATAGAACTAAAATTAAAGCCTCTAACTAGAGTTAAATTAAAAATTTCTCAAATGGCAAAAGGTGAATTGGATTCTGATTTTTCCGAGGCAAGCCGGGACGAAATAGGGAGTATGGCAGAAGCCATGCAAATTTTCCAATCCAAACTTCGTGACATTGTTCAGAACACGCAATCTGTTTCGAGACAGTTAACAGATCAAAGTTCTGATATTTATGAATCCATGTTGTCTCTTTCTGATGCCGCTCAGAACCAAGCGGCTAGCTCAGAAGAAATTTCTGCCTCGATTGAAGAAATTACAGCGGGAATTGAAAATGTTGCTCAAAGGACAGAAACTCAGAGTTTTACGCTTTCGTCACTAGTTAAGAAAATGACGGAACTAAACTCTGCCATTTCGGAAATCAATCTCAGTTTCCAAAAAGCGGATCAAAAAGTTGAATCCATAACGAAAGAGGCTCGAAATGGCGAGGATTCTCTAAAAGAAATGAAAAAGTCTATGGACACAATCTACCAGTCCTCTTCAGAAATGAGCAGTGTTGTAGAAATTATTCACACAATCTCTGAGCAGATCAACTTACTTTCCTTAAACGCGGCTATTGAAGCCGCCAGAGCAGGTGCTAGTGGCCGAGGTTTTGCCGTGGTTGCCGATGAAATCTCTAAATTAGCAGAAAAAACGGCACGCTCCATTGATGATATCGAGACGCTCATCAAACAAAACGAATCTGAAATCCAAAAAGGTCAGGATAAAATCGATACTTCGATTCAAATCTTATCTGGAACTATAACTGGCGTAAGTGAAATCAACCAAATGACAAAAGAAATACGAAAAGTAGTTCAGAGACAGATGGAAACCAATGAGGAAGTGAACGAAGGAGTGGAACAGATTAAAGAACTTGCGAGTATGATAAAGGACGCAACAGAAGAGCAAAAAATTGCCATGTTAGAAATCAGTCGATCTATATCTGAGATAAACAACCATGCTCAAACCACTGCGATGTCCAGCGAAGGGACCAAGTCTAGCTCTCAAACGATGAATCATTTAACAGAAAGTCTACGAAAAGAAATCAATTACTTCCATGTCTAAATCAAAGAATTCAGTCCCTTTAAAAACAAAAATTCTCAATATACTGGTTCCTCTTTTAGTAGGACTTGTGTTGTCTACGGTTTTCAAATACTATATCATTTCTCCCATTCATGTTGAAAATAATTATATGGAACCAACATATAAACAAGGAGATACAGCCTATGTTTGGCGGATCTTTAGAACTAAAAACTTAAAGATCGGCGACGTTGTTCTTTCAAAGTCTCCCTTGGATGCGAACAGTCAGCTCCTTGGAAGAATTGTAGGTAAAGCAGGTGATAGAATAGAAATTTCAAAACGAATCGTACTTAGAAATAACTCACCACTTGAGCCCAATTTGTTTCCAATGTTTGACACAAATCAAATACCAATGATTCCTGCGGGTAAAACAGAATCGGACGATTTGTCCGCAATTACAGTTCCAGAAAAAACATTTTTTATAATTTCTGACAATCTCGAAATCGGAGTTGATTCCAGGACTCTTGGTCCCATTCCAGAAAATCTCATCATTGGGAAGTTATGAATCAAGATAAAGAGGAAATCAACCTGCTTACAAACTCAAGGGCTTGGAAGCATTTTTTTACCACCTATTTTTTAGGTTACTCGGCTATTTATTTTATCTCCGGGGTAACTTTTTTTTTCGCATATAACTGGGATGATATAGATCGTTTTACAAAAGTTGTCCTTCTAATTTCTCTTTTAGTTATCCTTCATTTGATTCGATTTTTTGTTTCAAAAGATTATCTCAAACGAAGTGTCTTGGATTTTCTTGTTTTTATCTCCTATGGCTTGAATCTTTTGAATTTTGGGCAAATTTATCAAACTGGGGCTGACGCTTTTGACCTATTTCTGATCTGGTCGATAGCAACTGTTCTTGTAACTACTGTGAGCAGAAATTTTTATTTATTTTTGCTGTGGATTAGTTTGGTCTGTCTGACGGTTCATTTGTATATAGAGCAGGTCCACTTTGGAAAAGGCAGTTACTTATTCTATTGTATGCTCACCCTGGCCTTGGGTTCGATTGTGATAATTTTAAGCAAAAATTATGAGATATTTTTCCCAAATTCACAGGAAAGCTGGGCAAAAATTTATCTTTTTTTCCTCACGATGTTACATCTAAATTTTTCTTTTTCAGTAGGGAATTATGGTTTGTACTCAGAAAACAATCTTTCTTTCAATTTTGAATCTCTCGCAGTAAAATGGATTCTACCGATACTTACTTTCACCGGCTTTTATTTTTATTACCGATTCCGATTTTTTTCAATTTCCCATCTATCCTTAGTATTGTTCTTTCTTCTCTTTTTTATTCAGGGTCGTCTGATGTCTGTTTTTAACTCTAACGAGGGCTTTTATTATCTCTTAAATTTTATCGTCATTTTAAGTTATACTGTGTTTGCAATGAAACATTTGATCTATTTAACTAAAGAGAAAAAAATATGAAGTCAAATTGGATCATTAGTGTTTTGAGTTTCTTTGGAGCGAGCCTTGCAGGGTTTCTATTCTTATTTTTTCTTTTTTCTACAGGAGCAATCGAATCTGATCCAGTTCTCGTTATTTTTGGTTCCATTTTTCTTTTGGTTGTGGTTTTGTTTTCCCATTCTAGGGAAATAAATGAACTCATTTATTTTGAGCCCGTACTACTTTCCTTTTTTTTACAAGGATTGATCTTGCTTGCTTTTGGAGTTTATTCTTCAGGAAACACACTTCCTACGCTTTTTTTATTTGAACTGATTTTTTCAATTAGCTTTGTAACATTTAAAAACACGATCTGGAAATTTATTGCTCCGATGGCAATGACCGCTACGTTTGTGGCAATATCTTTGGAAATGGAATTGCCTTGGTTTATTCTCTTACCTACAACTATATATTTGTTAATTTTTTATAATTATAGAACTCAAACGTTTGCAATAAGTCCTTCCCTTCAAACCTCCCTTGCTATAAGCTTTATCCTACTTCAAGGAATCGGTTTTCATACTAAATTTATTTCTAAATCACAAAACTATTTCACTTCCTTCTTAATTCTCATTTTTTTACTACATTTGTTATATTTCTTTATTTTAGAAAATTCTAAAATAAAAGATCGAATCCTGTCCATCATATGTGTTCTGATAGGATTTGTTTTTAGTCTTGAAACTCCTGGAATTTTGGCTAGTTTCTTAATCATGGTTTTAGCTTTTCAAAAGAAAGATAGTGTTATTCTAATCTTTGCAATTGTATTATCCTTCGGATTCCTTGGATTTTATTACTACCAAATGAATGTTAGCCTACAAATGAAGTCCTTTTTCCTTTTGGGGACTGGAGTATTGCATCTATTGGCTTACATTTTATATCCAAAACAGGAAGAGTCGAATTTATGAATAGGTGGACTTTCTTTTATACTTCAAACTTAATTCTATTTCTTTTGTTCTTTGGATATTCCATGTATAAAAAGGAATCTATCATCACTGATGGAAAACTGATTCTAATTCCTCTCGCACCCAGAGATCCTAGATCTCTATTACAAGGTGATTATATGTCATTGTCTTATAATTGGGAAATGTTGAGCGATCAAAATGTAGGATTTAAAAGAGGGTGTATCGTATTCAAATATTCCGATGAAACTTTTACTCCTCTTAGATTAGAAAGATCTTTGGATACACTCCAATCTGACGAAAAATGTATCAAATACTTCGGATCCTTTCCCAATCTGAAAATAGGAGCCGAATCTTACTTCTTTCAAGAAGGCAAAGCCAAAGATTTTGAATCAGCTCGCTTTGTGGGTTTGAAGCTAGCAACAAACGGAGACAAAGTAATCATCGGCCTATTTGATGAAAAAAGAGAATTAATTGGAACCGAGCTGAAATAAAAACAACTAATGAGTGTTATAATAAAGGAAGTTTAACAAAAAAAGTCGTCTTTCCAGGCACTGATTCAAAATACAAATCACCCCGATGCCTATCGATTATCTTTTTTGAAATATCTAATCCGAGGCCACTGCCTTCTCCCAAAGGTTTTGTGGTGAAAAAAGGCTCGAATATTCGATCTCTATTTTCCAACGGAATTCCTTTTCCCGAATCAGTAATTTTCACACAAACCGAATCTACCAATTTTATGATTTCTATGGTGAGTTCGCCACGAAACTCCATAGCTTGAAGTCCATTGTAAATTAAATTGGTCCAAAGATGCAATAGCTCTTCCGGATAACCAAAAATCTGAGGAATTTCATCATACTTGCGATTCAGAACAACATCCTTTTTAAATTGATTCTGGTAAATGGTGATCACAGTCTCTAAGTTATCCACCAAATCAAACTGAATTTTTTCATCATTGCTTTCATATCTGGAAAAGTTTTTAAGAGCAAATGTCATCTTTGATGCTCTCTCAACAGCCAAATCAATGATTTGTAAAGATTTAGAAATGGAAATTTCCTTTAATAATAAATTAAAAAAACGATCTATGTTTGTTCCCAAAATCAAATCTTCAAAGGACAGTATATCCTCAATTTCAATACCCAAATCCACCAAATCATCAGCGATGTCAGAATTCTGATGGTTTCCGACTAGCCAAAGTTCTATGGTTTTTCTCCGATCCATTCGGTCTCGTCCAGTCAAAGTATTTTTTTTATTTAACGCCAGGTTTGCGAGTTCAATGGATCTTTTAACCGAATCAACATTGGGAAGCAAATTCATCCACTCAGTATAAATCGGACTTGTCGTATTGGAATACAGTATATCTCGAAGGTTTCGGCTAGAGGCTAAAACGGCTGCAATTGGATTGTTAATCTCGTGGGCAATCCCTGCGACCAATTGACCGAGGGAAGCCATTTTTTCAGAAAGTATCAATTTTGCTTGCGCTTGTTTCAGATCAGAAATAGTTTTCGATAGCTCTTGATTGGATTGTGAGAGTCGCATGGTTCGTTCAGAGACTAAAGATTCCAAACTCTCGTTCAATTCCTGCAGTTGAATTTCTCTCTCTCGCAAAGCATCCGTTATTTTATTTTTCCTTAAACAACTCACTGCTAGGGAAATTTGGTCACCGAGTTGGCTGCAAAACAAAATCTCATCTTCTTCCCACACATGAGACACACCAACATGTTCAAAACAAATTGCACCAATCAACTCTTCACCTATCCGAATGACTCCATCTAACATAGCTGTGATATTATTTGGCTTTAAATAATCTTTAACAAATCCCTTAGTTCTTGGGTCCGTATACGGATCACTTGCATCAACATACTTTTCCGTTTTTAGATAAGAGAATTCTTCATAAAACTCATGTTGCTGTAAAATGGCACCGTGGCTGTGTTCACCCTTACTTTTAACAAATAGATCAATATTGATGAGAGAATCTTTTTCCTCATTAAAAAGCCAAACCCCTACTCGCTCGAGTCCCAAAAGTTGGGAAACCGATTCCGTTATAAATCTAGATAGGGTGACTATGTCCCCTGATAAAACCGCCGGGTGTGAGGAAACTTCTGCTAGAAGTTGCTTTTGGCCTCTCGCAACAATCAGTAAAGATTCTAGATTTTCCAAGATTCTACCTAATCGAGAAGCCTATCATTCTTTCAGGATTCATCAAGTACGAATCGTAAAATGAGTGACAGGAGCCTTTCCTCCAAGATTCTGTAAATTGATATAGAATCCACCTCTAGACACTATCCCTTAGGAGAATTTCATGGTAAAAATCGCAATCAACGGATTTGGTCGCATTGGACGACTAGTTTTACGATCAGGAATCACTGACCCAAATTTAGAATTTGTAGCAATCAATGACCTCGTAACACCCGACAACCTTTCGTATCTTTTAAAGTATGATTCCACACATGGTCGGTTCCAAGGCGATGTTTCTTTTAACGACAGCGGAATTCTCGTAAATGGAAAACTCATCAAAACCTTCGCAGAGCGTGATCCAGAAAAACTTCCATGGAACGAATTGGGTGTAGATTATGTGATTGAGTCTACTGGTCATTTTACGGACCGAGTCGGTGCAGAAAAACATATCAAAGCGGGCGCAAAAAAAGTTGTAATCTCCGCTCCTGCAAAAGACAAAGACATCCCTACTTTTGTGATGGGTGTAAACCACGAAAAATACAATCCATCAGTGGATCATGTTGTTTCGAATGCTTCCTGTACAACAAATTGCCTTGCACCCATTACAAAGGTAATCTTGGATAATTTTGGTATCGTGGAAGGACTTATGACAACGATCCATGCTATGACCGCAACTCAACCGACCGTAGATGGACCAAGTAAAAAAGACTTCCGAGGGGGACGAGGTGCAGCACAGAACATCATCCCTGCGTCGACCGGAGCTGCAAAAGCAGTTGGACTATGTATTCCCGAAGTGAATGGAAAGTTGACCGGTATGTCCTTCCGAGTTCCTACTCCAGACGTTTCCGTTGTGGATCTAACAGTTCGAACTGAAAAACCAACTAACCTAACAGAAATTAGAAAAAAAATGAAAGAAGCGAGCGAAGGTCCAATGAAAGGGATTCTTGGTTACACAGAAGAAATGGTTGTATCCAATGATTTCCTAAGTGATCCAAGATCTTCTATTTTTGACGCGGATGCTTGTATTGAACTGAGTCCTACTTTTTTTAAATTGGTATCTTGGTATGACAATGAGATGGGTTATTCCAATCGAGTTGTAGATTTAATCCGATACATGTCAAAAAAAGGATAAGATGAACTTACCACTAATTGAAAATCAAAACCTCGAGGGCAAACGTGTGTTTGTCCGCGTGGATTTTAACGTCCCAGTAGAAAACGGAAAGGCAACAGATACAACGCGAATCGAAAAGACTCTACCGACGATTGAGCTTCTCATCCAAAAAGGAGCTCGTTTGGTATTAGGTAGCCATTTGGGAAGACCAAAAGGTGGTCCCGAATCCAAATACTCCATGAAACCCGTGTATGACGTTCTTGGGCAACTTTTAAAAACAAAAGTAAGTTTCTCAGAAACCGTAATTGGGGAAGAAGCCGTTAAACTTTCTAAGGAACTTAAAAACGGCGAAGTTTTACTTTTGGAAAACCTCCGGTTCCACAAAGAAGAAGAGGAAAATGACTCAAAATTCTGTAAAGAATTGGCGAAACTTGCTGACATTTATGTAAATGATGCCTTCGGAACAGCGCATAGAGCTCATGCATCCACAGAAGGTCTTGCTCATTTACTTCCTGCGTTTGCAGGACTTCTTATGAGAAAAGAGATCGAGATGTTAGGTGGTCTACTCACTAGACCCGAACGTCCGTTTGTCGCCATCGTAGGTGGCTCAAAGGTGAGTAGTAAATTTGCTATTTTAAAGAATCTAATCGATAAGGTAGACCATTTACTGATCGGTGGAGGTATGGCATATACTTTCCTAAAATCGAGAGCCGTTCCGATTGGCAAATCACTGTACGAATCCGATTTTGAATCGCAAGCATTTCAGCTAATCGACCGAGCGGGAATCAAAGGGATTGACCTACAAATTCCTGTGGATCATATCATTGCCGACCAATTTGACGCAAATGCCAAGACAAAATCCGTAGATAAAATGGGTATCTTGGACGGTTGGATGGGGATGGACATTGGCGCAAAGACCATCGACAACTATACCAAAGTCATCAAAGATGCAAAAACAATCCTTTGGAATGGACCAATGGGTGTGTTCGAAATGGATAAGTTTTCGAAGGGAACCATTGAGATTGCCAAGGCGGTCGCAAAATCCAAAGCCAAGTCTATCGTGGGTGGTGGCGATTCCATTGCTGCCATCAACAAGGCAGGAGTAGCCGACAAAATTACACATATTTCGACTGGTGGTGGTGCTTCTTTAGAATTTTTAGAAGGACGTGCTTTGCCAGGAGTGGAATGTTTACTCCCAAAGGAAGATAAAACATGAGACGTAAGATCATCGCTGGAAATTGGAAAATGAACCTCAGTTTGAATGAGGCAAAATCCATTGCAAAAGGGCTTGTTGGTGCATCAAATGTATCCCCCCATGAAGTGATGGTCTTCCCATCTGCGATCCATTTGGGAGTTGTCTCCGAGATTGCGAATGGTAGCAAACTAATCGTAGGCGCGCAGAACGCATACCAGGCTGAGCTTACAGCGATGACAGGTGAGATTTCTCCGGTTCAGCTTGCAGAAATGGGGATTCGAACAGTCCTAGTGGGACATTCGGAAAGGCGGCAATTTCTGGGGGAAACCTCCGAGTTCGACAATGCAAAGTTATCTTTTTTTCTAAACAAAGGTCTACGGGTGATCTACTGCGTGGGAGAAACTTGGTCAGAACGGGAAAAAGGGAATACCTTCTCTGTTTTGAGTGATCAAATAAAAAAGGGTCTAAAAGATATCCCCAGTGACCAATTTAAAAATCTTGTAATCGCTTACGAACCTGTGTGGGCGATCGGCACAGGAAAGGTTGCCACTCCTAAGGAAGCTGAAGAGGCCCATGCATACATTCGAAAGGAAATATCCTCTCTCTTTGTCGGTGGAGAAGATATTGCAAACAAGATCCAAATCCTCTACGGCGGATCAGTCAAGCCAGACAACATAGCTTCTCTTCTCTCCCAGCCGAATATTGACGGTGGTTTGGTGGGTGGTGCAAGCCAAAAGTTGGATTCATTTTTAGGACTATTAAAATAAGGAATTTATATGGGATTTTTAACTGGAACAATTCTCACTCTTTTTGTATTGATTTCACTCTTTCTCATCTTACTTGTAATGATTCAAACAGGGAAAGGTGGCAGTGCAGGTATGTTAGGTGGTAGTACGGCAAGTCAATCCGTATTCGGTGCTTCTACAGCTGATGTAATGACAAAAACAACTCGGGTAATTGCGATTCTTTTTATCGTTTTCTCACTTGTTTTGTCTTTTCTCTTTGCAAAAAAGGATGAAGTTCTCGTTCCCGATGCAGATCCATCGATTGAAGCTCCTTTGGAATCAGATGGTTCAAACGAAGCTCCCGCTTCTCCTTAGTTTTACTCTACTCATCTCTGGCCTCTCGGCAAACGAATTCATTCTTCAAAAGGAAAAGAATTTAGACCGAGAGATCCAAACTCTCTACAAAGAGATTGCCCGGGCGAGAGAACTTCTGAGTTATGAGAGCATCGATGCTCTTCCTTCCAATACAATCATTCAGTTTGTAGGAACCTTCCCCAACAGAACAGGGATTCGTATAAGAAAGTTTAGAGTGGATACCGAACCCGGTTCTAAGTCTAGATTAAAAAGTTCCGAAGAAAAATCTCTCCTGATAGAATTCAATGGATCCGTACTTTCAAAACTGGAAGTTTCCGTAACAACCGAGGATACAGAGATTGAACAGAAGACAAAAACATTGATTCGGGACCTAACACCTTTGGATGAAAATTTGAATGATATGACGATTCTTTTTTCTGGATTGGATGGGAAAATAGAATTTCCTCTCAGCGATATGCGTAATGACGATATCCGCGAAGAGAGGAACCAATTCAAAAAGGATTTTTATATCAAATTTTTGTTGGATTTCCATTCGCAGATTTCCTCAATCATTGCTCTTCAAAAATCAAGAGGGGCAAAATCCCAAAAAAACATGTTGAAACAGCTCAACCAATCATTAGGATATTAGTGTTTGGCTGAAACGGAATCAAACTCCCCCGTTGATAAGATTGTTCAGATTGCGGAAAAAGCAAGAGAACTCGAAGCAATTTATGATGTTGTTCAAGATCCACTCGTTCTGATCGATGCGGATTTTATCATTCAAAGGGCAAACATTTCAACGATTCGCTTTACCAAAGCAAATTCATACGAAGAAATACTTCAAAAAAAATGCTACGAAGTATTGTACCAGCGTAACGATATCTGTCCCTATTGTCCCAAAATCAATGGAAGAGCCAAAGAAGGAAAAACACCTTCTCCCACTTCACGAGAGATTTTTTTTCGAACCACAGAAAAAAAAGAAACCTTACAGCTGGAATTTTACCCCTACCCCAAAGAGGAAAACTTATTTTGGATCGTTGAAATGATTTCTGATGTTACAGGTCAGAAGGAAAAGGAAGAAGAATCATTTAGAATGCGAAATTTAGCGTCCCTTGGAATCTTGATTTCAGGCATTGCACATGAATTAAACAATCCTTTAACAGGAATTAGCTTAACCCTTCAAAATTTACGTGCCAATTGGCAAAACCAGTCGACTGAACAAATTGAAAAGCGATTGGATATGATTAAAAACGATATAGCAAGAGCTGCTATCATAGTAAGCGATATCATTTCCTTTGCAAAGTCAGATAAAGTGAAAGTTACCTTGGGTGATATTGTTGATACAATCCAGAGAGCCAAAGATACAGTCGTTCGTTTGTATCCGCATTTGAGTAAAAATATCAACTGGAAACTTACTACAGACCAAGAGTATCAATTCCCTTTTCACCCAGGTAAAATAGAAAGACTCTTTATGAACTTATTTCGAAATTCCCTTCAGGCTTTTGATTACAAACCGGGGGAGATTTCAATCGATATTCGTAAGACCAAAAACTGGATTCATATCATTGTCGAAGATAATGCAGGGGGGATACCCGAAGCGATTATACAAAAGATTTTTGATCCTTTTTTTACGAACAATAAAACAGGTACGGGAACTGGACTTGGTTTGTCGATTTGCCACTCGATCGTAAAAGAGCATGATGGAAATATATCGGTAAAATCGATTGAGCAAAAAACTAGATTTACGATTTCATTTCCAGTCCATACATAAGGCTAAGGAATTCAATCTATGAAAAAATCAATTTTAATTGTTGAAGATATCCATTCCATTCGAGAGGCGATCATTGATTTACTCAGCACGAAGTATAATGTATTTGGAGCGGAACATTTTGAAGAGGCGGCTTGGTATCTTTCAAATGAAAAAATAGACCTAACTATTACCGATATACGTCTTCCAGGAAAGTCAGGAATTGATGTAGTTAAGTTTATTCAAAAAGAATACCCATCCGTTTTGTATGCATTAATGACAGCCTACAATATCAATGACTATATACGATATGCAAAAGATTATCAAATTTGGAACATCATACCCAAGTATAGTTTTTTGGATATTCACTTAATAGAGGTTATGGTTCAAAAACTTTTAACCAATGATATTTTTGGTGTTGAAAAGTATTTTGGAAAAGATTTTGAAATTTTTGATAAGAACATATCCAGTGAATTTGAAGAAGCACCCGAAAATGGAATCATCTACAAACAAATTCGATCGGATCAAGATCGATCCATTCTATGTGGAAAAATTTCAAAAAATCTAATTCAACTTGGTGCTCCTAAAGCTATACAACAAGTATTGGAAGAGTTAACTTCAAATGCAATGATCCGTGCTCCAAGGACGGAAGAAGGAAATTATAAATACCAGTTTGAAATTCCTTCGCATGATATGGTAGTCCCTCTCGATAACATAACCTTGATGCCTGAGGATTATTTTTTGGTAGGATATGGGGCAACGGCTACAACAGTATTCATAGTCGTTCGAGACCAATTTGGTTCCTTAAAAAAAGAAGAAATTCTTCACCGATTGGACCGCCATATTAGTATTGATGACAGTACCGGGTTTCCGAAGGGCTTGGAAGACAGCCATGGTCGCGGACTATATATCTGTCGCGAAATTTCCGACCAGTTAATCTTTAATATCGATTCTGGCAAATGCACAGAAACCATAGCCATGGTGAATCGAGAAGGAAGAACGGGATTTAAATCACTTTCAATTTACGAAACGGATTAAAACAATCCTAACTTAGAATAAATCATTCTACAGGAGACGAAACTGGTAAATATCGAATTTGGTTTCTAGATAAAAATTTCCACTTTCTTTTCCCGGAAATAGGCGTAAAGGCATTTCACTCTGTGGAATTCTTTTAGTGCGGATTACTCCACCCTCCGTATTCAAAAAAATTAAATTAGATTCTTCTAAATAAACTAAGTAATCATCCAGAGCCAATAAAACTTGATAAATTCCCGATGACTTAGATTTTTCTTTTTCCCAGACAAGTTTATCTGCTTTGTAATATTGAATTTTTTCTGGTAAATTAAGAAGTAAATTGCCTTCGTTTGTAACCAAAAAATAAATTTTATGCGGATATAGTTTATCCAATAGAATTTCTTCTAATTCACGACCTGTTTCATTATATATTCTAATATAATCTTTTTCTTCTATAGAATGGTGGACCGCGAAGTATTTTCCATCGGGTGAAACAGAAACAGATTTATAAAAAATCCGATCATATTCCCTCTCATTTGAAAAACTAAGTTCTAAAAGAGTATTACCTTTTTCATCAACTCTATAAAATTCACCACCCGAAAAAAGCACCAACGCTCCGCCGACCTTTGACAAAAAAACATAATCTGTTAAAAATCGTCCATTTAACTCAGATTTACCGACAAAATTACCGCTAGTATCTAACAAAAACACGGTATTATTATCGCCCGATAGATATAACACTGGCGCTGAAAAATAACCGCTCCGTGGATACGAATTGATTGGTTTGGTCCAAAACAATTCTCCTTTCTCAGAATAAAAATGTACACTATCTCCAATCTTTTCATATTCTAAATATCCCTTTCCGAGAAGGGCATACTCAAAAAATTGATTTGGAGAACTTGGTGTTTCCTTTCGAGATGAAAAGGAATAGTAGCCTAGATTGGTTTTGTATCCGTTTAAACTTGTCTGTGGATTCTCCCCTGATTTTGGTATGTTAGTTCCAAATTTACCTTCCTTGTTCCAAATCCATGTTTCACGAACTGATTTTTGATTAAGAATCTGGATGTCCCAAATAAAGTAAAAAAATACAAAAAAGAATAAAGAATAAAAGATATTTTGAATCATAATTCAACCTTTAACAGAAGTTTATATAACATATGAATTGCAGTGTTTGCTGCATTTTCTCGTATTGTATCTCTATCACCTGGAAATTCAAATTTTTCTGCAATTGGTCCCGAACCCGATTCCTTTACTCCAATCCATACTGTCCCAACCGGCTTTTCTTTGGTGCCTCCCTCCGGTCCCGCTATTCCAGTGATCGATATAGAAAAATCTGAACCAGCTCGTTCATGAACTCCATTTACCATTTCAATTGCTGTTTCATAACTTACTGCTCCAAAGTTGGCGATAGTTTCTTCTTTTACGCCCAACAGGTTTACTTTCAGATTGTTATGATATGTTAAAAAACCCCCTAAAAAATAAGCACTGGAGCCTGGGAATTCAGTAAACTTCTTCCCTAATAATCCCGAAGTACAACTTTCCCCGACAGCAACAGTTTTCTTTTGTTTTATAAGTTCAGAATGTACACTCTGAAAAACATCTTCTGAGATTATATGGCTGTATTTTGAATTCAGTTTAGATAGGATCTCGTCTAGAATACTTTTAATTTTAGAAATAAAAATTACCTTTATATACCCTCTATTTGCTGTAACACCCCATTCAATTCCTTTTGAAATAATATCCCTGTTATTTTCTATAAATTCGGATTGAAAAAGTGACTCTCCGATCCCCCAAAGCCAACGAATTTCTATATTTAGATTTTCTCTTGGGAACCGTCTTTTTAATTCAGGTACAAGTCTTTTAGAAAACATCTCAGTCATTTCCCGAGGAACTCCTGGGAGACAAGCCAACCCAAAATTTGCTCCTATAGATTCAATAAACCCAGAGGCTATGCCCACAGAGTTATCTAGAACAAAACTATTTTCTGGAACTTCTATTTGGCGGAGGACAGTTGGAATTATATCTTCGTACTTTTTTCCTCGGGATTCATAAATTCTTAAGAGTCGAATCTTAGCTTTTTCGACTGTATAAGATTTTTTGTCTGTGAGTTTTAAAACCGTTTCTAAAGTATAATCATCTTCCGTAGGACCGAGGCCACCCGTCATAATCACAAATGTTGGTTCCTGTTTTGAGTTTTCCAATAGGGCATTTAATTCTGAATAAATTCTATTTGGATCGTCGGGCAAAACTACAAACTTTTGAACTTGCCAACCCAAAAGAAAAAGTTCATTAGCAATCCACTTTGCATTTGTATCAAGGCTTCTTCCACCTGTAATTTCAGAACCGCTTGAGATGATCACAAATGAAGGCATCGCTAAACTTCCTTTGACATTTGGTTAGGAGCTGAAATCCCAAGGAGCTTTAGTCCATTTTCTAAAGCAAGTTTTGCTCCAAGTATCAAACATAAGAGAGAACGACGCTCTTCCCCTGTTTTGTCTTTAATGCGATTGTCTTTATGGGAGTAGAATTTTGTGAATGCCTTACTAAGTGATTGTAAATAATTTGTTAACCTATGCGGTTCAAAACTTGTTGCGGTATCAAAAACTTCTTCCTGAAAACGGCAGATCCAGAATAACAAACGAGCCCGTTCATCTGTTGCAAAATCGTTTATCCGAATTTCCGATTCAGTAAACAAAAATTTCATTTCCTCCTGCAACTCTCTAAATATGGAGCATATTCTTGCATGTGCATATTGAATATAGTAAACAGGATTTTTATCGGATTCATCCTTTGCTAAATCCAAGTCAAAATCCAAGGGAGCATCAGAACTTCGCATGAGAAAAAAATAACGACCTACATCTTTTGCATTCTTTCCCAAATAGGCTAATAGATCTCTCATCGTCTGAAAAATGCCCAATCTTTTACTCATTTTGACTTTTTCCTTGTTCTCGATTAGATTGACCTGTTGTGCAATCAGTACAATAAAGTCTTCAGCATTTTTTCCAAGAGAAGAAATAGCACCCTTTAGGCGAGCAATGTATCCGTAATGGTCAGGACCCCAAATATCAATGAGAGTTTCATATCCCCTTTCAAACTTATTGGCGTGATACGCTATATCTGCCATTAAATATGTAGGCCGACCATCCTCCCGTAAGATTACGCGATCTTTATCATCTCCATAGTTTGTGGAAAGAAAATGCAACTTACCATCTAACGTAGCTAAGTCGCTTTGGTTTAGGGCTTTGGGAACATCTGCCACTTTTCCCGAATCGTGTAAATATTTTTCACTGAAAAAGGTATCAAAATGGACACCAAAAAGTTTGAGGTCTTCTTTCTGTCTCTCTAAATTGTAATGAACAGCAAAACCTGCAAGAGAATGAATTAGCTCATCATAAGTTTTTCTATTTAATGTCTCGTTAAAAAAAATCTGACGTTTCGAATCAGAATAATATTCTTTCGCGATATCTTTGATATATTCGCCACGGTAACTTTCTTTTGGCAATGTATTCGATTCAATCAATTCATAAATGCTACGACCATCCTCTTCATCTAAAAATTGAAGCGACTGTCCCGAAAGTTCTTTTATTCTTAATAACAACGCGACACCCAATAAGTAAACTTGATTACCGTAGTCATTTACATAAAATTCTCTGTGAACGGTGTGACCAAGTGTAGATAAAAGATTTGCCAAGGCATCACCATATGCTGCAGACCTTGCGGAAACAATATTCATTGGTCCCGTAGGATTTGCTGAGACAAATTCGAGAAGTATATTCTTTTTTTCGCTCACCTCACCGAATTGAACTTCCGGATGAAAATGAGAAAATAATTTGGAAATTAAAACTTTGGTCGAAATTCTAAAATTTAAAAATCCTGGAGGCGAAAAACTCACCTCTTGAAAGAGCGGTGAATCTTTGATTTCTTTCAGAACCTTCTCGGCTATGTCTTTAGGGTTTCCGCCGAAATTCCCTTTATTCTCCAGAGCAAATGGAGTCGAGTAATCACCAAATTTTTCGTCTCTCGAATATTCGATTCTGATCTTAAGAGAAGCTAAATCAACATTAGGATATTCTGATTTTACAACCTTATGAATGGCATCTTTGAGTTCATTTAAT
>JAPZTS010000041.1 GCA_027533185.1 Leptospira sp. | reverse complement strand
AGGCCTCAGATTTGGATTTCCAGCAACGCGGTAGCCAACGCCAGGATTTACAAAATTAAAATACAGATCTTGAAAACTGGGCGCTCGGTATCCAAGGCCATTTGCTGCTCTAATTCTAAATTGTTCCGAAATATCGTATCGAACCGCAAGTTTTGGCAACCATTGACCTCCATAGATTGAATCTACATCATAACGAACACCTGGTACGATTTGTATCCGAGGTGTATCTGAGATTCTCCATTCGTCCTGAACAAAAAAAGCATTCCTATATCGATCAGCATTTCCATTTACCGTTTGTTTTTTTGTTAGGTCAGGATTCAAATCATCAATACAAAAATTAGGAAAGTTTCGTTTACAATCGGGAGCAATCCTCGCAGAAGAAAGCCGATCATACAGAGTTTCCACTCCCACCGAAGTAACATGATTTTCTGAAAACTTATAATCAACCCTTGTTCTTAACTCCGAAACAGAATTATTAGTTGTTTGTTTGGTATCCAGGTCATCAGCTCTCCTTTGGTCTGTAATAAAAGTATCAAAAAAATTAGAATGATTTGCATTTAGATTAAAATTCCATTTTTTTGAAAGTTCCCAATCCAGATTGGACGAAATCATAAAATCACTGGTTTTATTTCTTCGGTCATAGGTGGTTCTCGGCGGAGCACTGTCTACTGCTGATTGGTCCAAATACCGATAGAAAACACCCGTAGTAAGTACCAAATTGTCAGCGAAGCGATACACGGTTTTGTTCGATACATTCATATCATTGAATGCACTTCCAGTCGATGACTCCAACGGCGGTTGGTAACTCGGAAATCTTGTGCCGATATAGTAGGAATTGAACATTCCAAGATTTCTTGGAAAATTATTATAAGTAGGAGAAAGAGACGAATAACGACCACTTGTCGGTCCAGCTGTAGAATCTATGGTTAGGTCATACCCACCACCTTTATGCCAACCTACGGTAAAAATTGTAGATAGATTTTCTTTACGAATTCCCATCGAGCCATAATTTCTAAACTCATTGGTAGGTCCGTAGTACAAGGGACTACCACCTCCACCTAATGACCGAAAGTCTATTGAAGCAGGTCCTTTTGCTTCTTTTGTAATGATATTGATGACTCCTGCCATTGCATCCGAGCCATAGAGTGCTGAGGAGGCTCCTTTTACAATTTCAATTCTTTCGATGTCCTCCGCCTTAAACCGAGTTAAATCAACAGAACCACTGAATCGACCTGTCGTCCGTTGACCATCAATCAGAATAAGTACATTCTGTCCGGAAAGTCCCTGTAATCGGACAGTTTCCCCTCTTTCACCTGGAGCCGCAGGTCGAACCTCAATTCCCGGCACATTCCCAAGTGTATCCGAAAGGTCTCTTGCTCCCATCTCATCAATTTGTTTTCTGGAAATTACTTCCGTAGTAACCGTTGAATCCTTCAAATATCCTTTTCGCCTTGTTCCTGTAACAGTGATTATGTTTGAATCGTTTTTGGATTCCTTATGATTCGAATTCTCTGGTAAGGCCTCCTCTGCTAGAAGAGAAGAAAACATTAACAAAGGTAGAAATGTTAGATATAGAATTTGTTTCATGGCCTTCCTAGACTTGGTTTCTTGCGGTTTTGAATCTGTCAATCTTTTTTGAGACTCATTCTCATTTAGGATTGACAACAAGGAATCTACCCAAAAATTTGGGCTATGAATGATTCAAAAAAGCTCATCCTAATTTTTTTTCCCTTTCTACTTTGTCCCATTACCGCAGAACCAGCTCGGATCGTTTCTTTAAGTGGGACAACCACGGAGATACTCTTTGCACTCGGTGTTGGAAAAAATGTAGTTGGCGTCGATCTCTCTTCCTCTTACCCAAAGGATGCGGAGAAGATAGCTAAGATTGGTTATATGAGAACATTGTCTACCGAAGGGATTCTTTCTATGAAACCAAATTTGGTGGTTGGCACAACAGAGGCAGGTCCTAAATCAACAATAGAACAATTGGAGAAAGTCAATATACAGACTTCAATTTTAGAGGAATCATATACATTCCAATCGATTGAATCCAAAATTCTTTCTATTGGAAAATTAGTTCAAAAAGAAAACGAAGCTAGAAAGTTAATCCAAACCGTTTCAAACGAATACAAAAGCCTACCCTTTCACAAAACAAATGTAAGAGTTCTATTTATCTATTCCAGAAATCCTAATTCTATTTTTGTATCAGGGAAAAATACGGCAGCGCATGCAATGATTGAATTGTCCGGAGCGATAAATGCAGTTACCGAATTTACGGAATACAAACAGCTTACACCCGAGGGACTAGCAAAGGCAAATCCAGATATTATTTTGATTCCAGAAGGTTCCGCTAAGGGTGTGGGTGGTGAAGATTTTATCTGGAGTCTTCCTGGAATGAATCTCACAAAAGCAGGTAAGGAAAAAAATATATTGATTGTGAACGATCTTCTATTACTCGGATTTGGACCCAGATTTCCAAAAGCCATTTCGATCTTAAACCAAAAATGGAATAGCATTAAATGAAAGAGAAAGGATTTAAAATTCTATTCCTTTGCTTAAGTTTGGTAGCCGTTTCATCGCTCTCACTGTTATGGGGAGCGTTCGAAATAGATTTATTCTCAATTGATTCTAATTTTCATTCTTTAGAAATTTCTGTATTGTATGAAATCCGAATCCCTCGAGTATTACTTTCTATTCTTCTCGGTGGTTCTCTTGCTTGGTCAGGAGTCGTCGTTCAGACTTTGTTTCGAAATCCAATCGTAGAACCAGGCTTAATTGGAATTTCTGCTGGAAGTTCCCTTGCTGCTGCTTTAAGTATCGTTTTAGGTAGTTTGATTTTTACAAAACTTGACACTTGGGTAGTTACATTCTTCTCATTTTTTGGTGGGATGTTTGCCTGTTTTTTAATCTTTTTTGTCTCAAAGTCGAAAAACAAAGTAGAAATCTACTCAATACTTTTAGTTGGCATAGCGATCAATGCTCTCTGTTTTTCTGGAATTGGTTTATTAAGCTATATCGCAAGTGAACCCCAACTGAGAAGCCTTTCTTCTTGGAATCTAGGGAGCCTAAGTGGTGCAAGTTGGAACAAATTGTACCAATACTCACCATTTCTCGTTTTCCCTACTCTACTCAATCCCTTCCTTTCAAAAGGACTCAATATACTTTCTCTCGGAGAAAATGAGGCAAACCACTTAGGACTCTCTGTAGAATCCTTCAAATTTGTATTGGTTGTATTAGTTGGACTTTCCGTCGGTGCTTCTTTATCCGTTGCCGGTAATATTGGCTTTGTCGGGCTAGTTGTTCCTCATATGATGCGGATTTTTATAGGGCAAAACCATAACGTTCTTCTCATCAGTTCTTATATCGGAGGAGGGATATTACTTACGATCAGCGATGCAATTTGTCGCAATATTGTGAGTCCGTC
>JAPZTS010000038.1 GCA_027533185.1 Leptospira sp. | reverse complement strand
AGGGAATAATGACATATCGTACTTATCGATTTGCGTTCTTTTAAATTCAAAACCAAAAACTGTTTTATAAAATGTTACGGCTCTCTCCATGTTTAATACGGGAATTTCAAAATAAACTACCGGATTTTCTTTTTTTGATGTATTGTCATTGCATCCGATACATAGAGCCAGAATAAGTATTAAATTTTTTATACCCATTAGAAGTGTTTCCTTTAAATTCGATCAACCATCAGAAGGCAAAAATACCCATAACTCAGGACGGCCCACATTGCAATGGACAGCCCTTCCCAGCAAACTGAGAACCGACAAAGAAAAATATAGCGTATAACGGGCGATATGCCAAGCTACGATGTTATTTTCTATTTTCCCTAAATATTCTAGGCGTATCGCAACACTTGCAATGGGATGGAATATCTTTTGGATTTGTGGTGTACGATTCGGTTCTTTGTCTTGGTAAGTATCCAATTTGGCAACGAGCGTAGAGACAGAATCTTTGTTGTCTTTGGACCAAACGCTGTCGCCCACCAAAGTCGCTTTTTGGCTGAGGGATGGTAAAACAAGAAGTCCCACAAATCCCCAAAGCGTTACGGAAGAAGACCAAACGAGTACGTACGAAAGGTAACCATTGTCTTCGAGTGAAATCCCCGTTGCCAAACACCCAAGGTAACCAAAAAACAATCCAACGGTATTGAATAGGATGGCTCCCCAAATTCCAACCAAGTGGCTATGGTTCTTAGTTAGGAACTCTCTACGTTTTAGCAGGAGGGAAATCTCTTCCTGGGAGAAGCTCTCTATCCATTGTTTTGGGATGATACTTCCTTTTTGGAAAAACGATAAGCCACCCGTAAATCCTATATCGGAACCCTCCCAAACTTCATATCCGTTTTCGCTATCTTTCTGTTTTACACTGTAAAACTTTGCTACCAATTTAGCGATTGGGCTTTGGCCTATAGCAAGTAGAATTTGTGATATTGTAACTACGAATAATAAAACAGGCAAAAGGTAGGAACCAGAAACGGTTGTTAGTATACTTAGCAAAATATAGGCAAAGACAAAGATCAACGATCCATAAAGAAAAATACCACGTAGGTAACCTAACATAAAATTTATGAAATTTTGTTTACTCCTTCCGTATTTAAGAGGAAGCAGATAACCACCTACAATATCAAAAGGTAACGATACAAGAGTATACAAACCCAAAAAGACCAATATTGAAGACGGTAGCGATAGAGAGGGAAACTCCAAAGAAAGGGATTTTATGCGAAATAGGACAAAGAGGCTCAAAACCACCCAGGTACCTACCGAAGAGATACCCACCCAAAGACGCGCGCGTGCATAGGTCATGTTATGAAACTCCTAATCATCACTGATTAGACTGGCTTCTTATGCCAGGATGGTAAACCCAAGAAAGAAAAATCTTGGAGAAAGACCTGCCTCGTATTCCAAAGCCACAGCAAAGAATTTGATTCCTGCAAACAGGACATTCCTTTGCTTTACTTGGAAGCCATTGGTGTAAATAAAAAGACAGTTACTTTCTGCCAAGAATTGGCCAGGGAGGAATTTGAACGTAATAAATACGAGTTAGGCTGAGGCCATTGAAATTCTACTTCCTAAAGCACCACCAACTCAGGAAGTCCTCCTCTTACTCCAACAACAATGGCATTTTGCTCATACTTCCGCCCAAGAGATTGGGCAGTGACCTTGTCTATTCCTATCACCAAGTAACTCTCCTCATACCAAATTCCATCTGGCGACTCACCTACCCCATTCAGAACAATAGATTCCCTGTTCGTTTTGATTTCTAATCGCATATCTTCATTACGCTTTCGATTTGTTTCTAAATCTAATTGCTTGCTATACGGATTCCATGCGGTTATATAACACCAACTAGATTGATTGTATTTGGCAAGGAGGAGGTCCAATTCTGGATTCTTTTTCCCGATTTGGATCGGAAGAGTAAAACCATCAACTTTGTATAAGGTGGCAAGGTAGGCTTGGGTGAAGTCAGTCATAGATTAATTAAAAAGTACCTGCTTTTGTTTTGCGATCAATCACTTGATTAAATAGAATCGAATTTTACGATACTTCATTTTTAAATAAATTTCGGAAAATATGATTCCGAATCGATCGGATCGTTCGTGGTAGATTTGTACTACACAGGTAAGAATCAGAACACATGAAAAAATCAATGAATGAAAATCAAAAAAATGGCAATCCTTGTCCGTGGTCTCCAGAATTGCAGGAATTAACAAGAAATGTTTTAGAAAACCTTCCAATACCATCCTTTGCAAAGGGATATACGATCGTAAAATCGCTTGGGCATGGGCATGGAAAAATTGACGTCAATGATGCACTAAACTATCAATATGTGATAAGAAAAATTGAAACAAACGAAATCATATTTCGATTTCAATCCATAGAAGATCTACTTCATTCTGGCTGGGCTATCGACTAACCGATAAGATTAATTTATATCAACTTTAAGAAATTTTATATACTCGGCCTCATGATTTGCTAATTTTCTTCGATAGTAAAACAATATCAGGTGAAATGATATTAACGACAGAATCTGCATCAGGATAAAGAAAATGGCAACTGTTGCTATTTTATACAGATAGAAAATGATGGCGAGAGCTAAACAAAAAAGTAGCCAAATGCGATGATTTCTTTCGAGTAACATCAAAGATTTAAGAATTCGAATGATACGTTCGGATTCTAGATCGAAACTTGAAT
>JAPZTS010000013.1 GCA_027533185.1 Leptospira sp. | reverse complement strand
GTAGCAAAAAAATTAAATATATTAGTTAATAAACTACTCGGTTGACTTGTTCTTGAAATTCGATTAACAAAAAATCATGTAGTATATTATTTGAAGCAAGTAAACTCGGAGCGAAAATATCAAAATTATTTCCATCCATGGTTGATAGTCTTCCACCAGCTTCTTGCACTATAAGTCCGCCGGCAGCCACGTCCCAAGGTTTTAATCCCATTTCATAATAGCCATCAAACTTACCTTCGGCGAGCCAACAAAGATCTAATGTAGCAGCTCCTGTTCTACGAATCCCTCTCGATTTTTGCAATATAGATTTGTAATATACAAGTAAAGCATCAAGGGACTGGTTTCGATCGTAAGGAAAACCGGTAACAAAAAGAGAGTCTTTCATGGTTTTCGTTTTTGAAACAAAGATCTGTTTTTTTTCACGATAAGCACCCTCCCCTCTTACGGCATGGTAGTATGTTTTTAACTCAGGAAAAAAAACCATCCCCATGATTGGTAAATTGTTCTCTGACTCAACAAGACCAAGTGAAATACCATAAAGCGGTAAACCATGCGCAAAATTGGTTGTTCCATCTACAGGGTCAACCACCCATTTGTATCCAGAATTGCCGAGTGTTGGTTCGATCGCACCGCCTTCTTCTGCCAAAATACCATCACCAGGAAAAAAAGTTTGGATTTCCTTTTGAATTAACAATTCTGCACCTAAGTCTGCTTCGGTGACAAGATTGTATAAACCTTTTTCTTCAACAGAAAGATTTGCCTGAGAATGCTTATCTATTAGAAAGCTCTCAACCGTTGGCAAAAAATTCAAAAAATGAATGTATCTTGACTTGATATCAGAATGCACTAGTAACCGCCAAATTCGATGTTCTTCTTCATAGCCGTGATTTCAACATCTAAATTGAGGGTTTCATCTGCTCGTAATTTTTGTCTGACCTGTTCCGAGGTTTTAATAACTTCGCTTAACAACTGCTTTAATTCATCTTTACGTTTTTGTTGGTCGGTTGCCGTATTATCGCGACTAACCTTATTGTATTGACTTAAAATTTTTGCAACAGTTTCCGGAAAATAATTTAAAAACTGTTTTGCTTTCTTTAAAGATGTAGGTTCTTCCGTTAGACGTATTCTCAGATCACTTAGAGAATGTACATACTCATTCCCTAAAGCTTGTAGATCTAAATCATTTATAATTTTGACTTCTTTTTCGGCAGCTGACCTTAAGTTATCTAATTTTTCCATCTGGGCTTTGAATTCGGCAAAGACTTCTTTATCGCCAATCTTTTTCTTCAGTTCATTCCAATTTTCTTTGGTTGTAGAATTAGAAAATAGAAGAGGAAAAAAACTAAATGGATAACTATGAGGTTTACCGATTGTAGTGCGAAAGATTCCTATCCCAAGTAATATTGCATGTAAAAAAGCCATAAAAACATACGAAAAAACCATAAGGACTCGGTCACTGGCAAATGTATTTCCAAAGCCAAAGAAACCAAATGTTAAGATGGCCTGTAAGTAAATTGCCTCTAATGACTGTTTTGCCGAGTAGGATGACTTTTTCCGAGAAAGCCATATGACAAATGGAAAAGTTATTGTTCCTAAATTTGTGAACAAAAACGGAAAAGGCATTAGAGCCAAAGGGTATGTTAATAGTGTGGATAGGTGAGCTCGCCTAGCCCATTTTTTTTCCTCGGCTTCTTGTTCTAAAACAGTATCTGTCATTTCTCTATTTGGATTCCAAAAGTTTTTGTTTTATATCGGATTCGAGTTTTACCAATTCTTTCTCAGCAGTCTTTCGTTTCATACGACCTTCTTCTTGTATTTTCAAAGTTTCGGTAATGGTATCAATGAGTTGTTGATTCACTTTTTTTAGAGTTTCAATTTCAACGATTCCCTTTTCAGATTCCTTTGCAATCTCCACAGTACCAGTTTTTAACATCTCGGCATTTTTTTGAATCAGGTCGTTTGTGGTTTTAGACACTTCCTTTTGAGCTTCGAGTGCTTTCTTTTGTCTAAAAAGACCAATTGCAATTACAATTTGATTTTTCCAAAGAGGAATCGTATTCAAAATGGAACTTTGGATTTTTTCTACGAGGACTTGATTTCCATTTTGAATGAGCCGAATCTGTGGCCCAGTTTGCAAAGCAAGGATTCGACTCAATTTTAGGTCGTGAACTTTTTTTTCAAATCGGTCCACCATTTGTACGAAATCTTGGTATGCTTGGGAGGACATTGTGTCCCCCTGTGCCTGAGCCTTTGCCAAAAGATCTGGTAGAGTTTTTTCTCGAAACTCTTGGATTTTTTTATCTCCTGCTGCAATATAAAGTTGAATTTCTTTGAAATATTCTAAATTTTTTTCATATAATGCCTGTAATAGAGTGATATCTTTTGTTAAATTCGTGCGAGCAGTATGAAGCTCTTCAATGATTTTTTCTATTTGAGCATGCAGGTCTTCATATTTCGCTAAAAACCTACGAGATGCATCGAAGATACTACCAATGATAGGAATTTTGGAAAGAGCACTTCCTTCGCTACCCACCCCACTGAGATTTAGATCCTTAATTTTAAAAAGTAGGTTATTTAGAAGTTCTCCAGCATAGCCTGAGTCCTTTGTTTTGATCTCCGCGAGGACTTTATCTGCAAATTCTGAAACCTTTGCCTGTGCTGCTGAACCGAACTGAATGACATCATTTGGATCTTTGAGCTGGATCTGCCCGACCATTTCATCTACCTTTTTTAGATCTTCAGGTGTAAGTTGCAATTCTGGGTCTGTCGTTTTTAGCTCTAATGATTCCATCCATTGATTCCTTTAGGTTTTTCCCAGAATGAAATCCTTACTGGCCTAAGAATCAAGCAGAAAATCGACTAAAACACCTGATGAATTTTTTTTCAAAATCTATTCTTTTTTTTGGATCAAAACGATAGTTTGGTGACAATACTCTCCAAATTGTTTGTTATTCGTAAGACCAAAGATGTGGAAAACTAAGTTGAAAGAAGAAGAAATTATTCCAACAATCCTACTCCCCCAAAATCTAACTATCGAATTGGATCAAATCGATATTGGAAGTCCCATTTCGAAAAACGAGATCGATTTAATTCTAAGCAATTTACGACGAAAAAAATTTGCTCACTATATAATGGTCAAGTTTCTATTTTTGACCGGTGCAACTCTTTCGGAACTAACAAATCTTCGGATTGCAAATGTGACCACAAATAAGTCCCGATGTCTCATTGTACCGAATGAAAAACTGAAACAAAGAGTCATTCATTTCGATGAAGGATTTGCAAAAGAACTGGATCGTTATATATTCAACTACCCCAAAAATGAGTTTTTGTTTCCAGGGAGAAATGGGAAATGTTCGTTACGTTCTTTGCAAAAAATTCTTAAGGAGGTTGGGAATTGGATCTCAAAAGAGATAAACGGAAACCAAATCCGGGATTTTATTGCTCACCACTTGTATCAAAGAGGCTTCCCGATATGGGAGATCCAGGAGTTTTTGGGACATAGATCTGCCTTAAGCACAAAAGAGCGAATTCAGACAGTTCTCCCGACAGTAGAATTTGATCCGTTGCGACTTTTTACCTCCCCCGAAAACAAAGCCGCTTAAAAATTTCTTGAAGCTTTCGTATAAATGAGGATTCTAGTCACCAAGTAGGCGCAATTTGGAAATTAAAACCAAAAAAATCGGAAAACACACCTTGGTCCACTTGAATGGGCGTTTGGATATCACTCATTCGGATGAGGTGGAGGCGAAACTTGCGGAAGATGTCCAGTCGGGTGACGGTGATATCATTATCAATCTTGAATTGATATCCTATATATCTTCCTCAGGGATTCGTATCTTTGTTGGAATGGTACGTGAGTTAGACAAACAAGGTCGCAAACTCAAACTCTGTTGCATCACTCCGCCTGTAAAAAAGGTTTTTGATGTAGTTGAGCTACTTGATCTCTTCGAAGTATTTGAAACCGAACAGGAAGCTACAGCCTCGCTTTCTAAATAACCTCAGCACTACTGTGATCGCCAAGATTGCATTTTGGTGTGTCACACTTCTCTTTTTTTTCCAAGTTTGGGTCAATCAAGGCTCATTGCCTGTGATTTGGCCTGATGAAGTTCTGTTTTTCTCTCCTGCCTATTCACTAGCAACCCGGAACATCATGGCAACGCAAGTTCTTGATGGTTTGATTCCAGGTATGGAGTCAAAAACTCTTTGGATGCCACCCAACTTTGTTCTTATATTAGGTTCTCTTCTTAAGGTTTTCCCAGACTCTCTTCTTGTGGGCAGGTATTTCAATATTTTCTGCTTTTTTTGTTCTGCACTTATTTTTATTAAAATTCTGGACTTTTATGATTTTAATCTCAAACAGAAGTTATGTGGGTTTACTTTAATCGTTTGGGAACCACTTCTCTTCCGCTTCGGTGGAGCAGGAAGGATGGAGGGTCTAACAGCCTTGTTTTTTTTGTTCAGTTTGTATCTTGCTATTTCAAAGAGAGAAAATAAACTTTCGATTTTTTTTACCGGACTTTTTGTATCGATGTCATTTTTATCACATCCTATTGGTGGCTCGCTTGGTTTGGTTTCATTTTTATTTTTAATTTTGAATGAACCTAAGAAAATTAAGACAACTTTGTTGTTTGGAATGGGTGCTATTTTACCTATTATTTTTTGGATTGTTTACATTCACCCTGATTGGAATCTTTTTTTGATCCAATTTGGATCTCAACTCACCAGAAAAAGAACTTTATTTGAGTCTTTTACTTGGATCGACAAAGTTAAAGTATTTGCATATGGATTTACTTTCTCCAAGCTCAAACTTTCTCTCTTCATACTCCAATTGGGATTCATGAGTTATCTCTCAATTTCAGATTATAAAAAACTACGTAAATTATCATCTTCTCATGTTTTTTATTGGATTTGGATATCCGTAGTTTTTTTCTCTTTATACACATCTTCGGAGGGATGGTATGTAGTACATAGTCTGTTTCCGTTGACTTTTGGATTTGTATATCTCTACAAAAAATTACCAATTGGTAAATATCTGATGTTAGGTGCAATCAGTTTGACCTATTTTGGACTTATCTACAATCATTATATTCATTGGCAAAAATACGATACTGTAACAATTCAAAATGAACAGTTTTCCAAACTTAGTAATCTTTTAAAAAATTCAAAGTATATCTACATTCAGTCAATACCAGACCCTTATTTTTATTTGAGAAAAAAGCTTCCCAATTCTCGACTTTATGAGTTCATTCCTGGTGAACTAGAGATTCCTACTTTAGCCTATCAAAATACAATTCAGAGTATGGATGCTTTTATCTTTTATGACGAAAATCTGATGAACCAAACAATTAAATCTCACCTATCTTCAGGGAAAAATTGGAAACGGTTCCATTGGGAGATTCCTGTTGGCCGAGAGCACTGGATGAATTTCAAAACGACAGTGTTTATAAAAGATACTGTTCCGAAAAAATAGGTTTGTGAATTGAAATTTCGATCTAAATTAATCAAATTCGTCTTTCTATTGATTTTGATAAGTTCGCTAAATAACTGTTATTACTCAGATAATAAAGAAAATCCTAGTCTCGCCATTTTAGGAAGCTTGAATATGCAAAAACGAATCACAATTGTCGGCGATTCTCTATCTGAATGGTCGGATGGTTTTTACTTACGAACTAAACTGCCAAGCCAATTTGTCGTACGCGACCTATCGATCGCGGGATTTACTGTTTCAGATTGGTTAGGTCGTAAAAGCCAATTACACTCATCGGAGGCTGATCTATTTATCATCGAACTTGGGACAAACGACGCGATGGTAACAGGGAGTATTGGATTCCGTGAAAATTACCAAAGTCTGATGGATCATTTAACGATTCATACCAGTCCAAATTTAATTCTATGTAAACTTCCATTGACAAATATGATTTCCATCCAGCCAGTTATCTCAGCAAACAACCAAACTATTTCGGACTTAGCAAAACAATCACCGAAGTTTTCTGTTGTGGATCTACAAACAATCTTCGAAAACCAAACCATTCCACTCTATCCACTTTCAGATCCCATTCATCCGAACGAAACAGGATACCAATTGATCGGTGATGCTTTAGCAAAACAGATTCTTGGTTTAAATATTTAAATCAGCTAAAATTTTAAGACCTTTGAGAGTCATCATTGGATCAATCTCATCAAAAACTTGGTTATGCGAGGCATGAATCGTACTGACTAGACCTCCTGTTCCTACTACAACATAGTCTCCAGGTTGTTCCTCTTTGATAGCCCTTACAATTTCACGAAGTAGACCAACCCAGCCATAAAAAAAGCCAGCTTGAATGGATTCTACAGTCGAACCACCTAACACCTTTTTGGGTGATTCAAATACGATTGGAGGAAGCTGGGCTGTATTCCGTGTAAGTGCATCCATAGATATTTTCAGACCCGGGGCAATCACTCCACCAACGTATTCTGGCTTTTCATTGATTACACAAAAGGTTGTTGCAGTTCCCAAATCCACTAGGATTGCTTTTTTATTCCGATAGTTTTTTGCACAGTAAGCGGCATTCACAAGTCTGTCGGCACCAATTTCAAAGGGTCTAGGATAGCTGATTCCAAAATTGAGATTCATTTCGTAAGTAATTCTTTTCGGATTTACATCAAACCAATCTTCTAACATACGTTCAATGATGGGGTTTAAACTTGGAACTACTGAGGAGTAAATAGCCCTCTTAATCCTCTCAGAACGAACATTTTCTTGCGTTAAAAAACCCTTTAAAAATAGACCAAGTTCATCCGAAGTTCGATCTCGCCGGGTAACTGTTCTTTTATGGAAATCAGGTTCTTCACTACCTTCCTGAAAGATTCCGAATACGGTATTTGTATTTCCAACATCGATGACTAAGAGCAAAGGTTTTTCTGACATTTAAACGATCCGAAAATTTGGTGATGAATCCATTAATTCAATTTTTTCGCCTGACTCGGTCATAATTAAAAGGAATCCAAATTCATCAAACCCCAAAACTCTTCCGCGAACCATTTTTCCATTGAGTTCTGCCTCAACGACCTGATCCTTTAGATAGGAGTATGATTCTATCCAAACAAGCTCTTTTAAAATTTGACCTGGATCAAGAAGATGGATGACACTGGCATTCATTTCTTCGATAAGATGGAAGGCAAACTGTTCCAATCTACCCTCTTCCAAAGGACGATCTGACACAAAGGTTGCAATTTGTTCCAAATCTTTTGTTATATTCGTCCCATAAAAATTCAGTCCTATTCCGATAACAATGGAATACAAACCATGGACAAACTCAGATTCTATCAGAATTCCAGATACTTTTTTATCACCACGATAAATATCGTTTGGCCATTTGATGGTTGTATCCTCTAACCTATCAGGAAAGAAATGAAATATCGTTTTCAGTAATGCTCTTGCGGCAAATAAAGAAAATAAAGGCAAGGATAGATCATGAGCGGGGATTTGAATTTTCCCGGAAAAAATAAATGGCTCATCGCCTAAGGTTAGCCATACGTGATTACCTCGACCTTTCCCCGAAGTCTGTTCCTCGGATAAAACCCAAGCTCCATATGGTATCGACGGATTTTTGATCCAATCATTCGTTGAGGATGTTTGGGCAATTCTCTGGCCCAATTCAGACTTTAGCAATTTGTAAGGCATCTCAACTCAGTTTTCGTTTCGAATACAATTGACGAAAGAAAAAAATATGTAAGTTTGAAACTATGAAACAGTCGGAGAATACAATTTTGATCACTGGTTCCGGAATGGGAATCGGACTTTTGACAGCTGAACTTCTTGCTAAAGATGGAAATGATATCATCGGAGTGGATTTGGATTCGAATCTCATTAAAAAAACCAAAGAGGTCGTAGAAGCTTCTGGTCGGAAATTTTATGGGTTTGTTTGTGATATCTCGAATTCGCAAGATATTGAAAAATTAGTAAAAAATCTAAAAAAGCAAAAAATCAAATTCCAAATCTTGATCAATAATGCGGGCATTGCTCCTTCTGGATCTTTTATTGAGAAGGACTTTTTCGTTTGGGAAAAAACCATTCAAATTAATATTTTAGGTCTAGTCCAACTAACACACTCTCTATTGCCTTTTTTAATCTCAGAAAATAAATCCTCAATCATCAATCTCGCAAGTATTGCAGGTAAATTTGGCTCTGAAGGAACTGCGGTTTATTCTGCCACAAAACACGCTGTAGTTGGATTTTCGCAAGCACTACGTATGGAATTCTACGATACGAACCTAGCAGTTAGCTGGATTTGTCCAAGTATGGTCAAAACCCGAATGACTGAAGGTGTTAAACCCTCGATCTTCACGCCAATTATTGAACCCATTCAAGTCGTAAATGCTATCAGAAAGGCGATCCTGAATAATCCTGGGGAAGTTTTAGTTCCTGGATACCTTCGTTTTTCCGTTGTTCACCTTCCAGCGCTCTTCCCTAAATTTTCCCTATGGCTTGCGGTCAAAACAAAAGCCTCGAAAGGTTGGCTTTTAGCAAACAAGGGACTTGAGAAAAATATTCGGGTTTAAAGAGTAGTGAATATGCATATTTCGGAAGTCTTAAAGCAAAGAGAAATCTCAATCAGTTTTGAATTTTTCCCTCCCAAAAACGAGGAGGCATCTCTAGATCTCTTCCGAACCATCCAAGAACTTTCGGATCTCAATCCCGCTTACGTTAGCGTTACCTACGGTGCGGGTGGATCCACTCGAGACTTAACTCATGACCTTGTTGTTAAGTTGCAAGAGAAGACAGGTTTGACAATTGTAAGCCATTTAACGTGTGTTGGATCAACAAAGGACGAGATAAACAGCATCTTGAACAGATATAAAGCATCTGGAATTCATAATATTATGGCTCTCAGAGGTGATCCTCCAAAAGGGCAGAGCGAGTTTATAAAAACAGAAAATGGATTTGAATTTGCCGGTGAGCTTGTTTCTTTCATAAAAAAGGAATTTCTTGAAATGGGAGTTGGTGTTGCTGGATTTCCCGAAGGCC
Source organism: Leptospira sp. (assembly GCA_027533185.1). Lineage (GTDB taxonomy): Bacteria > Spirochaetota > Leptospiria > Leptospirales > Leptospiraceae > Leptospira_A. The sequence goes on along the minus strand of JAPZTS010000013.1, from coordinate 55,435 downwards.
ATCCATCTACGCCAAATCGCTTAAAAGAAATTGAGTATCTCAAATGGAAAGTTGATCAAGGTGCGGACTATATTTGTACGCAACTTTTTTTTAATAACGCAGACTTTTATGATTTTGTTGAAAGGTGTGAAATTGCAGGCATTAAAGTACCGATTATAGCTGGCATTATGCCTGTTACATCTCGCAAGGGTATGGCGCGGATGGCAGAGTTGGCCCTCGGGTCAAAATTTCCGGCCAAACTTCTAAAAGCATTATCCAGAGCGGAAGATGATGAATACGCAGAAAATGTAGGTATCCACTGGGCGACGGAACAGGTTCGAGATTTGCTCGATCATAAAATTGCGGGCATACACATGTATACACTAAACAAATCTAAGGCGACACGTAAAATTTATGATTCTTTAGGTATTCGAAATTTAAAGTCTATTCGCTGACTTTCTCCTTAGTTTGAAGTTGGTCTGAACGGAAAATCGATTGTTCTTTTTGAAATTGGGATCCGCTCCAATACCCTTCTAGCACCAAACTTTGTTTTGGATTTAGTAGTCGTGTGTAGCCAGAGAATTGATTGTCCTTCCAATCTCCAACAAAAAAACTGCCATCCGAAAAGGTATACTTTCCCGAGCCATTCCTTTTTCCATTTTGATATTTGCCCTCAAATCGGTCCCCATTCTGGTAGAAATATATCCCTTCGCCGTGTCTTAAATCATTTCGATAGAATCCCTCATATCGATCTCCATTTGCATAACGATAGATTCCAATTCCTTCCTTTAAATCATTATAAAAATGTCCTTCATACTGGTCACCGTTCGGATACTCAATTACCTGCCATCCATTCAAACAGGATTTAACTTCGCATGTATTTTCCGTTGATTTGCAAGAGACGGTGTTCAGAAAGATGAGTAAAAAAATCAAAACAGAGCGCATATCATAATCGTATTCTTTTGATTTTTCTCGTCATTTAATTATTTGGTCTGAATTCCTTTGGATAAAATCATACTGTTTTCTGGCCTATCTCCTTGATTCTCTTCAATTCCAGCTTTGATTCCAGAAACGAAAAAAAATGAAAGAAGGAAATGGAAAACTTCCATCCTTTCATTTTAGTGCTTTTTCAACTGCCGTGTCAGGGTAAACTTCTGAAATATTGGGATAAGCCTTCATCTTCTCTACAAAGTCCTCAAAATAAGGTCCAGCTGGTATCGAAAAGGTAACAAGCGTTCCATGTAAAATCTTTTTTAAACGGATTCCTTGCTCTAATTGAATTTTATCCAATTCGGGTTCTGATGGTTTCGATAAAAATCTGACTATGAGTGTTCCAGGAAAGACGACTAATGCATTTGTTTGATCAGGACTTATGGAATAAACTTCAGTGATTTTTGACTGAATATTTTTGTTCCTTTGGATCAAATTTTTATCAATATTCTTTGAATTGTGTAAAACCCAACCTGACTTGGTTTTCAAACTTTGTCCAGACTTTTGAAATGCAGAAGACTGACCTGGATCCACAAACTCCGCTAAAAAATTAGGATTATAGTAGAATGTTTTCGTTTCACCATCGACCACAAAACGAACACTTATTGGTGGCGTGAGAATGGGTTCTTTAGGTTTAGGTTCTGTACAAACGGAAAACACTAAACCAAAAATAAAAAAACTGATAGCTACTAGTTTTAGAGTAACGAATTTCATAATCTGTTTACCTTCCATAAAATCGAAGTCGCAGGTGGTTGATATTGCCAATATCCCCCGCACCATTATCAATGACTCGCACTGTCCAGGTGCCAGTTGGATTTTCTCCCAAATGTCTGGCAGAACCAAAACGAAAGATCTGGGACGACCCAGTAAAATTTATAATCCCACTACCATTGCTTGGGCAAGGAGCTGATGTCTCTAAGTTTGTAAAACAGAAATGATTTTCCGATAAAATACTCACGGTTCCAGAAGGAGAAGTTAATGTTATGCGAAGCTCTGGAAAATAAGTGTGATTGGACCCAAATTCAAACTCTACGAATTCTATATTGGAAATCCCTGAACCAGCTCCAACCACAACGTTTGAATTAACTCCGGTTACATTATTGTCAGGAATTGCAACGTTCGGTGCGGTTGTATATGCAATCACCTTTTGAGGAACCGTAATCGGTGTGTGGCTTGCCGCTGATGTTAAAAGGGCATTTGCATCCATTGCACCAAATCCGTATTTATGGTTTGTGTTGAATCCTGCTCCATTTACTACCCAGTCTGAATCCAAAGGATCGTTTTTGCGAGCAGACTTAGCTACTATTTCCCGAACATCGCGCCAATTTAAGTTTGGATATCTTTCCAAAAGGAGGGCAATAGCACCTGCAGCCAGAGGTGTAGCGGAAGAAGTACCATTGAATCGTCGGGTATAGTTATTATTGCTCAGTTCTCCGCTCGTTGAACCAGAGTTAAATCCACGTGTACCGCTGGCATCTGTTGTAGTGATCGCTGTAGTGTAACTTGTTCCGTTATCGCCTTGGGTGTGAGCTACAGCCCAGAGATTGGCACCATTTTCCGAGTAGGCGGCTTTCCTCCCATTTTGTCCGATCCCTCCGATAGCCATAACTCCATAGTAATTTGCCTGTCCATCGTAATTGGAATTATCGACGGGGCAATTCGGGTTATTTAGGGCACAGACGCTCCGAATTGCACCATTTCCCGCAGCCCAGAGGTAAATCGTTCCAAGACCATTTCTTCCTGAACTTAAGCCGGAGACGATTCCATCTCTCCATAAGGAACTCGAAGGCCAAAGCCAACCAAAATTATCCGGAGCACCCCAACTATTATTCGAAATATGAATATCTGCCGATCTATGAGTCATTGCAGAAAACTCATCTGAGCCAGAGATCGTATTTTGCTCTAATATATTAATACCGACAAGTTTTGCGCAAGGAGCAGCTCCCCTACCGCCCGTTTGGTTGCTTCCGCGACCCGCAATTACTCCCCCAACAGCTGTTCCGTGAGCTGAATTTGAGAACATATGCCTAGGTGTGTTCGCATCTGTAATTAGATTGATACCTGAAATGTTTCGGGAAACATTGGCACTAAGATCTTCATGATCCGTATCCAATCCATCATCGACAACACTCACATTAACATTTCTTCCTGAAATTCCTGAGTTCCAAACAGATACAACTCTTGCATCTTCAGAGACTGTTCCGCCTTGCTGTCCTGAATTATTCAAATGCCACTGATCCGCATAAAGAGGATCCACACCATTGGGATCAAAAGTACACGCAGGATCGGAGAGTAATGACTGTAGTATTAGTAAAGTGAGAATGTCAGAAAATGGATCTTTTTTTTTCGGAGTACAGGAAATCTGTAAACTTAAGAATAAAATTCCAAACAAAAACGATATTAGTTTTTTTGAATGCAAACCCATTTCTGTTACTCCAAATTAATTTGATTCTAAATTGAACAAAAAAATCCTAAGCCTTCGCCTCTGCCAATCTCTTAGACCGATCTTCTTGGACCAATGCATCAACAAGTTCATCTAAATCGCCCTCCATTATGGCAGGCAAATTGTGACTTGTATACCCAATTCGATGGTCCGTACATCGACCTTGTGGAAAATTGTATGTCCGAATCCGTTCCGAACGATCCCCTGATCCAACTTGTGCTTTTTTAATAGCATCCGCGCTTTGTTTCGCGGCATCAGCCAACTGATCAATAATTTTTGCTCTAAGAACGCGCATTGCTTTCTCACGGTTTTTGATCTGCGAACGTTCTTCTTGGGAAGCGGAAACGATTCCTGTGGGAATATGTGTTATACGAACTGCTGAGTCGGTCGTATTTACGTGCTGACCACCTGAACCTGAGGAACGGTATACATCGATTCGAAGATCACTATCCTTTATCTCAATCTCTTTCTCTTCTGCTTCAGGTAAAACGGCAACTGTCACCGCAGAGGTATGGATCCTTCCACCTGATTCCGTTTCAGGAATCCTTTGAACTCGATGCGTTCCTGATTCAAACTTAAAAAAGTCATATGCTCGATCATCATCCAATGAAAATACGATTTCTTTAAATCCGCCGATTCCTGTTGGACTCATGTCCATAACTTCAACCTTTAAACCTTTTTTATCGGCAAACTTACTGTACATTCGAAATAGATCGGCACAAAAAAGACCTGACTCTTCTCCACCAGTTCCAGCACGAATTTCTACAATGATACTTTTTCCTGAATTTGGATCGGGAGGAAGCAGCATAATCTCTAATTCTTTGGATAGCTCTTCCAATCTCTTTTCACCGTCTTCCATCTCCGATTTTAACATATTGTGCATATCGGGATCTGATTCACTGGCTAACATTAGTTTTGCATCTTCGCAATCTTTTGTAATTTTTAAAAATTCAATTGCTTTATTGTAAACAGGTGTTAGTCGAGATCTTTCTTTGGATAGATTTTTTAGTACGTCAGATGAGGTCGCAGACCCGAGTTCATCTTCGATGCGAAGGTATTTTTCTTGAATTTTTTTCAATCTATCTATCATGTCTAAGGAAAGGTTATAGAATGCCCAAAATAGATAAACCAAAATCTAGACTGAATTCTGACGAAACAATGACCGATTCTGGCTTAAAATCACATTCTGGAAGCTTCCTAGAGGGTTTGATCGATCTATTTTCTGGCTTAGAAGAATACAGAAGTCCGTATGCTCCCACTGTCCAACCCCCTACTGAGGTAGTGGATCAATTGATTCAAAATGCTTCTTTCAAAACAGGGCTCGTAAGTGCTACTTGCTCTCTTCCTCCAGGTCCTTTGGGGATTCTAACCATTCTTCCTGAGTTACTTTTCATTTACCGTATCCAAGGTCAACTTGTGAAAGACATCGCAGCAATCTACGGCAAAGAAGTACAAGTGACTCGAGAGCTTTTGCTTTATTGTATGTTTAAACATGGAGGGGCACAAGTTTTTAGAAAAATGATTGAAGAAACCTCTCTAAAAATTTTAATTCGCCCAACAACCGTTAGAACATTTCAAACCATTTTGGAAAGATTGGGACTGATCATTTCGAGGTCAATCCTTCGCAAACAATTTTCTCGTTGGATTCCGCTTGCGGGTGCTGTTTTTACAGGAACTTTCGCATACTATGATACAAAACGCGTGGGAAAGACCGCGATGGTTCTATTTTCAAAAGAAATTGAATCCTTAAATTATGAGTCGGATACCGATTCTCCTTTGGTGGCTGAGTGAATTTATTCAATTTCCACAAAGTCTTCTTAATCGTTCCTCTCAGTTTTATTCTATTCTGCCAATCCAAACACGACTCACTTGTCATAGAAATCGAAGATTTAATTTCCAAAGAAAAATATGAAAAGGCACTTGTTCTTTTACACGATCGATTGAGTAGTAACAAACCAACTGCAGAAGTTTTATCAAAGAATAGACCGAACCAACCTAGGCTATTGATGCCATCTGATGATAGAACAAAGATAATTTGGACAGAAAATAAAACTCTTTTCTTTCGTGATTTGATCAATGACAAATCCTTCCAAAGGGAGCTCAAATTACGACCAGATAGCATAATGTCTTCAGCTAACGGAGAATATGTGGCTATTCAGTATCCACTAAGACAATATGGTGGCTGTGCAGTGTTTGGATATTCAGCATCGGATTCCAATTTAGAACATGAGTCCTTGGTCCATATACCTTGTAAAACGGGAATGGGAATTACGAACCAAGGGGATGCCTTATTGTATTTTTTTGAAAACGATTTATTCTTAGAAAAAATCGGAAAACCAAACAAACCCGAAAAATTTATGTCCGGGGAACTATTTCCTACTCCTTTTCCAAAATTAAAAACTCATTTCCATATAGCTCCGATAGGAAATGAGTTTTTGGTATGGTCTGGAGTGGGTGGAGCGTATAATCTATTTTTCCTAAACATTGAACAAAAAAAAGTTTCTTTGGTTTCGAAGGACATTGTTCTTCCAAGATTCTACCCACATAACGGTAATTCCGGATATGTGGTAGGAGGAAAAATTGGTGATCTTTACCTTAAGGAAGTTAACTACCAATCGGGAAGAGTTCCTAGCATTTCAAAAGGTATTCCCATTGTAACAAGAGAAGCATACTCTTGGCGGCTTTCTGGAAAGGATGAATTTATTACGTTAAATCAAAATGATCCAAATCAACCGATGAAGTGGAAAGTACTCGGCAAAAAAGAACACATGCCATTTTTTATCGAACGGATGTGGGGGGTTTCGGGTGACCGGATCATCTATGAAAATAAAAAAGGTGAACTCGTATTAGATGACCTGATATTTTCGAAAGATGACTGGGATATGTACGAGTTTTATAAGAAAGTGAAGAAACTCAGTGACAACTAGAGTTTCTTGTGACTGAGAAGTTGTTTGAGTTGGTTTAGGCTGCTTGTTCTTTTTGTTTGCGCGAAGTGTAACTTTCGCAAACGATAAAACTGTCTTTTACACAATGAGACAATAATTTATCCATGTCTTGGTCTAACAGTCGGTCTTTGGAACTTGGGCAAACGGATAGTCCTTTTGCATACAAGGGACATTTAACATGGAATTCATTTTTTACCAAAGACTTCTCTGCCATAACTCTGAAACTATCTGTTCTCATGTAAGCTGTGTCAAACCGAATTTAATTTCCATATCCATTTCTAATGCAAAAAAAAAGGTAAACCTTATAAAAATTAAAAGTAGAGATTTAAGATAACGGGAGCATCGGTCGAGCTGGCTCTATCAAAATGAATAAAATCTCTCAAATTGAATGTTTTCCCATCGTAGCGTCTTTCAAACATGCTCCCATTTGAAAATACTTGCACTAAGTCTTGGGCCTTAGTTGTTTTTATAAACTTGGGAATACCGTCATTCTGCCAAATATTTGGATCATTCAAATTTTTATCACCAAACACCATATCTTCGTATGCGATTGCAGGTGATACGATTCCATCCAAGGGTCTTCCTTTCAATCGGTCATACAAATTTTCTACAAATACTTCTTGTCCAATAAATATAGCAACCTTCCAACCTGGAACAACCCACACTCGGTCTTGATTGGTATCGCCTGGCTCCAATATTTCCTTCTCTAAATCAGAAAGAGATGTTTTTTTCAACAGCGGGTCCATAACTTTCCCGTCAGCAGAAAAGGGAATGGATACGTTATAAAGTGGGCCATTCGGATCCAAAACAATGCTACCGCGAACCATTTTCGGATTTGGTAAAATGATAGAACCTCCAAGAATCGGAACCTTGTATTGTTTTGCTAATTCCGAAAAAGTTCGGATGTAAACATCCAACATACGTTCTGATTTTTGATAGAATAATTTCTTTAAATCGAATGAATCGCCTTTTTTTGATAAAGCTTTTGCGAGAGAATTTTGGCTCATAAAATTTTCTTTTTCATCAAGCAAAACAAGACCTGAGCCAATATGTTCAGGGAAGATAACAATAGTTTTTCTATCGTAAATATTTGCATTCTTTCCAGCTAATAAAAGTTCTTCGATTCTTTCCTTCCACCATTCTTCTTTTACGAAAAACTCTGGCGGAATAGTCGTATGAAATCCGACCAAATTTCCATATTTTCTATCGATACCATTTGTTTGTATCTTAACTTCCGTCCACGGAACTTCCGGTTTCTGTATCGAATTATCAATTTCCTCCGAAATCTCAATCTTTGATTCCGGAAGTTTGAAATCTGGCATCGGAAAAGATTTATCATTCAAGACTTGCGCAGAAAAATAAGTTATGCCAAAACTGATTAGAAAAAGGGTGATCTTGTATGGTGGAACGTAAAGATTATGCATATTTTTTTAAATAGATTTGGACTGCTTCCAACATATACTCTGAAAATAAAGAACTCGGATTGTACGATTTTACATCTACCCATTCCATATTATCATGTTCATCAGAGAGTTTTAATTCACCTGATTTGAGTTCAGCCGCATATCCGATAATGATGCAGGGAAAATTACCATCATTCACTCGATGTTTGTAAATTAGGATTGGATCTGGTTGGATTCGGATGTTTACAGCATCCCCAAGCTCTTCAGAAATTTCTCTTTTGACACTTTCAATCCAGTCTCCGAAAAATTCATCATCATTCATTCTTCCACCAGGCAAATCACCGAGTCCAGATTTTCTATCCCTAAGGACGAGGAGCTCATTCCCCTTTCTTAAAAATAACTTTTGTGTAATCTGGAAGAAGCCATGTTTACTCATAATCTCTTTCCCCAAACATCTATTTGGTGATCTACAGCATACAAATCAGGGGGATATAAACTTTGTTTTTGAAAAAGTTCTACCATTCCAAGAGAAACGGAAGCAAGCTGTGAAATAATAGGGTCCATCGATTCGGTTGGCACACCAAAAAACAAAAAATTCACAGGACTTCCATCACTGATCAGGTAAACATCCTTTTTTATCATTTGATCTAAAGTTTCAAAACTGATCTTGGAACCAAGCTCCATTTGAGTTTGGGGATCTAAAATGCGATCAAAATGGATTGAGATAGGTTTGCCCTGGATAACGGGTGCTTCACTTGCATTGAGCTCCGATGTCAAAGATATGAAGTCGGAAAACTCAACCGTTTTTGTAGAGCCAGATGCTAAGTAGATAGATGATTGGGTGCCTGTCAAAATCCATTTCTCCCAATCCTTTCTTTTTAGGACTGAATCTCCTGTAACCCCTAAAATCAAATCGACTTGGTTGAATACTGCAGGCGGAACATCTGCAAAATTGGGAAAGATTGTCCGACCATTGGAAGAATTCTTCAGATCCACTTCGATGATAAGTTGATTGTCTTCATTTAAAAAACCATGCTTCAAATATGTAACAAGATAACTTCCAATATTTCCTGCTGAACCTAAAACCATTATCTTTCGTTTTGATAACACCTTACCCAATCCTTGTAAGGTGTTCTGGATGGCATTGAGGATTGACCTCGCCACTTCTTTCGATTCTTCTTTTGTTTTTTCGTTGGAGACCGCAATGGAAAATGCTGGAATTTTCAACGCTCCAAAACTTTCTTTTACTTTTTTAAGTCGGTCGTATCCATTCCTGGTGTGCTCTACGGATCCTATTAAGACCTTACTCAATACTTCTTCGAAAGATATATTCACATCAGAGAGAACGGTTGATGAGATTCCATACTCTTGAAGAACCGAGCCGAAGTCCCTATTTAAAAAACACATCTCATTTAAGACAGGAGCAACATATCCACCATCTTCAATTAGGAGAAGTTTTTCACCCTTGTTATAAAGTTTTACCAATTTGTTTAAAAATAAGTAGACAGCTAAAAATCTCATGGCATCGAAAAATCCATATTTTTTGCTTTCTAAAGTTTCTTTAAATTTTTGATGCTCTGAAAAATCACTATAGAGTGGTGATACACCATAATAAGGTTTGTTCTGTGAAGTTAATTTAAATTCAAGCCCAGCCATAAAAAAGAAGTCTGTTGGAATATCTAAAAGAATATCCAAATAAACCGGAGGAATATTCCCTCCGTATTTTACGAATGCGACATCTAGTGTTTTGACTCCCAACCTTCTAAAACATTCAATCAAAGAGATTATTTCCGATGTTATGTGATGAATCAAAAAAATATGCACATTAGAAAAATCAAATTTATGATTCTCTTTTTTAGAGATAGCATCAAGTGCTGGCATACGCTTGATATAAAACGTAGAATCTCTGTGGATTCTCTTTTGGTTAAAACTAAAATTTAAAACTCTATCCAAGCGGGAAAGGTCGACATAAACATTTACCTTTCCCATCTTTGCGATTATTGTTGCTCCAGATTTAATTTTTGATGCAACATTGAAGTCTTCTAATAGCAAAAATAGTTTTTTGAGAATTCCCAAAGAAAAAGCAGTTTCCGAAGATAGTATTAAATTCCGATAGGATTCTTCCCAATAAAAGTTAATATTTGTTAATTTGCCTATAGGAGTTTTCTCGATCTGGGAAAATACTTTACTGAAATGACTATTTTCTTCTTCAAAAAAAGTCTCACCCTTTTGAGCAGCATTGATAATTCCATTACAAAGAGACTCGCTGATCTTGGAAGAGCCTGCAATGTAAGTTCGAGTCTTGTGTTCTTGAACTAACTCATGCGGTATATTTTTTAAATTCAAACTGCCATTTTTTGAATCAATCGTAACTCTTAGGAAAAAATCACCGATCTGAGATGGACTTTGAACTCTTTCTAAAAGTATAAAGTAGCCATCCGAGTGGAACGTACGTTTTTCAAACGAAAAGAGGAGTGCGACTGACGGAAGTAAATTCGGATCTTCACCGTAAAATTCAGGATGAATTTTTTTGGCCAATGTTTGCTGCTGGAAGGAACCAAATACGGAACGGAGATCTTCTTCAAATTGCTCTCGATACAAAACCCAATCTTTGAGCATTCCGGCTCTAGCATACACCTGAATGTATTGAATATGCATATCGACCAATTCATGATTGATCGACGGATTGATTTTGTGTAGGTAAGACAGATCTCCGGGCAAGGATTGTAGTTGGTTTCCGATTTCTTCACCGATAGTACGTGAAAGAATGGAAAGTCCAAAAAATATCCGGAGATTCGAAAGATCTATCTCCCATAAATCATCTGACCGAAGGAAGAGGACAGGCCCGAGTGAAGTAATTACTTCTTTCGAGTTCATTGCACGGAACCCGATTCTAAGAAATCAATGACAACTTTCACAGAACTTGGCTCTTTTGCTTTCGCATAGGCATCCGTTAATTGTGAAGCTGGAAAACGATGAGAGATCAGATGATTTTCTAAGTTAGATGTAATCTCTGGATTCTCCTTTAAAAGTTGGATACCCAAATGAAAATCACCACACCGAGAGGAGTGAATCTCTTTTCCTTTTTTGAAAAAATCTAATACGATTTTTGCCTCAATTGGCCAAAGGTCTTCCTTTTGCGTATCTACTAAAATGGCACTCCTCGGACGGACAAGGGCATTCTCATGAGAAGGGTTCGGTCGTATGGCGAGGCCAATCTCATCGGGTGATCCTACGATTACAACATCGAAACGAGGGACCTTACCTTTGAATTCTGGACCTTCTAGAATGGATTGTGCTTGGTTAGTGTTTCCAGAAAAAACTGTAAAGTCTTTCGGGATCTTATCTATCCAGTTATCTTTAACGGAATCAAATAAAAATACGGTTTTATTTTTTCTATCTTCCGATTTCCAATGAAATCCTAAAGCATCTTTAGTTGCTGGAAGTAGTGAAAGTTCATCTACAACAAGCTCTGTAAGATGTGGAATTCCTCCCATCACCTGCCCATTGGTGGTTTTTAAGTGTAACTCTCGTTTAGCGAATTTTAATGCTGATTCAAAACCACTGGGTGTAGATGTAGTATCATAAAGAATATCGTATTTATTTTCCAAACTTGCAGGATCTGTGGATCGAAGATCTACTACTTCGTCTGCGCCCATATCTTTTGCAAGGTCAACCAAATGATCGTGCCGCGTAATAGCTATTATGCGAAAATTTAAAGAATTTGACTTTCGATAAGAAGAAAGGGCGGCGAGAATCAAACTCCCAAGTCTACGTGGACCAAGCACTGCTACGGTGTCTCCTGATTTTGGCGGAGATGCAATGATAGCCTGTAAAGCAGCAGAAAAAGGCTCCATCAAAACAGCAGCCTTAGATGAAAGGCCAGTCACTTCAATGGCAGCATGTATAGGCGCAAGGAGATAAGGACCAAATCCACCAGGCAATCTGTCTATTCCCAAAACCTTCCGTTCAGGAGAGTGCGTGGGAATGCCTTCCAAACAAAAACTATCTAGATCTTTCGCACCCCTTGCCGCGAAAGTATCGTTTATCTCTACAACATACTGTTTATTTGCCCTATTCCCTAATCCTTTCGCTAACACTTCATGTCCAATGATCTGTGGAAGTGGGAAAGGAAGAAACCTTCGATCAATATCCGTGGAACACACTCCACAGGAAGTAGTCTGCAAAGGGATATAACCAGCTCCCAATTCCAAATAGGTTTCGCCATTGCGAATGATTTTCCAACCCGTATGTTCATCACCAATGTATTCATACTCTGCTGGAACAAACTGATCTTCAGAGGTATAATCCAAAGCTTGGAATTTTAAGTTCATTACCTATTGTTGATAAAAAACAGAAGAATGACCGTCAAGGTGAAAAAGGTAAAGTTGACAAGAAACCCTTGGTGGATCTCCTTTCTTTCTTTTTGGCTGAGGAGATAACCTGTGAGAAATACGGAAAAAAAACCACCAAGATGTGCCCAATGTGCAATTTGATCCCTGGCAAAAAGATTGCTGGTGTCTGAATAGACCATCATCCAACCAAAAAGAAAGACGGGAAATGGAATCGTTTTATTTTTTGAAATAGGGAATCGAAAGGGTGAGAGTAAAGTCGCCGCAGACGCCAGACCTGATATGGCACCACTCGCACCAACGACGGGAGTCTGATCACCAAGCAAAAAACCTCTTACAAAAGAATCACCTAAGACTGATATAATGCCAGCCATAAAGTAAAAAAGCAACCAACGAGATTTTCCAACTCGGTTTTCCACAACTCGACCTAGTAACAATAAAAAGAAAAGGTTGGAGAGAAGATGGGCAAACGATCCATGAAAAAACGTCGACAGGATCCAATTCAAAGGCTCAAATTCGCCTGGTGTTGCTAAAAAATAAATTGAGATGTATTCAGGAAAAAAAATCCCAACAAAAGGATAAAGCAAAAACATAAAGGATGCAAAACTAGCCGTGAGCGGGAACTCCCAAATAAAACTTCGCATAACTATTTAAATGTCGGTATCTTTGCTTCTTCTGGATTTCTGACGTAGGCCAGATCAAAATTTGGAATACCCGTAGACAATTCATGTAAATCCGGTTTTTGCCAGATTTGTTGGTAAAAATCCAAAGCACCATACGAATCAAAATGACTATCATAGAGCATCCTTAAGTATTTCTCCTGATCCGTTTTAATTATTCTTTTGACTTCATTTACTAGTCCAATAAAACTTCTTTGTTCTTTATCGAATTCATCAGTTCCTTCATGAAGCAGTCCCAAAAGCACAATGTATTTTTCCGCCTGTTTGAGAGACTTCAATGAATACGAAAGCTCTTGAAGTTTCATTAGATACAAATAAGGTCGAATGTTTTTTCCTATGATATATTTTTGTTTTGCGACTGCTATTTCTCTATAACCCAAACGTAAATAGAGTTTAGTTTCCGTTTTTTCCTTTCCGTTTGCAACTCTAGCAAGACGACCTAATTCTGTTTCTAATTCTTCAATTTCATCTTCAAGAACATTATTGTACAAATAAATCAGAAGACCTTGAGTTCGCCTGAGCTCTGAATACGACCGCCCTAAATCCATTTGTAGATGCAGGATTTCTGCCTCGATATGGTGTTGCACACATCGTTTATAGAATTGTTTTTGGATTTCTGTTCCCCGATTGCTAATAGTAGAGTTCATGATTCTCAAGAACTCATAATTATCCTTCAACCCATAACTAACTCGAATTAGCTGAGTAGCCTTGGAACTAGATTGGTCCGATGACATATCTCCAAAGGCTGTAAATAGAAGGATGGTAGTGACAAAAAGTCGATTCATCTATGAACCTATTTTCGGTCTTATCTGAAAAACCTTAGCATGATAAAAAAGAAAAGACAAGTTCGTCTCATATTTTAGAATTATGTCTAGAGAGTCAGCCGTGCCAAAATGTAATCCACTCCCGTCCTCCCCCTCGGAGGCTATCGACACTCTCAAATCAGAAACGGAACAGCCAATTTGGGAAACTAGACTGTTAGATTTGATGAAACTTGCAGCGGGAAACGACAAAAACACTTGGACCCTAATCTACCAAGTCATGCGAGAGGCAGACTCGGGTCGTTTGAGTTGGGGCTACCACCGGGTTCTTTTATCTGGTTTTGTCTATCTCCTATCGTATGTTGGAGATAGCAAAAGCTACCGAGTTCTAATCAACTATGTCAAGTCCCTCGATAGACCCATTCCGATTGGAGCAATGGAATTGATCTCCGATCTATTACCGACTTTTCCGGAACTAGATATTAAGGAGCTATTTTCAATTGTAAACCTGACAGACGAACTCAAATCCGCATTTGGAGTTATGGCTTTAACGAAACTTTGTTTTGAAAATCGCCTAACAGATGATGAGAAGTCCCTTCTTAAAGAACTGTTACTTTCTTATAAAAATAATAAATACTATCTCGTAGATACAATTGAATCCACTTTAGAATTATTGAATGAAGGCAGAGAGACAAGTATTATTGGCGAACTGGATGGTATTTTGGAATGAAAGCTGCAATTTTACCCGTAGGCAAACGCGCCCTTGAAGTAGTTGAACTGGATCTTCCTCCAACTCCACCCAAGTCTGTCAAGATAAAGGTGAAGGCATGTGGTATTTGTGGATCCGATATCCACTTGGTGCTCCATGGGAAAATGAAAGCTACCTACTCACCTTGTGTACCTGGCCATGAGACATCAGGTGTTATCACTGAAATAGGTGAAGAGGTAACTAAGTTTAAAGTTGGTGATCGAGTCGTTGTTAGTGCAGGAACTTCTTGTGGAAAATGTAAACATTGTTTGTCGGGAAAAGAAAATCTTTGTGAAGAAATTGGAGTCTTAGGTTTCAATCAGCGCGGAGGATTTGCAGAATACTTATTAATTGAAGAAAGATATTTGAATTCTTTACCAGATTCCATTCCCTTTGCTGAAGGTGCTATCCTTGCAGATGCTGTTTCCACTCCTTACCATGCGATCAAATACCAAGGTGATCTGAAGCCAGGTGAAGTTGTAGCAATCATAGGTTGTGGCGGACTTGGTATTCATGCAATTGCAATCGCAAAGGCACTCGGTGCTGGCAAAATTATTGCGATCGATATCGATGAAGGTTCTTTAGAAAATGCCAAGATGTATGGGGCCGAAGAAGTTATCCTCGTAGAAAAAAATATGAATGTTGGTAAGACATTAAAGGAGAAATTCGGAGGAATTGACCTTCTTTGTGATTTTTCTGGTTTTATGCCCAATGTAGAAAATTCTGTAAGAGCAATGAACCGTGGTGGTAGGATTGTTCTCGTAGGAATTGGTAGATTGAAGCTTGAAATTCCAATGCCCTTTTTTTTGATCGAAAGACAGATTCGCATAACAGGATCTTATGGTTCCGACAGAAGAGCTATTCCTGAACTTATCGATTTGGTGACGTCAAATAAACTAAACCTAGAGAAATCGATTACAGGTATCCATAAATTAGAAGATACAAACGAATACCTGCATGCCTTAGAAGAAAAAAAAGGAAATCCCATTCGATTTATTATCAATCCGGAGCTATAGATTCCTTCGACTAATTTCAAAAACTAAATTAGACATGGTATTTTATTCTGAGTGCTCAGATGATTTCGATAAGAAGGTAACTCAAATCATCCATCTGAAATTTCCAACCATTGGAAAATCGGTAAAAGGAATCTTGTAGAATACTAGATAGAGATTGAATATTTTGAAATCGATTCTCCCAAAGAATCTTTTTCAATCGATCTTCACCAAACATTTCTTCGCTTTCATTCAATAGCTCCAAAATTCCATCTGTATACATGAGAATACGATCTCCAGGAAACACTGCAATTGTTTGCTCAGAAAACTCAGTTTCAACAAATAGCCCCAAAGGTTTTCCTTTTGTATTGAATTTTAGGACTTCGGATTCCAATGGTCGAATCAGAAAAAAACCTGGATGTCCCGCATTGCTAAATGAAAGTTCATTAGATTCGGTATCTATAAAAATATAGGATGCTGTGATAAATAAATTCTTGGTTTTTCCCACCAAATGCCGGTTCATCAACTGAAAGACTCGAGACGGAAATTGTAGATATGCGTTAGCGCCGGCAAATGCCATTTTGGACATAGCTGCAACTAATGCTGATGAAATACCATGACCCGAAACGTCTGTCATCAAAAGAGCCCAGTTACCTAAGGTGTCTTTTGTGTGATCAAAATAATCGCCACCAACGGATTCTAAGGTTTGCGAAAATCCAATCACTCGTATCTTCTCATCTTCTTTGAATTTAGTTGAAAGTAAAGAGGACTGAAGTGCCTTTGCCAGGGTTAAATCCTTATCAATCACAATAAGTCGCTCTAATTCTTTGTTCTTCTCACTTAGCTCCAGATTTACTTTGTTGATATAAGTTAAAATTTTTGAATAATGTCTGAAGACAAAAATTGCAAAAAGTCCAATCATTGTCCAAAAACCAACGCTTAAAATTCTAATCTTATATGGTAAAATTTCTTGGTCGACCATTGTATCATGTGTTCCAGCCAGAACCAAACAAAAAATACCTATAGTTACCAATCTAAGTTGTCTTTCTCCTCTAAACAGAACGTAGATGGATGATAATATGGTTATTCCAGCTTCCAATATCAATAGCCAATTATAATCATATTCACTATTCAAAAAGGAAATTTCGGTTTCCATATTTTTAATAATAGAAATGACAAAAATCAACAAATGAGTTACGCTGAGTATTCTAAATAAACTTTTAAAAAATGGAGGAAAAATTTGATTCAAAAACAAAAGAATAAAAAAAGGAAACAATGCGAAATTTATATAAAGCAAAGGAATTAAAATATATGAATATTCTTTTAAAGAAAATCCTACAAATCCATTTAAACCTTGAATAAATGATGCTGACACTAGAAGGATAGCGAAGTATAAAAAAATCTTTTCGCGTTTTCGTAGAAGGTAAAAACCCGAGAAAATAAAACTTAAAACCAATAAAACGGGCGCTAAGAATGTTTCTGCAAAGTTGTCAGTGAAAAGTTGGATCAAAGCATCGCTATGATCTTTGATTTCTACTTTTCGATCCATTCCAACAAAACCTTTGTAATGCGAAAAAAAACGAATGTAAATTTCGGAATTTGAAGATTTTAAGGAGATAATGTGTGGGAATACATAGTCTGATTGATAAAAATCATAAATCTTTTCACCATTCTGATAAACTTCAAATTCTTCCAAAGCAATTTCAGTGTAGAGAACGGGACTGCGAAGCTTCTCCGCAACGGTGGGTTTAAATCTTACCCAGAGAGCTTTTCCTTCGTTCCTCGCAAAACCTAAAGTTTTTAATTCAAAAGTCTGCCATTCTTCCGCGGGAATGGATTTTATTTTTTCAAAATCGATAACTTCATTTTTATCAACAAAAAGGTAACTACGATTCAAATCAAAAACAGATTCGGACCAATTGTTGGGAGAAATTTGAATGAATTCGTTTGAGCAGGAAAAGAAGAAGAGAAAAATAAAGAGTATAGAACAAGGCGGAAAAATGGATTTGGATAGGCTTCTTCCTATTTTCATTTCGGTATAAGGTTTGACTTCTTTCAAATTGGGTTCCCAATGGGAGAGCAGGAACAATATAAATGAATCGATTCCGATTCCTATTCTTTTTTTCATTTTTTACAATTAGTATTTTGTCTCATCGCGGCGTTTTTGCTCAAGATAACAAAACCCCAAAAGAGGTGTTTGTGGAAGACAAATTAGAATGTTACTCCATACCCACTGAAATTGACGGACTGGAATACAATAAATCCATTAAGTGCATCTCTAAAGATTCCATTTGCTACATCATTCAAGGTTTTGCAATGAGCTGCATACCGAGATCTGGGAATTACCCAGCAGATCTTCCAAACCTCAATCCAAAACCGAACCCACAATGAGGATTTTTTATGAAAATTAAGACAGCAATTACTGAAAAGTTAAATATTGATTTACCTATTATTGCGGCACCCATGTTTTTAGTCTCTTACCCAGAGTTAGTCGTTGCCGTTTCGGAGGCAGGTGGAATTGGCTGTTTTCCTTCCTTAAACTACCGAACTCCTGAACAGTTAAGAGAAGGGCTCAAAGAAATCCGATCCAAAACAAAAAAGCCCATAGGTGTTAACTTAATTCTCCACAAAGAACACAATCCAAATTGGGCAAAACAGTTTGAGATAGTTATGGAGATGAAAGTCGAATTAATCATAACTAGCCTAGGTACTCCTCGTACCATCGCGAAAGAAATCAAAGCAAACGGGTCTACCCTTTTTTGTGATGTCACAACTTTGAAACATGCACAGCTTGTTGCAAAATCAGGAGCAGATGCCTTAATTGCCGTATCACAAGGAGCAGGTGGTCACGCGGGTAATATCAATCCATTTGCTTTGATCCCCTATCTAAAAAAAGAAGTGGGACTTCCAGTGATTGCCGCAGGTGCCATTTCTTCTGGATCGCAAATGGCCGCGGCCCTTGCACTCGGTGCCGATGCAGTGTATATAGGAACAAAATTTATTGCAACTCCTGAATCCAGGGCCCAAAATGAATACAAACAAATGTTAATTGACTCATCTCCAGACGAAATCATCTATACTGAAAAAATTTCAGGAATTCCTGCCAATTGGCTCTCCAAATCTGTTCAAAGGTCTCCAGAAATTTTGGAAGATGGACCTAAAAAAATTGCAGCTGGTCATGCAGGTGGCGAACACGCGGTCGAACAGGAGTACAAACGATGGAGAGACATCTGGTCTGCGGGTCAGGGTGTTGCACAGATAGAAGAAGTTAAACCTGCAGGCGAGATTGTAAAACAGATTGCAGAAGAATACCTACAGACTTTGAAAGGTTTACCAAAGCTGAGCTAAATCTAAACATTTTCAATTGTGGTGAAACTCTAATTCTGTTTTGATTTTAGAATGGCATCGATCATACCCTTCGAATCTAAATAATCATTGGATTTATAAACAAAGCGGCCATCGGAGCTTAATACCAAAAAGAAGGGAAGGCCTATTTTTAGTTCTATGTATGTTGGATTTTCCTGAAAGGTTTCAAAAATTGGATCGGTATCATATACCTTCCAAAGGATCGCCTGGTCTTTGAGAGTTACATTCAATCGAGAATCTTTTTGTGTAAGTTTTTGAAACTCTTTGCAATTGGTGCACCAATCCGCATAAAAATCTACAAAAACAGGTAACCCAGACTGTTTTGCCATCCGCCAAACATCCGCTTCGTTGCGATACCATATTAGGTTACCATGTATCTCCTTTTCAAAATTTGAAATACTCTCCAAAGATTCAGATTTTGCTGAATTTCGTTTGTTTTCCGAATTTAGATGTAACAAAAATAATGCGAATAGAAAAAACAGAGTTGTATTGAGTAGTGCCGACTTGATTCTTTGGTGGGGATAGTTCTCTGAATTGGTTTTTAAATAGAATAAATATAACACAAAACACCAAAGAAAAAAATACAAAATAGAAAAAGCGCTGTCGATACCCCAGATATTTGTAGCTTTCTCCAAGTAGGAAAACGAAAAGTATAAAATAAGCAAAGACAAAAAAAATTGGATGATCTTCATCCATTTGCCTGACTTCGGTAAAGCGAAACCAAACACTCCAATCAGAAGGAATGGTAAACCCAATCCCAATCCAAAAAAGAACATTTTTATGGATGAGCTAAGTATGGAAATAATTTGAATACCTTCTGCTTGATTTGAAATCAGCTGGACAAGGACGGTTACAACGACTGGGCCAACACAAGGCGAGGACAATAGTCCTGCTCCTACGCCTAATAAAAAACTATTCGTATAACTCGATTTTGATGAAGAAAATTGATTTCCCGAAAATACGGGAATAATAAGCAGTTCCGCTGAAGTTAAAGCGAGTATAAACAATAGATAGGAAAAGAATAAATTTGTTTCAGGATACCTTAAAAATGTATTAAACGCACCGCCAGTAAAACCTGCAACCAAACCAAATCCAAAATACGTCGAAGAGAGTCCCATATAATATACGAGCGGGTGGCTCCACTTTTTTTGAGAAGATTGATCTGTTCTTTTGCTTAATATGCCTGCAGTAATTGGATAGAGAGGATATACACAAGGAAGGAGGCTTGCCAAAAATCCCCCAACAAACAAAAAGATTAGAGATACAAACCCCAATCCACCACCTAATATCTGCTGTTCGATAAAAAACTGAAGTTCCGAAAACATAAAGAGTTAAAACACTGTAGTCGCTTTGAATATCAAATTTCGATCCAAACGCCCATATACAGAAATGGGATTTTGAGTCGGCGATTGGATTTCTGCTTCGTACTGAACACGATTTCTGACTTCCCCAATACTGTCTACATACCATTTGTTTGGTTCACCTCTTCTATCATAAGAAAGGGTTTCGCTGTAGCCAATCGCGAGCCTTGTATCACCAATAGCGAACCATTCTCCAAAAACCTGCCTTTGGACATAGTACGACTTGTCAGAATATATATCCGTAAACCTCGGATCCTTAAATCGAACCCATGGTTCCTGTTCCGTAGTTTCTGTTGCTCTGACACCAGGTGTTGGACCGCCTGTTCCCACTTCTCCACGAAAGACTAGTCGCAAGGTTTTGTTCCCTAGTCCCAACCAAAGATAGCCACCACGCCCTATTCTTTCAGGAATTTTTTCAGCAAATGCAAACGGTTGGTTCAGATCCCGAATTTCACCACCCAGTTGTTTCTTAGCAAGGCCACCGATTCCAAAATTGACATATTCGCGGTATATAACATTCGCTTCAAGAGCCCAAACATTTTCCATGGAAAGGGAAAGAGATCCTTTTTTACGAGTGTTTGGATCGCTGTCACTTGGGAGGCAATTGGTCTTTCCTTCTCGACATTCATCTCCGGCGTTCCCAAATGCATTGGCCCTCCGGCCGAGAAGGTGGAGTCCTGTTTTAAAAGAATCAGTCCATTTTTCTTCCCAACTGAGTTTGACAATCCCATCAAAACCAGTTCCAGATACATTTTGTACGCTACGATAACCTTCTCCATTTACGGTTGCTAGCTGAAGCGAAAGGGATTTCCAGCTCCCAACGTAATTTAAACCAAGGTCAACAGGGTCTTTTGCAAAACCTAAGGACTCAAGTGGACTTCTGTCGATATATCGCCAGTCATAATATCCCGACCAAACAGAAAACATATGAGGAAGTTCAAACATTCCAAATTGAAGCGTGTGTTTTGTGGAACTTAGGTTCCAAGTTTTAGATACATTCGCTCTTCGGATCGCAAATAGATAGGGGTTGGACCTATTTCCCCCATCTGTACTTGTATTTTGGCTGATTGCATCTCCACGGAGTATCTCTCCCCAGAATTCAACTTTGACTCCTGTTTCTTGCCATTCTTTGGAAACAAAGAACAAGGTCCAAGGAAGAGAAAATCCTGACCTGTCAGAAGGAGATAGATCTGTTGTTCCAGATGCTTTGTCCCGAATGCGGTAGCTAAAGGTCGGAGTGACGATAGCACCCAACTTCAACCCGTAGTATCCGTCTGGTTCCTCTTTTTTAGTTGTAACGACTTCTTCGCTAAACAGAGTTGATGCGAAGCAGAATAAGTAACAAAAAAGAAATCGTTTAGTCACTACTTTCCATACTTCTCATCAGGTAAAAAACCATCCGAAGTCCAACCAATCGGTTTATGACAAGGTAGGCAACGTGAAAGCATCGGCATGGATTTGATTCTTTCTTTCATTAAAATTGTCGAACCTTCTTTGGTTATCAAATCTTTGTATTCATTTTTTTCTAGATCTGATGCACCTTTTGCGAGAGCTCCACCAGTTCCTTTTGTAAAGTCCGTGCCATTGATATTGACCTTCCCTTCACATACGCAAGTATAACCTTTCTTTTCTTTTTCTTCGTAGAACACACCAAATGCGGTTCCGCGAACACCGGCTGTAGTCGTAGGATTACTTACTTGAAAACGACCTGCTTGGAATCCTTTCACTCGGAACCAAGAAGCCCCAGATTCCACATGAATGTTCGCTATTTTTTTCTTAGCATCCCATTCTTTTAGTGTAAAGTCTGTGTTCGGTTGGAGGCGGAACTCGGACTCTTGGAAGGTAAAATCTACTTTGGAGCCATTCCCCGTTTTGATTCGATCGCCAGGACGAATGGGATCATTTACTTTTAATGCTTTCCAGAGTTTTTGCGAGTCGGAGCTGGAAAGAATGTTTACCTTTCCTTTTACAAAACTGGCAACCGCGTACTCATTCGCGTACAAATTACCAAAAAGAAAGGCAAGGATGAGTGGATAGAATTTGAGTTTGAGTTTCATATTCTATCTAACAATCGAATTGAGAATTATTATCAACAAATTTATATTCAGTTCGGAGGAAAACGGATCATAAGTCACGTTTTCCACTACATTTACCAAGGGATTGAAAAACCCATCTCCTTTAATTTATCTTCCAGTTCCGCGCGTTCGCGGCTTTTTTTCTCCGTGGAACCATTTTCATCTAACAAACCCAATTCGATTGCCTTTTTTTTGGCAGCCTCTTTTCCGTCGGTGTTCAAGATTCGAATGATTTCTTTGTCATATTGGTTGAGCTGAATGGAATGGACACGATAGTCCAGGAATGCTTCCCAAGTATAAGGAACCCATTTTTTTACGATTTCTTCTCCGATTGCTTTCGCAAACAGCCGGATTTCTAATTGCGCGTGATCATCCATTCGAAGAGCTAAAAAATGCAATAGATTGTGAAGATCAACCTTCCAATAAGCCTCTGTATATGTTGCAAGCGGAAGGTCTTTTCTAGCCTGTTCTCTTGCTACACCCAAATCCAACCGTTCTTGGTAGATTTCACCCGCTAAGGATTGTAGTTCCGTTTCCCTTTTTGTTAGGTGGTCTCCTTTGGATTTTTCTAGAAACCCATCACTACCTTGTTTGTTACCCAAGGACTGAACTCTCCATTCTCCCGGAAGAGTCGTTTGGGCTGAATCGATCGCTACGGAGTAACGCGTAGAGTATTCATTGACATTTGCCATCCTATGTCGGATCCACTGCCTCCAAGTATCCATAGGAACACGTACGTGTAGTTTCAATTCACACATTTCAAATGGTGTACTGTGTCGGTGGCGCATTAGGTAACGGATCAGACCACGATCTTCATTTACTTTTTTTGTACCTTTTCCATACGAAACGCGTGCTGCTTGTACAATGGATTCGTCGCCACCCATATAATCTACCAGCCTGACAAAGCCATCGTTTAAAATTGGGAAGGGTTTTCCTAAAATGGAGTCTAATTCAGGCACAGATACTCTAGAGATGGATTCGAAATCAGATTGTTGCATATTTGCTTTATTTTTTAGTTCTCAGGCATCTGAAAAGTCGAAAAATCAGTAAAAGAAGAACTTAGAGAAAGGAAGCTCAATGGCGATTGAAGAAACTTCATTTTGGGAAGATCGGCTGATCAAAAACTACTCTCGGGACACAAACAAAAGCCTGATGGTGAGTCCGGAACGAATCTTTGTTTTCCCCGTACCAAAACCAACATTTTCATTTATTGAAAGCATCTGGCAATCTTTCACGAATAAGATGGTTTCTCTAGTCGACTTTGATGATGAGCCTATCTTTAGCTTCTCGATATTCGAGGTCATCGACAAGGACGAGTTGAAAATCGTTTCGACATCTACCCACTTCAAACTCCGAGAGATCGCAGAACGGAGAAAAATCCCAGGTATCGACGAATATATAAAAAAATCTCGACCCATCCATCTCAGTGATCCAAGGAACGAATCCACTCGGTTCATCCAACAAGCCATTATAGATTTTAACAAAGGACTTCGACCTGCGATCACAATTGTAAACCTAAAAGAAGAGGTAATTCACCCCGAAAAGAAAGTACTACTTTCGGAAACAATGAATTATGCGATCGGATTGCCTTTGTTTGTGAATGAAAATCCCATTGGAATTTTATGGGGAATCACAAAAGATCCAATCCCAGAAGATAAACTGAGACCTCTAACTCTACAATTGTATTCACTTTTTGATGTAATTGAGTTTGTTGTCGCAAAAGAAATGGAATCCGGTAATGACCACTATATTGCGCAAAAGAATATTGAGAAAGCGGACACCGTGTCCAATTCTAAAAACCTTTTTTATACAACAACAAAAGACCAAAAAGAACCCGTTACATCCATAATCTTTAAATCTCATCAATACGATATCGAATATCGGATGGATGCATCTTTTATAATTCCAACTACGGAAGGTTATGCTGTATCTTTAAAAAGTTTTACACCTGAAAAATTGAATACGACAGGAAAGAATATCCTCCTAATACCTGGATTTTTTTGCCGTAGATCAGTAATGGACAAATTGGCAAAAGAACTCGCACTCAAGTATGGATACCGAGTTTTTCTAATGGATATGAGGGGACGATCCAGACAAACCATGCCAAAACATGGTAGTAGAGAAGGTTGGACAGTTGACAATTACATCCAAGATGATTTTCCAGAGGTACTCCGTTGGATTCGTTGGCACTATCCGAGCGAAAGAACCGTAGTCGTAGGTCATTCTATGGGTGGTATGATCCCACGATTTTATGTTTCTTCCTACGACCAAATCAAAGCGATGAAGGAAGAATACAATCTTCCCAAACCAGAAGAATACATAGCAGGCATAGTATCCATCACTTCGCCTAACTACATTAGTCTGAAATCTAACTTTATTGGCTTGGACACTCTTAAAAAAGGCTTCAATATGTTGCCCCATAAAATGTTGTCCGATATGATTTTGAGTATGGCTTCGTTTTCGATGCAAGCAACCATCCAAACGATTGATTTGAAGAAATTTTTCAAACTTGTTCTAAATCTTCATTCTGGGCTTAGAAATTTCAGTTATGATATTGGAACTAAAGTCTTAACAATCAAAGACTTCGTAGGATATAAGGAAATCACACCGCCAGAATGGTATTTTCTCATGGAAGATGTGTTTTGCGAAGAATCTGTTTCTGTTATTATGCAATTTTTCCAAAGTCAAATTTCGAATGAAAAAAGTTTTTGGTCAAATGATGGTAAGATAAATTATACTGAGAACTTTATCAAAAACTTTAACCTACCAATCTATAGTGTCGTTGGCACAATCGATAAAATTGTACCCGAAGAAACCTTGGATGACTTAGATCTACTCCCATCCGAAAACAAAGTTGTATCCAAATATGAACAAGGACACCTTGGAATCATTTTCCATGGTGAAACCGTTCGTAAAATTTGCCAAGGTGCAAATGAATGGATCCTCAAATTACCATAAATTGGTTTTTGCAGATTTGTTTAACGTCCGCTAAATCGATTTCTAATAAAACCCATTTCTTTTTGGAGGTTTGCATCTCTTCCAGAAAGAAATGTAGCACCCCTTACCAGGAGACTTTGGATTTCACTTTCCTCTTTTATCGTAAAACTGGTTCCCGGTGCTTTTTTTTCCAAGGTATAAGTCCATGTCCCACGAAACTTAAAATTGGAATTTATGAGAGAAATCTTCCAAATCTTAGGCTTAATTCTTTCTTGAACTTCAAATATCATGTAACCTCCAAGGTTCGGAATTTCTCTCCATTTTTTAGGAGAACCATCCGAGAAGGTGTCAATAATTTCTATGGATTGAACTTCTGAGCGTCGATTGGGTAAATCTTTCACATCGGTTAAATAAGCCCAAATATCTTCGTCTTCCGCCTTCAGCCATTCCGTTAAAGATCCTTCAAACTTTGGTTCCGAATACATACCGGCTCCCAAAAATAATCCAACTAGGGCGATGAGTAAAAAACTGATCCCAAAGGATACAAATAGAAGTCGCTTCATAACTTTTTTTCTTGCTCTCTTTCCAAAAGTACACACATAATTTACCCCACTATGCACCCTAACGAAGAATTGATCACTAAATTTTATTCTGCATTCCAAAACAAAGATGGGAATTCAATGGTCTCCTGTTACCACGAGAACATTGAATTCTCCGATCCTGCGTTCCGAGACCTAAAAGGGAAAGAAGCAGGTGCTATGTGGCTTATGCTATTGGAAAGGAGCCAAAATCTTACCATTCGTTTTTCCAATATCAAGGCGGATGGAGAAAAAGGATCGGCAGATTGGGAAGCTGATTACAATTTCAGCAAAACGGGTAGGATGGTTCACAATAAAATCCATGCCGAATTTACGTTTGAGAACGGAAAGATACGTACTCACAAGGATCATTTTTCCATGTGGAAATGGCTAGGGATGGCTATGGGACCGGTCGGCTATCTATTGGGCTGGCTACCAAGTCTTGGTAACAAGGTATCAAAAGAAGCAACGACCGGCCTTCAAATGTATATGAAACGAAAGAGAATGTAGCTCTTTCGTTCACCTTGGCATATCGTTTAGTCCACCTGCGTTTGTTATATTGGTATAACCAATTGATTCCAAGTAGGACTTTGCACTTCCACTCCGCCCGCCTGAGGCGCAATATACGATGATAGGTTTGTCTTTTTCACCGAACTCTGATACCCGTTTTGCGACTTGATCAACTGGAATGTTCAAAGCACCAGGGTAATGACCAGATTGGTATTCACCAACAGTTCTTACATCTACAACCATCGCGCCCGAAGCTATTTTGGCCTTTACCTCATCGGGGTTCGATGTAATACGATTTTTCAAAAAAAATACTAGAATACCAACGACGATTATGAGTAAGATATATATCATATTTTTATTCAATTTTAGCTCCCACTTTCTTAGAATAGACGAATGAAACGGTGGACTCATCTTTTAACTCTCGAAAAAAACACGAATAGTATCCTGTATGACAAGCAGCACCGATCTGGTTTGTTTTGTACAATATGTAAAATGGATCTAGATTTATGTAAATTTCTTTAAGATGTTGTAAATGACCTGACTCTTCTCCCTTAACCCACTTGCCATTTCGCGAACGGCTAAAATATGTACCAAGCCCCGATCGAATTGCGGAGAGCAAACTTTCTTTCTTTCCCCAAGCGAGCATTAGGTCCTTACCTGTTGGATCTTGAGCTAAAATAGGACAGAGCGGAGGGAATCGTTCTAAATATTTTGCTAAATCCTCGTCGCCAAGTGACAAAGAACCATCCTTCCATATGGATATCAATGCAGTATTTAATTTGAGTTTGGAATTGTCTAGATCTGGTGGTTGGGTTTGGGATACTGAAAATTTAGGATCTACAAATGATAGCTTAGGATCCACAACTAAAAAACAATCTTCATCACAATCAACAAATAACTGTTTATCGTGAAATGCAAAAGTTTCTAGATACGATTCCATATCTCCAGAAGATAAAATCTGAAGTAAAAAAGTATCAGATAAAAATTCTGCCTTTTGGAGGAGCACTATTGTATTGTTCTTTGCAATTGGTATCATGGCTTTCTTTCTACGGAAAAAGCTTCAATTGCTTTACCTTTCGTTTTTGATTGAAGATTTCCTACTGCGCTTACTGCTATAGGAATCGACGAAATGTTTTGAATCTCAGATATCAATTCTTTGGATACAATTAATGTCTTTTTCAAGTCCTTACCATAGGCTTCCAGTCTATTTGCTCCAGTGATTGCATCGCCTATAACAGTAAACTCTAGATTATTTTCTGCACCCGTATTTCCAAATAGTACATTTCCATAGTGGAGACCTATGCGCAAATGAATTGCTTTTTCAGATTTCGTCTCTCTGATTCTATTAAATTCACTCAGTTTGTCTAAAATGGCAAGAGAACACAAAAGGGCATTTTCTGAGTCGGCCCCTGTAGAAAATGGTGTACCGAATGTAACATAAACTCCATCTCCAACAAAATGATCCAAAGTACCTTTGAATTCGAATGCCTTTTCCAAAACGAGTCCATGGTAAGCAGACAAAAGCTCCATAGTTCTTTCCACACCTATCGTCTCTGAAAGAATAGTAAAACCAACAATGTCGCAATACATTACCGCTACTTTGATTTCCATTCCGACAGTCGGGATTAGAGACTCAGAATTTCTAAGTCCATCATTCAAAGTAGTGGGAGAAAAATGTTCTGACAGCTTTTGGAGCTTTAATTCATTTTGAACAGCTTGGACAACGGTTCGCCTAACTCGAAATGTAAGATACGCAAGGAAAAACCCAAGAGTTCCAATGATACCCATACTCAATATATAATTATTTAAGAGGATTGGATCACCGAGTACAAGTTCTTTAAAATTTGCACTAGGTAAAATTTTTTGGTCTTGTTGTGCGTAGAATAATAAACATGCTTGGCTAATAACCACTCCCAAAGCATAGATTAACGGATAAATAGGTTGCAGACTAAATGCATTCATCACAAGAGTACCAGCGATTAAAAAATGAATGTAAGTTTTTACCAAATATGCCTTTGGCATGGGAGATTCAGTTCCAATCGATCCATACCAAATCAATGGTAAAACGCTAATAATCGCAAGGTCTAAAAATACGCAAACGAGTCCAACTAATGAAATATATTTCCTTTTTCGCAAAAGCTTACTTAATACGTATAATATAATATTAAGAAATATGGAAAAGGTCAACACTGACCATAATTCGCGCAATGAGTAGGCAACAAAAAAGGAAGCAATTGTTACAAGAGTTAAGAGAATCATCTTTCCATAGAGACTAAATTTAATCCCTTGGATTTCCTTTTCTAAAAGCAACTCTTGTGAATTGAGTATCATTCTTACTTTAATAAATCCCCAGGATTCGCTTGTCGATCTGGGACAAATAAAGATAGAGTTTTTTCCTTTCCCGATGCAAGTAACATCGCCTCAGATAGTCCAAATTTCATTTGCCTTGGTTTCAAATTAGATACTACAACTACCTTTTTGCCTAATAACTCTTCTGGACTATAGGCCACTTTGATACCAGCAAAAACATTTTTAATTCCTTTTTCGCCTAAGTTGACTTTTACGAAGAGTAATTTATCCGCACCTTCGACTGGTCCAGCTTCTAATATCTCTCCCACACGGAGCTCCACCTTGGAAAGTTCATCAATCGTGATATATCCATCGTCGTTTGGTGTTAGGGAAGATTCTTTAGATTTTTCTTCCTTTGAACTCGATTGATCAGCTGAGTTAGAATTTTCTTTTGTTGGATTTTTAGATTCAAAATCTTTTTTGGTTTCTTCAATCATAATAGTAATATTTTTTTCCTCAACGCGTTTAGAGAGCATTTGGTAAGGCGCAAGAGTTTGGTTTTCCAAACGGATATTTAAGTTTAAAAAATCCATTTTTTCCAATTGGAACAATTGTTTTACAGTTTCATGGATTTTTGGTGATACTGGAGCAAGATATGTAAACAGAATTTTTGCACAATTTAGTGAGGTCGTAACAACATCTCTAGCTTTCTCAAGATCAGTTTTTACTAAATTCCACGGTGCGTAATCATTTACATACTTATTGACCTTATCGCCAAGGGAAGTTATCTCTCGCATAACCTTAGAATAGTTACGATTTTGGTATGCATCCCTTATTTCAGATTCTCTAGATAACAATTCCGAAACCAATAATTCGCCTTCTTTCGAAAGAAATCCAAGTTTACGATCCATTTTATCTAAAATGGAGGTAGAAACTCGAGAAACCAAATTCACTAAGTTTCCGATTAAGTCAGCATTAACTCTTGAGACAAAATCATCAAAAGAAATATCAACATCTTCCATTCCGGAACCTAAGCGACATGCCATATAAAAGCGAAAATGTTCGGTATCTAAGTATTTTGAAAATGTTGAAGCATTGATAAATGTTCCGCGGGACTTGGACATTTTTTCACCATTCACTGTCAAAAAGCCATGAACATTTAATTGAGTTGGAGTTTTATAGTCGGCACCCATAAGCATAGCAGGCCAAAACAGTCCATGAAAGTATAAAATATCCTTTCCTATAAAATGAATGATTTCGCCTTTTCCATCTTTCCAATATTCATTGAAGACATTTTCATCTTTAAAGTAATTTTTAGAGGCCGCCATATATCCGATAGGCGCATCCAACCAAACATAAAAGTATTTATTTTCCTCTTCCGGGATTGCAAATCCGAAGTAAGGACCGTCACGACTTATATCCCATTCCTGGAGTCCTGAATGAAACCATTCTTGTAATTTTTTTTGGGCTCCTTCATTCAATCGATCGCCCTCTTCCATCCAGGTTTTGAGTTGGGATTGGAAGTCTTGCAGTTTAAAAAACAAATGTTTTGATTCTTTGAGTACGGGTGGATTTCCACAGATTGCACAACTAGAATCCTTTAGGTCCTTGGGAGAGTAGCTCGTACCACAAACCTCACAGGAATCACCATACTGATCCTTTGCTCCGCATTTTGGACAAGTTCCTTTGATAAATCTATCGGGCAAAAACATCTTATCATGTTCGCAGTATGATTGTTCAATGTTCCTAGAAACAATATGACCTTTCTTTTTTAATGTTAGATAAATTGATTCTGAGAATTCTTTATTTTCGATTGAGTTGGTCGTATAATAATTGTCATACTCTACCAAAAAGGAAGTTAAATCTCGATAGTGTTCTTTTTGCACATCGCCAATCATTTCTTCTGGGGTTTTTCCCATTTTTTTTGCAGCGATCATAATAGGCGTGCCATGGGTGTCATCAGCACAAAAAAAATGGCAGGAATTACCGATTAGTTTTTGGAAACGAACCCAAATATCGGTCTGAACAGCCTCCAGTACATGGCCCAAATGAATGGATCCATTAGCATAGGGAAGTGCACTTGTCACGAGCAGTTTTTTTGACATAGGATTAATTCCAAAATTTCTTTTTGAAGTTCAGATTCAGCCTATTTTTGAGAAAAATCAAGAAAAGAGTAAAAAAATCGGGTTGAAGCCTCTGCTTACCTAACTTACCTTTTGGTTTGTTATGGCTAAAAAAATTGTTCAAAACTTAAAAAAGGTCACAAAACATAAAAACAAACATCCAGAGACCTTCCCAAAAACGATTGAGATCGAAAATGACCTTCATATTGAATATGCAAAAGTACTCCTCAGCCTTTGGTCCTATGCTTGCAATGCAGACGGACAGCTACGGGAAAAAGAAGGAGAACTCGTTGCCGAGCTTGTAAATGTACTTTTTGAACCAAATTGTTTACTTAGTGGATTTCAAAATCAAAAGAAGCAAGTTATAGATATACTATCAGATACGTTTGACAATCCATTGCCTATGAAAGTGATTTCTAAAGTTGTCGCAGATAACGACGAATATGCTTTAAATTTTTTTGAAGATGCTGTGTGTATAGTGAGCTCAGATGGATCTTTAAATAAAGATGAAATTCAATTTTTGGATGAACTCGCAAAAGAATTAAAGATCAATGAAATGGACAAAAAACAAGTAGAAAAAAAATACCTCTCTGTATGAAATCCGCCGTCAAGGATCTACTCAAAGTAGGATTTTTGATTTGTGTGATTTCGTACTTAGCGCCCCTCGATACACGTCCTGGTATGGGAGGATCTTACAATTCCTCTAGCTCCAGTAGTAGCTCACAATCTTACTCAAGCTCATCATCTCGATCCTATTCTTCCTCTAGACCTTCTAGTTCCAGTTCTTCTTCCACCTCTAATTACAAATACGCGCCAAGCACACCTCAGCCGACGGCCACCTTTAAATCAAAAGATCATCGCATAAAGATGAAACTACAATCGAATGGCGAGATCGTAGTTGAAGAAAGTTTCATTGTATTGGCGTATGAGGCAAAGGTAGGCATTAAAAGAGATAAACTTATTTCCCATGGAGAATGGATTATTTCTGATATCGATGTTTCACCAAACATAGGATATGCAAACTATAATAGTGAGTATATTTGGGTTCAGTGGACCGACGGAACTAATAATATAGATTTGCCTATCCGCATAACTTATATTATTAAAAATGGAGTCACCTGGTTCGGAAATTTGCCTGTTTTTCAGATCAAGTTTTCGAAAACTCAGAGCTTATCAGAATTTCAAAGTTTGGATTTTGAATGGGATAATCAAATAACATGGATTGGTCCTTGGGTATTCCATCAAATTTACAATGAAGAAAACTTTAATTATGATTTTATCAAAGCAGAAGATGTTTCTAGTGGTTCGCAGATAATATCCTTCTCACCGAATGCAGATTCAAAATTTCAAAATAGTTTAATAATTAAAGGATTTCCAAGCTCTTCTCTCTTTTCCAAATCTCCAATTCCAGCCGATGTTGCTTCTAAACTTACCTATGAAGTCGACCAAACAGTTACGATCCATTCAGGAGGAAAAAATGAATACGATTCTTCCATTCAAATCCTGGGAATTCAAAATGAAGCAGAAATCCCGTCGTTGGATTTTGGAATCCACCGATTTTCCACCTCAGAGAGTTTCTGGAATCAATTCTTTACTCCAGACTTTGAAATCATTCACGATCTATCAAATTTAGAAACATCATTTTGGCATTTATTTTCTGCAAGTTTTGAAAACCTGGACATTGCAACATCCTCCAACGGTGCGAAAGCAATGTTCTCATTCTCGGTTTTTGGTGAGCAGAAAATAGATTCCTCTAAAACGAAAACCTCATTTGTCAGAATACCTTTATTAAGTGGTCATCCTCGACCAGCTATCTCTAAATTCAATACTCTCATAAAATTTAGTGAACCCGTCGATCCGAGTAAAACGGATGTCTATTTACTACTCAGTAATTGTACTTATTGCGATTCGCCAGAGGAAGGAGATTCGATTTCTATTCCTATCCAACAAAATTGGAAAGAAGGAAGCTTTGATTTTGAATGGAATGGACTTCTCGGATCCACTCTCAGCCCTTATCTTGTTATCAAACAAAAGCAATCGAGTTTGATTTATAATCCATTACATGTCACATATGCGGTGTTAAACGCATTTGTTGAATCACCTGGCTCCGGTGCACACACTAGTTATTTGTTTTTCTTTTTTTCGACTATCCTTTCTTTAGTTCTGATTGGCTGGTTTGAAACCCAAAGGCGAAAGAAAATCAGTCTCGAAAGACAGAAAACAAAATCGCAGTTACTACTTATACATACGCACGATCCTCAATTTCAATGGGAAGACTTCGCGAAAAAAGTCGAAGTCATTTCACATAAAGTAGTCAATGCTTGGGTTGAAGGCAATATGGCCTCCGCAAGAAATTATATATCTGCAGGCGTTTTTCAGAGATTTAATATCCAGCTCAAACTTCTTTCTGAAATCGATAAAAGTAAAAATATTATGAAGGATTTTTCTATTCGAAAGATAGAGCTCTTACATGTTTCAATCGATCAATTCTATATGAGCATTCACGTAAAACTCATATGCTCAGCAAGAGATTTAACAATTCCAATCGATATCCCCGAATCAGAGGTACAAACAAAACTGATTGAAACACGTAAGGGATCCTATGAAGAGGTACATTCTTTTACACGAAAGATTGGCAGTCATACGAAAAAGGACATTGATCTAATCCACGACTTTTGCCCGTCCTGTGGAGCTAAATCGCCAGTATCTCACGAAAGTACAAAATGCCAATACTGTGGAAGTGTTTTTAATTCTGGGGAAGCCGACTGGGTTCTAAGTGAAATCACACAAATGATTGAGTGGAAGACGCATGAATCTGGTGGCGAATCCACCATTCAAACACAAGGATTCGCTAAACAGATATTAGAAGATCGTGCTTCGGCATTGTTTTGGAAGTGGATATACTTTGAATCTTTGGGAAATAGCTCGATTGTAAAGAGGGAGTCTACGCCTGAATTTTGGGAAACATTGCCTGGAAAAAAAACTTCTCCACTCTTTCTACCTGTAATAGGATCCTGCAAGTTGATACAGTTAGGTGTGAATCAAAAAAATCCACAAGCTACGCTTGAATTTAGGTGGAGTGCGGCGAGGGGGAAAGACCTTCTGCCGGAACACCGCCGAAACAAAATAAAAATCCAACTGTTAAAACCAAGGCCAAAAGATTTAGGTTTTGGAGAATACTCCTGTTCCCACTGCGGGGCTCCATTTCCAGAATTGGATGCAACGGAGTGTTCGTATTGCAAAACCGCTATTCCAAATCTAGTCCCTGATTGGCTGATGGATTCAAACGAGACTACATTTTAAAGGGTTTTGAAAAGCATACCCAATGTCTATCTGAGGTTTGTTCCCAAATTAACTTCGATTGGAGACGAGTCCTTGTTAGATGCTCTTCTACTTCCTCTTTTGTATACGCCGCAAGTAAACTATTGAAAAAATCCTCTTTTAGGACTGTAGGTTCGTTTTTGGCATATTTTTGAACCATTGAATCGGCGATGGCAGATGAACTAGGTCTGAGTAAATCGGAAACAAATACAAACGTATTTTCGTCCATCGATCTTTGGACGCAGCCCCAAAATTCGAAAGGGTCTTCCAGATGGTGCAACAGAGAGTTCGAAAAGACTAAGTCAAAGGGTTGGCTTGGGTTGAAATTCTGAATTCTTTCGCATATAAAATGAAACCGATCCAGTTCTGAAAATCTAGATTTAAAGTATTCTTTGCATGCCGCAATCATTGGATCCGAGCCATCGATATAGGTGAAAGTAGCGCTAGGAAATACCTCTGCCAATCGATAGGCCATGTCTCCTGGCCCAGATCCCAGATCCAAAATTCGTAGGGGTTGGAATCCTCGAGGGATTCGATTTTTAAGGTTGAGGGTAAGGTCCGAATGGGCAGACGAAAAATCGGCCTTTGCATAGGCATCTACTTGGGATTGGTCACTCATTAGTTCTGGTTCAGGAAATCTATATTTTAGAGAGAAAGAATGGTTGCCCAAATTTTAAAAATTCCTTAAGAGTTGTAGTACTTATGAATGATAGAATATGGCGAGTTCTTTTTTTGGTCTGTTTTAGCGGCTGTATGCTCACGGAAGGGATAGGTATTCCCACTTATGGCGCAATCACAGGAAAGGAAGCAAAAGAGAGAATCTCTGATGCAATATTGGATGCGGAAGTTTCAGCTTCTTCGTTCTGGCTCTCACAAAATGGAATGAAGGCGGGAAGTGGACCCATTGGGCCCTTACTATTAATCAATGGTTTCCTCGCGAAGATTCTATATCCGTTCACATCAAAAATCGCCGACCAAGATTCTTTTATGGAATCTTCCGTTCTCCAGTGTGAATCTGATATCCGCACGAAGGGTGCCTTAACTCTAGGAGCTGTATACGAAAGCCTAGCTCCTTTTGGGGCAGCAGGCAGTATCCGTGATGCAGCACTTCTTCCTGAATTTGCAAACTGTGATTTGGAGAAAACAGGTAAGATCATTACCATCAGTGGAGTAATTAAAATATGAATTCATTAGCCAAGTTAGTAATCACAACTTTACTGATCCTTTCACAATACAATTGTAAGGGGAAAATTGAAAAAGACAGAGGTGCTGAAGCTTTGCTTCTCACAGGAATACTATCCTCCTGTTTCAGTCTTGAGGAATGTTTCGATCAATTTTTATCTACAACAGATGAAGGTGCCACCTTACAGATTTTTAACCAATCAGGGGAACGCATTTTTGCTCGTGAATCAGGTTTACAATACAACTCGTACCGTCCCATTGCATCGGGGTCAAAATGGGTAACTGCAATCACAGCAATGAGAGCTATCGATTGTAATGCGGGAAACGGAGGAGGTACATGTGGTACAGTTGGGGCCGGAAGTTGCGCAACTGGTGGAACATTAAACCTAAATCGAACGACAGGCGAAGTGCTAGGTTGGACGGGAGAAAAAGGAACTATTACACTGAGACAGTTATTGGCTTTTACATCTGGACTTAATGCTGGGGGGGGAAATGGTTCTGGACAAGCAACATGTATCTCCACTTTACCTTTAGGTGCAACTGACACACAAAAAAATAATTGTGTAAATGAAATTAGAGACCAATCCACAGGAACACCCGGTGCACTCTACCAGTACAATTCCAACCATATGGCTGTCGCACAACGAATGTTAGAAATATCTTGTGCGAAATCTTGGGATACGCTCTTTACACAATTGATCGTAACTCCATTAGGATGGGATGCAAGTCAAGCAGTCTGGCGTGGAAACTTCAGAATTGGTACAGATACTGACGGGAGTTTGGCTGGTGCTTATGGCCTTTCCATATCAGGCGAACATTATTCAGGACTCCTTTACAGTCTACTTTCAAATGGTACTGCAAAGCGGGCGAATGGAACAACCACTGCCAATTTTCTTACAACAAACTCAGTTACGGAAATTCTTGGGGACCAATTTGGATCTGCAAAGATTGGCTACTCACAATTTTCTGCCTTTGGATTTCAGTGGCAATATGGTTTAGGAAACTGGAGGTATTGTAGTGTCCCGAGCAATCCGACCGAATGTGATAAAGATTTAATTTCTCATAGTATCGGGATCAATGGATTTTTTCCTTGGTTGGATAAAAATAGAAACTACATGGCAATACTTGCAGTAAATAATTTAGGGAGAAGAAATGGTCTGAGTTTACTTCCGGCTTCGGCAACTTCCTTATTTTTTTCTGAGACAATTCGACCTCTCATACATACAAAACTAGGAAAATAAAAATGAAACATCTGTTATTTACTGTAATCTATTTGATAACTTCGACATTAATTTTTACGACAAATATTTATTCAGAAGGAAAAGAATGGGCGGAGTCAAAACGGAAGAAAGGAGTCCAAGTACTCCTTCGACCGTATGCCGGTTCCAATATTGATGAGTTTTTAGGTAGAACCGAGATAGACGCTTCAATCTCTCAAGTGATTGCCATTCTGTTAGATCCAGCTTCTTGTAAATCGTTATACTACGAGTGTAAGGAATTGGTAACTCTCCAAGGAGAAGATAAAAAAAGTGTAGTCTATGTCAGAAATGGTGCACCTTGGCCAGTCAATGATCGTGATGTGTTGATGGATCGAGTTTTCGAACAAAATCCTAAGTCACTTTCGACGACGATGAAAATGAAAAGAACAGAGTCAGTAGCCAAACCAATTCCGTCTGGTGTGACAAGAATGGATTCCTTTGAAGGGGTTTGGCGAATAGTTCCTCTTGCAAATGGAAAATTGAAAGTAGAATACCAAGCACATTTTGAGCCAGGCGGATCGGTTCCTCAATCTGTCATTAACTTAGTTTTAACGGACACACCGTATGAAACACTCTTAAATTTAAGAAAATTAGTTGAACAAGACAAACACAAAGACGCCAAATTTAATTGGATTAAGGAACCGGAAGCTCCTAAAGCAGAGTAACTTTTTCATTTCCAATGTTTAATGAACAACCGCCTTGACTTTATAAGGCGGTTCGAATTCCATAACTGACAAAATTGGATCCACAATTTGGATCAGGCGGACAGTAGAGTCCAAAAATTCCAGACCTATGGTGGATACGCAAAAAGATTTCCGTTTTTCTCTCGAACGGTAGATAAGAACTAAATTCAACCATTAGATAGTTCAAAGTAGCTCTAGATTCTATCGACTTTGACTGGTAGCCATCTAGATAGAATCCTTTGGCTTTATTTTCTAGTTTGGGGTTTTCTGACGCCTGAGATAAACCCTCACCTAATGAAAAACTAAACGGAGAACCTTGGATTCGATTGATTTTGGCTACATAAAATAGGTTGAACTCCCAGTGTCTCATCTCACCAAAATGTTTTGTGAGATTACCTTCCAATTCAAAATCAATAAATCGAATCTTGTAGTCGAGTGGGCGGTTAAAACCAACTGTTCCAATATAAGATTCACGATATTCCGTTTTCTGACGAAGGACGATAGGCAAAAGATCGGTTTCCGTAAAAATTCCTCCGTAAAGAACTAAATTCCATTTTTCTTTTGGAATTGAAACCGCGCACAAATCATTTACTCCAAAGAGGAACGCAGAAAGAGATAGTAGCAAAGAAAGAATCGATTGAAACAAATTTCGATTGAAATCTTTCAAGGTTGGAACCAATCCTGGTTTCTAGTTTCCCATTCTTTTAACTGTGAATGGATGTTATCATAGTTCTGAATTAGAAGACGTCGCAAGAAATTTTCGTAATCTTTGCAAGTTTCATCTAATGGTTGTTCAATGCTTTGTCTTAGTTTTGATGGTGTTTCAAAAATACAATACCTTTGAAGCTGACTTGGATATTGGTTGGATCTAAGAAGAGGAGAAACTAAACTAGAGCCGGTTCCGATATAAAATGGCATAGGAGCCCAAATAGATTCCTGGGTGGATAAAAAGGAAACACGGTGCAAACTATCTTGGTTTGATACCCAAACAAGTTCGGCTTCCGTTTCCATAGTTGCATAATATAACATAGTAAGAGCAAGTAAACTCAAACCTACACTGTATACTGGTCTTTGAGTTTCATTTCGTATAATTACTGTTAAATTGTTTATTTTAGAAAGTTCAAAAGATCTTTCCCACCTAGGTAGCTCATTTGGTTTAAGTTCTTTAACTGGTTTTGGTTTTGGGGCTAATTTTGGGTCAGGATCTGGAAGTTCCAATTGAGTGAGATCTGATACTGGTGAACCAGGTTCGACAGGGAGTGCCGCAGGCACTGGGAAAACTTCAGTCAAAACCTTGGCCAAGATTGGATCTTGCGTTGTCCATCGGATCGAGATAGGAAATTTTTTAGAGATTTTTGCCTCAGAACTGAGCTCAGGCATCGGTGTCTTACAGTTCCAGATAGGGATTAAGGAGGTAAAAATAAAAATGCTCGCCGAAGCGAGCATTTTCAAAATTGGAATCTTCATTCTTAAAGAGAAGAAGTTTTTTTAAGCTAGAGCCTGGTCTAACAAATCTTTTGCGACCACTCTCAATGCCATAACTTCTTCGGCACCCTCAAAGATGGAGAATACTCGTGCGTCTACAAAGTAACGAGAAACTGGATACTCTTCTGCGTATCCCATTCCACCGTGAATTTGCATTGCTTCTCGAGTTACCCATTCAGCAATTTTAGATGCATACAATTTAACAAGTGTTGCTTCCATTTGACCTTTGTGTTCGTCGAGTAATGTTGCTACGTAATTTGTATATTGTCTTGTTGCTTGGGTGATCATTGCCATCTTTGCTATTTTAAACTTTGTTAAAGTATAATCATAGATTGGCTTAGCAAATACCTTTCGTTCTTGAGAGTATCGAAGTGCAGCCTCTAAAGCTGCTTGCATTACCCCATTGGCACGGGCTGCTGTTTGGATCCTTCCACCAGCAAATCCTTCCATTTGGTAGTAAAAACCCTTTCCACGACCTGCTTCGCCACCCAAAAGGTTTTCTTTTGGAACAAAATAGTCCTCAAAGGAAACTTCATAGGAATGCATTCCACGGTAACCAATCGTCCCAATCGCCTTACCTTGGATGGTTCCGCCACCTTCTTGTTTGTAGCTAAACTCGTGTCCATCAAAGGATGGTTTTTCAGCAAGGAGAATCGATAGTCCTCGGTGTTTCAAACTTGGATCAGATTCTGTTCTACATAGTATGAGTAGGAGGTTCGCATAACCTGCGAATGTACACCAAGTTTTTACCCCATTGATGACAAAGCCACCCTCCACTTCTTTTGCTGTAACAGAAATTCCAGCAACATCAGAGCCATAGTTCGGCTCTGTAACCATAATACCTGCCATCTTTTCGCCAGAAGCAAGCAAAGGTAACCATTTGTTTTTTTGTTCCTCAGTTCCACCTTTGAGAAGGGCCTTAGACATAATTTCAGGTCTAGTGATTAACGATCCTGCCGCTCCGAGAGATCCTCGTGACAATTCCTCTGTTACAACTAACATAGAAATATTGTCTGGACGGTCATCTGGTTGGATTCCGCCAAATTTTTCAGGGATACAGAGACCGAAACATCCCATATCCTTAAGACCATTGATGATTTCTTGTGGTATGAGGTCGTCATGTCTGTGGACATGTTCCGCATGGGGAACTACTACGTTTTCAGCGAAGTCTTTAAAAATTCCTCGGAAATTTTCGTGATCTTCAGAAAGACCATAAGCACCGAAATGCCCGAGATCTACTATCTTATCCACGATCTCTGTGTAATTTTCCATTTTAGAAGCTTGTTCTACGAAGTTGTTAATTTCATCAGAGAAGAGTTTGGAAAAAAGTTCCTGGTATGTAAGTTCGTATTCGGCAGGTCTTGCAGCCAGTTCCGATCGAATGCTTGAGACAGTTTCTGCGGCAAAAGTAAGTGCCATCGACTGCTCCAGCTCTCCCGTTCCTTTGGAAGAATCCCATGCATATACGATAAAGTTTTCAGCAACACGTTGTTGTGCAGTCATCCAAGCAAGCTGGTAGAATACATGTTGCGTTTTGTCCATTTTGCTCACGGAAACTTTTCCATTTTCGGAATTCTTCTGCGCGAGGCGTTTGGTTACTTCGTTGAGGAGAGCGGCTTGGGCACTAAGGGCCTTCTCCGCTTGAGTTTTTTCGAGTTTCACTGCCGTTGCGGTCATGTGGTTCACGTTCCTGCGGGTGGTTTTCCTCCACTATACAGAAAGAAAGTACCCTGTCATTTTCATTTTTAGACTGTTTCTAGAATAGGAACCAGGAAAAATGGAATTTCTCAAAAACATTTTCTTGCTCGGGAGACTCGTCGCTTCGGGCATTTTCGCAGGATAGGCAGATTTTGAAAATCATAGGAATAGACCCTGGGTCCCATAGAGTGGGTTATGCTGTTTTATCGTTTCCAGAAGGAAACCGCTCCAAACCAACACTTTTGGACTATGGCACAATCGAGGTTCCGCCTAAAACTCCGTCTCCTGAAAACTTGCTACAGATCAAATCCGAACTGGATTCTATTCTAGATACATTCACACCGGAAGTCGCTGCCGTTGAGGAATTATTTTTCGTTCAAAATACAACTACCGGCATGCGGGTATCAGAATCTCGAGGTGTGATCCTTCTTTCGCTTGGAGAAAAAAAAATACCCGTGGTACAAATGACGGCCACTCAAATTAAAAAAGGAATCTCCACTAAAGGAAATGCTACCAAAAAGGAAGTAAGATCAGCCATCCAAATGATTCTCGGATTTAAAGATTTAGAAGGACACGACGATTCTTGGGACGCAATCGCCTGTGCCTTCGTTGGACGTTCGTTAGTTCAAGGTCTCGGGCAACTTAAGATAAAATCTTCGAAAACCTGAGATATAAATAGTTTATCTTT
The DNA here is from genome assembly GCA_027533185.1 of Leptospira sp. Taxonomy (GTDB): domain Bacteria; phylum Spirochaetota; class Leptospiria; order Leptospirales; family Leptospiraceae; genus Leptospira_A. Next base: position 14,587 of record JAPZTS010000013.1, on the reverse strand, counting down.
AAAAACGAGACCTGTACTTCCAGCAGAAATTTCAGCTCCCCGATTCGCATAAACTTCGTTAGCTATTTTTGTGATTGGATCAATGACAAAAACTTGGGTTGGGGATTCAAGTGACTTACTTATGGCATGTTTTAAAAATCCAAAAGTGGAAGGGTGACCCGCGACCCATATTTTTCCGTTTTCATCTTCAGTTAGGTTGTCAGCACCTGACTGGATTTCGATTTTATCTAAGAACTTAAGAGATAATTCGCCGTTTTGTCTAACAACTTTGTACCTATGAACCGCGCCTTCGGAAAAAACAGAACGATACAATATTTCTGAATCTTCTTTTTTTTGGATATGGATTCCATTTCCAAGAATCACTGGTACATTTAAGTTTCGAAATGTTTTCCCATTAAAGTAAACAATATCTGCTCTCGGACTTTTTATAATAATATCCCAATACTTGCGAAAGGAGTTCATTGTTCCATTATCGTTTGATACAAAGATCTCTCCATCTTCGTTCATAAAAATATCATTCGGGCTTATTAAAAGTGAGTCTTGAAGTGTTTTTTTGTGAGACCATCTGCCATCTTTGGATTTTTCAAAGATTTCCAAAGAATGAGGATACTCCTTTTGCAATGTATGTGAAATAGCAACTAAGGTATCAATACCCTTTATTTTCGCATAACTGATTCCATGCGGTCTAAAGTTCTCGGGGTAATTTGTTTCTATTTTTTTCGGAACAAAACTTAGAGGATCACTTAGAGATATCTCAAAAATTGCGCCTAAGTCCTTAAGACCATTTCTTCTTTCATGCGAGGATACCAAAAGAGTGGAAGAATCTCGAATCAAATCCATATCCTCTGGACCTGGCATTCCATAGGTTTTAATACAACCAGCTATCGGACGTTCTGTGATAGAGCCACCACACTGAACGAGCAGAAAAATTCCCAAATTAAGAGTCAAAAGGAAGATATAACGATTCATACGCATCAGCCCAGATTTAGTAGTTTGTCTGAAACCACCAGAAAAAACTGGATTGCCATTATTGTGCAGTGCAAAATAATGGACGTATTGAGGAGTCACATCCGATGGACAATGTGGAAAACAAACTACAAGAGATCGTAAACGCAGGAATTGGCGCCGTTAAAACTTCCAAAGAGGTTTGGGACAAGCTCGTTGTGGATCTGAACGAAAAGAAGACCCAGTTTGAACAGAACTTCCAAAAATTAAAAGAACAAGGCGAAAGTGACACGAGCGACAAGGCGCTAAAGGTAAAAATGGGAGTCGCTTGGGGGATCGTACGTTTCGATGAAATGAAAGATAACTTAATTCAGTATCTGAACAAAGACAAAAAAGACAAACCCTCTTCATAGTAGAGCATTTATCTCACCATCCTGAATTTTCTTCCGGCAGGTTTTGTTCGCAAAGCCTGCTGGTTTTTTTGCACTTCGGAGTGACCGGATTTGAACCGGCGACCCCTTGCCCCCCAGACAAGTGCGCTACCGCTGCGCTACACCCCGTGCTCCTATCCAAAAACTCTTATAATGGTAGAAGGTCAAGCCGAACTCATTTTGATGGAATAGAGAAGAAAGCTATAGGTTCAATTGATCAGGTGAAATTGCCCAAATGATTTGACCATGCGAAAATTTCTCCCTGGCAACATTGATTGCGATGGTAGAACCAGGTTGAAAAACTAAATTTTCTACCGCGGAAGAATTCCCTAACAATTGGGCGGCAAAATAAGTGATATCGGGATTATGGCCAACTAACAATACTGTGTCGGAGTTTCCAAATTCTACCAAACAGGATATGATATCCGAACAACCATTGCCACAAGCTAGTTCTTCTGCGGAGATCATCTCTCCTTTGTAATCTATTTCCTTGCAAAGAATCTCGGCGGTCTGTTTGGTTCTTGTATAAGGACTAAAGAACAGGTGGTTTACTTTCAAAGTAGAACTCTTAATAAACCTACCAATTTTATGAATGTCATTGTCCCCTTTTGGAGTCAACGTCCGAGACTGATCAGAGATAGAAGGGGAAGGGTTTTCAGCCTCTCCGTGACGAACCAAAATGATCTTCATAATGTCTCCAAGTCCAAAGATCAAATTCAATAAGGAAGACGAAACAAAAAAAATAGGAATTTCTTGCGAAAAACCTCTTGTACCATACCTTATCTTTATGGTCGACAAACCGTATAGAAAGAATGTAGGCATGGTTGTATTTAACCGAGAGAAAAAAGTCATCGTTGGGGAAAGAGTTCAATTTCCAGGAACTTGGCAATTCCCACAAGGTGGTATCGATGAAAACGAAGATTATATTGATGCCGCCAAAAGAGAGTTATATGAAGAAATAGGAATTAAAAACGCAATTTATGTAGGCGAGTATCCAGATTGGCTTTATTATGATTTTCCATCCAATTTAGGTCTTAATTCTCACTTGCAAAAGTTCCGTGGACAGATGCAAAGATGGATACTTTATTTTTGGGATGGAAAATTAGAGGATTGTGATCTAGAACACCATGAAAAAGAATTTAATTCAATCCGCCACATGGATATTGACGAAACACTCGAATCCATTATCGAATTCAAACGAAATGTTTATGAAAAGTTCGTTCCTCTTTTTAAACAAAAGATGGAAAATTACATTGCCGAGAATTGAAAATTCTATAGTATTCTATTAGGAGACCAATCATTGGGAAAATCGGAAGAAAAAAGAGCAAGAATCGTCGTTCGGGGGACCGTCCAAGGAGTTGGATTTCGTTATTACATCCTCCAAAAAGCGCAAGAGATGAGATTAAAAGGGTATACACAAAATCTTCCCAATGGTGAAGTTGAGGCCGTAGTAGAAGGCGATAAACTTTTTATCGAAGACTTGTATCGCGCTATGCAGAGAGGTCCCACGAAAGCAAAGGTAACCGATCATGCAATTGATTGGTCCGATGCGAAAAACCAATTTAGAACTTTTTTAATCAAAAAATAATGAAAAAACGAAGACTCGGAAAATCAGGCATAGTAGTTTCTGAAATTTGTATGGGGACGATGACTTTTGGATCCTCATGTAACGAAGATGAGGCGTTTCGAATTTTAGATAGGGCCTATGATGCGGGTATCGATTTCTATGATACTGCTGAAATCTATCCCGTACCACCGCAAAAATCTTGGGTTCATCGCACTGAGGAAATTTTTGGAAAGTGGTTAAAAACAAAACCACGAGATGGTATCATCATCGCAACAAAGGTAGCAGGGCCTGGACATGGATGGTTTAGTCCACCTTTACGAGAAGGAAAAACCAGTTTAGATAAATACCATATCCGACGAGCAATAGAAGGTTCTTTACAAAGATTAGGCGTTGATACTATCGACGTTTACCAAACTCACTGGCCAGACCATGACATGCCTTACGAAGAAACGATGGAAGCTCTGACTGAATTGAAAGAAGAAGGAAAGATCCGTTATGCAGGTTGTTCTAATGAAACTTCCTTTGGACTTATGAAGAGCCTTTGGATTTCAGACAAATACAATCTTACAAGATACGAAACGATTCAAAATAACTTTTCGATTCTAAATCGACGATTTGAGGATGAATTAGCTCAAGTTTGTCGAAAGGAGCAAGTATCTTTACTTCCTTACTCTCCTCTAGCAGGTGGTGTGTTGACAGGAAAATACAATAGCTCAATTAAACCGGAAGGCGCACGATTTGTCCGTTATATGGCAGAAGGGGATAGACAAAAACGAATGTCGAATCGCTTTTTAAACGAAAACACATTGGCTTCCACTGAAGAACTTATGAAAATTGCCGAACGATTCGGAATGAGTGTGACGACCATGTCTGTCGCTTGGAGCAAACAGCATGACTTTGTCGCCTCAACAATTATTGGAGCAAATACCGTTTCTCAATTGGAAGAATCTCTCAAAGCAAGTGACTTGATCTTGGGTGAAGATGTTCTTGGTGAGATAAACCAAGTGACCAAAAAAATTCAATATCCAATGGGGTAATCAGAAATGGATGCCAATCAGGAAGAAACAAAAATAGATTCCACCCCTTCCAGAAAATCTCGATTTGAATTATTTTCGTCATTCCTATTTAGAAAATTACTAATACTCTCCGTACTACTTGCACTCTTTCCAGAGTGTAGTAGTTTTAGTCCAAGAAATGCCCAAAGTTCTCTAATTATTGTACAAATGACGATTGTCAAAGATGAAATGTTGGTTGATGAATTGATGGATCCTCGTTTCCAAAAGGTAACACTGCGAAAAGGGGAATCCGTAATCCAATTCAATGAAAATTCAGAAAGTTACTACTACTTTCAAAATTTAAAGGAAGGTCAGTATGAAATTTTCGACGCCATCCACTTACTCAACAGGGGCGCCTCTGATTTTTCCTATGGCTCTACCAAACAACCAAACAAAATAGATATTGGCTTTGAAAAAAAAGAAATAGAGTCTTCGCGGATCAATTTAGAGCCTTCCTCAGTCGTTTTTATGGGTAGCTTTGCTGTTACAGTAAGTTTTAAATTCAAAAATGAGCCAGAAATTCTGGTTCGGTATTCCAAAACAAATGAAGATGAAATTGCCGCTATGGAACATCTGTATAAAAACTATCCAAGAAGTGGATGGGGACAAAAAGCGAAAAATCGACTCAAACTATTGACCAGCTTTGGAAGATAAAAATAGAATTCTAACAAATCGTATTTAAATATTTTTCGAACTCAGAAACTAAAAAACGGAACCAAATCTATGTTCACCTTAATCCTGCCTACATACAATGAAAAAGACAATCTAAAAGTGTATCTACCCAAGCTGGAATCCTCCTTTCAAAAGAATAAAATTAAGTATGAAATCATAGTGGTGGATGACGATTCACCAGATGAAACCTGGAAGTGGGTAAAGGAATATTCCGAAAAAAATCCTAACGTTAGAGTGATTCGAAGGATAAAGGATAGAGGATTGTCGAGTGCCGTAATTACAGGTATGGCTTCCGCCAAGGGTGATGTGTTAGGTGTTATGGATGCTGATATGCAACACGATGAATCCATTATTCCTAAGATGATCGAAGAACTTTCCATGTATGATCTAATTGTAGGTTCTCGAAAGACAGAGGGTGGATCTTATGGTGAAATGAATTTCATTCGTCGGGTCATCAGTCATGGCGCCACACTACTTGCAAAAATTCTCCTACCGATAAATACCACGGACCCTATGAGCGGTTTTTTTATTCTAAAGAAGGAAGTATTTGAAAAATCCAAAGAAAAACTCAATCCCCTTGGATTTAAGATTCTTTTGGAGTTTTTAGCAAAAAATCCTGGAATAAAAGTTGGAGAAGTTGGTTATTCTTTTCGCAAACGGGAGTTTGGTGAAACAAAGTTATCAGGAACAGTAATGCAACAATACATTTTAGCATTGCTGGATCTCAGGTTTGGATCTTACTTTTCTGTCCAATTTATTAAATATGGAATTATAGGATTTTTGGGAGTATTTGTTAATCTATTCGGCCAATGGATCTATAATGAATTTTCTGGAAACTTTATCACACATAATGCGGATTCTAAGTTGATCCTTCCTTCCTCGGCTGTAGCATTTGGTTTTGAAATTAGTGTGATATCCAATTACATTCTGAATAACACATGGACTTTCTCTGATCAAAGAAAGAGAGGAATCTTTCCGTTTTTGTTTGGACTCATTAAATTTAATTTTGTAAGTTTAGTAGGTTTTTTAATCCAGTATTCATGCTGGTTTTTTCTCTTCCAAATTTTTACAAACCTTTTTCCTAACTTTATACCTGCCTTAGTACCGTATCTTGCAAATCTAGTTGGAATTGTAGTCGCTACAGTTTCTAACTACCATTTGAATCGGTCTTTCACTTGGGGGAAATGATGTCGAAACGACTGAGCCTTTCAATAAAGATTTACATAGGACTCGTGCTTCTAATCATTCTGGTATTAAAGCACACAGCTGCCGGCCTATTGGAAGACAGTGTTTATAAATACTTCCAAACAATAGATTTTATCGAATCCGGCTATAATGGGTTTCATATATTTAATCATGATTATGAATTGGATCCGAAGAACGACTATGGTGTATTCCAACCGCCTTTTGCCCACTTGATCCATGGGAAAGTTTTTATGACGTTTCCATGGTTTTGGGTCCTGCTCAATGCACCAATATTACAAATATTAGGTTTTATTGGAATCTATTTAATTCCTTTTGCCTCTGGTATATTGTCCGTCTATGTTTTGTATGATTTGCTTTGCAAGCTTAGTGACGACGAAAAATTGATAGAAAAGACGATTTATTTTTATCTATTTTCGACGTCTCTCATTGTGTATTCGTTTTCTTATTATGAAGGAACAATCTGTAACTTGGCTTTATTTGCTTTCTTAAATGTTCAGTTTAAGAGTAATGATTCAAGCTCAATGAGGAAGAAGATATATTATCTTTTTATTTCCTTAGTTTTGTTGAGTATGCTTGTTATACTTCGAACAGAAGTATTCTTTCTCGCGATACTTATGGGAATTTCGATTTCTTTTGTAAACATTTCCAGTTTCCAAAAGAACTTTCTCAATCTGTTCTTTTTAGGACTTATTCCATCGCTCCTTTTTTTATTTACAAACGAACTTATCTGGTCGCAACCACAGGGTTTACGATTTTTGGTAACTCATACATTCACGCTATCGGATCGATTGATTCGAATTTTAGAATACCTTGTTTTTTCTAAACATTCTCTCTTATTATATATACCTACCTTTTTTCTTACTTTCATTCTTTTTAAACATTTTAAAGCGCTCTACTCCAAACCTTTCTTTCGATTCTATCTTACTTCTATCATTTTTATTGTTGCAATTCCCTTAGTCTCTCCCCAACAACAAGGAAACGATATTATTCCGAGATTTTATTTTCCCATTATACCTTTTCTAGCATTTACGATTCTCTATACGATCCAATATAAGTTTCCTTCTCTTGAAAAATTGCTCACTCGACTTCTATTCCTGCAAGCAAGTATCTTACTAATCATTACCGTCATCGTATTTGTTTTTATGAATTATAGAATGGATCGGCTTTATAAAAAGTTAACTCCCTATATCAAAGAATACAATGTGGTATCTACAGTAATCTATGGTATGTTGGTTCAAAATGCTGAAAGGAAAAATGTCTATGTTGCGACTGAGGAAGAGTCTGCAAAAAAGATGACAATGCTTTTGAAAGATAAATCCATTTCCGATTACTATTTATTACTCTGGGCTTTGGATGAAAACCGATTTAGCAAGTCCTATCTAGACACCGAATGGAAGTTTGTTGAAAAAATTGAAGATATAACAGTGTATAAAAAGAAGTAGATTTACACGATTCTCCATCGTAACCACCTTACTCTAAACGATTGTGATTAAGTCTGGATCTTTAAGATGAGGAACTGCATTCCAAGATATAGGTTCCCAAATCTCTCCTTTGCGTTTAAAGATGCTTAGCGATGTATTGGTTATAGATTTCATAAAAATAGGAATTTGTTTGGGCTCCAGATCGCAGGCAAGTCCCATAGCAATAGCAATCGGTGTGGATGATGAGACAACAAGAGTACTTTTTACATCCTTTGGTATTTGAAAAAATCCGGATTGAACTTTCTCTATAAATTCGAGGAAGGTGTAAGGTTCGGTGTCACCGAAATCTGCACCGACCCATTTTTTTAGAACAATTTGTATCAGTTCTTGAAAATAATCCCTTGTTTTTTCGGATCCTTGTTCCCAAGCAGATTTATAGGCTTCATAGAGTTCGGCAAACTTTAGATCGACGGATCGAATCTTAGCTGCAAGACCCAACCAAAGCTTTGAATCAAACTCATCCCAAGCAGATTCTTCCAAGGGAGCAGGGATACAAAATCGTTCTGTTTCAAATGCAGAGATAATTCCTTCTGCCGTTTGCTTTTGACGGTTCAAAGCACCTGTATAAACAGAATCAAATTCAATTCGTTGCGACAGAAAGTACTCACCAAGAAGTTTTGATTGGAGTCTTCCAAGTTCCGTAAGTGTGTCATAGTTTTTTCCCAAACGGTCGGCTTGTCCGTGCCTAACTAGGTAAAGGAGAGACATTAAAGCTGAAACCTTGGATTGGAAATATGTAGATTTTCCTTCAATCGAGTTTTTTGAAACTCCCAAACCAAACTCCCAGGACCTAAATTTTTCGAATCCCCGGTAGTTGTTTCATGCTTTCCCTTCGACCGAATGTAATCAGCAAACTTTTGATTGAATTCGGAAAGTAACCTGAGTTGTTCTTTTTTTGACAGTGAAGAAAAATCTTTTGGATCTATTTGTCTTTCTTCTGGAAGTAGATTTAATTTTAGTTCATGTATTGATGCCCACTGCGAACTTAGATTCGAAGATTCTATTTCTCTAGAAATAACACCAAGCATATTCCAACTAACAAGTGCTTTATAAGATAATAATTCATCGGATTCGATTTTTGGAAGAAGGTCTTTGATTAAAAAATCTTGAATAGCTGAAAGTAAATCCTTTGATTCCGGTCTATATTGCATTTGTTACTTCCTCGATGATTCGCATTGCTTCCCATTCCATTTCAGCTGTCCTTCGTCCTATGGCCGCAAGTTCAATGCCTTTATCTTTTCCAGAGAGATGGCGCTCTGCTTGTTCACAGGAACCGATTGCCCAGCGTAGATTCCCTATGATTTCAAAAAAACTTACCTTAAATGGATCAACTGCCTTTCCGGAAAATTTTTCATAACATTCGTAAAAGTCCTTTCGTTCTCCGAATCCTCCTACTTCTTTGTTCAGTCGACCAAACCTCCAATCACGCATACACAACCAAGATATATCTTCATGCCGATCTCCAAAATGAGCAAATTCAAAATCTAAGATTCCTTGCAATCCATTTGCATTCATCATAAAGTTACCCGTTCGAAAGTCTCCATGAACTAACACAATCTCATCGACCGAAGGCTTGTTATCTTCCAACCAATTCAAACAGAGTTCTATCGCGGGGTGAGCTTCGGGCAATTTATCTAAATTAGATCTCAGTTCATCGATACAATATTTTGTATATTCGGAACCTGGAATATATTTTAATTTTTGAACTAACTTCTCATCGGATACAGCATTAGGTGCGATCGTATGAATCTTTGCTAGGTTCTCGGCTAGATCACGCACCATATCTGATTTCCGATAGGAATCCAGTTCTCTATCCTTTGTGATGTAACGTCCTGTAGCCTTTCCATAAATCTTTTCCATAAGGAAAAAGGGAGTTCCGATTATTTTTGAATCTTCCTCGAGTAAAATTGGTTCTGGGGTCTTTACGCCTGCCTTAAAAATCAATTCAGCTACTTTAAATTCATCGGCTTTGGAAAGGGAAGAAAGTAGACTGGCTCCCTTATCAGTTCTAAGTACGATATCCTTATTTATTTTTTTATCGGTGAGAGAAATCGCATAATTGTCCTGACAGGCACCACCGCTAAGATGTTTGATAAAATCAATAGACACATCACTATTCCAAAGTTTGGTGAGGTGAATCTCTAAACCCTTCTTCAATTCAGAAATTTCGACAGCCATTTAAAAATCCCATTTTTCAGAAACGTAATTACGACCAATGACCATTTTATGAACTTCGCTTGGACCATCGGCAATTCTTGCGGCCCTTGCATCTCTGTAAAAAAGCTCCAATGGTAGATCTCTTGAATATCCTGTTCCTCCGCAGATCTGGATAGCCGTGTCAATCGAACTACACAAGGCTTCACTTACCTTCCATTTTGCCATACTTGTCTCTTGCCTTGCATCTTTGCCGTTTTGTAATAGCCAAGCTGCCTTTAGAGTTAAAAGAAATGCCATTTCGATCTCTGTTGCTCTCTCGGCAAACATCCATTGGATACCTTGGTGTTCGGCTATTTTAGACTGAAAGACCTCTCTCTCTTTTGCATAAGATCTAGCAATAGAAAGAGCTCTTCTTGCCATTCCAGTCCATCGCATACAATGAGTTAATCGAGCAGGACCAAGCCTTTCTTGGGATAGGCGAAAACCCTCACCTACTCGACCAAGAACCATATCTTCAGGAACTTCGACATCTTCGAAAGTTAGTTCACAATGTCCGCCAGGACCATGTGAACCCATAGTATCAATTTCGCGTACCATTCGATAACCCTTAGCATCGGAAGGAACTAAAAACATCGTTGTCTTTCGAAAACTTCCATTGACCTTCGCCATTACGATGAAGTACTTCGCGCCATTTGCACCAGTGCAGTACCATTTATGACCATTTAGAATGAATCGATCTCCTTTTTTTTCCGCATTGGTTTGCAAACTCGTTGGATCGGAACCTGCTCCGGGACTTGGTTCCGTCATGGCAAATGCTGTTCGTATCTCTCCTCGAATCAATGGTTGTAAAATTATCTCTTTTTGTTTTTCGGTAGCTGCGATGGATAGAAGATGCATATTTCCTTCATCAGGTGCATCGCAATTAAACATGTAAGGTGCAATTGGCGAACGACCCAATTCACTAAAAATGATACAAGTTCCTATTTGGTCTAATCCCAATCCACCTTCTGACTTAGGAAGATGAGGTGTCCAGAACCCTTCCTTCTTTACTTTAATGCGCGCTTGTTGGTTGATATCCTCAGGCATACGACCCTTTTCGTAGTCGTAGTGTTTTTCTAAAGGAACGATTTCTTCGGTTACAAAGGCTCTTAGTTTTTTTCGGAGGGCTTCAACTTCTGGTGAAACATCAAAGTTCATATTCTCCTTGGTTTAAAGTAAATTCCTTTTAGTGTAAAACGTTTTTTTAATGAGAGACAAAAATAGGTTTTTCGCGTTTCGAATTTCTTCTGACTTCAAAATGTAAATGTGGACCGGTCGCTCTACCTGTTTGACCCACTAGTCCTATTTTTTCACCTTTCCGAATCTTCTGACCTACCTTTACTGCAAAGTGGCTGAGATGGCCATAACGAGTTTCATATCCAAGTTTGTGTTTTACAATGACAAGGTTTCCGTATCCGCCCAAAACACCAACAAAACTGATTTCGCCATCCATACTTGCAAAAACATCTGTTCCATGTTTTGCGGCGAGATCGATCCCTCCATGAAAGGTTTCCTTTTTTGTGAAAGGATCTAAACGTTTACCAAAGTTAGATGAAATTTTCGCGCTAGTTAGAGGAAATGAAAATCCAAAGCCATAGAAGAAAGACTTTTCGATTTTTCCCATTGAAATTCCTGGCAAAAACCACTTTCCCCTCGATTCATCAAACTGAAGTTTGTCGGGATCAATCTTATACATTTTTGCTAGTTTTTGCTTTTCGTTAGCTGTGTCGGCTGATTCTTCGGGATGGAATGTTCCTCGCATATTAGGAATTTCCAAAACCATACCAGGATATAGGTCATGTGGAGAACTGAGTTCATTTGCAGAAGAAAGAGTTTCTAAGTCCATTCCTGTGCGGGCCATAATCTTAAAGAAGTTATCTTCTTTTTCTACTTTGTATTGGTAGTATCGTAGCGGTATTAATTGATCCTGCGAGAGATTTGATTTTGAAATTCGAAGGTTCTCTTTGATTTCTGAGCGTAAATTTTTTAGAATAGGATTTTTATAATCTAAGTTTGCCAGCGTGGTAGGACTTGCCGTCCGCGAGATAGGAAAAAAAGCTAAAACCAGGGTGATGAACCAAGAAACATACAATTTCAATGGGGAATCGCTACAAAACATTCTCTAATCCTCGATTTCTCTCAAAAAGGACATAATCCTACTATTTCCAATATCGACCTTTTTTCAAAAAAACGGTGACGTTTCTCGGCTAAACTTAAGATTGGGAGGCAGATGCAAAATCGGCTTTTTGAGATCTTTCGGCTGAGTGCCTATGCCTTGGGTCTAGTCTATATCTGTTCTTTTTTCTACTCGATAATTTTTCTCTCATTCGTCAGTAATACAGTCATTGGTGATCGGATCCCTGAAGAAAAAGTCCAAGCTCTCTATGAGGATTACACACAGGGAAAAACAGATTTTCGCACTCTTTATTCTGAATACCAGAAGATTGTAATTCCGGCCAACGAAGAATTGCAAAAAGAAATGACGGAAAATCCAAATGCGATTCTAGAAATATTCTACACGAAAGTTTTCACGGAAAAACCTCATTATCTGCTTGGCCATTCCATTCCTTGGTTTCTTTGTTATGTCGGACTTGGATATTTACTCTATAAAAAACTCCTCCAAATTCCAGTAACCAATCTCTCTGACGAACTTTCCTTCGCAGTGATCAACAAAGGATTACTCAATGGTCTACTTTGTTTTATCGTTGTAATCGTTTTAGGTTCTATTCTAGAAAAATTAAGTGTTCCGGTCGAATCGGGAGTTTTTGCATCCAAACTCTATGCAAGTTTGCATGGAAACACATATCTACTTGGATGGGGAATCTACGTAGTTGGTATCATCACCGGAATTTTAGAAGAAGTATTTTTTAGAGGATTTCTTTTAAAGTCCTTTATTGATAAAAACTTAGTTCAAGAGGGACTTCTTATCGTATCATTGATTTTTGGCTGGTTGCATTATGGGGATGGTACTTCACTTGCAATTCCATTTATCATTACCTGTGTTGGAATGTTCTTTGGCTATCTTTATATAAAAACAAATAATATATGGATATCAATAGCATGCCATGCTTCTTACAATTCACTAGGGCTAATCTCTGCATATATGCAAATGCCAGGTATCAAATCGTGAACTCAGCATTCAGAATCGTTTCCAGTTTTCTTTTGATTCTAACATTTTTATTTTCTTCCACGAATCAATTAAATGCTGGTGAAACGGTAGAAGTATTAGGTAGTCCCGATGATGTTAACTTGAAGCTAGTAGCTCTCCTGAATAAAATGGATCCGGACTACTATTCTGAGGACAAAACTCAAGGGTTCAATTATCGATACCGTCACCGTTGGTCCAATCCATACGACTTTAATATTTTCATTGGTAAAGTTGGGAAAACATCTCCTGATTCTATCATTCGCGTTGAATCACCTCGTCGCGGTCAGGAAAAAATGTGGCGGGAGATTATCGAACAGGAATTACTTAGGAAACCGCCGCAAGAAGGAGCCGTTCCACTTTCAGAAAAATACCACACTGTCTCTCAAACTTTAAACTTAATCACTCCCATAGCATCAGTGGGCTATAACTCTTGGAACTCACCGCTATACAATCGTCGTGATACAATCGTCAGTATGGGTATTTACTTTTTGGTCGATCTTATTTTGGCAGGAGGAGCCTACTGGTACGCACAAGAAAACCTCCCCAAGAAAAACATTTGGACAAATTTAGCAAATGTACAGGGACCGGGAAGTGTTTGGGATTCTCCAAATGCTATCATTGTTTATACAGCATTGGCACTTCCTCGCGCCATACGAATGTTTGATGCTTGGGAAGATACTGCTGCACATAATAAGGCAGCGGAGTTTGGTTGGTCGTTTAAGTTTTAAAAAGATCTCTGGCGGCATCGGCAGCACTAGATCTTTCAAAGTCTTCGCGCTCGATTAGAATATAGTCTAGACCTTCCTTTTCTATTCTACTTAAAATTTTCCCAACCTCGGCTGCATTATTTACTTTAGTAGCTAGATACTTAAACTGTATCCCACATGCAGGGCATTTTTTATCTTTTAAATAGTTCAATCCAAGTTTCTTACAGTTCCCACAAGTTCCGTACAAATCATCTATATAGAGCAATTGCTTTTTTATCTCTTCCACAGCAAGTTTTCGCCAAACTCTAACAAATTTAGTATTCTTTCCAGATGGATCTTGTGTCATATACTTGAAGGACCAAAGAATATGAATCTTGTCAACAATCAAAAGAATCTGAGATTTTTCTTTCTATTTACTGTCTCTAGCTTTTTTGCAGTGTCCATTGGAGCCTTCGGTGCACATGGCCTGAAAACAGTATTAACATTTGAGATGTTACAAATTTTTGAAACTGGCAACAAGTATCAGTTTTATCATAGTTTGGCGGGCATTCTGGTATCAATTTTTAGTTTTTTTCTTAATGCCTCTCTTTCTCCATATTCAACCAATACAGATAGTATGCAGGTGAAAACTATAGAAAGGTCTATAAAATCATTTGGCAAAGCTCAATTATTCTTTTCATTGGGAATACTTGTCTTCTCTGGAAGTTTGTATACCCTATCAATCACTGGTATACGAATTTTAGGTGCCATTACTCCAATCGGTGGTTTGTGTTTTCTGGTTGGATGGGTCTTTTTTTCTTTAGGCGTTTATTCTCTTTTAGTTCCAAAAAAATAGGAACCTTGCTTCGAGATAAGATTTCTAGAAATTAAACCATCAGCAATAAGGAGAAGACCCTCAGCTGCGGCTTTTTTTTCTTCCTCTGACATTTTCTGTTGTACCGTCATTAATTCATGAATGTACTTTCGTCGTTTTACATCTAGAACTCCCAACATTGAACCCGATATCTTTTCATCCATTTGGAAAAATGCGAGAGCAAGTGTTTGTGGTGGAGTTTCTAAACATAGATAATAAAGGGCTAAGTTATCAAAATAAGAAAGTTGACTTAACTTTGTGACGTACTGTTCGCTTGCTGACATAAATTTACTTTGGTGACACTTCTTTTATTTTAGACTTTAAAT
>JAPZTS010000004.1 GCA_027533185.1 Leptospira sp. | reverse complement strand
TGGATTTTTGGTTGACTTTCTAGACGGAGTTCAATCAAATGGAAATGATTTGGAGAGAACCATGCCTAGAAATTTTAAACCAGAAACCATCGTCCTTCACGGCGGTCAAGAACCTGACCCAACTACAACATCCCGCGCAGTTCCGATTTATCAAACTACCTCATATGTATTCAAAGATACGGACCATGCAGCTAGACTTTTTGGCCTGCAAGAATTTGGAAATATCTATACTCGTTTGATGAATCCAACGACCGATGTTTTAGAAAAACGCATTGCGGCCTTAGAAGGTGGAGTTGCAGCCCTCGCGACGGCATCTGGACAATCTGCGGAAACCTTAGCTCTTTTAAATATCGTGGAAGCAGGTCAAGAAATTGTTGCCTCGGCATCTCTCTATGGTGGAACCTACAACCTTCTCCACTACACATTCCCTCGGTTAGGAATTAAAGTTCATTTTGTAGATCCTTCCGATCCTGAAAACTTTAGAAAGGCTTCCAATGATAAAACTAGAGCCTTTTATGCAGAAACTCTAGGAAATCCTAAATTGGATACTTTGGATATTGCAGCTGTTAGTAAAGTTGCAAAGGAAGTTGGTGTACCACTTGTCATAGACAACACTCTACCCTCGCCCTATTTAGTGAATCCACTCAAACATGGTGCAGATATTGTTGTACACTCCCTAACTAAGTTTATTGGTGGGCACGGAACTTCCATCGGAGGAATCATCGTGGATGGAGGAACTTTCAATTGGGGAAATGGGAAATTCAAAAACTACACAGAACCAGATGCTTCTTACCACGGACTGAAGTTTTGGGATGTGTTTGGCAAATTTGAACCTTTTGGCGGCGTCAACATTGCATTCATTATCAAAGCCAGAGTGCAAGGACTTCGGGATCTCGGTCCTGCGATTTCTCCTTTCAACGCCTGGCAAATTCTACAAGGTGTGGAAACCTTACCTGTTAGAATGGAAAGACATTCTTCCAATGCTCTTAAAGTTGCGGAATTTCTTTCAAAAAACAGCAAAGTAGAATGGGTAAACTACCCAGGCCTTACTACAGACAAAAACTATGCAACAGCTAAAAAATACCACGAGAGAGGTCAATTTGGTGCGATTGTAGGTTTTGAAATCAAAGGTGGGATTGAAAAAGCCAAAAAATTTATTGATAGTTTGGAACTTTTTAGCCTTCTTGCTAACGTCGGTGATGCGAAATCACTTGCGATCCACCCTGCATCGACAACCCACCAACAGCTGACGGCTGATGAACAAAAAGCTGCGGGAGTTACTCCTGGCTTTGTGCGATTGAGTGTAGGTTTAGAGCATATTGACGACATTCTTGTAGACTTGGAGGAGGCATTCCAAAAAATCTGATTTACAGTATGCCAACAAATGAATCGAAAGAAATTCTAGAATCTTCTGTTGGCAATGTCGAGACAAACATCCAAAGATTCGATTCTTTGACCCTCGAGAGCGGTGAAACTATCACCCCTCTCGAGATTGCTTATGAAACCTACGGAACACTTTCTGCCAAAAAAGACAATGCAATCCTAGTTTGCCATGCTCTGTCAGGTGATGCACATGCTGCTGGTTTCCACCCAGGTGAAAAACGTCCAGGCTGGTGGGATTTTTATATCGGTCCAGGGAAATCATTCGACACCAACAAATACTTCATCATTTCCTCGAATGTAATTGGTGGTTGCAAGGGTTCGAGTGGGCCACTAACCGTAAATGGAAGGACCGGAAAACCCTTTCAATCCAGTTTTCCGTTTGTGTCCATTGCAGATATGGTCAATGCGCAAGAGAAACTTGTATCCTATTTTGGTATCGAAACATTGTTTGCGGTAGCTGGTGGTTCTATGGGTGGAATGCAAGCCTTACAGTGGTCCGTATCTTTTCCCCAAAGACTTAAAAACTGCATTGTGATGGCATCGAGTTCCGAACATTCTGCACAACAAATTGCATTCAACGAAGTTGGTCGACAAGCAATTCTCTCAGATCCCAATTGGAACCAAGGTATGTACTCACAGGACAGTCGACCGTCGAAAGGACTTGCTCTTGCACGGATGATGGGTCATATAACTTATCTTTCTGACGAGGTTATGCGAGAAAAGTTTGGTCGAAAACCTCCCAAAGGAAATATCCAATCTACTGACTTTGCTGTAGGTAGTTATTTAATATACCAAGGGGAGAGTTTTGTGGATCGTTTTGATGCCAATTCCTATATCTATGTTACCAAAGCCTTGGATCATTTCAGTTTAGGTACGGGAAAAGAACTAACAGCAGCTTTATCTAAAGTAAAATGTCGTTTTCTTGTTGTAGCATATACCTCGGATTGGTTATATCCTCCATACCAATCAGAAGAAATCGTAAAGTCTCTCGAAGTAAATGCAGTACCAGTTACGTTCGTTGAATTGAATAACCCAGCAGGCCATGATAGTTTTTTATTACCTTCTGAAGAGCAGAAGTCGATCCTCCAAGATTTTTTAGATTCTACAGATGGGATCAACACCTTATGAACGTTAAAACATCTTTGGGAATCGATTTGAGTTTTAGGCCAGATATTTCTTACATAGCTGGTTTAATAAAACCAGGTGAACGAGTTTTAGACTTGGGCTGTGGTTACGGTGAGCTGATGTTGATTTTAAAAAACAAAGGTGTTCGCGTTCAAGGAATTGAAAAAGATGATGTTTGTATCATCCAATGTGTTAAACAAGGATTATATGTCCATCACGGCGACATTGATGATGGATTGAAACACCACTTGGACAAAAGTTTTGATTTTGTGATACTCAACCAAACAATTCAACAAACTCTTAACCCTGGGCAAATCATTAAAGAGTGCCTTCGTATTGGCAAAAAAGTAATTATTGTATTTCCTAATTTTTCCCACTATTCGATTCGTTTGTCGATTCTATTTAGCGGGAAAACACCTGTTACCGAACTAATGCCATTCCATTGGTATGACACACCTAACTTACATTATCTATCTACTAAAGATTTTGAAGATTTTTGTGAATTTGAAAAAATAAGCGTTTTGCATACCGCCTTTTTCAACAGAAAAAAACAGATAAAACTCTTTCCAAATTTTTTAGCCAGTTTGGCTCTTTTCGTGATTCAAAACAACCAGTAACAAAAATAGCGAATTGGCATAAACATAAAAAAGCCCGAAGAAACTTCGGGCTTTTAGCTGTACGGCGATATTCCTATCAATAATTACATCGAACTTTGGAAAAATAACTTGAGGTAGATTTTAGAAAAATTATTCTTTTCTAATTCCAAACAAATATTCTTACTTTCTTAAAATTCATTGGTTTTATTTCATAAATACGCAATTTGCCTTTTTATTTTTGGCAATCTACTTTTTCCAAATATTGCGATTGGACAGACCAAAACCAATTCTGAATTTATTAAACTAACTTGGGAAAATGACGTTTTTTTATTATCCGACCGTGAATATACAAATGGTCTCAAGTTAGATTATGGAGATCGATCAAAATCTTTCTTTTTGCTAAGGCCACTTCAATCCGGATTCTTAAGATTGTTTCCCGATGCAAAACCAATCCAAAGTTATACAGGATACTCATTGACACATTCTATGTATACTCCCGTAGATTTGTACGCCGCCTCTGTTTCTTTTGGTGAAAGACCCTATTCGAGCCAAATCCTCTTAGGTACCAATTCTACTTTATTTTTCCAGAGAAGTTCTTTTGCGCTCGAGCTCCAACTAGGGAGGCAAGGACCTGGCGCAGAAGGCAAAAAAATCCAGGAACCCATCCACAGGGTTACAAAATCTGCCTATCCACAAGGCTGGTCCAATGAGTTGCCAACTAAAAATCTTTGGGGCCTCAACATCAATTATAAGTATTTTTGGACCGATTGGATTGGATTCCAGTCGCAAGTAAATTTAGGAAATTTAGACACATCAGTATCTGTCGCTCCGATTTTTCGTATCGGAAGAATCCGTTCGCCTGTGACTCATGCATTTGAACAGAAAGACTTCACTGGAAACTTTCAGATTGCCGCCGGAGAAACGGAGTCTTATATTTATATTTCTATGGGTCCCAAATTCCAGTTTATAAATGGAACACTGGGAAATCCCAATTCTCGTTTTTTTTCTGAGCCATTGTATGCCGAAACAACAATGATAAAAACAAATGATGGTTTAAAGAACTATCTTATCTATGAAACGCTTTCGCCTAAAGAAATGCCATCAGGACTAAATTTTTTAATCTTCAATACCTTGTTTAATAAAGGAGCTAAACCCAGCAAAAGTCTTTCCTTGTACTTTATAGAGAATCTTAGACAAGGAAGAATCAGTTCAGAAGAATATCCATATATTGAATATTTTTTATATGATACAGTTTTTCGAGATGGGACAAAGGGAGTTTCAGATCTTTCGAAACTTTTAGCGTTGTATTATTTGATTAAAGAAGAACCGAACGTAAATAAAACTCTTTTTTTATTAAGCCTTTACTACCAAAATGAAGTAAATGCAAAAGATAACTACTCCGTTCCATTAAAGAATGTTCAGGGAAAATTTCAGATGGGTTATGTTTATCAAAAATCTGGGATATTTACAGCGATCGGATTAGAAATTCAAACTTTGGAGTATAATGCGGGAAGTAATATTCTACCGTTTCATCGGTATATAAGCTTTCAAGTAGGGAGAAGTTTTTAGAAAGAAAATCGAGAAACCAAAGCCCCTAGCCCCAACCACCCTGCTAGGAACCTTGATTTCTCTACTCCTATTACTGGAGCAATCTCATCACGGACTGAGACTTCATGTTTGCCTGAGCAAGCATTGAAGTTGCAGCCTGAGTCAAGATTTGGTATCTCGTGAAGCTGGTCATTTGTTCAGCCATGTCAGTATCACGGATACGAGACTCAGAAGCTTGCGTATTTTCATAAGCATTCATAAGTCCTTTTGCAGCATGCTCCATACGGTTGTAATAAGCACCAAGGTCAGCTCTTTGTTTAGAGATCACTCTTAGGGCATCATCACAAAGTCCGATTACGGAGTTTGCTTTACCTGCAGTCGAAAGAGAGATGAAAGTAAGAACCGTAGGGTTTCTTAATCCCAATGCTGCAGTGTTCATTGTTTCAATAAACACTCGCTCTCTTTGGTGCATGTTTGCTCCAATATGGAACCACATACTAGCTGTAGGGTTCAATCGAGCAAACGCTCCCGTAAGCAGCTTCATTTTGTTGAATTCTGCTTGCGATGCAATTCGATCGATTTCGTCCACTAGCTGTGAAACCTCGACTTGGATCTGTTGTCTATCTTCTTCCGTGTAGATACCGTTGGCAGCTTGCACTGCGAGAACACGAACTCGTTGAACGATTTCATGTGTCTCTTGGAGGTATCCTTCAGCCGTTTGGATGAGGGACATTCCATCTTCAGTATTCTGTTCTGCACGTCGAAGACCAGCAATCTGAGTTCTCATTTTCTCAGACACTGCAAGTCCAGAAGCGTCATCTCCAGCTTTGTTGATACGCATACCAGAGGATAGCTTCTCGATATCTTTGCTTAGATTTGCGTCATTCGACTTCAAGGTTCTATGTGCAAAGATCGCACTAACGTTGTGGTTGATAATCATCCGGGTTCCTCCTTGAATCCGTTCCCCTGGCACAGACAACCAAAATTGTTTGCCCAGAAGCTTGATGAATTTTCGAAGAGGCCATCCTTGGCCTTTTCAAGATAAGGATCGGTCAAAGCCGACCGGAGGATAATAGGTAAATCGAAATAAATTTTACATAAAAATTGAACTTCCCCTTTTCTAAATTTGGGTTCTCTCAGCATTTGGAAATGGAAGAGGTAAAAACCAGTGCTAAAAACGATCTATTTGGCAAATCCGAGGGGATTTTGTGCCGGTGTTAAGTATGCAATCTCTTACGTAGAGACAGTCTTTGCTGAAAACCCTGGAAAACCTCTATTTGTTCGAAAAGAAATCGTTCACAACCAACGAGTCGTGGAAGAAATGAAAAAAAAAGGAATCCAATTTGTAAATGAACTCTCGGAAGCACCCGATGGAGCTACCGTCATTTTTTCAGCACACGGAGTCTCGCCAGAGGTCGTACAAGAAGCAAAAGATCGAGACATGAAAGTTGGTGATGCCACCTGTCCTCTTGTTACACGCGTACATAAAAAAGCGAAAAATATAAAAGACAGCCACCAAATTATATATATTGGACATAGAGGCCATGAAGAAGCGATTGGAACTATGGGAGAAGCTCCCATGTTCCTCGTTGAATCAGAAGAAGACGTGATTACTTTGAAAGATAAAATTACTAGGGAGAAACCGCTAACCTATCTAATGCAAACGACTCTCTCCGTAACAGATACAAAAAATATAGTCAAGAAAATAGAAGAGATTTTCCCATTTGTGGAACATCCACAAAAAGATGACATATGTTATGCTACGACAGAAAGACAAGAGGCTGTCCAAACAATGATCGAATCTGTAGATGCAATGCTTGTGATCGGGGCTAAAAACTCATCTAACTCGGTAAGACTTTGCCAATTGGCTCAGAAAACAAAACCTGCAAGCTTCCAAATTTTAAAAAAAGAAGAAGTGGATCCTAACTATCTGATTCAAAACAAAATTGAAATTCTCGGTATCACAGCGGGTGCTTCTAGTCCCCAAGTTCTCGTAGACGAAATAATCGGAGAACTTTTAATTCACTTTCCCAATGCTACAGTGCAACTCTTTCCAGAAAGCAGAGAAGATACCATGAGTTTTAAATTACCCAGGGAATTAGTTAAGTAAAAAACAAAATGGTTGATCTTGGGAGCCTTCTCAAATCCGCCATTGAAGGGAATTACGTTGGAAAGGCAGTAATTGAAGTTTCGTTTTCTGTATCTAATTTTAAAATTCTTTATTCAAACAGACTCTTTCAAAATTTTTCCAAGAGTTTTTCTGTAGATGATTTTTTGCAATTTAGGGTCCAAACAAGAAAGTTTTCTCCCGAAAATTTGTTCCTAACGGACGGAAGAGTTTTATCCACCCGATTTGGAAAATTTGAATTAGCGGAAGGTAAAAAAGAATCCGAATATTATAATCTATACATCGAAGATATCACGGTTAAATTTAGACAAGAAGAAGAAATCGCATGGCGGATGCGTTTTGAATTAGGAGTTTCGTCCTCTCTTCAAATTTTTATTCGCCATCACGATATTGAAGCTACAATGCCGCAAGGGTTGTATCACCTACTTCAATTTACAGAGATGGATTCTGTTTTTTTTCTGAAGTGGGTTCCTAGTCGTTCTCAATCTACCTATCAAACCCTGGCCAATGAACTGAAATCTGAGCAAATCAAACCCATTCCAAAGGAATTAAATGGCGATTGGGCAAAATCAAATTTAAACCGATGGCATAAGAAAATTCAAAAAGGTAAAATCTTGTATCTAACTTCCGACAAGGCACTACCAAAAGAAAGATGGTATTTCGAATCTGGTAGGGAGGATCTTCTTCTGATTCCAGTAATCTCTCATAATGTTTTTTATGGCTGTCTCGGATTTGAAAGACAAAAGAAACATTCTCCGATAAAAAAAGATAACATTCTTGTATACCAATCAATCGCCTCTTGGCTTGGAATATTTTTAGAACGTGATAAAGCAATTCATGAACTCAACCAATACAAAAACTCACTCGAAAGTCTTGTTGCGGATCGAACGTTGGATTTAGAAAATACCAAACTTGAATTGGAAAAAGCTTATAAAGCTAAATCCGACTTCTTGGCGCATATGAGTCATGAACTCCGCACCCCTCTCAACTCAATTTTAGGATTTTCGAAGCTCATCCAACTCCCTGATTCAGATCTTTCTGGAAAAGAGTATCTTGGTTACATAAATACGGCTGGAACAAGACTTCTCACGATGATCAATGATATTTTGAATTTGATACGATTGGAATCAGGTGACTTAAAAATATATGAAATAGAATTCGACCCTACAGAAGTATTTGAAACATCGAAACGATTGATACAACCCATTGCAGACTCTAAAGGAATGTTTCTAGAGAGCAAGATTATTGGGAAACCATTTCGTGTTAAATCTGATCCTGGCAAATTACAACAAATTCTCACAAATTTACTTTCCAATGCAATTAAGTACGGATCGTCCCATCCAAAAATTGAGTTTAACCTTAAGTTTAGTGAAAATGAACTCGAATTCATCGTGACTGATTTTGGTCAGGGAATCTCAGAGGAGGACCAGAAGAAACTCTTTCAAAATTTTTCAAGACTTGGTGAAGATGGAAATATTGAAGGAGCAGGACTTGGACTTTCCATTTCGCAAAAATTGGCTTCGTTACTTCAAGGTAGTCTCATTCTAAATTCGAAACCAGGAGAGGGAAGCAGTTTTACATTAATACTTCCAAATTTAAAAAACTAGAAAGAAACCACTTGAATCCGATGAAAAACAGGTTTAGGATATCCGATACTACTTATGGTGGAACATCCTAATCTAAATTTTGGCCAAAACCAATCAAATTCTAAACTCCGTCGTCCCAAAGAACCTATCCTCATCGTGGAGGATAGAGTTGAGAATCAAACTCTATTAACTGCCGTATGCAAGAAATTGGGTGTTTCCTCTGAAATCGCTGAAAATGGACAAATTGCACTTAATAAGGCAAAGGAACGCAAATACTCTCTTTACCTCGTAGATTTAATGATGCCCGTAATGGACGGAAAGACCTTTCTTTCTAAAATTAAAGAGGTTGACCCTCATGCTGTCTGTGTCGTTCAGACAGCTAAAGATCAAAATGAAGATATTATTGAAATTATGAAATTGGGCGTGTATGACTATCTGATTAAACCATTTCATATAGAAATTCTTGTCGATCGTTTGGAAAAAGCAATCGAATACGTCTACTTAAAACAAATGGAGCTCGATCTACTAGAGGCAGAACACCGAGAACTAAAAAGCCACTTAGAATGGTTAAATTACAAAGAATCACGACGAAAATCGAAAGAGTCGAATGCTGAAATCCACACGATATTGAATCTACAAACTACCCTAAACCAAGGTTCTGGAATTGGTTCGATGACTACTATCATCGATTCTATAAACCAATCCAAAGAAGAAATGGGTGACTCTTACAAAATCTCTAAAGAATTTTGGGACCTTCTTTTAGAAAATAACCTTCACACATTCACAATGTTAAAAGGAATGGAACGTTCTGTAGAAATCCTTCAAGGGAGCATTAACCTAAAGCCTATTTCGAGTGATGATCTATTGAAAGAGCTTCCTCACGTAATCTCAGATTTCCGAACGGAAATAGAATCTCGTTCCTTAAAAGTGAATCTTCCCATTGTAAAAACGAAAGTTAAATTATCCTGCGATTTGGAAATGTTTAAACTCGTTTTAAAGGAAGTTGTACTAAATGGCATTAAATATGCTGACAAAGACTCTAATTTCGATATTTTTGTCACCACTGTAGATGGTTATTTTTGCTTATCCATTAAGAATACCATTCGTGAGGATGAATATTCTAAACTTCTTCCAGCCTATGAAAAACAATTAGTACTTCCATTCTTTCGAGTCCACCCGCCAGTTGAAGAATTTTATAAAAGAGAACCATTCAGTCTGGGACTTGGTTTAACAATGGTGGATTTTCTTTTAAAAAAACACCATGGGATGTTCTTTCTTAGGAATGCAGTCGACCATACTTCCGAAAAAACTGCCTGTGTAATTGCAGAACTTTTTTTACCAATTAATGAAACTAAGGATATTTAAGAATGAATAAAAAGATTTTGATTATAGACGACTCAGCTGTTTTTAGAAAGATAATTTCTGTCCATTTAAAAAATGCCAACTTTGATTTAGTGGAAGCAGGTGATGGTGTGGAAGGTTTAAAAAAACTGGAAGAAGGTCCTGTGGATCTTATTGTTTCAGATATGAATATGCCAAATATGGATGGCATCAGTTTTATCAAAAAAGTTAAATCTGATTCAAAATTCAAATTTACTCCCATCATTATGCTAACTACAGAATCTCAGCCAGAAAAAAAACAACAAGGTATAGATGCTGGAGCGAAAGCATGGCTTACCAAACCTTTTTCGCCTGAAGAATTATTAGATACGATTTCCAAACTGGTTACTTAACTAATGGAACCAATCCAACATATAAGAGAAACTAATTCTGGGTATGAAATATCATGGAAAGGGTACCTGACGATATCATATGTTAATGAGTGGATGGATTGGATTAAACTTTGGAAATTTAAATCTGGTGCAATTTTAAAATTGAATTTAAATCAAGTGGAGCGAATCGATACAGCAGGCGTTCAACTGTTACTTTTTATGAAGAATTACACCTTAGAACAAAATTATATTCTGAAATTGGATAGCCATTCACTTCCTGTTTTAAAAATCTTTGATGTTTTGGGATTAGTATCCTATTTTGGTGATCGAGTCAAAGTAAAAAAGGAACATTCATCTGAATTGGAATTTCGATACGGAACAAAAAAGCAATCTGTATGAATCTAGAAGAAATCATAGATGCCTATTTAGTTGAATCTGATGAATTTCTTCGAGAAATGGAATCAATCCTTTTAAAAACGGAAAATAAAAATCCCAGTTCTGAAGATTTAAATGCAATATTTCGAGCTGTACATACTATCAAAGGAACTGCCGGTATGTTTGGGTTCCAAGAAACCGTTAAGTTCACACATATTCTTGAAAATTTTTTGGATTCACTTCGTTCTGGTAGTATTCCATTTTCAAGTTCCATGACAGATAATCTCCTAAAAGCCAATGATTTTTTATCTTTTTTAGTATTAGAAGAGCATAAAGGAAATCTCTCTAAGAAAAAACTTGAATCAGGAAAAGAAATTTTAAATACGTTCAAACCTTACCTAGAGAACTCTGACGGACAAAATATTTTTAACAATACCACAACGGCGGCTGAAAAAGGCAAAGTTTTATCTCAGCAAACAAAGAACAATCTAAAGACATTCGTATTTCAGAACTATCTAATATCTTTTCGACCAAATTCAAATGTTTTTGCAGAAGGTCTTGACCCCTATTCTTTTATAGCTTACTTAAAAAAAATAGGAAAGATTGTTTCTCTTAAAACAATCACAGAAAAAATACCACCATTTGTCAAATTCCAACCAGAGACCTGTTATCTTGGTTTTGAGATTCTATTCGCCTCTGATGCAGATTTAACCAAAGTACAAAAAGCTTTTGAATTTATAGAAAGAGATTCTTTTTTGCACATATTCCCACCAGGTTTTGGAATAGAAGACTTGGTAGATCTTTCACAACAACTACCCGAGGAAGAGATTTATCTCGGAAATATTTGGAAAGAAATAGGTTTATTGAGCGATCATGAATTTTTGAAATACTTAGAAATTTTAAAATCGATTCAATTTGGTTCTATCTCTATGTCAGAATCTGATATTCCTTTAAAGTCGATTTCTCTTCCAGAAAATGAAGGTTCGCTACCCTCTTGGAATGAATCAAATCAACAAAAGAGTACGACAATCAAAGTTGATTCGAAACGGATTGATAATTTAATCAACAGAGTTGGGGAACTAGTTGTGTCATCTGCCAATTTGAACCAACTTCTCTCCGGCATAGACGATTCAAACCTCCAAGAAGCATCATCGCAAGTGATTCGCCTTCTAAATGAAGTTCGGGAAATTTCTTTGAAGCTTCGAATGATTCCTATTGGTGATGTTTTTCAGAAATACCATAGAACCGTAAGGGACTTAGGAAAAGATTTAGGTAAACAAATCCAATTGATTACAGAAGGAAATGAAACTGAATTAGATCGCAATATTGTTGATAAACTTGGAG
Organism: Leptospira sp.; assembly: GCA_027533185.1. Taxonomy (GTDB): domain Bacteria; phylum Spirochaetota; class Leptospiria; order Leptospirales; family Leptospiraceae; genus Leptospira_A. The sequence goes on along the minus strand of JAPZTS010000004.1, from coordinate 219,765 downwards.
ATCCTCTTACACATATCATTCGTAATGCTTGTGACCATGGACTTGAGACACCTAACGAAAGAAGGAAACTAGCAAAAGCTGAAATCGGAACAATTATTTTACGGGCTTACCAAGAAGCTGGAAATGTAGTCATTCAAGTAAAGGACGATGGGAAAGGGATTCAAAAAGAAAAAGTTTGGGAAAAAGGAATTATGAAAGGGATCTGCTCGGGACCCCTACCCCAATCGGATGAGGAAGTATTTGCACTCCTATTCCATCCAGGTTTTTCTACAGCAGAGCATATAACCAACGTGAGCGGACGCGGAGTAGGTCTAGACGTAGTGCAAAAAAATATAGAAATACTCCGCGGAAACATTTCTATTTCGAGTACACCTAACAAGGGTACGAGTTTTACGTTACGATTACCACTTACACTAGCAATTATAGATGGATTTTTGGTCGGAATTGCCAATCGTAGATTTATCCTGCCAATGGATATAGTTCTGGAATGTCTACAATTCCACGACGAAGAAAAAGCAGATTCAAGTCGCTACTTCCCCCTTCGGGGCAATTTGATCCCCTACATTCGTTTGAGTCAGATATTTCCAGAAGAATCAAAATATCAGTCGAGCAGGGAGAATATTGTGATTGTTCGGAATGGTGAAAAGAAAGCGGGGATTGTGGTAGACTATCTTTATGGGGAATACCAAACAGTCGTAAAACCTATGGGATCTGTATTTAGGCATGTAAAAGGTGTCAGTGGATCATCCATTCTTGGTGATGGTCAAGTTGCTTTGATTTTAGATATACCAAGTCTTTTTGAACGAACTATCGAAATTGAAAAAATGAGTATTGAATGACCATAAGGATGATCAACGTATGAATAAATTAAATGTATCAACAAAATTGTTTGGAAGTTTTATCTTAGGCTTCCTCTTTGTTTTGTGGGTCTTAGCAATTGCAGTTTTTGGATTTTTGGCAGAACCAACAATTTCTGAAACAAAAATACCGAAGGAATTACATTCAGAAATACTAAAACTGACTACACTAGATAAAAAATTTCAAATCGAAATTCTTGAATCAAGTACACCAAACGTTAGCGAAAAATCGGATCTTACAAAAGCTAAATATAGTCTCCAACAACTTATCTCCGATTGGGAGACCTTGGAGAAAAAATTACCAGATCACAAAGAATTGGGACAAATCAAATCTAACCTGTTAGAAGTTTCAGCCATTTTTTCAGTCTACCAAGAGGATTGGGATGATCTTGTCAAACGTGAATCCAACTTCAAAAATCTTCAAAAGAATTGGATTCAGTACAGTTCTTTAGTTTCAACTTGGAAAGCAAACCTAATCCAAGTCCAAGCGGAACAAAAGGTAGAAGTAACCCTATCATTCCTTCATCCATTGGTTCTTGGCTCAATTTTATTCCTTATCGCCTCCTTCGTTTTATTTTTACTTTTACATAGGCAAGTCTCGAAACCATTGGTAGAGGCACTAAAAATACGTTCTGCTCTGGACAATGTGTCCACCAATGTGATGATGGCGGATAATGACTTAAATGTTGTTTATATGAACAAGGCAATTCATAAAATGTTTGCTAAGTCCCAGTCCGATATCCAAACACAACTTTCAAATTTTTCTCTCTCAAAACTTATGGGAAGTAATATTGATGGATATCATAAAGACCCAAGCCACCAACGAAGAATCCTATCTACATTTACAGGGGAACACAAAACTTCCATTAAAATTGGCAATCGCGAGTTTGACTTGATTGCAAATCCAATTCTCACAAATACTGGAGCCCGACTTGGATCTGTCGTTGAATGGGCAGATGTTACCGAAAAGAATGCTCACGATAGAGCCGTCGAACGATCTCAGGCCACTATAGAATTTCGAATGGATGGGACTATCGTAACTGCAAATGAAAACTTCCTATCTCTCATGGGTTATCAACTATCGGAAATCCAAGGACAGCACCATAAGATGTTTGTGGAAACAAAGGAAGTGAATTCGGAAGAATATAAAAAATTCTGGGAAAATCTCAATCGGGGCGAGTTCCAAAAAGCTGAATACAAACGACTTGGCAAAGGTGGAAAGGAAGTTTACTTACAAGCAACCTATACTCCAATCCTTGATACAAACGGAAAACCATACAAGGTCATCAAATTTGCCACGGATATCACGATGCAAAAAGTAAAAGATCAAGAGTTTATTGGCCAAATTCAATCGATAAACCGAGCTCAGGCAACAATAGAGTTCAATATGGATGGAACGATTATTTCTGCGAATGATATCTTTTTGAAGACTATGGGATACAACCTAAATGAAATTCAGGGACAACACCATAAGTTGTTTGTTGAGACAAACTATGCTAATTCCGAAGAATATCGAGGATTTTGGGCTTCTCTCAACCGAGGTGAATTTCAAATTGCTGAATACAAGCGAATTGCAAAAGGAGGAAAGGAAGTTTGGATTTCTGCCGTTTATAGCCCCATACTCGATTTGAGTGGCAAACCATATAAAGTTGTTAAGTTCGCAACAGATATCACAAATCAAAAGTTAATTTCTATTGAAACGAATCGAATTGTAGAGGATTTAGTTGTTGGCCTTGCGGCATTTGAAAAAGGTGATCTAACAAAAATTATAACAAACGAATATTCTGGCGGTTTTGAACGACTAAAAAACTCCTTCAATAACACTGCAAATAAACTTGTGGAGATTATCAACGAAGTTCGAACGAATACAAATGCTCTTGTGAATGCTGCTGACGAAGTATCTCAAACTGCATCAACACTATCACAAGGGGCAAGTGAACAAGCCGCTTCCGTTGAAGAAACTTCTGCGTCTTTAGAGGAGATGGGAGCTTCGATTGATCAAAATGCAGAAAATGCAAAACAAACCGACTCAATAGCTACAAAGTCATCAAGAGATGCTAAACAAGGCGGGGAAGCAGTTAAAAATACCGTAAAAGCAATGAAAGAAATTGCAGATAAAATTTCGATCATTGAAGATATTGCTTACCAAACCAACTTACTTGCATTAAATGCCGCTATAGAGGCAGCCAGGGCAGGAGAACACGGTAAAGGATTTGCGGTTGTGGCATCGGAGGTCAGAAAACTTGCCGAAAGATCACAAAAATCTGCAAATGAAATTGGCACTCTTGCCGGAAGTTCCGTTCAAATTGCAGAATCGGCAGGAAAACTTATTGAAGAAATTGTTCCAGCAATTAACAAAACCGCTGATCTCGTACAAGAAATTGCTGCTGCAAGCCAAGAACAGTCCTCTGGTGTCAACGAGGTCAATAAGGCAATGGGTCAGTTAGACCAAGTATCGCAACAGTCAGCGAGTGCATCGGAAGAACTTGCTGCAATTGCAGAAGAATTACAAGCCCAAGCGGAAAGACTCCTATCCTCTGTTAGCTTTTTTGAACTCGGAAAAACCACAACGGGTGATTTCGAATTTTCACGAAAAGTTGCATCGAAGACACCAACAAAACAAGTTGTACCGGAGAGAAAACAAGGAACACCAGAGAAAAAGAGAACCGATCTAGGGGAAAAAGATCGATTCCAAAAATTTTAAGGATTATGTATGCAAGAAATTCAATACTTAACCTTTAAAATTTCCGAAGAAGTGTTTGGCCTCGGGATTTTGCATATAAAAGAAATCATTGAATACGAATCAATAACTCATGTTCCTATGATGCCCGACTATATACCAGGAGTCATAAATCTTAGAGGACATGTTGTACCTGTTTTGGATCTAAACCATAGATTTTACAAAAAATCTTCGGAACTCAACCGCAAAACTTGTATCATCATAACAGAAATCCAATTGGAAAAGGAAAACATAGATGTTGGACTGTTAGTTGATTCGGTAAACGAAGTAGTTGACATTCCCGACGATTCAATAGAAGATGCGCCAAGTTTTGGCAATAAAATACGATTGGATTTTATCGCAGGGCTAGGAAAAATTGAATCCCAATTTGTTATCATCTTAAGATTAGATAAGATTCTTAATCTAGAAGAGTTCCAGCAGATTCATGAAAAATCGACAACCATGAATTGATGTTATGGACTCACCTAACTTTGTAACAGATATTTTCTTAAATCCAGGAGAAATCTACTTCGGCGAAAAAAACATTCGTTTACGAACCTTACTTGGCTCATGTGTCTCCATCGTTTTGTGGTGTCCTGGTAAAAAAATGGGTGGAATGTGCCATTACCTACTGCCCGATACGCAGGAAAACAAATCTGATCCAAACAAGAGTACGCGATACGGAATCCATGCAATTGATTATTTTTTCCATGAAATGAAAAAAGTCAGACTGGAACGGCGTGACTTTATCGCAAAAGTTTTTGGTGGCTCAACGATGTTTTTAAAGGAAGAAGAGAGTTTATTCGATTCTGAATCGTCAATTAAACAGATCGGAAATAAAAACGTTGATTTTGCAAAGAAAATCTTACAGGAAAATGAAATTAAAATCTTATCTGAAGATACAGGTGGTACTCAAAGTCGTAAGATATTTTTTACGATTTGGGATGGAGAAGTTTGGGTTGAGAAAAAATAAGTTCCTTATTAGAAAAAAATGAATAAAATTAAAGTATTTGTAATCGATGATTCGGCTGTCGTAAGACAAGTATTAAGTGAAGTTTTTAAATCTGATTCGAATTTTGAATTTCTAGGCGCGGCGTCTGATCCAATTTTTGCTATAGATAAGATGAATGAAAACTGGCCAGATGTGATCGTTTTAGACATTGAAATGCCAAGGATGGATGGCCTAACGTTTCTTAAAAAAATAATGCGCGAACGTCCAACTCCAGTAGTAATTTGTTCTACACTAACAGAAAAAGGTTCGGAAACTGCAGTTCTTGCTCTTGCACTGGGAGCTAGCGAAATCATCACAAAGCCTAAAATTGGTTTAAAAGATTTTTTAAATGAATCAACCATTGCTCTTACAGAATCCGTCGTAGCAGCAGCCAATTCAAAACATTCGAAATGGAATTCCAATGAACCAAAAGAGATTGTATCCAATCATTTAAAAAAAGATATCTCTCAGCTCCAGGCAACGGAAAAGATTGTAGCCATCGGAACCTCAACGGGTGGAACCCTTGCCTTGGAAGAAATTTTAACCAAACTTTCAAGGGAACACTCACCAGGGATCGTCATCGTACAACATATGCCAGAGAAATTTACGGAAGCATTTGCAAAGAGATTAAACTCTATCTGTCAAATCGAAGTAAAGGAGGCAAAAGAAGGAGATAGGATTGTTCGGGGACAAGCGTTAATAGCGCCAGGAAATCTCCACATGTCTGTCATTCGATCTGGTGCTCGTTACTTGGTTTCTCTCTCGGATGGGCCTTTAGTCAATCGACATAGACCTTCCGTAGATGTATTGTTTCGATCGGTTGCGAAAGATGTTGGAAAAAATGCAAAAGGGATAATCCTCACAGGTATGGGAGACGATGGAGCATCGGGACTCTTGGAGATGAAGAAGAACGGCGCTGAAACGTTCGCTCAGGACGAAGAAAGTTCCGTAGTTTTTGGAATGCCCAAGGAAGCAATTCGACGCGGTGCCGCATCGAAAATACTCCCCCTGTCAGACATGCATAAAGTTATAGAAGGTTATTACTGAGAGTGATATCTAACTAGACCAAACCCAGTTCTTTTGTAACCTTCACCTTTCTTGCTCGAATTTCCTCTTCAGATTCTTCTACAATAACCTCGTCTGGTTTGATCTTAAAAATAGGCTGCCCTTTCGTTACGATCTTCCCGTCAGAGTCTACCATAAGATTCTTTACAATGGTTCCACTGATTGGAGCAACAATTTTGTTAAACATCTTCATTACTTCAATGATAAAGAGAGGTTGACCTACTTGGAAGTGCTGTCCCTCTTCTACCATCGTAGGTAGATTTGGTGCTTCTTTGGAATAAAACATCCCTCCCATTGGCGCAACAATTTCATCACCGCTCATCTTAGGCGGTGGGTTCAATGTTTTGATGAGAGTGTCTCGGGTTTCCTTGGCTTTAAACTCATCTGGTACAACACCATCCAAGTCTTCATTGATATCCAATCCAAAGAAATTGGATTTGATTCCAATATTCGGAAGCAAAAGCAATATCTCCATTCCCACTTGGAAACCAAAATGGCTCTCAACCGCCTGTTTCCAGAGTTCCGTTGGAATCGTTTGTTCGTTCGGATTTTTCCCCGAATCGAATGCTTTTTCTATTTCCGACCATGTCTTCAGTCCAGAACGCGTTTTGAATTCGTCGTAAAACGATTTTGATTCCGAAAGTAAAGCGTTGTCGTGATCCCAAATCTTTTCAGAACTTGGTTTGTCACCTGATTCTTCTAAGTTTAGATAGTAGTACAATTTGTCCAAAAACTCGATCGGATTCTCTGAGAACTTGGGAGTTTTTCCATCCCGCTTCCAAAGTTTGCCGTCATAATAGCCTAAAAATCCACCAAGGACATGTGGATTCGAAAGGATTTTCTCAAGAGGGCGCATAATTAGAGTAAGTTTTTTAGATAAAACTTTCTTTTTGTTAGCGTCCGCGGCTTTGGATTTTTCTGACCACAAATATTCTAAATCGATATCGTTTACAACAGACTGAAGAGATCCGATTCCAGCAAGATAGGAAATCATGAATGCTGTCGATGGTTTGAACATTGCATCCTTTCCTAAAATCCATTGGATTAGTCCGTAGTGGACTAACAAATTAGTCTCTAAATTATGACCTCTAAGTTCCGTTTTTCGAAGGATATTTCCCAATACTTCCAGGTTGTGTTTTCTGGATTCTCCGTAAGATACTATTAGTGCTACGTTCGAATCGTATGCACCCGCTAGGTTGTAGTGAACAAAGGCACCTGTATCTGGGTTCCTTGTGCAAATACCTTGGTCATCGCGAATTTCTTCTGGGAGAGCATTGGACCAACTTTGTATGATTCCACCAGCATGCGGTTGCAATGCCCTGTTGGTTGCGTTGATACGAACTTCCGCACCGGAAACATTTCTAAGAATTCGTTCCGGTTTAGGGACACTAGGTCCATGGATCGATAAAACCGCCATCGCTTCTACAAGAGAGTCAATATAGAAGAAGTCATTCGGATCGTTTGGATTTACAAATTTCATCTTGTAAACCATTTCTGTAACTCGGTGTTCCACCTGAATCCGAGTGTTTACTTCCATAAAGAAGAAACTATTTCCTTCCACAATACACTCGAAAGTCGAGACACTATTCAAACGAATTGCTTTACCAAAAACTTCAGCTTGGTGTTCCATATCCTTCAAAGTTTCCAGATCTTTTTTCAGGATGCCTGCCTTTTTGGAATTAGTCTTCTCACAAGCCTCTGCTTCTTTTTGGAGGAGTTCTACAGTCTGCGAAATCTCAAGTAGCTTTTGTTCGTGCATTTGCAAAGAACAATCTCGCCCACCGAGGGAAAGGGACCATTCCCCATTTCCTATCAACTGGATTTCATTATGCCTTGTATTTTCTATATTGAGCTCGATTAGAAAGTTTCTATTGGAACCAACAGCTGTTACCTTAGACTCGGCAAGGATTTCCATAACCGCACCGTCAACTTCTGATTTCTCAGAAATAACACGCTGGCCCTTTCCACCACCGCCACCGATATACTTGAAACGAATACGTTTGCCCGGGTATTTTTTCCAGATATCCTCACAAAGAATCTCAGATTCTTTTTGTAAGTCGGGAATCGTAGTTAGGTCGATCGTCTTTTCATAGGATTTTTGTAAAAGGATTTCTGCATTGTCTTCCAAAGACTGAGCATCATTGAATTGGAAATCCACTGAATTTTCTTTGGCAATTTTTTCAAGACCAGACTTAGAGTTTCCTGTCTTTCTAAGCAATGCAAGAGCCGTGATATTATCTACCCCTGGAGTTACAGATACCTTAAGAGACCTTGCTAATTTTTTTGCCTCGTCTTTTGCACCAGCACCCTTTGCTACATGCGAACTTGGCCCCATAAAAATCACACCAGCTTCTTCGATTGCCTCAATAAACTCTGCATCTTCGGCCATAAATCCGTAACCTGCAAAAATATGTGTATAACCATTGTTTTTTGCTATGCCGATGATTTGTTTGATTCGTTCTTCTTTTTCTTCCTTGCCTGCTCCCATATAATCTGGAACACGGTGTACGTTTTCTGGAAATCGAAAGTTACGTAGTTCAGGTGCTAGAGCTTTTGGGTAAACAATGGAATCCTTTTCAGAGAGGAGGATTCCGTATTCTTTTACACCAATGGCATCAAAAACATCCATCGTTTCTTTTCGAACAGGGCCCCTACATACAATTAGGCATTTGATCGATTCTACACTAAAGGAACGGATCCAAGCGGATTCCGACTCTTGGAACTGAATGCGTTTTAAATTTTTATCTAACATAGATTACTCGAACTCTCTTTGTGGACCACTCATTGGCGTTGGTTTGTATCTAGACATTAAAAAATTCAGATTCGTGCCAAGAACCTTTCTTGTAAAACCAGGAAGGATGATAGAGGAAACGGAACCAAGAGACAATGCCTCTTTCGGGTTCATCAATTCCTTTTCATACCTTTGTCCGATTTCAAAAAGTTTGCCATCACGAAGAGCGATTGCTTCTTTGTCAGGCATTCCTTTTTTCACATTGGCAACATACTCTTTTTGAATAGAAGATATTTCATCCTTATAGACGTATTCTTTTCCAGCAGGTCCCATAACTGCAATCCTTGCTGTTGGAAGTGCGAATACCATGGATGCTCCTGTAAAATACGAGTTAAAAGTAGCATAAGCACCACCGAACGCATTGCGTATGATCAGTGTTAATCTTGGTGTTCGTAGATCAATAATTGAATCTAAAAGTTTACGTCCTTCTAATACGATTCCATTGTGTTCTTGGTCTCTTCCTGGTAAGAATCCCGTCGTATCCTCAATGAAGACCATAGGGATATTATAAAGGTTACAGAACCGGACAAATCTTGTACCTTTTCTGGAGGCTCCGATATCAATCTGACCTGAAGAAACCGCCGAATTGTTAGCTAAAAATCCTACTACATGACCACCGATCCTGCCAAATGCAGTTACGATGTTACGAGCTCTTTGTGGCTGAACTTCAAAAAACTCACCATGGTCACAAATCTGTTGTAAATACAAAGTGATATCAAATGGAGTATTCATGCCTGTCGGTGAATTGAAGGTCTTTCTGAAAAGGATATCCTCTTCGTAAATAAACCGGTTCATTGAGTCAGATGTAGGATAGAAAGGCGCAAAACTTTGGTTATTGTCCGGTAAGTAAGACAAAAGGCGAATCGCAGTTCGAAGGGAGCCTAGTTCGTCATTGGTAACTAAGTCTACAACCCCACTTTGGCCGTGGACTTTTGGCCCCCCCAAATCTTCAGCAGAGATATCTTCACCAAGTACGGACTTTACTACGCCTGGTCCTGTTAGGCCAAAGAAAGTATTATCACATTGGATCATAAAAGATCCCTGTCTCGGAAGATACGCTCCTCCTCCTGCATTGAAACCAAACATAAGCATAATAGAAGGAACGACTCCACTGATCTTTCTTAGAGCAGTAAACGCTTCCGAATAACCATCAAGTCCGCCTACTCCCGCAGGAACATATGCACCTGCCGAATCATTCATACCAATAAGTGGGATTCCATGTTCACCCGCCATCATAATCAGACGCGCCAACTTACTACCATTCGTCGCATCCATGGATCCCGCACGAAGAGTAAAGTCATGGCCATAAACCGCGACATCTCTACCTCGAATTTTTAGCACACCTGTTACAATCGAGGCTCCATCTAGATTGGGTCCCCAGTTTTGGAATGTTATATTAGGTTCTTCATTTGTAAGAACTTTGATCCGTTCCCAAACCGTCATACGGTTTTTAGAATGTTGGACTCGGATTCGATCTTCACCGCCACCCAGGAAGGGTTTTACAATGAGTTCTTGACCGAGTTTTATGGCGTCATCGTAGATGCCTTTTTTGGTTTCAGTTTGGTTCTGTTCTTTGAAAGGGTTGTTTAGGGAATACGAACTAGTTTCCATAGGTATTTTTCCAATGTTTTGATTCAAACCACTTAGAAAAGTGATTTTTACTGAATTGCAGATTCAAGGTCCGGATAGATGGTAAAAAGTTGGGACATTCCGACGATATCAAAGACTTTATCTACCGCTGGCTGAAGACCACAAATTGAAATTGTAATCTTTAGCTCTTGGCAAAGTCTGAGTGAGGTCACCAACATCCGTAGACCAGCACTCGAAATAAAGGGAACTTCGATCAAATTGTAGACAACTGATTTTTTGGCTGACTTTACCATAGCCATCAAGTCGTTCTCGAGTTTGTGGGTATTATGTACATCCAAATTGCCCTGAATATGAATGACAAGGACGTCGCCGATTGTTTCTGAGTGGAGTCCCAATTTTTCTTCGTTCATCTGATTACTTTCTCCAAATTAGTTCTATTGTATCGCCCATCATATTCGTATTCGACTCGATCCATTAGGGTTTCCATTAAATACACACCAAAACCACCCTTCCGGTCTCCTTTCATATTCGCCTCAAGAGAAGGTATTGGGACGGATTCCCTTTCAAAGGGTTTTCCCTCATCCAAGAGTACAACCTTGAGAGTATTGTCAGATATCTCAAGTAAACAAAGGAAACTCGGATCCTTGAGATTTGTATCTTTGTAGCTATGCATGACAATGTTGGTAGAGGCCTCATCCAAAGAGATTAGAATATCATCCAAAGCATGCTCTTTTGTGGCCTTTCCTTTGAGGAATTCCGAAACAAAGTCCCGAAACTTTGGAATTTCTGTAGGGAGGGCTAAAAATCTTCTTTCCAACCGGCTCTCCATTTCTTCCGAAAATTTCAAAACCATGACCGTAAAGTCATCGTACTGTTCTTCTGCCTGAGAGAAGTCCCGAATGGCCTTGTAAACATCTTCGACAATTTCTTGTGCAGGCTTATCTCGCAATTGTATGATAGTATCCACAAATCGATCGAGTCCAAATTCCTCATCTTCTGGATTTTTTTCTTCAATGGCTCCATCGGTGTAGAGAACCAACATATCACCCGGCGAAATTACAATCCCACCGCCTTGGTAGTTCGAGAGTGGAACTACTCCCAAAGGGGCTCCCTTTCCTTTTAACAATTCATAGGTTCCGTCTTTCCGAACCCAAATTTGGTCATTATGACCCGCGGAGGCAAATTGAAGTTCTCTATTCTTTTCATGGTAGTCCACAAAAAATAAAGTTACGAACATCCCTGATTGAGAGTCTTCATAGATTAGTTGATTTGCTCGTGTTAGTAATTCAGATGGATTGAGATTGGAAGTTCGCGAAAGTGTTCGTATGATAGAAGAAGACATCGCCATAAATATGGCCGCAGGCAAACTTTTTCCCGAAACATCCGCAACCAAAAAAGAATATTCATCTTCTCCGAAGGAATGAAAATCATAAAAATCACCTGACACTTCTTTTGCGGCAACTGACTTAACACCCAGGTCAAATCCTTTTGATTCAATGATATGATTGGGTAAAATATTGTTTTGAATGTTTCTTGTGATTTCTATTTCTTTTTCAATGGATTTTTTTGCGATGATCTGTTGGTTGAGCCGCAAATTCTCAAAGGCCTTCGCAAGAGGACTCGATAAAGTCTTTAACATACGAAGGTCCGTTTCATCAAAACTTTTTGCTGAAATCTTTCCACAAGCAAAAAGTGCTGCCCGCATTGTCCCACCTTTAGGTGCGATTGGCAGTATAAGGAAATTCTTTTTTAATACTTGAGACTCTAAATCTAAAAACTGTTCTTCTATTTGCGGTGAAATAACCGCCATCCGTGGATTACCTGATTCTATTAAAGAAAGAAAGAGCCGGCTTTCCTCCATTGGAAAAAAAGACTCACGAACGATCCCCATTTGTCTTGCATATACCTGAATACGATTTCTGTTCTTTTCTTCTATGATGATCATCCCTGCTTCTTCACAGTTCAATTCCTTGGTAAGGATATTCAAAGAACGGGACATCAGTCCAAGTTCGTCATGACTTTCTAAGACCGCTTGACCGAGGTCAAAAATAGATTCGAGAGTACTTAACTTTTGTTTGAGTTCTTTGTTCGTTAGGTTTAAATTTTCTAGAAGGCCTGTTTTTTGGATGGCAACTGCACAAGCTGAGGAAAAGGAAAGAAAGAATTCTATATCGTTTTGACTAAAATTATTTCTATCGATTGTGTTGATTGCCTCGATTACGCCAATGACTTCGTCGCCCACAATGAGGGGACTCGCCAAAATATTTCGAGTTACAAAATTAGAAGCCTTGTCTACATCCCGAAAGACCCGTTCGTCGTTTTGGGCATCATTGATTATCATGGGTTGTTTTGTTACTGCAACGGTACCTGCGATCCCTTGCCCAATAGGAACTTTAACTTTTGCTACTTCCTCTTTTTTTTCTCCTGTTACGGTATGAAAGATAAGGAACTCTTTTTTCTCGTCTAACAAGAGCAGAGAACTCGCCTCTGTTCTAAATACGGACTTGGCACTCTCCATTACCATCGAAAGTAGGTGATCCAACTCCATACTGGTATTGATAAGTACAGCTACACGAATGATTTCCTGGAGAAAGTATTGCAAACGATTGTTGTTATTATGTATATTAGAATTATCTAATAAAAGCAAAATAGAAGTGGTGAAGGCAGAAAAAAATTGCCCATCACCCTCAGAAAATACAGTATCTTTAAATAAGGCAGTTAAATTTGAAATAAAATAATTGATAAGGTCAAGATCTTGCTCCGAAAAATCATTGAAGTGCCGGATTCCTTCTAAAACCAAAACTCCAAGAGAAAGCTCCCCTACTTCTTCTCCCAAATAACAAACTAGATACGAATTCTCCAATTTTTCATAGCCGACTTTCGAACCCTTTTTTAAAAGAATACTTTTTTTGGATTTAAAAACGTATTTAGCGATTTTTGCTGAATTTGGTTTATCCTTAAGGGCTCCGATTCGCTTTAGGTTCCCTGATTCGTTTCTGAAGTAAAAAGCGGCTGATTTTGCTTGGACTAGACGTTTTGCCTGACCAAGGATAAAATGATAAAGATCATCTAATTCTTGTGAGGAGGCAACATAAAAACCACCTTCCGGAGATTTCCGGACGATGGATGGGAGAGGTTGGGCCATGAATGGATTATTCTTTGTTAAATTTTAAAGCTTCTTCTCTGAGTTTCCGATTCGCCTCTTCCAGTGCTTTGATTTTTTCAAAGGCAGTCATTAGCTCATCTCGACTCAAATTGGAGACCATAGAACTTGCTTGCACTGTTTCCTTTGCTTCTTTCAATTCGGACCGCGAGTAGTCAATGATTTGCTCATACATACGAATGATTTCATCTGCATTGGCAAGTTCCTGTTCGTTTAGGCGGAGAACCTTTTCGTAACCTCTTATGATATCCGATTGGATCTTCAGTTTTTTGCTCAGTTCTTCAATCGTTTCTTGCGCCATATTTGTTTCGATTCCTCATACCTAAATTGATTCTCTTGACATCAAAAGCCAAGACTCCACCCTGACCTTTGCAAACCAAGGGGACGTAGCTCAGTTGGGAGAGCGTTTGAATGGCATTCAAAAGGTCGGGGGTTCGATTCCCCTCGTCTCCAAAATCCCTCCCAAAATGAAATGTTTGTTCCCCCGAAATGTCAAATTCTTTTTAGTTTTCACGCACTTCACTTGATTTGGTAGGGGCGTTTTCCAATCTAATCCAAGAAGCTATGGCAGTTAGAAATATTTTACGAATTGGAAACCCAATCCTACGGCAAACAAGCACCGATATCACGGAAGACGAAATACATACAAAAGAGTTCAAAAAGCTGATTCGGGATATGTTTGATACCATGCGCCATGCCGATGGTGTGGGCCTTGCCGCTCCGCAAATCGGCATCTTAAAAAAGCTGGTAGTCGTAGGTCAGGAAGAAAACAACCCAAGGTACAAAGGTACACCCGAAGTTCCGAACCAAATTATCATAAATCCTGAAATCACGCCACTCTCTCCTCCTGGTGAAGGTTTTTGGGAAGGGTGCCTGTCGGTTCCTGGCATGCGCGGGTACGTTGAGCGTCCTGACAAGATCAAAATGAAGTGGCGTGATGAAAATTTTACAGAATATGAAGAAACCATCCAAGGTTATCGTGCTATTGTTTTGCAACATGAGTGTGATCATCTTTTTGGCGTTCTCTACGTGGATCGACTCAAAAACACAAAACTATTCGGATTCAATGAAGATTTAGATTCTTCTGATCGGCTTTTAGATTAATCCCCCCAAGCGAGGCTCTTATGGGTTCATCCATCGTTCAGTACTTTCTTTCAAAGAGTTTATTTGTAAACTTACTCACTGTCGCTATACTTGTTGCGGGTGGTCTGACCGCTTATACGATGAATCGGGAAGCTTTTCCGAATATCAATTTTGATATTGTAAGTGTAACCACCATCTATCCCGGAGCAAGTCCTGCTGATTTAGAAAAATTAGTCACCAAACCACTGGAAGATGCGATTAAAGAAGTGGATGGAATCAAAGAATTTCGATCGGCTTCTCTCGAAAATCGGTCGGGCATAGTTATCACCATTGATCCAAATACAAAAAACACACAAAAAGTGGTAGATGATATCAAATCAGCAATTGATCGCGTTCAGGACCTCCCTGCGGAAGCCGAAGATCCGATTGTAACCGAAATCACAACTGCCAGACAACCTGTGATTGAAGTGCATCTAACTCCTACATTTGAAAATGGAAAACCCAAACTCAGTCCAACAGAACTCCGTGAGCTTTCAAAAATCTTAGAAGAAAAATTGAAAGACCTACCAACTGTTGCTCGAATCACAAAACGAGGATGGCGGGAACGTGAGATGAAAGTGGACCTCTACCCGGACAAATTGAACGCTATGTCCATTTCTTCTGCCCAAGTGATAAACGCACTCAGGCTACGAAATATCAATTTTCCAGGCGGTAATATCAATGAGCGTAATAAAGAAATTATCGTTAGGACCGTTGGTGAATTTGATAGTGCAGAAGAAATAGAGAACGTCTTTGTCCGTACAAATGACGCAGGACGATCTGTTCGCATCAAAGATATTGCTAAGGTGACGGAAGGATTTGAAGATTCTGATTACATTGATAAGTCAAATGGAGAAATAGCGATTGCATTAACAATCATCAAACGTGAAAAAGCCGACGCAATTGCTGTAGTCGATGAATCGAAAAAGATCGTTAAAGAATTTATCAAAACAACAGATGGAAAACTTCAGTATGCATTTGTAAATGACCTTTCCAAATACATCAGACGAAGGCTTGGAGTTTTGACATCGAATGCTATATCTGGCTTGATTCTCGTAACTGCCTCTCTTTTTGTATTCCTCGGTTGGCGTATGGCCCTTATGACTGCCCTAGGAATTCCCATCTCTATAGCAATGACGTTTATTGCGATGAACTACTTTGGCATGACTCTCAATCTTATTTCTATGATGGGTCTTATCATTGTTGTTGGTATTTTAGTTGATGATGCGATTATCATCTGTGAAAACGTCTACCGCCATTTGGAAAATGGACTAGAACCCTTTGAAGCTGCGATGCGAGGAACTAGTGAAGTAATCGCCCCAGTAACTGCAACCATCACAACAACTATCGCAGCCTTCGGACCCATGTTGTTTATGACTGGAATCTTTGGGAAATTTATCAAATCCATTCCTATGGTAGTGATCCTTTCATTACTTTCTTCTCTATTTGAAGCTTTTTTTATGTTGCCTTCTCACCTTTACGATGTCAGCAAATCAACAGATATGAAAGGAGAAGTAAAAGAGGAATCTCATTGGTTTGTTCGATTTAAGACCAATTTCTATCTTCCTCTTTTGCGTTTTGCCTTAACACATAGAATCCGTATGGTAGCAATTTTATTGGGACTTTTTGTGTTTTCCATTATGATTCAGGGAAAATTTGGTAAATTCAAATTATTTCCTGGTGCAATTGAAACCTTCCAAGTTCGAGTAACCGCAGAAACGGGTCTCACCTTGGAAGAGACAGACCGATACATCCGAGCAATCGAATACGCTGTGTCAAAACTCCAAGAAGGAGAGGTGGAAAACTATATCTCTCGTGTAGGAATCATTCAAAAAGATCCAAACGATCCTTTCACCAAACGAGGAAAAAATTACGCTCAGATTATGGTCTATCTGACACCAGATGAAACAAGAGAAAGATCAACAGAAAAAATCATAGAAATTGTCAGACAAAATACAAAATACCTCTTGAATGATAAAGCCTTACTCTTGTTAGAAGAAAAACTGAGTAAAGAAAATGCGAATAAAAAAACTGGAGATGAAATAGTTGCGGATGAAATCCCACCACAATTCAAATCTCTCCAAGGAAAACTCGTGAATCTCGAATTTGAAAAATTAGCAGGTGGACCTCCCGTAGGAAAACCAGTTGCAATCGAGATCAAGGGTGATGATTTTGCTACATTACAAAAGATTGGTGCCGAATACAAAGCCATCCTATCAAAAATGGAAGGTGTGATGGATATCGGAGATGATTTTAATGAGGGAAAGGATGAGATTCGCCTCTCAGTCGATGAGTCTTTATCTTCTCTTGCAGGCGTTAGTGTTCAATCCGTTTCCCTCGCAATTAACACGGCTCTGCAAGGTACTGTATCTACAAAAATAAAACGTGCCGATGAAGAAGTTGATGTAAGGGTACGATTTCCTGAAGAATATCGAACCAGTCTCAGTAATTTAAACAAAGTTTACGTAAACAATTTAACTGGTAACTTAATTCCTGTCTCGAGACTGACGAATTATACAAGATCACCTGGTCGTGCGTCGATTAACCACTTAGATGGAAAACGTCTCCTCACAGTTACCTCCAATATCGATGAAACTGTCACAACGTCTAGACAAGTAAACATGGATGCAAAGAAGGCTGCTCAAGGAATTATCGAAAAATATCCTGGTTATACGGTCCGATTTTCTGGAGAGAATAAGGATACAGAAGAATCGATGAACTCTCTTTTAGTCGCTTTTGGCGCAGGTCTCATCATTATCTTTATGATTCTTGCCTCACTATTTAAATCTCTCGGTCAACCTCTCATTGTAATGAGTGCCATCCCATTTGCCGTAATTGGTGTGATCTTTGCCTTTTTACTCCATGGGCAACCCTTTTCCTTTTTAGCATTTCTCGGGATTGTTGGTCTTGCGGGAGTTGTAGTGAATGACTCGATTGTTCTCGTCGATTGTGCCAACCAACTCCGAATCGAAAATCCAAATCTCAGCACATTTGAAATTTTAATCGAAGCAGGAAATATTCGCCTAAGAGCAGTTATACTAACTACAGTTACAACGGTATTAGGACTTCTGCCAACTGCCTATGGAATTGGAGGAAGAGATCCATTTTTAGTTCCTATGGCACTTGCTTTTGGGTGGGGACTTGCCTTTGCAACCTTTATCACTTTGATTATGGTTCCCGTATTCTATCTAAACTTGTATTCCTTTAAGGAATGGCTGATTGTAAAATTTAAAAAAATTAAGCTTAAACAAAAATACGTTTAATCAGCCTTCCCATTGAGAAT
This sequence comes from Leptospira sp., assembly GCA_027533185.1. Lineage (GTDB taxonomy): Bacteria > Spirochaetota > Leptospiria > Leptospirales > Leptospiraceae > Leptospira_A. The sequence goes on along the minus strand of JAPZTS010000004.1, from coordinate 202,184 downwards.
CTGGCTAACGGTTACAAATTTATAACCCTTGGCCTTCATTCGAGTGATAAACTCTGGAAGGATGTGGATGAGTTTATCGAATTTTCTTGGTCCTCCAAGGTGCATCAGTATGATGGATCCGTTCATTCCGTTCGGATCAATTCTCTCCCAAGCATCCAAAAATGCCAGGGTTTCCTCGCTAGTTTTATAGTGAGGATTTTTTACGACTTCCTTCTTTCCGTTCGCAGATTTTTTATATAAAAACTGTTTGTGGATGTAGTCAGGAAGATCCAAACTTCCTTTAGAGTTTCTGGACCACATAATATGTTCGTCATAACCCAAACTAGCATGAGCATCTAAAATCAATTGGCTTAAAGCTCCATACGGCAAACGATAGTATTTTTTTAACTCCTGTTTCGTTAAAGAGTAAAACATATCTTCCACTTTTTTCAGCTCTTCTGCCATATGCGGTAGGTCTAAGACCGACTTGCTTAGGTATTCGAGGACTGTTCTTTTTTTAAGAGAAGATTCCATTACCGATCTTTGGTAATTGAAATGGGACCAGGTATGATTTGCAAATTCTACCTGATCCGTTTTAGCCAGTCGTTTGATATAATCTAAATTTTGCCTATGGAAAAAACTACCCGAAACGTCTGAGGGCCTTTCATTTGATAAAAAAATTGTGACATGGATATCATAATCTTTGACATAATTATAAAGCGTCGGAAGTTCTTCTCCTGTTGCTAAGTCAAAAGTAAGAGCAATCTCTTTAAAATTTTCATTTCCTCGTAAGATATTCTTTCCCTTGTGTGATTGACTTACCTCTTTTAAAAATTCAACATTTTCATCGACTTGTTTTTGTAAACTTGTATCAGAATCGACATCCAATGACAGAACTAACTCATCTCTAAGTTGTTCTTGGTACATTAGCGAGAATAAAGATTGTTCTAATTCCCTTAAACTTTTGTCTTTTTCTTTTACCTCAGTCTCAAGTTTTGATACCGAAAAATTCAAATAAACAAGATAGGTAAAAACGCCAAAAGAAAAAGCACCGATCACAATCAATGCACTAACCAAAAGAATTCGTTTTAGCCTTTTTGCAAACTCACGATCCTTTTCAATATCCAAGGAAAGCTCATGTACAATATCTTGGATTTCCTTTTCGTCATTTATTGGATCGGTCGACATTTAGGTATGGTTGTCCTTACTCTGAATATCGGATTTAGAAAACCGAATCTAAACCTGCAAAAGCCTTAGGACTTAAGCCGAAGGAACTTTCCTTTTTTCCCCTGGCGCACGAGATACTCTTTTCCACGGTCCAAGAGCAGACTGGCATCGTTCAGTTTTTCTTCGTTCAAATACAAACCACCCGCTTGGACAAGCCTCCTTCCTTCGGATATAGAAGGTAGGAATTGGACCTGTGCCAAAACATACAATAAAGCTGGTTGTTTTTCGGAAAAATACTCTTCACCGAGAACCACTTCCGGGATTTCATCGGGAAGTGCTCTATTTTTTGTATTGTGGATTTGAGTCCACTCTTCTACTGCCTCCCTGTTCTCCGAATGCGGATGGAGTTGGTCCATAATAAGGAGAGCAAGTTCGGTTTTTACAGCTTTGGGATGGAGAGATTTATCTTTGATTCCGGCCTGCCTTTTTTGGATTTCAGAGATAGGAAGGTCGGTTAAAAGCTCAAAGTAGTTCCACATTAGGTCATCAGAGATGGACATTAGTTTTCCATACATATCGATCGGCCTTTCGGTGATGCCAACGTAGTTCCCAAGCGACTTGGACATCTTTTTAACACCATCGAGACCAACAAGAAGCGGCAAAGTCACTACAACTTGTGGTTTTTGTCCATACTCTCTTTGGAGATCGCGACCTACAAGCATATTGAACTTTTGATCCGTTCCACCTAACTCAATGTCAGCCTTCATTTCAACCGAGTCATATCCTTGTGCCAATGGATAAAGAAACTCAATCATAGAAATCGGATTCCCAGCCCTATACCTCTTGGTGAAATCATCCCTTTCCAACATTCGAGAAACAGTATATTTTGATGTTAGAATTAAAATTTGTTCAAATTTCATTTCTGAACACCAGGTCGAATTGTAGACAATTTTAGTTTTCACTTTATCTAGAATTTTAAAAACTTGTGTTTGGTAAGTTTTGGAATTTTCCAAAACCTCTTCTCTAGAAAGGCGTTTCCTAGTCTCCGATTTACCTGTAGGGTCACCAATCATCGCAGTGAAGTCCCCTAACATAAAATTTACTTCGTGACCTAAATCTTGGAAGTGTTTGAGCTTTCGAAGCAAAACAAAATGCCCCAAATGTAAGTCTGGAGCCGTGGGATCAAATCCCGCTTTGATGGTGAGGGATGGTTTGTTTTTCAGTTTTTCAATTAGTTCGGGTTCACTTAAAATCTCAACAGTTCCCCGCCGGATGGTTTCTAATTCGGTTTGTAATTCTTTCTCAGATTTCATTTTTCTTAAAATTTTGAATGGTAGAAATGGTGACTTTTGACAATACTAACCGTAGAATCTCTATAGGCAACTCTCAAAGTTTTAAATTCGAATGACACTAAAAGACGATAGAAAACAATACCTCAAAAAAATTGAATCCACTTCTTACGACATTGTAATCCTAGGCGGTGGGGCAACTGGTGCCGGAACAGCCCTTGACGCTACCTTGCGAGGATACAAGGTTGCCGTGCTAGAAAAACAAGATTTTTCTTCAGGAACTAGCTCAAGGTCCACTAAGCTCATCCACGGAGGGGTTCGCTATCTTGCCCAGTTTCATTTTAAGCTGATTTACGAAGCTCTCTCCGAAAGAAAGCGCCTCCTTTCCAATGCCCCTCACTTGGTAAAACCTCTCCTATTTGTCCTACCAACCTACAAATGGTGGGAAAAACCTTTCTACTCCATTGGTCTTACTATCTACGATCTTTTGGCGGGACGTTCCGTAGTTCCTGGACACGAGCGGATTTCCAAAACCGTAGCTCTCGACTACTTTGCCTCTCTCAAATCCAAGGATCTAAAAGGTGGGATTGCCTATTATGACGCCCAGTTCAACGATTCCCGATTGAACATCGCTGCCATCCGAGCCGCAAAAGAAAACGGAGCCGATATTTTATCCCGAATGGAAGTGGTTTCCTTTCTCAAAGAAAATGGAAAGATTACGGGAGTTGTCGCAAAAGACCTAATTACAAAAAAACAAATCCAAATCAAAGCCAAGGTCGTAGCCAATACAACTGGTGTTTGGATTGATAACATACGACTGTTAGATGATCCGAATACACACAAAGTACTTTCGCCAAGTCAAGGAATCCACTTGGTCTTCGATAAAAAGAAGTTACCTTGCCGCTCTGCTATGATCATTCCGAAAACTAAAGATGGACGGGTTGTCTTTGTGATTCCTTGGGAGGGAAAGGTGCTTTTGGGAACAACGGACACAGCCATAGAAAAAATTTCGGAAGAACCTTTGCCTCTCAAAAACGAAGTGGATTTCCTATTACAAACGGGAAATGAAAATCTGGACGTGAACTTAAAGAAGGAAGATATCGAATCCGTGTTTTCAGGTCTTAGACCTCTAATATCGCCAACAGGTAACAAAGATACAAAGTCAATTTCGAGAGAAGAAGCCATTCTCGTATCTGACTCTGGCCTTGTAACTATGTCGGGAGGAAAGTGGTCTACCTTCCGAAAAATGGCAGAAGATCTCACCGACAAACTCATAGAAGTCGGAAAACTTCGCGAAAAGAAAAATTGTGAGACAGCAACTTTCGCCTATCCGGGTGCAGATGGATATTCCCAACACCTACCTTCTAAGTTACAAACACTATATAATATTAGCTTTGAGACAGCTCAGAGACTTTCAGATGCCTATGGTGGCGAGGCAACTGCAATTCTCGGTAAAGCTCCAAAAGAAATCAAAAAAGGATCTGGTTTCTATGTAGAAGAAGTTCGCCACTTCATCAAAAAAGAGTTTGCGATGAGCGCTCTTGATATACTCGCTAGACGATGGAGAATTTTATTTCTCAATTTGGAAATTGCAGAATCTTTAGTCACGCCAGTGAACAATCTTTTGGCGAAGGAACTAGGTTGGACGGTTGCAGAAAAGCAACACTCACTTAAGGAAGTAACAAACCTGATCAAATCCCTCCGAGCCACTCTCTAAAAAAACCTCCCTATAAAGGGAGGTTTGATGTCTTACTCCGACTTATAATTAGATCCAAAGATCTATTTGGATCTACCTACTACTTCTTAATCAATATAATCCTTCAGCTTTTTAGATCTGCTTGGGTGCCTTAGTCTTCTCAAAGCTTTGGCTTCAATCTGACGGATCCGTTCCCGAGTGACCTTAAACTGATACCCAACCTCTTCCAAAGTCTGGGCATAACCATCATCCAAACCAAACCGCATACGAATGACTTTTTGTTCACGAGCTGGTAGAGTTTGTAATACCTGTCGGATTTGTTCCGAGAGAATCGAAGTGGCTGCTGAATTGAGCGGGCTTATCACTTCTTTATCTTCGATAAAATCCCCAAGTTCGGAATCTTCCTCCGAACCAACAGGGATCTCAAGAGAGATTGGCTCTCTGGCAACATTCTTCACGGCCTTCACCTTTTGAACGGGCCAACCGAGTCTCTCCGCAATTTCGTCATTAGACGGATCTCGTCCAAACTCCTGGACAAAAAGCCTTGTCTCACGAATCACTTTGTTTACCTGTTCGATCATGTGAACAGGAACACGAATGGTTCGAGCTTGGTCAGAAATCGCTCGGGTGATTGCCTGGCGAATCCACCAAGTCGCATACGTTGAAAATTTATAACCTTTTTTGTATTCGAATTTATCGACCGCTCTGATGAGTCCTATATTTCCCTCTTGGATCAAATCAAAAAAATGCATTCCCCGATTCGCATATCTTTTTGCGATAGAAACCACCAAACGTAAGTTTGCACGAACAAGTTCTCTCTTGGCTTGCGCAATTTCCCTTTCCCCTTTGATGATTTTTTCACCCCAATCTTTGATATCTGTAACAGAAGAGCCAGCTTCCTGTTCCATTCGGCGGAGTTTTCTTTCATTATTACGAATATCTTTGATGACTTCTCGGACTTCCTCGATATCACAACCCATCATCTTTTCGATTTCGTCTAGGTTCTCATTCTTTTCGATAAACCGATTGAGACCCTTAATTTCGCGTACATCATGTCCGTATTTAGCTTTAATTTTTAAGAAATGTTTTTCGATTTCCTTAACACGGAAAACCATCGACTTGATCTTTTGGGAGATCTTTTGAATTTCTTTTTGGGAAACCCCGATTTTGCGAATGGCATCATCGATTTTACCTGTGGAATTATCGATTTTTTCTTTAAGTTCTTTGTACTTTTTGGAGTTTTCGGAATACTTACGAATTCTATTTGTAGATTCGTTTAGTACCTTTTCATCCTGCTGGATGAGTTCCATATTTTCAAAAAAGACTTTTTCCAGTTTGTCTGCTTGCTCCTGATTCAGAGCATACATTTTATCTACTTTAACAAGATCGTAGACTTTGATTTTTTTGGATTTGATTTTGGGAATGAGTTTTGCAAAATTCTGGCGGAGGATCGAGGAACTGAGGATAGTCTCTTCGATGATCTTTTCCCCCTTCTCGATTCGTTTAGCTAAAAATACTTCTGTCTCACCGCTGATAAGCGATACCTTTCCAATTTCCTTTAAGTAAAGTCGGATCGGATCTTCAGAGCTTGAGGATACATTTGACTCTCTTTTTTTACGAGCCGGTTTGTCCTTTGTTGGCGCCTCTTTTGTTTCTTCTTTTTGTGTAGATAGAGAGGAAGATTCTTCTAGTGACTTTTTGGAATATTCCTCAACAATCTCAATCCCCATTTCATGGAGTAAGGTGAAGACATCATCTATCTTTTCTGAATTTAAAATTTTATCAGGTAGGATTTCATTGATTTCGTCATAGGAGACCTCTCGGTTTGCCTTTCCTATGGAAATAATTTTTTGCACTTCTGGTAGGCTTGCTAGGTTTTCCATTCTATCTGTATTCCTCTTTAAACTTCTTGTGTTTGGATCGTTCTGAGATACAAAGATCTCTTATTTTTCTCGTGTTTGAGAAGGGAAAGCTCGGAAAGAAGATTTGTTTTTTCTTCTAAGCTCAGGCTAGGATTGGACATCTCTCGGATTAGTTCCGTCATTCTGAGATCGCAAACTAAATCAGCATGTCTAAGAAGGATTTCCTTAAATAAAGAACCACCTTCTTCGGTAAAATGTTCCGCTATGGCACCAAGATACTCTTTTGGTATATCTTCTTTTGATAAGATTTCAGCTAAACTCATAGGTTCGTTTTGTAAATACTTGGTATACAGATAATCCCAAAAAAATGCGGAAACATCATCCACAAATTCCAACTGCAAAAGTTCATCAGAAAATGAAAAATTTTCCTGGTTTTCAATGAGTCTTGCGATCATCTTTCTCTCACAGAGAACTACTGCACTTGGTTTCGTTGGAACCTTTCGATCTACCTTCTTAGTATCGGAATTTGATTCAGCTGTATTTACTTTAGCTTTACCGGTAAAATCCTGAAAAAGAGAAGAAAATGAGAGACCCAACTGCCTTGCACCCTCTTCCAAATAGACCTGTTTATCCGTCTCTTTTTCCATCGGACGGACAAATTCAAATAGCCGCTTCACTCCAGCCTGTTTTTCCTCAGGTAGGGATCTAACTCCTGCACCTGAAAGAACTTCTCGGATCATAAATTGGGAAGCGGAGGTAGAATCATCCAATAGTTTCCGAATCTCCATTTTGTTATGCGATTGGCTATAATCAAACGGATCTTTTCCTTCTGGGATATGGCAAATCTTTACGGTTACACCTTCTTTATTCAAAAGGTTCACTGCTCTGAAGGCACCTTTCGTGCCCGCACTATCCGAATCCATCATTAGATAGACCTTATCTGCCATGTTCTTTAAAATTCTCACATGGCCTTCTGTAAATCCAGTTCCGAGTGGAGCAACCACTGCCTCTAATCCCTTTCGAAATAGACCAATTGCGTCAAACACACCTTCTACGACGACAACCTCTCTAGACTTTCGAATTGCATCACTAGCTAAATTTAAATTATAAAAGATTCGGCTTTTATCATAAACTAAAGAATTTGGACTATTGATATATTTAGCTTCTTCCGAAGGTCCAAGTATTCTACCAGAAAAGGCAACAACACGACCACGGGAATCAATTACAGGAAACATAATTCTTCCCCGAAAGAAATCATAAGGTTCCTTTGCCTTGTCACTTCGCTTGAGAAGCCCAAGTTCTATTGCAAGATTCACTTCAGATTCATTTCGAAACAAATCCTGTTTTAAATTTTGAAACCCTGGTAAACCGTATCCTATTTTAAATATTTTTACATCCTCAGATTGTATGCCACGCGATTCCAGATACTTGAGTGCTTCTTCTCCTTTCTGCGTATGAAGGTTGGATTGGAAGTATTCCATAGCCCGACTTAAGATTTGGTAGAGAGATTCTTTCTTTCGATCGAGTTCTTCATCTTCCCTGGTCCTTTCGACTAGCGGAATACCAGAATAATCGGATAGGATTTCTAATGATTTTAAAAAATCAACTTTTTGGTAATCCATTACAAATCGGAAAAGATCACCAGATGCCTTACATCCAAAACAATGATAAAATCCAGAGGTAGGGTTTACATTGAAGGATGGGGTTTTTTCATTGTGAAATGGACAAAGACCAACTAGATTGCGTCCCATTCTCTTTAATGGAACAAAACGATTGATATATGAATCTATGGAAATTTCTCTGCGAACTCGTTCTTTAAAACTTTGGTAAGGATTCACAGTTTTTTCTAATTGGAGGATAATGCTTGTTTTACGAGAAAGGATACCTTTGAGCCGTCTATATTTTGTCCCTTAAACATTCCCATAACTTTACCCATAACCTTTCCTGTATCACTGGGTGAGGAAGCACCCAATTCTGCAATCGCCTGATTGACAGCCTTAGCAATTTCTTCATCAGAAATTTCTTTAGGAATGTATCTGGCAATCACTGCGGCTTCCGATCTTTCTTTTTCGGCGAGATCTGCTCTGCCTGCCTTGTCATACTCTAAGGCAGTCTCCTTTCGGCGTTTGAAGTTAACCTTCAAAATTTGCATTACCGCAGGATCAGCTAGTTCGGATGCTCCCGTCTTTGTAAGTTCGTATTGGATATCTGCTTTGATGAGACGAAGTGTACCCAATACAGCCTCATCTTTCGACTTGAGTGCGACCTTAAGGTCAGTATTGATCGTCTCTTGCAGGGTCATGGGATAACCGAAAAAAAAATTAGAGTTTGTCTTTTTTTGCGAAGAGTCTCTTCTTTTTGTCTCGTTTGCGTTTTGCTGCTTCAACAGCCTTTTTCTTCACAACACTAGGCTTTTCAAAATACTCTCTACGTTTGATTTCGCTCATGATACCAGCATTGGCACAATCTCTTTTGAATCTACGAAGCGCTGCCTCGATAGACTCCCCTTCTTTTAAATAAATCCCTACTTGTGGGGTCATAGACAAATAACTGTCCTCTTGTAAATAGTCTAGTTTTTACAATAATCTAAATTGCCTCAGCCTGTCAACACAGGGCCATTGAAAGTTAGAAATTTTCCAAAAAAAACTCAGAGAAAGCCAACCGATCGCTCATAATTTCTCCATTTATCGGGAAAATCTTTAATTTATAATCTAAAATGACGTGTTTGGATGGGAAGTATAGGGATTCAAAACGGTCACCTGCACCCGATACAGTTTCATCGGGACAAAAGATAAAGTAGGAACGAAGGTTGATTTGGAATGAAAATTCATTCGATTTCGTAACGGAATGTAGAGTACCCATGACTTCTCGCAAAATTTCCTGACTTTTCATAACCCCCAAAGGCTTAAAGAAAGGAGAAAGATCCTGCAGATGGAAAAAGACCAGTACACCTTTCCCTGATCCCGAAGAAAGTGAGTTAGATATCCTTTGTTGGATCGGCGCTAAAATTTGCAAAAAATCTAAAACAGTCTTTTCTTTGGAGGCAATGCCTGTAGCAAGAAAGGTATGCATTCGTTTCCGTATCAAATTCCACTGTTTTTCTTCCAATGTGTGACCTGAGCCGATCAAAAGAACAGATAAAATTGGAAGTTCGGAAGAAGTCTCTCGAAGCAAAATCACTTCAAATTTGGAATCTTCGGTTTCCAATTCGCCTAGAGGTAGAATGGAATCGGTCTTGTTTCTATCTCTATTTTTAAAAAATGAGAGGATCTCCGGTTCCAAATTCTCAGGTCCATAGTGAAAAACTGTCTCCTCCCCAAGAAATACGATAGCGGAGTGGACTCCCAATTCATAGAATCCGAATGCCAATTTTCTCTGCTGGAAGTCTGTTAGCTTTAGATCTGGGCTACTTGAATACATTTGGTTTCCTAGTCTTCATTTTATATCGGTATTTCTCACTGGTATTTCGAGGAGAAAGGATTGCGACTGGACCTGGTTTTCCAAAATGGAGTAAAAAACCACGGGGAAACCATTGAACGCTTCACCAAAACAAAAAAAACTCATCTCTCTATCTCAATTCATCCTAGAAGAGCAACTCAAAATCCCACATGCCTCTGGAGAATTTTCCGCACTTTTAAGCCACCTAGTCTATGCGGCAAAAATTGTTGGTCGGGAAGTGAGAAAGGCAGGACTTTTGGATGATATCTTAGGTGCAACGGAAGATACAAATGTCCAGGGTGAGAAGCAGATGAAACTGGACCAATATGCAGACAATGCTTTTAACCAATCTCTCAAGATTTGCGGACATTTATGTGTTTTGGCAAGCGAAGAACATGAAAATATCATTCCCATACCAAGTGGATACAATATAGGAAAGTATACGATGGCGATCGATCCTTTGGATGGATCTTCGAATATCGATACGAATGTTTCGATAGGTACTATTTTTTCCATCCACCAAAGGCTAGAGCCCAATTCCAAAGAACCTGGTACGGAAAGAGACCTCCTCCAAAAGGGATCGAAACAAAGATGTGCAGGTTACATCATCTATGGATCGTCCACCATGCTTGTTCTTTCGACAGGAGATGGAGTCAGTGGATTCACCCTAGATCCGAGTGTGGGTGAGTTTTTGTTGTCTCATCCGAATATGCAAATGCCAGAAACGGGAAATATTTACTCAGCAAATGAGGGAAATGCGTCTTACTGGGCACCCGAAATCCAAAACTACCTGAATAAAATCAAATCCATCGAGGGAGGAAAAAAACCCAAAACAGCTCGATACATCGGTTCTCTTGTGGCTGATTTTCATAGAAATCTTTTGAAAGGCGGAATCTTTCTCTACCCGAACGATATCAAATCTTCGACGTATCCGAATGGCAAACTCCGCCTTCTCTACGAAGCAGCACCTATGGCTTTTATTGCCGAACAAGCTGGTGGAATGGCAGTTACCGTAAAGGGCGAAAGGATCTTAGATTTGGATCCGAAAGAACTCCATGAAAGAACCACACTGGTTATTGGAAGTAAAAAAGAAGTCGAAGAGTTTTTGAACTTTGTACCAAAAACATAAATTTGAAAAAATTGGGTCTAGAAATTCCTTTCCTGAATTTTGGAAAAACAGTACTCTTGGCAATACAAACAATTTTTAGGAGAAACAGAATGATCCGTAAGGCAATGATTTTGGCTTTAGGTCTTAGCTTAGTGGCTGTATCTTTTTGCAAAAAAGAAGAACCAGTTGTTGAAGAAAAAATGGAAACTGTAGATGAGGCAGCGAAAGCAGCGGCAGGGACAGTAGAAAAAGAAGTAAATGCAGCTGTTAAGAAAGTGGAAGCAGAAGCAACAAAAGCAGTCACCACAGGAACAAAAGCAGCAACTGACGCTGCAAAAGATGCTACAAAACAAATTCCAAAACCTGGAATGTAATTTGTAGATTTTACACCAACTGCACCATGCAGTTGGTGTTTCCAACCAAAATCAATCCGTATACTTTATCTTCTCTTGTAGCTCTTCTTCCAAAGCGCATTTTGGGTACGTGCCCACGTTCAAGCTGGTACCGATATAGCCAAATGGGTCTTGCGCGGCAATGATTCTCAAATCCCATCCATTCACAATCCAAGGGCATTGGTAGTTCCTATCTTTGCAAAGTATCTGCGCTGCCTTCGGCTTGGGATAAGCCCATGCGGAACTAGGGAATTTGCATTTGTTCTCAATCTCTGCGATCGTACGGATGCGTTTGATTGCCAAATCAAACTCTTTAAAACGATCAATCATGGGATCCGCTAAATCTTTTTTAAAGACTCCCTTTTCTGTATTATAGGTAAACATAATCAAAAGTTTTTCGGATACATGCTCTTTGTCCGAGGTTACTTTTAAGTTTTCGATTATGTAACGAGCTATTTTCAAGGATTCCAAAGTTACAGCAGCCGTATCCTCCGCATATTCGCCTGCCTCTTCCTCATCATCCGAACCATCATCTTCTATCCCACTTCCACTCAGTAAATCCTGATTTAACTCGTGTTTTTTTACGGATTCAGGATCAAACTCAGCTGGAACTGCTCCAGGAATTTCAAAATTACCTACAGGATGGGAATTGACAGCGCCTATCACCTCTTCTGGTAAACTGAGGGCTCTCATAATATCGACAGCGAGACTTGATGCATTAGTTAAGGGTTTCCCCACTAACGTCTGCTTGTACAATCCTTCTTTTGAAACTCCTATGTCCGCACAAAGTCCTGCCAAAAATGAAAATCGATGCACCATCTTGTAAGAATATTTTTTCTGAATCACTGCGCCTAGGCTGAGTAGACCAAAATCAGCTAAATGGTTAAAAAACTCTTTGTGATTTAATAAAATTCGAAAAAAGCCTAAAGCAAGGGGTTTCGAGTAAAAAGAATTTTGAATGATACCCTTTAGAGAGGCCATTCTTTCTGCGTTCTGCTCGTAAAGGTGGAATATAAATTCATTCCTCTTGTCTTCAATTCGATTTACAATCGCTTTCGAAAGCACCATCCGAAGCATCTTCATAAGGTCTTTGGACATGGCTAACTTGAAGGAGGGAATGTAGTTTCCATCCATCGCCTCAAGTTTTTTTAACATGTTTTCTTTAATGGCGACTTTTTCTTTGATTAGAATATTTCCATTTTTATCAACAATGGGTTCACTAAGCGATACAGAACCTAACAGATCATAATCAACCGCAAAGTTTTTGAACTCGGTAAATTCGAGAAATTCCAGACCATTACTAGTAATTTTCATAACTTATTGGAAACAATACCCGAAAGCGTCCATCGAAGCAAGATTTTTGCTTGGAAGTCTCGTCTAAATGGTGTAGTTTTTTAGTGGTTTTTGGAGGTTCATTTGGTTTCTTCTATCCCAAAAGACTCACAGTCTGTGAGCGAGTTAAAAGAGTTCTACAGGCAGATGGTACTTATCCGCAAATTTGAAGAAGCGGCAGCCAAAGCTTATAGTATAGGCAAAATCGGAGGGTTTCTTCACTTGTATATTGGCCAGGAGGCAGTGGGCGTTGGTTCAATTGCTTCTCTCACTCCTAAAGACTATATCGTATCCACATACCGAGACCATGGCCACGCGATTGCGCGAGGCCTTGATACGAAGGCACTTATGGCGGAACTATTCGGAAAAGGATCTGGAATCTCAAAAGGGAATGGAGGTTCGATGCATTTTTTTGATCGAAATGCTCATTTTATGGGCGGTCACGGAATCGTGGGTGGACATATTTCCCTCGCTGCTGGAATTGCATTTGCCTCAAAGTATAAAAAAGAAGATTCGGTAACCATTTGTTTTTTTGGAGAAGGAGCCGCAAACATCGGTTCGTTTCATGAGGGTTTGAACCTAGCAGCAATTTGGAAACTGCCCGTTGTCTTTATATGTGAAAACAACCATTATGCGATGGGAACACCCGAATATAGGGCACTTGCAGTAAAAGATGTAAGCGTTCGAGCCTATGCGTATGATATGGCAAGAGATCATATCGAAGGGGATGAAGTGAGAAAGGTCCGTGACCACGTAAAAGTTGCTGTGGATAGAGCTCGCCGTGGTGAAGGCCCAACCCTCATTGAAGTCTCTACATATAGATTTCGGGGACACTCTATGTCCGATCCAGCAAAATACCGAACGAAAGAAGAATTGGAGTCCTACAAAAAGAAGGATCCCTTATTAAGAGCAAGACATGAACTGGAACAGGTAGGAATTCCAGCCTCGGAGCTGGACAACTTAGAGGTCTCTTTACAATCCCAAGTGGACGAAGCGTACGCATTTGCTGAAGCATCCGAAGAACCACCTCTTTCCCAAATGTACAAATATGTATACGCGGAGGATAAATAGATGGCTATCCTAACTTACAGAGAGGCTCTCAACCGCGCCATGACCGAAGAGATGGAAAAAGATCCCAATGTGTATTTAATGGGAGAAGAAGTTGGCCACTACCAAGGTGCGTACAAAGTGTCACAGGGGATGTTGGATAAATTTGGCGAAGACCGAGTCATTGATACACCCATATCAGAGAATGGATTTGCTGGGATTGGTGTTGGTTCTGCGATGGTAGGACTTCGACCGATTATTGAATTTATGACCTGGAACTTTTCTCTAGTGGCGATTGACCAGATTATCAACTCCGCCGCTAAAATGAATTATATGAGTGGTGGGCAATTTCCAATGCCAATTGTATTCCGAGGTGCGGGAGGGGCTGGTGGAAGGCTTGCCGCACAGCATTCACAGGCATTTGAATCGTGGTATGCCCATTGCCCTGGACTAAAGGTAGTTTGTCCTGCTACTCCGAAGGATGCTTATGGTTTATTAAAAACAAGCATTCGTGATAACAATCCTACTATCTTTATTGAATCGGAAGTTCTGTATGGAAGCAAAGGAGAAGTTCCAGAGGAAGAGTATACAATTCCTCTTGGGAAAGCAGAAATCAAAAGGAAAGGAACCGATATAACAATTGTCACTTGGTCAAGGGCTTTGGGATTTTCCTTAGAGGCGAGTGAGATTCTAGAGAAAGAAGGGATTTCTGTGGAAGTTTTGGACCTCCGAACACTTCGTCCCCTCGATGAAAATGCAATATATGATTCTGTTCAAAAAACAAATAAGGTTGTAGTCGTAGAAGAAGGATGGCCAGTTGCTGGTTTTGGAGCTCAAGTTGCCTATTTGATTCAAAAAAATGCTTTTGATTACCTAGACCACCCTGTGGAAAGAGTCACACAAAGGGATGTCCCGATGTCCTATGCGGCCAATATCGAAAGGGAAAGTTTACCCAATGCTTCAAGGATAGCGGATACAATCCGCGAGATGTTAAAGTAGGAATTCTAATGGCTAAAATACAAGAAATGACACAACTCTCCCCCACAATGACTGAGGGAACTATTGTTAAATGGATTAAAAAAGAAGGAGATTCAATTTCTCCAGGTGATATTTTGGCAGAAGTAGAAACCGACAAAGCAGTGATGGAGATGGAGGCTTACGACTCAGGGGTGCTTCTAAAAATTATTCAGCCAGAAGGAAGCAAACTCAAGGTAGGCGAAGCCGTCGCAGTAGTTGGAAAACCAGGTGAAGACATCTCAAGCCTTTTACAAAACCTACCAACTCCAAGTGAAGCGGCGAAACCAACTAGCAGTAAACCGAACCAAACAATTCCTGCTGAAAAAGAATCACCCGTCCAAATCACAGCTCCGAAAGAACTGCCGTTGGTACCTACCACAAAGCCATCGCCAGCATCCGATGAAAACTCGAACCCTAGGAAAAATCAGGAACTTAGAGGAAGTCTTCGCGTTTTAGCTTCACCTCTTGCCAAGTCGATAGCAATCGAAAACGGAATCGATTTGCATTCCATCCTGGGAACGGGACCGGAAGGAAGGATTACCAAACGAGATGTTTTGGATACTCTAAGTGGCAAAAAAGCAAATCCGATGATATCTTCTTCATTTGTTGCAACTAGGTGTGACTCCTCTGTTTCCCTGAATGGAATGCGAAAGACGATCGCAAAACGCCTAACCGAATCCAAACAAAACCTCCCCCATTTTTATTTGAATGTGGATGTCCATGCAGACGCTTTAGAATCTTTTCGAAGCGATTTACTCGCATTCCAAAAAAGTCATAATCCGGATGTAGCAGACAAGGTAAGTCTAAACGACATTTTGGTAAAAGCTGTGGCGATCTCACTTAGATTGCATCCAAAGGTAAATGCAAGTTTTCTTGGCGACTCGATTACAGAGTTTGGTAGAGTCGACATTGGTATCGCTGTATCTTTAGATGGAGGTTTGTTAACACCTGTCGTTCGAAACGCAGACCAAAAGTCAATTCTTGAGATTTCAAAAGAAATAAAATCCTTAGCAAAAAAAGCCCGGGAACGAAAATTGAAACCCGAAGAATTCTCCAATGGAACTTTTACTATTTCCAACCTAGGTATGTATGGTATCAGCCGATTCACGGCCATCATCAATGAACCCGAAGCAGCAATCCTAGCTGTTGGATCCGTAGAAGACAAACCCGTTATACGGAACGGAGCCGTGGTACCTGGTCGGGTTTTGTCCCTGACCCTCTCCTGCGACCACCGAGCAATCGATGGAGCAGTCGGGGCCGAGTTTCTAAAGACCCTAAAGTCCTTACTGGAAAAGCCTAGCCTCCTATCTGGGGTCTAGGCTGCAAAGAAATCAGCACTTTGGATTTCAGCTAGAGGAATTCGAACTACGCCTTCTGCCAAGTTTCCGATGACAACGTCATCCTTCATTTGGCGGTTTTTATCTAACTCAACACTCTTTCCATCTTTCAAATGGAGTACGATATCAATTCCGCGGTAGTGGATGTATCTTTCCAGTGTTGTTTTGAATTTGCCTGCTTTGTCCATTGTGTCCTCTGTGTTTTTATAACTTACAAAGGGTATCGTACGATCGTACCGAATCCTTGAGAAAATTTTGTCTCATTAGAGAAGTTTTTTTTGACAACCCCCTATCCTTCAGGAAATTATGTCACATGCAAAGATCGAATGAGACTGGCAGCACTCCTGGAGTGCGAAAGGCAGCCCTCCTCCTCCTTTCCCTCGGAAAAGACCAAGCAGCGGAAGTACTAAGGCATTTGGATGAGTCACTTCTCGAGGCCGTTATTTTAGAAATGTCCAAAATCCGCTCTATCTCTAAAGAGGAGAGAGAAACCATCCTTAAGGATTTTCATTCCACTATCGATGAGTTGAAAGGGAGTTCGGTTGGAGGACTCAATACCGCCAAACAGTTACTAGAACAAACGGTAGGATCCGAAAAAGCCAATGTCATCCTTAAAAAAATCCACAAAGAAGAAACTAAAAACGATTTTGAGTTTCTAAACCAAGTTGAGCCAGGCGTTTTACAAGGAATACTTAGTTCCGAATCACCGCAGATCATTGCAGTAACCCTTTCTCACCTAGACCCAAAAAAAGCTGCTGATGTTTTAAAACTCTTTCCGAAAGGAGACCAAGCAAAGATTGCAGTTCGATTGGCAACTACATCCAAAACACACCCAGATGTAATTCAAAATATCGCCAAAATTCTCAAAAAACGATACGAAGAAAGAGACAAACAAGAATATTCAGAAGCGGGCGGAGCGCATGTACTTGCAAATATACTAAATTTTATGGAAAAGGGAACAGAGGAATCCATTTTACAAGAGCTAGACGAAGAATCTCCCGAAGTCGCAGATTTAGTAAGAGAAAAATTGTATACCTTTGAAGATATCCTCTCTCTCGATGCTAAAGAAATGAGAATTCTCATCAATAAACTCGCTGACGATGAGTGTATATCTATAGCCATAAGAGGAGCTGGAGACGAGTTACGTAAAAAATTCTTATCTAATATGAGTAACAACCGGGCTGCAGATATTTTAGATTCGATCGACCTAAAACCAAGAGTCACCTTACGAGAAATCAACGAAGCTAGAAGTAAGGTAGTTCAGATTGCCAGAGAATTGGAAGAAGAGAATTTAATCTTATTTAAGAAGGACAAAGAGGAATATATCGAATAAACTGTGTGGCGGAGTTGACGGGGCTCGAACCCGCGACATCCTGCGTGACAGGCAGGCACTCTAACCAACTGAGCTACAACTCCACTACACGGATATAGCCAAGGTAAGGAAGGATTCTCTACAGTCAACAAAGTTTTGTACTTTTCTTGCCTCCTCACCTTAATTTTTCTACACTGTAATTTGTGCCTACATGCAACTAGAACCTAAAAAACCGAGTGAACTCTTTAAAGATAAAATCTTTACTATATCAAACTTTTTAAGCATTTTACGCGTCCTCCTCTTACCTTTTTTCTTTTTTTGCACTTATAGTTATGCGAAGAATCCAAAAGAAGTAGATTCCTTTTTAATGTCGATATATCTCTGTTTGGTGGCTGTACTCACTGACTATCTGGATGGGCTTTTTGCAAGAATCCTCAAGCAAGAAACGAATTTAGGTCGTTATTTGGATCCAGTATGCGATAAACTTGTCACACTCGGTGGACTGCTCGTTGTGACGATCCACTTTGCGTTTCCGAAATGGATCTTAATTGTATACTTTATTAGAGAACTTTTGGGAGTATGGCTCGGAGGATTTTTGTATCTGAAGCGGGGACTTCTGGGGAGACCAAATATCTGGGGAAAAGTTGGTGTAGGTCTTGTCGCAATTTCCGTTCTCTGGTATATGGCTACCCCCTACTACGCACTTAAGGGATACCCGTACGAATTCTTGAAATATCCCGAAATTTCCGCCTACGTACTCATGTTTGTCTTATCGATTGGAATGATTGCTTACGCAATCCGCTACTGGAATATAATCCTAAAACCTGAATCCATTGAACTAGATCCAGATAACAAAAAACAGGCTAAAAAATATAGAAAGGTTTAAAAGCGAATCGAAACCTTTCTATTTAAAAACTACAACCTTCGTTTCCAAAGTAACAAAAGATTTGCTAGACCTGCGATCGATGCACCTAAGAACTCACGAATTTCTTCTATGTAGGGTTTTTCGGAACTCATCGGGGTCTTCAGCATATTCTCTTGACCTAACCTGAGCCATGTATATGCCCCATCAAACACGATCAGTAGTTGGAGGAGAACTGCACCAAGGGCAAAATAGAGAAAACGCTCGTCAATCCTTCGGAAGCTTCCAAATCCACAGAGAATTGCCGAGTATCCATACAAAAACATCCAATGCAATGGATCAGGATCATTGTATTGCACTAAGGCAGAAAAAAGCAGAAGAACAGCTAAAAGAAAAAATAGAATTTGAAATGCTTTTTGCATATATTTCACTACTTTTGATATATTGATATTGAATTTACCGAATTACTTCGAACAACCTACCAAGTAAACTATCCTGAGTTTGCATCGTTTTCGAATTTGCTTCATAAGCGCGGTTAACCTCAATCATATCGACCATTTCCGTAACCACAGAGACATTGGATGCCTCCAAATAACCTTGTAAAACTTGTGGAGCGACTCGTTCGGGAAACGCAGTCGGCTCTCCAGACTCTGGAGTATCTACATAAAAACTATCGCCTTCCTTGTCCAGATGACGAGGATTTTCCACTGTCCGAATTTTTAATTTGTCTAAGAGAACAGGTTCTTCAAAGCGATTCTCTGAAAAATTAGTCCCATCACTTGGGTTTGTTCCAATTTTTCCATTGATAAAGATTTCCCCGTTTTCCTTAACAAGAAAATTACCTTGGTTTACCTGAATGGGCCCTTTTTCACCTAACAATGGAAAACCCTGAGGTGTCACGACGTATCCATTTTTATCAAGGACAAAACTCCCACTGCGAGTAAGTCTTTCTCCTCGGTTTGTAAGTACGGTTAAAAAAGCAGGTTTTTCCATTCCCGGTTGGTCTTGGAGCATAAGATCAAATATGTTGTCGGTCTTTTTGACAGATCCCTGTTCAAAACGTGTATATACTTCATTCACTTCAGCACCAAACCCCAGTTTACCGACTACGGGGGATGTGTCAAAGGAGCCCATTGGCGTTTTACCTATTCCATCTTCGGAATACCTATGTAGAAGCATTTCTGGAAATGTTTTAAAGACCGTAGTGTCTCTTTTAAATCCGGTTTTATCAACATTGGCTAAATTATTTGCAATGACGTCCATACGAACCTGCTGGGAAATCATTCCATTCGCACCTGTATACAAACCTCGAATCATAAGACACCTCTTAAGATTTCCTTCGACCGAAACTGCAAATTTCCCAACCAAAAATGTGACATAGTCAAAAAAGAGTTGAAGTTTTAGGTAAAAAAATGTCCCTTAAGGACTATGAAGTTATCCATAGGAAACCTACCGCAAACTGTAACTGAAGATGCCCTGCTGGCACTCTTAACACCATCTGGGAAGGTGGAACATCTGGTAATCAAAAGAGATAAAATTACCAAAGTTTCGCTTGGGTATGGAACCTGCGAAATGTCCGATGAGGATGGGAAAAAAGCCATCGCATCTCTCAATGGAAAGGAAATCGATGGGAAAAAACTTGTTGTTGTAAACCAAGAAGACCTTGTACGAGAGCAGAACGAAGCGCAGAAGAAAAAAGGTGCACCAGCTGTTGCAAAACCAGCTTTTGGTCGCAACCAAACTACGGGTGGAGGCAATACAGGGGTACAACGAAGGGGCGGTAGCCGGGGCTCCTAGTCGATGAAAAAACTAGAGGGTTCGTATCTTTCCATTGGGGCTGGCGAAAATCAGCTTCCTTTGATTTCTGCAGCTAAGTCCCGTGGGTTGAAGGTGATCGCAGTGGATCAGAATCCGCAAGCACCTGGTTTTGCTATTTCAGATATAAAAATATTAGAATCAACTCACGAATATAGAAAAATCTTACACGCCATGAGCCAGGTTCCTTTATCGGGAAAATTGATGGGAATTGGCACTAGATCGTTTGGAAAGGCATGTTACACCGTTTCTTATCTGAATTCCAAATTTCGACTCAAAGGCAATCTTCCCGAAGTCATAACTCAATTTCTGGATAAACAAAAAATGAAATCCCTTTCCCACTCGGTTGGGTTACCTACTCCTAAAACGATTTCCGATCTCATAAACAAGAAGAATTCGCCGGAGTTAAAATATCCTATCATCGCAAAACCGAAAGCAGGTTCAGCCAAGGCTGGGATTTTAATTTTAGAAAACGAATCAGAATTCAAAAAAATTTCAAAACAGAAAAAATCCGGTGATTTGGTATTTGAAGAATTTGTTCCAGGTGACGAAGTAACTGTCCTTGGTTTCGTTATAAGTAAAAAATTTTATATCATATCCATTACGGATAAGGTCACAACAGGGATTCCTCAATTTATTGAAATTGCTCACATTGCTCCATCAAAGTATCTTTCCATGGCGGGAGAACTTAGAATGATGTGCCAAGTTTTGATCAACAAATCTGGGTTAAAGTCGGGTCCTTTTGTTGCGGAATTTAAAATCAATTCAAAATCAGAAGCATTCCTTATAGAGGCAGCTCCAGAAGTCGGTGGTGAATATTTAGCAGATGTTCTATTACCTAACCATTTTGGTTATAACTATTTTTCAGATTACCTATCTGTTACAATTGGCGAAAAGACAAGACCCAAATTTTTAACCAAAGCAGATTCTTTAAAAAAGTATTCTGCTTTGGTATTTTATCTTCCAAAAGCCAGCTTAAAAAAATCTCCACCACTTCCGAATTTTATACCCAATCTAGGAGAAACGCAATTCTTTGAAAAGATTCTTATACCGGCAGGGGAAAGATTGGATGCCTTCGAAGGCAACCACAAACGTACCTATGTAATAGGAGTCTCAACTAGAAATGAGGTAGACCCAAATCATTGGGTGCAAAGTATACTTGAAAGGTTGCACTCTTGAAATCAGTCTGGGATTCTCACTACAAAAAGGAAAAATCCAAACTCACCTACCCTGACGAAAATTTCATTCGATTGCTTTCTAGAGTCCATACCAGGAATAGAATGGCCTTAGATTTTGGTTGCGGTTCAGGTCGACATTCTTTTGCTCTGGAGAGAGAAGAATATAAAGTAATGGGTGTGGATAACTCAAAGGTTACTATCGATAGTCTAAATACATTATCTTCGAACGTACAGTTTGAACATTGGATAGACCTTCCGTTTCCTGTTTCAGAAAAACAATTTGGTTTAATTCTAGCATGGGGAGTCTTTCATTACAACAAACGAGAGGATGCAAAAAAAATACGAAATGCACTCTATGAGGCGTTGGATGTGGATGGTTCTTTTATTGGTTCGATTAGAGCCGCGAATGATACCCACCTAAAATTGAAAGATGGAGAAATGAACCTTTCTGATTTATCGGGAGGGTATGCGGAACTATATACCTTAGATGAAGTCAAAGATTTTCTAAGTCCATTCTCATCCGTTGAAATTGGATATTCGGAACGTACTCCACTAGGAAAGCTAGACGAGAGAATCTGTCATTGGTTTTTTTTGGCAAAAAAATAAATGAATACTTCTCATCTGCATGAGGAATGTCCAATACAGTCCAATTGTGATTGGAAGTTTCATTTCCTAACAAACGGAAATTTTAAAAATTTATCGATTTACAAATGTTATACTTGCGGCCTTCTGGCTCTTCATCCTAGACCAGACCAAACTCAATTGTACAATGCAGATTACTATGAAGGTAAAGCTGAATATTCTTATATTGATGAAAGAGAACAATTCCCCTATTTTTCTCATGTTTGGGACGGAAGGATTAAAAATATAAAAAAATACGTTCAAAATGGTAATTTTTTGGATATAGGTTCATCATTTGGCGGATTTTTAAAACGGGCAGAGAAATTTGGTTTTGATGTTTATGGTGTCGAGATTTCAAAATATGCGAGCCAATATGCGAACAACGTCCAAAATGTTCCTACCTTTAATGGCAATCTTATGGAAGCAAAATTTCCAACTAATTTTTTTTCGGTAATCACACTCGTTGAAGTGATAGAACATATTGAGAATCCGCATGGTTTTTTTATGGAGATAACCCGTATTTTAAAACCTGGAGGATTACTTCTCATCCAGACTGCTAACTTTGAAGGTTGGCAAGCAAAACATGAAGGATCGAGGTACCATTATTTTATGCCGGGACATGTTTACTATTATTCTCATTCCATTATAAAAAATATATTGACTCATTTTGGATTTTCCAGATTTTTTCCCTACTTTGGTGTAGACTTTTCTCTCCTTGCAAAGCTAAAAAAGTCGAGGGGTAATTTTAAGTCGTTACGTGATTACAAAGTTTGGTTTCGAATCACTTACTACCATTTTAAATCTCAATGGAAGTCGAAAGGGTTCCCACTTACTTCTAGTTATGTATTGTATGCAATAAAAGATTAGGTAAATAAATGAAACAGATTCAAAACAATTCTTTTTTGACTAAAATTACAGAAATTCCAGAAGAACATGGGTTAAAACGAAAGTTTGTTTTGGGACTACGTGTACTTCTTGTAAGCATACATAGGTTTATTAAGGATGATTGTTTGGTTATTGCTTCGAGTTTATCGTATACTACTATAGTTACCTTAATCCCCACCCTTACTGTAGCCCTGGCTCTGATTACCGTTGTTTCCGGAATCCAACAAACAAGACAGTCGGAGCTAGGTGATGAAATAAACTCGTTTCTGGTTAAAAATGGAATCCAATTTGATTTTACCCCATACCTCGATACAATCTCCGATATCATAAATACAGCTTCACAAATCGGGGCAGTTGGTTTTGTTGTTTTTATTTTTTCCGCAACCGCTGTTTTGCGATCATTAGAGAAGGCGTTCCATACAATTTGGAAAATTGATCTGCACAGGGGTTTCATCAGTAAATTCGTGTTTTATTTTTTTCTAATTTCTTTTGGTCCCTTACTTTTTTTAGTTGGAAAAAGTATTACCGATAAAATCTCTGATGACGTCAGGGCTCCTCATATAAAATCCATTGTTTCGACAAAGGATGGTCAGATTTGGGTGGCTGGTGAAAAAGGAAACATTGGACTCCTCAAAGATCTAAAAACTCCAGTTTCCTTTATTCCAAAGGCAGCGATCGATTTCGAAAATATGGTTTGTGTTGATGATAAAATGGTTGAAACAGGTACTTGTAAAGTACCAGACATTACAAAGGAAAATTTTTTCCGTATACGAAATGTTCGAGATGATATTTTTTCCATCTCAGAGGAAGGAAGTCTTCTCTATTCGCGGGACCATGGTAAATCTTGGAAGCTTCACTCGTTACGAGGTCTATCAGTAGCGGATTTTGGCTCCGTAGACGTGAGTATTATCTTTGTTATAACAGCCGATAATCGAACCATACGATATGAGCTCGGTAAACCTTATACAGAAGTAAAAAAGTTTTCTGACACTTCAATTAGTCCCAGCCGCATCCGTTTCTTAACAAATAAAGATGGTTTTATCTTAGATCGTGAAGGTCGAATCTGGAAAACTAGCGATGGAGGAAATAGTTTTTTTCCTCAATCAATCAGCGACAAACCTTTGAACGATATTACCTTTTTGAATAGATCCATTGGTTTTTTAGTCGGTGACAGTGGAGTCATTTATAAAACTTCTGACGGAGGCTATAATTGGACGGATATTCGTCACAAACGTTATTCCTATGATCGTGTTTGGGTTTTTCCCACAAATTCAGAGTTTGAATTTGAAATATTCATTCTAAATACTCTTGGAGATATATTGTATTCAAAAGACGGAGGAGAAAATTGGTCCATTGCCTACAAATCAAAAGGTGGTATGATTTTAGATATGATTCACCTTTCAAAAAAAATACCGCTAGATACTCCAAAACAAGAAGCAACATCTGAGACAGAAACTCCAATTACCGAAAATTTAGAAAACACCGATGATAGGCTTGTAAGTTACACTTTGAACGAAAATATGATGGGTATTGTGGGAGTCGGAGAATATAATAAAGTTATACGAGTAGAAAAGGAAGATTCAGGAAAAGCAATTTGGAAACGATACCAAGGTGGAAAACGTTTTTTCTCTCTATACTCCCTGCTCCAAATTTTAATACCTCTTGCCGCATTGTGGTTATTTTTTGTTATGATATTTACAATCATTCCAAATACGAAAGTTCCATTCAAAGCTGCGTCGGTTGGATCTATCGTAACCGGCATTATTCTCATCATCTTCTTCTGGGGTTTTATCAATATCTACATAGCCTCGTTCACGGAAAAAACGATGATTATCTATAAAGCACTTGCTGCTATTCCGATTTTTTTGCTTACGATTTATTCAATAGCTGCAATTATACTTTATGGAGCACAGGTGACGGCAACCCTTCAATTTCGAGACAGGTATCTACTACCCAAAAATCCATTTGATGATATTGATTCAAATTTATCTTATGAGTTTTACTTCACACTTCAAGTTATAATGATTTCGTATGAAGTTCAGACTGAGAAAGGGAAGTTTGTTTCTATAGATACTATCAGGAAAAAACTTCTTCTATCTGACAGAGACTTAAAATTAATTTTAAATAAACTAACAGAGTCAGGGTATATTTCGCTCGTGGATGAAAAATTTCTCGCCCCAGTCAAACTGAAAGAACAAGTTGATATACGAGAACTTTATGAAAAAACTTCTACGTTTAAACTTGGTGGGCCTCTTTATGCTTCCGATTCTGCCTCGGCTTTATCAAAAGCATTGATCCAAGTGGAAAGTAAAATGAAGGAAGAGTTACAAAAATTAAAGGTTTCCGATTTTATTTAAGAAGTCTTTATCTCAAATAGGAGTTATTTTTTGTGACTGGAGGCAGAGATGCTGACATCTGCTTATAAATTTCTTCTGCAAGACCCATGGATTCATTTTTTGAAATATTTTTTGCATATTCATCATACAACATATCTTCAAAAATTTCTTCCGCATATCCACCATCGATCAGCTTTTCTTTGTGAACAGTACTCTTCATTTCTTTAAGCATCATCTTTACAAAAATCGATTCAAATTCTACTGAAGCATCGTATAGTTTTTTTCTATATGGATCTATAGATATTTCATCTTTGATATTATGAGTTAGTTTTAACTCTGAACTACTCACTTTTCCCACCAAATTAGTTTCCTTTTCTAGTAGAGATTTAAAATCACTAGGCAGAGTTTGATTCTGATTACCTGAATTCACAGCTCTCATTCTTTGAATAATAGATTCATCCTTTGATTTCGAAATTCTTGAGGAATAATCTTGAATTACATTTATATCCATAATTAACTAGTTTCAGGCCTGCTATTGAACTACTAACTCAGCCTTAAGTGCTCCATGTTTTTTTAGTGCTTCTAGGATTGATATTATATCTTTGGTACTGGCTCCGACCTTATTCAAAGCATTCACTACATCAGAGACTTGTGTGGTTTCCTTCAAAAGAAAGAGTGATTCCGATTTTCCTTCCTCCTGGACAGGGAAAAAGTATCGAGCTTTATCTCGCGAAGCAATTTGAATTGTAAGTCCTTGTTGCGAAATGGCAACTTCTTCGATCGCAATATTTGCCCCCATAACGATCGTTCCGGTTCTTTCGTTGATAACAACTCTTGAGATCGGTGTAGAATTCACGCTTAAATTCTCTAATTTTGCCAAAAAGTTTAAATTGATAGGATTTTTCGCATTCGCAGTCTCACTGTTTTGATTGTTTCCATTGGGTTGTAGGGAGGATGAAGGATAAGGTACAAGTACCTCTGTAGGAGAAATCACTTCGGGAGTTACTCCCATGTCATTCTTTATGGATTCAACAATTGAATCCAAAGTTGTAAAATCTCTTTCAAGAAGTGTTAATTTAACAGATGTAAATCTATTTGTAACAGGAAGTGACTTTTCAATAATGGCACCAAATGGCACGATAGCTGTATTCTGTCCCGATTTTTTATCCATTCCTCTGGACTTTTTTTCTTTCCCACCAAAGCTCAGGACACCTGATGCAACTGCTATCGTTTCCCCATTTGCAGCTTTCAAAGGAGACTGCAAAAGGACTCCACCCTCCAGAGATCTTGCATCACCTAAAGAAGAAACAATTACATCGATCCGATCCCCTTCACGTAAGTTAACAGGAACATTAGCAGAAATTAAAACAGACGCTGTGTTTTTGGCATCCCTGATGTTCTTTTTTGTATTCACTCCAAGGCCACTTAGATAGTTTTGCAAAGCTTCTTCTGTTAGGGGGTTTTTTGTGTCACCGGTACCATTGAGACCAACAACCAAGCCAAAGCCTGTTACTTGATTTTCGCGAACTGCGTCAATACGAACTAAATCCTTTAGCTTAGCTTCCACCGCTTCCTGGGTTTGAAAACTAATAGAGATAAAACTTAAAAATATAAAAAAATTCAGTGAAAAATTATTTTTGTAAACTACGGGTTTTTTCATTCACTTTCACCTAATACTCGTTTTATATTTTTTAATAGAATTTCTTGTTTTTCAGATTCCGAAAGTTCAGCTCGTTCCGAAACAGTTCCATCGGGATTTGTTTTTTGTTTTAGTTCAATTTTAGGAGAATTGATATTTTTTGGTGAAAGAGTTCCCGAAAATTCAACTTGAAGGTTTGCTACCAAATCACTTGAAATATAAAGGTTTTTATCCAAATCCTCAGGAGAAATGGTCCCTCTTAAGCGTAGAGACATTCTTTCTTCCTGTAAGTTTAAAACTTTTTGTCCCTCTAACTCCAAATTCCCTGTTCCAGGATCGATACCTGTCACAAGTACTGCCATGACTCCAATGACCTTTCCCGCTGTTTTTGATTTCCCAACTTTTGACCGCATATAAGTTGAGTTTGAGTTATACGCAGGTAGATCAGGTATCAATTTTTTATCTGGGACAGTTTTGATATCATTGTCAAATGTAGCTTTGTATTCAGACTCATATTCAACTTTAAATCCCTGTTTCAGAATTACCTTAATAACAGAACCAGGACTGATATTCTTAGGATATGAATACGGATCTTTATCTTTCCAAAGCGAATCAGAAACTAAGGAATTTCCTGCGAAAAATAGAAGGAGAGATGAAAGATTTAGAAAGATTCTTTGCTTCAAAGTCTTCCTTCCTCAAGCAAACAAACTCCATCTGTTTGAACAACTGCTTCGATTCGTTTTTGCGAAATTGTATTCAATAAAGGTATACGATCGCCAGGATTTCCGGATGCAAGAGCCCGAGCCTTTATTTTTAACATAATGTTTCCAGTAGTATAAACTAAAGACACTTCACTTCCCCGTTCAACAGTATGCAACAATCGAATTTGTTTCCTCTCAATTGGAAGTCCAGATGGGAGAGCACTGAGTGCTGTTTTACCTATTGGATTTTCGAGAACAAATTCCCTACCATACTCGGATGAAAAAAATTCCCTCAATTCTACATCCTCCTGAAGAATAATTTGTTTTGCTGGGATTTCCTTAGTAGTAAAGTAAGCTCTTTTTTTTTCTTCAATGATAAACGGGATAGATTCAGAATGTACTAACTTACCATCCAAATATGTATCCAAAGGAAATAATCTTCGTCCACCGTGTAAAGTCTTTCCTGTTTTTCTAAAGCGAGTATCACCACCTGATACAAGTTTTGTGGCTTGATCTGCATAAAAACGAAATTGATTTAAATCTATTTCTAAATCAGAGACCAAAAATTCCTTTAAAGATTTTTCTAATTCTTCCTTGGACACATTTTTAGTCTTTGGAAGAATAATTGCTTCTTTGCCGAGAATTTCCAATTTTGCACAAACTGAACAATTTTCATTTGTTAGTTTTGTATTTTTTTCCAAAAGGACTTTCAGTTCTTCAGGTTTAAGAAGCTTTGGTGAGTTTAAATTTGGAAACAAAATCGGATCGACTTCCCCTTTCCAATTCGTGAAATCGGAAAGTTTGACTAGTTCAGAGTTTAGGATCGTTCTTGGTTTTAAATAGATTTTAGTTGGGACGGGCTCACTACCAAAAGATGGAAGTGTAACAAAACTAAAAACTACAAACAAAACTAAAGAACGAATGTCCATCTAACGTTTTAATCCTATGGCCGTTGAAAGCATGTTATCCGAAGTTTGGATCGTTTTGGAATTAGATTCGTATGCTCTTTGAGCGACAATCATGTTCACCATCTCTTCCACGATCTTAACATTACTCATCTCTAGAAAACCTTGTAAAACCCCACCATAACCCTCTTGGGAAGGCATACCAGGGATTTCAGGTCCAGAGGCTACCGTTTCCTTAAACAAGTTCTTTCCAACTGCTTGCAGACCAGCCGGGTTTACAAATCGATAGAGTTCCAACTGACCGATGGTAGTCGGGCGGATATCATTTCCAATTTTAACTGTAACTTCACCTTCCTCTGACACCATGAGTGTGTTTAAGATGGCATTCTCAGGTAAGATAATCGGTGGCTCTAAAAGATAACCATTTGATGTAACGACCTGTTGGTTGGAGTCAATTTTAAAAGATCCGTCTCTGGAATAACTAAAGGTGCCATCTGGCATTTGGATTTTAAAGAATGCCATCTCACCTGTGAGTGCAAGATCCAGTTTATTTCCTGTTGCTTGGAAGGAGCCAATCTCAAATAGCTTTTGTGTGGCGGACACCTTAACCCCATGCCCAACATTGACGCCTGTCGGAATTTCAGAAACAGATGTTGCAGGAGTTCCAGCAAGAACTTGGTGTTGGTATACCAAATCCTCAAAATCCACTCGATTTTTCTTAAATCCGGTTGTGTTTACGTTTGCTAAATTGTTCGCTACTGTATCAATATGAAACTGTTGGGCTATCATTCCGGTCGCACCGGTCCAAAGGGATCGCATCATAGAGGCACCTCTAGACAATCTATCGACGAAAATTCAAAAAAGCTAAGTGCCTTTTTTTTTAATTATGTCTTATTTTCCCGTGCTTCCAAATCCACCCATGCCTCGTTCCGTTTCATCCAAGGATGCTACGAAGATAGGAGCGAGTAGCTCAACCTTTTGGAAGATGATTTGAGCGATCCGTGTTCCTACCTCAAGTCGGAAGTCCGACCCACTTAGGTTTAAAACGGGGATCTTTACTTCGCCTCGGTAATCGGAATCAATGGTCCCAGGTGCATTGGGCATTATGATCCTGTTTTTTGTAGAAAAGCCAGAACGAGGGCGAATTTGGCCTTCATAGCCCTTGGGAATAGCTATAGCAAGCCCCGTTGGGACGAGTAATACCTCGCCCTTCGGTAAGAGGAGATCCTCATCACCGATATAAGCCAGATCCATACCAGCTGAACCTTCCGTTTTGTAGGCAGGGAGTTCAGCCTTAGGGTGGAGTCTTAAGATCGGCAGGTTTTGCATTTTTTCCTAGACGATTCAACCGAGGGATGTGGGAATTTTTGCGAATTGAGAGTCGGTCATATCTCCCACACAGGATAAGTGGAAGGAGTCAATTCCAAAGGTATCTCGTGCGAGAGCATTGAGTTCGTCTAGAGTCACACCGCGGATTGCCTTCATTCTATCTTCAAGAGAGAAGTAGTTTTTATAATAGATTTCTTGGAGTCCGATATTATTCATTCGGTTTTCCGGAAGCTCGTATCCGATCGCCATGCCTCCCAACTGATTAGACTTAGCATCTTCCAATTCTTTTGCAGTAAACCCATGTTTTACGATGTTTTCAAGTTCCTTTAGAATTAAGGAAACACATTTACCTGCCTTTTCTTTCGAAGTAGCGCAGGAAATTGAAAAAAGGCCCGTCGTTTTATAATATGAGGGGAAAGAGTAGATACTGTAACAAAGCCCCTCTTTTTCACGGATATTTTGGAAGAGTCGGCTAGCCATACCTCCTCCAAGGATTGTAGATAATAGTTGGGTAGTGGTTACAGTTTTATATTCTCTTTTATGCCCGTTCGCACCTAGCATAATATTAAACTGTTCAATCTTCCGTTTTGCCAGATGCTTCGTATAATTTTTTTTAGGTGGAGGTATGATTGTCTCAACATCCATCTTATCTTTTGGATTTTTAAATGAAAAATACTTATTTGTAAGTTCTAGAATGTATTTCCAAGAGAAATTCCCAGATACGCTGATTACCATATTCTTTGGAAAATAGTGTTTTTGATAAAAATTAGAAAGTTTGTCTCGATTGACACCACCTACAGATTCGCGAGTACCAATGATATCTCTACCATAGTAAGACTTTCCAAAGATATTACGAAAGTAAAAATCATAGACAAAATCATCAGGCGCATCTTCATAACTGCGCATCTCTTCGATGACAACTTCCTTTTCTGTAGCAATGTCTTCCTTTCGGAACAGAGGCCTATACAACATATCGCTTAAGATATCAAAGGCAAGTTCTGCCTTGTCCTTAATCGCAACTACGTAATACTGAGTATACTCCCTTGCCGTACTTCCATTTAGTATACCACCAACCCTTTCAATTTCTTCTGCGATTTGTTTGGAAGTGCGAGTTTCGGTGTCTTTAAAAAGCATATGTTCCAGAAAATGGAAGTACCCATGTTCGGATTGGGATTCTGCGAGGCTACCTTGTTTCAGGAAAACACCGACCCCCATAGAGGCCGCATGTTTCATTGGTTGGAAGAGAACTGTAATTCCGTTCGGGAGAACCGTTTTCAAAATTTCCTTAGAAAATGGTAGCATAGGCTCTCCCTAAACAATTCATTCTATGGTTTGCAAAGGAATCAAATTCCCAAAAAAACCTGAATCAGTCTCCGAGTAAAACATCCTTTCTTGAAAGGTCAATCTTCCCCATTTTATCAACGGCAATGACCTTTACTTGGATCTTTTGACCTTCGGAAACGATATCTCGAACAGACTGAACTCTCTTCACATCTAACTTTGAAATGTGGCAAAGTCCTTCCTTACCTGGTAAAATCTCTACGAAGGCCCCAAAGTCCGCAATACGTTTGATCGTTCCTTCGTAAATCTTTCCAATTTCAATTTCTTCGAAGATTCCATCAATCATGGCAATGGCTTTTTCTTTTGCCTCTTCGCTTGGAGAAGCAATCGTCACCTTACCACTGTCATCGACAGAAATCTCCGATCCTGATTGTTCGATAATCGCACGGATCATCTTTCCACCAGGGCCAATGAGTTCGCCAATTCGATCTTTTGGAATAGATTTGAGAGTGATTCGAGGTGCGTTCGTGGAGAGATTTCCTTTTACTGAAGAGATGGACTTGTTCATCTCACCAAGAATATGATCCCTGCCCACTTGCGCTTGTTCAATGGCTTTTTGTAAAACTTCTAAACCTAGTCCATTCACTTTGAGGTCCATTTGGAAGGCAGTGATACCCTTTGCAGTTCCCGCCAATTTAAAGTCCATATCACCAAAATGGTCTTCAATCCCTGCGATATCAGAAAGAACAGCAAATCTGCCATTCTCATCACTGAAAAGACCCATCGCAATTCCAGATACAGGACTAGAAATCGGAACACCACCTGCCATAAGAGCCAATGTTCCTGAACAAACCGATGCCATAGAAGACGATCCATTGGATTCTAAAATTTCAGAAACCACTCGGATCACATACGGAAAGTCCGCTTGGTTGGGTAGAACTTTTTTGATCGCTCGCTCTGCCAAGTTTCCATGACCAATTTCACGTCGACCCGGACCAGAGTTCCGACGAACCTCACCTACGGAGAACGCCGGGAAGTTGTAGTGGAGCATAAAATTCTTTTCTTTGCTACCTTCTAGTGTCTCATAACGCTGGTTATCTGACGTAGTTCCAAGGGTTACAACACCTAGGGATTGAGTTTGACCTCTAGTAAATACAGCAGAACCATGTGGTCCAGGAAGTACATCGATTTCGCAAGAAATCTGACGGATCTCATCCGTCTTTCGTCCATCAAAACGAATTCCTTCATTTAGCACGAGTTCGCGGACTACTTCATATTCCAATTCATGCAAGAAATGTTTGATATCTTTTGATTTGTCTTCGGGAGCAAGTAAGGTCTTAAAATGTTCTACAGTTTCCTTATTGATCGCTTTGATATCGTCATTGCGTTTTGCTTTGTCAGCATTACGATTCGCTGCGGCAAGTCTATCATACGCAAATTCACGAATTTTTGTATGAAGCTCTTTGTCTGGAGTCTTTAAAACAACTTCCTTCTTCGGGTTTCCATGTTTTTTTGCAAAATTTTCTTGAAGCTCTACCGCTGCCTTCAAGTGGCCTTGCGCAAACCGTAGCGCTGCCATCATATCATCTTTGGAGATTTCGTTTGCTTCCCCTTCGATCATTACGATAGCATCCTTAGTTCCAGCCACAATTAAGTCCAAATCAGATTTTGTTATCTCTTCGTTTGTTGGATTGAGGATAAACTCTCCGCCTATTCTTCCGATCCTTGCACCCGCAATTGGGCCTGCAAACGGGATATTGGAGACTGCCAGGGCTGCAGAAGCTGCAGAGATGGCGTGACCTGCAACAGAAACTTGTTTGTCTGCTGATAGAACCTGAACCAGAAGTTGTACTTCCGAAAAGTAACCTTCAGGAAACATAGGTCGAATGGGTCTATCGATGATTCGAGAGAGTAAAACTTCATGTTCTGCAGGTTTGGCTTCGCGTTTGAAGTAACCGCCAGGGAAACGACCTACTGAGTATGCTTTTTCGGTATATTCGCAAGTAAGGGGGAAAAAATCTTGGCCATCTTTTGGTTCATCCGCTGCGCAAACGGTTGCCAGAAGGACTAAGTTTCCAGTTTTGTACACGACCGCTCCGTGGGCTTGTTTGGCCCACTTGCCGGTCTCCAGGGTGATCGAGTCTCGACCCCAAGTAGACGTAATTTCTGTTGCCATAGGAACTACTTCCTAAGCCCGAGTTTTTCGATGATCTTTTTGTAATTATCGGTATTGGACTTTTTTAGATATTCCAAAAGTCGTTTTCTCTGGTTTACAAGGGCAATTAGGCCACGACGGGAATGGAAATCCTTTTTGTTCACTTTGAAGTGTTCTGTAAGGTCTTTGATACGTGCGTCAAGTAGGGCGATTTGTACTTCTGCAGAACCGGAGTCGTTTGGTTTGCTACCGAATGTAGCAATGATCTGCTGTTTTTGTTCTTTGGTGATCATATTTCTTCCAAAATCTAAAATCACCTTATTTAGAAAACATAATTTTTTGATGGGGATCAAAAAATACTTTTCTGTATCGATAGGGCAAATGGTCTGGCTTTCCCTTCCTGGTGCACCAAGCAAGGAGGGTTTCCCCATCCTCGTCTACGAGATAAAAACCTAAATCGCTTGCGTTCGGCAATTTGTCCCAAACATACCCCCCGTGCAGGATTCCCTTTTTTTCGGACGGTTCCACTTTTCGATACGGCAAAGGTAAGATTTCTTTCCAGGATTTGACTTGGGAAAGATCCACGGAATCCAAATGAGTGGCAAATGAAAGATCGTAGTTTGCAATTCGCTCGCGGACCAGTCTTTGGAGAGTTAGGGGGATTCCCCATTGGCCGGAAAGGTCCAGAATCATCTTCCGAATGTACGTCCCTGAGCTTACGTGAACCCGAAACGAAAACCCAAATTCTTCTTTTGCCACACTGGAAACCGAATAGATCCGAATCGATCTGATTTTTTCTTCGACTTCCACACCCATCCGCACAAGATCAGACTGCCTTTTTCCCCCAACTTTAAGAGCGGAGATTTTAGGGGCAGATTGTTGTGTGATCTTTTCTAGATTGCGTAATTCCTGTTCTAACTCCTGTATTGTGAACTTAGACTGAAAAATCTCTAAACTCTCTTCGACGGAATCTATCTCAACCACACCGTCGGGATCACCTGAGTCTGTTCGTTTGCCGACAAGAACTTCCGCATAGTAGGTTTTATCCAAACCAAGAAAAACTTGAGAAAAGGAAGTATAATCACAAATCGGAAGAATCAAAAGTCCCTCTGCAAACCGATCTAAGGTGCCAGTATGACCAATGGCTTTGGTTTTTAATTTTCGTTTGAGAGTTAATACCAAATCACTACTGGTAATCCCCGGAGGTTTATAGACAAAAAGATAGCCTGACCTCGGGTCCAAAAAAATATCCCTAAATCAAGCCGATTCGTCGGATTCCGATTTGCTTTCGGTGTCTACGTCTGGATGTAGTTCTTCGAACAAAGTTTTTGGTTTGGATTCATCAATCAGACGAATCACATCCAAACTCTTGATGTAATTGTTGTCCCAAACAAAACTGAATCGTGGGTTCGTATGTAAGTGTAAATTTTTTCCGACAAGACTGGACAAAAAGCCTGCCGACGAGACAAGACCTTGAGTCAGTTTTTTACGTTCATTGTTGTTACAGAGAGCCGTAAAATAAATCTTTGCATGTTTGAGGTCATCGGTTAGTTCAATTCTGTGAAAGCTTGGTAAAAAAACCCTTGGGTCCTTTACCTTACCTTCCAGAATCGCAAGTGAGAGCAAACGAATGATCTCGGATTCGAGTTTCTTCTTTCGAACCGGGTTCATCCAATTACCTTACAGTTTACGAGCAATCTCTCGAATCTCGTATACTTCGATCTCATCTCCAACTTCGAACTCGTTGAATCCATCGAGTAAGATACCACACTCAAAACCAGTGAGAACATCGGCGACATCGTCCTTCATACGTTTGAGGTTTTTGATTTTGCCTTCCCAAAGAATTTCACCGGATTTGCTTGAAACTACACGAACGTTTCCGTTTTTGGTAACCTTTCCAGATTTAACCATACAACCAGCGATGTTTCCAACCTTGGAAATCTTGAACACATCTCGGATTTCCACCTTACCGATGATATTCTCCACTTTTTCAGGTTCTAACATTCCTTCCATGGAAGCTTTGACTTCATTTACCACATCATAGATGATGCTATAGTATTTGATTTCTACTTTTTCCTTCTCTGCAAGCGACACTGTCTTTGGATTTGCCCTAGTGTGGAATCCAATCACAATCGCATTGGATGCAGATGCCAAGATGATATCTGAATCTACAATCGCACCCGTTCCCGCATGGATTACATTGAGTCGAACGTCTGGTGTGGAGAGTTTTTCTAAGGCTTCTTTCACTGCTTCGGTAGAACCACGAACGTCAGCTTTGATAATGACTTTAAGTTCTTTGAGAGCACCTTGTTTGATGATCTCACTCATATTATCAAGCGTTACACGAGTAGCCGCATTCTTAGATTGACCAAGTCTTTCATATTCTTGACGGCTATGAGAAATCCCACGAGCCTCTTTGTCATCCACAACCACATCAAAAGGAGCTCCCGCATCCGGTACTCCATCTAGACCTGTAACAAGAGCAGGATAAGAAGGTCCTGCCTCTTTGATCGACTGACCTAGGTCATTGTACATCGCCCGCACACGTCCTGCATGAACACCTGCAACAAAGGCGTCCCCCACGCGGAGAGTTCCATTCTGGATAAGGACAGTTGCCACCGCACCACGACCTGGATCGAGTTTGGCTTCCACGATAGTACCTTTTGCTCGACGTTTTGGATTGGCTTTGTGGTCGAGAAGCTCTGCCTGGATGAGGATCATCTCAAGGAGTTTATCGATTCCAATATTATTTTTTGCTGATATATCACAGAAGATTGTTGTTCCACCCCATTCTTCTGGTTGGAGTCCGTAGTTTGCTAGCTCCTGACGAACCTTTTCAGGGTTTGCTGCAGGTAGATCAATTTTGTTTACCGCAACAATGATGGGAACCTCAGCTTCTTTAGCATGGTTGATTGCTTCCAAAGTTTGTGGCATCACACCATCGTCGGCTGCAACAACGAGAACTACGATATCGGTAACGGAGGCACCTCGAGCTCGCATGGAAGTAAATGCTTCGTGACCTGGCGTATCTAAAAAAGCAATCTTACCACGATTGGTTTCTACTTGGTAGGCACCAATATGCTGAGTGATTCCACCCGACTCTCCTTCTGCGACCCGAGAGGATCGAATCGTATCGAGAAGTTTTGTTTTACCATGATCTACGTGACCCATAATGGTAACAACAGGAGGTCTTGTGATATAATCCTCTTCCGACTCTTTTTCTTCTTCGATTACCGTTTCGTCGTAGAGAGAAACAATCTTCACCTTACAGCCGTAATCATCCGCAAGGATCGTAGCTGTTTCTGCGTCGATTACATTGTTGATTGTCACCATCATACCCATTTTCATAAGTTTGGCGATGACATCACCAGGTTTGAGATTTAATTTTTTTGCAATCTCACCAACTTGGATATTTTCTAAAATAGAAATCTCTTTAGGTACAGCTGCGAGAGCTGCGGCTTGGGCTTTTTGCTTTCGAAAACTCTGTTTAAAAAACTTTGTGTTTTCGTTTTCCTCTCGGCCACCTTTTTCTTTATCAAATACTTTCTTTTTGCCGGTACTTCCACCAGCGCCGGGAGGAGCTCCTGCACCACCAAACGGTGATTCACCTATAGGTTTTGCACCAGGTCCACCGCCTTGACCGATGGGTCTAGCTCCCCTGTTCCCTTGGTAACCAGTGCCACCACCCTGTCCAGGACCACGATTCCCTTGGTAGCCAGTGCCACCACCCTGTCCAGGACCACGATTCCCTTGGTAGCCAGTGCCACCACCCTGTCCAGGACCACGATTCCCTTGGTAGCCTGTACCGCCACCCTGTCCAGGACCACGATTCCCTTGGTAGCCACCACCACCTTGGCCGGGACCACGATTCCCTTGGTAACCACCACCACCTTGGCCGGGACCACGATTGCCTTGGTAACCACCACCACCTTGGCCTGGGCCGCGATTGCCTTGGTAACCACCACTGCCTTGGCCCTCAGGTCTAGGTGGTCTTTGGTTTTGAGGTCTTGAAACGATAGGATTGCGATCTTCTTTTTTGAAGTAACCTTGATTACCGCCTTGGCCTTTTCTTTCATCCGAACGATAGTTAGGTGAGGAAGTATCTCCAGAAAGAATGGATTCTGGCTTACGGTCTAAAGGCTGTCTTTCTTGTTCCAATGGAACTTCCAGTTTTCGTTCTGGTCTTGATACGATCGGTGATGCTTGCGAAGGAGCCTGTGGACCTGAGCCACCAGTCATTCCTTGCCGTTTTACTTCTTCTCGTACTAATTCTGTTAGGTCTTTTTTCTTTTCGGGAAGAGATGGTTTGCTCTCTTGAGCATTACTTTGTTGGGAACTTGCTTCTTTTTTTTCATCGGAACTAGTAGCTTTCTTTTTTATGACCAACTTCTTTTTGGTCTTATCGCCACTTGCACCTTGCTGGAGGGTTTCTTTTATCGACTTTTGCTCTTCCATAATTTCCTTACTCTTAACCCTCTTCCACCCATTCGATCGACTCTCTTAACAAACGTAAGATTTGATCTGCAGTAGTTCTTCCTATTCCACCAATTGCAGAAAGTTCTTCGGGACTAAACTCGAGTAAGGTTTCTACATTTTTTATTCCACCGGCTTCCAAAAGTCCTACGATTCTTGGAGTGAGTCCTGGTATTTCTGAAAGCGGAGTGTAATCGCTGTCATCTTCATCGCTTCCTTCCGAATCTTCTTCTGCGCCTTCCATTGCCTCTTGTTGGGCATTGAACAGGCGATCTAATTTCTCCCTCGCTTCTGGGGAGGCAAGCTCTTGGTTGTATTGAGATACAGTTTTGATATCAATCTTAAAGCCTGATAGCTGAGAGACCAATTTAACATTGGATCCATTGATACCAATGGCAAGGGACAAAGATTCATCCGGTACAATGACAAGTGCATCCCCTCTCTTTTTGTCCACATGGACTTCTACAGGTTTTGCGGGAGAAATTGCATTTGCAATAAAAACACTTGGTTCATCTGAATGGAGAACAATATCAATTCGTTCATTTCCAAGCTCGCGGACAATCGCTTGGATCCGAACACCTTTCATACCAACACAGGCTCCGACTGGATCCACATCCGATTTGCTAGTTGTTACTACCACCTTGGTTCTGTAAGATGGGATTCTTGCAACATCCCGGATTTCAACGATCCCATCGTAAACTTCTGGAATTTCCATTTCGAATAGTTTTTTTACAAAATCACCGGAAGCTCGGGAAAGTGTAATAACTGGCATTGGCTCTCTTGGCCGAATTTCCACGCGAGAAATAATTGCTTTGAGACGGTCACCCTGTCTGTATTTTTCTCCAGGGTTTTGGTCTTTTTTTAACATGATCCCTTCGACTTTTCCGAGATCAATGCTCATGATATCTTTTTTCCAGCGTTGGAAGTAACCGTGAGTAAGCTCCCCTTCTTTGGATTTATATTCTTGGAACAAAAGTTCCTTTTCCATATCGCGAAGTCTTTGGAAGACCATTTGTTTCGCCTGACTGGAAAGAACCCGGGAAAGGTCCTGCGGTTTTTCAAAGACCCGAACCCGGCCACCGATCTCGGCATGAGGATCGATCTTTTTTGCTTCTTCGAGTGAAATCTCAAGTGGATTTTCTGATTTTTCAGCAACTACATCTTTTGCAACAGAGACAACGATTTCGTTTTTATTCTCTTGGCCAAATTCAACTTGGCATCGGTCATCGTTTTCTGCTTCGAGACCGACTTTCTTTCGATAGGCGGTGAGAAGAGAATCTCGGATCACTCCGAGCACGAGCTCTCTGTCCAGGGATTTGTCCTGACAGAATTGTTGGATGGCTTCGAATAGCCCAATTTCTTTCGTTGCTTGTTTTGTAGCCATATTAAACTTCTAAATACAAATTTCCCTTCCGAATTTTTCCAATGGGGAGTGAGATCAGTTTTGGATTCCTCTTTTGTTTGGCTTTACGATCATATAAAGTCAAATTGACAGAATCCCCCTCTCTCGGTCCCAAACGAAAAATTCGTTTGTCCCAATTTCCGTCTTCCGATTGAACTTCTAGTTTTGCTAAGAGCCCCTGGAAGCGATCCAAATCCTCGGGCAGTCGTAAGATACGCTCTGCGCCAGCCGAAGATACTTGAAGAGTGAAATCAAATTCCTCTCCGGATAGATCCAACTCCTCTTTGAGTCTCTTAGATACCAACTCACAATCTTCCAAACTGGCGGATCCAGTTTTACTTGTAAGGTGATCAAGCGTTATCTCAATGAGGGCGTGGTTTTTCCGATTCTGTATCTGGAGCGAAAAAAGCGCTAGAGGTGGTTCGAGAACTCGATCTAACAGTTCTCTGATGTTTTCCTCGGTATATGCCAAACCATTTCCAAAAGATTCTCGACGAATCCTTAATAAGAGACCCAAGACATGTCAAAAATCGACCTGTCACTTGTCAACTTAGGAAAAGGGAGTTGTCCTGTAAATAAAAAATTAGGGAATGGAAGTTGCGCCATGCGAAGAAAAGCCTTCTTACTACCAATCTTGTTTCTAAGTATCACCTGCCTACGGTTCCGTGTCGAGAACTTAAAGGAAGAAATTCTATTCCGAATCCCTCTCGGCAACACACCCGAGGCCTTCGAAGGAGTTGTGGTCAACCAAGTTCTGACCAATGTCCCTCT
This sequence comes from Leptospira sp., assembly GCA_027533185.1. Lineage (GTDB taxonomy): Bacteria > Spirochaetota > Leptospiria > Leptospirales > Leptospiraceae > Leptospira_A. The sequence continues at coordinate 162,855 of JAPZTS010000004.1, read as the reverse complement.
TTTTATACCTTCCTCCTCCAATATCACTGCGGTTGCAGATTCGAGACAATCCTTAGTAAAGCTCTTTGACCGCAACGGACGACTCGATGCAACCCTCGGAAGCCCCGATTACAAACCGCAAGGAGGAATCCCGCACTATCCGTTCCGGTTTGGAGGGATTGGACTTGTAGCGATGAACGAGGACGGAGATTTGATTGTCCAGAACCGAATCTCGAGCAAAGGAATGGAACTTCCACCCGGCACAGAAACACTTTACAAGTCGTACAGTGGAGCCTTTTCTACGCAAGGATCAACCATTCTCCCCTCCTTCTTAGTGCAGATCAGCCAAAAAGGTGTGGTCCGCTTTATGCTCGGTGCCTCCGGAAAAAACACAGAGCCATTCCGTTACATTGAATACATCGCACCTGGAGATGGGGACAAACTCTTTGTCTACCACCGCACAGCGGAAGAGATGAGACTGACCTTTTATGAAGATGGTGAGCTGAAAGGAAATCTGAAAGAATCGACTTTGGACGTCTTCTCTAGTCCAGAGGCAAAAGAGTTTGATATAACGTTGGACAAACTCCTACCCCACCCAGACGGAGATTATGTTTTGGGATCGTTTAGCTACTTCTCCAAAAAAGACAAACGGTTTAAATTCCGACGGATTTATCGATACCAGTTCGATTCAAAATCGTCTGAATTCATCAAAGAAATCCAAGACCCATCTGAGATTCTATTTTCCATTCGGAACAATCAAGATTTTTATATTTGGGAAACGGAAGATGGTGGAAACTCCATTCGTTTGCAAGTGCACGATAAAACTGGGAACCATACAAACAACAAACGACTCCCCTTTTCTCCTCCGAGAGGTCAGTGGAGAGAAACTTATACGGATCTTTTTGACACAATCTTTTCAGTGCGCATACGCCAAGGTGCGCTGGAAATCTACCGTTGGATTTGATGCGATTCCATCCCATTTTTACTAACGCAGAAGCCAAACATATCGACAGGCTTTCAACGGAGGAATTGGGAATTCCTGAAATCGCTCTTATGGGCTCAGCCGCATTATCCGTGTTTCATGCCAATGAGGATTTATGGGAAACCGCTGAAACCATCTTAGTCCTTGTAGGCACAGGCGGGAATGGCGGAGATGGATATGCCCTTGCACAAATACTCTTCCAAGAAGGTCATTCTGTTCAGGTTTTTCAAACTGCACCTAACAAAAAAAATGCTGGAATATTTCATGAATCACTTTGTAAAAAAGTAGGTGTCCCAATTGGTAGTATTAGCGAACTTTCTTCCTATCTTAAAACAAAAACGAAGGATTCTGTTTTGCTTGTGGATGCTCTACTAGGAATTGGATTTAATCCACCTCTAGATACACAGCTAACATCGATTATTGAGTTGTGTAACCAGAAAAAAGAAATCTTTTATACGATCTCCCTTGATACTCCAAGTGGTTTTATTTCTGGAATGGATACCATTTGTATCCAAGCAGATTCCATCGAAGAGTTAGGAACACGAAAATGGGAGAATATAGGTTATCAAAATCCAGACTCCGAAGAACCCACTCCTCGCTATTATGAAAGTATTGGATTTCCCGTTCGTTCCCATATATCAAAGCTAAACTTCCAACAAAAGTTTATTTGGGAACCGGACCACAAGCAAGCAAAAGAAAAACTGAAACGCAAGTTAAATGCCCATAAATACAAATCGGGATCAGCAATGTTTTATGGTGGAAAAGAAGGGATGGAAGGGGCCATTCTACTATCCGAAAAAATTTTTTCCACACTCGGTGGAGGGATTACAAAAATTGGATCCCCATCTTCTCAAATCCAGAAATTAACTCTTTCCAAGGATCTTTCTCGAATGGCCGCATCCGTTTCCTTTTCTGAATGTATCAAAGATTCGTTTCTGGAAAAAGTCTCCGTCCTTGTTTGTGGTCCTGGTCTAACAGAAAATCCAGAAGACTTTTCGGATAACTTGGATTTAGGAAACAAAACTTTAATTTTGGATGCCGGAGCCATTCCAAATTCTAGAAAGAGATTGCCGACCGCAAGAGAAACCCTTTTGACACCCCATCTGGGAGAATTTTCAAAGATAACAAATAAATCTTACAGTCGTATCCAAGATGTCTATGACGATATTTGCCACATATGTTCCGAATGGCAGGTGAATATATTAGTTAAGTCGCACATTAGTATATATTGTACAAAAAGTAGAGAGTGTTTTGTCTTTGAATCTCCAAATCCAAAACTTGCGACAATGGGAACTGGCGATTTGTTAACAGGAATTGTGGCAAGATACATATCTACCGGTGAACCGCTGACTGAGTCTGTATATTTAGCTTTAAGTCTGTTTGACGGCGTAAGAGAAATGGATATTACAAATCCAACAGCTGGAAATATCTTAGAATTTTTCAAAGGAGTTGTTTGATGGGGAAAGGATATCACTCCAGATCCCCGGAAGAATTCCGGGAATATTTGAAAAACATAGGAAAAACCACTAAAAAAAGTAGATACAGACAATTTGTTCTCATCTTAGATTTGGTCTTAATTATTCTAATTTTTTATATTGGGTTTCGAGCGTTAAACCCTGGCACTTTTGGAGATCGAACTCAGTCCGAAAAACAAATCGTAGATGGTCACTCAACCTACCTCAGTCTTTCTAGAGAAGAGGACGATTTATACCAAGGTTATTTTCTTTTTATCGATAACAATACATCAAAACCTATGTCTGTTCCACTGGAAGATTGGAAAGCTGAATTTCGAATCAAAACAAAAACAGGCGTTTTGTGCTTCAGCGAACCGATCCTTTGGGAGAAAAGGCAAATTCCAAGAGAATCGAAGGGATTTTTATACCACTCCATTTCTAAAAATAAACTTAGAGAACTGCTACCTGATTGCAGAAAAGAAGTCTTTGATGAAGACTACTCATTTTTTCGATCTAGGTTTCGAGCTCTGGACTTGGGATTTTATTCCCAAGTGGTACTTGAGTCCTTAGATAAAATATACACGTTCGAAATCAGGCAAAAGCCTTATCGTTAGAATTCAAATTCTAACTTTCTGACTATTGTTTCCAAAACTTTTTTTCTCGCAAAGTATTTGTCATTCGCAGGAACTACGATCCAAGGTGCTTTCGGGGAATCCGTTTTTTGAAACATTTGATTGGCGGCATCCACATAGTTGTCCCATTTATCTCTGTTGCGCCAATCTTCTTCCGTTAGTTTCCAACGTTTGAGTGGGTCGTTTTCACGAGTTTCAAACCGTCTTAGTTGTTCTTCTTTTGAAATGTGAAGCCAAAATTTAATGAGGATGGCTCCAAAACTCACGAGTTGTTCTTCAAATAAAAAAATCTCTTCATAAGCCCTTGTCCACTCTGAATCCTTTGCAAATCCCTCTACTCTCTCAACCAGAACACGACCATACCAGGACCTGTCAAAGATTCCAACATGACCCTTTACGGGAATTCGATTCCAAAACCTCCAAAGGTAGTGGTGTTTCTTTTCTTCTTCGTTTGGTGCTGCAATATTATGAACCTCAAACAATCGTGGATCTATCTCTTGAGTGAGCCTTCGAATTGCCCCTCCCTTACCTGCCGCATCCCAACCTTCAAAGACTAAAATAATCGGTCTTTGATGAACCTTTGCCTGGAAGGTCAAAGTTCGTAACCTAGATTTTAACTCTTTCATTTTGTCTTTGTAAAGAGTTAGCTCTAAAGTTTGGTTTAGATCTACTTTCCGGAGGTCTAGATTGTGACTTGAGTCTGAAATCAAATGTTTCATGGAATCAACTCCAAAGCATTCATCTTGGAAAGTCGTTCCTTGGAATCAAAACCAAGTATATTCTCTAATTTGTGAACGATGGATTCGAAAATAAGTAACTTTACGTCTTCTTTTTTATCGTTGTAAAGAATTTGCCAAGGCGAGTCAGAGGTCGTACTTGCAAGCAAAAGAGTTTCAAAAATATTTTGATATCGATCGTAATGTTTCCACTGATCTTTGTCATACGGTGAAAATTCCCAGTCTCGCTTTTCTATCCTTGATATTTTGAATCTCTTTTTTTGTTCTTTTTTAGAGAGATGGATAAAAAATTTATGAACCAAAATTTTATCCTTCGATAAAATTCTCTCTGTGTTTAGTATGGAAACAAGTCGTTGGTTGCATTCTAATTTAGAAATTTTCCCTTTGCTTTGTAAATAGGCCAATCGACTGTAATAGGTATTCAAATAAAAAAGCATTTCACCGTATCTCGGCAACACCCTCCAAAAATTCCAAAGGAATGGATATCCCCTATCTTCCGACTGGTGTACGTAAGGCGAATATACTTTAAATTTACGTGGGTCCAGTCGAACCGTTAGATTTTGCAAAATAGAACCTTTCCCACTCGATGCCCAACCTTCCATTAAAAATACATGAGCATAACCCTGGTCAAAACTTTCTTTTTGCAATAAAAACAGTCTTTCCTGCAAACTTTCTAAATCTTGGTTGCCGTATAATGGTTTTTGTACTTTATACATAAAACTTCAAACCCCAGGGAAGCCTTCGCCTAGAGCAATAGTTAGATGATCAAGTCCTTTGGAATGATCAGCATACCGAGGGACCAAATGGAGGTGAAGGTGCGGAACTTTTTCACTGAGGGCTACTTGGTAAATCTTTTCTGGATTTAATTTTTTTATGTTTTGAAAGGCAAAAAATAAAGCTGCCCCATATTCTTTGAGTTGGTCTAGACTCAATTCCCCCCAAGACTCGACATGGGTTCTTGTTTCCAAATAAAGATATCCATTTAGGTTTTTTCCCGCAGGTCGGAGGATCCAAGATTCGGATTCCCAAAGAGGCGATTCTAGGTTTTTGTGTTCATCACAAATGGGACAATTCATCATTCGGAAAGATTTGGCCGATAGATGAAACTATGAGAACCATTTTTTTTCTTTTGGGCCTTAGCTTTGTCGCAAATACGGGGAAACTTTATTCTGAAACTCCGACTTCCGAGCTGTTCCAGCCTGCAATCGAAGCTTGGGACTTGTTTTGGGACGAGCCAAATACCACGGAACAGTCTGAAATCTTAAAACGAATTGAGGAAAAAAACTGGGATGAAATCCGTTCCTTAAGAACAAAGATCAAAGATATATTGAAAACCCATCGAGTCGAATCAGGTTCTTCTGTATCAAAGCCCGAACTGAAAGAAAAACTACAGGCTGAATTCGAAACCTTTCCCAATTTAGGTGGAGTTTTACTGACAGAAAACGAATTAGCCATCTACCAGATGGGAGACTTTTCCGACTTTTACGAAGATGGATTCAGTAGGGAGAAGTTCAGACAAGAAGGTCAAATTCCATCATTTCCTTTCGGTGACTTAGTCTGTACGTTTTTCATTCGCAACGAACCAGGCTCCTATTCTGTAGATCCAAACTTTATTGGATTTGATACCTTATTCTATGCTTATGGAGATGAAGGTACTTTGCGATACACGAACGACCCAACGATCGACACATCCTTACGTTTGGGTGATTTTAGAAAGACTTTCGACACCTTAAAAAAGAATATTCCAGATGTGAGTATCAACACAGTAAACGACCTGACCGTTTTTCTAGTTCCTGGCAAACCAAGACCTTTGTATTGGATCCTAACGACTCTTCGTTTGCTGCTTCTAGCCTGGGGCTTAGTTTTACTTTTTAGCATTCTAAAACTGGCACAAACTTTGCCAAAAAAATCTATTGCCTGAGGACCCTGCCCCCATAACCTGACCTTACTTACAAATTGCCCTGGTAGTTCAACGGATAGAACATCGGTCTTCGGAACCGACAGTGGGGGTTCGATTCCCTCCTAGGGCAAAGAGTCAACCTAACCCTTCCAATCCTGGACAGAATGTCCACAAACTCAATCCATTGGGAATCGAACAGCTTTGCGATCAAAAATATGAGTGACCCATAGGGAACGAGTGTTTTTGTCCCGTAGCCACGAAGGCGTAGGGAGAACAAAACCGTGCCTCGGAGCGTAGACAACACAGGATGTGTTGGCAGCGGAGAGGGCGATTCCCCCTAGGGCAAGGGATAGAAATTAGACCTACCCTTCGAGGACTGAAGGTCCTCAAACTCAATCCAAATTTCTAGATAAGAGTTTTATGGAATTGTAGTAGATAATTGTTGTAATATTTTCAGCCAGTTTTAAGGAAATAGATTTAACTTAAGCGTAAAGAACTAAGTTTGTTGCGAAAATCTGATATTGAATCGTTATTTTCTCTTTCTCTTTTTGACTTGGGATAAGAATCTGTTTGCTATTAGTATAGTAATTTTAGAATGAAAGCGATGAGATACTTGGATATTTTCACTGTAGTATTGGTGGTTAGTATAACCTCGATTAAAAGTAGCCCGAATAAAGAGTTTGATCCAAATAAAGGCATTCATCCTTTTTATCTCAACCAAACACCAGGATACAATGCTTCCGAATGTAAAGAAAAAACCAAATGTAGAGCAAATTGTCCTGAAATTCTGTTAAAACCTGGATTTTCCAGAAGTTTTTCTCAAGGGTATCTTAGAGCGGAGTGCTTAAGAAGGTGTGATGAGTTAGCATGTAAACTCAATAGCGGATTTTAAATCTAAGGCACAACAATTCGTTTCGACCCTCCAATAAGGAACATTTCTTTTTCATTCAACTTGCTTGCACGGTGCATAGTTCTTTCGGCATTCCTATTTTTTTTCTTACTAAGAGTATAGTCAATAGAACTAATTTGAGTCGTTGTATTACTAGCTCCTAATGATGTATTCCCTCCTGTTACGATAAACCTTGCATTAAAAAGAACTGATTGGCAAAAAATACAGAACTGATATCCATTTAAATTGCTGGAGACCATACCATAGTCCAATTTAGCTGGTTATAAAATCCTCCGATGAGAAAGATACGCCCATCGCTAACTTTGTGAAATGTGAAATCAATTTGAGGTTTTGACAAATTATCAGTAACGATGCTAACCATGACACTGGATTAAAAATTTCTATTTCTGGAACATAGTTTGGATACGAATGGCCTCCAAAGATTAGTATTTTTTTATCAGATATTTTACCGCTCGCATGCGCAACACGAGGCGATATCATGTCCCTAGTTTTTTCAAACATGTTACTCAATTGATCATACAAATATGAAGCCTTTAGTTGACCACCTATAACTCTATTCTAACCGCCAGTAATAAGAACACTGCCGTAAATATCTCTCATGTCTGAATTGATTCTCCAGTGATCCATTAAATTTTAAGTGGTTAAATGCCGATCATTTTCTAAATCATAAATTTCACCAAATTTTGGATAAATATCTCCAAAGTAATCCCTGAGAAAGACAGATATTAAGACATTTTTAACAAAATTATCATTTTGGCTTTCCTGGCACGAAAATAAAGAAAAGAATCATAAAATTGCTATCCTTGCTCTCAAACAAATGGACATCATCATTTTTCTCCTTTCTATATAACACAAGTTTGAGTGTTTCCTTTAATCAAGGGAAAATTAAATAAACGCGAGGCAATATATATTTTTTGTTTCAGGATTTGAGACTTCAATCTAAAAGTATATTTTTAATGTTATGTTAAGCAAGTTAGTTTCTAGATTTCAATTTCTTCCCTCTGAAAAACTTACGATCACAAGTCAAAAGTCTATACATGAGTTGGTTCAAAATATGTCTAAGGTTCTATCTTTCGAACGAACCTTCCTTGATAAATTCCTGAGAAAAAAAACTGAAAAAAAATATGAGGGGCAAATTGACGGCAATCAATTTCAAATAAAACGAATCATTTACTATCGAAACTCTTTTTTACCAACGATTACAGGTGCCTTTGAGAGTAGTTTAGACTGCACGAAGATTCATATCGAAATGCAGATGAACAGTTTCGTAAAAGTCTTCTTGTTCCTTTGGTTTGTAATGGTTCTAACTGTATTTTTGGGATTTCTGGTCAATAGTATTCTAACGCTGACATTTCATTTTTTGATCTTTATTCCCTTCGGAATGTTTTGTATCTTGTATGGAGTTGTTTATTTAGCTTTTACATTTGAAAGTAGAAAATCGATCCGAGACTTGAAGGAAATATTTGAAATCCTTTAAGGGTGCGACAAACGAAATACCATTCATTTGTATGGTCATATAATCCTAAAGAACAAAATTCACTTTTTTTTCTGAAAGTACTCTTTAGCATCTGCATAACCACGGTTCACAAGAATTTGCGCTTGGTCCTTGGAAAAATTCAAAATACTTCCTAGACCTAACATCTGTTTAGGTGCTATAACATTAATTTTTGCATGTTTGAACTGAGTGCGAAAACCAATCAGAAAATTTTCAATTGGTGTGAGACCAGACATCACCTCTTTTCTATACTCTAGACCCTGCTGAATGCTTCGGTAAGAGCCTAAAAGATACAATTCGAAAAGTCGCTCCAAGGCTTCATCTTTCGTTTGTGGAGGAGAAAGACTCAAACTACCACCAACTGGACTCAAAAGAACGACTAGTATCTCCGTAGCATTGTGAGTAAGAGCTGGTAGAATCGGTGTATTGGCCATGACCCCTCCATCCCAATAAGGTTCCCCATCAATGATCTGCCAAGGAAAGACAATTGGAATTGCACTGGAAGCCAAAATATGTTCAATTCGCAAGTCAGGATTCTCAAAAAATCGAAGTTCTGAAGTAATTAAATTTACGGCAGAAACGACTACCTTTGTCGGAGATTGATTTAATTTTAAAAAATCTAGTTTTTCTAATATTAGCTTTTTCAAAGGGAAGGTTTCCGCGAGTGGATAAAACTTTTTGGAAAAAAGACCTTTGATTGTATTCCAAATCGAATACCTCATAATCTTTTTTTTATCCAGATTCAACCAAAGTTCGATCAGCTTTTTTGAATCCATACCCGAACCGATAGCACTTGCATTGATTGCTCCAACGGATGTACCACAAATGATATCCGGTTTCCATTGAATTTCTTCAAGATACTTAACAACACCTGCCTGGTATGCTCCGCGAGCTCCTCCACCAGAAAGAACTAATGCTTTTTTTCCCATTTACTTTCTCTCAAATATTTTTTTTGCGATTACAAAGCGGTCTTTCCACCACTTTTCATCCAATGACTGGATTACTACCCCTCTGCTTGTCGAGGCATGAATGAATTGTCTATCCAATAAACTCAATCCTACATGAGTAATTTTTGTTTGGTTGGGAGATGCGGAGAAAAAAACCAAATCTCCAATTCGAATCGATTTTTGATCGACCTTAGTACCCATTGTTGCTTGGTCTCTTGCGGATCTAGGAATTTTATTTCTCGGATATGCGATTTTTGGATCAATCAAAATATTCGTTGTCAATCCAGAACAATCGATTCCTGTCCTTGACATGGCCCCATAGCGATACGGTACACCAACCCATGATTTACTTACAGATATTAGATTGGAAGATAAATCCTTTTGAGAGTCAACGGAGACAACAACCTCACTCAGAATCGAAGGATCTAATTTAGGCCGTTCACCCATCTCCCATTCACCCAAATCATTTAATGTGACCTGGATTCTCCTTTCTGATTTGATGAACTCTCTTTTTTCGTTTTTATGATTCCAAAATAAAGTCAGGTCAGAACGCATTACTTTTGTATTTTTGTCTGAAAGAGGAATCTTTTGGTCCGCACAAATGGTATCAAAAATTTCTTCCACCTTACTTGCGTTTAACTGATTTCCCTTTTTTGGAATGTACTTGAGAAACGATTTGGACATTGCTTCGAAACCAACACCAAACCTATGTCCTAAAAGAACCATCCTTCCAATTAAGAGAATACTGGGACCAGCATATTTTTTGGATTCCATCCAAAGGAGACTTTGGTAGAACAAATCATCGGGGAGATGTACCGTATTTGCTTCTTTGAAATACCGGGAGAGAAACACAATATCTTCTTCATTTACTATTTTAGAATAAAAGTATGGAATCAATTCTTCCACATCCTCGAACTGAATACCATACTCCCGTAATTCGTAAAATCGTTTTACAGATTTTGCAAACTCAAGCGGCGGAAGCCCTTCCATCATTGCCCAAGGTTTTAGATTTTGAACGATCTCTCTGACTTCCTTAGAATTTGCTTTATCACCAAGACTTTTTCTCACCTCATTTCGAATCAAAAGACTTTCTTGTTTTGAATAGGTTAGATCATTTAAAGTATCTAAGTTTTGGGTAAAAACGGGAATCGGGAAGAGAAACAAGGCAAAGGAAATTTTTAGGACGTTTTGAATCATACTTGTATACTACCTTAGACTTTGGGCTAAACCAGAGTTCGGTCTATAGATTTGATTGGATTCTAAATTTTTGAACTTAGAAATTTTGTCCTTGGAAGAAATATAACCTAACTCAATTAACCGGTCATAGGCAAACCAATCCAAAATTCCAAAGTTGTTCGTTGGAATTTGTAAAAACAAATCAGATTTTTTTTCCGTCAGACGAATTCGCTCTCTACTCGATGCCAAGATCGAACGGACAATGATATCACCAATTGGTGGGAATTTTGGCTTTAAAAATGCATTGAAATTGATAAGGTTTGTTACTTGTCTGAGAGGATTTGTAAGAATACCTGGATTTTTATCATCAAAGTATTCCGCCCATTCTTTATCTTGGTCCGGATATATATCACCAAAAACATCAACAGCAATAATTTTACCAGCTCCCCGATCCTTTAGGGGAAGACCAGGAACATTATCGAGAACTCCCCCATCAACATATACAACACCATCGTCCATAAATGGCGGGACAACACCTGGGATGGAAGTGGTAGCGCGGATCGCTTTCCAAAGTGGACCACTTTCAAGTACTACAATTTCTGAATGCGAAAGATCTGTGGCAATCGCATAAAACGGAATCCAAAGATCCTCTATCTGTATATCCCCAAAAAAACTTTGTATCGTTTCCGTATATTTTTTTCCCGTAGTGAGCGATAAAACAGGTACGGTATATTCATTCAAAATATCTCGATCTACCCAAAGTTTTTTGGCTTCTGTTTCTGCATGTTTTGCGGTGAATCCCATAGCGATGAGTGCAGCAAAAATTGCTCCTGCACTTGTTCCAGCTACCATATCGATAGGAATTTGATTTTCCTCTAAGGCAAGCAGCACGCCAAGATGCGCAAATCCTTTTGCAGCTCCACCACCTAATGCCAGTCCAAGGCTTGAGCCAAGGATTCCTCGTGCAAGTCGATTCCAACTGTCTGGCCTTTCAAGATGCACATGAAAAAAACGATCATACCTTCGTTGTCTTAAGTGGTTGATTGTGCCAGCTTTGACTCTCTCCCTGTCTGGTTGTACGAGCACCAGGATTTTAGATTTACCTTGATAGATTTCCTTTGCAATTTTAGATTCCAAACGTATGCATTGCGGACTATCTTCCGCATCCTTGATAAACAATAAACTGTCAGCTTGTCTGAGTGCGCGATCTACCCACTGCGAAGTGATGTCTCCATCACCAATAAGAAAAAATACATAATCGTATTCCGACTCCAGACTTGTAAAGAATCGAATGAGCCAAGGTTCACGGTCTTTCTCTTCCAAATCTGATAGTTCTTCTGTTTTTTTCAGAAATGTTTTTTCATCCAAAATGTAGAAAGAACCATGTGGTAGGATACTCAATCCCAAGTGGTGGATGAATGAGGAGACTTTTTCATCAGATAGAGAGGATATAAAACTAAATGTTCGTTTGGTGGTGATAAATGTATGGGAATCGAGTTTTGCATGCGCCAATCTCTCGGCTATAATTTTTGTAATCTGTAAGAGTGTATCTGGATATTTTGTCAAGATAGGTAGAGCCAAATCTTTTGGCACTCGTATCACTTCAGAATCACGAAGTGCACGCACTGTTGCGGATCGTTTCTCTCCGGTAAATAGACTTAGTTCTCCAATCAGGTCTAGTCTCTTAAACTCTCCCATGTCCCGAAGGGAACCGTCATTCCCAAATTTTTCGTATCGCAACTTGCCCGCAGATAAAATATATAAATCATTTCCCTCATCACCTTGCTTAAAGAGAATTTGCCCACTTGTATAGAATTCTCTTGAGGTACATGTCATCATCTCTCGCAAAACGGAATGAGGTAAGGTTCGAAATAAATCCGCAAGCGTGAGGTAGTCTGCCAGTGCTGGATTTTTTGATTTTCGGATTCGATTCACATCTACCTCAGGACGGGATTGGATGGAAAATATACTGGATAACTTAGATTTTACAATCTACTTTTTTCTTTCAGATTTTTAAAGAAAAAGGCAAAAGTTGCAATTAACGGAAAAATTTCCCAAATAGCTTTTAGGCTAAAACCAGTATCTCCATGTCCAAGTAAGTTTGTTATACAGAGTTTAGCAGGAATTTTTTTATCCTTTAACTCATCGTACACAGTTTTACTTTGAGTACTGGGCACAACATCGTCGTTTTTTCCGTGAACCAATGCTACTGGGGAAAAAAGCTGTTCAAGTTTACCCGTTACATTCAAATCCTGTAATAAAGAAACAAACCCACCACCATTTTGGACTACCTTGTCCCAAACATCCATACGAAACTTTGGGTCATTTTTTACTTTTAAATAAATATCACGATCTAAACTATCCAATTCGTTCCAGTAGGATTCGAATTCGCCTGGTTTCCGTTTGAAGTAATTATCTAAAATTGTTAATTCAAGTGCCTTCTTTAACTTTGGTCGTTCCCCGAGTCCCAAAAACATAAAGTTCCAAAGTAAAATCAGTCTACCATATTCGTCCGTATCTTGTGTTTCAAAGAGATATCTTATTAGTTCATCTACTTTGCTATAAGATCCTACGAGTAACATAGACTGGATTGAATTTGAAACTTTTGGATCGGTTGCGGCAATCAAAGAAAGTCCTCCAGAAAAGGAAGGAGCAAATATTCCAATATTTTTAGGTAGATTTAAATCTTCGTTTTCAAACGTTAACTCGATCACGTTTACTATATCAGTGATATTTTTTTTTGAAATTTTAAAGGAACATATTTCTTCGAGAAATGGACAGAGAACTGTATAACCAAGTTTTACAAATGCCTCATTCACTTTGATAAACCTAGGGTCTTTTGGACCAAGAGGTGCAAGTCCGTTGATTGTAAGAATTGTACCTTTTGACTTACCTTTCGGTCTATACAAATCAAAAGAATACGTTGGTTTTATTCCGAGTATAACAGTTTCAACAGGATGTCCACCCGCCCCCAATTGTAGATTCCATAAAAACTCAGAAGCTTCCAAAACATTCTTCATATCGTAGACCTTAAAAAAAACGTTAATCCAGAAAAGAGAATTCTATTCCTTATTATGACAATTTGGTAAATTTGGTAAAACTGAGGAGTTTTTATTTGTGAGTAAGGAAGATATACCAGAGAGAGTGATTAGCCCTATTCTCCCGTCCGAGGTCGAGTGCCCTGTTTGCCATTACGACAAAGTGAAAAACTATGCCTTAAAATCAAAAACCCTACCGATACAACACAACCTATTTCAAGTTCCGATATATGAAGAAAACCCAAAATACGAATATGTCGATTATAATGAACTTCAATTTACGGTTTGCCCCATTTGTTATTATACAGGCTCAACAAAATCGGATTTTAACTCGGTAAATAGTTTATCAGGAACGGAAAGACACACAGAAACCGACAAACGAATATTAAACTATTGGAAGGCTAATTCCAAAAAGATCAAGGCACAGTTTGAAAGTTTTGGAGTTTTAGAAGAACATTTTGCCCACCCACGGACGGAAGATGCAGTTCTACTCAGTGTAAATTTAGCAATTTATCGAACAACGGTTGAGCTCCACGCAAAGATCAAATACAGCATGATCAAACGTGCACATAGATACCTCAGATTCTATTGTTTAAAAATGAAGTACAAACATATTGAGGACCCGAGTCTGATCACCAAAGCAATTGCCGATTTAGAAGAAGTTTTCCACTTATCAGATTTTACAGAAAAAGTATATGAATTTGAAGTCTGTTTTCTTATTGTGGCTGCATCCCTTAGACTTGGTGACGAAACCAAGGCGGCGGAATATATAAAGGTCCTGGATAAAACAAGGGCTGAAGTTGCAGCCGAACAAAAAACAAATCCGAAGGCTCCTCAAACAGAGGTGACAAAATGGTCCACAAAAGCCAAAGAACTTTGGCAAAACAGAAATGATCCTACTATTTGGAAGTTTAGCTAATGATTGCTAGTTTACGAGGGAAATTATTAAGATTGGATATGGATCGCATTTTACTTGAGGTGGGTGGAATTGGATATGATGTTCTTGTTCCATTTCCTCTACACCTGGAGCTTCGAGATAAAGTAGGTTCAGAAGTTTTTATTCATACCTTTCACTCTATAAATGATCGAGGTCAAAAACTGTTTGGATTTGCGACAAACAAAGATCGTGAATTGTTTCAAATGCTAAAGTCTTTGAATGGAATTGGTGAACTCACCGCCTTAAAAATTTTGTCATTTTTCCAAGCGGACGATTTGTACGAAATCACAAAAAATGAAGACAAAAAGACTTTAGAAAAGATTCCAAAAGTTAAAGGAAAAACTTCCGAAAAAATTCTTTTTGAAATGAAACAAAATTTAAAAAAGTTGGAATCTTTTTTACGCGATCCAAACAAGGAAATTCCTATGAGTAGCCAAGTAGATGGACTTGCAATTCTTGCACTTGTTCAACTTGGGTTTGATGAAAAAACGGCAGAAAGATCCGTCCAGTCCGCAAAAAAATCCAATCCAGAGCTCACGGCATCAGAAATTGTTAAGCAGGTAATTACCGGTATACCGCAGTAAGTCTTAGAGAATTCGGAGTAGATACCATTTCCCTTTTTTCTTTGAAAAACTTGAGTTGATCAGATTTTCTGCATTCTCGGTGTTTTCTGAGAATCGCAAACGGACCTCGACTTCTTCTCTTGAAGAGATATAATAGTCTGCATAAATTTCTCCAGCGGAAACCAAACTCTGGCGAACAGTCAAATAGCTATTAGTTCCTTTTCTTTTAGCCAAAAGTTGAGGATCAAAATAGTAAGTTTGGAAATAACCTTCTGGATTCGCAAGATCCTGGAGGACTTCCTCATAGGCATAAAAACCTTTTGCGTCTACATACAATCCTTGTATTGGATCGATAATCTCTGTGAGTCGAACCAATTTCCCTTCGCAGATATCTGCTAAAAGAATATTCAAAAGAGATTCAATCGGTGCAATCTCTGTCGGCCGTAGATCATTTCCATATAAGACACCTCGCTTGTAGGGAAACGGACAGGTTGAGTTTAGGTATAAATATCGTTTGTCTACTTCTTCTCCTGTATTTATACCAATGAATTGGCAACCTGGAAGAAGAATGACTGCGACTACAAAAACAAAAGTACTAATCCTAAGCCATTGTCTTTTCAAGTAGATCCTCAAAAGTATCTCCATTGAACATTTCTAAAGCACCATTGCTCGCTGAGATGATTTTTTTTCCACCTTCGGTAACATCAAAGTTTCCAATCACAAAGCCTTTGGTTGCACCATACTCTTCCATTTGGTTTACCATCTCGCGTAAAAATACATCCGAAACCTTAGCATCTTTCCATTTTCTCACTCGGAACAAGGCTCTTTTATTGACATCTTCCTTACTGGAAGTAAGTAAATTGACTCCATCACCCTCTGGGTTTGGTATTTCTTTGGTGACTCGAAATCCAAGACTCAACGCCATACGGGTTGCTTGGTTTTTGAAATTTGTGCCTGTGAGCGAGATGAATTTTTCGAATTTATCAATACCCACCATATTCAATTTGGAAGCTAATTTTTTACCAGACTCGTCCACCAAACCTTTGATATTAAAAGGTTTTGAAGATCGCATTCCACTCAATTCAAAATATCTAGAATTTGGAAATAGATTTACAGATAGAAGGCTCAACTCTCGTGTCAGATCATATTCTTGGGTGAGTGTTTCTACCGTACCCAATCCACGTTCCAATTTGTATTTAAGATTGGCAAGTTCTGTAAGATCTGGGTCATCTAATCTCTCGGCTTCTGCTTCGATCAGTGGTTCCGATGCATCTTCCCATCTACCCATATATACAGATATCATTGCAAAATGGATATTACTTTCGATGACTTCACTTTGCCATCCATTCAATTTACTCATTTCCATACAAAGCCTTCCATACTTCAAGGCTTCAGGGTAGTTTTGCATAAGGATAGCTTCCGTCATCAAAAACTGAAATACCGTATAACGAACATATTCATCATCTATTTGTTCCGCAATATTTATTGCGATTTGCACGGCTTCTTTATGTTTGTTTTCGCGCGATAAAGAAACCGCATATAAAAATCCAGAGACTGGTGATTTTTCTAACTTGTATGCTTTTTCAAAATACTCTCGCTCTTTCCCTTGTCCAGTCACACCAGAAATGACACCTTTTGCTATAAAATAGGCAGAAGAATTTATTTTTTCTTCAGGCATCCTTGTAAAAAAATGATCTGCGATTCTAAATTCCTTCTGCCCCAAAGCCATAAATCCGAGGCGCATACAGGCAACTGGATTAGACCTGTCGGATTGAATTGTATCTAGGTAATGGAAAAATGACTCTTCAAAAAAATCTTTGCTATAATAAATTTCTGCGACGCGGTTTGAGATAGTTACTGGGTCAATATCTTTCGTATAACGATTGTTTTTCTTTATGATTTCAAGATGTTTTGCTTCATTCAATGGATCGTTTTCCATTGCATATATTTTTGACATCACATAATGCCCGTAAGGATTTTGGTGGTCTTCTTCGAGTTTTTCCCGAACGATTGCCCTCGCATCTAAAAAATTTCCTAAGGTAGCTAGGTTCAGTGCTTTGGCATACCCGTCCCTTCTTTCCCCTATCACGAATGTGAGGAGAAACCCAAGAAGGATTACGGCAGTTCCCACAATTATAAAAAATACCAATTTCGCTTACTTCCTAAATTCCTATTTATAGTTGGTAAAAAAGGCCATTCTGCGTAATCTGTCCCTAAAGTGACTCAGCTTACCTACATATCCTATGCCTTCCGCATTTTGGCACGAGACAGGCTTTTCTCCTTTGCCTACGGCCTCGTAGGAGCAGTTCTTTTTTTTGTTTTTTTCCTCTCGATTCGAATCCATTTTCACTTATTTGGCGGTATTTCTCTTACTAGTATCGTTTCCTTTGACCAATCTCCCCAATTTCTTTTTTATCTCAGTACATTTGCGCTACTCAGTCTCTTTTTTTTCCATTGTTTGCACAATTTAGGAGAATTGGGTATCATGATGGCTGTGGGTGGAAACCGTTTGGGGTGCATCTGGCTCCACTCTTTGCTTTTACTCTTATTATTTCTACCAGGATTCCTTCTTGGCTGGATTCTCAACCTGAGTTTGCCCACTCCTGCGAGTTTCTCTTTGCTCCTAGAAGTAAAATCGATACTCTCAGCCCTATTCTGTTTTGTGGTAGGTGTCTTTGTCGTTAGCTTTCCTACAATCGGGCTTGGCACTTTCATAGATCCGTACAAATCCATTCGGAGACAAAAATAGTGTTACTCCGTGTCCACAATCTAACCAAACGTTACGGCTCCGAGGAAGCAGTGAGATCCATATCGTTCGATGTGAACCAAGGTGACTATGTGGCGATCATCGGTCCTTCGGGAAGTGGAAAAACAACTCTTCTCTCTATGCTAACTGGAATGTTGTCTGCTTCAGAAGGAGATATTCTCTACGACCAAGTAAAACTTTCGCAGATGTCTCATAGGGAACTCTCTGAAATGAGAGCGAATGATTTAGGGTTAGTCTTTCAATTCTCTGAGCTCGTCTCCAATTTGACCATCCGCGAAAATATACTTCTTCCAGGACTCTTTACAAAAAAATTCTCTAACGCCGATTACCAAAGAAAATGTGATTATCTTCTAGAACACCTTCGACTAACGAATATTCAAAACTTTTTGCCTCGGCAATTGTCTGGTGGGCAGATTCAAAAAGCATCGATTGCAAGGTCACTGATCAACGATCCTGCAATTCTTTTTGCAGACGAACCATCTGGAGATCTAGATCCCGAAAATAGTTACCTCGTGCAACTTTTATTAAACGAATATAACAAAAGAAACCACTCCATCATTTTGGTAACTCACGATATGAAACTTGCCTTCGATGCGCAAACAGTCTACGAAATGAAAAATGGACAATTCGAACAGGTAATCAAAGGCGAATGAAAGAGGGACTTGCGATCGGTGTTGATATCGGTGGCGGAAGCATTCGAGTTGGCGTTTACAACGTAAAGGGAGTCGAACTACGAAAGGCAGTCTCTCCTACACCAAAAAATCTTAACAATGATTCTTTTCTCAATACTTTAAAAACTACAATCTCTGCCGTTTGGGAGAATAACGAATCTTACACGGGCATCGGAGTTGGTTCACCCGGCCCATTAGATAACGAAAGAGGGATCTTTATCGCAAGCGCCAATATGAAGGGAATAAACAATGTCCCCATCAAAGATTTTTTGGAAAGAGAATTTAAAATTCCATGTTCCTATGAAAATGATGCAAATTGTGCAGCCTTAGGCGAAGCTTATTTTGGAAACTTTCAATCCGCATCTTCCTTGCTTATACTGACTCTTGGAACGGGACTCGGAGGTGGTTTTGTAGAAGCGGGCAAACTCTATTCTGGTTACCTAGGAAATGGAATCGAGATTGGCCACACAACAGCCGTTTTTGATGGGCGTCTCTGTGGTTGCGGACAACGAGGCTGTGTCGAGGCATATTTTTCTACAGAGGCATTTAAGGGTAGTTATTTGGAAAAAACTGGTACGCAACTTAAAGATGCTAAGGAATTCTTTGAAAGATTGGATGCAAATGATCCGATCGCTTTTGAAATTTTAAAGTTTGGAACCTTAGCTCTTGCGCACGCTGTCCGTGGTGCAATCCACCTACTCAATCCAGAAGCGGTTGTATTTGTTGGTGGAATTACCAATTCCTACAACAAATTCGGTGTAGATTTAGAATCGAGAATTCGCAGTTTGATCTTTCCAATTTTAAATGATCGTTTGAAAATTGGTGTAGGAAGTGGTTTTTCTGGTTCACTTGGCGCGGCTGGCCTTGTTTTTTCCAAAAGAGGGATTCGAAATGGATAAATTAGATTGTTTGTTTTGTAAAATCATTAGAGGCGAGATTCCCGCTAAAAAGGAATTTGAGAATGACAAAGTGTTAGTCTTTCATGATATCACACCTCAAGCTCCTGTTCACCTTCTACTCATTCCAAAAATCCATATATCGAGTACCAATGAAATCGATGCATCAAACATGGATTATATTGCTGAAATTTTCCGCCTTATCCCTGAAATGGCGAAACGGATGAATGTATTTGAAAAGGGTTACAGAATAGTAAACAACAATGGTCATTCTGGAGGACAAACCGTCCACCATATACACTTTCATCTCTTAGGTGGTCGGAATCTGACTTGGCCTCCTGGATAAATTAGAAAAAAATAGGAAAATGAAATGAAGAAGTGGCTTGTTGGAGTTTTAATTTCTGGGATTGCGGTTTACTTTTTATCTCAAAATTTCAATATAAATGAATTCGAAAGACTGAATGGAAAGATCAACTGGTATATTTTGCCCCTCCTCTTTTTATCCAATCTTTGGGCATTTGTACCCTTCTCCATCCGCTGGTATTATTTGCTAGAAAAAAAAATCAGTTTTCGTCAGTCACTCACAACGTCCATGATTGGCGTTGGTTTGAATATGATTCTTCCAGCCCGTGGCGGCGATGTAGTTCGGCTACTTATGAATAAAAAAGATAGCGAATTGCCTCTAACACATCTTTTTTCCCGAATTTTCCTCGAAAAAGTTATGGATTTAGCGGCGGTTGTCTTACTCGGTGCAGTTGCCTTATTTACGATGGGACTTGGTCAAACAAAAAACCTAAGTCTTTTATTTGTATCCACGGCTGTCATTATATCTATGTTTGTCGGTCTTGGGATCATCAAATATGCACTTGAGCCTTTACGTAGTTTCTTTCAGTTTTTATTTGGCCTTATTAAAAAAAGATCTTTATACGAAGAAAAATTCGACCACCATCTCATCGAATTTTCAAATTTTTTAAAGGGTGATAAACTGAGGATTCCCGTCTTATACTCTATTCCTACTTGGGTATTTGGTTATGCGATCTCTTACTATCTGGCTGGAGTCTTGATAGGGATGCCGATTCGATTTCCAGAAACTTTGCTTTTTATGTTCTTAGGAGGTCTAGGAGTAGCCATTCCATCTGCCCCATCGGGTATCGGTGTCTTTCATGCAGCCCTGATTTCAGGATTTTTAATATTGGGTCGTGACCCGGGAGAAGGTTTGGTCTATGCTACAGTCGTCCACCTCTCTCAGTTTTTAATTACCACCACACTAGCCGCAGTCGCCTATCTAGATTGGAAAGTATTTCAGAAACAGGAACATTAATTCTAGAATAAACCGGGGGAAAAGGTTCCCCCTCTATAGTGAATCCTTGCGAATTTCTTAACCCAAAGCTTTTATCACATCCGCTGGTGCCTGAACTAACTCAACTAATACGCCTTCGCTGCAAAGTGGGAATTCATCATTTCCCTTTGGATGGATAAAACATACATCAAAACCTGCAGCACCCTTTCGTATTCCACCAGGGGTAAAGCGAACCCCCTTCTTTGTAAGTTCCTCTACACAAACCGCAAGATTATCAATCCAAAGTCCTATATGATTGAGTTTTGGATCATGGACTTTCGGACTTTTGTTGGGATCTATCGGTTGCATGATATCAATTTCCACTGCGTATGGTCCTTTGCCCATAGAAAGAATGTCTTCGTCAACATTTTCCTTTTCACTACGAAACTCAGATTTTTTTTCAAGACCCATAAGTTCGATCCAAAACTTTGCTAATTTAGATTTGTCTTCACCGCCAATGGCGATCTGTTGGATTCCTAATACTTTCCAATTGCTCATCGAATTTTCTCCTGTAGATTTGATTCACTCTTCCCATCCAGTGGACGATTTTAACTGCCAGCGAAAACTACTTTTTTTTGGAGAATTCCAAGTAAAGCTCAAAGATTCCCCTACTCATCGATTCTTTGAGAATGCCTGCATTACGTGCCAATCGGATTCGGATCGTCTCACTTCCTCGACCTGGTCTCGCAGCATCAACTCTTTCCGTATAACTCGTATTTGATTTAAAAAATACCAATATTTTATCTGATTCAAATCTTAATTTTAATATAGATTCCATGCCACCTGTTCCATACCTCAAATCATTGTTTGTTATCTCTTTGATAATCTGGTTAAAATCCGATTTCAAACCCGTTCTTTTTGAATTTGGTTGAGAGCCACTTCTTCTAAATCAAAAAGTATCTGTCCTAAGTCGTCATGTAAATCATTCATTACGGACTCTCTCTTTTTTGGCTGCAAGACTCCTTTCCAGTTCGAAGAGATTTTACAAAAAAACTACTAAATCAATATCCCCTAGAGTTTGATTTGCATTTTTATGACAGTACTGAAGATTTTTCTCAAGAGAACCACACGCTGATTTTCTAGTATTGTTCTTAGATTTTAAATTAAAAAGAAATGGATGGCCTTTCCCTGATTCGAACCCTTACCAAGGCCGTCCTCAGCCTTTCTTTCAACTACTATTACAATTCGAATCATAAAATACTTTAAATCTTCAGAAATTAATCTTTAAAGAAATACGAGAAATCTATCGGAAGTTATATGAAACTTCCTGTATTATTGACCAAACAAATGATCCTATTTTTTGATTCAAGATTCAATCAATTTTTGGGGAGTGTTACTTGAAATAACCCTCGTAATTCTCCAACTTTGTAACCCGTCGCCTGATCGGTAGGGTATAGTTTAGCAAGTTTATTTTGAACATCTTTTGGAATCTGAGTTTCTTTGTCCCCATGACAAACTAAACAATTTTCCGATAGAACAATGGGCAGATAAACAATCTGGTTCTCCCTGGTCGTAACCAATCGATGCGAATCTTGTTTTCCTTCTTCCCGAATTGACTCAAAAATCTCTTCCTCGCCTGGACTCATTTGGTTCGCAGGGTTTCTTGGTTTGTTCGATATCCTTCGGATATGGAGTCCAAGACGATTCGAAATTTCCGCCGTGAGAGCGAGTGCATTCTGATTGCAAAAACCAATAGCGCCAATTGGTCCTCTTTCTACGATTTTTTCTTTTAATTTTGCCGAGAGTTCCCCTTTCAAAGTTTGGGCTGCAAGGGAGGCTGTTTCCACGGGTTCGGGTTTCACCTTACAGTTGGTAGATACCAATACAAATAGAAATGGAATCCAAATATTTCGTATCACTTTAAGCTCCTCTTCATTACCTACTCAATTCCCGACTAAAAATTCATTTCGTCAATCCGAATCCATTTGTAATCAGAAAAGCAATTTCTGAACAGTTGCAGAATCCAAAATTATAATTCTCGTCATTTTTAAGTGACAGAATTTGAGAGACAGTTTGACAGTGTACCTTTCCATAAAAGACTGTATCCAGGTTTATTTATGAAGACTTTTATATCAATCATTGGTGCAGGCGGTCTTACTGGAAAAGAGCTTTTAAAACTCCTTGCTTTCCATCCTCATTTTGAAGTTATACACATTACCTCAAACCAGGTGAATGGTAAAAACGTTCGAGACGTATTTCCGGATCTCTCCCACCTACCTAATTTGGTATTTCAAAAACACGAAGCAGAAGTTCCAAAAGGTTCAACAGTGGTGCTTGCAACACCTAACGAAGCATCTATGGAAATGGCACCCAAATTTAGAAAACTGGGCCACAAGGTAATCGATCTTTCTGGTTCCTTTCGACTTCATGACAAAACCAAGTTCGAAGCAGCATATAAATTTGAACACAAAGCCTTTGAGTGGATGGATGATGTGGTTTTCGGAATCCCAGAATTATTCCGGGAAAAATTAAAAAATGCAGATTTTGTATCTAATCCTGGTTGTTTCTCAACGAGCGCCATTCTTCCTATTGCCCTTCTTGGAAATTTGCGAAATCATTTTATAGCACCACCGATTGTCGATGCAAAATCTGGAGTGAGCGGAGCGGGAGGTAGAACAGAAGAAATCACATTTGCGTATACAAACGTTGCTGAAAATTTTAGAGCATACAAAGTGATCACTCACCAACACGAACCCGAAATCGACGAATACGCATTTGTCGGAACGAAATCAAAAGGTATCCTATTTACTCCCCATCTCCTACCCGTCTACAGAGGAATCCTGACAAGTATCTACCTACAACTCGATAAAACTCTCAAAGAGAGCGAAATCCGAGAGATCTACAAATCCAAAACAGACTCGGAAACATTTTTAAGACTCTTAAACACTCCAGAAGACGTTGAATTAAAAAAAGTCCAAAATACCAACTATCTGGACTGGAGCTTTCGCATTCGAGACAACCATCTAGTTATAGTTTCGGCACTAGACAATTTGCAAAAAGGTGCAGCGGGTCAGGCATTACAAAATTTAAATCTAATGCATGGTTATGAGGAGAGTCTAGGACTTGCTACCCATTGACCCAAAAACCTGTCTATTTGCGGGAGCATTTGTAGGAGAAATATCCGAACTTCAAAAATCGAAAAAGTACCCACACGTCTACCCTCTCGGTATTGGAAATCTGGACATTGTGTTCGGCCTTTTAAAGTATAAAGAATCCCATCCAGAAATGAACTCAGTCGTTTTTTTGGGTTCCGCCGGCTCTTACGAATGGGCAAACCTTCCCGTGTTTTCGATCCTTCCCATCAATTCTGTATGTAGTCTCGAAATTTCATCGGCATTGGGAGAGAGCAAACAAACTCCAAACCAATTGGAGGTTTTGCAGGTAAACAGGATGTTTGAGGACGGATTTTTTTGCAATGCTCCTTCCTCAATCACGTTAAGGGATTTGGCTTCACCACCGAATTCAGATTGGACGAATATCGTCTGCGAAAATTTAGAGCTCTTTGGTTTAACAAAAGTTTGTAGCTTTCTTTCCTTAGATTTATATCCATATCTGGTTACCACCAATACAGTGGGAACGAATGGATCAGCCGAATGGCAAAAAAATTGGAAAGAAGGCTCCCTAAAACTTCAGGAGTATGTAACTTCTCTAGTTTGATTTTTGCAAAACAGTTTTTACGAACTCCTTTTCTAAAACCCGATTCATCCAAGCTTCAAAACCTTCAGGAAGTTTTACATCCAGATAGGAAATCGTATTGATAAAGGGTGCATACAAAATTTCTAATATTCCGAATTGGTTTTGAAACAGATACTCCTGATCCTTTAAGATTTCTTCTAAGATTTCTAGATGTCGACCTATTTTTTTGGAAGAATCTTTCATACGTTTTAGATCCCAGGTTTCTTCGGGTCTATACCTTTTTGCAAAGTAGATTGTTGATCCAGGAAAACAAAATTCCGACTCAGTTTGCAACATCATTTGGTATAATTTTGCTACCAACTTGGGATCGTTCGGGAACAAAGGATCGGAGAAGGAATGGACTCGCTCCAAATATTGAATGATGGCTTGCGATTCAGAAACTATAAAATCTCCATCCGCTAGAACGGGGACCTTTCCATAGGGATTCACTGCCAAAAAAGGCCTCTTCCTATTTTCCAGTTTTTCTAAAGCAATCACTGTGTTTTCAAAGTGTAAATTGCGATAGGCAAAGTATATTAAAACTCTTTGCGAATAAGTCGAGTTGGGATGGCTGTATAAGTGAAACATACGGTCTACTTCACTATGTAAGCGATTTATTGTCTATAAAAATATTGGTATAGCAATCCCTTGTAGAGCAATGCCAAACGAATTATTTTTTCTTTCAGACTAATAAACTTTTATACGTAAGGAAACCAGAATATCCCTTCCGATTTCAATTTTTCGATCGCATAACGATCAGTCATACCAGCGATATAATCACAGACAACTCTCGCCCTACCCTCTCTTTCTTCACGAATCAAATAAGACTCAGGTATTTTTTCTGGATGAATCTCAAAGTGTTTAAAAAGGAGATGTATGGTTTCCTTTCCATGTTCACTCATCCTTACAACTTGAGGGTGTCGATAGAGAGCTTCAAAGAGGAAGGATTTTACCTCCTTAAACTCATCTAAAAACTCCTCACTGAAGCCAACGAGACGGACTTGGTTTTTGTATGCTAAACTAACATCCGTTCTCGACAGAATTCTATTTGCAGTGATTCTCCGATCCGTTTCCTCAATAAATTCAGAAACCACTGTATTCAAGAAAATTCGACTTAAGGATCGGATAATCGACTCGTGGTTTAGATGACTCCCCAATTTACTGTAAGAATCCTTCAAACGTTTCCATATTTTTAGATTTTTAATTTCTTCCAGTTTTAAAAATCCACTCTCTAGTCCATCTTCCAAGTCATGAGCGGAGTAAGTGATCTCATCTGAAAAGTCTACGATCATGGCTTCCAAACTTGGCCCTTCTTCTTTTCGTATTCCATGGAGCTCCGAATGATCATAATCCCCTCCATGTTTCATGATGCCAAGTAGAGTTTCCCCACAAAGATTCAGACCTGGAAAATTGGGATACTTTCTCTCCAAAATTCGAACAACACGTAAGGATTGTTTGTTGTGCTCAAAACCCCCGCGTCCTCGCATAAGATCTGCTAGTGCTTCTTGTCCCGCATGACCAAATGGTGAATGACCTAGGTCATGAGCCAAAGCAATGCATTCACTCAAATCTTCATTGAGACCTAACACTTTAGAAATCGTTCGAGAAATCCCTGCTACTTCTAGAGTGTGAGTCAATCGGTTTCTAAAATGATCTCCTTCCGAATAAATAAAAACCTGGGTTTTGTATTCCAAACGTTTGAATGCATGAGAATGAACGATTCGATCTTTATCACGCTGGAAGGGAAGGCGGTAAGGGTGGTCTTCTTCTGGAAACTCACGAATCCCAGGATTTTTGCTGAATACAGCATAAGGACTTAGGATTTTTTCTTCTTCTTGTAATAAGTCCTGGGTGGCTTTCTTCATAAATCTCTTTCCTTCCTACACGAAACCTTAAAATCAGTATAAATTACCGCATGGACTTTTTACAAACACTCGTTTCAATTTTTATGGAATACGGATATTTTGCCGTATTTGGGATACTTATCCTTTGTGGTTTCGGTTTGCCAGTTCCAGAGGATATATCTCTTACCGCTGGTGGTGTGATTTCGGGACTCGGTTACACCAACGTCCATATCATGTTTGTCGTCGGTATGGCGGGGGTTCTCATCGGTGATTCCTTTGTTTTTTGGCTCGGAAGCCATTATGGCGAAAAAGCACTCACTCTTCCTATATTAAAAAAAGTCCTCCACCCAGAACGTTTCGGTAAAGTTCAGGAGCAATTTAAAAAGTATGGCAGGTGGGTAGTTTTTTTCGGACGATTTATGCCAGGACTTCGTATGCCGATTTTTTTTACCGCCGGCACTTCCAAACAGGTTGGTTTTGTTCGATTTTTTTTAACAGATGGATTTGCGGCTCTGATTTCCGTTCCCATTTGGGTGTACTTGGGTTATTTTGGCGCCCACAACTTTGATGAATTGATGCGTTGGGTTCGCAACGGACAGACTATTATTTTGGCTCTCGTGGGGCTTGCAGTTTTATTTTTTGCCTTTCTCTGGTGGAAAAAACAAAGAAAAAACCAAAAGGCAGGCGAATGAGAGGACTATTTCTTTCCATTTGGCTCCCTGCCGTTTTTGTTACCTGCACGAATTACTCAACTACCCCTTCCGTCCAGGCGCCGCCCACCCTCGTAAGCATTGAAAATAAAGGAAATTCCAATTTCATTATCAAAGTGCGAGCCCAAAACCCGGAGCTAATTTTTCGAGGTTACCGACTCCACACGGGAATCACGGAACAAGAGTCGCGAAATCCGATTGATGTGAATATTGGAACAGACTGTGTTCTTGCGCCAACTGCAGTTGTCCAACCAACCGAATATTTGTTTGAGGCCGACCCGAGTGAAGCTGCGAACAGTGCTGGTGTGGTTTGCAGGTTCCGAACCACCTTGACTCCAGGCCAATTTCTTTCGATTCGGACCCTGGGACTTGCGATCAACCTCCAGAATAGTACAAGCACACTGAGTGTATCCCCACCCTCCAACTCACTTTTAATTCCCTAGAGAAAACTTTCTTGCAATTGCGACAAAATTGTGTATTTTTTCACGGGGTTTCGCGTCTTTTTCTTGCCAAATTTTAGATTTTTTCTAAAATTTCTGGCGGGAACAGTGTTCCCAACATACAAATACAAAGGGGTATACCCCAAACAAACGGAGGATGATGAAAAAATGAACCAAACTAAATATTGGTCAAAATTCGCGGTCGCGGCACTCGTACTTGTGTCCGTTGTAGCATGTGGTAAATCGAGACAGGTGAAAATTGCTGATTCAAATGTGGAGAGATCACTAACTCCTGCAAAACTTCCTGCAGATATCGAAAAATTGTGGAAGAACCGACAAAACGAGGAAGACCTAAAGGCAGCACTTGCAGGTCTTGAAAAATTCGCAAATGAAAACCCGCAGTTTTCTGATGTAAAAGTGTTATTATGCCGTGGTAATTATCTAATGGGTGATGGACACCTTTGGTTAAAGCTCACTGGTGATGCTGATGCTGATGCTAAGGTAAAAGCAGAATCAACTGCCTTCTATGATGCAGCTGTTAGCTGGTGTGAAGCCGCTCTTGCTCTAAACCCAAAATTCAGAGACAAAGTCGTAAAAGAAAATATCGAAGTTGAAAAAGCACTAGATACTCTTGGACCAGAAGACATTGATGCACTCTACTGGAGATATGCATCTCTTGGAAAGTGGTCTCGCCTAGCAGGGTTTACAACTCTACTCGCGAACAGAAGTAAATTTACTGCAATGGTGAATAGAGTGAAAGAACTCGAAAAACAAATGGGTAAAGAATACTTCTATGCAGCAACTCTCCGTTACGATGCGGCAAGCAATGCACTTTCTCCTACAGGAGACAAAAAACTCGCCGATAAACTTTTTGAAGAAGCTATCAAAAAACACCCTAACTACTTTGCAGTTCGTGTATTGTATGCAGAAAGCAGACTCAAAGGTGATGAAGAAAAATTCAAAACACAGTTGAATTATGTTCTGAAAGGAAACCCAAAAGCTCTTCCAGAAATTGAAGCAGACCAAATCGTAGAACAAAGAAAAGCTAAAAAGTTACTCGACGAGTTATAAGATACTAGGAGAGAATCATGTTTCTGAAACAACTAAAGTATTTAGTTTGTGCTTCAGTCGCCCTCACGATCAGTGGGGGTTTGTCTGCACAAACCACAGTAAAACTGGCAACAGTCGCACCCGATGGTTCTCCATGGGCTAACGAACTTTCTAAAATCAAAAAAAAGATTGAAACAGAATCCCAAGGACAAATCAAAATTCGTCTCTACCCTGGTGGACAGATGGGTGGAGAAAACGAGATTCTCCAACAGGTAATTCGTGGAAAACTGCAAGGAGCAGGTCTAACGGCTGGGGCTCTGGCAAACACAATCAAAGAACTAAACGTCTTGGAAATCCCTTACCTTTTTAACTCATATGCACAGGCAGACTGTGTTTTAGATGAACACGTGATCGAGGATTATCGTAAGTTATTCGAATCCAAGGGTTTAATCTTCGTTACATGGGCAGAAAATGGTTACCGATCCATTGGAACAAAATCCAATCCAATCAAAACTCCAGCTGACCTCAAAGGAATCAAAATCAGAATCCAAGAATCTCCAGTGCATATTGCCTACTGGAAACAATTGGGTGTGAGTGGAATTCCGATTGCAATTCCCGAAGTTCTTCCTTCCCTTCAAACTGGGGTGGTAGAAGGTTTCGACAACACTCCTCTTTTCACTTTGGCGGCAGAATGGCAAACAGCTATCAAACACTTTACTCTCACAAGACATATCTACCAACCGGCTGCGATTGTGTATTCCAAAAAGTTTTGGGATACACTGAACGAAGACCAAAAGAAGATTCTAATGGGTGAAGGAAATAAATTGGCTCCAGGTGCTAGAACAGCAGTTCGATCCATTGAGAAGAATATGATTGCAACCCTTAAAAAAGCGGATGTAAACGTATACGAGCCTTCGGCAAGCGACCTTGCAGGATTTAAATCCGCTGCTGCTACTGTGTCTGCACAAGTAGTCGGATCCATTGGCGGACAAGCAAAAGCGATTTTTGATAAAATTCAAAAAGCGAAAGCAGCTTGCGGCGGTTAAAGGAAGGACAATAATAAATGAAATTCGTCGAACGAATATTAAATACACTTAGTTTCGGCGAGAAATGGGCGGGGGGAATTTGTTTCCTCCTTCTCACTCTTCTCATGATTGCCGATGTGACCAAACGCGAAGTCATAGACAATGTCTTTGGCTGGATTGCTTCTTTGACGGAGGCTTACCCTAACACTGGTATGGCTAGCCTACTCGGAGATTGGAGTGTTTATCTCTCTGAATCGATCCACTCGGGAATCACTGGATTTTCAGAATGGCTAGGTCTTGGTGGAATCATCTGGGCACAAAAGCTTTCGCTCTACTTTATGTTATGGGGTGGTTTATTCGGATCCGCACTCGCAAGTGCGAAAGGATCACACCTCCGGCCCGAAATAGCGGACAAGGTTCTTCCGAAAAAGGTCCTTCCAATCGTTAAAGTTTTGGAACAATGGATCATTGCAGTCTTCTTTTTGTTTTTAGCATATCTCTCTGTCATTTATGTGATCGAAAGTTATGGCCTCGATGAGGTAAACCCGGTGACGGGAATCTATCTTTGGAAGGTTCAGCTTATCTTTCCTTACATCTTTTTTTCCATGGGATTTAGACATCTCATGTACGGTATATTTCCTGCGCTCATTCCGTCTGACCTAAATGAGGCGACAGAAGCTTTAGAAGCCGCAGAGAATGAAAATTGGAACCTCTCCGACACAGAAATCAGGGGGAATAAATAATGGGTTCTTGGGGAATATTACTTCTAATCCTGGCGCTTTTATTACTACGCCAGCCACTCATCGTTCTCATGGGTGCGATCACAGTGTATTGTTACTACTTTTTGCCCGACCCACCACTTGAATCCTTTTTGGAATTGAACAGTGTAATCGGCGATTTGTTTTTTGCAGGAGATAAGGAGATCTTACTCGCTATCCCTCTCTTTATCATTGCTGGAAACTTAATGACTCATGGAAGTATTGCACGAAGGTTGATCCGCATAGCACAAGCAATGACGGCTCCGATTCCTGCAGGTCTTGCCATCGCTGGTGTGTTTTCTTGCGGGATCTTTGCTGCGATCTCGGGATCGTCTCCTGTAACCTTAATCGCTATCGGTGGACTCATGTATCCTTCTCTTACGAAGGCAGGATACCCAACTCAGTTTTCCATGGGCCTTTTAGCCTCTGGTGGAACTCTCGGGATCATCATCCCTCCTAGTATCCCAATGATTGTATATGCCATTATGGTTGGGGTTTCTGTTACGGATCTCTTTATAGCAGGAATTGGTCCAGGGATTTTACTTATGACTTTACTTATGATCTACTCTGTTTTCCGTGCAGGAAATGTGGGTCGTGGGAAATGGGACTTGCAAGAAATCAAGTTGGCATGGAAAGAAGGTGTACTCGCACTTATGATGCCAGTTGTCATCCTCGGTGGTATCTACTCGGGATTCTTTACTGCTACGGAATCAGCAGCAATTGCCGTGTTCTATGCTATCCTAGTAGAGGTGTTTATCCATAAAGAGCTCAGCTTTCCAAAAATTCCAAAGATTATGGCAGAGTCAGCTGAAATGCTTGGAATTCTATTCCTCATCTTGATTCTTGCGGTAAGCTTAAACAAATTCATGATCGAAAACGAAATTCCCCAAACTCTTGTAGAGAAGATGAAGGAATTGATATCGAGTCCCGTGACCTTCCTCATTGGAGTGAATATCCTACTTCTGATCGTGGGAATGTTTATGGATATCATGAGTGCGATTCTAGTTCTAGCGCCCCTTCTTGCTCCGATGGCGATCAATTATGGGATCAACCCAGTCCACTTTGGAATCATCATGATTGTGAACTTGGAAATTGGATACCTAACACCACCTGTCGGTGTGAACCTATTCGTAGCTTCTGGGATTTTCAAACAACCTTTGGGTAAGGTCATCCAGTCTGTAGCTCCGATCGTGGGCCTTTTTTTGATTGGACTCATTCTCATCAGTTGGATACCTGAGATATCACTCGGACTCATCGGAACCGAAACACCAAGTCCTTAAACCTTTGTCGTAAAAGAAGGATTTGAGTCCTAGCTCAAAGCTCGATTAGAAACAAAAGCCCATCTTCGGATGGGTTTTTTTATGCCTCATACCATACCTTAAGTCTTTGTATGGAATCCTTGATGTCTGGGATCCAAATGCTCTCGGGATTGTTTTCTAATATCTTTAGATAGGTTATCACTATTGGTTCTAATGCTTTTCTAAGCTTTACAAGATCCTGGTTTTCCGAATCAGAAAGTTGAATAGGAAAATTTGTACGACTTTCATAATATTCTAATATAACTTCTGTTTCTTTTTGTTTATTTTCTTTATAGAGTTGAAAAACTTTATCTTTCGAGTGGTTTCCTTGTCCGGAGTGAATTTCATTCAATTCATGATGGTCGGAAAGATGATTTTTTAAAACTTCATAATGCCGTTTCAACTCTAAAAAGAGAATATCGCTAGTATATTCACCAGTATCTGGATGGTATTTCTTTGCAAGTTTATGGTAGAGTTCTTTTACGTCTGCTAAATCAAATGGCTCGTTAATTCCGAAAAAAGCCTTTGCTTCATCTAACAGTAGTTTTTGACCCATGAAAGACCAGAGTTTTGTAAAAAATGGCTTTTAAGTTTCCTTTTTATTCGGAACTCCCAGAGTTCTTTTTTACTTTCGTTCAATTCATACTCTAGAGAATTCTGTACTCTCTTCTGTAAATCACGTGCCAAGTCTAATTTCTGAAAGAGTTCGTCAGTAATAAGAATTTCGTCTGACGAGTAGATATCTAATTCTTTGGATTCGTATATCTGACGATCCAATGCTTCCAGTTTTTCAACAATCGCTTCATTCTTAAATTCTAATTTAACGGCACTTTCTGCGTCTCGGTAAGAGAGATACTCTTCTTCCTTTTGCAGATTTTGAATCAACTGGTCTAACAATTGGATCTTTTTTTGCAAGAATGTAGAATGTTTCACTGTGCTAGCTTTTTGTTTCATCTATTTAAGTTTATCCAGTTATGGAAATTCCCGTAGTGCGAGGAGCCTGTGGTTTTTCTGGGACAGCATCTTTTTTGTCCAACTCCTCCCAAGAGGATTTGAGTTCGGTTAAAATTTTAATACACTCTTCTATGATGGATTTTTCTTTTTTCATATTCGCTTCTAAAAGTCGTTTTTTTAAATAGATGTAGAGAGAAAGTAAGTTGTCGGCTACCTCCTTCCCTTCCTCCATGTTCAAAGATAAAAGTAATTCGGTGATGATATCTTGCGTTTTTATGATGTTCCGATTGACCAGATCGTACTTCCGAGGAGTCATATTGTCTTTTGCCACACCCAAAAATCGGATGGCACCATCAAAGAGCATGACGATGAGTTTTACCTGGCTAACGGTAGAGATTTCGTTCGCTTTGTATTCATTGTAACCCGAATAGGCACCGGACTTTCTCGCAAGTGACATTTTTTTCTCCTGACTATTCCCATCGACCAAAAAGGATACTTGCTTAATGACCCCGAGGAATATTCTTAGAATATCACATGGGAAAATTAAAACGCCTCGTTTTTTTGGCTTCGGGAAGAGGTTCCAATTTTTCAGCCTGTGTGGAGGCCATCCGAAAAAAAAAGCTCCCAGTGCAAATTCTAGCCCTGGTATCGGACAATCCTGGAGCAAAGGCTTTGGATGCAGCAAAATCCTTTCAAATTCCTACAAAAGTACTAGATTTTACCAAATATGACCCAAAAACGGCCTACCACAAGGACCTACTTGCCACTTTAGAGGAACTCGCGCCCGATCTAATCGTTGCCTGTGGCTATATGAGGATCTTGAAACCAGATATCATAAAGGCCTTCCCAAACCGCATCCTCAACGTCCATCCTTCTCTATTGCCGGCTTTTCCAGGTTTGGATGCTCAGAGGCAAGCGATTGAATACGGAGCAAAAATTACGGGGTGTACGGTTCACTTTATTGAAGAAGGTGTGGATACTGGCCCCATCATCCTTCAAAAATCAGTTGAAATAGATCCGAATGAGACTGAAAAGGAACTGTCACTACGAATTCTTAAAGAGGAACACAAAATACTTCCTCTCGCTATACAGTTGTTTTGTGAGAATAAATTAAAAATCCAAGGACGAAAGGTAAAAATCCTAAAATGATCGAAATCAAAAGAGCCCTCGTATCCGTATCTGACAAAACTGGGATTACGGAAATCTGTTCCTTCCTCGCAAAAGCGGGTGTTGAAATCCTCTCCACAGGTGGGACCTATGACGCTTTAACGAAAGCGGGAGTCCCTGTCAAAAAAGTGGATGAATTTACTGGATTTCCTGAGATTTTACATGGTCGTGTAAAAACCCTTCACCCCAAAATCCACGGTGGACTTTTGGGAGACACAACAAACTCTGATCATTTGAAGCAGATGAAGGAAAATGGAATCGAACCCATTACACTCGTAATTGTAAATCTTTATCCTTTCGTAAAAACAGTTCAGAAACCAGATGTCACTTTAGAAGATGCAATTGAAAACATCGATATCGGTGGACCGTCTATGCTTCGTTCTGCTGCAAAAAATCATAAAAATGTGGTAGTTTTAACGGACCCTTCTGATTACGAATCCTTCCAAAAAGAATTTGAAGCCAATCAAGGAAAGATATCAAGGGAATCTGCGTTTAGTTATGCGGCAAAGGTGTACTCGGAAACAGCGGCCTACGATTCTGCTATTGCTAGTTTTTTTAATAAAAAATTAGATATCAAATACCCAAACAAAATTACATTCGCATTCAATAAAAAACAAAAACTTCGGTATGGAGAGAACCCACACCAAGATGCAGCTTTTTATGAACCAATTTTTGTAAAATCAGAATTCCAAGCCCTACAAGGTAAGGAACTATCCTTCAATAATATGTTGGATTTTGATGCAGCATTCCATGTAGCAAGTCTCCTTCCTAAAAATGCGGTATCCATTGTAAAACACCTAAACCCTTGCGGAATCGCGTTCGGCGAAACAGTTTTGGAATCCTTTGAGCTAGCAAGAAGGACCGATCCCATTTCTGCCTTTGGGGGTATCATAGGAATCCACGGTATTGTTGAAAAAGAGGCAGCTTTAGAAATCACAAAAAACTTTGTGGAAGGAGTGATTGCAGAAGGATTTACAGATGAAGCAATCGAGATCTTTTCTAAAAAGCCTAACATCCGATTGATTCCGATTGCAAAATTTGATGAAGCACTCGATGAACTCGACCTACGTTCCCTCCACCATGGACTTCTCATCCAAAACCGTGATTATGATTTAATCACCAAGGACAAGTTACAAGTTGTAACAAAGAAAAAACCAACTGAAGACGATTTGGAAGGTTTGATGTTTGCTTGGAACTGCGTAAAATTTATCAAATCCAATGCAATCGTCTATACAGACCAAAATTCTACATTGGGCATTGGAGCAGGTCAAATGTCTCGAGTCGACTCAGTAGAACTTGGAGCAATCAAAGCTCAAAAGGTTGGATCTTCTGTTGTTGGTTCTTATGTTGGTAGTGATGCATTTTTTCCGTTTCGCGATGGAATTGATGCGATTGCAAAGGTAGGCGCCAAAGCAATCATCCAACCTGGTGGTTCTATCCGTGACGAAGAAGTGATCCAGGCCGCCGACGAACATGGATTGATTATGGTCTTTACGGGTATGAGGCACTTTCGCCACTAAGATGGGAATCTTTCTTTTTTTCCTATTCTTATGTATCTACCTTTTGGGTGTTTCTTTGGTTTCCTATTATGTGGGAATCTTAGTTTTTACAGCCAAGGCGAGCTACAGAAGAGAGGAATTGACGGAGATCCGGGCAATCGTATTTCAGCTAATTGTAGAAGTATTGGAATCGGGTGGAAGTCTTGTGCGTGGGGGCTCCATTTTACTCGGATCGGCAGTCCTCCAAGGACTTTGGTCCTCCATTGGATCGATATTAGGCGACCCGGGTCCTGGCGCTTTGGAGCATTTTTTTCATGCGCCGATCTTTTTTTTAGGAGTATTTTTTGCCTATCCTTTCGTAAAAGAGTCGATGGGAAATGATCCCATCCTCGGGGAAACAAAGGCTCTCCTCACAGGACTCGCACTGGGAAATCTTTCCTCAGCTAGCCTGCACTATGGACTGGACCGCGATCTCTTCTTTCTCTATTTGCTCTTTCTCTTTCTTTTACAAGTCCCCGTCTTGGTATTCCTTTGGAACAGGCGTTCCATTTTTGGAGTTAGCTTTGAGCTTGGCAGTGGTGATTCCGAACATGACTGGGGAGAACCATCGGAATCCTTTGAACCCGACGATGAAGGATTTTTTGAATCACCCCAAAATCCCACTCCGTCTGAAACTTCGGAAGATTGGGATGTAGGAGAATTCGATTTTGATGGAAATCTAGGAGAAGGTGGCCAAGACCCTTATCCAGAAAAATGAAAATCCTGCCGATAGATTTTAGTATGAAAACTCGGATTCTAATTCTATTTCTGCTACCTACTTTACTTTTTTCCCAAGGAAATGACTCTATCCCTTCCACCTTGGATGGATTTGCGGAAGCCTCGTGGGGAATGACCTTTGAATCCATCCGTGAAAAATTTGTATCGATGGCAACAAATCCCGATGCCAAAGAAAAAATTGAAATCATCAATGAAAAAAAAGACCAGTATCTCCTCATCAAACGAAATGGGATCAACTACCTCTACCGATTTTATAAAACTCCGGATCTTCTAAAGGAAGTACGACCCAAACGAGAAGGATCACCCGAAGCCGACCCGAGTCTAGACCCACAGACAGAATTCCGTGAAACTGGGATTCTTTTTTCTGTCGGTGTAACATTCAATCTAGTTCCGACGGACAAAATCAAAGAAAAACTCGAAGCAAAATATGGTAAGCCCCGAAAGGAATCCATTGGAGATGATAAGGTCTCTGGCGCTGCGATTTGGGAGCTAGTTGATAAAAGGGAAAAACCGATCCGAGGAGGATTTGCAGTTGTTTGGCGGGAAGGTTACAAAAAGAACCCGTATACAAGACGTATTGATTATTTTTCAGCAAATATTCGAGAGATTATTGGAAAAGATTACGTGGATTTCTTCAGTGTTCAAGAAACAAAAACCTTGCGGGATTTAATCCCATAACTACCCTGTTCCCAGGATGAATTTATTTTTAGACACAGCCAATATCGACGAAATCAAAAAGGTCCATGAACTGGGCCTACTAGACGGGATTACAACCAACCCATCCATCATTGCCAAATCCGGCAGAAGGTTTACTGAAGTAATCAAAGAGATTTGTAGCTTCGTGAAAGGGCCTGTTAGTGCCGAAGTTCTAGCAACCGATGCCCCAACTATGATCAAAGAGGGTTTAGAGCTTGCAGCAATCGCAGAAAACGTAGTGGTTAAAGTTCCTTTGATACCTGAAGGAATCAAAGCAGTAAATGCTTTCTCTGAAAAAGGAATCGCTACCAACGTGACTCTTTGTTTCACCGCAAATCAAGCTCTCCTGGCAGCAAAAGCAGGAGCAACTTATATCTCTCCTTTTGTAGGAAGATTGGATGATATCGGATACGATGGATTGGAACTAATTTCAGAGATCAGAGAAATCTATGACAATTACGGAATTGAAACACAAATTCTGGCAGCGTCCGTACGCCACCCCATCCATTTCAAAGAAGTGGCACTCCGCGGGGCAGATTGTGTAACTCTTCCGTACGGAGTGTTCGAAATGCTTTTCAAGCACCCACTTACAGACAAGGGCCTTGCACAGTTTGTTGAGGATTCCAAAAAGCTAACCTGGTAATTAGAAAAAAATCTGTTTTGTTTCCCCAACTAATGGTCTAGCTAGATACCCTCTAGTTAGGCCAGCAATGAATCGGAAGCCAAAGGACCTCCGCCGTAAGATATTCGGAATCCAATTTTATTTTTTAGCTACTTTCTCAGAATAGATCTTCCAAATTAAATCCATTTGTTCCACAAAACAAAACACCGATTGGTGGCTTGCATCATTGAATAGATCGCAAGAATTTCTTTCATTCATATTGAGAAAGGTTACATTCCGTAGTTTTTCCTCTCCCACTAACTTTCTCCACCAAATATTTGCTATATCATACTTTTCGTAGTATTTGTAATACTCCCCATATACCTTAGGCCAAACTACAACCAGCTGAAATCCATTTTCTTCTGCAAGCTCTGTAATCTTCTTTAAATAAGGAAATTGCGATTCTCCCAAGATAAAACTACGCATATAGAGAGCACCTACCCTTGCAGTATCTTTTCTAAGTTTTTCTACTGGATTGGCAGTTGTAGCATACATCAAATACTCGCCCTTCGAATAATTGATGAGTTGGAATTCTTGGTTGTAGAAAGCTTTGTATTCCTTCAGTTTTCCAGATTTAAGCCTTGAAAAAAACAAGGAAAGGTTTAGCTCAACGGAACGAATGGCAAATAGTTTATCTAAAAAGAACTCCCATTTGTTTTTAAGTGGGATATCATTCCAAACAAGATCACGGCATTCAGAATCACATCCCATTCGTAAAAACGGGGAACCTATAAATCCTTTTGAATCGTCAAAAGCTTCTGGGCTAAGGCTAAGTATCACCAGGTTTGGCTTTATTCCTGAGTCTAAAATTCTTTTGAGCGAAATAAATGAATACATCGGTATTCCTTGAGGACCGCTGAAATTGTATAGAGACCAGTCCTTGCGCACATTCTCTGGGATTCCAATTTCAGAGTAAGGGTAAGATCTCGAGTCACCAAAAACAAGAGCCAAGTTCGTCTCTTTTAATCTTTCATCTTTAATAAGCCGATCTCGAAGAACCTTCCTTTGGTGGTAGAAAACGGAGTTACCTGCTTGCAAAAACTCTTCATGAAAAATAGGTAATAAAAAAATCTTATCGATTAGGAATACAACGAGAAATAGAATACAAGGATAAACTAAAAATGGTTTTGACTTCATAATTCCCCTAATACGTCAACGGCATTTATTTCTTTATATTTTGATTCAGGAAGAGAAAAATTCCTTAGGTCTAATTTTCCAATCCTCACCCGGTAAAGATCTAATAAAACCAAATCCTTTGCCTTACACATTCTGCGGATCTGTCTTTTTTTGCCTTCTTTTAGAATGATAGAAAGGTATGCAGTTTTGTTTGGGTCTTTTTCGGAAACCACGTTTGCAGGTTTGACTTCCAAAGCACGTAGAGTTTCACCACCTTCCCTTACACCTAACTTAAACTCTTCGGCGATTCGTTTCCAATCCACTGGTGATTTTAAGCTAATGATATACTCTTTATCTACCTTGTGTTTGGGGTGGGATACCTTTTGGATAAAATCTCCATTGGATGAAAGTATAAGAAGCCCCCGAGAATCCAAATCAAGCCTTCCTGCATAATTGTATCTTTCAAATTCTTTGGGCAGTAGTTTGAAGATTGTATCTTCATGGTGTTTGTCTTCGTGGGAGGTAAGGAATCCCGCTGGCTTGTGAAAGGCAATGATCTCAGGAAGGGATGATTTCGACACTTCTGGAATCGGTTTGTCATCTAAGAGGATCTCGTCCCCTTCTAGAACTTTATAGGATAGTTCATCTAAAATCTTTCCATTGACGCGAATCCGTCCTGCGAGTACAAGCTCTTCTACTTTACGACGGGAACCTAGTCCAATTTTGGCAAGAAATGCATTGATCCGCATGTTTTTCCATTTTACAAAGGGGGTGGTTTGGAAAAAAGTCTAAAGAAGAAATGAACCCCTTAAAAAAGAAGCCGCGGACTCAGGAAATCCATGAAAAACCCCTCCTTCCAACGTGGATGAAGGCGAAGGTACGTTTCCCGACAGATGAGGATCCAGTGGAAATCGTTAGAACCCAGGTTTCTGAAAAACGCCTCAATACAGTTTGTGAATCGGCCTCTTGCCCAAATCTAAACCATTGTTGGAATCGCAAAACAGCGACGTACATGCTTGCTGGGGATATTTGTACGCGTCGCTGTTTGTATTGTGATGTCGCTTTCGGAAAGCCTGGCCTTTTGGATTCGAATGAACCGGAACGAGTAGCGAATTCGGTTCTTGAGTTGGGGCTTCGACATGTTGTTCTAACGGCTGTCAATCGAGATGATCTAAAGGATGGTGGTTCCAATCATTTTGCGAAAACCATTCTCAGGATCAAAGAAACTTCACCCAAATGTACAATCGAGGTGCTGATTCCGGACTTCAAAGCCAATCGGGACAGTTTGGACATTTTGTACGCAAGTAAACCGCATATCATCAATCACAATATAGAAACTGTAGAAAGACTTTTCCCAACTGTTGCGCCTCAAAAGAACTACAAACGTTCTTTATCTGTCCTTGCCGATATTGCAGAACATGGATTTGTTACGAAGAGTGGTCTGATCCTCGGGCTAGGTGAGACAGATGATGACATACACTCTTGTTTAGAAGACCTATTCCAGAATGGAGTCAGGATGCTTACAATTGGACAGTATTTGCAACCTGGACCGACGCACCTGCCAGTCTATAGATTCGTACATCCAGATGAATTTGAAAAATGGAAAGAGACTGCATATCAAATTGGATTTAAGACCGTGGCTTCAGGCCCTCTCGTTCGATCTTCTTACCACGCGGATGAATATTTAGAAAGTATAGATTGAAATTCAGCCGACAGTATTTCTATGGACGATGAAAAACGGGCGGAACTCAAAGAGGAGATCGCAAAGATTTTCTTTTTGTCTATCTTGGAAGACCTCAGTTCTGTTGAAGAACATCTGAGTGACTTTGAGGTAAAACAACTGATTCTACGTGCTCTCGAAAAAAATCCAAATTTGGATGTGGAATGGGGAGAGATGGATCGGTTCGGGAGGAGCACACTTCTTGTCAAATACCAAGAAAACCTTCTTCTCATCGAAGCAAGTCCTCTCATCAATACCATCCGAATCTTATGGAATGAATACTACCGAAAAACCACAGGGGAATAAAAAAAGCCCAAGGGAAGTTTCCCAAGGGCTTCTTTTCTACGTAAGGGGTTTTGGAATCTTAAAATTTGGATTTTTGTTGTAGGTCGTATACGACTTCTTCAACAGATTCCATATCAATTCGTTTAATCCCGTTTTCTGTGTGGACTACCAACTGGCCATTTTCTTGGTTGATGATCGCTCCCACAACAGTCTTTCCATCAACTAACACGATCTTTTCGATTCTTTCGTAGTAGTTTACGATGTCTTTTTTAGATTTGAATTCTCTTGGATTGTTTGCCAAAGACTCTTCGAATTTTTTCTTTTCGTCTTCTTGCTTTTTAGCTACTTCTTTTTCTAAGACAGCACGTTTTGAATCAATCTCTTGTTTTTTCAACTCATCCAACTTGTCTGTTTGACCAGCTTCGCCGAGTTTTGCAATCTCTTGCGCAGTATTTTTGTCAACAGTCACGATGGTTTTGATTTCTTGTTCTTCTGATTTTGTAAGCTTTGCTGTATCAACAGTCAGCTTTTCTTTTTCAGAAGTTTTTAGTGCCTTTGAAACATCCAATGCATCTACGGAATCAACTTTCGCAAGTTCTGCAAGTTTTGCGCTTTGTGTGGATGCTTGGTTTTTTTCGATGATTACTTCATTTGCAGCTACCGATTCTTGAAGTTTTTTCAAGTCAGCATTTGCATTGATCTCTTCAGCAGACATTTTTTCCAAAGCAGGAACGCGTGGAGCGAATGCAACCGCACCTTCGACAACTTTGACTTGCGCTGGTTTTCCAGCTCCGGCCTCTACGATAAAAGATGTTCCGCGAACACCCGCGATCGCAGTTGGAGTGACAACAGTAAAATTGTCCTCTTTCTTAGCTTTGTTGACTTTTGCAAAAACCTTTCCTGAAACAAGTGAGATCTGAGTGTCTGTTGTTCCAGAGCCGTCTTGGCTAAGTTTTGCGAAGTCAATCGTGGACTTAGGAGAGATACGAATGCTCGAACCATCAGCAAATTGAATATCTACTTTTCCGTTGTCACCAGTTACAACATTGTCACCAGTTCGTAGAGTAGCACCTAACTGTGCTTTTTCCTCAGTTTGGTCTGCGTGTTGGATTTTAGAATCTCCTACCGCAAAAACGACTACCGCAGAAAGATCCTGTGGTTTTTTGGGAGCTTCGCTTACATCTGATTCCGGTTTTTTACATGCTGTAAATCCGAGAACGAGAAGAAGTGCGCTCGTAATGGCTATTTTCGATGCTTTCATATCATCCTATCCCTTAGTGAAATTTAACTTTCGTCAATATAGGTAACAAACAGGGGAAAAGAAAATTCCCAGGTTTTTCCCTTTTTTTCTCCATCGGAGAAAATTTATTTCAAATACCGAAGAAAAAATACAATTCTTATCGATTTTGTAAACGAATTTTAAGTATTTTCCAAAAAAAGCCCTGTTTTTATAGGAAAAGAAGGAGAGTCTTTCGGGAAAAAGGTTTTGTCTAAGAAGAAAGAGTAAAACAAGGTATCTATGGCTGAAATCTCCGACCTCACACAAAGACCCGCATCCTCGATTGCCCTCCTAGAAGAGATGGAGCGAACCTATAAGGATCTTCCCATGGAAGCCATTGTGAAACAAGATATTCTGAGACAAGGAATACATTTTTTGCCAGAATCGTTTCAAGTTTTAACGCCTTATAAATCCAAAGATTACTTTATCTTCTCCTTTGATCATATCCCACTTGCTGACCTAAAGGATGGAGCAGATACCAAAGCTCCGGAAGAAATCAAAATCTCTGGCGGACATTTTGGACTTCTAAAGACGGTCATATCCACGCGAAACAATCCCAATTCTCCGTACAAAATGAAACTCAAAGAGGGGGTTCCCACACTCTTTCTTGATGAGACGGAAATCGGATCCGCTGAATACCCTCCGATTCCAAGTTGGTATCGCCACAAAACGAAATCTGGAAAGTTGCCCGGTGAAATTGCTCCCGTCATCGAATGGGGATACTTGATCTACCTTACTGTATTTAGAAACTGTCAATATTTTGGAAAGGATGAGGAAT
Organism: Leptospira sp.; assembly: GCA_027533185.1. Classification (GTDB taxonomy): domain Bacteria; phylum Spirochaetota; class Leptospiria; order Leptospirales; family Leptospiraceae; genus Leptospira_A. The sequence goes on along the minus strand of JAPZTS010000004.1, from coordinate 120,700 downwards.
GTGCTTACTGTGATATCAATCACAACTACAGGCAACAGAAAGGGGCTGGTCGACCGTACACAGGAGTTAAGGATGTTGATGACATTCTCGAAGTGTTCTCTTGGATCGACTCTGAGGACGAAATTGCAAAAGTCTACACCATCACCGGTGGTTCAGTCTTAACCAATCTGAAGAAAAAATCAGAAGTGGATTTTTATCTTCAATATCCTCTCGCCATTGAAGAGAGATTTCCCAAACGGTGGATGGGAAAACTAGTAGCACAGGCTTTTGAAAAAGAAGACTGCCAAAAATTCAAAGACGCAGGAATCCAAATCTACCATCCCAACTATGAAGTCTGGGACAAAAACCTTTTTGAAAAAATTTGTCCGGGTAAAGCCAGTTGGATTGGATACGACCGTTGGATTCGAAGAGTTGTCGAAAGCGCAGAGGTGTTTGGTCCAGAAAATGTGATTCCAAACTTTGTAGGTGGAGTAGAACTTTCGGAACCACATGGATTCAAAACCGTTGGTGAAGCAATCAATAGCACCAAACAAGGGTTAGATTTTTTTATGTCCAAAGGAATCGTTCCAAGATTCACAGCTTGGTGTCCAGAGCCCTACACTACCCTCGGCCAACAGGCGGGACCTCCTCTCGTTTATTTTTGTGAATTGCTAAGAGCCTGGAAGGAAACCTTCGAACTCTACAAACTTCCCGTACCTCCCGGTTACGGTGAGCCTGGTCCTGGAAGAGCCGTTTTTTCTGTTTCAGCGTTTATGGATGTAATAGGATATTCTGGACGAAATTAGGCTGTCATGAGACAAGTTAGAATCATATGCGAAAAACCACGACAGGTCTTCTTCTTACGACCTTTGTATTCTTTCTGTCTTGTCTTAGAGGAACTGATGATACAATCAGTTCTGAATCTTTTCGATTTCAAAAAGCAGTATTAGATCTTAACAAATTCACCTTTCGAGAATCGAGTCTGGTGGAGCTTTCAGGAGAATGGGAGCTCTATTTTGGAGAGTTTCACTACCCACCCTTCCATGGGGAAAAAGATCTCACAGGTTATCTCGTTATTCCAAAGTCTTGGCAAGGAGAGGAGTTTCGCGGAAAAGAATTGCCGAGACTAGGAAAGGCCACCTTACGTGCGTTCATAAAGATTAATAAAGAAACTATTGGGCAAGAGCTAAGAATATACATTCCCGATATCGCCTCCTCCTATCGATTTTTTGCAAACGGGATTTTAATTGGAGGCCAAGGAAAACCAGGTATCAATCAGTTCGATGACACTCCCAAAATAAAACCCGAATACTATACTTTGATACCAGAGTCCGAAACCATTGAACTGGTTTTTCATATTGCCAATTACAATAACAATTTTGGTGGTTTTTGGAGCGTTCCCATCTTGGGCAACAAGTTTGCTCTCGACCGAGAAAAAATGATAAGCCATGCACGCGAACTATTTCTTTTGGGTGCACTTACCATCATTGGATTGTATCATCTTGGTCTCTATTTCTATAGAAGAAGAGAAAATTCTATCTTTTACTTTGCTGTCTTTTGCTTTTTGTTAGGTGTCCGCGTTGCATTTACAGGCGAAAGATATCTACTTGAACTTTTTCCAAATTTTCATTGGCCAACAGCCTTTCGTCTCGAGTTTGCAACCTATTACTTTGCAATCCCCAGTTTTTTATTGTTTATCTCCAAGCTCTTTCCTGACGAAACCAACCCCAAGGTAATACGAGTTGTACTTTTTTTATCTACGATCTTTGCACTTACTTTATTTTTGCCTATATCTGTTTTCACTCTACTCCTTTATGGCTTTCAATTTATTGCCTTTTTTTCTGTGGGTTATGTGATCCATATCAATCTAAAAGCAGTTTTGACAAAAAAACCAAACTCCAAACTGTTTTTTCTTGGGCTCATTGTATTTGCTTTTGCTGTTTGTATGGATATCATCGGGCATAGTTTGAACGAGAGAGGAACAAGCATTACACCTTATGGTCTTCTTTGTTTTATATTTATCCAATCATTGATACTTTCTAGTCGGATTTCCAATGCCTTTATACAAGCAGAAGAACTTGCCGCCAGCTTAAAAATTTCTAATGAATCGCTTGTTGCTGTAACTGAAAACCTGGAATCTTTGGTTTTAGACAGAACCTCACAGCTCAATAATAGTTTGAGTCGAATTAAAAAGGATTTGAGTCTCGCAAAAAAAATCCAACAGAAAATTCTACCTACTCAAGATTTTCAACTAACAAATCTTAAATTCAATGTATACTTCCAACCGCAAGACCAAGTAGGCGGAGACTTTTACGATATTTTTGAACTAGATGCCAAAACAGTCCGAATCTTTATTGCCGACGCAACTGGACACGGAATCCAAGCGGCACTATATACGATGGCCATCAAATCAGAATACGAAGCCGTGAAACGAATCATCACGAAAACCGATGATCTATTGATTCATCTCAATCACAAAATCCAAAACAAGTTTTCTGGACTTAAAATTGTTTTCTCAGGCTTCCTTCTAGATATCGATACAAAGGAAGGAGTGATATACTATAGTTCGGCAGGTCATCCCAATCAAATTTTTTATAACTCTTCTGGTTTGGAATGTCTAGACCGAACGGGAAATATCATCGGACTAAAAAAAGACCAAGAGTATACCCAGAAAAAATTAACAATTCAGAAGGGAGACCGAATCTTCCTGTTCACGGATGGTATTTTAGAACAGAAGAATGAGTCCAAGGAAGAGTTTGGATTTGAACGAATTTTACAAGTTTTAAGCCTGTTTAGCAATCGGGAAACGGAAAGAGCACTCGCAGAGCTTGTGATTGCTCTATTCTCGTTTCAGGGAAGACGGGAGCAGGATGATGACCAAACCATGCTCCTCGTCGAATACCTCTAAACTTTCAAAAACAACCGATCCACTCCATTTTTTTCAAATTCTTCGTCATACTCTTGCATCGCTCGGTTGAGTCTCTTTTCAACGTCCTCAGGTTTGAGACTCTGAACTTCTTTCGGAGAATATTCCAATTCCAAGTCTCTCTGAGCCAGTTCCGATGAGAGATCTGTCCAAAACACATTATCATTATAAGGCTCGATATAAGACTCAAACAATTCTTGAAAGAATGGCTCGGAAACTGTAAAGTTTCCATCATCTTGTTGAATGGGGTCTTTTACGCCAGACACTGACAATTTTTCTAGTATGGACTGACAAAATTCATCCACTCCAGGGTCACTTTCCTCATGCGGTGAATTGGTTACCCATTCATAAATGGAAAGGGCATTTAGTAGATGTTTAACTTCATTTTCTGTGATTTGAATATTCATAATTCCTCGGGTTTCTCCATCATTGGAAGGATTCTGGAAAACACAAACCATGTTTTGGATTCAGAGAATTCTAAATAGAAGGCCCTGCTACAAAAGTAAACTCTTTCGTTTTTCCATATAGTTTTGATACAACTCTTCGACAAGGAGCCGAAAGTTTGGATCCTCCTTTAGGATCTCAAGCTTAGACTCTAGACTGAAACAGGGTATGACAACGGACAATCCTTTGCTGACAGAAGGCTTCATATTCTATAAGCAATCATATGTTTAGTATTTGTCAAACATTTTTACTATACAGGTGTTTGGGTATTATGTCAGATAGAAAAGATTGGAAGTGGATTTTTTTTAAATCGATTTCACTTGTGGATTTAAGAATATCTTCCGAATTCAAAAGATTGTATTCTTTCGAATAGGTAAAAAAGTAGGAATGGAAATTGGTATCTGGAAACTCGTGTTTGACTCTGTCAACACTCAAAAGTAGACTATCCCTCTGACCCAATTTTAAAACCCATAAAAGTTGAGATAGGACAGTTTCAAATAAATTCTCTTGATGGATGGGATCAAAACCGGCATCCAAGTAGAGAGTAAAATCATACTTAGAAATTCCATAAACCATCCTCATTTTACGAAAGAATAGCTCCGCTGGATTTAGAAATCCTCCAACGGCTCCATCCACAAAGTTGTTTGTATGTCCAAATATCGCTGGAATCGAAATGGATCGTTTTAAAATCTCCACAAGATCAAAGTTTGCCGATCCGTTACAATTATATGTATGCATGATAGAGTTTCGATAATTTCGATACTGTAGGTGTAAAAGCTGGTGTGAATCGAAAGAAAATGAATGAAACTCTCTTTCTATTTTTTGGAACACAGTTTTTTTTGAAAAGAGTCCATTCCAAGATAACCAATTGATTGTAGGAGTGATTTGGAATCCTTTCAAAATCTCTTCAATCAAATCTAAGGAACGATACTTTAAAATCATCGCACCGAGAATTCCGCCTGAGGAAACACCAACAAAATGATCAAAAAAATCGGCAAGTCTCACCTGCAACACTTCCTCTAAATGTTTGCACATTCTAAGTTGTGCCAAGATTTTGCCACCTCCGGGTCCGAGGAATAGAACTTTTAAATTTTTGGATGGCAGTTTTGGATAAACAAGCAAATGTTTGTTTTGCAACTCTTCTCTTCTTAAAAAGCTTGAATAGAGTTTCCAGTCCAAGTCATCAATTGCGGCAATATACAGTCCAATTTCATTTTTCGTTATATTGATAACAAAGGCAACGAAATGGATTTTCACTTCATTTGTTAGATGTAAAACTACATCTAGTGTAGAACCATTCGTAAGGAAACTATAAACTGACTCCTTAACTTGAAGCCTACATCCCGTTAGGCTACAATTGATTGTGGTTGCCGAAAATTTTTCTTTTCCAACAAAAAATTCACAATTCAACTCAACTATAATTCGATTGGATTTAGAATTCATCATTCTAGGCGTTTTATCATTCTCATTCTAATAAGGATAGGAACTATGCAGATGATCCAAAATAAGGTGCTAAAAACAAATGCAATTTGATAGCTATCAATGGATATCAAAAGGAGACTCATAACAAAAGGACCTAATCCCTTTCCCAGAGATTCTAAAAAATTTTCAAGTGCAAATATGGATTTGATCTCTTCTTGGTTGTGATCCAAATACAAAAGCCCTTTTATCATGGTTCCTGGAAAGCTAAGAACGATTCCCATGGCAAACGAAGTAATTAACAAATAGATAAAATCAAGCTTTCCAATCAGAAAGACAAAACCAGAAACTAATAAAATACTTAGACAAAAAGTAAAAACAATGGTCCAAAGTATAAAAATCTCGGGTTTAAAACTATCCTTATTTTTAATTACACCAGCAAGTATAGAACCTAAGATCATTCCAAGAGAAAGAAAAAGAATGAGAATTGTAATCTGAACATTCGAATAGATTTTTAATTCCTGCATATACGGATAAATGAATACAGTGAGTGCGCCCCATGGAATTGAGCCAGGTAGATACTGAGATAAAAGTAAAAAAGATTTTTTAAACCTTTCCTTAGATTTAAACAAATGAAATAAATTCAAATTTTGACTTAGGGATTTAAGCTCTTGGGGATAACTGACAAAAATTTTTGAAAAATTGCTGATCATTAAATTGATTAGAAAAAACAGTCCAGTGATTAAAAAAGGGAAAGACCAATGAAATTTTAAATCCAAAACAACGGCACTGACATTCTGACCGAATAGAAGACCTACTCCAATCAAAATATTTGCATAAATAACGACGAAGATGGATTTGGAATTGGTATCCACTTGTTTTGCTGTTTGATATAGAATCGGAATAGCAAATCCAATACAGGAACCAATTGTTATGTGACCCAAATAAAATATCCAAATAGAATCTCCGAAAAAAACGGTAAAGTTAGAAATACTCGTAAGGCCAATTAAAAGATGTAAACTCGGGGTAAATTTGGAAAACGCAAATAGGATGGAAGTAATCGCCATAGGAATGTAAACCAATAGATAACTAAGACCACCAATGTAAAAAAAAGAATTTAGATCGAAGAATTCATAGTCCTTTGAAATTTCATTCATCAAAGGAGAGATCATATTTAAATTGAGAGAAAAAAGGAAAAATTGAAAGAGTAGAAAGAGTTTTTGAAACAAGAAGAAACCTTACAAACAGATCGTTTTTAAATGAAACGGATTGGCAATCTTTTTCGATGGAGAGGTTTTCTTTCTTTGATTTTTTTCCCTTGAAGCCATATTTAATTCGATTGCCATCCGAGGAAACTCGAGGCAAATTCGAAAGAGACAAACTCGGGAAACACCCATTGTTCAATTAGGAGTCGAATTTAAATCATGTCCGAATCGGAATCCAACCCATCCAAAAAATATCTGGAAACCTCACAGATCATTCCTTCCAAAGGGATGTCTTACACAATGTACGAAATTGAAGGTCACGACACAATTTTACGAATGCTGACCTTCATTCCGGATAATGATGAAATCCATATCTACCCCAAACCACCTGTTAAAAAATTATACAAACCTGAACTTTGTAAAAAGGTAGAGGAGAACGAGTTTTTAGGATTGTGGTCAATGGGAGAAGAAAGAAAGACTGGAAAGTAACCTTGGCCCTGGACAGAATCGAACTGCCGACACGAGGATTTTCAGTCCTCTGCTCTACCGACTGAGCTACAGGGCCTCGGTTACGACCAGGGTATTTTTGGCCTGGGCTTATGTCAATCGCCTTTACATTTTTTATAGGAGAAACCATGAAACCAATATTCTTTCGATTCTATTTCCTGATTGCTTTTGCAAGTCTCGGATCGTGTACCTCTTTACTTCACAAAACAGGACTTTTGTGGGAGAGAAGTTATTCTGATATTGAATCCAATGTCATAATCGTTGATAAATTCGTTTGGCATTATAGCGAAACAGGAAACCAAGGTGAGGTTATACTCGCCATACATGGATTTGGTGGCGACAGAGACCATTGGACCAGATTTGCCCGTCATTTCGGCCCTGGTTTCAAAGTGGTCGCACCAGACCTGCCAGGCTTTGGACAAAATTTAAAAATACCAGGTGAGTCGTATACAATCGCCGAACAGGTTAAACGGTTACATGAATTTGTTCAGGCAATTGATCTAAAACAATTCCATATAGTTGGAAACTCAATGGGTGGCCATATCGCAGGTGTCTATGCAGCGACATATCCAAATGAAGTTAAATCTTTGATCTTAATTGATAATGCAGGAGTAAAAAGCCCAAATCCAAGTAAGATGCAGACTATGATGCAAAACGGAGAACCAAACCCCTTGCTTGTAACAAACGTTGAGGATTTTGATCGCCTTATGGCTTTCAGTTTTGTGAGACCTCCTTATATACCTGGATTTATGAAATCCCATTTTGCAAATAGGGCGATTGAAAATCGATCCTGGAATGAATCCATTTTCCAACAGCTCAGAGCAGAAGGATATCTTCTGGAATCAAAACTTTCTTCCATCAAAACAAAGACGTTTGTTATATGGGGAGACTCTGACCGGGTAATTGATGTTTCCGTAACTGACGTACTAAAACAGAAGATGAAACCTAGCCCAAAAGTAGAAATCATGTATCAAGTGGGCCATGCTCCGATGATTGAAGCTCCAGAGGATACGGCAAATCTTGTGATCAACTGGATTCAAAGTTTAAAACAAAAATAGAGCTATATCGCTTCGTTTCAAAGAAATGGGATCTTTAGTATTTTTTTTCTAAATTGATAAAAAAAATACTTGTACTTTCACGGGTTTTTTATGTTATAAACCCGTGGTGCAAACGTATCCTAACAAATACCTACTTGGAATTACGGGCAATATTGGCGCAGGTAAGTCAACCGTACTTTCCCTATTCCAAGAATTGGGTGCAAAAACTATCAGTAGCGATGCAATCGCAAAAAAATATACGGAACCAAACAGCCCCGTCAAGGCAGAACTCAAACAAATCTTTGGTGAAACCATCTTTAACGAATCAGGAGAAATCCTACGTGCAAGGATAGCTGAACTTGCTTTTTCCGATGAAACAAAACGAAATGCGCTAAACTCTCTCCTCCACCCAAGAGTCCGCGAGGACTTTTTAGAAGAATTCCATAATACAAAAACAGAAAAAGTCGTAGCATGGGAAGTGCCATTGTTATTTGAAACAGACGCTCATACCATTTGTTCCGGGACCTTAACCGTTTTTGTAAATCCTAAGACAGCCTGGGAGAGAGTTCTGGCACGGGGTGGAATGACCCGAGAGGATTTCGAGAGAAGAAGCAATGCCCAACTCCCTATAGAGAAAAAAAAGGAACTCTCCGATTTTGCCATATCGAACGATACTAATAGAGAAGAGCTACGAAATCATATTTCAGAAATTTATAAAACAATTTTAGCAAAGGTAGAAACATGAAAGAACGAGTATTTTACGTAATCAATTTAGATAAACAAAGGATCGGAGTACTGTCCCTGTTTCTCTTCGCACTCTTTTTCTCTATTTTCTTTTTAGGTGTATCTGTTGGTAAAGGCAGAGGAGAAGTTTCAAAACCGGTCCTGCCAACAGAAGGAAAAGCAAATGTTTCAGAGGTAAGTAGTGATACCAACCCATTGCAACCTACAGAACAAAAGAACTCCGAATCCATTGAAACAAACAAGGAAGTTTCCTCTGTTTCCGTTAACCTTACAGGTACTAACGAGATCCCCATGGCAGATGTTGGGAATAGCAAATACTATGCAGAGTCTTCGACTGCAAAGGATGAAGAGGAAGCAAAAAAAACTGTAGTGGACCTAACCAAACCAAAAGAAAAAGTGCAAATCATTTCAACTAAATCGGAAGTGAAAGTTGCCAATATAACATCAGAAAAAAGAAATCTCAAAAAGCAAAGCCACCCAAAAGAGAATTCAGAGTGGAAAGAAAATTCCACTGGAAACCTATATACAATCCAGTTGGGTGCATTTTCAACACGAGGTAGCGCAGAAAAATTTGTAACTTCGGTAAATACGGAAAACAAACTCGTGGCAAAATCAAAAGCGTTCATCGTCGTAAAAAATGGTTACTTTGTAGTGCAAATGGGAAAAACCACAAATAAGGAAAGCCTTAACAAACAACTATCCAAGTTAAAACTTCCAAAAGAAGTCAAATCAAAAGCTCTCATTGTTGGATTCAGTCCACTATCTTAACTCTATAAAAAAATTCTTGGCAAAACTTATGAACTACCGTTTCGAATTTGGAGCGGTAGTGATTTCTTTTAAAAAATCCTGAACAGAACTCAAACTGTTTGGGTCTAAAGACTGAATGCAGGATGAAGTTTCTCACCACAGTTTGACATACGGAACCAGTAGGCTTGCACCCGCAATCCGTCTAGTAGACCGAGCCCGTGAAATCGAACTCGCAGAAGAGTCGGTTCAACTTCATGTCCATGGTAAGTTAGAAGTCATTGCCAAACAAATCAGATCCTTAAAAGAAGAAGCGGAACGACTGCTCGCGTTAGCACAACGGGACATCGAGCTGCACAAAGCAAAGTGTAATTTTGAAAAAAAGCCAGGTCAAACGATTCATTTGTATGAAAAGGAAAACCAGCCTTATTTTTCCCTTCTTTCACCTAACGATTGGAATGGAAAACCACCCCACCGGCTCCTGGGTAGTTTTGTTATGAATCCAGATCGTAGTTTTTCGGATATTTCCCAACCTAACGGTAGCTAGCCAAAGTTCAGATTCCAAAAAGAAATCTGCCCATTGGTTATTTGACTCAGTCTATTTCTTCAAAAATAGGGATGCTAGGTTTGTCAGTTGGCTTGCAACATCACCCTTTGGTTCTTCACCGTCGGGTGTGAGACCGTCTATTACGGATGGCAAAAGGGAACCTACGATACCCGCTGTCTGGTCTTTATCGATTCCAATGGATTTGGCCAGGTCAGAAATGGAATCATTGCCCAAAACTTTTAGAACATCATCGGCCCCTAACGAAAGGTTTTCGCCCTTTCCGACCCAGGAGCTTGCAACGTCAGAAAGTCCTTTTTCTTTAAACTTTTGGACGAGTCCTTGGACACCACCATTGTCCTCGACTATTTTTTTTACCCCTTCTATGATCTGGGGGTTCTTCTCGATCAAATCAAGCACTTGGCCTGCGGCTGCTTTTAAACTTTCAAAAAAACTCATCTGGCTAGAATATCCCTTCTCTTCTATCCATGGGAAGACAAATTTTCGTTTCAAAGTGCCTCGAAAAGGTTAATTTTCAATGCAGTTTAAAACTCAAATCCACTCTCGACTACCCTTCCCAAATCCGTTTGATTCCCTTTCACTCAGTTCAATCGTATATTCCAATTTTCTTGTACTTAGTTGACAGAATTTTTTGAATCTAAAACCATTGGCACACCATATTTAGGTAAAGGTTAACACATCAAAATGAAACAACTTTCATTCATTCTCATTGGATTGTTCGCAATCCTCAATTTCACAAATTGTACAACGTCTTACGGCACTAACGGAATCACAGGTGCAAAACTTGGCTCCTTCCTTGACATTCGCTCTCTTAGCAGAAAAGACTACAAAGTAATTGGAAGCGTAAAAGGAGAAACTACATTCACACGCACACGTTACCTTCTTCCTTTTTCCCCATTCACATCTTACAACTTCGGATTTGTAGGCTTACAAGAGAAACGTGATATGGGATCTATTTCTGGATACCCTTCCTTCATTACTCCTCTTTCGCCTCTTGACTTCGCAAAAGACCAAGCTATCTACAATGCATTGGACAAACTGGAATCAGCAGATGCAATTTTACAGCCAAGATTCGCAACAAAATGTACAAACGTGCAATACTTCATTTTTAGTGAAGAAAAATGCACTGTAACTGTAACAGGAAAAGCAATATCTGTCAATGAAGGTTAAACTTCTTTTAAGTTTCCTGCTTTTGCATTTGTTTGCACTCAATTGCGCAACGACTTCTGATCCAGAACACTTGGAATCTGGATCTGGTGTTAAATACATACAAAAGCAGAAACAATTAGATTACAAACTCTATTTGCATAACGATCCAGCGACAAATACACGAATAAATCCAATTGCACTTTACTTTGATGTCCTGCTCTATCCAATCAATCTCGTTTACTTTCCACTCAATGGACAGCTCTTGTTTAGTAAGGTGGACACCGAGGGTAACGTTCAGGTTAACGTAAATCCGGAGGAGCACGATGATGAGATTCTTTCGATAGAAGAAAAAATCAAAACGGATGAAGTAAAAGCAGGTTTGGAAGAAGGCGAAAAAGAAAAGCTAAATGGTATAGTTGCCTTTTTCGACTTTACTCTGTTTGCTCCCTTCAACCTATTCGTCTATCCTTCCGCGAATCGAACCGTTCTCGGGACTGTTAACAATAACACGATCAAAGGCTATGACGATATCGAAAGAAATCGTGCAGAAGGATCTGTGAAGGAAAAAAGAGCAAGGACATACCTTCGCAAACTTGGTGTTTACAGAAAACCACAAGCACCATCTATCTTTGAACAAGAAGGATATATGAAATTGGTAACATTTGGATTTCCTGGAGTTGTGAGTAGTTCTCAACCCACAGACCAACTGCCTTCTAACAGACTATACTTCAGTGCAGAAAGAATCATGGATTTGATCTCGCCGGAGGATTTTGATGAAGCCCTAGAAGATGCCAATTGGGATATTGAAGATTTGGAACTTTCAGAAGCAGAAATCCAAGAATTGAAGGAAAATGGATACTTAGCTTCGGCAGAAACCACTAAATAGTCCAATACTTCTCTCCCTCCATCGGAAACTCCGAAACTCTGTAGTGAGAAATCATTCGAGAGTCCGGAGTTTTTTTTTTGGGTGAATTGGTATCTAATAAATAAAAATCAAGCCTCGTTCCTTTCGGGTCACTGCGACGATGGGCGGAGGGACTTGCCTTCTCCGCTCTCAGCGGAGCCTACGCTTCGCCACCTACCGCTGTTAGCTCCGGTGCCTCACGGGGTCGCAACGATTCGACTAGAGAAAACTGTTCAAGTCCCAGTCTTTTTTGTTAGGTGGATTGCTATGATTTTGAAATGTGTGTTGCGGGCGGAGGGACTTGAACCCCCACGCCTCACGGCGCCAGAACCTAAATCTGGTGCGTCTGCCAATTTCGCCACGCCCGCAATGTGGTTGTTTCAACAGGATTTTGAATGGGGTGGAAATGTCTACTGAGATTTTAGGAAACTCTTGCAAGGATTTACGGATTTTTATAAACTTGGGTGGAACGATTGGTACAAAACGCAAACTATGAATATCTTAGAATATATGCAGAATATCTCCACCCAGGTTTACGTGAGAGGAGATATTATTTTTAAAGAAGGGGAACCCCATGATGGCAGTATGTATTGCATCATGCAAGGTATGTTTGCAGTCACAAAAAAACTACCTGATGGAACTCAAGAAATCATTAGAGGACTGGGACCTGGTGAATTTTTTGGGGAACTATCTCTCTTAACTCGCAGACCACGTGCCATGACTGTCAGTGTAGTTTCCGTAAATGCAAGAGTCGGAATCCTTAGGGAAGAACAGTTTGAAAAATTGGCAAGAATCAATGCGCATTTTTTATTTCATCTGCTGAAAAGCACTGTTGAAAAACTGCATAGAGCAGAAGCCAGGTTGACGGAAATTGAAAAATTGGTTGAAGAAATCCAAAAAAAAGAGACTTCAGAATGAGTGTAGAACACCTAAAAAAATACCTAACATCCGTTCAATTGATGCACTTTAAAAAGGATGCTGTTGTCTTCACTGAAGGTGACGAAAGTAATGGAAAGATGTACTTTATCTTCTCTGGTCTTGTCGAAGTGTATAGAAAAAAGGCATCTGGAGAAAATCAATTCATTAGACTTATGGGTCCAGGAGAATTCTTTGGAGAATTAGCCTTAGTATTCCCAAGCCCTAGGGCAGCAACAGTGATTGCGACAGCCGATGATACGAAGGTTGGTATCATCACTAAAGATATTTTTATCAATATGGGAAAGGACAGTCCCGAATTTTTAAGCGTACTTCTCCACACAGTGATCAAACGATTGACGGCGGTAGAAGACAGCATCACAGAAAAACAAAAATTTCTCCATACGTTGATCAATGGAATTCCGGAACCTCCACGGGATCCATTGCTTGCCAATCTACCCCAAGTAGATGCTGAAGGAAATTTAGCAGGTGAAGAGGTAACACCTACAGAACCAGAGACGGAAGAGGAAGAAAATACTGGCTTCATTCCTCCTACAATGTAACGGATCCACCAAAAAGATGTTGACTAGTCTAATTTTTTGGAAGGAAATCTTTCCGTGACAGTTCGCCTTTTCCATTACCCACTCCCCGTACTCTTTGTAGCGATTCTATTTCTTGTGATTCCGATTTTGAATTTTTACGGAACTGCAGCCATTTACGACCTAAGACAACAAAATATTTCGGCAGTCTTTTCTCGTTTGACTACACTGCAATACATTCTATCCGGTATCAGTTTACTGATCGCTTATGGACTGCTTGCTAAGAAAAAATTTGGATACTTTCTTTTCCTTTGTTTTGGATTCATATTAGTAACTTATAATGTATGGATGATTGTTTGGGTTAGCATTGGAAAGAAAATTTTTGTAGCGGGAATGCGCATCCAAACTGCGGATATACTTTGGAACAGCGGTATTACGATCTTTTTTCTTGGAGTTATCTTCTATTTTTTACGAAGGGAAGTTTCTGCACCCTATCTCAGTCCAGAAACACGGGGTTGGAGAGGTCAGTATCGAGAGACTCATCCTATTCCTGTCCACTGGACTAACAAAGATGGCGAAACGGAGGGTGATACTCAAACAATCAATGTTTCGGAATCTGGAATCCTAATTCCACTGACACCACATCATTTTTTAAAAGAAGGGGATCCTGTGAACCTACTTTTAAAATTGGAGAATGAAGTGCGAGCTCCCATTTCCATTTCTGTTGCCGGACAAGTCGTACGGATTGATAAAGAGGAAGATGGTTCAGAGCTAGCTGGAATTCAAATTTTATTCCAAGTAGCGCAAAAGGAAGAAAAACTTCAGTTCGAAAGTTTTTTGACTCGAGTTTTTGCTCCGAGATATCCAGTTCGAAATGAAGTCAGGTTTGGAGACAAAACTTCAACGTCTAACTCTGGTATCTTAGTCAATGTCTCGATGGAAGGTCTTTATATCGAGACAGATTCTGTACTAAACCAAGGTGTTCTTTGCGTTGTAAAGATTCTTACACGAAGTGGAGAGATCCAGGTAAGTGGAGTTGTCAAATGGTCCAATCCTACGGCCAAGTATGGGAAACCAAAGGGATTTGGAATTCAGATTGAGACCATTGAAAACAAAAATCTCTTCAGAATTTGGATTTGGAAACAAAGATTTAAAATCTTTCATGGCAGATAGGACCTCCCCAAGAACAAGCAGAAATCAATCGATCAATCCCATTTCTTCCAAAAGTTTGATATCCCCGGGATGAGTAACCTTCAAATTTGTGTGGTCCGAAGTAACCAAACCAATCTTATGGGGTTGGATCCAGGAAGCCAAATCTGTCGGGTGTTTTCCTAGATCCAGGGATACCGGATTTTCTAAAAGTTTTTTAAGTAAATGTCCGCTTGCCATTTGTGGCGTTTTCACGGAGTATACCTCTTCCCGATCTAAAGATTTTTCCGAGTAGTTTGTGCCTTTTTGTGAATGCAACAAACTTTCTGTTATATGGGCAACAAGCGTAGCAGCACCATAGATTCTTGTTTCTTCCACGAGACGATCCAATTCCACCAAACGAAAATTAGGTCTAGCAACATCATGTATACAAACTAGATCAGTTTCGTCAAAAGAAAAAGAGTTTATTCCTGCCAAGGTTGAGAGATGGCGCGTCTCACCACCTTCAACGATCCGATCGTCGATATCTAAAATACCTTTCAAGATATCTTCGGTTTTTAAAATCCAATCGGGATGTGAAACAACAGTTAGAGATTTTGTGGCCCCCCATTTTTTAAAACGTTCGACCGAATGCAGTAGCAATGGTTTACCATGCAAGGGAAGAAATTGTTTTGGAATATCCCCACCCATTCGAGATCCCGTTCCACCTGACAGAAGTATGGCTCGGATTTGATTCATCGTTTAAACAAAGAAACTATAAAACCAAAATTTCATTTTTATAAATTTCTTCTATCGTCTGTTTTTTCCGAATTAATTTGAACTCACCTGTATTCGAAACAAGCACCTCTGGAGTTTCGGGAAAACTATTATAATTTTTTGTGGACATACTCGAACAGTAGGCCCCCACCCCTTCCATAACCACATAATCTCCAATTTCGGATTCTCCCATAACTCGAGTCATCGGTTCTCCACCTTCTTTTTGGGTGAAAACATCTCCTGACTCGCAACAGTGCCCAACTACTACATACTCTGTGGTTTTGGGACTTGTATCGGATGGCTTTTGTTTGACGGTCACGAGCGGATGTTTTGACCCATAAAGAGATGGCCTAGTGTTGGAATCCATTCCTGTATCCAATTTTAAGAAGGTAAATCCTTTTGGTCCCGTATCAACTTTATCATCTACGGAAGTAATCAAAGAACCACAAAGTGCAACAAGATAGGTTCCAGGCTCAATTTCCAAAATCAACTTGCGATTGTGCTTTTTTGCAAAATCTTCAAAAAGAATTTTTACAGGAGCACCTATTTTCTGTAAATCAGTTGATTTTTCATCTTCCATCCTTCCTACCTTGTAACCCCCGCCTAGGCTAACGACCGTCACAGATGGGAATGCTTCTGCGTATTCCAAGGTATAGTGGGCAACCGCCTTCCAAACTTCTGGATCACTTCCAGAACCGATATGGGTATGAACCTTTTCTACATTCAAATTGTACTTTTGTACCAAGGATTTTACTTCGTTTAATTTTTCATGCCAAATCCCAAACGATGAGGTTACGCCACCAACATCGGTTTTTTTTGTATGCCCAGAGCCGAGACCTGGGTTGAACCGAATGGAAATCGAACCACCGGGAAAGGCCTCTCCATAGGCTTGCAATTGGCGAAGAGAACACACATTAAATTTCACACCACTGGAAATGATGTTCTTAAAATCCTTCGGGAACTCTTGTGAGGTGAGCATGATCTCTTCGGGAGTAAAACCAAAATGTAAGGCGCGTTTTACTTCGTGTTCGGAAGAAGCATCGATTAAAATGCCTTTCTGTTTCATAATTTTTAAGATGTTGGAATTGGGATTCGCCTTCATGGCATACCGGACTTGGACGCCAAAGGCGTTCGGAAATGCCTTTGCTTCGTCACATTTTTGTTCAATTTGAGACTGGGAATAAACAAATAAAGGGGTTCCAAATTCTTTTGCCAGGGAACGAACCTGTTCTTCTTTCAAAAACTTTAGTTTTTCGATTGATGTCATAGTATTTAAGATAAACCTTTCAAAAGGTTCCATTCTTTAAAGTCAAAAAAGTAGAAAATGGCAGGAAAGATCACACACTTAGAAGCACTATCCCAAGTGAAAAAACATTTGGAACATGGAAACGCCACGCAAAGAAAGATTGCAAGCCTCCTAAATAGACCCGATGTTTCCTCTTACGCAAATCTCGGAGCCGTTGCACCGGACATTTTTTATTTTTACCATGTTTTGCAACCGAAACGGACAAAACGCGCAGCCTACTTTGGAGATCTTGCCCACCATAAAAATGTCGCAGAACTCATATTAAGTTTTCTAGATCAAATTAACGATACCGAAGAAGGTTTGTATCGGGACCGTTTCCTTGCATTCACCTTAGGTTACATTTGCCACTGTGTTGTTGATATCCAAACGCATCCTTACATTTTCTATATCTCTGGTGATTATTACAATAGTGACAAAAAAATTTCATACCAAGCCCAGGTAAATCATATGCGAGTCGAGTTTGGTCTCGATACACTTTTGTTACACTATAGATGGGGTATGAGTGCCCGGGAATACGATTTTCCTCAATACATTGATATACGGCATCGAACCGTCGGAATCAAAAATAAAATGGACCCAACTCTTTGGAGGTTTTGGCTCCAATCTCTAAAACAAACCTTCCCGAAGGAATTTCAGGAAAATTATTTGGGATCGGAAAAAAAGATCATTCCGGGAGATATACTCAATGAATCTTATATCGGGTTTTATAGGTTTACCTCCACATTGGACAGTCGTAGCTCACTCATGCGTGGTTTGGTGAACTTTGTGGATACAATTACGTTCCGCAAATGGCACGCAAGTGTTCTGATGTTGCCTTCCATTGAAGAAATCAATCCCAAGATTATGAACGAAGAAAAAAGGGAATGGAACTACCCCGCGGATCCAAAAAGAAAATTTAAAGATAGTTTTATCGAACTTCTAAACCAGGCAAGTTCTGCAAGTAAAGATATTCTCACGCGTGCCTTCGAGTACAGTTACAATCCAGAAAGTAGATCCAAAATTTTGGAAACTTTTGGCGGATACAATCTGGACACTGGACTTAGATACCAGGGAATTGACCATATGAAAGAATTTTCACCACTCATATAAAATTAAGTAAAAAGGAAAAACAATGAAACGAGAACCCGTTGGGCTCTTCGAAAAGTACTTTATAATCTGGTTCCGCTCCGTAACAGAGACTATCTGGACAGGAGAAAAAAAACTCCGAAATACATTGATTGCTATCATTGTTCTTGGCGGGATCAATGTATTTTTACTGACAGGCTCCGTCCGTGATTTTTTTCGATTGAAAGAGGCTGCCAAGTACGATATTCCATCCACATTATATGGATTAAACGAAAAAGGTGAATACGAAGCAATAGCCGAATACTACAAATTTTCAAGAATACCCGTCCAGTTGGATTCTTTACCCAAAGAAGAAAAGCCCTACTCCTCAGACGATCGTCACAAACTCATACAGTGTTTTTTATCCACGGAAGACAATTCGTTTTATAGCCATTCGGGCATCGACTTCAAAGGTATTGCTCGTGCCTTTGTTGTAAACATTCTCGCAGGCCGAGTGAAGGAAGGAGCATCGACAATCACACAACAGGTTGCGCGTCTTAAGTATCTTACGATCGAAAGGTCACTTGCACGAAAGGCTAGAGAAGCTTGGCTTGCGGTGTTACTTGAGGCAGTGTATCCCAAGGATAAAATTCTCGAAGTATACTTGAATGAGATTCCACTTGGGCATGGAACCATCGGTGTTGGTGCCGCGTCACGTTTTTACTTCCGAAAGGAGGCAAAGGATGTTAGCTGGGGTGAGGCTGCTATTCTTGCCAGTTTAACAACAAGGCCTACCCTTTTTAGTCCTATCGTTAATCCGCATTCTAGTATGAGCAAAGTCCGGGTCGTCTTTCGAAAGTTGATCGAAAATGGCAGACTTTCAGTTTCCGATGCGGAAAAAGAATACGCAAACTTACAAGAATACTACATCAATTTGAATCGATCCCCAAATGATTCTGCATTTTCCGATCGTTTGAATCGATTTCCGTATGTCACCGAGTATGTTCGGAAAAATTTAATTCGTACGATTGGATCTGAGAGACTCTACAACGGCGGTTTGAAGGTGTATTCCACTATTGTAATCCGCCACCAAGAAGAAGCTGAAAAATCACTTCTACCTGCTCTCCAAAGGCAAACGATTGAATCCAACCAAAGAGCATTTCGTAATGTAGATGCTTTTGATGATCTATATGGAAGTTCTTACTCAATCATTTCCGATCTGTATGATCTCCCAGATTTTAAATTCAAAATTTCTAGATCCGAGAGAACATTTTCATCTTCTTACCAAGAAGAGCTTCGCGACCTTTTTTCTACTCTCAATCTACTCGTTGGAGACGATGGTTTAGGAGATTGGATCGATAAAAATTATACCAGCCAATCTACGCAAGACCACCTACTTCCCGTGGAAGGCTCCCTGATTGCAATCAGACCAAACACGGGTTATATTACGGCACTCGTAGGCGGATCTGGATTTCGTTCCGACAACCAACAGATTCGTCCGTTTCAGGCTTTCCGCCAACCAGGGTCCGCCTTCAAACCTATTTTATACGCAACAGCAATGGACTATTCAGGTAAAAATCCAGATCCCGAAAAAAATGTAACACCTGCTACTTTGTTTGTTGATTCTCCCCTTCAATATTTGATGGAAGATGGAGATGAATGGGCTCCCGAGAATTACAGTTCAGAGTATTCGGGTTTTATCCTACTCCGAAAAGCATTAGAGCAATCCAAAAACTCTGTGGCGGTGCGTGTACTCGAGCAAGTTGGGCTCTCCAATCTTATGGAAACGCTCAAAGCAGTATTAAATCTTCCGGGTAGAGAGATTCCTTATAATTTTAGTGTGTCCTTAGGAAGTTTTGAACTCACACCGTACGAATTGACACGAGCCTATGCGGCCCTCGCCTCAGGTGGAAAAACAGTCAATCCTATCTCTGTGTTGTATGTTGAAGACCAATTTGGAAATACGATCCGGGATTACAGAAAGGACTTCTCAGAATCCGATCGTAAACAAGTCCTGTCTCCAGAAGCATCCTTTTTAATTACAGACATGATGAAAGATGTTGTGCAGGAAGGAACAGGTCGGGGAGCCCTCTCCTTTGGTTTAGGAAGACCCGCTTTTGGTAAGACAGGTACCACAAACAACTTCCGAGATGCTTGGTTTGTAGGATACACTCCAGAACTTGTAGCTTCCGTCTGGTTTGGCTACGATGTGGGAACCATTTCCTTAGGTCGAGGAATGACTGGTGGAAAACTCGCAGCTCCGGTTTGGGGTAGATTTATGGCAAGAGCCCTGGAAAAAGAGCCCAAGCGAGAGTTCGAGTGGGCCACAGACCTCAAACTAACCCGTCGATCCGTCTGCAAGATGTCAGGAAAGCTCCCTGGATCCCAGTGCCGAGACGTGTTCGAGGAATACTTCATTCCCCAAACTGTTCCAAAAGATGTCTGTGTAGACCATGGTTCCAATTGGAATGTGGTGGAATCCTCTAAACCAACCCCAGTGGTCGAAAAGAAAAAAGAGCTGAAACCAGCAGTCGTTTCCAAGTCGAAAGAACCCGCAAATCTCCCAAAAAAGAAAAAATCGGTCTTTAGTGGAGATGAGGAAATCAACTATTAAAAAGGCTTGTCACAGAAGCGGAAAATTTTCAATCTCACAGAAGGGGAAAAGGAGACGGAATGGCAATAGGTAAGGATTCCATCAATAGTGTTATCGGGCCTGGATCGATATTTGAAGGTAAGTTTTATATCGCAGGTTCACTTAGAATCGATGGAAAATTTGAAGGCGATATCAAAACAGAAGATGCACTTGTCATCGGCGAGACTGGAAAGGTAAAAACAAATATCAGTGCCAGGGAAGTGATCGTTTCTGGAACCCTCATCGGTAACATCAAAGCCGAAAATGAAGTCAAATTGGAAGGCACAGGACGAATGTTAGGTGATATTACTGCACCTTACTTGGAACTTCAGAAGGGAGTCGTTGCAAAAGGTAATATTACGATCACAGGTGGCCAAAAGAAAGATGTTCGAAAGATCGTTGAAGAGTCATTTGGTGGTATCAAATCTTTGGAAGGTAAGGATTAGTCCCTATTCCTTAGAACATGCTTCTCAGATCACCAGAAAAGTCTACGATCGGGAAACATGTCGTGCGATGGGGAAATGTCAATATCATACAACTTTCCCCGGGCAAATACTTCTACAACTTTCAAACACAAGGTTCCGTATTACACGGAACAGTTGATTTAAATAAAAAACGATACCGAATTCTTCCCCTTCTTATCTCATCTTTTTTATTTTCATTTTTCACTTCTATATTATTCTACAAACAAACATATGAAGAGACACTTTCCGACAAAGACTTTGCCCCAATCAGTTCGGAAGTGGAAGAAAACGATTCTAAAGATAAAGAAGCTAAACTTGCAGATGAAAAATATCTTTTAGAAACAGAGGAAAAAAAAATAGCGATACTTCGCTCAACCGATCTCGACAAATCTGCCAATGACAAAAATAAAAAACTGAAAGTTACCCAATACAAGGTCAAAAAGAACGAAACCCTATCCGATATTGCAAAACGATTTAAGGTTTCTCCTGAGTCTATCGCAGGTAGCTCAAATATAAATGTAGATCTCATATTACTACCAGGTCAAATTCTCAATATTCCGAACAAACAAGGATTGGTTTATAAACTTAAAAAAGGTGATACTTTAGCCAAGGTGGCGGATTTTTATAAAGTAAAAATAGAAGATATCTACTCGGAAAACCAGCTTGATGACTATGATCTTTTAAAATCGGGTCAGAAAGTTTTTTTACCGGGCGCAGTAATTCCAGAAGTAGGTCCTATTTGGAGGATTCCAGTTACTTCTAAGGTTATCACTTCAGGTTGGGGAACAAGATCCTATCCACAATACAAATTCCATATGGCTCTAGACTTACGTGCCAATTATGAACCTGTATACTCAGCCCGTAAGGGAAAGATTGCCTTTGCTGGATGGATGGGTGGTTATGGAAATGCGATCATCATCAATCATGATGATAACTACCAGACTCTTTACGCTCACAATTCCAAACTCTATGTAAAGGAAGGGGATTACGTAAGCGCAGGAAAAGTTATATCTAAATCTGGATGCACTGGATACTGTTTTGGTCCACATTTGCACTTCGAAGTTATCAAAGATGGAAAAAATATCAACCCAACTAAAATTATGAAAGGGTTTACCTACAAATGAAACATTCCCAAAAAAATGAGATTTCAAAACATTACCTAACATCAAAACTATTAACAAAATTATTTTTCTTAAACCTAATCATCCAGCTTTGGTCCTGTGTCCCAAAAGAAATTGGTGTGATGATCAATGAAACGATTCAAGAACCTTTCGATGATCAAAAAATAATAAACGTACACTATGTAACGACTCGAAGAGAACTTACAAACAAAGAAAATTGTGATGAGGCCGCTTACGGCTTTATTACCGATATCAATCCTCATTACGGAACCTGTCTAGTTAGCACTCCGACAAACCGAGCCATTGGCGATATCTCTTTAGATAACAAAGCTGACAAAAGTAAATTCTTCCAATTGAAAGGCAGACTCAATTTAAATGAGTCAGATTTTTTCTCGAAACTCAAAGAATCCAAAGCCAAAGAAATTCTCATTTTTGTTCACGGATTCAATGTCAACTTTGATGAAGCTGCCACACGTGCAGCACAAATCAAATTCGATCTAAAATTCCAAGGTGATGTAGTTTTGTATTCCTGGCCTGCAGGTTCGGAAGCCAGTCTTCTTGGTCAGGTTATGGTTCGTTCGGTTTATGAATCCAATTTTGCGGAGGCAAAAATCAATCGAAACCCATTTTTAACATTCTTAAAATCGATCAAATCCACGGGCAAAAAATTGCATCTTGTGGTTCATAGTATGGGGCATCAGGTAGTATTACCTGCCATAAGTGAAGCAAGTGCGGAAGGGGGGGCATCCAAGTGGATCACGGAACTCGTCTTAAATGCACCAGATTATGATCGAGCTGAATTTTCGTTAGTACTCCCGGGACTTCTCGGTGTATCCAATCGAGTGACTCTTTATTGTTCACCTGGTGACAACGCTCTACTCGCTTCACAGAAAGTAAACGGCGGACAAAGAGCTGGTATGTGCTTTAAATACCCTGGTGTCGATGTCATCAATGTAAACGAGGTCGATTCACCGGTCCTGGGTGTAGGTGGACTTGGTCATGGTTATTACTCCTCTCGCCCGATACTGACAGACATGTATCAGGTATTATTTGGAGTATCAGTCGAGAAACGACTTTTTATTCGTAGATCTGGCGCAAACAACGGAGAAAATTGGGTACTGCGTAAGTAGATGTGACTGGATTTGGAAGTTTATTCTACTTTCGAGAACGCATCTTTTTAGGCTGTGCAGGTATCCTTACAGAATTTCATTCCCACTACGCAGCCTCTATCCTATTTTCAGAAAGAAAACCTTTCTTACTACACTGTCAAAGGAATGTCCTTACTACAAATGCAGTAATTCTACCACCAAATTATTTTCACAAACTAGAAGCACCTGAAACAAATATCTTTGTCATCCAACTTGATCCAAAAACGGAAGAATACAAGTCCTTAAAACTAAACAGGGAACCAAAATTGATTCCAGACCAAACAGCAAATATCATTTCTGATTTAGCCAAACCGATTTTATATGAAGATATCAATTGTGAATCCGTTAAACATTTATATAGTAAGATATTGAATGAATTAGGATCTTCTTCGAGTTTAGTAACAGAACTCGATCCAAGAATTGAGCAGGCAATTGAAATCATTTCAAATATCCTACCAGAAGGAATTCGAATTAGAGAGATTTCAGAAAAAACGGGCCTATCTCCGGATCGATTTATGCACCTGTTCAAAGAAAATATGGGAATTCCCCTCAGGCAATTTCTTTTATGGAAGCGACTTCATATTGCCGCAAAACACCTGCAAACTGGAGGGAATCTCACAGAAGCGTCGCATAGTGCCGGTTTTAGTGACCAAGCGCACTTAAGTCGGACGTTCAAAAAAATGTTCGGTGTAAAACCCTCCTTGTTTTTAGGAGGGTCTCAATTGAAAAAAGTATGCTTTTGTTAGTTTTTTCTAGATTAGAATTCTTTTAAGAAGTTTTGAGTTTAGAAAAATCTTTGTATAGCCCCTTCCCTTTCAATTCTGCTTCGACTGCTTGTTTTACATCTAATCTGTAACCCAATTCAAAAAATACATCTGCAACTACAAAAAGTGGGGCTGAAACTAGTGCTTGGAATAGATTGTCAAACAAGGCAGGTCGTCCTTTTTCAAAAATGAAATGTCCATAGAACTGGGCACCCCAACCGAATATTTGACCAAATCCAAAAATGGTCCAGGCAATCTCAGGAGCCAATGACTTTGTTATCATTTCAGCAGCTACAAATAAACCGCCAAATAAGATGGTTGCGGCAAAGGCAAATAATACATCTAGAGTGTAATAGTAACCCAGGACAATTACCATAAACAGCATCGAATAGGAAATTGGAAATCCTGCTACTTCCAGCAAACTAAATCGGCTTAAAACCAAAAACAAAGTAAATGTAATGAGAGGAACTCCCAATACATGGATGTATACATTTCTCTTTTCTTGGTGGTAGGCAGAATAGAATGCCATTTCTTTAGCAAATCTCATGATCGACTCCTTTTTGAATCATTCTAATCGAAACATAAAAACTTGGCTTGAACGATTCTGTCGGAGGAGAAAAAAAAATTACAGACGATCTGCCCCAATCAAAAGATTCCGTAGTGTTTTTACGCGCCAAGCGTTGTTTGCAAAATCTTCGATTATGTAAGGAAATCTATAATTCCAATTCAAAGACTCAGACGTTCCCGGAACATTAATTCTGTGCCTTTCTGGTTTCGAAAGAATTTCTGGTTCTCCCAGGCAAAGATCCTGTAAAAGAACGATGGATAGGATACTTTTGGTTTGGAAAACGTAATCCAGAAGTCCCTCCAGTATCTCCGAATCTTCTTCCGGTTTTGACTTTCCTCGTTTCAGAAAAAAATGTTCGATATTTTCGGCTAGGTTTCCTTCCTTTTTCCACCAATCCATAACCAAACTCGTATCATGTGTGGATAAGGTGGAGACAGCAAACTCACGGTATCCTTCAGGAGGGATAAATTCTCCCGTTTCAAATGATTTAGTCCATCTGACTACGTCGATACCTAACATTTCTCGTTCCCGAAGCGATTCGCGTATAAAATGAGGCACTGAACCTAAATCTTCCGCACATGGGACCATAGAAGACTGCGAAGAAAAGAGATCAAGAATCTCTTCACCTGCTTCCTTCCATATTTTTTCATCCAATGCCAAATTCAATTCTGACAGAGGGTATAACTTTGCTTTTGTTTCTTCGGACAATTCCAAATAACCTGGTTTTTTCCAAAAATCCCAAGTGAATATAAAACTGTCTTTTTTAAACTCATATATCAGATGTTTTGTGACAAACTCACTTGGGTCCAAACCCATGTCTACAAATTTTTCCTTAGGTGTTCCCTCCTGTGGGTGGAACCAACCATGAACAGCCGTTTCTTCATTGCTTGGCACGGCCCAAATACGGTACATACCGATCACATGGTCAATCCTATAGAGGTGGAAAAAATGCTCCAAATAGTTTAATCTGTCTTTCCACCATTGGTAGTTTGTCTGTTTTAAAACATCCCAATTCAAAACAGGAAAACCCCAATTTTGGCCCGTGGGGGAAAACTGATCTGGCGGTGCACCTGCATGCAAATCCATCTGGAAGTAGTCTCGGTATTCCCAAACATCGCTAGAGTTTTTGGAAGTTAAGATCGGCATATCTCCTTTTAAGAAAATTCCTAATATTTCAAAATGTTCTTTAACAGCCGATAACTGATCAAAAGCAATCTTTTGAAGGTAAACCCAAAACAATGTATCGTCTTTCTTTTTTGAAAAACAGATTTCCTTTGCATGGCTTGGATTTTGGAATTCTTCTTTCCAGGACCACCAGGGAGATCCATTTGTCTCAGTTAATATTTGGCGAAAGGATGAATATCCGTAACACCAGGAATTTTTTTCCAAAAATTGGTGTGCTAAGTTTTGATTGGATGTGAGATTTTCATCATATCTCTTTCGCAATGCCGCTAGTTTTGCATCGCGAATTCTTGCATGATTGATTTTCTTTGAAAATTCTTTTTTGCGGGTATAAAGTTCTATTCCTAAATCGTGAAGAGATATATATAAGGGGTCAATTGCAAATGCAGAAATAGCACTATAAGGAGAGGTTCCAAAACCTGTATCATTTAAAGGAAGAAGTTGGATGATTGAAAATCCTACTTCTTTGGCAAACTCGGCTAACGGATAGAGACTGTGGATATCTCCCGATTCAAAAGAATATCGGGAGAGAAGCGAGGAAAGGGGGACGAGAATCCCACCTCTCCTTTTTTCTTTGATGGAAGATGCTTCCAAGAGTGGTTAAGCGACTGTGATCTCTTTGGACAGATATACATCCTGGATCGCATTTAGTAGAGCAACTCCTTCCTTCATCGGCTTTTGGAATGCCTTTCTGCCGGAAATGAGTCCCATTCCACCTGCTCTTTTGTTTATCACTGCAGTTTTGATAGCATCTTGTAAATCGTTTTCACCAGAAGCTCCGCCCGAGTTGATAAGACCTGCTCGTCCCATATAACAATTCGCAACCTGATAGCGTGTTAGGTCAATTGGGTGATCAGATGTTAAATCCGTATAGATTCGTTTATCTGTTTTTCCATAACTGGACTCCTGGTTTAGGACATTGTATCCACCATTGTTTTCAGGGAGTTTTTGTTTGATAATGTCCGCTTGGATTGTAACTCCCAAGTGGTTTGCTTGGCCTGTAAGATCTGCAGAGACATGATAGTCCTTGTCTTTTTTGAACGCATTGTTCCGAACATAACACCAGAGGATGGTTGCCATACCCATTTCATGTGCCATCTGAAAGATATTAGATATCTCGATGATTTCTCGACCAGCGTCCTGAGAACCAAAATAAATCGTTGCACCAATTGCAGTACAACCTTGGTCATATGCTTGTTTTACAGTAGCAAAAAGAATCTGTTCACTTTTGTTTGGATAGGTCAACAGTTCATTATGGTTGATCTTTAGAATAAAAGGGATTTTGTGGGCATACTTTCTTGCAACCGATCCCAAAACTCCCAAAGTAGTTGCAACACCGTTACAACCTCCTTCCATCGCCAATTTGATGATATTTTCTCCATCAAAGTAGATTGGGTTTTTTGCGAAGGATGCGCCAGCAGAGTGTTCGATCCCTTGGTCCACGGGCAGAATGGACACGTAGCCTGTTCCACCCAAACGACCATGACCGAGAAGAGTCTGGATACTTCTCAAAACGGGAATGGATCTGTCAGTTGGGGCAAAAATTCTATCTACCCAATCGCTTCCCGGTACGTGGATGAGTTCTTTTGCTATTTTTGGTGAATTGAATCCTAGAAGGGATTCTGCGTCTTTTCCAAGATGTTTCGAAATTTCGTCGAAGTTCAAAGTAGTTCTCCTCTAAGAAAGAATCTGCTTTTGGCTCCTTGTGACAAGATATTTTAAGGAAGGATTTCTTTTTTCTCTATTGTGAAAGACGGGTAGTGTTTGTTTTAAATCCTGTGACTTATGAAGGGTAGCGCAAAGATTAGAATGCTATTTTCCATAGCTTGGCTCGTGATGACAGTGTCTCTCGGAGTCTGGTGGTGGGTCTTAGGAATCCGCCAAGCAAAAACGATATCCGAAATTTCCGTAACAAACGAGAGCTACAACGAACTTGCGAGAGTCAGCTGGATGTTAAAGTGGGAGGGTTCCTTTTTCATAAGCCTTCTCACTTTGGGAGGAATTACCCTAACCGTTCTCTCCTACAGAGACCAAAAGAGAAGTAAACTGATCACGGATTTTTTTTCAACTGTCACCCACGAAATGAAAACTCCCCTTGCAAGCCTGCAACTACAAATCGAGGCCTTACTCGAAGATTCCAAAAACAAAGATTTACAAGTTAGACTTAAAAAATTATGGAAGGAAAACAATCGTATCGAATCACAGATGGCTAATGCATTCTATTTAGCGAGTCTTATGCAGGGCGAACCGTTGTTTGTTGAATCTGTAACACCCAAAGAAATTAAAGAGTCCTTTGACCATAAAGAAACAAATTTGAAATGGATCTTTGCATCTGATCCGAACACAAAACTTTTTTTAGATAAAAAAGCATTTGAATCTATCTTAAAAAATTTAGTCGAAAACGCCAAACGACATGGTAACGCCAGTTCTGTTGAAATTCATGTCCAAATGAAAGAGAATACAATAGCTAATCATAAAATTTGTTTTTGCATCCAAGACAATGGAAAAGGATTTTCAGGAAATTGGAAACAACTAGGTGTTCCTTTTTTGAGGCACAAACAAACCAGCGGAACGGGAATCGGTCTTTATATAGTCAAAAAATTGGTAGAGAAAATGAAGGGCGATTTGTTTTTCAAAAACACTGAAGTTGGTTTTTTAGTTCAGATGGAGTTTGATACTTACTCATGAAACCATATCTTTTATTAGTCGAAGATGATGAAGGACTTGGAGAAACAATTAAAGAACGTTTGGAAAAAGAAAAATTCCGCGTTCGTTTAGAAAAAACATACACCGCGGCCCTAGAAACGATAAATACCCAAGAGTTTTCTTTGGCCATTTTAGATCTTCGGCTTCCTGATGGGAACGGATTTGATTTGGCAAAAGCCCTTCGAACCAAAAATTCCAATCTACCTTTTTTATTCCTGACCGCTCAGGCAGGTGCGAAAGAACGTTTGCTTGGATTCGAGATTGGAGCTGTGGAATTTATTCCGAAACCATTTCATCTAAAAGAATTTATGATCCGCCTGGAGCGGGTACTTGCCCAAACTAAACCCAACTTGGGAAAAAAATGGAAGTATGGAAGTGTAGAAATCCATTTGGATTCCTTTGAAATCAAAACGAAATCCGGATCCATTCTCCTCTCCAAACGAGACTGTGCCTTACTCAGCTTACTCCTCTCAAACTCGGAAAAGGTTTTTTCCCGCTCTGAAATTTTGGATGAATTGGTTGGAGAAGAGAGTTTTCCGACAGAGCGAACCATAGACAATGCAATCGTTCGCCTTAGAGATGCCCTGGGGGTTGAATCCATCCGAAATGTCAGGGGGGTCGGTTACAAATGGGAAGGAAACCTATCTCCCTTATAAGCAAAACCCATCTTGTTTTCGAGAAAAATGCCGATCTTTTGTATAGATGTTCCGCCCGGTCCAAATTTTCTTTATTCTGCTTTTTTCTCTGACATTACTTTTCTCTCCGAGCTTGGGCGCTTGGGAGACAGACATCGACTACAATTACGAGTATGAGAAGAATGGTCCTTATACAAAGTTTTCAGACTGGGTCCCGTACAAACTCCATAAATGGGAACCAAAGTATCTCGAAGATTTTTACGAACTCTACAATCTAAAACAACACTACAATGAAAACGAACTTAGGAAAAATATCTATTGGCTTAAAATAAGTTTGGAGAAAAGATTCCGTCACCCAAAACACGCCTTATGCGAAACAAAAACGGAAGCAGGATACTATAAATATCGAAATCTCATGTTTATGCATATCAATATCCAAATCATGAGATCTTATATGAGGATCGCATCTAAGTTTGACAAAAGGCATTTGTATTTTTACAATTTGGATATGGCACACGAGTTAAAAGAATCGTTTTCGGTCGCTCATAGTTTTTATAAGGAAGCCATTCCATACTGGGAAAAAGCAAAAATCTATGCTGATCGAGCAAACGAAGTTCCAATCGATTTAGATTTGGGAACTATAGAAACAGAAAGATATGAGATCGTAACAGGAAAATTAGACTTTGGTTATATAATAGAAAATCACTTAAGAAGACTAGAAGGAAAACAAAAGACAGTCAGTGAATACCTCTCAAAATATCCAGAGGCAGACGCAAAGGCTTTGGATATCGCAGATCGGGATAATTAAAACTCAATAAGAAGGATCGCAATATCATCATGAATGATACGATCCTTTTCAACAAGGCAGTTCAAAATCAATTGTTTAAAAATATCCATACTGGTTTCAGAGCTTTTGATTATTTCCGTAGTCTCAGAGATGAAGTCATCCAGTCCGAGATACCCCAAACCTTCTTCTTCCAATTCATAAATTCCATCGGAATAAAAAAGAATTCTGTCTCCTTCTTGGAAGGTCTTAACAAATTCCTTACCCTCCCATTCTTCCATAAGCAGGATAGGATACATTTCATCGCGGATGAGACTTATCTCTTTTAGATTCTGATTCCATGTGAGCGCAGGTGGATGTCCTGCAAACGAAAAGGTAATGGTTTTTTCGACTGGCCCAATTTGGAACAAACAAGCGGAGATATGATGTTTGTGAACCCATGGACTCAATTCTAAATGAATATGGCGAAGAATCTCAGATGGAGAGAAATTTCCTTTTGCATACTTTTTAAAAGTAACAGCAACAATTCCAGAAACTAAAGCAGCCGAGATACCATGACCTGAAATATCACCGAATAAGACCATCAAGCTCCCCTCAGCTGACTTTTCGCACAAAATCAAATCACCACCAATTTGTTCATAAGGTAAAAATCGAGAGTGTATGGTAACACCAGGCAAACTTGGAAAATCCGAAGTCACCCAGGCTTCTTGGGTAACTTTTGCTAATGCCAGATCTTCTTTGATATCAAAATAGAATCGTTGGAGAGCTTTTTCTTTTATCCTTAACTTCAATTCGTTTTTCGCACGGACTATAACCTGAGAAACCAACCCTGAAACAACAGATAACAGCTGCTTTGCTTCGTCTGTAAATTCCTTTACCTCTTGATAAGAAGTGATACCGATAATTCCTATCAATCTTCCCTCATCTTTAAGTCCAACTACGAAAATGCTTCGGACCTTTGCATGTGAAAAAAGTGTAATGTGCCAAGGCTCGGCTAACAGCAAAGAGGTATCTAAGATATCTATGGAACCATTTCCAGCGAGGACCCCAAGTCGCTCAGGATTCAATTTCGAAATCGGTAATTTTTTACCCACTCCTATGAGAGATGGGATCCCAGGAAAAAGCCATTCTGAAGTTACGGAGAGTGTAGTTCGATCAGGAGATATCTCTGCTACGAACGCCCTACTTGCATTTGAAAAACCTCCCAGAATTTCAAGAGCCTTTTCTATACTGGAATCAGTATCTTCTGACTTTGTCGCCATAAAGAGTTGAGAAATTCTGTTTACGGATTCTGTGAACCGCAAGAGTCCCTTCAGTTGGTTTTCAGACTCTTTAGTGGAAGTAATTTCTTTTTGGATACCCCAATAACGGATGAGATGCCCCTCCTCCACCTCTCCATAGACATTCATCAAAAAGTATCGTTCTTTTCCTGTCGGATGGACTTCCTTGTATTCCACGTCCACTTCGGAAAAATTAGCTAAAACAAATCTGCGGATCGGATGTAAGTCTTTGGGAAGGGGTAAGAACTCACGAATTTCCCTTCCAATCATTTCGACTTCCGTCTGAAACCCATACAGCCTTGCTGCAGCCAAATTGCAGTCTTTAACAAATGTATTTCGATACAGATGGTTTACTTGTTCCTCGACGGAAAGACTTAAAGGCATAGGAGATGTCAGCTCGTAACACCAAATTGCATCCTGAGACAGGTGGAGAAAGGTTTCCCAATGTGATCCCAATGTCCGTCCGATCTTTCTCTGACTCATCTTAGGATAAACTTTAAGAAGATTGCCTAGGTTCCACAAAAAAACATAAGGTCGACACTCCGTTCGTTATTTGTCATGCTCTAGAGAACGGGATAAAATTCGAATTTTTTAGCGCTATGGAAGGTTCAAAAAATAATCTGGGTCTATCCGTTTCGCAAGAAACGGATTAGACGACTGTCAGTTTTTCGCAAATTATGCATATATTTTGCGCTAATTGACTATTATATATACCATATGTTACAATTAATGGCATTTGTTTTTGGCAGTTTGCTTAGAAACTCCACGAATTCCTTATTTTATCGTCGTTTTGCA
This sequence comes from Leptospira sp., assembly GCA_027533185.1. GTDB lineage: Bacteria > Spirochaetota > Leptospiria > Leptospirales > Leptospiraceae > Leptospira_A. Next base: position 89,289 of record JAPZTS010000004.1, on the reverse strand, counting down.
TTGGTATAAATCTTGCATTCTATTTGGGACAGACTAGAATCAGACGAAAAGCCTCTGAAAGAAGGAGAATCAAATGCAGTTCGCAACCCCAAAATTTACTTCCGGAAAGGAAGTGGTTGAGTATGCCAAAAAAAACGGAGTCATCTTTTACGACTTCCGATTTACAGATATTAAAGGGATGTGGCATCACGTTTCTTATTATGTAAATTCCGTAACAGAAGAAACATTCAATGGTATTCCCTTTGATGGATCTTCCATTGCAAGATGGCAGCCAATCAATGCTTCCGATATGCAATTACATCCAGAAATCTCTACAGCATTTTTGGATCCATTCACAGCTGACAAAACCCTAGTTATTTTCTGTGATGTTTGGGACATTTACAAAAAAGAATACTATGAAAAATGCCCACGATCTATCGCAAAAAAAGCGTTAGAGTATATGAAAACAACAGGAATTGCTGATACAGCTTTTTTTGGCCCTGAAAATGAATTCTTTATCTTTGACAGCTTAAAAATCAGAGACGAAATCAACTGCCAATACTATGAACTAGATTCAAACGAAGGTATTTGGAATACACACTCCGAAATTCCAGGCAGTGCAAATACAGGAAAGATTAACTTCAATTCTGGCCACAGACCAGGAACAAAAGGTGGATACTTCCCAGTAGCACCAATCGACTCTCAAGTGGACCTTAGAGCAGAAATCGTAAAAACTCTCGAAGCAGTTGGAATGGAAACCTTTGTGGTCCACCACGAAGTAGCTCAGGCGCAAGGTGAGATTGGCGTAAAGTTCGGAACATTGATTGAAGCTGCTGACAATGTTCAAAAGTTAAAATACATCGTAAAGATGGTTGCTCATAGACATGGAAAGACTGCCACATTTATGCCTAAACCACTTTTTGGTGATAATGGAAACGGTATGCACGTCCACCAGTCTCTCTGGAAAGGTGGAAAAAACCTATTCGCTGGTGACAAATACCAAGGCCTATCTGAATTAGCACTTAACTACGTAGGCGGAGTGTTGAAGTATGCAAGAGCATGTGCGGCATTTACAAACGCATCGACAAACTCTTACAAACGACTTATCCCTGGATTTGAAGCTCCTTCTATCTTAACTTACTCCGCGCAAAACAGATCCGCTTCCTGTCGTATTCCTTTTGTTAGTGGAGAAAAAGCGATCCGAGTAGAATTTAGATTCCCAGATTCAACAGCTAACCCTTACTTAGCATTTGCATCTATGCTAATGGCAGGTCTTTCTGGAATCAAAGAAAAAGTGGATCCAGGTCAACCAAGAGAGGAAGATCTTTTCGAACTTACTTTGGATGAAATCAGAGAGAAAGGAATCAAACAAATGCCTCACACTCTCCGTGAAGCAGTGGAAGAAATGCTCTCTCACAAGGAAGTATTCAAACAAGGTGGCGTGATGACAGAAACATTCATCCAGACCTACCAACACTACAAGTTTGAGACAGAAATTTGGCCATGGGAAGGTCGCCCTCACCCATACGAATTCCTTAGCACATATTCATGCTAAGAGATTAGACTTGGAAAAAGCCTCGGGTCCACCCGGGGCTTTTTTTTGTTTACCATACCCCCAGTTTGAAAAAAATGACTGAAAAGGGCTAAAGATTTAGTCCGACCAAACGATCTAAGGTATCAGGGCGAGGTAGCTCAGATGGTTAGAGCACAGGATTCATAACCCTGAGGTCACGGGTTCGACTCCCGTCTTCGCTACCATGATCGAGAGGAAAAGGTATGAAAAAATTACTATTGTTTTCTATCTTCCTGTTAGGGACAATCTCCCTTTCAGCACAAGAATTCCCAAAATGCAAAGAAGCTTGCGATAAGTTCTATGATTGTTCCGTTCAGGTGAATCCAAACGCCACGGAAGAACAAAAATCTATTCTAAGAAAGGGCTGTAACTTCAACTGCAACAAACCAAAATACTACAGTAAAATTGCAGCCTGTCTCACAAACTCAGGCGAGACTTGCAGGTCCTTCTCCAATTGCATTATGAAGGAAATGAAAGCCCAAAAATAGGGTTTTCTTCCATCAATTCCCCAAAAGAAAAATCGATTGTACTAGTTTAGATTCTTCAAGTGAAGCTAAACTAGTACTTATTTAACTTTCTGTTCCCGTTCTATTCAATTGTTTAGAGAAGGCTTTTGCTTCATCCAATCGCAGCGATAGCATTTTAGAAATTCCTGGTTCTTCGTTTGTAACACCAAAAATCGCATTGGCGCGAGAGATCGTTGACTGCGCATGTGATACTACGATGAATTGAGTTTTGTCCTTAAACCGATCTAAGATTTGGCAAAACCTTAGTTTGTTTGCTTCATCCAACGCCGCATCGATTTCATCTAAGAAACAGAAGGGACTTGGTTTGACCATATAGATAGCAAAAAGCAAGGCAATGGCTGTCAGAGACTTTTCCCCACCAGATAACAGTCGTAAATTCTGAACATGTTTTCCAGGAGGCTCCGCCATAATTTCAACTCCCGAGTTGAGAGAGTCTTCTTTCTCGGTGAGTTCCAAAGTCGCCTTTCCCCCATTGAAGAGGGTCGAAAAGGTTTCCTGGAAGTTGGCTTTGATTTTTTCAAAGGTTTCTTGGAAGAGTTTTTCCGATTCTTCGTTGATCCGTTTCAACACATCTTCGATATCTTTTTTTGAACTCTCTATATCTTCTTTTTGTTTGAGGTTGTGTTCGTAGATTTCTTTAACGTTTCGATACTCTTCAATGGCAAGTGGATTGATACTTCCCAAAAGTTGGATTTCTGATTTTGCAGAACGAAGCCGTCTCTCTTCCTTCTTTTGCTCTAACTCCATACCACCCCTTTCTGATTCAAGCTCTCTGTCTGTAAGTGAGTAGTCATTGTACAACTCCTCTACTAGAGAATCAATTTGCACCTTCAGTGCAGATGAGGTTCTTTCCTTTTCGGAAAGAAGTGGAAGTAGATTTTGGAAAACCTCTTGGTTTTTTGAGATATTGGCTTTGATGGATTGGATATCCTCCAAAAGTTTTTGAAGGGCTTCCTTTTCCGACTCCAACATCTTACTCATGGATAAAAACTCTTGATAAGATTCTTCGATTTCTTTTTCTAAAGACTCAACTTCCTTTTCCAAACCTTCACGTTTGTTCCGAATGACGATTTCCTGTTCGCGATTGGACTCAATCCGTTTTGCGACTTCCGAAATCCTCTCCAGAAGGGTTGAAATTTCTTTCATCTGGTTTTCCAGTCTAGATTTGGATTCTAAATGTTTTTTTTCCAAATCCACAATGGAAGATCTTGTCTCTTCTAAAGATTCTCTATGCAATACGATCCTATTCTGACTTTCTCGAATTTTTCGCGTTAGGTTTTCATTCTCTAAAATTAGATCTTCAATCTCTTGGTCGAGACTTTCCTTTTTGGATAGGATACCATCTTTATCGAAGAGCATATTTCGGAACTCATCTTCGTTCCGTAAAAAATTCAGTAATTTGCCTTTGTAGGTCTCTAAATCCAGACGATCTACGGCTTGAGAAACATAGTCATATTCTCGTTCTGTACATGCCGTCTTGATTTTAGCGACCGTCCCTTCCATATCAGAGAGGATTTGAATCAGTTCGTCCTTGTCGTTCTGACGAACTTCTTCCGTCTCAAGTGACTCCCTCTTTTTTCTTTCCAACTCCAATATCAACTCTTGGATCACCGTCTTTTGCGTTTCGCGGAGTTCGATATGGCGTTTTTCATTTTGTTCGATCGCAGTTTCTCGTTCATTGATCGAGTTTTCTTCCGCCTTAATTTGGGTATCGATCCAATTCTTTTTTTCATCCAATTGGGAAATTTCGGCCTGGAGGTTTTCCTGAATCTCTCTCTGTCTTTCATTTTCCAATTCGATATTTTTCTTTTCCACTTCCAGTTTGATGAGGGAGCTATTCTCCGATTCTAAAACAGAAAGGATCTCGGAAATTCGAATATCATATTCGGCAATAAAGGTTTTGTTTTTTGAGATCTTCTCTTTCTGGATTTTGGTTTTGGACAAGTGGTCTAGGAGTTTTTTATCGATTTCTGCGATTTCTCTTTCTTTGGATTCTTTCTGGTTTTCCTTTTCAGAGATGAGAGATGTTTCATCGTTGATTTGGGAAAGAATGGATTTGTTCTTTTCGCGGATTTCTATCAGTTCTTCATCCGACTTTGCCAACCTGCGTTTGAAGTCCGTAAGTTTCAAATACCTTAAATTTTTATCAGATTCATCCAATTCGGATTTGAGTTTGAAATACTGCTCCGCTTTTTCAGATTGTTTTTCCTTAACCTCCAGATCTTTGAGCATCGAACTCATAATATCTGTAATACGGAGTAAATTTTGTTTGGTATCATCCAACTTTTTAGTCGCTTCTTTTCGATCTAGTTTGAAGCGAGATACTCCAGCTGCCTCTTCAAAGATGGCACGGCGTTCTTCTGGTTTGGAATTTAAAATTTGATCGACCCTACCTTGTTCCAAAATACTATAACTGGACTTTCCAATCCCTGTATCGAGTAATGTTTTTTCAATATCCTTTCTTGTAGTTCGAACATCATTGAGATAGTATTCATTCTCACCGTCTGGATATAACCTTCTTGTAATCTTTACAGAAGGAAAGTCAATATGAAAGAAATGGTCTTCATTGTCAAAGAGGATGGAAACTTCAGCAAAACCTGCGGATCGCCTACTCTCTGTTCCATGAAAAATTACATCGTCCATTTTTTCGCCACGAAGCCCTTTGGCACTTTTTTCGCCAAACACCCATTTGACGGAATCTACAATATTTGATTTTCCCGATCCATTCGGACCCACCACGGCAGTAAAACCAGGGTCAAAATTGATTGTAGTTTCATCCGCGAACGTTTTAAATCCAACAATATGCAGGCTTTTTAAATGCATCTTTTTCTATTGCCTTTCCTTTTCTTAGTTTCTCAGTTGACAATGCTTTTGAGACATAAGAAAAATCCTTAGATAGTATTATGTCCCAAATATCGGATTCGATTTCCAGTGAAATTTTTTTGAGAAAGCCTTACTTACAAAATTATTTCAGACAGACGGAGGAAAACTCACCCTATCAATTGATGGAATCCAAGAAGGGTGGAGAATATTATGTCTCATTAAAAGGAAATCCCCTCGCCTCTCAATTTTCTCCGAGAACCCAAGGAGAACGATTGGTAGAAACGCTGCAAATCAAACCTACTGATGTTGTTTTTTTAATAGGACTTGGAAATCCCCATTTGATTTCTCAAATTTCAGAAAAAATCCCAGACAACCAAATATTCATCATGGTGGGTGAAGATTACAGAATAACGAGCGTATTGTGGGACAAGTTTTTAAAACATAGCTTAATGGTTCCTGGTCGGCATTTGTTTTCGGGGGAAGAGTTCTATCCGTTATTATTCAATTATATTGAATCCCTTCCCATTGACAGAGTGAGTGGACTCAAAATTGTTAAAAATCCAGGAGATACAAATCGAAATCCAGTTTTTAAGGAAATCGAAGAAAAGATCCATACAGTGTTTTCGGCCAAGATGAGTGACCTACTCACTAAGTTTGAATTCGAAAAAATCTGGATCAAAAACTCAATATGGAATCTAACACAGATTAGTAAAGTTCCACCTAAAAAATATACCATCAAATCCCTGGAAAACCAATTTATGGGCCTATCAGCAGTTCTTGTTTCTGCAGGACCTAGTCTTCGTAAAAATCTTCCTTGGCTTATCGAAAACAGAAACAAACTATTTATCCTTTCCTGCGATACCTCTCTAAAGGTTTTGATCAAAGCGGATATCATTGCAGATGGAGTTGTAACCCTCGATGCACAAACCAATTCCTTCTTCCATTTTATGGGGGAAAATCTGGAAACGATTCCTTTGTTCGCAGACTTAGTCAGCTCACCGACCCTACTCCGAGAACCTATCTTTCAATCCGTAATCCACTCGGTTACAGCAAAATACCAAGTCGATGCAGAAGGAAGTCTCGTCCGAGAAGTGACGGCTGGAGGTGAACTTGCCCCAGAAGTTTTAGGTGATGTGGGCGATATCCAATCAGGCGGAAGTGTTGCGACCACAGCCTTTGATATGCTTCGATTTATGGGGTTTTCAGAGATTTATTTTCTGGGCCAAGACTTAGCGTATTCTGGTCGTGAAATACACTCCACGGGAACACACCATAATGAGAAGTGGTTAACACTAGTCAGTCGAAAGAATAGCCTAGAGAGAATCAACGAAGTGATCATTCGAAAAAGAGAAACTCGAATGGTTCCTAGTACTTCAGGATATACAGTACTTACGGATTATGTATTGGATTTGTATAGGCATTGGTTTGAAGAGTCAGCAAAGTCTGTTAGCAATTTAAAACTTTATAATATCAATCAAGATGGCGCCAAAATAGTTGGTATACAGGAAATTTCGACAATAGAGGGAACCAAACTCTTACAGGGAAAAAAAGAACATGGATTTCCTTGGAGAATCCTCCCTCCATGGAAAGATGTTTTTTTCAAGGTCAATTCGGAATTAAATGATGCAACCGAAGATTTAGTGATAAAACAAAAATCGCAAGTCCTTCTCAAACGAATCCATTTCCAATTAGAAAATTTGACAAATGAGCTCAGCCAATTTTCTAAGGGCGAATCTTTTTTAGATTCTGAAATCTGGAACCAAACGAAAACAGAACCTTATTTAAGAAGAATGGTTCGCAAAACAGAGATTTATCTGTCTAGGCATAAAAACTTAGCCTTTGAAAAACAGAATGAACTTCTTATCGAATCATTAAAAAAAGAAATACGTTATCTAAAAAGAAGTCTCTATCCAATAATGGACGAATTCCCACGAAACGGATGAAATACGGATTCATCTTCAAATTCGGGAAAATAATCAAAAAAAAGTTTTTGGGATACAACTCTGTAGCGGAATGGGTTCTTTTCTTGGAAGGCTTCCGTGTGTGGAAGAGCTGGTAGCTGGTGGAAATTGATTTTCTCTTCAAAATTGATAAAGTCCCTGCGAGCAAGTTCTGGTTTGAGCTCTAATACCGTCTCTTTTACCAAATTCCAGTCCAACTTAAAGGTCATCCTCGCACCACGAAATGCGGAGGATCTCTCCAATAGGTTTACCAATCTTTTTACAGGACAATCCATTTTATAAAACTGAGTTACATAGACTTTTACATAACGAGCCGAAAGGCCCATAGGCTCCCAAATCGCATCACTCCAAACACCTTTTTTTTCCTCGGATTTGATTTCAGAAAGGATGATATGGAGTTCTAAAGAATCTTGTTTACCTGAAAGAAGAGAATTGTTTTCTTCGACGCCAAATTCACCGTAGTACAACCATTTGTACAAATCCTGTATATCTGCTTCTGGATGGTCTTCGATAAACTTAGTAAGGATAAAGAGTTTTTCTTTTTGAGAAAGAGGAGACTCTTTTTCAATTTGCATTCTAAGTAGCCCTTAACTCTTTTCCTTGTAGCAAACGTTTGATGTTCTCTCTATGTGAGTAACAGATCAAAACAAAAGTAGCAATGAGTACAAAAAAGATAACATGGGAGTATTCGGAACCAGGAACTAGTAGGCTTGCGATATAATACCATAGAGGCATACTCAAAGTTCCGAGTATTGAACCAAGGGAGACAAATCCGCTTAGTTTGTATACAACAAAGAAAATTAAAACCGCACACACTGTAACAATCGGAACGAGGGTCATATACACCCCAAGTGCTGTAGCTACACCTTTCCCACCTTTGAAGTTTAAGAACGGAGTGAAGGTGTGACCGAGGATGGCAACACTTCCTACGAGGATTTGGATGGTGGGAAGTGATTCGTTTGAGGGAAGAAAGGAAACAAGATAAACGGGGATGGCACCTTTGAGAGCGTCGAGAAAAAGTGTCAGAATTCCATACTTCCACCCGATTACACGGCCCACATTCGTCGCACCAATATTTTTAGAACCAAACTCCCTCAGGTCAATGCCTCGCAATTTTTTTGCGAGTATAAACCCTACTGGGATTCCTCCAAAGAGGTAAGTCATCACTAGGACTACGGCAAGAATCATTCCCTGCCCTCCTTTCCTTCGTTTCGGTTTCGGAGTTCGATTTCGACTGATAAACCGTCCAAATCAAATTCCTTTACTATACTCTTTCGGTAATAACTCAAAATATTTGAGGGAAAGAGCTTTGCATCGTTCACGAAGAACAGTATTTTAAAAGGAACCTGCGACACCTGAGTTGCATAATACACCTTGGGAGGTCGGTTGGATGCCTTCTGTACCCTATTTTTTCCCCCCCACTTGCTTAGCCAGTCATTAAGTGCCCTCGTAGTGAGTTTCTTTTGGGATTTTTCGTACAATTCAGTCACAGTTTCCAGAAGTTTGTGGGTGCGGAGTTTCTCTTTTGCAGATAACGAAACCATAGGTCGTTCTTTTAAGATCGAAAGTTTCGCCTCCATCCTTTCTTTGAAGTATTTCCAAGAGTTAGTTTCTTTTTCGGGAACGGCATCCCATTTGTTTACAGCAAGGACCATGGGTTTTCCCAGTTCTTGGATTTCTCCGAATATCTTTTTGTCAAATTCACCAAGACCTTTTAGGGCATCAATCAGGAGGATTACTATGTCTGCTTCACCTATCGAATGCAAGGTGCGTTTATAAGAATAAAACTCTAAACTTTCACCTGATTTAGATTTCCTTCGAATCCCGGCAGTATCGATGATTTCTAGCTTTTTGCCATTAAACATAAACTGACTGGATACCGAATCGCGAGTGGTCCCAGGCACATCACTAACGACGGCTCGTTTGAAACCCAAAAATGTATTTAAAAGGGAAGACTTACCTGAGTTTGGTTTTCCAATGATTGCAATCTTGCAATAAGGATCGTCTGGTTTCTTTGTGAGGTTCGGGAGTAAAAAATTGATCTTTTGGAAGAGCAGGGGAAAATTTCTCCGGCCCAATGCGGAGATAGGAATCAATTCATTGAGTCCCAATTTGTAAAAAGGCTCAAGATCATATTCGTCTGCATCTGTATCCACTTTGTTAATGAGAGTGATAAGTGGAATGGATTTTAGTTCATCGTCTTTTTTAAATAAATCAATCAGCTTGTGATCATAAGCTCTGAGGTCTTTGTGATCAATTACATGCAGAATTAAGTCAGAATTCTTTAGATGTTGCAATGCTATCTCTATGATTTCTTTAGAAATTTCATCCAGGTTTTCGATATCAAGACCTGGTGTATCAGAAAGGACAAAATTCGAAGTAAATTCTGGCCTATCTACTATGCGTTCTAACACATCCCGAGTGACCCCGGGAGTATTTTCTGTAATAGCAGCTTGCGCCCGTAAGATGGAATTAAATAGTGTCGATTTACCAACATTTTGTCTACCAACAATGGTGACAATGGGGAGGGATTTCATTTTCGTAAGTTTCCTTTCATCGCTCTCTCTATATCAATTTTGGCTTCCTTCTTTTGGATATCTTCCCGTTTGTCATAGAGTTTCTTAGGTTTTGCTAAGGACACATTTACTTTTACCAATTTATTATCCTTGAAATAACATTTTGTTGCAATGAGTACAAGTCCTTTTTCTTTAATGGCACGATCAATCTTTTGGATTTCTTTTGCATGCAGGAGGAGTTTTCTCGGACGAATTTCTGGATGATTCGCATAACCACCATCTTTATAGGGAGGGATCTGAAAGTTTTCCAAAAACACTTCCCCGTTCCTAACTTTCGCAAAACAATCCGTTAGATTGCCTTTTTTATCACGGAGAGACTTTACTTCAGAACCTGTAAGTACGATCCCCGCTTCAAAAGAGTCGAGAAGTTCAAAATTGAACTTTGCTTTTTTGTTAACGAGAGGATCTGTTCCCCTAGGTTTATCGTCCTTGTTCGTCTTTCCCATAGAATTAACGTAAGCTGTGGTGGATCTGTACCAACCTTGCGATTTCAGAGCCGATCAAATTGGGCATCGAATAAAAATTGTCCGCAGTAATCTGAAGGGAGTCTGTAAAAACATGTTCTGCAATGAATCTGGAACCGAGTCCCACCCCTAAGAATACATAGTTTTTTTCCTGGTTTTTCAGTACAGCTTCTTTTAATTTTCTGGTGTCAAAAGAGGCGATTTCGTCTTCGATGTAAGTTTTTGCTCGCTGTCCTCGGAAATCGGAAAGAACCACAAGGATTCGTGTTTGCGATTCAGGAGAAAAAAACCGTTCCATATTGGAGAGAACTTGGTATTCGGGAATGCTATCTCCATGCCAATTTTTACAAAGTGCGTTGAAGACTTCTTCTTCCTTTTCCGAGGTATAGTCTTCTTCGGCATTTTTGAGATTAAAGATATCAATTGTGTCCTTGGAGTTTTTGATATCACAAAAGGTGTTCACACTTGTTTTGATCTCATGTTCATTTAAGATATGCAAACTTACAAGAAGTGCACTAAGCATAGCGATCGAATATTCGAAGTTAAAGATACGTCGGCATTTAGAGACTAAAAAAGATACCTCAACACCTTTCAGCTTTTCATCGTTTTTTTCGATTGTGGTTTTATCGAAGATCTTTGTATCACCCCTTCCACTTTTGTACGAAATGTACTTTCTTGCATCCACTCGAGAACCTTCGTTTCTATATGTACGATGGATATCTATTTCTGGATCAAAGAGCTGCTCTAAATTGAGCTCGACTTCTTCCAATTCTTTTCCAAATACTTTTTTGAATTCATCTAGGCCCACAAGGATAGAATAATCCCAAAGGAGCCGTCTCTTCTTTAAAAATTGTTTGTACAATTCTTCCGTTCGGTAGCCCCAAGCACCGCCACCACCTTGAGGTTCCCCCTGCCCTTGGTTTCCTTGTGTGTCCTGGCCATACCAAGCATCTGGGCCTTCTTTGGTGCTCCCACCTGTTTCCGGTGTATTGATCTCAATTCCTCGTTTGGTTTCGTTCCCGGAATTGAGTTTTTTTGCAACACCTGTTAGGGGATCACGTTTGTGGAGTTCTGGATCCCACCAATTCTTTTGATTTAGCCCTGATTCAACCGTAAACGTTTTTTTTTTCTCTTCGATTGCTTCGAAGAGTTCAGATACAACTTCCACACCACTTAGGAAACCTTCTAACAGTCGTTCCAGTTCTTTTCTTTCTTTAGGATCTGCGATTTGGTTCGTATAATAGATCTTTCCTCCTCGGAGGGCTATAGACTTTACATCTTTTTCGTTATAACGATAGATATGATTTTTCCATTTCAAAAGATTGGAAATCCCAAAACGGTAGGGTTGTAGATTGGCAGAACCAATAGTTCGTTTTTCAGCGAGTTCCTTTGCTTTCAAATGAAAACGGGACAGTCCACGGGTGAGGACACCTTCAGGTAAAAAGAAGGAGAGGATTTCTTCTAGAACAGTTACCTCTTCCAATTCTGGAAACAAAATTGGAGTGAACCGATTCCGAAACGCCCGAGAAATCGTCGATACAGACTTAGAATGGCGGAAGGTTTTTAGTCCATAAACAATGGAAGTATCCTTCAGTGTGATAGGCAAAAATTCACCAGACTCAGGCGGAAGGGTTAGAGACCTTGCATCGTCTGTTAACATATTCATTTTTTCAACAAGTTCAGCGCCTGCCGATTCCAAACCAGAAATCAAAATGACTTTTCCCGAACGGATTGCACGAGTGAGTGGTCCATCCACCCAACCCACACTTTCTACCTTACCTTCTTCTGTCGGTTTCAATGCTCCTACTACATCTGAGGTATGCATTCCCTTAGATAACATAACCGACTCAATTTCGATACCTGTGAGTTCCGTTATTAAAGGTAAAATTTCTGCAGGATCTTGATCTTCTCTATATTCGATAAGAATATTTTCTTTTGCCTGAACTGCCGTAAGGATTTGGTCCAAAAATTTAAGAATGGGTTCTGGTGTAGGATAAGAGGATAGAATACCTATCGTCTTTTTTTCATCAAAGGTTTTGATTTCTTTGTCGTTCCAAAAAATTGTAGAATCTTGCACATAACCCTTTGTTGCCGTAAAATTCAAACTACCACCAAACTCCGATTCGATGAGTGCTTTTTGAAGGGTTCGATCCTCTTTTTTTCGAAACGGTTCTTGGAAGAGATACATGGCTTCCCTGAGGGCAACCGACTTATCATCGCGTCCAAAAATTTTAAGACGGTTGCAATACTTTTGTAGAGTCCTTAGATTGAAATGGTATTTTTCTAAGTCCCCTTTTCCGATCTCACCCGATTTGATTCTAGATTCGGATTCCATAGAAATTCTTATAATCTTTTTAAGTGTCTCTTCTGAAAGCTCGGGATATAAGTTTTTTAGAATATAAAACATTTCATCTGGAGTGTATGGATCCACATAGACAACAGCAAAATGTTTGGTAATATCAAAGGGAAGAGGTTTTCTACCTTCAAAACCTTCACTTGGGTTTTGTGTCCCAATAAACCAAAAGCCCATCTTTCCTGGTATACGTTCACCACTTCCTTCTAAGAGGTCTAAATAGTTGGACTCATAGACTGAGGAAAAACGTTTGATGATATTTGGAGCACAAAGATTCATCTCATCCGCCACAAAACTAAGCCCCTCACCAAGTGCATTGGTTAGCGGTCCATTCGACCAAGTAAACCCTTTACCATCCAATAGGATACGATAGGAACCGATCAAATCCTCAGGAAGAGTGTCTTCATTGAAGCTAAAACGGAGAGTTGGTTGATTTCTCTGAGCATTGATATAATAAATAAGTGCGTTTTTTCCTACTCCTGCATCCCCCACAAGTAATACAGGAATCCCTTCGAGCATTGGATACAAAATCTTTTGTAAGGTAGACTTTACGGAATCCGTCTCGACCAAAGAGGAGGGAAATATTGGGTATTTAGGTGAATGGGGTAGAACTGGGACTTTGACACCAGCGATCGTTACAAATTCCATAGATAACTTCAGAATTCTATTCAATTCTAGGATGTAAATCAAATTCTATTGACCGATCGGTCGCCTAAAATTCTCCTTAAATTATGGAATTTGCAAATAGAATGAATGGGATCGACTCAAGCCCGATCCGTAAGGCTTTTGAACTCGCAAAAAGCATTCAAAATCCTATTAATTTGAGTATTGGGCAACCACACTTTCCGTGCCCACCTAATATTATTGAGGCGATCGTCAAAGCCACTCGCGATGGAAAAACAGCTTACACCTTGACTGGTGGAATTCCTGAATTAAAAACGGCAATGGCCGAAAAGTATAGAACTCAAAATTCCATATCCTATGCAAATGAGGATAGAATCCTTGTTACGTCTGGAATTTCATCGGCACTTTTTTTACTCTTCAATGCAATGGTGAACGAAGGTGACGAATGTTTAGTAATCTCGCCTTATTTTTTAATGTATCCTGCGATGTTAAAGTTCTATGGAGCAAAACTCGTCCCTCTCTCCGAAGATTTTAAACCAGAAGAATTACGGAGTTTGGAATCCAAAAAATTTAAACTGATCATCTATTCCAATCCTTCGAATCCATCGGGGAAGGTTCTTTCGAAAGAACAACTCCGTGGTCTTGCAAACTTAGCAGATCAAACGGGGGCTTTTTTGATTTCCGATGAAATCTACGAACTCTTCGACTACGACCGCCAGTTCTTTTCCATTGGTTCCGAGTATGAAAAAACAATTACTCTTACTGGCTTTTCAAAGACCTACAATATGACAGGTCTTAGACTTGCCACCATTCTTGCACCCGAGCCCGTGATCAAACAACTTACCACCTTACAGCAGTATACCGTTGTTTGTGCGCCATCGACCACACAATGGGGAGGAATCGAAGCCCTTAAAACAGATATGACGAGCTATATCGATGACTACCGTCAAAAAAGAGATTTTGTTTATGAATCTCTAAAGGAACACTACCCCATCCAAAAATCAGGAGGGGCTTTTTATAGTTTTTTTGAAGTTCCTATGTTCGATGAGGAGTTTATCCAGAAGGCTGTCAAAAAGGATCTTATTCTCGTGCCTGGTTACATCTTTTCTGACAAAAAGAACTATGTACGCTTGTCATTCGCTACCGAATGGGAAACTCTCAGACGAGGGATGACTGCTCTAGTAGAATTGGCTAAAGAGAATCCAAAATAAGTGGAAGTATTCGAATCCATTCCCAGTTGGGTTCAACTACCCAACTATCTTTTGTTATTTTTTTTTGGCGCCTCTCTTGCTAGTTTTTACATCACACTAGGTGACCGTATTCTACTCTATTTTTACGGTTCGAAGAGAAAGTTAAGCTCAGGATTTGAAAGATGGAAGATTGTTCTCTCCAAACCTTCGGAGTGTGAGAGTTGCGGGACTCGCATCAACAAGTGGAATTTGTTACCAGTCTTTGGATACTTCCTTTCCCGAAAAAAGTGCAACGCCTGCGGTGTGACCCTCCCTATCCTCTTTCCGCTCTCGGAAATTTTTTTAGGTCTACTTGCCGTAATTTTATTCTTTATTACAGAAAATCTTTTAGGTAGTATTTCCTTTTTGTTTTTAGTGGGTCATCTTTTGATCTCAATGAAAACAGATTCGGAAAAAATGATTTTAGACTACGAAAACTTACCATTCATTTTAGGATTCGGAATACTTACGAACTATCTTTTGTTTGGCGAACTTCCCGGTATGGAAGAATTGTACGTTTACCTGGGATTTCTTTCTTTTTATGGACTAATCTATCTTAGCTTTCGGGGAGGGACAGGACTTGCGGATGTTTTTTTTTCACCGGCATTTGCCTTTCTTGTAGGACACCCCTATTGGATGGTTTACATCAATTCTAGCTATGTTTTAGCCCTTCTTGTTACCTTTCTTTCGAAAAAACCAGGTGAGTCTCTACGTGGCAAAAAAATCCCAATGGGCCTCTACTTTTCCTTGGGACTCATTTTGAGTCTACTATATAAAATCATTCTTACAAATTTTAGCTTTGGCAATTCGGGAATTCATGATTAGATTCTTTTCATTAAGAAGAACCTTTCAAATTTTTTGTATAGGTATTTGGATTGTGACGGTATTGGCCTGTGCCAAAGAAACGAAAATCGTTCAAATCCCTTACCATCCTTATTTCGCAAATAAACTTTGCCCACTTGAGATTTCTGGTGATCTGAATTATATCAATTCGATCAGTATCCTTTTAGAACCTTCTAATGTGATGGATTACGAAGGTAAAACTGAAATCAAAGAATTTGTTTTGGTAAAACCTGGTACAGAGTATTTTCTTGATTTTGAAAAACAGTCAAAAAATTTTCGCGATAAAATTCCATGCAGAAACCAAACTATCCGTCTCCAATATTCAATAAATGATACTCAGAAGAAACTAGATGTACAATTTGATGCATCTAAACCCAGAAAAATTTTAGTATTCAAGTCTAAAAATGGAAACGAAATGTATGAAAAAAAGTAATATATTCTTACTTGTAACTTTATCTACTCTATTTATCGGGAGCTCCAATCTCAAGGCAAATACTTTCGCTGCAATTGGAATCGGTATATCTATGCTGTCCATTGCTTCTAATATGCCGAGACAAGAATATATCCCCTACTATCAGTTTGTCCCGATGTCAGATCAAAAGAATACTTACTTTATTGTAAAAATCAAAACCGACAATTCTAAAAGCTCACCTAGATTATTTCGATACAGCTTTTCATTTGCGGATTCTCTTTTCACGGATCCATTAAATCGTCTTTCATTTTCAGTAGTTTCAACTCCTTCCCTTTCTGTGTCGGAAGACCCCAACTTACGAGATCCATTCAATCGACAGATTTATATCCAAGATGGATGTAAAAATTATTTTCCAATCGCATCAGGTGAAAATTTTTTTTGGTTCCACTTAAATGAAAGAAAGGTTCCTAACGAAATAGAATTTTTTGCTGATTTTTCGCTAACACGGTATATTCATGTAGAAGCAAATCAATCGGTATATATTGAGGTAGACGTCGAAAATGATGATTATTCTCGAGTTATCATCGATACACCAAAAAACATTTTTTCGGATATGTGTAAGTAAATCCGTTTTTCTTTTGGACAAACTAGATCTAAAAATCAACCAAAGATAAACATAAGAAAAGTAGGAAACAATTTATGAGTGAAAACAAAGATTTAAAATCCATGCGAAAGAGTTATGCAAAAGCGGAACTTGCCGAGTCCTCTGCTGGAAATAACCCACTCGCCTTATTTTCCATTTGGTTTGAGGAGACAGCTAACGCCGGTGAATCCGAACCCAATGCAATGACCCTATCCACGATAGGCGAAGATGGGTATCCCAACGGACGGATTGTACTTCTGAAGGCTGTGGTTCAGGGAGAGTTCCAATTTTTTACAAATTATGAGTCCAAAAAAGGAAAAGAACTATTAAAAAACCCTAAGGCAGCTCTTACTTTTTTTTGGCCAGAACTCGAAAGACAGGTCCGAATCCAAGGGACTATTTCCAAAATTTCTAAATCAGAGTCAGAATCTTACTTTAAACAAAGACCCAGGGAATCCCAGTTAGGTGCACATGTTTCCAGACAAAGCACCACAATTGAATCTAGAAATGAATTGGAAATCCAATTTCGCAATTTGGAAAAGGAATTCAAAGACAAAGAGATACCCATACCTGAATATTGGGGTGGCTACAATCTGTATCCTATCTCTATCGAATTTTGGCAAGGGCGTGTGGGTAGACTCCACGATAGACTCATCTACACCCGAGACACGAAAAACGAAACTCTTTGGATTCGAAAAAGACTTTCTCCTTAAATTACAATCTGCCCTTAAAATTTATGAGTGCAGATTGAGCATATGGCCAAGTTTTGTTTTTTTAGTTTCTAGGTATTTTGCATTTTCTTCGACGGCACGAATTTCGATAGGAACTCTTTCCTTCACATGAAGTCCGTATCCTTCCAAACCTACAATCTTACGTGGGTTATTGGTAATTAATTTCATTTCTTTAACCCCGATGTCCCTAAGGATCTGCGCGCCTATACCATACTCCCGTAAGTCGGGCGCAAATCCCAACTTTTCATTGGCTTCCACAGTATCTAGTCCTGTCTCTTGCAGGGAATATGCTTTTAACTTATTAATGATTCCGATTCCGCGTCCCTCTTGTCGCATATACAAAAGTACACCCGTACCTTCTTTTTCGATCATATGAAGAGCACTGTGGAGCTGTGGTCCACAATCACAACGTTGCGAAGAAAAGATATCTCCCGTCAAACACTCGCTATGCACTCGAACCATAACTGGAGTATCCGGTTTGATCTCACCCTTAATAAGAGCGATATGAATTTTATCATCGATTGCTGTCGAATAGGCTTTGATTTTAAAATCCCCAAATTCTGTTGGAAGATTTGTTTCCACTTCTAGATGGATCAATTTTTCTTTGGTTCGACGGTACCGAATTAGGTCTTCAATTGTATATATATTAAGTCCATGGGTTTTTGCAAATTTTTCTAGATCAGGTAACCTTGCCATACTCCCATCATCATTCATAATTTCGCATATGACACCACTGGGATAGAGTCCTGCCAATTTGGATAGATCGACGGCTGCTTCCGTATGACCTGCTCTTCGTAAGACACCTCCAGAAACAGCTTGGAGAGGAAAGAGATGACCCGGTTTCATGAGATCGGATGGTTTTGTTTTTGGATCTAAAAGTACTTGAACTGTTTTGGCTCGATCGTGTGCAGAAATTCCTGTGCTAGTACCTTCCTTCGCATCGACAGACACAGTGAAGGCGGTCCCATGTTTATCCCCTAAAGCCACATCATCTACCATTTTTCCGAGTTCCAGGGCTTGGAGCCTTTCCTTCTCCATCGGGACACAGATAAGACCTCTACCGAACGTGGCCATAAAATTGATTTTGTCTTTGTCGGCAAACTCTGAGGCACAGACCAGATCCCCTTCGTTTTCGCGGTCCTCCGAATCTACAAGGATGATCATTTTTCCCTGTCGGATCTCTTCGATTGCTTCTTCAATAGGTCGTATCATGAAAATGGCCTCTATTTACTAGAACTTAGGAAACCCTAACGATTTAAAGTAGATTCCAAAAGAAATTCATTGATTTTTATGGCAAACGCTGTCTAAACTATCCGAATCGGAGGACGGATGGAGTTAAAAGTAAATACATCAGGAAAGATCAAATCCATCGAGATAGCAGGCAAATTTGATATCGAATCCACGGAAGAATTTGAGTCAATCTTTGCAAAGGTCATTGAACCAAATCCCAGCGTAGTTTCCATCGAACTGAGCCGGCTAGATTACATCGACTCTTCTGGTATTGGCTCTCTTATCAAAAGTTTAAATACCTTAAAAAATAAAAAGGGCAAGCTGATCCTCGTCGGAATGAAACCAATGATTCAAAACGTTTTCAAACTTGCAAAATTGGATATGTTTTTTGAAATCATGTCGGCCATCGAATTCCAAACAAAATACGTAAACCAGGACGATGATTCGGATATCGACGATTTACTCCGTAGATCGTAACCTCAAAAAATTTTCGATATACTTAGCAAGAACATCCACTTCTAAATTCACCAGCTGGTCTTTTTTCCATAAGCCAGCGTTGGTTTTTTCCATAGTTTCCGGAATTAACACAAGTTGTATGGTATTCTCTTTTACATCAACAACAGTCAAACTGATTCCATCAACAGTTACGGAACCCTTTTTCACAAAATAACGAATCAGATCCTTTGGGATCTCAATCCAAAATTCTTCGACTTTTTCTTCTATCGAATTTCTTACTAAAATTTTCCCTACTCCATCCACATGTCCCTGGACCATATGACCGCCAAATCTTTGTCCTACGGCCATAGCTCGTTCCAAATTGACAGTGGAGCCTTCCTTCAATCTGGAAAGATTTGTCAATTCTAAAGATTTAAAAGATACATAAAAAGAAAACAAATTGCCAAAATCCGAGAAAGCCGTCACTGTCATACAGGCACCATTTATGGAAATGGAATCGCCAATCTTTAAATCTGGGTTTTCCCATTCTGTATCGATACTAAAAGAAATTCCAGAATCAATGGGTTCGATTCTAACGATTTTTCCAGTGGTTTCAACAAGCCCTGTAAACATACACTACCTCTTTAAAATTTACGGAGGATCCACTGGTCCTCGCCAACCCAATATTCTGTAAGTATTGGTTCATTGTAATAAGGAAATAAAATTCCATTTTTAAAACTAGTTTTAGTTCGAATTTCCAACACACAATCTTCTGGTTCTAAATAAGGACCTAAAAATTCCGGAAAAAAACGCCCTGACTCACATAGAATCGAATTCAGCCCAAATTCTGACATTCGATTTAAAAAAACCTCACCATCATTCTTTGTTAGATGTTCAATTGGATTATCACTTGTTATATCTATAAAATCCAAAAACTCTTTCGAGTAACTCTGTTTGTAATCATTCGGACTTAATGAATCCACGGAA
This sequence comes from Leptospira sp., assembly GCA_027533185.1. GTDB lineage: Bacteria > Spirochaetota > Leptospiria > Leptospirales > Leptospiraceae > Leptospira_A. The sequence goes on along the minus strand of JAPZTS010000004.1, from coordinate 69,899 downwards.
TTCCCTTTTTGAATTGAAAAATAGAGATTTTTGAGTTTCGGATATTTTTGGACAAGTTCCAATTGTTTAATAAAAAAGGACTTGGGGATTACCTCTTCTGCGGGCAAAAAGAAAACACGGATGGGTTGGTACAAATCCAAATCCTGTTTGTGGATGGAAAAACTCTCTTCATCTAAAAATAATAATTCCTGAAGAAGTCCACCAGACGCATCATAAAACTTAGGTGTTTTATGTACTAAACTGACATCCCCACTTCTTTCCCAGTCCAACTCCTCTAAACGAAAGTCGAGCCCTGGTGCGTCGATTGCAACAGTCCCAGGTCCAACACAAACGGCATCTACCTTTGCCCGCAGAACTTGCAAATACAAATCCGAACCATGACTACTTATCTTGGACCTAGTTTTTGGAAATTCGCTGTGGTATCCCTCTTTCGTTGTGGCCGACTTTAAAATCACCCAAGGTTTATTCTTTTGTATTCGTTTCAAAAAGCCTTGTAGAAAAGGTAAACTGATTTTGGATAAAACAGGGTCCAGTTTAACCGAAATCCCATTATCTTGGTAAATTTTCCAATCACCAGATTGCACCAATGGATTTGGGTCCTTCCAACCAATCGAAATATTGGTTGGTCTTCTCTCCAGAACCAAATCTCTGCAAGGTGGTGTCTTTCCGAAATGGGTGCAAGGTTCTAAACTTACAGAGAGTTTCCCACCACTCAGTTCTGGATTATTACCGTATAATTCTCGTTCTGCATGGTTTTGGCCATACGGTTTTGTATGTGCCGAAGATACAATTTCACCATATCCGTTTTGTAAGATTGCAGATACAGGTGGGTTCGGCCCAGTTTTACCCAAGGCCAAAAATCCTAATTTTCTATGGAGAGAATAGACCTTTTGGATATCCTCCACTGCCAATCAATTCTCGTTAAACGAGCTTTCGTTTTTTACGAATTAAGTCGTAAATTTCAGAAATCGGAGCAGCAATGTATATGGAAGAATATGTTCCAACAATCACGCCAAATAAAAGAACAAAGGCAAAATCATAAAGCTCAACCGCTCCTCCCACGATAATCGCAACCACAGAAATCATTGTCGTAAAAGAAGTATTGATCGTTCTTCCTAAAGTTTGTGTGATCGAAACATTGATGACATTTGTATTTGTTAAATTATCCTTGCCATGCGAATTTTCTCGAATACGGTCGAAGACTACGATTTTGTCGTTGATGGAGTATCCAAGAAGGGTAAGAAGGGCAGCAATGATTGGGACACTTGGTTTGATTTGGAAAAATCCTATCATGGCAACTGTAAACAAGATATCATGAACAAGTGCAATGCTAGATGCGAGGGCAAACTTAAATTGAGATCGGAGACTTAAATACCCTAAAATAATCGCGAGCGTAGAAAGCAAAAGTGTCACGCCCACTTCCGCAAGTTCACCACCCACAACAGCTCCTACTTGGTCTGCAGAAAGTATCTTATCTTTTGGAAGGTTGAATGCCCCTCGCAAAATCAAGACAAGCCGATCAATATCTGATGTTACAAGTTCCTTGGAATCTCTTTCCATTGAATTGAAAATGGACTGGATTTGTGGGATAGATCCCAGTCCAATATCCAATTGGTAGATGTTCTTTTCTTTTTCGAGGAGTATCACAACTGCCTCGATGTTGTTTGTCTTGAAGTAGGATTCTAAATCAGCTCTAGATTTATCTAAGGGAAGTTCAACAACGGATCGCAGACCTCCATTAAAATCCAAGGAGTGAGCAAATCCACCATATTTAAAAAAAGTAACCCCAAATCCAAAGAGAATCAGGATTACGGACAAAGATATAGTCAAGTATTTATATTTTGTAAAATTAATATTCTTATACATGTGTATTCTCAGATTTTTTCATAAAGAAAGGTCGTAAGTTCAGTGATTGAACACCTGTTCGGTTGACGAGGAGTTCCATAAACAATCGGGAGAGGAAGAGAGATGTAAAGAGAGTAGTCACAATACCCCAACAGAGAGTGATTGCAAATCCTTTGATCGGACCATTCCCCAAACGAATCATCAGAATACCCGCAATTAATGTTGTGACGTTTGCATCCATAATCGTCCAGAAAGCATTTTCAAACCCTCTAGTAACGGAGATCGATAATGCATTCCCAGCATCCAACTCTTCACGAATACGCTCATAGATGATGACATTCGCATCAACTGCCATACCGACAGTTAAAATAACTCCGGCAAAACCTGGTAGGGTCAAAGTATAATCCATGAGAGAAAGAAGAGCTGCAAGTATTATAATATTGGCAATAAGAGAAATATCTGCTATGAATCCACCCAACCGATAGTATAAAATCATGTAGAGCATAACGAGCATAAAACCAATGACCACTGCCTTAACGCCTACTTCAATCGATTCGATACCAAGAGTTGGTCCAACGAAACGCATTTCCAAAACAGAAAGTGGAATCGGAAGTGCACCCTCAGAAATGACATTTGCCAAACGAACGGCTTCTTGTTCCGAGAAACTTCCTGAAATCTCAGCGCGTCCTCCTGCGATCGGATCGTTGATTACCGGGTTTGAGATTACTTTATCACCCCAAACAATCGCTAAATTACGACCACGGTTCTGGGAAGTGAGATCAAAAAACTTTTCAGCTCCATTCGGCGTTAGAGTAAAACTCACCATCCAACCATAACTATTGCTGTTGTAAGATGGCTGCGCGTTTGTCATATCGTTTCCAGATAGAGCAATCTTTCTTTCAAGGACAACAAAACTTCTAGGTAGTAGCGAAGACTTTTGCGAATTTCCGCGAGCCCAGAGCGCATAAACTTTAAAGTCCTTTGGAATATTGTATTTTTTCTCTAAGGATTCTAGGAATTCATCCTGAGCTTTTTTTCCGTATTTGTTTTTTATGATTTCTTGGTATTTGAAGATATCCGTCTCTTCGCGTTTGTTCTGTTCCATCCATCTTCTTTCATTTTCCAAAATTAAGTTTCGGTAATTGAAAGGACTTGGTTCTTCCAGACGGTATTCAACGGTCTCCGTATTTTGTAAAATTTCCAAAATCGCCGCGGAGTTGGAAACTCCAGGGAGAGAGACTTCAATAGCATCTTGTTCTTTCTGAATACGTACCTGGGGTTCTGTTAGGTTTTGGCTAGTCAAACGATTATCTATAATCATCTTTGCCTTTTCCAATTCGGTCATCTTTCTCATTGGCGACAACTCGAAGTTAGATTCAATTTCGCTTAGCCTTTGTTTTGCCTTTTCCAAATCTTCTGGTTTTGTCGCAGGGTTTGCAACCGTTGCAGTAAGCTCTGTAGTCTCTTTTAGATAGATATCTTTTAGTTTTTTGGTATATTCATCGAAATCACCTTTCAAAACTACTCTCATACCACCCTGTAAATCTAACCCAAGTTTAATGGATAGAGATTTACCTCCCCGAATGGTATTTTCAATCCACGTTGCTTCTAATTTGTTTTTGGCTTCATTTACAAGGGATTGGTTTTCTTGAGAAATCTGATTGATTTTCGCAGATGTGATAAATCGACCGCGAACCGTATAAACCGGATTTTCTTTTGGTGGAAGACCTGTTTTTGGTTCAATCGTCCACTCATTATTCAAGGAGTAGTCTTTTTGCCATTTCTCAAACAAAGCCGTCACAAGTTTTTCTTGTGCAGAGGCTTCCAAGGAATATACTTCATCCCGAACTACTAAATTGAGAGTTCTTTCCGCGAAATTAGGATACAGAATGGTGAATGCCAAAGTTAAAATCAACAGTGGCAAAAGTAAAAGTCGATACGATTGCAAGATAGTTTGCTCCTATTTATTTATCTTCTATATGAACGGCTGCTAGATGGTCTCGATGATTTCAATCTATAGAATGCAAAGAGAATGATAATTCCAAAGATCAACATTGCCTTTTTATATTTTTCAAAAAATTCGGAAAAATTAAACAATGACTTGGTTTTTTCTGGAGGTTGTCCTCCTCCGACTTTAAATTCTTCTGTTTTGGAATTAGAAATATTTTCTGAAACTTCGTTTTTCAATTTAGAGAGATCACTTGCAAAACCAGGAAGACCCGCAGGTTCTACGTTAACGGGAGTATCTAGCCAAACGCCAAGGTTTACATCTTCCTCGACAGCTAACTTTTGTTCAGGTTGAATATTCTTCGATTCTTGTACTAAATTTTGAGGAAGTATCGGGTTTGTGTTTTCATTAGTAGTAAGAGATTGTTTGGCTTGAGACTTCTTTTTGGATTTTTTCTTCTTTGTTGTCGGCTCTTTTGTAGCAACAGTTTGTTTTTTAGTCAACGTAACCTGCGTTTCATCTTTCTGTTTGGCAACCGTTTTCGGTTTGTCATTAACTTTATCCAAAAAATCTAAGGAATCTTGTGCGGATAAGTTAACTAAGGTTAAGAAGGAAAGTGTAACAACAAAGAAAAATTTCATTTAGGCTTTTTTCTTTAAAATGGCGCTAGTTTCAAAAGTCACATTTGTATTCGCACTGACGGCTAAAACAACTGTTTCATTATTATCCTTAAATTCTACTACCTTGCCGTGGATACCACTGTTCGTAACAACTGTATCACCTTTCTGTAAATTGGTGATCATTTCTCGTCTTTTCTTCTCTTCTTTTTTGTTTGGGAGAATGACGAGGAAGTACATTGCAACAAGCATGATAGGAATAATAAGCAAGGACTGGAAAGAGGATTTTGCACCGTCTTCTTGGGCTAAAATTAAGGTTTGGATGAAAAGAGTTTCTAGTTGTAACATAGCTATTTGTCCAATCTTCTACTACCTTAGGTTAAATTCAATGTTTCACGAGCAAATTGTTGAACTTTTTTCGATAAAATCGCGTCCCTTGCGACCAAGTATCCCTCTTCGATCCCAGAGACCCTTCCAAAGAGAAAAAGGGCTACTCCGGCGTTCAAGGCAACCATGGACAGACCTGCGGATGGTTTTTCCCCCGAAAGAACGGAACGAAAGAGTGCAATCGCACCTTCCTTAGAATCGGAAAAAACAGATCGAGGGTCCAATTCTTCTTCTCGTAAACGTAAAACGCTCGGATCAAAACCCAATTCTTCCGTCGAATTGCCAGTAAAGTACGTATAGTTCGTCGTCGAAAAAATCGAAAATTCATCGAGTCCATCTTGAGAATGGCAGACAATCGCCTTTTTTGCGCCGAGCCCACGTAAAATTTCGCAAATCGGGGATGTCAGACTTTTATGGTATACCCCGACAATTTGGTGTGTGGGAAAGAATGGATTGGAAAGAGGACCAATTAGGTTGAAGAAGGTTCGAAACCCCAATTCCTTTCGGACGGGACCTGCGTATTTCATTGCGGGGTGCCAAGACGGTGCAAATAAAAATACAAATCCTTTTTTCAAGAACTCATCCACGGATTCATCGGGGGATTTTTCCAAGGAATAACCAACAGCGGCTAGAACATCAGAAGAACCAGAGAGGCTTGAGACGGACCGATTCCCATGCTTTGCAACAGGGACCCCTAAACTCGCCAAAGTGAGGGCACTGAGCGTCGAAACGTTCAAACTGCCTTTGCCGTCACCGCCTGTTCCACAAGTATCGATGAAATCAAAATCAAATTTAGCCGTTGGTTTGACCGCGTGGTTTCTCATTCCTCGCACAAAACCCGAAAGTTCTTCGCGGGTCTCCCCTTTCATTTTCAATGCCGTAAGAAAACTAGAAAGGCTAATTTCGGAGACATTCCCTTTGAGAACTTCGCTTAAAAAATGTTCCGCCTGCGGCTCTGTTAAATGGTGGCCCGAAACTACAGTTTCTAAAGTTTCTCTAAGACTTAAGACGGTCATAAAATATCCTTTTGAGATTGGAATAAGTAAGAAGTTGGTAGTTCGTAAAGATATACCTTAAACCCGAGACAACGGTAATAAAAGTGGTAAAAAGCATTCCAAAATAGGGGACAAAGGACGCAATCGAATCAAAAAAATCTTTGAAGGTAACCCTTTCTTCACCATTTAGAAGAACAAAAAACTCATTCGCGTTTTGACTAGCCACTTGCCAGGTTGTAAGTCCCGCCAGTTTTCCGAGAGCATACGTCTCATTAATCATTGCTCTACGTTTTCCAGAAATTAACATAAAAATCACAAGGATAGTTAGAATTGCACCCATCTGAAATGCTGTTTTAACCTTGCCCATCATCGTAGTTCGAAGAGATGTACCAGAACGTACGGCAATATATCGCAAAAATGTTATGAGCATGTCCCTTCCAACTATCAATACTACCATCCAAACTTCTATAGGTTCGTGGATAAATAGAAAGGTTACAAAACATCCGATCACTAGAAACTTATCTGCCAATGGATCTAAAAATTTACCAAATTCTGTTTGCTGGTTCCATTTTCGTGCAAGATAGCCATCAATGAGATCGGTTAAAGATGCGAGCGCAAATAAAACAAATGCGAATATTTGATAACCCCATTCTTTTTGGAAGAGAGCGTAAATGAAAAAAGGAAGCGCTACAACCCGAAGAGTGGTAAGTAGATTTGGAATATTGGCAATGGTTTTCCAGTCTTCCATCTAAATCCAAGTACCAGACATATCAAGTTCAAAAAAGGAATCAACTCGCACAGAACCAAATTGACCAACTCTTAGATTTTTATTTTCAACAAACACGACTTCGTCGATCTCTGGTGCATCTTGAAACCGGCGAACGATGGACCCCTCTTCTCCTACTTCATCAACAATAGCAGGATACGTCTTCCCAATGCGATTTTGGTGGATCTCTTTCAAAACAGCGAGATAAGCATCACGAACCAAATTGACTCGTTTCGAGATTTCTTTATCCTTTAACTTTCCTGGAAGGTCAAATCCTTTGGTCCCCTCTTGCGGTGAATACGGAAAAAGATTTACTTTTTCGGGTTTCACTTCTTCGACAAAGCGTAAGATCTCATCTACATCGGAGGCGGTCTCTCCTGGAAAACCCAGGATAAAAGATGTTCGAATTTCTAACTCAGGTCTGAGTTCGCGTGCTTTTAAAAATAGATCTCGGAAGTAGGAATACTCACCTGTACGGTTCATCGATTTTAAGACAGATTTCGAAACATGCTGTAAAGGAGATTCTAAATAGGGAGCAATGACAGGAAGTTCTTTATATAATTCCAAAAGACGCTCTGTTTTTTTATCAGGATATAAATAGAGAAGGCGTAAGAGCGAAAGATCCGGGAGAGAAGCGATATTTCGAATAAGGTCCAAAAGTTTGTCCGTATCTTTTCCATAGAACACAGTATCCTGGGACACCAAACAAATCTCTTTGGAACCTGCTTGGATCGCTTTTCTAACTTGCTCTAACACTTCAGCTTCTGGTGCATCTTTAAACTTACCACGAAGGTTGGGGATGATACAAAAACTACAACCTCGGTTGCAGCCATCAGATATCTTCACATAAGAGTACGGCTTTGAATAGTTTTCGATCCCTTTGCTTAAGGAAAGTCTTTCTAAAATATCTTCATTGAATTCTTTTACATCTTTAAAGTCCAGAGGAAAGGCTTTTCTCAGAAGCTCGCCCGCTCTATCATACTTTCCTGTTCCAAAGTGGAGGTCCACCTCAGGAATATCTTCACTGATTTCTTTGCCAGCTCTTTCTGCAAAACAGCCAACTACTACTAACTTTTGATTGGTGGATTTTTTAATTTCAACGGAATCTAGAATGGTCTGAATGGTTTCTTTGGTTGCATCTTGGATGAAAGTGCAGGTATTGATCAAATGAAAATCGGAAGCTTCTGGTTCGCTTGCAGGAAGAAGTCCCTCATTTAAAAGCGACTTGTGCATACTCATAGAATCGACAGTATTCTTTGGACATCCTAAGGTAGTTATATAAAAAGACTTAGGAACTTGACTTTCTTTTTCCTGTGTCTTGGGCATTTTATTCGCCTAACTCACCAATGATTGATTGTGTGGAATCGTATGGATTTGCCTTCCTGATAAAGATTTTTTTCACGAGTTTTCCTGGTTTTCCCAAAACCACTCTTTCCTTTCCATTCTGAACCATTTCAACGGCACCGCCGTCACCAACTTTAATCTCAAGTCTGTCTCTGGCTTCTAAATGTTTTACTTCACCGGCAGAAACAAGTCCCCTCTCTCCCATCTGACCATCTATCACAAATTCTACATAACTCGGCTTAGAGAAAAATAAAGTTACCTGGATAGGTACATCTCCAACTGGTGATTTTAAAGCAACTCCCTCTCTTTCTTCTTTCAAAGTAACGAGAACCTTTGCTGATTTTTCTGTTACAGCCTGTGTCACAATTCTAATATCTCGCCTAAGACTTGATAACTCTTCAATTCTGTAACTAAGAATTGTTTCTTCCCCTTCGGCAGCTTGGAAGAAGTATACATTCTTCTCAGGAAAAATATTAAAACCGAGGTTTGCTTTACCTTGCGAAACACCTTTGATAAAGATTTTACACTGTTGGTTGTTTACGCTAAAACTAACTCCCCTATCTTCGGTTAGTATGAATGGAATACTTGCATTTTCGGGAACACTCTGGGATACAAAATTGATTCCCTGTGGGATCTCCGACGAATTTACATCTACATTAGGCGTAATTTCCGTCGAAACATCATCTGATCCTGAACCAGAATCTTCAAAACTCAAGTAGATGATATAAACTGAAACGAAAAGTAGCGCTATGGATATAACACTGATTAACTTATTTTTATCCAAACTCAATGGGCTTGATGTTGGCCGAGTTAACTCTTCTAAGGGAGCTTGGGACTCTTCAATTTGCTCCCCTCTGTAAAGATTTAAAAGCATTGCCGAGTCTAGCTTCAAATAACTTGCATAATTTTTTAAAAACCCAAGGGCAAAGGTTTCCGCAGGGAACTGAGAGTAATCTTCTGTTTCCAAAGCGATGATGTATTTTGCAGCAATGTTCGTTTCCTTTGCTACATCTTTAACAGAAAGTTTTTTTTCTTCTCTGGATTCTCGAAGGATTTGGCCAACTCGTTTTGTATTCAAAATAGATTCCTCTTATTAATTTTCAGATACAAGTGGGTTGTTTACAATTTTGGCATTACCGCTCATGTGGAAATTGAAAACCCCATCTTGGATATCTTCGCTAAAGTTAATATTCAAAAATGATATTGTAGTTTCTTTGCCTCGGCCGTCCATTGCCACCGCTCGTTTGATTAGATAGGATTCGGAGTCAACAAATAGTTTCATCTTCTCAAATCCACCTATCTTTTCTCTTTGGTCCAAATCTAAGACAAAGTATTTTGTACTCCCCTCTCCGAGAGACCTTGGCTGTTCAATGGAATCAAACTTATAATGGTACTTTCGAAACAATCGGTTCAAACCATCTGGGCTGTTTGTTGTAAAAATTGGACCGGAACTATTTTTTTTATCCATGCTTAGGTCTTGTTTTCCAACAGCACCTAACTTCTTAATGAAGATGTAAAGAGTCTTTCCATCGGAGACAATTTCGTCACCCTCCGGATCTGAGAAATCATACCGTATCTTACCTGGGCGTTTGTAAAAACACTTCCCTTTCATTGACTTTTCTTTTTTGTTCTCAACGGTTTTGATTTGAAAGTCTGCGGAATAGGAGTTGATATCCGAAAAATTCTTTTTTATCTTTTTGACGACTTCCGATGGGGAGTGCCAATTGTGAGAGGGTGCTACTTGAGCCGAGACCGCTCCCCCAAAAACCAAAGCAAACAGAACCAAACAAACTTTCATAGATTCCCAATTTTTCAGAAAAGCCTCTCTTGTCGATGATTTACGCTGATCTTAAGATTTCTCTAGGTTTTGCACCGATTTGGGCAGAAACATAACCCCGAAGTTCCATGAGCTCCATCAGTCTTGCGGCTTTGTTGTAACCGATCCTCATCCTTCTTTGGAGGTAACTTGCACTGGCTTTCTTTTCTGTCAGAACAATATTCCAAGCCACATCAAAAAGTTCTTCGTCTTCATCCGAAACCAATTCATCCGAAGTCTCCTCACCCCAATTCATTTCCACATAGGCAGGCGATCCTTGTTTTTTTGCTTCTTCGACGATCGTCTCAATTTCCTTTTCTTCGATAAAGGGAGCTTGGATCCTCATAAGGTCACTGGAAGTTGGCGAACGGTATAAAAAATCTCCTTTTCCTAGGAGAGACTCTGCTCCACTTGTATCCAATATCGTTCGGGAGTCTGTTTTTTGTGCCACTTGGAAGGCAACCCGGGCCGGGCAATTTGCCTTAATGACACCAGTGATCACATCTACGGATGGCCTTTGGGTAGCCATTACCAGATGGATTCCGACCGCCCTCGCTTTTTGCGAAATCCTCTGGATCTGCTCTTCCAAATCCTTACCAGAAACCATCATAAGATCTGCAAGCTCGTCAATAAAGATCACAATGTACGGGAGTTTTTGAAAACCCTTGGCGTAGGCGTATTCATCTACCTTGTCGTTAAAACTTTTAAAATCCCGACTTTTCAATTGCGAAATCATTTGGTATCTAGATTCCATTTCTTGGATCGCCCAAGTTAACGCCTTTGTTGCTTTCTTCGGATCTGTGATGACGGGCATAAGCAAATGCGGAATTCCTTCGTAAAGCGACATCTCCACCATTTTAGGGTCTATCATTATAAATCGAACTTCTTCAGGTGACCGAGTGCAAATCAGACTTGTGATCATTGCATTCAAACTTACGGACTTTCCAGATCCAGTCGTTCCTGCCACAAGAAGGTGCGGTAGTTTGGCAAGATCGATCATCACCATTTTTCCCGAGATATCTTTACCGATACAAAGTGAAAGATCTTTTGCTTTGTTTTGTAGGATGCTGTCTTTTAATATCTCCGATAGAAACACATCTTCTCGGATTCGGTTGGGCACCTCAATTCCAATCGTGGATTTTCCAGGTATAGGAGCTACAATTCGTATATTCTTTACCTCAAGATAGGCACGAAGTTCATCGGAAAGAGATACAATCCGACTGAGTTTGATACCATTCGGAATGGTTATCTCATAACGAGTGATAATCGGACCTCTCTCTCGAGAAATCACTTTTGATTCGATGCCAAAATGACCGATTGCCTCTTCTATTTTTTTTGAAACCCGATCTAGATCCGAATCAAATTTGGCAAGGTGGTTTGCCGGAGCCGTATGAGATTCCAGTAGTCTTGGTGAGATATAGTATTTCCCTTTTTTTAGCTTCAATTTGGGAACCATGGAACCAAACATCAATTCCTGATCTTCTGGTTCCGATTTAGTTATGACTTTGGGTTTCGATTGTTTTCTGCGTTCTTCCAGTTCATCTAAAGCAGAAACGGTTTCCTTTGATTCTGATTCAACTATTTCGCTAATCTCATCCGATCCATAATCTTCTTCGGATCCATACGTCTCCTCTGCTTCCTCTTGCGAATCCAAATTCAAACTGGATTCCATTTCTAAGTCATCAAATCCTATCGCAGTCTCGTCCAAGTCTTCTGAATTCTCTGAATCATATTCATCATCGTTGTCAAATTCACCGGAATCTCGGTAGTTAGATGATCCGTCGAATTCCTCTGTTTCTTCCGATATTTCGTCGTCGATTCCGTACAATACGTTCTCGAATAAGTCTTCCGATTTGATTTCAGGCAAACTGCGGAGGTCTAAACATTTGATCTTCTGAATGGCAGACAGATTTAAGTCCTTTGTATACTTGGATTGGAGTCTTGTGGAAGCACTCTGAAACCGAAAAGTTGTCTCCTTGGGATCAAAAAAGCCTTCATAGAGCGATGTATTTTTGTAACGAACTCTACGTGCTTCAACACTCTCCTTGGAAGCCCAGGATGATTCTCTTGGATCAAAGTTCGATTTATCTAAGGTAGAAGTTTGATCCCAAAGAAAAGAAGGAACCACAGGTCCTGTTTTTGGTTCGGACTCTTTTTTAACTTCAAACCAACTTTTGTTTGATTGCGCAAGAGTTCCCATGTGAGAAACACCCAAGTCTCTATCGCTAAAAAAAGCTGGGAATTGGATTTTTGGTAGCTCTTTAGTTCCACCAAACATTCGATAGACTTGGTTTACAAGTTGATTCAAGGCATTCCATGCGGTTTCCCAGGCGTCGTCTTCCAACCATATCACACCAAAGTAGAGAAACATAAAAAAAACAACGATAACCCTGCCTGTTTCCCCAAATAGATAATTTAGAATCCAGGAAAAAAATTGACCAAAAATTCCACCTTGGTCTCCGAGAGCTCCCAAAGGGGATTCCAGGATATGTAGACTTACGGTAGATGCGATTAAAAAGATTGGGAAAAAAAGTGCCTTACTGAGTGAATCAAATTGAGCATCTCGCAAAGACAAAACCCCTAAAACCAAAAAAAACCCACTCAGGAAAAAGGAAGCCTTACCCATTAAGTAAAGTAAGGTGAAAGAAATATAATGCCCTAACCGACCAAACCAATTGGCTGTTTGCCCATCATCTCCTTCCTGGAAGGAAAACAAACTGAGCAAAAGGAAAATAGCAACAAAGATCAGTAAATACGGTAAAAAATCACGCCTATGCAATAACAATCCGGGTACGGACTTCTTCTCTTCCATACAGGAAATATCGGTCGCTTTTGCGACATAGAGCAGAAAAAAAGGTGGTCTTAGTTATCCCTTAAAATTGGTAAAATTGGCATCAAACTTGAAGTTTGCATTCCGTATTGCGTTCATCACAGCTTGGAGATCGTCCTTCTTTTTTCCTACTACGCGAACAGAATCTCCTTGGATTGTCGCCTGGACTTTCAATTTGGAGTCTTTAATAAGAGTTGTGATTTGTTTGGTCTGTTCTTTGTCGAGGCCTGTCTGGATTTTCACCTTTTGGCGGACCGTTTGGCCCGTGGCAGGTTCCACCTTCGACTCAAAATCAAAAGCCTTCAGGCTGATCCCACGTTTAGCCATCTTCGAAGTTAGCACATCAATTACTTGTTTGAGTTTGATATCATTTTCCGAAGTAAGAACCAATTGGTCATCCTGCAGTTTGATTTCTGAATTGGATCCCTTAAAATCAAACCGGGTTTGGATCTCCGTCATTGCTTGAGAGACTGCATTTTGCAGTTCGGGACGGTCTATTTTAGAAACGATATCGAAGGATGGGTCTTGCGCCATTCTAGCCTCCTAAAATTGCCATTGCTGAAGATTTTGCTTTTTGGATGGCCTTTTCCAAGTCCTGTGGGTTTTTACCACCACCTTGTGCCATATCAGGTCGGCCCCCCCCCTTTCCACCTAAGATATCAAGGGCTTCCTTCAGGAGGTTTCCGCAATGAATCCCTCGGTCTACTAGTATTTTATTGCACATAAAAACTAGGGTTGAAGAATCCCCGTCCTTGGACCCAAAGAGACAAAGGATTTCAGGTTCCCTAGATTTCAATTGGTCCGCGAGATCTTTTAAAGACTTGGGGTCTTGAGCATCGAAGATACTGAGAACCAGCTTACCTTTTTCATACGACTCAAGACTGGATAACAATCCCTCTAAGAGTTCCGTGCTTTCTTGGAAATTTTCTTTTTCTAATTTCTTTTTTGCCTTAAAACTTGCTTGGGACTTTTCTTTCCAAATTGTTTCCAAATTGTCTCGTTTGTTTCGAAGTATTTCTACGGCGCTTGCAGGTGAAGTTTCAAACAATCTTTGGATCTCTTCTGGACCAAAAACAGGATCTTGAATACCAAATTCTTTGAGGTCTCCAAAACTCTCTTTTACGCTGAGGTTATGCGATTCAATCTTTGCACCTAAGGTTTGGAATTGGTTTTGGAAGTATTCAACTACTGGTCCACCGCAGAGTGCCTCGATCCTTCTCGTACCCGCGCCAGGGCTTCCCTCTTTGATGATCGCAAAACTTTGTATCTCTTTTGTGTTGGATACATGTGTTCCACCACAAAATTCCTTAGATTTGTCACCCATCGAAACTACTCGTACAATCTGTCCGTATTTTTCATCGAACATGGATACTGCACCCGATTGTTTTGCCGATTCGATATCTAAAACTTCTGTAGTAACAGGAATCCCTTTTTGAACTGCCTCGTTTACATCCTTTTCTATGCGAAGGATCTCTTCTTCTGTTACCGCTTGTGGGTGAGAAAAATCAAAACGTAAGTATTCACTCGATACAATAGAGCCCTTTTGCGATACATGAGTTCCGAGAATCCGCCGAAGCGCCCCATTTAACAAATGTGTGCCGGAATGATGGTTTTTGAGATTTTGCCTGCGATTGGAATCGATCTCAGATACCGCCTTAGCACCCAAGAAAATTTTTCCTTTCAGTATAATTCCAAAGTGCAAAAAGGTGTCATTTTCTTTTTGTGTATCTTGGACTTGGAAAAGAAACCCGTCACCTTTGATATAACCTTGGTCTCCTACCTGACCCCCGCCTTCCCCGTAGAAAGGTGTTCGGTCAAGAACCACCGCTACCTCAGCACCTACTTGGGCTTCTGTAACTTGTTTCCCTTCGGAAAATAAATATAAAATCTGAGATTCGGAACTCGTTTCCGAGTATCCCAAAAACTCTGTCTGGAGTCTGGGATCGCTTGCGATTCCTGTTAGATATGCGGTTTTCTTTCCTTTCCAACTAGCACGAGATAGGTCACGATCTTTTTCTAACTCTGCTTCAAATTCTTCTCCATTGAATAAAAATCCCCTCTCCTCAACAAGTTCCTTTGTCATTTCCTTCGGGAACCCATAAGTAGAATACAACCGGAAACTATCTTTCCCTGTGACCATCTTTTGATTTTTGGAATCTAAATTTGAAAGTAGGATTTCCAGTTCTTCGAGTCCGACTTCCAAAGTATGTAAAAAGAGTTCCTCTTCTTTTTTTAGAATCTGTTGGATTTCATTTGTCTTTTGTTTGAGTTCCGGATAACGTTCGGAATAGATTTCGCCTAAGGTTGCAACCAATTTGTAGAGAAATGGTTCGACGATGCCTAACTTCCTTGCAAAGAGGGAGGCTCTTCGAATCAACCTGCGAATGACATAACCACGCCCTGTACGGTCGGGATAAATCCCATCTCCTATGGAAAAAAATACAGATCTTGAGTGGTCTGTCATCACTCGAAACGATTGTTTGGTGGATTCGGAATAGGTTTCTCCACTCAATGCCTCAATCTTTTGGATGATTGTTTTTAACTCATTGGTATCATATACCGAGTCGACCTCTTGGAGTAACATTGCCACTCGTTCCAATCCAGATCCAGTATCGATGCCTGTTTGTTTGAGAGGCAACAATTCACCTGTTACAGTTTGATTAAACTGATTAAAAACTAAATTCCAATATTCTAAATAACGATCACAATCACAACCTGGTTTGCAGTTAGGGTTGTTTCCGCAATTGGGACCACCTTTTTCTAAGCCTCTGTCTAAATACAATTCGGAACACGGGCCGCAAGCCCCACTATCGCCCGCAGGTCCCCAAAAATTATCCTTTTTGCCAAGTCTGACAATTCTCTCTTCTGGAATTCCAGCATCCATCCAGATTTTTTTTGCTTCATCGTCATCTAAGTAGATAGTTACCCAAATTTTATCCTTAGGTATTTCAAGATGATTTAAAGAAAAGTCTAACGCGTATTCAATGGCTTCTTTTTTAAAATAATCACCAAAAGAAAAATTTCCAAGCATCTCAAAAAAAGTACAATGCCTTTCTGTTTTCCCAACGACTTCTAGGTCGGTTGTTCGGACACATTTTTGAATGGATGCAGCCCTCGTATAAGGGAGTTCTACGGCACCCGTAAATAAGGGTTTAAATTGAACCATACCCGCAGTTGTAAATAAAAGTGTTGGATCCCCTTTGGGAATCAGGCTGGATGAAGGGACAACCGTATGCCCCTTTGATTCAAAATACTTTGTGTAGAGATTGGCGATCTCTTGAACCGACTTAGACTTCATACACTTACAGGGAAATCCGAGTAAGTCTTTAGGGCAAGGAAATTCGATCTAGGACTCTCTTAATTCCGCATAGCGAATGAATCCCACGATACCGGAAAGAAAGAATACGATCCCCAGTCCTAAGAATGTAAAAAAAACCCCGAAGCTATCTCCAAGAAAAGCAGAAATCAGTCCCGATACCGCTGGAGTGAACTGGAAACAAACCGTGTATAGCGAAAGAACCCTCCCACGAATATGATCCTCAGATCTCTTTTGCAAAATGGCAGGCAAAAGACTCGAGATCACACCTCCGGTAATTCCAAATAGGAATAGAAAAATAGACGTGATTTCTGGCTTTTGGAAGGGAACCAGTCCTAAAAAGAATACCGATGAAATCAGGAACATGCTGAGGAGAATGAGTCCCTTTCGTTTGGAATGATGGAAGAGAATGGTCGCAAGGCCCCCGAGAAACAATCCTGGTCCCAGAGCAACCAGTACGAAACCTCGACCCAACTCTCCTAAGTTTAGGACATCGCGTATGTATTTTGGTAGAATGACTTGGATGGGACCGAGTGCCAACATCGAAAGGACAGTCATATACAATACTTGCCTTGCTACTTTGTCGCGTTTCAAAAAAGCAAGAACTAGCTCTGGAGGTGAATCTGAATTTGAACTTTGTTTGGAAATTTTACGCGGGAATACAAAGAGGAGAGACAAAATCGAAATCGAGTGTAGCCAAGAGATAAAAATAAAGACATTGGAAAAACTAAATGAATCCCGCAGATACCCTACAAAGAGAGGGCTCATTCCAAAAAAGAAAATTAATAGTAAATTTCCGATGATTGTGTGAAAAACAATTCTCTGACTATCTACAACTTCACGTAACATCGCCATACGACCTGGTAAAACGGCAGTCATACCCATCCCATTTATAAAAGCGATACCTAGTAAAAAAATAGGCATTTTTTGAATTTCAAGATCAAAGTAACCAGAAAGAAAAACAGCTAACAAATGCAAAAATTGAAAGAAGAGGAGAACCATTTTTTTTTGAAAATGATCGAGTAAAAATCCCGTGTATAAAAAGATAAGTGGAAAAGGCAAAAATAAGAATAGGAACACAACGCCAGAAAAACCTTTTACGGCATCCAAGGTTTGGCTATAGATTACGATATTATAAAGAAAGGAACTACCGGCGAGAGTTCCGAAGGCAAAAGCTATGTAAAAGAAAACTAAGTTCATTGAAACTTTAAGAATTTGAAATCTACCCTTTCTTTGGTAGCAAAAAAAAAGCCTCCCAAGGGAGGCCTTTCTTAAACCAAAAGAGGAAATGTGGAATTAACGTTTTGAGAACTGAGTTCCCCGTCTTGCTTTGTGAAGACCGTATTTCTTTCTTTCCACCATTCGGTTGTCCCGAGTGAGAAAACCCTCTTTTTTAAGAGCAGGCTTTAAGGACTCATTGAAGGCAACAAGGGCACGAGCAACAGCATGTCTGATAGCTCCCACTTGTCCTATAACTCCACCACCCGTGACATTGAGCAGAATATCATATTTATCTCGAGATTCTAAAAGATAAAGGGGCTCTAGAGCACGTTTGACTAGGTGCTCACCATTTTTTATATATTCTGATACATCTTTCTGGTTTACTGTAATTTTTCCAGAACCAGAAGAAATCTTTGCACGAGCTACAGAAGTCTTTCGACGACCCACTGCCCAAGTTGCTTTCTGCGCCATAATTATTGAATCTCCAATTTAAGTGGTTTTTGAGCCACTAAGTCGTGTTCACTGCCAGCAAATACGCGGCAGTTCCGAAGCATCTGGTCACCTAATTTAGATTTAGGCAACATCCCTTTCACTGCTTCCATTAGAATTCTTTCAGGATTTTCTTGGATGAGTTTGTGAAATGCAATTGCTGTCATACCACCTGGATATCGTGAGTGGTGGTAATAGATTTTTTGTTCGCGTTTGCGACCAGTTACTTCCACTTTAGATGCATTGACGATAATGATATTGTCACCACAATCCTGGTTTGGCGTGAAGTTTGCTTTGTGTTTTCCACGAAGCCGTGATGCAACTTGGCTCGCAAGACGACCTAGCGTTTTGCCACTTGCGTCCACAACGTACCACTGTTTTTTTATTTCTTCTTTTTTCAAAGAAGGAGTCTTGTGGGCTTTAGACAATAGTTCCATAAGTACGAGATTTTCCTCTTTTCTGTCAGGATTTTAGGTTTTCAAGCACGGTCAAACAAATTTATTAGGAATTACCGTTGAAAGAATCTGAAATCCTACAAGCCCTCTTTGGATTAGAAGGTCCTCCTGAGGATGATTGCCATTTTATCCCACCCAATACCTTGGTCACCACAGATTCCCTAGTAGAGGGAACCCATTTTTTGCATACATGGTCGAGTCCTAGGATACTCGCTGAAAAGTTAATCGAAGTCAATGTTTCCGATATAGCCGCATCGGGTGGAATCCCCAATATTTGTTTTTTAAACTTAGGGTTATCCGACCACTCCAAACGCAAAGCCTGGGTAAATGAATTTAGCAAAACCCTGCAAAAAAGACTGAAATTCTATGAAATTAAGCTAGTAGGCGGGGATACATTTTACTCCAAAAACACGCATCTGACTCTAACGGTCTTCGGAAACACAAAAAATCCATGGTTTCGCACAGGTGGTGAGGACGGGGACAACTTGTATCTCACAGGTGAAATTGGAGACTCGGAACTGGGACTTACAGCCCTCCAAAATAAAAAAAAAGGGAAAATCTGGGACAAAGCAATTCAAAAACACCTAACACCCAAATCCCGTCTTAGCCTCGTACCCTTACTACAAAAATTCAAAATTCATGCATGTATGGATCTTACGGATGGCATACTCCAAGATACAGAAAAATTGGCAAAAGCCTCCTCTGGTCATTTGGAAATACAAGTTGAGAAAGTTCCCCATTCCGTATTCGCAAAAAAGCACTTGGGCTGGGATGGAATCCTTAGGTCTGGTGAAGAATTAGAACTTCTCCTCCTTACAAAAGACATTCTTCCATCTCAGATTGGACCAGCAAAAATAACCCCCATCGGAAAGTTCATAAAAGCAAAAGGAAATAAAAAAATAAAAAGTCGAGTTGAGTATACGTTAGATGGGAAAATCTTCAAACCACATGGGCTCGGCTTTTCGCACTTTTGAGTCTAATTCGCAGACAAACACTGGTTTGTATTTGCCTGCATTTCGTTCATTCTTCCTTGTTCGTATCCGTTTCGCGAGGTTCTCTCGGCTCCCTAGGTGGCCTTGGACCCCGATTTCCGTTGTCTCGATCCCTGTTTCCTCGCCTATTGTTCCGGTCAGAGCGATCCTCACGAGGTGGACGTGCGGATCTTTCTTCTCTCTGCAAACGCTCATTTGCAGAGGCTTCTCTTTCTGCCGACTCTCCGCTGTTTTCTCCCTCTTCATTGGAAACGTTTTGGTCTTGGTTCGGACCTCCTGGTCTTCTATGTTTTTTTCTAGGAGGTCGTTTTCGATTTCCTTCTTTTTTGCGGTTTTGTTGGCCGAACTGATGCGCATCTGGTTTTGGTCTTTGTCTTAGAGAAATTTCCCAAAAGAAAGCAGATTGCACAGCAGGTTCATTGTTTTCGGAAATCGCAACAATCTTATAAACCATAAAGGCATCGTAAAAATAATCTTTCTTTTTAAAGAAAGAATTTTGTCTTTCCTTTTCATCATCCGTAACCTGAAATCTTGGCTGACTGATAAAAATCTTTATCAGATTGTCCTGCTCGCGTTTTGGGATTCCCATTCTCTCAAAAACAGGTTGCAGGGCCTCCTTGATATTATGTGCGACATGTCCCTTGTCTTCTTCAAAAAATTCACGAACCAAATCGTAAAAAATTAGGGAATAAAATATCGCCGGAGTCATCTCTTCTCTTGCAGATAAGAGCTTATCTGTGATCGCCAAACGTTTGCCAAGCGGAGTCTCTAAAAAATGCTCTCTCCATTCGGGGTCATTCTTCTTTAATTTGTCAACTGGTTCCTTGTAGAGAACTTCGAGAAGGTGATTTTCTGCTAATCCTTGAAAGATGATAGATGTCTTCCATGTTCGAAACATCTTGTTGTATTCTTCTAAAAGGCGAGCCGTGGAGGATTTTTCCATCTCAAGTCGGTTCTTTTTGATCGCTAGTTTTGTCTTCTTTTCGATATCCAATCCGAGAAGCACTGCAAACTTAACAGCGCGTAACATACGAACTGGATCTTCCTTAAAACTAATATCAGGATCACCGATCACACGAACGATTTTCTTTTGTATGTCTTCAAATCCGCCAACATAGTCCAAAATGGAGTCATTCTTAGGATCGTAAAACAAGGAATTAATGGTGAAGTCACGACGTGCCGCGTCTTCCTTTGCTGTACCGAAGGAGTTGTCTCGTTTGATCAGATAATCGTTGTCTGCTTTGTGTCTTTCCAACCGGTGTTCTGGTAAAGAACGAAAGGTAGAAACTTCAATGATTTTTCCTTTAAAAATGATATGGACAATTTTAAATCGTTTTCCGATGATTCGGCAGTTATTGAAGACCCTTTTGATTTGGTTGGGAGTCGCACTTGTCACAATATCAAAATCTTTTGGGCGTTTGCCCATGAGCAGATCACGAACCCCACCACCCACTAGATAAGCCTTATAGCGAAACTTGTTCAGACGGTTGATGATTTTGATGGCATCTTCGTCAATATTGGCTCGTCGGATGGAATGGGATTCTCGATAGTATCTCTTTCCCTCGGGATACATCAAAAAGGAATCGACAGAGTCAGCTTTCTTTCTGAAAAGAGAAGTGAGAAATTTAAACATATAGGATTCATCCACTTTCCCGTGAAAAAAGGCATGGGCAAGTAAAAATTGGCAGAATACAAGAGCTTGGCAGAAACTTACGTCACAACAGCCTTTGAAAGGCTTCAGATCGCCTATTTGCGATGGAAAAAAAGATATGGGAAATGGAAGGCACGCACCAAGGAAAAGGTGAGTTTTGTCCTAATTCCAAATAACGAAAAACCTGCCTTCCAAATTGAACTTTCTTTTGGTATGCTCCTTTTTCTCTTTGGGATTTCCCTTGCCTTAGTCCTACTTTCTCTCTCTTTTTTGCTCTATTTTTCCTTCTTTTTTGAACGAGATCGAAATTTGGAACGAAAAACAGAAACCCAGTTAGTCTCATTCCTCTTTTACGACCTCTTATCTTTGGACCTAAAGGAATCTGTGGAGGACCTGGAATCAAAAGCCGAAGCTCTGAACCTACTTGCATGGGACGAAGTGCCAGAAAAAGAAATGATCACGCAAGACTACTTACTGAAAGAAGAGTTCTTACGTGACCCACAAGAACAAGATAGCAACCTACGTCTCTACCAACAAGTGGTGACCACCTACACTGAGTTTGGTGTTAAGCTCGGGAATTTAGTACCAAGCTTTCAGAACGCGATTGACTATCTATCGATGAGAGAGAGTATTTTTTATTCTATGCCCAGGGGCAGACCACTCAAACCAGGTGTCGGGGTTGTAACTTCTACGTTTGGATACCGTAGCGACCCATTTGGCATTTTACCTGTCGGGGAATACCACTCAGGAATCGACTTTGCCGCAGGAGAAGGAACACCTATCTATGCCACGGGGCCTGGTGTCATCGCAGTGGATACTGCTGTTGGTGGTCTTGGAAAATCTGTGCGAATCAACCATGAAAACGGTTTTTACACTCTCTATGGACACTGCTCCCAAATCTTAGTAAATCCAGGTGACCAGGTCAAACGAGGCGATAAAATCGCCTTAGTCGGGCAAACGGGAAAGGCAACAGGAGCCCATGTCCATTATGAAGTTCGGATTGGACTGGATGCTCCTCTTGACCCAGAAGAATATATCAATCTAGATTAAAATTTCCCAATCAAATTAAAATCTACAGAGAATTCTCCTGCTCCGCCAACAACAAGAGCTAAGAAAAGTCCCATCGCTAAGATATGGAACTCGTACCCTTCTCCTTTTTGGTTTCCATTCCAGTTGATAAAAAATCCATTCTGCCTATGTGCGAGAACTGCAGCACCTAACATGATAATTCCAATCGAAAGAGCTGCAAATTTTGTTAAAAATCCAACAAGAATCAGTACGGAGCCAACCGATTCTCCGAGGATGATAAGAACAGCTAAAATTCCTGGGAATTTCATTTGCCCCGTAAAAAACCCATAGGTTCCCTTAAATCCATACCCACCAAACCATCCGAATAGTTTTTGAGCCCCATGCGGAAAGATTACAACAAAAGCCGTAATACGAAGGATGAGAGGGATAATGTCCCCAGATGTCGAAAACAAAAAATCAAACATAAATAAATCTCCTTAGATTGATATAGGATAATTCAATATTAAATCATTTATTGTCAAGAGAATTAATTGCGAAAGTTCAAACACTCTTAAAAATCTCCTTTCCTCAAGAGCTTCGGATTCTATAGTTTCCTCTATGTTAGATAGAATTCCAATTCCGAATCCCTTTGGCTGGGAGGGACTTTCCACATTTAGTTTGCTTATGATGTTAGCATTTCTTGTAGGTTCCTACCTACTCCCGAAAGAAATGGAGAGGCGAAAACTTGACCCGAACCACTCCGATTGGCTGATCTTTTTGGGAATTTTGGGCACTCTCATCGGTGCCAAAGTATTTTTTATTTTTGAAATTTGGGACCAGATCTTTATCGATATTCCAGGCTACGAAGGAAAGTATCTTTATCCCCTAACCCATTGGAACGGATTTCCAGGCCATCCAGGTCTTTGGTCTTCCCTTTTTAGTGGTGGCGGACTTGTCTTTTTTGGAGGACTCCTCTTCGGTTGGTTGTTTATAACCATTTACTTCAAACAAAACAAATTGGATATAGGTGCTCATTACGACGCTGTGATACCCGCACTTAGCATCGGATACGCAATCGGAAGACTCGGCTGTTTTGTGAGCGGAGATGGATGTTATGGTTTTGCAACCGACGCCCAGGTTCCTTTTTTTGTTTTTGAGTTCCATGGCGCACATCCATCTGGGGTCCCCGTATGGAATACACCAGTTATGGAATCTATAATGGCATTTGGTTACTTTGCATACTTTCAATTTTGGGCGAGATTCCAAAATTTCAAAAAATGGAGTATAGGTGCGCAGTTTTTGATACTACATGGAACAGCAAGACTAGCTATCGAATTCCTTCGAGTCAACAAAGCTGTGATCCCATTTATAGATCCACCTACTCTCGTGAATATCCCTGATGCAAACGGGAACCCAACCTTTCTCACAGGATATTACTGGCATGGTTTTTCTCAGTCACAGTATATTTCCATCGCACTTATTTTATTTGGAATCTATTTAGTAGTCACAAAAAAGCTTTGGCAAAGAGAGGAAGTGCAAACATGACATCGGCCTTTTTCGAACTAGAAAAAATTAAAAACGTTGGGTTATTGTATCTAAATCGACCTGAAAAAAGAAATGCCATGAATTGGCCGTTTTGGAGAGACCTTCCGAATTGGATTCAAAAGATTGATGAAGACCCGACAATTCATTGTTTTGTGATAGCGGGAAAGGGAAAATCCTTTTCTACAGGCCTGGATCTAGAAGAGTTTTTTGCCGAATTCAAGGAGGTCGTCCAAGGCGAGTTTGGAGAAGGCCGTGAAAAGCTTATGCAACTAATCCTCACAATGCAAAAAGGTATTAATGCGGTTTACAATTCAAAAAAACCTTCCATTGCACTTGTTCAAAAACATTGTATTGGTGGAGGACTCGATTTAGTATCTGCTTGCGATATCCGTTATGCCTCGGAAGATGCTGTATTTTCACTACGTGAAGCTAAAGTTGGGATTGTTGCTGATATGGGAAGTTTGCAGAGACTACCTCATATCATTGGACAGGGAAACACAAGAGAACTCGCTCTCACGGGTAAGGATATAACGGGCGAAGAGGCACTGCGGATGGGTCTTGTGACAAAACTTACAAAGGACTTTGATTCTCTTTTGGAAGCAGGACTTGCTACGGCACATGAAATAGCAGAAAACCCGACAGTCGTGATTCGCGGCGTAAAACAAATTTTAAACCAAGGAATCGGCAAAACGATCGATGATGGTCTCGACTATGTTGCAGTCTGGAATGCCAGTATGTTGGATACTCTTGAATTTCGAAGAGCAATTGAAGGGTTTATGGAAAGGAAACGACCCAAGTTCAATCCAGAAACTCGGGTCGATTGATTAACAGTAGATGTCGAGTTTGTGTTCTGGATTTACGCTTTGCGATACAGCTGTCTCTACGGAAAGCTTCATCAGTTTTTCGGAGAGGTCAGCCTGTGCTCGAAAGATTTCTTTCGGCAAATTGAGAACTGGATTTGTAATCGTCGGTAAAATATTCATAAAAAAACCTCCGTTTTATTTCTTTTGTCCCTATTCTAACCTTCGACAAATCTAGAGAATCCTGAAGTAAAAAATTTCGATGAATCCATTTTTTTCCCTCATCAGAGACGCAAAAAAGTTGGAAGAATCCAAAGAATTTACAAGAGCATTTAACCTCTATGCAGAAAGCGAAAAATTTACGACGAGTGAGCCGTCTTTGATCAAAATTAAAGCTAAAAAGGCGTGGTGCCTCTACTCCGTCGGTAACCCAGGCGAAACCGAAAATCTATTCCAAGAAATCATTCAAAATTTCGAAAACCATCCCCTAAGTATTACAGTATATTCTAGATATCTAATCAAATTAAAACGATTTAAGTCTGCGAGATCCATTTTAAAAAAAAGTTTGGAGTTGTTTCCAACTTATCTAGAAAATTACCTCCTACTTGCAAGTCTCTTGAAAGATATGGAGAGATCGGATGAAGCAATTGAAGTTCTCAAATCGTCACTCTTACAAGAAAATTTAAGTCATGGACGAGGTATCGAAAAAAAAGATATTTGGGCAGAGCTTGGTTCCTTGTATTTTTCTCGTGGAGATTTTAATTCTGCCCTAGCTTCCCTTAAACAGTCATTAAAACTAACCAAAGAGGAGGAATTTGTATACTTTGATCTCTTAGCACTTTGTTTTTTGGATGCAGAGGACCCTGAAAACGCACTAGAAAGTATTAAAAAACATATTAAATATTGCAAAGAAATTGATCCAGAGACTCTCATCATTCTCGCACGAGCTCATTGCCGACTTGGAAGATTAGAAGAGGCATCCAATAACCTTATCCAAGCATACTCAATAGAAGACTCTCTCTACTTAAAGGCCATGGATTTTTTAGATTTTGCCCCGCTACTTCGCAATGGATTTTTTACAACATTAGAAAATATAGAATGGGATGAACCATAGTGCCTCCAATATCCAGATTTCAAAGCCTCGAAGAAGAGATTCGGTATCAAATAGATATTCTCTCAAAAGAGAGAGAATATGAAAGGTCCGAAAAATCCAAAAGCCAAAAAGAGAAATTTAAGTTAAGGCAATGCATTTGGGAAGACGAAAGATTTGTACAAGGCGAAACCTGGAGAGTTTCTTTTTCCCACCCTACGGTTCAAAATAAAACATTTCCAAGCTGGCTTGCTCCAGGATCCCCAATATTGATTGAATCTGAAAATTTTTCTTGCTTTGGAAACATCCATTCAATCCAAAACAATCATTTGGTAGTCCAGATTCGTGGAGACATGGATTGGGAAAAAGAAAGATATGATATTACGGAATGGTTTTCGGAAACAACATACGAACAGTATCAGGAAATTTGCGAACAGTTATTAAAGAATCCTGACCCTAGTGCTTATAAAAAATTAAGTTGGAGTTTGGGTTACTCACTAAGTACAAAACCGACTCCACCTAACAAAATTTCCAATGAAAAAAGCTCCACCAAAGAAGAGCGATTTTTTAATATACCAGATTATGGATTCATTTTTGGGCCTCCAGGAACTGGCAAAACCACATTCCTTTTACATCTTGCAAGCCTTCTGAAAACAAATAAAAAAACTGTGCTCGTACTTTGTCCGACAAATTTTGCATGTGATCATATAATAGAGTTATCTATAAAAAAAGGATTTCAACCCATTCGACTGGGAAACTCAACCAAAATACGGGATGAAATACTAGAGTTTCACATCGAAAATCTGATACAAAAGCACCGGGACCAAAAGCAAATATCCCAATGGAGAAATGATCTCAAAAATATCAAAAAGAAAATTCAATCCTGGAAGAGGAACTTTGGACGAGAAGAACGTGCAGAACGAGAAGAGCAAAAAAAGGAAGCTAAGTTTTTACTCTCTACGATTCGGACTGCGGAATCCAACCTTCGAAATCAGTTATTAGAATCATGTGACTTGGTTGTTTCAACTTTTTCTGGATTTTACAACGAGTTTAAGAGAGGACGAAGATTTGATTTTGTTTTTGTAGATGAAAGTACACAATGCCTCGATCCAGCTTGTTATATGGCTTTTTTAAGTGGTGAAAGAACTTTCTTTTTTGGAGATCCAAAACAGTTGCCTCCCAGTTACTTGCATCCAGATTTCCAAAACCAAATATCCTATTTGGAAAGAGCGATCGGCATCGATAGTGGAGAACGTGTCATTTTTTTAAATGAACAGTTCCGTATGGAGCCAGAAATTCTTAAATTCCCCAATGAAAGATTCTACGAAGGGAAAATTCAAACACATAAAGACCGAAAAAACGAGTTTAAAGAATCCTATCTTGGAAGAAATTCTAAACTGGTTTGGATAGATACGGCAGGAAGTGATACAGAGGAACAACTAGGACTCGAAGGAACGAGTCTCTTCAACCAAACCGAAATTGATTTGATCCAGCAATTATCCAAGGGTGAGTGGGGAGACTCAAGAATTACGGTCATATCGCCTTACAGAGAACAAGTGGAACGATTAAAATCATTAAATCTGCCAATTCTAGATATTCAAACGATCGATTCCTTCCAAGGCCGAGAAGCTGATGTTATTGTTATATCTCTCGTGAGGTCCAACTCTTCCGGTGAGATTGGATTTTTGTTAAGTCCCAAACGACTGAACGTAGCTCTTACGAGAGCTAGATCGCAACTCATATTGATCGGGGACTCCAGCACGGTCTGCCAATCTAAGGACTTTCAAAGTTTATTTGAAAACTTCGAAAGATTTGGTGAAATCCGATCTATTTATGAATTTTTAGATTTTACGTAATTTATAATATCACCCATTTTGGATCATCCAAAGTGTAAACCAATTTAAATGCAGACTCCGAACCTGATGGAACATCATCGATCGGTTCAAAATCAAAATCAGTAGTTTCATCTGCATTCTCTTTAACGGCTCCTGTTACAAGGATCTCCCATGCTTTTGCAGTATCCTCACCTAACTTGGATGCTGCATTCACCTCTGCGCCAAACACGTCGGTATCACCAATCTTCAAAATTTTACCGAAACCCAGACCTACACAAAGCAAAATCTGTTCTTCTAAGGCTCTGTTTTCATTATACTTCTTACAAATCTTCTGCATATGGATAGCACATTGTAAGGCTTTATTCGTATTTCGAAAGAGGACCATTAGGCTATCACCTTCGTCTTTCAATAAAATTCCATCATGTTCATCCAAAACAGGAATCAAGATCCTGTGGGATTCATAGATTGTTTGTAGAAAATGGATAATTCCAAATTTTGCAACACCTCTGGAAAACCCTGACAGGTCGGTGAACATTACACACCAAGTTTCTCCAAACAAATCCCAGATCCGTTTGTCAATAAAGTCTTGGTCTGCTCCGGATTTCAGTCTTTCTTCGAGTAGTTTTTCTAGACGTTCTTCCGAAGCGGAAGTGGCAATGGCACGTTTTTGACCCATGCGAGGAAGTATCGCTTAGAGAAATGAAATTGTCAAGTGGATATGGGAAATAAGGTTTCGTAGTGTTCTACAATAGGATGAGGATCATAAAAATGATGTAGAAGATTTTTCCATTCATCATATTGAGGAGAAGTTCGAAATCCTATCGTATCATCTTCTAATGTTTCCCACTGGACAAGAAGCAAGTAACGTGAGTCCCTTTCCATACATTTTTTCAAAGTATGGCTGATATAGCCCGGGATCTCTGCAATGAGAGGCGATGCCTTTTCAAAGGCATCTAAATACTTTGCATCGGTCCCTGGAAGAATATCTAATATCGCTACTTCTAGAATCATCTTATCATAAAAAAAAGGGACTCAGATTAGACTGAATCCCTCTTTTTTTCACTTTAGAATATCGCATGCAAAATACGAAAGCCTAAAGATAAAATTACATTAGTTTTGTTTTAATACATTTTTATCTGTATAGGGAACTTCTTCCAATCCTTTAGAAAGCTCTGCCAAAGGGATTTTGTCTTTTGGGAGATCCTTTAAAGAACCATATTCGTATCCTCGAGGGTAGTGTTCTTTATCGTTTGGATCATAAAAGTATTCATACTCTTTTACAAGTCCTTTGCTGTAACGCCACACACTATTTTCGGGATCTTGATTTGCCACCAAACATTTAGGATTCATGTATCCTTCATTGTTCGCAGTTTGAACACGAATAAAATATTTAGGGGCCCAAACATTATGGTTTCGAGCATTGAAGATTTTTACTACTGTTCCTACGGGAACAAACTCAGCAACTTTTGAATTTACATCTGCTTCCGAATACAATGGAACGGTAAAATCTATGGATGCTTTATTCGTTTTTGCATCACAGAGTTTACTCCAAGTAACCTCCGCATTCTTCGAACAATTGAATACACTGAAAGAAGCAAGAATTATTATAACTATCTGTTTCACTAAAGACTCCTTTTTATTGGTGGTGACCCAGACATTCAGGAAGTCTTGGATCTCCAACAGCAACTAAGCTGTGCTTTTCGAGCTTTTTAAAGACAAAGAGTCCAAAAAGTCCTAATGTTCCGATCGTTCCACCAAATGCCAAAGCCATATGGAGGAGCGAAAATTTTTCAAAATTTGCAGGAAAAACCAACCAAAACAATTCAAATGTTTGAACTACCAATATCCAAACTGCAAGTTTCCACAAGAAATCTAAGTTGCGTTTGTTCGGCCGATTTAAAAGAAGAAGGAATGGAATGATGAACTTCACAAAAGGAAGAGCGAGAGTTGTATAACCCCAACCGCCTGTCATTCTCATTTCATAAAAGAAAGTTTCCTCAGGAATATTAGCATACCAAATCAACATAAACTGAGAGAATCCGACATAAGCCCAAAACGTAGTCATCCCCAAAAGAAATTTAGCAATGTCGTGGAAGTGGTTTTCGTTCACTGCATCCCCGTAAAAACCATTTTTCTTAAGAATTGCGATTACGAGTAAGTAGGATGCCAAAGAAGTCTGGAAAGCTCCTGCAAAAGCGTATACACCAAACATAGTGGAAAACCAGTGCGGGGAAAGCGACATGAGGAGGTCAAAAGACATCAAACACCAAGAAAGTGCAAAAAATAGGATAAACCCACCAGATAATTTTGCTAAGGTTTTTGTTGTGTCTACTGACTTGTCCTTGTCCTGAGAAACAGACTTTCCATGGAATAGATACGCAAAGATGCTCCATACTCCAATGAAAAGGACGATCCGTATCACAAAAGCAGTTGGATTTAAGTAACCGGCTTTGTGGTGGATCAAATGGTCATTTTCCCTTACAGTCGCATCCGCCCACTCGTAGAGATCGTGCATCCCAAAAATGACTCCCACAAGTAGAAGGCCAGCTACCGGTGCAAAGAGTCCGTAAGTTTCAAACAAACGTCGAACGGTAACAGACCAATGAGAACCAGTTAAGTGCTGGATGGCTGTGAAAAATATTCCCGTAATGGAAAGTCCAATCACGATGTAGGTTGCCACAAGTAAAACATGGTATCCTAAATTCGTGTGATGAAAATGGCCTGAAGCATCCATATGTCTAGATGTCTCATGACCGAAACCTAAAAATGCAATTAGGAAACTAACGACTCCTATTCCGATCATGGCAATGAGTCCATTGCGCAAGGAAGCGGGGAGTTTGAATTGAAGTTTTTTTTCGTCAAGCGTGCGTGTATGATTTGCGCCCATAATTTCCCCTAGTTCGCCTTTTTATTTTGAACTTCGTATTCTTGCAGTTTACGAATGTAAGCAATGAGCTTCCATCTGTCTTCTGGTTCAATTTGGTAAGCATAACTTCCCATAAGTCCACGACCCATGGTAATGATATGATAGATTTGCCCATCGGACCAACCGCGAATCTTTTCTGAGACGACGCTTGGAGGCGATTGTTGGAATCTTGGAGCCGGACCAACAACAGTTCCGTTTCCTAAACCTCGAACACCATGACAGGGAGTGCAATATGTTTGGTATCGCTTTTCTCCAATCATCAAGTCGCCTAAATTCGCTTTTGCGATAGGATTCTTTAGTCCCTTATCTGCTCCCGGTAGATTGTCAGGAGTTACGTAATCTGTATACGGATACGGGAAATATCCAATAGGTATAGCACCTTTCGGTGGAATCCGAGATGAGGAACCGTTTTTAGAAAAGGAATCATCTTCCTGAGCTTCCCTTGCAGGTGAATCATACATATTGGGAAAGTATTCCCAAACGGGAGTTTTGTAATCGCAATTCGCTAAAAAAAGAAAAGTTGCGAATATGCTTATGCGGAAACTTGTTTTTATCATTTTTGGTTCTCCGGCTTCACAACAGTCACTTCGCTACCGCCTAAACTTTTCACAAAAGATACAACGTCTGATTCGTTATAGCCAGGAGCTGATTTGGGGATCCAAAGACCAAACTTGTGTGATGTCAGATCGGGGTGGAGGATCCTTCTTGATCCTTTGGGCATCCCACAGAGAAAAATAAGTGCAACCACTGTATAGATCCCTGCTGAAAACACCGTAAGTTCAAAGATAATGGGCATGTAGGCGAACCATGCATTCAATGCTTTTCCTGAAATATTGAGGGGCCAATCGTATGCATGTGTTAGGTATTGAAAGAGGATTCCAATTGTACATCCAAAGAGTCCTGCAAAAAAAGTAATCCAAGGAAGTCCCGAACGAGGTGTACCCATAGCCTCATCGATTCCGTGCACAGGGTAAGGAAGTAGGCAATCAAAACCTGTATAGTTTTTTTCTTTTGTCTTTTCAGCAGCCGACATGATCGCTTCGGGCGTTTCAAAAATGCCGAGCACTCCTTCGTCCATCTCTTTGTATTTATGAAATTGTTCTAATTTAGGAAGATACATCTTAGTGGTGTGCTCCTTCTTTTTGTGGCATTACCGTCTTCACTTCCGCAATAGCGATCACTGGCATAATTCGACACCAGAGAAGGAAAAGAGTAAAGAAGATTCCGAACGTTCCGATTAGCATCGCATAATCGAATACAGTCGGCGTATACATCGCCCAGCTAGATGGGAGAAAGTCACGATTGAGAGTCATCATAATCACAAATCGTTCAAACCACATTCCCACGTTCACCACTAGAGATGCAATGAACATCACAGGAATATTGTAGCGGAGCTTACGGAACCAGAATACTTGTGGTGAAAGAACGTTACAAGAAATCATCACAAAGTATGCCCAACCGTATGGACCGAAAGCTCTGTTCCAGAATGCAAATCCTTCGTATTCGTTTCCAGAATACCAAGCGATAAAGAACTCTGTTCCATACGCGAGACCAACGATGAGACCCGTTACCATCATGATTTTATTCATGTTGTCCAAGTGTTTCATCGTGATGTAGTTCTTAAGATTGAAAACCTCCCTTGCGATTACCATAAGAGTAACAACCATGGCAAATCCAGAGAAGATCGCCCCTGCCACAAAGTATGGTGGGAAGATTGTTGTGTGCCATCCAGGAAGGATGGATACAGCAAAGTCAAAGGATACGATGGTGTGAACCGAAAGAACGAGAGGTGTTGATAGAGCGGCAAGGATCATGGATACGATCTCTAGGTGGGACCAAGACCTCGCAGAACCAACCCATCCGAATGCAAGGATATTATAGAGATTCTTTCTCCAAGTTTCAGTTGCACGGTCGCGAAGGGTTGCGAGGTCAGGAATGAGACCTAGATACCAAAACACGAGTGAGATAGATAGATAGGTAGAAACGGCAAACGTATCCCAAATCAGAGGGGATCGGAAGTTCACCCAGAGGGGACCCCTCTCATTCGGATAGGGGAAAAGCCAAAAGCCCACCCATGGACGACCTACGTGTAGGATCAGGTTCGATGCAGCAACTAACACGGCAAAAATCGTCATCGCTTCCGCGGCACGGTTAATTCCGGTTCTCCAACCTTGTCGGAAAAGGAACAAAACCGCAGAAATCAAAGTTCCAGCGTGACCGATACCAATCCAAAATACGAAGTTAACTACGAAAAATCCCCAACCCACAGGGTTGTTGATCCCGAGTAAATAGAGGCCTTCGTAAAACAAATAACCAATAATGGCAACGTCAATCAGAGTGATTGTCAAAACCAAAGAAAAGGTATTCCACCAAAGTCTGGTTGGAAACGCCTCATTGGGAGTTGCAATGTCTGAAGTGACATCCTTTAACGACTTCCCGCCTGTTACCAGGTCGGGGATGTCCAATTTTTCTCGAACTGCTTGTGCCAGTGACATTTTTAGTTCTCCCTATTACACTTCGTTACGAACGCGAGTTAGATAGCTAACTGCTGGTCCGATGTTCAAGTATTCCAATAACTTATAAGATCTTGGATCTTTTAAGAGTTTTGCTACCTTTGATTCTGGATCGTTTACATTACCGAAAACAATCGCACCTGATGGACATGTTTGCTGACAAGCCGACTGCACTTCACCGTCTCGAATGGTTCGACCTTCGTTTTTCGCTGCGATTTTTTTCTCAGCAACACGGGACGCACAGAAGTTACATTTTTCCATAACCCCTCTGGAGCGAACGGTAACTTCTGGGTTTAGACCAAGGTTACGCGGAGGACGAGCTTTGAAAGTATAGTTACTCTCACCGAGTAGACTGTGTTCGTTCCAATGTTCGAGCCAATTGAACCTTCGAACTTTGTAAGGACAATTGTTGGAACAGTAACGGGTTCCCACGCATCGGTTGTAAACCATATCGTTGGTTCCTTCCGAGCTATGAACTGTTGCAGCCACAGGACAAACCGTCTCGCAAGGAGCGTTGTCACAATGTTGGCACATCAAAGGTTGGTGAGCGATCTCAAGAGACTCTGGTTTTTCAGGATCTCCTATATAGTATC
This sequence comes from Leptospira sp., assembly GCA_027533185.1. GTDB lineage: Bacteria > Spirochaetota > Leptospiria > Leptospirales > Leptospiraceae > Leptospira_A. Next base: position 36,917 of record JAPZTS010000004.1, on the reverse strand, counting down.
TATCAATACGAAGCCAATGCATCTCTCGACCCATTCGAACTTCATCACGACCCACCATAGGTACGTTGTTTTCAATATTACAAGCAACAACGCATGCACCACAACCCGAACAAGATGTCAGATCCACTGCCATACCCCATTTGTAACCTGGGTAGGAGAATTGGCTACCTGGCTGATCAGAAGGAGCATTCGCTCCCTGAGCGCGCGTTAGTTTGCCATCAACGAGAATCTTAGGGATCTCAGGCTCAGGTATATTGGCGCTTGGATTTTTTGAGAACTCTTGGAGTTTTGCAGATATGATTAGTGGTCTTTCCTTCCACTCTACGCCCATCATTACTCCAGGACTCATCATATGGTGGTCTTGTGTCGTTGCGAGTTTGTATTTTTTTCCAGTTGGAGAAAGGGTTACTTCCAATCCAGAATATACAAAACCAGCATTCGATTCAGAAGCGAGAGTAAATGCATTTTTACCTACTCCATTTCCAATTTCACCAACAGATGTTCTTCCGTAACCCAAAGCAATTCCTACCGCTTCAGGATGAAGGCCTGGTTGAACAAGAGCAGGAAGCTCAACCGTTTTCGAGCCAATTGTAACCGTCACTACATCATTGAGTTTGATCCCCGACGAACGTGAGTATTGTGGACTAATGGCTACATAATTGTCCCAAGTTACTTTAGAAACTGGATCTGGGAGCTCTTGGAGTTGGGAGTTGTTTGCTCTCTCTCCAAGACCAACTGCAGTACTTTCATAAAGTGAAACGGTGAGACCTCTTGGAGAAGGATTCAGTGGTGCAATATTTCCACGGAAAGATCTTGCGCCTTTGTCTGACTTTGGATTTCCGGAAACGAGGACACCCTTTCGGAGAAGGTCTTCCCAATTGGTTTTTTTAGAATATTTTGTTTTTAGGTAGGAATACAAATCCTTTGCGCCTAACAAACTTCCACCAGCCCAAGCAATCAACATATCCTCAAAGGATCTTGTGCTAAAAATCGGTCGTATGGTTGGTTGTTGGATCGATGCAATCCCCGCAACCGATTCGTTATCTCCCCAAGACTCAAGGAAGTGAGAAACAGGAGCAAGCCAATTGGAAGCTAGAGCCGTTTCATCCACTCGGTCAGATACTTGAACTACTTGTGCTGCCTCGTGAAGGAGTTTTTTCCATTCATCTCCATTCGGCGTTTGGTATACCAGGTTGACACCGAAAAGCACAACAACCCCAGCCTTTCTTTCTTTTAAGTCCTTTGCAAGTGCCTTAAGATTTTCTGAGTAGTTTGTTTTTCCATCTTTTAGTGAATTTGTTGCATCTACAGTCTTTCCGTCATTGGAAAGCATACTATTTAGCATGTTAACGGCAATTTGTAGGTCCACTGCATCCGCAGTTTCAGCTTGGGAACTTCCCGCAACGACAAGGGACTCACCTTTCGCGGAAGCAAGAGCCTTTGCTGTCTTTAAAACAACTTCTTTAGAAATTCCAAGTTCTGCAGCAGTGGCCTCGACATTAATACCAGCCACGCCAACTGCTCCACCAACACCTAAGTCGGAAAGTGCCTTTGCCATGACTAATGCAAACTTTCTTTGGTCACCTGGCTTAATTGGAATTCGTTGGTCCGCATTTGAGCCTGTCATCGATGGATGCGATTCAGCAGCCACAAAAAGGTTGAATGACTTCGAGTTACCTTGGAGGTCTCTTCTCTTTGCAAAATCATTATGGAAGTTAACTTGGTTTAAGAAGTCACTATCAATCGAAAGTATCACTTTTGCTTTATCAAAGTGATAGTTTGGTAGGACTGCCTTTCCGTAAGACTTTTCTTGTGCGATCGCAATAGAATCATCGGATGTACCGATTGCGATTTCCAAATGCTTTCCGCCACCCACAGTCTTTAAGAATTCATTTACAAATTCCTTTGTTGCTGGAGAAGAAAGAGGCTTCGTAACGATGATCGTTTTACCCTTGTTATTGGCCAACTTTTCTTTAACGTCTTTGTCTAAAACGAACCAATCACTAGACTTCGGTTTTCCTTCGATAATCGCTTGAGGCTCTTTTGCACGGTCTGCGTCATAAAGGTCAAAGATGGATGCTTGTCCAGAAGCACAAAGAGCACCCTCGGAAATTGGGTGACTCGGGTTTCCTTCTAGTTTTAGTGGTCTCCCGTCTCTTGCTTTTACAAGAACCCCACAACCAACGGAACAGCCCCCACAAACAGAAGCATAGTGGTAAGAGTGACCATGTTTTACAAAGTCGTATTGTTCCTCGATCAGGTTCGTCTCTGGGTTTCTAATATTGACATCAACGTACGGGAGAATTTTTTCCGGTGGTTTTGGAATACAACCTACGGTTGTCATCACAACGGATGCTCCCATGAACTTTAAAAATGTCTTACGATCAAAATCCCCTTTCTTTATCTTTGCAATCAAAGGGTCTGGTGATGTATAAAATTCCTGTTTTTGCAGTGCCTTTTCGCGCGAAGTACCGCGAAGTTCATAAGACTGCCAATGGGCCTTTTTTTCTTTTTGAAAACTGTCGTCTTTCATCATAATAGTAATTCTAACTCCTGATTACCTGTGACAAGTAGAACAATCGTTAGGCGCGTTGTTCTCTCTGTGGCAGTCGACACAAAATCCCATGTTCAGAGATTTGCTTTGGCGAACTTTTACCATCTCAGCCATATTTCCATGACACTGAGAACAGTCTACACCGCGCTGGACGTGGCGAGAGTGGTTGAAGTATACGAAGTCAGGTTGGTCGTGGACCTTCACCCATGGAACTGGGGTGTTTGAATCGTATTGTTCTTTGAGCCATTTAACATGCTCTTGGTTGCCCGCAACATTACCTGCACCATGACAATTCATACAAGTGGAACTTGGAGGAACTGTGGCATGAGCCGAGTTTTCAACACCAGTATGGCAATACTTACAGTCGATTTTGTTATCGCCTGCATGTATCTTGTGGTTGAAGGGGATGGGCTGGTCGGGTGAATAGCCCACATAACGGCTAGGTGAAAAAATCAAATATGCAAGCGCTGCAACTGCAACGATAGGCACAGAGATCTTGAGTATTTTTATATTCATTCGCAGATTTCCTGAATCCGTTTACACTGTCTTCTGACAAGGAAAGGTAAAATAAGAAAAAAAGCAAGTATGTAAGGAAAATCAGTGGGAAAAAACATTAAAAGAGACATAAGTGTAAAAACCGAATGGCGTCTCCTTTTTGATAATCAGTCTCAATAACTGACAGAGACTTTGAATCCAAATAGATTCTTTTGATGAGAAGAAAGGAAAAGGATTCAGTACTTTAGAATGTACGAATTTTTGGTATAAAAAAAAAGAGGCCCCGATTTGACATCTAAGGGCCCTAAAAACCAGACTTACACAATTTAGCCTAGTTTAACTTTCGGTTTTTTGCGGATTTCCCCTACATTTTTTTCAGCCAAACCAAAGAAATTTTCTGAGTAACTAAGGACCTGGTCTCTTTTTTTAGAAAACTAAGAGTAGGCGTAGCTACTTTAAAGGATTCGCGTTCGATTACTGGCTCAATTTTGTATTGGCTTCCTGCCATTTCTTTGAGTTCGAGCAGTTTATCCGAGGGAACTATAAACAACCTTGCTGATTTGTTGGCAAACAAACCATTTAGTTTTTCAGAATCATAGACATTGCGAAATTGCCTTTCGGAATAGAAGGAGTATGACCTTTTGGAGTTACTCAGCCAATACGTGTAGATGGTCTTTTCATCTGGCTCCAATTCTTGTATCTTTAGGCCAAACTCTTTAGAAGGTTGGTAACTTGTCAAAAGGGGATAGTATTGCAAACTGATGGAGCTAAAAAATAAAACTGCCCCTACTACAGGGACGAGTATTTCGAGTGGTAAAAGTTGTGCAGACAAAGCGACAAATACCAGGGCAATGGCGCCGAACACGTAATAAAGAATTCCTGCATCCAAAACAAAACTCGGAGCAAGAAAGAATGCAACAAAGTATACGATTCCCGCCACAAGAAAGGAGGGCCTAAGCCTTTGGACCGAAGAACCAAAAAGGCTGTTCTCGGCAACCATTCCGAAAAAAAGCGCAGCTCCTGGTAGAACCCAATATGTATATTGTGGAAGCGGATATCTAGAAAAAGAGATTAGGAATAGAAATAAAAAGACCCAAAACGGAATTACAAAGTCGAAAGATTTGTACTCATTTCCTTTGATCTTACGAAAAATCTCTTTTGTGCCCAGCGATTTTAAATAGGTAAAAGTCTTATAACCAATGTAAATTAGGAGCGGCAATAAACCTGTGAAAAAAGCCCAAGAAAAGGATTTATAAAAATAGAAAGGATCAAATTTTACATCGTACATCTCTTTGTAAAACCGACCAAACGATTGGATCCAGAGGAAGAAGGACGGACCGTATGAGTTAAAATTTTGGTATAGGAGGAAACTCCAAAACAAGGGAAAGGAAAAGAGTATCAAAATTCCTAATGGAATTTTCATGGAACCTAGAAGTTTCCAATCTCTTCGAAAAAGAATATCACCACCAATGGAGAGCGCTGGTATCACAACGCTGATAGGACCCTTCGTGATAAAACCAAGAGACATCATAAGATACATTAGATAGTAATAGTTTGGATTTTCTTTTTTTCCTAAATAGTAAAAATGATAGGTGAACACTAAATAGGCGGTAAGGTAAACATCAATCTTAGGATCTACGACCATGGCATAAAAACCAGGAAGAATCAGATAAAAAATAGATGCAAGATACGCCTGCCTTTCCTTACCCCAAACTAAAATTGTGATCCTATAGATTGAATACACAGACAAAAAACTCAAAATTAGAGCAGGAATGCGAAATCCAATATTACCTATCCCAAAGATAAAGAAGGAAGAGGCAATTGTCCAGAAAGTGAGGATCGGTTTGTCCAGATAGCGTCGTCCATTGTCGATCAATGTGAAAAAATCGCCCGACACAACCATTTCTCTGGCTATCCCTGCATATTGAGAGCTATCGATATCAATTACATCTAATGGAAGTGTAAAAAGAATTGGAAGGGAACCAAGCAACAAAAGTAGGCGATAAAAAATTTTCTCTGAGGAGCTGAGTGTATCTTTCATTCGAAGGTTCCTATTTGTTTTAAACATTCGCCAAAACCTTTGCAAGAAGTTGGTTCTTGGTCAAAACATTGTAAAATATCGCTATTGTGAGTGGTGCAACCGTCCATACATTGGATTCGTCCTGTTCTTTTTACATCGACGGAGAGTTCGAGTTTGAGTTCCTTTTCTGTACAGGAAATGAACTGCTCACAAGCCAATTGGCATTTCTCTTCAACGATATCCTGACAAAAAAGTCCAAAAAATAAAAATGCAAGCAATAAGAAAAACCTAACGAACTTCACTTCGAACTCCTTTTAATGCAAGCATTCCACAGGCACCATTGATATCTCGACCAGGGCTCCTTCTATTAAGGATGGGAGCTTTTGTTTTGGATTTAAGAATATTTACAAATTCCATAACCTCATCCTCAGTGGGTCTCCTCCACCCCGTAAAATCAGTGTTCAGCGGAATCACGTTGATCTTACATTTGTTTACTGATCTTGCAATCTTTGCAAGCCTCTCTGCGTTGTCTCTTCCCATATTCACATCGGGAATCATCACGTATTCAAAGGTAATGGGTCGATCCAATTCTTTCGTAAACTTTTTTGCGCAATCGATCAGTAAATCCAAAGGATGTTTATCATTCACATCCATCACAGAAGAACGTGCATTTGGGTTGGGGTGATTGAGAGAAATCGCAAAATTAAATGGCTCTTTATTTTCTATGAAACGTTTGATCCCAGTAGTAACGCCTGCCGTGGAAATGGTGATCCGCATAGCACCTAAGCCAAAACCATCCTGGTCCCGTAAGATATGTGCTGCCTTTAACACAGAAAAATAATTGTGCATGGGCTCACCCATTCCCATAAAAACGATATTGGTCGCACGGTCCCCAACAAGTTTTTCTACCTGGAGGACTTGGTCTAAAATTTGCCAGGTTGCTAAATTTCCCTTAAATTCCAGAAGCCCTGTTGCACAAAATTTACAATTCAGTGTACAGCCAACTTGAGAGGAAATACAAATGGTTTTTCGCCCTCCATCACCGGAGGGAATCCAAACAGCTTCAATTTCCTTATTCTCATCAACATAGAAAGTAAATTTTCGGGTACCGTCATCTTTGGATGTAAGGTCACGACCCAATTCAATTTCTGGATAGGATGTTTTAGATTTTAAAATTTCTCGTACGTCTTTGGAAAGGGTTGTGAATTGGTCGAGACTCGTATAACGATTCTTATAGATTCCTGTATAAATTTGGTTGGCTCTGTACGGCTCCAATCCCAATTTTTCGCAAATTTCTTGGAGTTCTTTTTTTGTTTTTCCTTTTAAAATGGGAATTTCTTCTTTCATTTAAGCCGCATTCCACTCCATTCAACCAATCTTTCTTCCACCACCGAGTTGGAAAGAATTTCTGTATTCGATACCATTCTAACAAAAATTGAGAAATTGAACAAGTCGAATACCTGTTCAATTTTATGCCGGATTCTTTTTGGGAAATGGACATTGACTCAACTGGCACCTTACCAAATTTTAGTACTAGGAGGGTAGAATCCACCAATGAATAGCGATGTTTTTATGGAGTATGCCTTTATCGTGATGGTTGCCTTGATTGGCATCGAGCTCTTTGTCTCTTACATCAAAGGAAAACAGTATTACCGATTGAATGTTTTGATTGCGGATGTAAGCACTGGCGTTATTTTTGCACTTGTCGGTGTCGTAATTCTCCTGGGAGCACTTTACGTCTACAACATCATTGAAACGAATTATTCACTCAAAACCCTGGGCTTTGATTTTTTTCCCTTGGATGCCCCGTTTCAATTCTCTCCCGAATTTCAAATCAACTGGTATGCACTTGGAGTTTGGATATTCGCAATCGTATTTGCCGATTTTATCTACTACTGGTTTCATCGACATTGCCATGAAGTTAATTTGCTTTGGGCAAATCACGTAACCCACCATTCCACGCAAGAAATGAATCTTTCTGTTGCTTTCCGTGGGAACGGACTACAGAGGGTTTATGAATATGGTTACTACCTCATTATGGCTTTTCTGGGAATGCCCTGGCAGATGTTTTTACTAAGCCACCGGATTTTGAAAGTATATCAGTTTGTCGTACACACTCGGTTTGGTGGTAGATTGGGAATTTTTGAAGAGTTTATGGTGACCCCGTCAAACCATAGAGTTCACCACGGAACCCAAAGAAAGTATTTGGATAGAAATCATGGTGGAATCTTTATCATTTGGGATCGTTTGTTTGGAACATTTGAATGGGAAACAGATGATCCCATTTATGGACTCACAAAACCAGTGAACTCCTTCAACCCGATTACAGTCAACTTTCATGTTTACAAAGATATTTTAGTCAACGTTTTAAAGAGTAAATCACTTAAAGATGTTTTCAAGGTGGTTTTTGGGCCCCCTGGTTGGAAGCCATATTATTTGCGGACAGCAGCGGATGAGTTTAAAGAACCAGCTTATAAAGAAAAGTATGATCCAAAAGCCCCAACAGGAGTTATGGTTTATGTTACACTCCAGGCTTTTGTTCTAATGGCTGTTGGATTAGTTATTTGGAAAGTCGCAAAACTGGATTTAAATGATATGCTAACGCTTGCCATACTCTCTTTTGTGATAGTATTTAGTTTGTTTTCTATCAATCGTACAATGGAAATGAAGCGTTGGTCAAGACGAACGGAAGTTGTTAGAAATGTATTATTTATAGTCGGATTTTTAGGTGCTGTTTTTTATTCAAAAATTCCGAATATAGAAATCTTTGCGATCCCACTGATTGGTCTTTCTCTCATCTCTTTGGTTTGGATTGTGATTAAGAGAAAGACCTTCTTTGATTTGTCAAATATTACCAATTCTTGGTATTAATTGGTTTTTGATATTTCTAAAAGTTTTTCATCGGAGGGGAAGAGTTTGTTCGTTTTGAGCAACTCATCCCCGTAGTTTAGATAAGCTTTGGTATACTCTGCATGTTTTCTGCAAAGTTCATAATTCTGGTAACACAAATTCAAATCCACAAACGGAGGTTTAATGGTCTTTGTCTGCCCTACTCCACCTGAGACGGATTGAAAGTAAAGTAGATCCGCTTCGATCCAACCAAATATATTTCCGTAAGCGAAATAAGCCGAGTCACCCTTAACCTTTCGAAGATCCCTTCCCATGGCACTAAAAAAGACATCTCGGTCAATAAAACCTAGGATAGTTGGAATCAGGTCCAATTGTGACGTGATATCTTCTCGAATCTCCGGCTTGATTTTTCCCGGCGCATAGATTAGAAGTGGGACATTACGATCTTCGTAGTAGTTTAAAAATCTATGGTGCGAATGGTCTGAAACAAAAAAGAAGATCGTATCATTAAAGTAGGATGCTTTCTTCGCTTGGTCAATGTACTCTTTGAGAGCAAAATCTGCGTAGTGAAGTACATTCAAATATTCGCTATCTTGCACATCGCTACCAAACAAACGAAACTTCTCGTCGGGTACTTTGTAAGGATAGTGGGTGGTTCCCGTATGAATGACGGAAACAATCGGTTTACTTTCTGATTTCTGAGTCAAACGGAGGTGCATTTCCGAAAAACTCGATTCATCCAAATAACTCCAGGGTCCAGTTTTATAATTCGGATTTTTTTCAAGTATTTGCTTTCCAACTTGTGTATCAAATCCCCAATGATACATGATGCTACCTTTGTTGTTAAAACTCAGGTCAGTGCCCGTAACAAAAAGAGTATCGTATCCGATACGTTTTAGAATATTACCTAGTCCAGAAAAACGGTTTAATATTTGAGGTGTTCTGACGGCCGTTAGACCTGGTCGATCCGGAATTCCTCCCATAAGTGCCATAAGCCCATTCGTTGTTCTTCCACCACTTGCAAAGAAATTCTTAAAAAAGAGTCCTTCTCGTATGAGTTTATTAAAATGAGGTGTGATGACCTTTCCGTCTACCTTCCCCTCTCCTATAATCTCGATATATTTGCCCGTCCAACCTTCAAGAACTACCACCACAATGTTTGGAAGAGGAGCCTTTACTGATGTTTGAGTTTTTCTGACCAAAGGATACTCGTCAGAAACAAAATTTGCTCCTGGATAGGCTATTTTTTTACGAACTAACTCATTAGCTGTTTTTAGATCCATCGCATGACGGCTGTCAACTTTCGTCATTTTGAGATCCGTAATAACAGTGAAACCAGGGTTTAAGACAAGGTCATTTACGATGGTTTCTTTTGTAATAATAGCATCACTTGTGCGCAGTGGGCTTGTTTGAATTCCCCCACGAATACCAAGCACAATCAAAAGGAGTATCAAAATAAACTGCAACCCCGCCCATTTGTAGTGAAGGTTGATGTGAGAATAAGGGAATCGGCTCTGGATTTTATAAATCCCAAAACTTATGAGTCCAATGACAATTAGACCAACTAAAAATAAGATAGGATTTTGAGCGAAAGCAGAGCCGACCAAAGGCAACATCTCCCAGCCTAAGTAAGCAAACGCCTCATATCCCAAGTGTTTATTTCCGTTTTCATAGTAGATTAAATCTGCGATGAGCAAAAAGATGAGGAGAATGATAAATACAATTGGAATCGTTCTCCAAAAAAAACGGTAGATTTTATTTCTGTTTAAAAAGTGTAATGAAGAATATACTAAACTAAAACCCAAAATTACACATAATACGGATAGGTCGAAACGAATCCCTTTCAAAAAAGCGGTTGCTAACAGAGAGAAACTCTTCTCCTGGATTCGATAGGAATACATCGCATAAAAGGCTATCCGATAAAGGGTTAGAAATAAGAGTCCTAATCCAAATAAAAAGAAATGAAAACGTAGATAAAAAGGAAATTTTGCAAATAGATTCTTCATTCAGCTATATATCCTACGGTTTTACCAATTTAAAAATTTTACCTGATTGGTAATCAGCAAGGAAGAGTTCTCCCTCCATATCACGACCGAAGGTAGATATAAGTAGATTCCACTTTCCTAAACTGGCAATCGAACTAGGACGCTCCATAGTTCCCTTTTTTGGCAATTCAATCGCCCATATTTTGCCTTGGATAAAATCTCCAAATATATATTTACCTTTCAAACTCGGAAAACTAGAACCGAGGTATACATATCCACCTGTTACAGACTGTCCATCATCTCTTCCATATTCGTAAAATGGAGGCTCATATTTGGAAAGATCACATCCTTCCAAAAAACAATGAAATCCTTCCGTTTGGTTCCAACCATAGTTTTTGCCAGGCAATATGATATCTAGTTCTTCGTATTTGTCCTGGCCTACATCTGCAACCACCAAACGCCCGTCAGGCGCAAAACTAAAACGCCAAGGATTTCTGATTCCATACGCATAGATTTCAGGCTTAAAACCTGATTTGCCCACAAATGGATTGTCACTCGGAATTTGATAGGGAAGTTTTGTATTCGGATCTTCATTTGGGTTGATTCTTAAGATTGATCCAAGAAGAGTATTCGGATTTTGTCCATTGTTCTTTGGATCAGCCCGCCAACCTCCATCTCCAAGTCCGATGTATAAGTATTTATCCGCACCGAATGCCACCTGACCCGCGTTATGGTTAGGATACGGCTGTTCAATTTGCAGAAGGACTCGCTCTCGAGTGATCTTCATGGTTTTATAGTCCGTCGGATTTTCTATTATGATTTCGGACACAATTGTATTATCTTTTTTACCGATTTCTTTGATGTAATTGACATAAGCTTTTGGCTCTTTCGGAAAATTTGGATGGAAACAAAGACCTAAAAGTCCTTCTTCACTGTCCGTGAGGACTTCCCAACTGTGTAGTGTCCGCTTTTCCTTCGTTCCCCTATCAAAGAGAATTAAATTTCCAGATTTTTCGAGAGCAAAGAGAAATGGAGAGTCATTGGGAGGGAATTGAATGTCTGTTGGCTCCTTAACGCTTGTTACTTCCTGTAAAGAAACTACAACTTGTTCTCTTTTGGAATCTAATCCGATAAAATTTGGTTTAGATTCCAAAACCTTTCCTGTTGCCTCATACCTACGAGAAAAGGTTTTCATAAAGGTTCTTCCTAAATCATCACAAGAAGTCACCACAGGTAGGATCAGTATTAAAAAAGCGAATGTTTTAGTTAAATTGCCCATTGATACTATAAGGAAACAAATAGGGAATCAACTGGCAATAAAAAATAGGGAAACTAATGAATAGCTAGGTCAGAAAATTCTAAGATTAGTGTTATGCTTCTTGAATCACTTTCCCATCTTCGAGAATCATTCGTATGAGTTTGGTCATTTCAACTGAATACTCTACATCAAGATGTTTGGTGACTCCTTCACAAAATCCATTAATAATTAAGAGTTTCGCATCGTCTTCAGAAAGTCCACGTGATTGAAGGTAAAAAAGCTGGTCATCGTCTATTTTGGAAACAGTTGCTTCATAATTGAGAGTCCCGTCTTCCCCTGACACATCATTATATGGATAGGCGTGAGATTGTGAACGATCGTCCATCATAAGTCCATCACATTTGATATGGCTATAAGATCCTTTGCTTGATGGTTCAAATTTTACAAGACCACGATAGGAATTGATACCACCATCTAGAGCGATTCCTTTCGCTAAGATATTGGACCTTGTATTTTTCCCAACGTGGATGATACGAGCCCCCGTATCTTGCACTTGGCCATTTCCAGCAAAAGCAAGGGACAACACATCCCCCGTGGAATGGTCCCCCTTCAGAATGATACCAGGATACTTGATGGTATTTGCACCTATATTACAATCCGTCCATGTGATATGTGCGGCCTCTTCACACAATCCACGTTTTACGGTCCAATTGTACATATTTTTTTTCCAATTTTGAATGGTGGTGTAAAATATCTTTGCATTCTTTTTGGCGACGAGTTCTACAACCGCTGTGTGAAAATTAGTTCCCTTATCTTGAATAGATGTACAACCCTCGCTGTATTCTAAATGTGAATCTTCATCTGCAATCAAAAGAGTTCTTTCATATTGACCTGAACTCGCAGCCGTTACTTTAAAATACGCCTGGAGTGGCATAGGAGTTTTAACGCCTTTCGGAATATAAGCAAAAGAACCACCGCTAAAAACACAGGAATTGAGGGCTGAAAACTTGTTATCGCCAATTGTAACTACAGAACCCAAATAAGGGCGAACGAGTTCCGGATATTCTTTGATGGCAGTGTCAATATCACAAAAGATGATTCCTAAATCCGTCAGTTCTTTCTTCACATTCGCATAAATGGTTTCGGAATCGTTCATCGTTTCGATGCCAGCCAGATACTTTCTTTCATGTTCCGGAATTCCAAGTTTTTCAAAACTTCTTAGGATTTCAGGATCCACATCATCCCAGGACTTTTTTTTCTGTTGGTTGGAACCAACATAATGCACATAATTATCTAGATTGATTTGGAACTGAGGGATAAATCCCCATGTGGGCATTTGTTTTTCTGAGTAAACCTCGAAGGCTTTTAAACGGAACTCCAATAGCCAGGTAGGTTCATTTTTGATATGAGAAATGGATTCCACAACCTTTCGAGTTAAACCCTTGGGAAAACTATCCGCTTTGTAAAACTCGTTTGAATTTGGTTGCTCTCGTATGATTGTGGATTCCATTCTATCTCCAAACGCGCACGAAATAAAATTCGCACGCGGTTTCTATTCAAAATCTTTCGATTAATTTACCGAAGAGAAGTAAGCCTTTGATCCTGTAGGATCAGCCTTCATTGTCTTTTTCCCTTCAGACCAGTTCGCAGGACAAACTTCCCCATGCTTTTCAACAAACTGGAAAGCTTGGATGAGACGAATTGCTTCTTGGATATTTCTTCCGACCGGTAAGTCGTTAACCGTTGCTTGGCGGATGATACCATTCGGATCGATGATAAATGTTCCTCGAAGTGCAACTCCCGCATCTGGACCAGACTCGATGAGTACTCCAAACGATTTTGCGATTTCTTTTGTTTTATCGGCGATGAGTGGATACTTAATCTCACCAATTCCGCCCTCTTTTCTTGGAGTTTTTTTCCATGCTAAGTGGGAAAATTCGCTATCGATACTAACTCCCAATACTTCTGCCCCAATTTTTTTAAAATCCTCAAGTTGTGCATCATATTCAATGATTTCCGTAGGACATACAAAAGTGAAGTCTAGAGGGTAAAAGAAAAGTACCACCCATTTTCCCTTGTAGTCAGATAATTTAATTTCCTTAAAAGAATCCCCGATCACCGCAGTAGCTTTAAAATCTGGGGCCAATGATGTCACTTGTGGCATAGATACACTCCTTAGAATTATTCTAAAGTTTAGACTTGCCTTTTGTCCAGATGTTTTTCAAACCGAATCAGGTTTTCGAAAAACTATGGATCAATTTCCCTTCGCCATTAGGAATTTCTCCATAAATTCTGTAATGTCTCGGATGTTTCGGTTGATCATCTTTCGTAGTTCGGGAGGGATATTTTGGGATTTGATCACTCGATAGTAGTTGAGTGCGTTCTTCAGCATCTTTCTACGGGCGAATTCCTGAGCTTTCATTAACATTGGTTTGTATTTAAAATACGAATATTCCATGATTGAATAGTTTTTGGACAATCGGAACGCATGGGGGATCTTTCCAAAATCATACGTTAAAGTGAGAAAAGGTGCATCATCAGCTTCCGGGGGTTTTAATTCGAGAACTCCATGGATGATTTTTTCAGGCTCAGAATCATCAGCTTTCTCCGACATTTCGTCCGCGGAAATGGGAGATTCTTCCTCAGCTATTTCTCCCAGATTTCCATCAACGATTTCAATCTCAGGAGGTTCCTTATCATACAGATCTTCAGCTTGCTGAGTGCCTTCTTCACCCGCTTTTCGTTTTCTGAATACTTCGTCAGCATCTGGCAAACCGATTCTTAATGATTCGTCTAACGGGCGATTGAGTAACTCCACCATGAGTGGATCGTCGGTTGGAGTAAATGGAGGAGGAGAAGTAGGCATCGAATCCCTTTTAGGTTCAACGGGCTCTGGAAGCTCTAATTCTTTACGGAGAGCATCGGTCGTTTTTTCAAACCAATTCGGATCTTCTCCTTCTATCCATTCCTCTTCTTTTTTTTCTGGAGCTGGTTTGTCTCTCCTATATTCCTCAGCCTCGGGCAGACCTATGAGTTCTAAATCAATTAACTCTGGTAATACTGGCTTTCCGCCCTCAGGGAAAAAAGGTTTTACCAAATCATTTAATGACTCTGGCTCCTCTTTCGGAAGTACCTGCGCTTTTTTTTCTAACTTTTGTAAGGCCTTATTTTTTAAGAATTCTTCCCTTTCCTTAAAACGATCTACTTTTCTTCGATCTTCACCAGACCTTCTGTCTTTTCTTCCTGCGAGGTTCGATCTTCTATCCGGATTTTTTCGTCTCTCATCTCCAGACCGACGGTCTACGAGTGGCAGGTCTTTGAATTGTTTCCAATCATTGGAAAAAAAAGTATCCTCAGGTAGATCTAATTCCGAAACATCTCGTTTTTGAATCTCATCTTTTAGAGATTCCAAATCCAATGGTTTGTTGGGTTGTTCCGCTTTTGTCTCTTTTTCTGGAGCATAAAAGGGACCAACCAAACCAGAACCAGGCGGAGCCATAGGGAAATTCGGAAATCCTGCAAGTGAATTATCCGTCAAACCTTTGTTTAGCGACTTTAAGAGTTGTTCCGTATTTTCAAATGCTTTTGGATCAATTGTCTGTGATTCGGCACTTGATTGCAAAAATTGATACACTATGGGATGGACAATCTGCCCAGTATTTGAGGAACCAGTTTCACCAGATAGACTCTGTGGTGGTATTTGTGGTTTTGGCTCAAAAGAAGGTGCCGGCAAATCACTACGGAAATTTTCTTGGGACTGTGCCTTACCTGCATATTGAATGGCCTTTGCTATCGACTCCGCAAACAGCTCAGAAACTTCTTTCAATGCAGACACAAGATCAGAAAGATCTCGAGTTCCAGCTAGATTGCCAGGTGTCGGGGCAAACCCTGGATCTCTCAGCTTTCGATCTTCTTTTAATTTGGTTTTTTCGGGCTTAGGTTTTCCCGTTTCCTTAGTATCTTTATCCTTGGATGTCGGAAGATCCTCCGACTTAGCCTTGTTATCCTCTAAGTACTCTTCTAAGTCTTGGATATTTTTTTGAATTTTATCGCGAATCTCTTGATCCGGAATTCGGTTGCCAGTTCGTTCAAAGATTTCAATCGCTTCTTCAACTTG
Source organism: Leptospira sp. (assembly GCA_027533185.1). Lineage (GTDB taxonomy): Bacteria > Spirochaetota > Leptospiria > Leptospirales > Leptospiraceae > Leptospira_A. The sequence continues at coordinate 21,638 of JAPZTS010000004.1, read as the reverse complement.
GTCGCCCTGAACCAGAGCTTCTGCATTGAGAAGTGGTCTTCTATGAAACGAATATTTTGAATTTTTAGTAATGATATCGTCGACGCCATAGGACATATCAGGTCTGTCTCGTCTGGGTCTTTCTTGGGAAGTTGGCGATTCCGACTCGCCTCCAAAATCTCCCAAAGGAATGTCCTCCAGATTACTGGGCGATTTTTTATCCTTTCTGTTTCGACGTTTTGATCTAGGGGATGGTTCTCCACCCTGTGAATCATCTAACTCAGGTAAGTCTAGATCTTCAGTAAGTGGAGTTGGGGTTTTTGATGGTTGTCTCGAATCTGTTTGGAAGGGAAGTTCCTTCCCCCGCCCTCCCCAAGCTGGTTCCGGTATACCACTGTTCCCAATTTCAGAGGGTTTTTCGACTGTATCTTCTTTAGCTCGTTTTCGTCGGCGCTGTCTCGGGCTCAAGGCATCATCTGGCTCGCTCCGGCGTCCAACCCTATCCATCTCTTTGCCTTCGCCAGAGAGTCCGAGTAACATCATTAGTGTGGTGAGCATAGAAGGCCTTGTTCTTATTTTCGATCTTCGCTTATGTCATTCTTTAGACGAAAAGAAAGAATATACCCATTCTGCCAAAAATCGGGGAAAAAAGCCAAAATGACCACAAGTTCTTTTTCTGCTTGACAGCATAGAAATTCTTGCATTCCATGGTGGCATGAAATCCGTTGCGAAAAAAAATCTCAGCTTTGCCTCCAGTCCAGACAATGCAGACGGTTTGCAGCTCAAAATCACATTCGATGAAGACACGAAGACTGCCTTCGGTGATTACACCTGCCCCGAAAAATACCAAGGATTGCCAGACCAAATCCACCCAGGTATCATCTCAACAATATTGGATGAGATCATGGTAAAGATCAACGAAGCGATGAATTTCGAGACAACCACTGGTGAACTCACCATTCGATTTTTACAGCCTGCAAAAGTGAATGAACCTCTCCACTTACGAGGTTGGTTCGTAAAAAAGAATAAAAAAATCATCGAAAATCGAGCTGAGATCGAAAATGAGATCGGCAAAATAGTGGCCCGCGGAAAAGGTAAATATATCGAAGCAGAAGATTGACCAATGCCGATGTGGTGGAATTGGTAGACGCAGTGGATTCAAAATCCACCGATGGTAACATCATGCCGGTTCGATTCCGGCCATCGGTACCAACAGTTTTTACTTCGAATATCTCTCACAAGCCTTTAGATAAAAATCTCTCTCGATTTCGTCTATGGCTTGTAAGATGAGGTTGATCTCCTCTTTACTCAAGTGATCAAAGATATCCCTTCCTTCCTTGAGTATCTGAATTCCCAACCCAATACCCCTTTTGTCATCTTCAGTATAAACGGAAGTTTTGCCTGCCATCCTTACTAGGATATCTTCCATTATGAGAATGATTTTTTTTACAAGTTCTTCGTCAGAAAAGATCTTAAATAGGGATCCGATATCTTTCCGAAAGGCATCCGCTTTCTCTTTTGGAATTTTTGCAATTAACCTTTCCATTCCCTCTGGTGTATTTAATATCTCATCTGGATTCAAACTATTTGATAATTCTGAAACTAAACTCTCTTCAAACTGGTGGGCCGTAATATATGAATGGAGTGCCGATAGACCCGCTTTCAATGCTATCGGGAAGTGTTTTCCAAATCGAAAAATAGACATAGCTAGGTTTCCCAAGATTCCCCAAATTTTAGATGGATTGTTTACAAAACCAGCTAACGAATCAAAGGCACGATCCAAAACCAATCTCTCCTCGTATTTTGGGTACAAATGATCTAAAAAAAATTGAATCAGGGAGTCGATCTTTTCTCGTTTGATGGATTGAAACTTGGGGTACATTTCGAGCGCATCCTTAGAATACCGACGAACCAATGATTGTTGGTAGCTCTCGATCAACCTAGAAAACAATGGATGATCCGTAACTTTCTTCTTAAAACTTTTTTGCATAACTCACTCCATCCCTACTCCTTTGCGTCATCCCTACCCCTTTGCGTCATCCCTACCCCTTTAGCGTCATCCCTACCCCTTTGCGTCATTATCACTATTACTCCACCACTTCTTCAAAATAATTCTGATACTTCTCCCATTTCACGGGCTTTCCTTTGGGTCTTACAATCAACTTAGGATTCTTAGTAACTTCCAATCCAACAAACAAAGAATAAATGCCCACAGCCAAAGCAATCGCAGTTTCTTTTTTATTTTCAGTCAGATATTTCATATCTCGGCTTCGATTTACGTAACCAATTTCGATAAAGGCACAAAGTGCGTTTGTATATGTAGGCAGGCTGTATGTGGATATGTATGGCTTTTGGATCGGTCCAATTTCAGGATATTCTTTTTCATTTTGTTTCAATTGGAGAGGAAGTCCATATTGAACAAATCGCATTAACTCGCGGGAAACATAGTGGTTATCTCCACCAAACCCTTCTGGTCCACCCTCTCTTCGGAGATCTTCTTTTTTCCCTTTTTCCCTTTCCCAAAATTTACCTTCTGGCTTGAAGTGCTCATGCTGTTTGGCGTATGGACCTGCCATACCGACTTTATTTTCCCAGTTCCTTTCATCGGAATACCGCCATGTAATCATATTTTGTCGGTAACCTTCAAATTTAGTTAAATCCGATTTGGAACCATCCTTCGTTGACCAATAACCGTGAAAATAAATCCAAGCATCCGCCATCGCATTTTCTAACTTACTCCAACCAGATTGAAATACAAGCCATTCTGCCCAAGGCCCCTTTGTAAAAACAGTTTGTTTCTTTTTCTTTTCGGAAATTTGTTTTAGTGTAGAGAATGTTTTGAATCCAGGAGTAAGGACGGCAGCCATTCCTCCCACCTGACCTTTGCTTGCTGGATTTAAATGAAGAGCCAAAACTAAGTGAGGTTTTTTTTCATTGATTTTTGAAATTCGACCTTTAATTCTCTCACCGGTTTTAGGATTTGGAAAATCATACAACCGATACGGTGCATTCGGGTCATTTGAGGAAACATCTAAATCAAAACTCGAATCTCGTGTTAACCAAGTTTCTATTTTTACCCTTTTTAATTCCTTTTGTTTTGTGAATTTTTTTATAAAGATTTCAAATTGTTTCCAACCGGCTTCTGTTTCTGTCAACTTCAGTAAATCATGAACTTCTTTTGAAAGATTTAAAACGACCTCTCTTTCTGTAAATTTTCCATGTTCTGTACCTTGTTTGTATTTTTCCAAATAGGTTTGAGTGATGCTATCGTACTTATCCCCATGTTCAGCAATCGGATCCTTTGCGATTCCGCCATGCCCTGGATCAATAACGACTCGGTAACTCGGAATGAGACTTTGAGAAAGGATGGGCGAAATATATGTGGCTAGTAAAAAAAAGAGAAATATTAAAAAGAAATTCGAATACACCCTCCCAAGTATTTTGAAGGAGAGTGTATTAGCAATTATTTTCCTTGCGCTTCTTTCCCTTCCAAAATTTGATTTCTGTTGTCACTGAGATCTTTTGCATATTTGTCCGAGACTGCTTTTTTATCAGCTTCAGAATCTTTAAAATCTATTAATATTCTGATTCCATAATCCTTTGCTATGCGATAATGTACAATCGCATCATAAAATCGATTCGCCTGCACCATATCGGTTGCAAGTCCCAATTGGCTATAAGCGATACGGAGTTTTTGAGTTGCTTCGGAAATCTCGCGAAAAGAACCGGACGACTTTCCTTCCTGTGTAGACTCCACCAACTGATTTTGTTCTGCATTGGTAATTAAGTCTGCGGATTCAGACAGAATAAGTTGTAATTTGGCATCATAATTCTTCGCAAATTTTTCTAGTACGGTGTTGAGTTCTTTGTCAACTCCGGCCATAGTTTTTCCAGATGCGATAAAGGCTCTTCTATAGTAATAACGAAGGGAGGCCTGGTATTCTTTTTTGACTTTTTCCAAGGTTTGTTTTGCTTCCGGAATTTCGTCTCCGAAATTTGCAGTAACAATTGTTAAAAGTTTAATTCCATGGGAAACACGGTCTTTATAACTTTCGGTAAGATTTCGGTATTGGCGCCGCTCCAGTGACGACCCTTTGTCCAGTTTGTCCAACTCTTCAACCGTCTCTTTCCCCTTTTCTGCATTTCCAGACTCTTGGGCAAAAACAGCGGAACCGACCAAACAAACAAAAAGCAAACTAAGTGGCATTTTAAACACGGGCAATTTTCTCCTACAAAACAAGATGCAGAATACTGTTTCTCAGAATCCTTTGACTACTATTTTTTCTATTTTCGTAAATGGAGAAGCCCGTCACCCACCGGAAATAAAGTGTAATCTAGGGATTTCACCTGATTCCAAATTTCAAGAACCGCTGAATCAGAAGGTTTCTTGGGATCTGGATTCAAAATTCTTCCATGCCACAACATATTATCAAAAACCAAGTTAGTACCGGGATTTGCCCGTTTCCAAATGAAATCAAAAACCTTCGGATAGAGAATCTTATCACAGTCTATAAAAAAAAAATCGAAGTGCGTAGGCTCTAATTTCATTGAGTCTAGAAACGATTCAACATCACCAACAACTAACTCAATATTAGTTGAAGCGGGTAATCCCATTTCTTCCGCGTAAAGATACATTCGTCGACTTTGGCTTTCGTTTCTATCTATCGTTACAATTTCTAAATTTGGATTGGTATAAAACATCCAAAGTGTAGAGTATCCCAACCCCGTTCCAAATTCGAAAATTCTTTTGGGCTTTGTCCAAGATACAATCTTTGACAAAACAGCCGATGAGGCCGGACTCAAAATGGGAATATTCTTTTCCTTGGCGAATTCTTCCATCGCATAAAAAACATCATTTGGTCTTTTAACAAAATTTTCATCGATGTGCGATTCCAGACCTTCCACAAAGACACTGGGCCGAGGTTTCATGGATTTCTTCCTGGCAAAAATAAATGAATTCTATCTTTAAGAACGGCAGGAATTTTCTTTCGAACCCAATCCTGGTATTCTCGGTAGCTGTATCGTTTTGATGCATGAATCAATACAATGGCTTCATTCTCAAAGGCTTCCGCATTTTCTACGATCTCGTCTAAGTGAGTGTGGCCCCACTCCCTTGCTCTATCGGTATCGCGTTTGTCGCAGACATAAGTAGCCTCTAAAAACAGAATTTTACTCTTGCGAACATCCTCGTGTTTCAAAACGTACTCGATTTTTGTGTCACCAGAAAAGGAAACGAGAGGAGTTTGAATATCTTCTGTTAGTTCCTGTCCATTTGATTTTAGAATCCGAATCTCTTCCGCCGACAGAGAATTAAATTCTTTTTTTAATTTCTTTTTGGTTTCATATACCGTATAACCAAAAGAAGGAACTCTGTGAAAAGTAGACCAAGGTTTGAAAAAAAAACCGGGCTTTAAATGAATCGTGTCAGCCTCTTCGATGCCAACCAAATCGCACCCATATTCGAAATCTTCTATTTCTGAATAGAGGCGAAGTATCTCAGCCATTTTTGGCTGGATTTCTTTTGGAAGATAAATTGTTGGCTTTGGGAGTTTTCTTAGACTTCGTTGGGATACATAGTATGGAATCCCACAAGAGTGATCTAAATGAGCATGCGTTAATAAAATTTTTCCAATATGAATTTTATCCGGATTGATAAACCCAAAGTCAAACATAAGTTCCAGCGAAGAACAAACAATGGAGGTCCGAATTCCGCCCTCCGAAATACCTTCAAACAAAAGACCTTTATGATCAAATTTAGCTAAATTCATTCTTCCGGAGAAATTACTTTTACGTTTCCTTTGAGTTGGTTTCGAATGGATTTCGGTCCAACGATTGTAACAATCAAAGAATCATTTCTAAAATACTGGTATCCAACCTTTTTCATATCCTCCAGACTAACCGCCTCGATATTTTTACGAAAATCCTTCATATAAGTTTCTGGCATCGAGTGATCCCTTCGCCTTAGCTCACTACTCAAAGTGCGCTTAGAGTCTTCAAATTGGAATACGAATTGATTGATAATAGCATTTTTGGCGCGAACCAATTCTTCTTCCTTCAATTGGAGGATCAAATCCATTTGCACTAATTCTTTCATGAGTTTTAGGACTTCAGGAACAGATTCTGTTTTTGTCATTGCATAAAACTGAATGGTACCATAGCTCTCTTGAAAGTTTGTGACACTTCCTGCAGAATACGCAAGGCCTCTGTTATTCCTGATTTCCCGCATAAAATAAGAGTTAAATCCTCCGCCACCAATGATATAGTTTAGTATCTGAATTGCATAAAAATCTTTATGTTTGTGGGCAGGTAAAACACCAACCATAGAAATAAATGATTGTTGCACATCTTTATCCACCAAACGGATATCAGACTTATACTTTTGGATGTTTCGTTCTAAAGTAAAGGTATCAATTTCTTCGGTCGCTTTTTCTTTCATACCAATTGTGGCCTTCGAGAGAAAAGAACTCCAGGAAGCTAATTCAAAATCGCCGCTGAGAAGGATTAATTTTTTCTGTTCAGAAATGATTTCCTTTTGAAACGATTCAACATCCGCAATCTGGACATCCTCAATCTCTTTTGGTTGTATACTTCTGCCTTGGATGGTTCCAAAAAACAAGGCCTCCTTCATTTTGCGACTGCCTAAAGACTGAGGATTATCATTCCGACGTGAAATCTCTTCTTTTAACTTTCTCTTTGAATTATCAAATGCTTCTTTCGTTAGATTGGGATTCTCTAAAAATGCCTCAAGCATCGGCAATACTTGATTCTCCGTAGACTTTAAGTAGGCTATTTGTATGATCGTTTTGTCATAATCAATACCAACACTAAAAGCTACGCCTAAACTTTCGAATTTTTGTAAGTAAGATTCCCCTGGAAGTCCTTTCGACCCAGACAGTGCCCAACTCGATTCCAAAATCCTGGAAATAGAGAGAGATCTCTTCCCAAGATTTTTGTTACCATGGTATATCAAAATATCAGCATATACTATAGGAAATTCAGAGTTTTTAAGAGATAAAATTTCAATACCGGAGGCAGTCTTTGTCTTTTCTATTTCGGGAATTTCAAATACGATTGGTTTGAGTGGAATCTCTTTAACAAACTCGCCCAACTCTCGCGATTCTAAGGATAAAAAAGATATAAATAAAAGAAAAATTTTAGATTTCATTCTGACTTCCCTCGGCTATCAACTTGAACACCAATCACAACTCGATCCTTCTTGAGATACTCCTTCACGACCGATTTTATGTCATTAGAATTAGCCTCCAGAAGAGATTGGTATTGCTGGAACAGTGAATTCCAATCACCATATAACAAATGATAGTAACTAAAGAGATCCGCAATCGTAGCATTATCATCCATAGTTTTTATGAAGTCAGCCACCATTTGGTTTTTTGTTTTTTCCAATTCTTCCGTTGTGACGCCTTTCTCTTCTATGGATTTTAATTCGGCCCAAATTTCAGCTTCGATATCTTCTGTTTTTATTCCTTTATTTGGCTTTATAAAAAACACAAAATAATTTTGGTATCTTTCCCCTGGATACCCATTCGCTGCGCCGACACTAGAAACCATTTTTTTGTCTAACACCAAACGTTTATAAAGTCTTGAACTAGTACCTTGAGTTAAGATATTGGAAAGAACTTCAAAGGATACATTCGACTTGTGAGGAAAAGGTGGTTTTAGCCAACCCATCATCATCTGTGGACTTGCAGGGAATAAAACTTGAAACCTTTTTTCACCTAAGAACTGTTTCTCCTCAATCTTGTAAGGTGCTCTTGGTTTTCCTGGTTTTAGATCAGAAAAATACTTTCGAATGAGAGCTTCTGTTTCTTCAAAATCTATTTGCCCAACGATAGAAATTACCATTCGGTTGGGCGTATAGTGCTTTTTAAAAAATGCTTTTGTATCTTCGACTTTTAAAAAACCAATACCAGTATTGTAACCAATCACAGGTTTCCGATAGGGATGACTTTCAAATGCTATGGAAAAAAAACGTTCGCGCAAGACACCGGAACCACTATCTTCCGTCCTCATCCTACGTTCTTCGATAACAACGTCTCTTTCCGTATAATATTCTCTTAAAATTGGATTTTTGAGTCGGTCTGATTCTAACTTCGCCCAAATCTCAATTCGATTATTTGGAAGTTGGATTTGGTAGTTGGTTACATCCTGTGAAGTATAGGCGTTAAAACCTACCTCACCATTCTGTTCATAAATATACGAATCCTCATTCTTGACTATCAATTCGTCTTGGAGTAAAATTAGATTTTTTAACTTTCTCGAATATTCTTCGATATCCGCATTGAGTTGGTCAGGAATCTTAGCACCTTTTATTTCCAAAGATCTTTTTTCCAATTTCAAATCATCTAACTTGGTGCCCCAGACCTCAATTTGAGATTGGTACTTTTCTTCTTTCACAAAGTCTTTTGTACCAACTTGTTTTGTTCCTTTGAATAACATATGTTCTAAAAGGTGGGCAGTGCCTGCTTCCTCAGGAGTTTCGTCTACCGCACCGACCAAAAATTTTATGTAAAGTGCTACAGTAGGTGAATTCCCACGGTTCATCATAATGACTGTTAAACCATTATCTAACTGAATGGTTTTGGTTTTTTCATTAAAGCTCAATTCTGAATTTTTAAAAAAATTTTCTCCAGAAAAAACGGGATGAGAGAGAAGAAAAAAACTGAGGAAAATGATTCGTATTTTTTGCATCTGATACAAGACTGGGGATAGGAAATGAATCGTAAACTTCTAATTTTGACCATTGTTTTTTCATGTAAGCACTTCCAACCAGCAGATCCAGTTCTCTCTGAGAGAATCTTACTAAACGAATCAGATGTTGGATTCATATCTCGAGAATTCTTTCAGATTAAGGTAGATATACCCGTGACTTCCAGAGAAGTTTCCGGAGAAGAAAAAAGAAAAGAATGCAAAAAACGAGCTCTGATCGAAAGGGAAAGGTTGACACTCCCCTATCTCATCGATACGCAGAGAGGACATTACGAAAGAGGGGAAGGATTTGCGGCATTTGACGCATCGAAAGATGGTGCCAAACGGCGTGAGCGGATCCGATCCCTTGACCAAAACACTGGAAATCCACCAGTTTCCATTCTAGGCGATGATCCCGTATCTCGGAACTCAAGACAGAGCCAGACTCTATCCATGAATGATTCGTCACCGAATCCACTACAATCCAGTACGAATCAAAGCAAAGATCCTTTAGATGTTAAGGCAAATCCCCAAACTGATATTCCTATTGAATATTCCCAAGCCTTTGCCTGGTTTTTCGAAAGCTCCTTTATCTACAAAGAAGACTACAGCGTTCGAGGGAGATGTAGTTTTTTATTCCGAAACATCCAACCGAAATTGTATGAAAGAGTTGAAACAACAGAGGTTCTAATAAAAAAATGGAACTCAAATGAACCTATTAAAGCCAACTCAAAAAATTTGCCTAATCCTTAGTCTTGTGCTTTGGATATCGGCCTGTAAGTCAAAAGAAACAAAAGAGACAATTCAAAAAGAACCTGAGAATGAACTAATATTAGAATTTACTAAAGCAAAAGAAGGGTTTATTACAGATTCCCTTTTCCAGGTAGCTATCTCAAGCGTTTTAAGTAGCGAATCAGAAAGAATGACGGAAGCGAAGTCGATTGCCGAACAAAAAGCACTCAATCTTTTAAAAACCTATACGATACCAAACTTATCTGAAAAAGGGAAAAAGGAATTGAGAGATATTTCGAAGGAAGGAAAAATTATTGATAAAAACGTAATTGTTGGATCTCGGTATTATTTTTTATACCAAATCCAAAAATCAAATTTAAAGAGATTGGTAACAAAAGATTTGGAATAAATCCAAAGCTTTTGTATTTCAATTCACTGACACGACTCTAAATAGGAAAAGTGGAATTCACTTTTCCTGGAATGCAGATATTCTTTTGAAAATTGCAGTAATAAAGTTTGGCATCCAGTTCTAAAGATCCAGATCCTTCCATTTCTAAATTCATGGGTTTAACATACTCAAAGTATTCCATTTTCTCTGGATGAATTGGACCATTTAACTTCAAATCTGCGGACACTACCTTTAATCCATTTTTTCCACTGAGTAGTATCTTGTGAGGGGCTTGAACCTGGAATCCGTAATTCTTCGGCAAAAAAAGCTCTAACTGGTATCTTTTTCCTTCAAGCTTCTTTACAGTAATTTCAATCGGATGCTCTGCTTTGAATCCAGACTCTTTGGCTGGTGGCTTCTCTCCACAGTGTGTCAAAAAAAGGATCGCAAAAATCCAAAATAACTTTTTCATACTTATTAGACTTAAAGTGCTTTTTTTAGGACAACACATCGATTCGAATTTGTTCCCTTTTCATTATTGGAAACTTGCCAACAATTGGATAACTTGGTAAAATTCTGCGTCTGAACATATGTCTTTGACCAAACAAGCCCTGTCCCTTCTGCCATACGCACAACGTCTTCATCCAAATAGAGAATGGAATTTCCTTTTTTTACCTCACCAACTTCCATTACCATATGGGATCCTGGTTTTAAAATTCGATACGATTCTTTTAAAGTTTCATGGATAAATTGATTCCAATCATGAATGGAACTAAAAATACTCAGTTTACGATTGGGATTTTTCTGAATGTCTAAAAACCAATGGCGCAACCAATTATCTCCTTCGTAGTCAACTTTATCTAAGAAAGGTGGCGATGTGACAATCAAATCCACTGAGTTAGAGGCAATCTCAGGTACGGAGTTTGCCGAATTCAAAGAGTAAATATTGTTTTTAGAAAACTCATGATAAAAAGGAGGAATACCTTTGGAAAGATCTCGCTTCATTTTTTGAAGAATTCGAGGTTTGATCGCTCTATAATCAGGTGATACATTTTTCTTCAGGTTGTTCCGTTTTTGTGCCTCCGGTGGTATAGAAACTTGAGGGAATGTATATACCGAAAAAAATCCGCTACTGTGACCATGTAATCTTGAAAGAGCAACTAATCCCAAGTATTTCATTTCTGGTGACGGATCGTTTTTCAAATAGATTCTAAAATTCTTTATTTCATTTAAAGTTCTTGGATGAAAAAAAGCAAGTAATGGCTCTTCTTCTTTTAGAATGGGAAGTTCTTTGTCTAAATCTAAACTATTTAGTTTTCTTTCTAAATCTTCCAGATTTGGAATTACTTGTCTAGCACTAGCTAAAAATATTGATAAAGGATGAATGTCATTATGGATAGCCACATGCCCCTCAATATTCGCCTGAATTGCAGTTGTTCCCCTACCACCAAATGGGTCATAAACTACTTTGTTTTTTTTCTTTAAGTATTCACTTATAAAAAAACTTGGGAGTTCGGGCTTAAAGGAAGCCCGATAACTTACAGTATGATGTAAAGGATGACCTTGTCGTTGTTTTGCGGTCCAAAACTCTCCATATACTACTCTCTCTGACTCTTTATGTAGTCTCTGTGCTCCTGCCATCCGTTGCAAAAGTCTCCTCGCTTTTTATAAAGATCGGAGGATTGATTCAAATGGCTGGTATTAATTTTTTATAAGTTTTGAGACATAGTTTGGAGCCAGTTTGGGAAGTAGTGACATAAGTCTTTATGAAGCGGAACTCGTATATTATGTACTTCTCCACTTCTATCCGCAAAACTTACGCTATATGAATGCAGAGCCTGCCTTCTATGAACTAATTCCTTCAAAAGTTCCTCTGTTTCGCCAAAATTTATAAAATCAATAAAAGCCGCTTCCCTTTTTCCATAGAGCTTATCACCTAAGATAGGATAGCCTAAAAAAAGCAAACTAGCTCGTATTTGGTGAATTCGGCCAGTTTTTGGGCGAATGAGAATTAAGGAAAGGTTTAGTTCGGTGTTATAGTCTATATGTAAAAACTCAGTTTCAGAATACTTTGCAGACTCAAACTCTTCCAACTGGAAAATCTGTTTTTTTCGTATCTCCGATTTTAGATCTTTTCCAATGTATCCGGTTACAATTCCAGGTTTATCAAATCGTCCCACTACGATTGCGAGATATTCTTTTTTTATCTTTCGATCTTCAAATAATTTTTGATAGTGGAGATGGGCATCCTTCGTTTTTGCAAATAGAACCAAGCCCGAAGTTTCCCTGTCGATGCGGTGTACGGGCAAAATTCCACTATAGGTTCTTTCCAAAAAATTCAAAAGAGTTTTTGTCCGATATCTCCCCGCAGGATGGATCGGTAGATTGGGAGGCTTTGATACATATAGTACTTCATCATGATCTGCTACAACAACGTATTCAGTATCAACTTCTGGCTCTTGTATCCTCCCTGGTATTGGAATATAAGTAAGTCGATCATTTAACAATAGTAATTGTTCGGCGGAAGCCTTTTTACCTGCAATGAGTACACGGCCAAGATCTATCAGCTCCTCCCATTCACTTTGGGTATGATAGGGAAATTTTTTATTGAGGTAACCTATAAGAGTCTGCCCAACATACTCCTTTACGATAAAACTTTCATAAGATTTCATCAATCAACGAGAATTGTCCACAGAACCTTTCTATTGGCCATCATCATCTGCTTCCAAATTTTCCGCAGAAAATCCGCCTTCCTTTTCTTCGACTTTTGCTTCATTCGCAATCAAATCCGTTTTATCCTCGGAATTTTGGATCACTTGTGTATCATTCGGTTCGCTAATTTCCGTTTGTTTAGCTAGATTTAAAAATTCATCCAGTAGATTCAGATCAAATTCAAGTAAATTGTAAAATTGACATCCGACTCGGAAATTGGTCTCCTGATTTCGAATATTTTTTATGATACCTCTTATTGTGACTTTTGTTCCATTTTCCAAACTCAAATCAAAAAGAATCGTTCCATTCATCGTTACAGATCTCGAAAAGGAACGTGACGCCGGGTGGATAAAACTTACCCCACCCATACTTAAGTCCATAACTGGACATACATCTTTGGATTCTTGAAACACGCCTGTTGAAATAATATCCTTACTGACCGTCGTAGCAAAAGTATGCAATTGTTGGAATATATCCTCATCCAATGGCTTTTCTGCTAGAATCTGAACATATCCTAAATGGATGTATCCTTTGTATTTGATCGGAACGGAGATTTCTGAAATAAAATGTTCCGGTATTTTTGAACTTTCGAAAATACGCAAATACTCATCAAAAGGAAAATAATCTGGATTGGCACTTGACTTATCTTTTCTATCTCGAATAAATATCGCTTTTTCATAATGGTGCATCAACCGAAGACGATTGTCCATTCTACCTGCAAAGAAAATAGAGGATTGAGGGAATGCTTTACTCAATTTTGAACGATAGGTTAAAAGAACCGCATCAACTTTTTTATCATCAAAGCCGATTGCCTTTGATACATCGTTTACGTTGATTATATTGGTTACAACAAGACCTGAGTGATTCCCACTCACTTCAACCCGACTCCCTTGCCGTTTTGCCTGCGTTAAAGTAATTTTCAAAGGAGAAAGTATTTCTATTCCATTTCCATCTCCGCCCGCTAGAAGAAAACTTGCTATAAACTTAGTTCCATTGTGAACAACACTTAAAAAACGATCTTTGGAAACAAATTTCAGATTTGTATTGATGATCAGTGATTTATTTTTGAGAGCAATGACTTTGACCGGAAATTCCTGACCTGAATTTAAAATAGTTGCGGGTAACTTTCCAAAAAGAGCAGTAATTACCTTAAGGATTGCTTCGGGGTCAATTATCTCTTTTTCCATGTATCAAGGCTCGAGTTTATGAAGTATCATTTCTCTTTTTATGTCGAGCAAAGTTTTTGCGCCTGTTATACTCATTGTTTGTTTCAGTTCATCAGAATATTTTTGTATTAAAAATCGGACTCCTGCTTCTTCACCGCCAACGAGCGAAATAGCAACCGGACGACCAACCAGACAAAAATCAGCACCTAATGCAAGCATCTTAAACACATCCATCCCACTTCGAATTCCACCATCTACCACAATGGGAATTTTACCTTTTACTAGCTTTTGAATTCTAGGCATAACACGACTGGTCCCAGGCATTCCATCGAGTACCCGTCCACCGTGATTCGAAACAACAATGGCAGAAAATCCTCCCTCCATCGCAAATTCAGCATCTTCAGCCGACATGATTCCTTTCAAAATGAATGGCAATTTTGTTTTGGATTTGAGTTTGATAAGTTTATCTAAGGATCGCGTAACACTGGACAAGTTTTTTGAAACCATGGTTTTGAAATTGACTGCATCAATATCCATACCAATTGCAAAAACCCCCTGTTTTTCTGCCTCGGAAAATCTTTCCAAAAGCAAACCTTCGTCCTCGCGAGGTTTGCAAATCAAAATACCTTTCCCATCATTGGCTTTTAAGGCATCTAACATCACTTTGTATTTATCTGGTGAGGCCCCATCACCGAGCCAAGCTATAGACCCAAGTCCAGAAAAAGATCGGAGAACGGACTTTGCATAATCATAATCCGTCATCACAAAATTCATATTGGTTCCTACACCTGTCATAGGAGCAGCCATAATTGGTGTCTGAAGCGATAAACCCAAAAAATTACCATGTATGTTTGGCACTACGTGATCTCGAATGTAACTGGGAAGAATAGAGTATTCCTGGAGAGAAGAGTAATTGTCTGCAAAAGTAGACATTCTACCCACCCCTCCCATCCCGGGAATACCCGATGCGCAATTGTTACCATCGCATACTTTACAAACCCAACAGATATCTTTACCGAAACGTATCCTAGCCTGATCGTTGATTTCTTTTTCGGTGATCGAATACTGTTCGTCGACTTCAAACGAAATTGTAGATTGTACTTTTTGAAATATAGTTTCCGCTATATCAAATTGATCAGCTGTTATGATAACATGTCCTGATTTATCGATATTATTTGTAGGATCCTTAATGATATCACCCAATTTGGATTGGATAAAAATTTCGCAAACGCCTTCAATTTTTTTTGCTTCTTCGACTCCATTTATAGCCAAGAGTTTTCCAGGCTTAGAGAGTAAAGATCTTTCAATCGACACTCGATTCAAAACGGGCTCTAAGTTGTCAGGTGTTTCGCCTAGAGAGATGAGTAGAGCAGCACGATTTAAATTAACGCCAGTTGACAATGGATAGGTGAATGCGGACATAAAACCACCAGATAATCTTGCAGCAATTTCTCCAATTTTTACACCATCTTTTGTAACCTTGATATCACCCTTCCCTGCTCCTAAATGGATACCGAGAGCCCGCATTCCGCCCGCCATCACTTGTTCTACCTCGTCCAACAAAGGTTTGGACAAACGAGAAGGCATGTTGTGACCCACTTCAATGAAATATGGCTCTCTTTCGATAATACGATCAGCAATTCCCGTCATCCGGATCTGACCATTAAATGCTAGTGCATCGACACTGAGTTCAGGGCCTTCCATATACTCTTCAAGGATAAGCTCACCTGTCGGACAAAATCGTTTTGCATGTCGAAAGGCATGGTTTAGATCATCTGCTCTTTCCACTTTTATAACACCGCGAGCACCCATATTGTCCGCAGGCTTCATTACCAAAGGGAATTTTAAAAAGGATAGTGCGTCCTTTGCATCGTTCAACGACCAGACAGGCGCAAAATTTGGAATCGGCATTCCAAATTCCTTAAGCCGTTGTCTCATCTTCACTTTATTAGATGCAGCTTCCGCATCTACAAATCGAATTCCTGGCAAAGAAAGAGCTCCTGCGACAGCAGCAACCGTCATACTGGCATCGGTTCCAGCCGTTATGACTCCGTGGATCGGCTCGGACATCACAAAGCGCTTTGCTTCAC
Organism: Leptospira sp.; assembly: GCA_027533185.1. Taxonomy (GTDB): domain Bacteria; phylum Spirochaetota; class Leptospiria; order Leptospirales; family Leptospiraceae; genus Leptospira_A. The sequence continues at coordinate 5,865 of JAPZTS010000004.1, read as the reverse complement.
GGACCATACCTTCCACATCCTTAGTGGACATGACAATCTGTCCGTCCGCAATTTGGAACCCTATCGATTGAGGATTCATATCCGCTACGATCGTACGAAGTCGCATCGTTTTTGCAGTTTGAATGATGGGAACCTGAAGAAGACCCCCACCAATAATCAGAACCGTTTTGCCTTCGACGGATTTCAAAGAGAACTGATCTCCACCAATTCAGGGCTTCGTGTTTTGAGTTTCCGAGTAATACTTCCTTTTTGAATGATACCACCCGCCAACAAATAATCGCCTTCTAACGGATAAAATGTGGCAGATTGACCAGGAGTTACACTCTTCACATCTTCCAAAAAGAAAACCTTCCAATGATCTTCCAAAGACTCCACCTCACAGAGAACAGGTGCACTTCGATACCTGATTTGTACCCTCATCCGCTCTTTCTTTCCGGATTCCATTGGGTGAAGACCTTGGTAGGTTATCTCCTCTAAAATAAAACTCTCAGAAACAGTTTCTTTTTCTTCGCCTAATACGACTGTGCCATCATCTTCAATGGATAAAACGTAAAGAGGATTTTTCCAGGCAATGCCTAGACCTTTTCTTTGTCCGATTGTAAAACCTTCTTTGCCAGAGTGTTTTCCAATGATTCTTCCATTCGCAAGTTTAAAATACCCAGGCGTAAACTCGACACCTTTCTTTTTTAAAAAACTGCGATAGTCATTCTCGGGGACAAAACATATCTCTTGGCTTTCTGGTTTTTCTGCAACAGTCAGACCCATTCGTTTTGCTATCTCGCGTACGGTTGACTTATCCATATCACCCAAAGGGAAAACCGTATTCTGAATGTTTTCTTGACTTAGCCCGTACAGATAGTACGCTTGGTTCTTTTTCATATCGACAGCATTTCTAATCGCATAACGTCCATCTTTATGAATCGTTCGTGCATAATGACCAGTTGCAATCTTTTGTATCCCTAATTTTTTAGCTTGTTCGAAAAGAGCACCAAACTTAACAAATGTATTACACTCTACACAAGGATTGGGTGTTCGCCCATCCTTATAATCTGAAATGAACCGATCAATCACACGTTCCCCAAATACCTTTTCCATTTTTATAACATAAAAAGGAATATTTAAAGAGAGACCTACATCTCTTGCGTCTCGAATATCTTCGGGGGAACAACAGGATTTTTTTGTTGTATCGCAACTAGGCGCTTCGTATTCCCAAGTACGGAGGTTCACTCCGATAACGTCATAGCCTTGTTCGAGTAAGAGACCTGCGGCCACTGCGGAATCGACTCCACCACTCATCGCGACGATTATTTTTTCTTTTGTATTCACAAGTCTCTCTTAAAGAAGGACACCAATTAGGTTTCGAGAAAAATCCCAAAAGATCGGCCGCTGCCGAAGGATTTCTAGCCCTACCACCCAAACCTCTTCCTTATCCTTGTCCCCTGAGAAATCTAAATTCTCAAGTGAAATTCCTCCTAAATACATAGGACGTTTGTATTCGATTTTTTGGCCAAATCGATCCTTGAGAAACAAACTTATTTGTGATTCGTATAGATTGGCGATAAGTATTTTTTTACCTGGTAGAAAGACTCGTTTTTCGCCCAATTGTTTTGCCTCATGTTCATTCGGAAGAATGTTTAAAGAAGAGCCCGTATCCAAAAGAGCCCATGAATCTTGTCTTTGACCAAATTCAAATTTTGCAAAAAAATGATCTCTTATCTTCTTCGTTTCCAAAAACTTCAAGTTGGTAGACAAATATGCATCTGGTCTCTTGCAAAAACTGGAATCAGAAGAAAAAACATAGAGATGGGTATTCTCCCAATAAACGCATGTTTTTTGAAAAAAATCGATTCCCAGTAATCCAAATACACCTTCGGGGAGAATGTTCTTCTTCTGTGGGAGAGAAAATAGAAAATCTTGATTTTTGAACTCTTGCCACTCTAAAAGATCGACACCTTCGTAAAAGCTAAAGTCAGACCCTGTATCCCAAAAAAAGGAGACAGGAGTTCCATTCATTTGGCTTCCATGTAAAATCAAATGTGTTTCTTTGTCTTCGACTTCAAAATAAATATGGGGAAGGTTTGGTTTGTAACTGACAGGATCAGAGCGTTTTTGCGAAAAACACCCAATCAGACTTACGATAACGAGGGGAACTAGACTAATTTTTTGATGCAGTTTTGGTTGGGACATCGGGAATAATCTACAACACAGTCCCTATATTCGATCCCAGTTTCTTTATCCTTTGATTTGTACTCGATAAAACAGGAGTAAGGCTGGAAATTGAAGGTCGAGAGACCAAGCGCACGATTTCGTATGGATTCAAATACATCCGATGTTCCTGGTTTTGAAAATTCGCGGAGTAAGTATGCTGGTTCTGCCATATTCTACCAGTCGGCAGAATTTCTAATCTTTATAACAAATTGTTTGGTTTCGGCCAGAATGTTTTGCTTGGTAAAGAGCCTTGTCCGCACGTTCGATCAAATCTTTATTATTCCTGTCCGTAATTCTAAAGCTCGATACCCCAACGGAAAGTGTCACTTTTAAATCCGAGTCATCGTTTGGATTTTTGACAACCATAGATTCAACTGCCTTACGTATTTCTTCCCCCTTCGCAAACGCTTCCTCTTCCGAAGCCCCAGGCATAACCAAACAGAATTCCTCTCCACCGTAACGCGCGGGAATGTGGTGTCTTTGAGCTGCCCGGATCAATTGTTTTGCAACTTCTATCAGGACCACGTCCCCTGCTTGGTGGCCATGGGTATCATTGAATACTTTGAATTTGTCCACATCTGTAAAAAGTAAGGAAAGTCTGGATCCCTTCTTTCGGCAACGCTCCATCTCTTCTTTGAGTTTTGTTTGGAAGTAATGGTGGATTTTTAAGCCAGTCATCATATCCACCGTCGCCAATTCGTAAAGACGGGCGTTGTCCACAGCAATCCCTGCTAAGTTTGCAAGGGTCGTCATAAATTCTTTTTCATCTTCCAAAAATTCTTCGGAAGTCATTTTTTCACCCAATACAAGGAGACCGTTTACCTTCCCTTTTGCATTCAATGGAACTAAAATTTCCGCACCCATGCGACGTAAGTAAGATAGATCCAGATCACCCTTGAGTGCCTCAATCTGTAGGATTTGGTTCATAGTGATGGCCTTGGGCTTTTCTTCAAAATAATGAATGAGAGGGGCATCCATTTTGATTTCGTAGTTTTGATCCTCCCCACCCAATTCAAAACCTTTGATGGACTGGGGCTCTAATTTGAAGAGCCCAAGGTCTATCTCGGGCTCTAAGTACATCGCGGCGTGTAGAGTCTGCAACTGGGCAAGGCAGATGTTCAAAATCGCATCGATCAAGTATTTGTAATCTAAAGTGGAATTGAGGGCTCGCGAAATTTCCAAAAGCTGCTTTTGGTCGTAGATCTTTTTTTCGTAATGCTCAAAAACAATATCTGTGTTTTCTTTAAAAGACAAATCATACCACCTTAGACCAGTGTTTAAGTTAGAAACAAATCTTCCAAAATTAGACCTGTAAAGTAAGATTTCGAACTTTCCTCGAAATTTAATCCAAGAAAGCAGAAAAGAATCCAAGAGAATCCTTTCCTTGACAAAAAGCAAGACTCTAGAAGTATGGTTATTACACCGCGCGGTGGAGCAGCTGGTAGCTCGTTGGGCTCATAACCCAAAGGCCACAGGTTCGAATCCTGTCCGCGCAACCGTTATTATCCTTCCCTTAATTCCCTACTACGTTCCGCAGCGGCTCTGACCGCATCACGAACACTCGTGGAAAAGCCACCCCGTTCCAAAGCGTCTAATCCATGGATCGTAGTTCCCCCAGGAGATGTAACCCAGTTTCGTACTTCCATTGGATGTATGGCGGGATCGGCTTCCTTCAAATCCCGAAAGTAACAGATGGTTCCTTCGATTGTTTCCATTGAAAGTAATAAAGATTCTTCAAAGTTGAGACCTTCTTTGAGCCCTGCTTCTGCCATAGCCTGCAAAAAGGTCAATACATAAGCAGGCCCTGAACCAGAAAGCCCAGTGACCGCATCCATAAGTGATTCCTTCGAAATAAAAACTGCCTGCCCCATTCCAGAGAATAATTCTGATGCTATATCTTTTAAGTCGAAATCACAGGTATAGCCAAGTGCACCTCGGCCAGAGACCATCGGTAGATTGGGCATAACGCGTATCAGACGAGAATCCTTTACCGCCCAATTTTTTAGCTGAGATGTGGTAACTCCCGCTGCAATACAAAGTATGAGTTTTGGGCTTTTGATAGATCGAACAACTTCTTCGACTAAATTAGGTTTTACGGCAATAACGATACAATCCACACCATCTACAAGTTTAGAGAGATTATCCAAAAGAGTTATAGAATTAGGCAAGTCCTTGGGAGGGTAAGGATCGAAACCAAAAACCTTTCTATTTCCTTTTGCTATTGTCTTGGCCATGGTTAGTCCCATTTTCCCAAGACCAACAACACCAATCGATTGCACTTGCTTCATATATTTCTTTCTCCAAAGATTAGAGACCCTACTCTAAGATAATCGGACCCGTATCTTGCAGCCATAAGATAATCTCCGCTCATACCCATGGAAAGTTTCAATTCTGAAGAAAAAGAAGTCCGCATATTAGCTGCCGATTCAAAAACCCGCTCGGTCTCTATTGGATCTCCAGAACTCGGCCCCATTACCATAAAGCCTTCCCAGTTACAGTATTCGGAACTTAAGTCTTGTATCGAATCTTTCAACACCAGGAACTCATCCGGATCTATCCCGTTCTTTTGGGACTCATTTGTAAGATTCCACTGTATAAAAAACGAGATTTTTTGTTTTTCTTTGTCCGATCTTTTGTTCAACTCTTTCAGAGCAGATAAACTCCCGACTCCGTGTACGAAGTGAAAGAAACCGACAACTTTTTTTATATTCCCCGATTGAAGTGGTCCGATGTGGTGGAGTTTCGTTTGCTCTCGGGACTCTGGGATTTCGGAAAAAAGTCTCGTGAATTTTTCTATTCCCTCTTGGATATAATTTTCACCGAAATGACGAATACCGTCGTTGTACGCCTGTTTTATGACTTCATACGGTTGTTTTTTCGATACGGCTATGAGAATGGGACTAACAACCGGGCTTACACTCCGTATTTCAGAAAAAATATCTGTATACTTGGATCCGTATTCCACTACTTAGCGAGAGCTTCTTCTAAGGATTTGATTCGCTTTTCTATTTCTAGAAATCGTTTTTCATAACGCTCCGAATCGGTTTTCTGTATTTTTTCTACGTTCTGTATTCTAGCTTCCAAGTTCGAAGGATATCGAGAGTTATTTGTCGGATTCATTCGAGTGTAATTCGTTTTTTCCTGTTTTGCGATTGTTTTCCTTTGTTTATTGACTTTGGACGTTTTGTACGAATGAGAAGTTTTTTTGGAAACGATTTCCGTCTTCTTTGGTTTCAAGACGGGTGTCTCGGATCGCATTGACGTACCTTCAGGAGCGGGGCGAACTTTCTTTTTTGTTTCTACTTCTTTTGGAGAAAGGGTTTTAGTGTCTTTTTCTAAAAGGTCCTCCTTGGAATTGGAGTTTTTACCGTCCAAGGAATCTTCAAACTTTTGAATCTTTTCTTTGAGCGCGGGTGTTGTGATGGCAACCTCATCCTGTCTTTTCTGGCTATCAGCAACAGATACCTGTCTTTTTCCTGATTCTCTGGGCTCCATATCATCTAGATTCGGGAGATCAGGAAGTTTCGTTACGATGTCTGTATTTTTAGATTCAGGAATGGTTTCATCGATGGCTAGGGGTGGAATTTTTGAAATTTCTCGATCTTCTAAATCGAATGTCTCCTTTTTTCCGATGGTTTGTAACTTTTGATAGATTTC
>JAPZTS010000001.1 GCA_027533185.1 Leptospira sp. | reverse complement strand
TTGGAATTGGGTTCCTCTCCAGTGATTTGTTTTATTAAATCATTTACCTCGAATAGTTTTCCTTTCGAGTGAATGTTTTCTCTCAACCAATTCAGCAAATTTTTATAATTTCCATCGACTGCAAATTCTTTTTTATAATCAGGATGGCTGGACTCAAACTTTTGAAAAAACTGAGAAGAATAGATATTGCCAAGTGTATAAGTGGGAAAATATCCAAATGCACCCATCGACCAATGGATATCTTGCAAAACACCTTCCGAATCGTTTTCTATATCAAGTTGTAGATACTCTTTTATCTTTGAATTCCATATTTCTGGCAAATCTACAACTAGGATTTTTCCGTTGATTAGATCTCTTTCTATTTCAAAACGCAAAATGATATGAAGATTATATGTTATTTGGTCAGCCTCGACTCTAATTTTTGTTTTTTCGGTGCTGTTGATAAATTTGTATAAAGATTCAAATGGAAGATCAGATTCCTTCCATTGAAAGTCAGACAGCAAGATAGGATAGACAAACTCCCAAAAGGGTTTCGAACGACCTACTTGATTTTCCCAAAGTCTACTTTGGGATTCATGAATTCCCAGACTTAAAAATTCTGTTACCGGATTCGGATAGTCTGGCATTGCAGAAATTCCCGATTCATAGAGCGAGTGACCAGTTTCATGTAACACCCCAAAGATAGAACTCAATGGATCGGATTCAGAGTACCTTGTCGTAATTCGTTTGTCACCTTTTCCCAAACTGGTAGAGAACGGATGATTGCTTATATCCAATCTAGATTCGTTTTCAGTGAGTCCAAGAATGGCAGGTAGACGTTTGCAAAACTTTTTTTGATGCGAAATTGGAACTGGTTTCGAGAAAGGCGATTCAAACTTTGGTGCCTCTTTTACAATGGGAATCAGAGAGGTCTTTAAATCTGTAAAAAGTGTTTGGATCGATTCCGCCTTTGCTCCCTTTTCATAACTATCTAAAAGAGCATCATATGGTTCCTTCGTATAACCAAAGTAATCTGCTTGTTTACGAGATAATGAAACCAGCTTGTCCAATGTTTTGGAAAACTTTTTAAAATCTTTTTCTTTTTTAGCCGAAGCCCACTCAGCATGCGCTAAATTCGTAAGTTCCGCAAATTCTGCGACAAAGCTTGTAGGCAATTTTGATGCCTTTTCTCGATCCTCTAAAAGGATCTCTAATTCTCTTCGCCACAATCCCTGACTTTCTGCAGGAAGTTCCGATATCGCATTTTTTGCCTTTTCGATTTCCGATAGAAAGGAGGCTGAAGTCATCCACTCGTGAGTCAATTCGCTCACTGCCGCAATCTGCTGAGACCTTCCAACTCTACCATCGGGTGGCATCATCACTTCAGAATCCCAATGGAGAATCGATGTGATGTCCTGGAAGAGTTTGATCTTGCGAAATTGTTTTCTATAGGTTTCGATTGCTTGGGGCAGTGCCATGATCCTATTTTCCCTGAGGGTCACATTCGGGAACCAAAAATCATTGACCCATGGCCCTAGCCAAAAACTATGTATTTACCAATCGCGGGTGTGGTGTAACGGTAGCACAGCAGCCTTCCAAGCTTCTGGCGAGGGTTCGAGTCCCTTCGCCCGCAAAACTTCCTTATTAACTCCCAGACATAGGCATAAATTGAATCGACTCGAACAGTGGCGCGAGCTGTAACGGGAGTGACCCATAGGGAACGACTGTTACAGCAAGAATGCCAGGAGGGCATTCGTCAAGCGACACCGTGCCTCGGAGCGCGGTGAGGACAGGATGTCCGAACAGCGGAGAGGTCGAGTCCCTTCGCCCGCAAAACTTCCTTATTAACTCCCAGACATAGGCATAAATTGAATCGACTCGAACAGTGGCGCGAGCTGTAACGGGAGTGACCCATAGGGAACGAGAATCCCGTTCAACGACCCATCAAAAATTGGTACTCTAATGGAATCTCATATCCTTGGAATTGATTCGTAAATCCGAATATAATATAAAACGAGAACAAGATACCAATACCTAAAATGAAATGGGTTTGAGTCAAGGGAGAAACACCCAAAACATATTTCTGCATCTTTTGATTGTGAATCGAAGCAAGATGACCAAAAAAAGAAACGATAGCCAAAAAATAGTAAGGAATAAAGAATAAATTCCATGGGAAGAGATTCAAACCAGCGATTCCAAAGAAAAAATTTGTATCTAAATCGAGAACCCATCTTCCCACAAAAACTGCTCCCAAGTGATTTAGAAAAAAGAAAGAAAGATATAGGCCCGACCAATTTTGAATCTTTTCGTAGAACGTTTTTTGATTTTTTCTTTTTCTAAAAAACAATCGAAAGCCGGTGTAGATCTGAACTACTACCGATAAGATAAGAATTGATTCAAAAATAGCATTACGATATAAAACCCTCAATTGGCTCATAATTTGCACATGAGCACTGCCTCCCAAGATTCCAAATGAATGGTTCCAAAGATGCAGACAAATAAAAATGAACAGAAAGAATGCCGAAGTATAGTGGATTTTTTTTAGATTCATAATTCCCTTTCATTCACAAAAACGAACTTAGAAGAAATGTCAAAAGAATAGAAAATCAAGAAAAATACTATATGCCAAGATTGTTAAAAATCTAAAAAACAATATTAATGAAAATCCAACTTTGTTACTACATCGTAAAGTGGTTCATTCATTTCAGGATCGATAATGTATATGATTCTCTGTGTACTTGAAGTTTGACCTGCAAGATCAATGACAGCTCTTCGTTTATCCATACGAATCTCGTTGATATCAAAATCGGCAATGCGATACTTGATTCCTTTCTTGAATAACGGTTTGATTGTACATAATCTTTGGATTTTAGGACGTGTTTGGAAACGATCCACTTCCAAAATTTTACAGATATCAAAATGAGCCTGTTTTTCCGAATCAATTGAAGCAGTTATGACATAATCTCCGTTATTGATTATATTTTCGTTATTCGTTAAACTAGCTCCAACATAATCCAAGAGATGACGGATATTCTTATTGCTGTAGGAAAAAAATGAATCGTTCACAATCATTTTTAAAGCTGTGGCCGAACTAAATGCGGGACGCCAAGGTTGGTTTGTTGTCAAACTTGCATATTCGCTAGCTAGCGATAAAATTGCGATATCTTCTTCAAAGTTCACCGAATTTACATTTGATTCTTGAATCCGAAGTTGAGCATCGATATCGGCGACTATTATTTTTTTTGTTGGATCCTTTACGAATTTATCACGAACCAACATCAATTTATTAAAAACAGTTTTGTTATCTGGAAAATTATTATTTAATGAATTTCCTCTAAATGGTCTGTGGTGGTTCAAAACAAGGGTACGGATTTCTTGTGTGATCTCAGGTGCTGCGAGAGTCATTAAATAACTAATAATCGGATGTTGTTGAATCGCTAGATACTCCTCTTTGGAAAGATTAGGTTTATCGGGGACTACTAATTTTGAATATCCTATATCAGCTAAAAAACTAGCAGTCATAACAGAAAGATGGTCTTTTTTGTTAGGTTTGTTATCCTCACCGACACCTATCTTTTTAGTTCTAACTTTCATTCCCATAGCAACAATGGTGCGTTTGGTCATTAGTTCCGATTCCACCGGAACACCTGCATACTTTAAAATTTCTAAAATATTAAATAATCCAAATTCAAAATCCGGATTGTTAGTAAAATCATCTAATACCTTCCCAATCGATTTGTGAACCCGAATGGCATGATCGGAATTGAATGCTTCCTTTTTTAATTCGGAAATCAATGCTTCCGTTTGTTTTGCAAATTCTACTGTTTTCTCGTGATCAAAAAGTTTTGTTTGGCGGGGATCAGCAACTTCACCAGAGGAGACTTTTAAATTTTTACTTTCCGAAGCTAGATAGTAAGCCCCTTGCAATTCAAATTTTAATAATTTTCCAAAATCCTCTTCTGTTGGATTCTTTTTTTTGGACATGATAAGCTTTCCTGTCCGATCGTAGAGATCGAGCGGGATTTGTTTGCTCTTGCGGTAACTGCTGAGCAACTCATCATTGAATTCAAATTTTGCAAGTTGGTCAGATGGAATTAAAGGAATATCACTCAAAATTTACAATCCGGTTGGGCATAATTATCTACCGATATAAGACGAGAAAAAATGCCTCACACCGACACTAGGCTTATTTTTTTAAGTCCAATTCTCCCTGAAAAGCCAATTTTCCTCTGATACCCAATAAGAATGGACTTTAAACTCGAGTTTCCTTCCACTTTCCCTTTGTAAATAGCAAAAGCGTGAACAAACCAACAGAGGTTTCGGTCGCCATCATGGACCAAAAAACTCCCTCATACCCAAAATTTAATACCTTTCCCATTGTATATGCAAGTGGAATTTGTATGATCCAAAAAAAGACTAAATTGATTTTAGTGGGAGTCATTGTATCACCTGAACCGTTAAATGCCTGTGATGCGGACATCCACCAGGCGTATACAAAGTAGGAATAGGATACTATAGTAAGCCATTTTCCACCGATTTTAATGACTTCCGGATCGGAAGAAAATAGGGATACCAATGTCTCTGCCATTAGGAAGTAAACTACCGATACTAAAATCAAGTAGCCCATATTACAGTAGCCTGTGAACCATACAGATTGCTCAGCCCGATCAGGTTTACCTGCACCTAAATTTTGTCCGACCAATGTAGCAACGGCATTCGACATTCCCCAAGAAGGCATCATCGTAAACATCATTACTCTTAGTGCAATAGTTGCACCTGCGACTGTTTGGCTTCCAAATTCCGCAAGGATCCTCATAATAAAAATCCAAGAGGTCATCGCAACGATCATCTGGCCAATACCACCTAACGAGGTTTTAAGAATGCCACCAATCGTCTTCCATTCAATCTTCAAATGAGAATAGAGAACTCGAATATGTTTCCCTCCGTTGAAGAGTAGATATAGTTGAAAGAGAACTCCGATTCCCCGACCAAGTGTCGTTGCGATCGCAGCGCCTGTGATTCCAAAAGCTGGAATGGGACCCCAACCAAAAATGAGAATGGGATCCAAAATGATATTCAAACCATTTGCGATCCAAAGAACTTTCATGGCTATGGCAGCATCTCCTGCTCCTCGAAATACTGCATTGATCATAAAGAGAAGAGTAATTACAACATTCCCACCTAACATCCACTGCATATATGGGTATCCTTCTGTCAGAACCCACTCATCCGCACCCATTAGTGCTAAGAGTTCTTTCGAAAAGAATATTCCCGCAATTGCAAATGGAATGGATGAAAAGATTGCGATAAAAATTGCTTGTACGGCAGTAGTTGAAGCCTTTTCTTTCTCCTTTTCCCCTACCCTTCTTGCGACAATTGCGGTGACAGAAAAAGTAAGGCCCATGGCAATCGAATACAAAAGAAAAAGATAGGTCTCGGTAAGACCAACCGTTGCAACAGCTGAGGCACCCAACTTGCCTACAAAGTAAATATCAACGACTGCAAATACAGACTCTAGAACCAACTCTAAAACCATTGGAACAGAGAGGAGAAAAATAGCCTTCCTCATGCTTACTTCCGTGTAGTCAGCTTCCGAACCTGCGAGTGCATCTTTTAATTCACGCCAAAGCGATGATGCACTTATGCTGGATTGGTTTGATTCCATTTTTAATTTCCTTGTTTTAAATAGTTTTCCGGTCGACCCAATGTTTGGTTTCCTCTTTCCACTGCAAAAAAAGACAATACTTGATTTCTTTGATTCTCATCTGGAAAATCAAAAATCATGTTTACGATCGTTTGATTAGATTCTAACGTTGGGAATAAAATTGTCACTAAAAAATGTTCATCAAAATGAACTAAAGTCTCATGTGAATATACGAGTCTTTCATTGATTAGAATTTCTTTGTACAACATAAATACTGGCATTTGGGTAATCGACCTCACCTGAACCGTGCATTATGTACTACTAACTACTACTTTTGAAAACAAAAGTGGTGGTGAATGGGAGCGATGCGAACCCTTAAGTAGCCCGCTCGAGGTCCCAGAGTTTTTAATTTTTTAAGATTCTTTTCAGTAGCTCACGACTTCCTAGTATTTTTAGAGTCGCGGCAAGCCCACCCATCATTGCACCAGCAATTCCTGGCGACCCACCGGCGTCTGCTCCTGTTAGATACAATCCCTCTATGGGTGTAGAAACATCAAACCAAGGTGATTTTAATTTATCGTATCTTTCAGGAACACAGGCAAGTCCATAGATTGCCCCATCCTGATGGGATGTGAAGTGTTCGTTGGTGAGTGGAGTTGATACTTCGATATAGTCTATTAATTTTTGAAAACCTGGAAATCGTTTCTCCAAAGTTTTAATTACAGTGTCTGCAATTTTCGACTTGAACAGTTCGTACTCTTCACCTCGTTTTTTCCAAGGCAGGTCTTTCCATTTCTCAAAGATAGAATAATCCGTAAAAGTAATCAAATCAGCTGTATGGTGCTCTGCCAAAGGATCCTTTAAGCTTGGGAAGGAGAGATACATATTTTTGATCTCACCACCTTGCAGAAGCCAGTTGTTTCTATCTGAAAAATTAGATTCATGGTCTGTGGAATCAAATATCCAGTGGTTTTCCCCTTTAAAACCTAGAGTAGTTGGACTATCATTTAACCCCATATATACGCAAACAGAAGTAGCCATTTTTTCTCTTTTATAGAAATCGTTAAGTTTATCTAAGAAAGAAATTTGAATCTGCTTAGGAATCAGTTTAGTATATGTAGGATACGCACCCGCACAAGAAACGATAACGGGGGCATAATAATTTTTGCTCTCTTGTTTTCCCCTAAGGAAAGTAGCTTTCACACCAATGGCCTTTCCATTTTCGATAAGAATCTCGTTCACTTCTGTGGTGTCTAAAACAGCACCACCATTTTCTAATACCTTTGGTTCGATTGCATCAAATATCTTTCCGCCACCCCCAACAGGATAGTATCCACCATTTAGATAGTGAACCACCAAACTGGCATGAGTAGCAAACAAACATTTCGAAGGTGGAAGTCCGTAATCACCCCATTGGGATGCTAATATTGCTTTTAAGGACTGTTCTTTAAAATGAAAGTCCAAATAATCTTTGAGAGTTACTATCGAGTCGCTACCGATCTGAGTCTTAAAGGTAGCTAACTCTGGAGCCGTTGATTTCATCATCATGTTCTTTCCAAATAAGGCGGCTGCCTTATGAATATCTTTAAAGTATCCTTCGATAGCCGATTCTTCTTCCGGAAATTTATGTATAAGATCCGACTTGAATTTTTCTTCATCCCCATATAAATCGAAAGTAAAACCAGGATAGACAAACTTTTCAAATGGCTCAGGCATTTTTGCCCAGGAGACTTGTCCTGCAGTAATTTTATCCATGAGGAGACGACTAAACCCTGTTTCGCCCATATCCCCTACATAATGGATGCCAACATCCCAATGGTATTTTTGTTTTCGTGCAAAGGCATGAGTGAATCCACCCACTTGAAAGTGCTTCTCTATGATCAAAACTTTTTTCTTTTCAAATTGGGAAAGAAGGCTTGCCACAGTTAGCGCTCCCATTCCAGAACCTATACAGATAATATCATAATTTTGACCGATAGTTTGATTTTTCATTGACCTACTTCCTAAAGCGATTGATGTTTACGCTGAACACATCAATGTGATCATTTACTACATTGATGTAATAACTGTCAACATGAAATCCATACCTTTCAAAGATTCTTATCATCATGGAGATCTCAAAACAGCTTTGAGACTTGCTACCCTTAACCTTTTGCAAGAGGAAAGTTACCAATCGATTTCATTGCGAAAAGTTGCAAAAAAGGCAGGTGTTTCACAGTCCGCACCTTATAGGCATTATCCGAATTTAGAATCCCTACTTGTAGACGTAGCAATCTACGGATTTCAGCTATTGCGAGAAAAACTGCAAAGTATTCAGGCTAAATTTAAAAAATACCCACTCCTAAAGTTTAGAGAGTCAGGAGTTTGTTATGTGAATTTTGCTCTCTCAAATCCAGATCTATTCCAAATCATGTATGGAAATCAAATTTCAAACCATGCGCTCTATCCTGATTTGACTATGGCTGAAGAATCCTCCTTCTCCGTTCTAGAAGACATAATTCAAGAAAATCAAAAATCTGGAAACCTTAGCTCGTCAGATATTCATAAAACAGCTATTGCTGCATGGACGATGGTTCATGGCATTGCGATACTTTTTTTGGGCAAACAAGTGATCTTTCAAAATTCTACAGAGAAATCGATTAAAAAAATCACCAAAGAAATGTTAGAAACACTATATATTGGAATCAAAGACAAAAAGTAATTTTAAAAAATAGTTTTCTTTTTTCGAAATTGGTTCATCTTTACCACCAATCCTTTTGAGGTGTTTATGTCCTTAGGTTTCCAAAGATTTTCTTTCTATCTGAACAAATTAGAAGTGTTGCTCGAGACAGCCTCGGAATCAAATAATCCTGGTCTTACCTTTTATTCTAATGATGGAAGAACGCCCCTCTTTATGTTGGAGGGATTGTCGCGGCTATACTCCGAATTTCAAAATTCATCTAAATTTACATCTCTCAAAGAGAGATTTAAATTGTTTGAGGACCTTCTTGGTAGTATTGATTATTTTGATGTGTATTCAAAACATTACGAAGGAAAGTCGGAGATTCCCAATTCAATTAAAGAATATATGTCGGAGCAAAAATCCAACTCCCTACTCAAACTCAATCAGAATCTAAACGAAGTAGGTTGGATCGGAAAAAACAAATCTAGATTTAAAGAAGAATTGAAAATTTTAAACAAAATTGAATGGCTAAAACCGAAAGAAGAAGTAAAGGAAATTAAGAAACTCTATGAAAAGGAGATCAGTTCCATTCATAAGTTTATTAGAACGTACGGAAATCCTTTTTCAGAGATGGAGGACCATGTCCATGAATTGAGGCGGGATATTCGGTGGCTCAGTATATTTACACAAGCATTGCAAGGAGCCATCCAGTTTGGACTTAGAACAGGTTCCACTGAAAGATTTGAATCCTATCTCACACCCGCTGTATTGAATTCTAAATTCAATCAATTGCCCGAAATTAGAAACAATACCCATGCCGTTCTTTTAGAGAGAAATGCGTTCCTTGCCTTGAGTTGGCTTATTGCAGAGATCGGAAATATCAAAGATGAAGGTTTGGAATACTTTGCACTTCAAGAAGCCTATATTCATATAGAAGGCTTAAACCAAGAAGAAGCTGGGAAAAAAGCCAATCAAATACTCAATTGGAAGGAAGGCAAGATATCTGAATTGTTAGTGAGGGCATCCAACCATGCCAATGAATTTATAAAGAAAAATGTTCTGGGTGATCTTGTTTTGGGGATTGTGAAGTTTTCGTGATAGGATTACCAATAACTATCGCTCCACTCCAAGAAGTTGAAATGATAGAGGATTTATTTTAATAAGTCTAGCCGTGATGAGCCTTTCTTTTTTTTCATCGATAAAATAACTATGATAACGATAGATAGTGACGTATAATTTGATAATTTCTCCAGTATCTGATTTTAAGAATAAGCAGTCGTCGCTTTGGTTATCATAATTTAAATTTTGTATTTTTTCTTCTCCTATCTTGGTTGCATTAAATTGAAATATGGTTCCCAAATCAGAAGTTGATATTTCATGGATTGACTTATTCGATATTTGCCATGTCACAGATTCAGCCAATGGAATGATTTTATTAATAGCCAAATCGAAAGCAGTTTCGAAACTTCCTTCTCTAAGTAATGGAAGCATTTCATCTATTATGCCTTTTGCAAGCTTATCACTGAAAATCCATTCCAAACCTGATCCGACATTGATTCGTATTTTCTTATCTGATTTCGAGAGAAAAATAAGCAAACCGTTGTTTACATATTTTTCCCCAATACCATTTTGATTTGCTATGTCATTTACAAATGAATCTAAATCATTTTCACCAACTGAATCAATGCAAAGAATAACTATTTGTACCTTTGTTCTTTTTGCAAAATCAGAAAGTTTTTTACTCGTTTGTTCGATGTATTTTTTGGTTAATATGTTTACTCGATCATCGACATAATTATCAATGACTATTTTGTTCTGAACATTCTCACTGCAAGATAAAATAAGTAACGATATTAGATATAATCTTCTCATTTTTTTATCTTTGTCACTTTAAAACTCAAATACATATAGGAAAAGTTAATTTCTGGGTTGAGAAAGTTGAATAATCTCAATTTAAAATCTTTTGGTATTTTTCCCAATCTGCGTTCGCAGATTGGGACTTCATTTCTTTCAATCTATCATTTTGCTAACGATTCATTTCGTAAGAACCGGCAAGAGATAGCAGTTGTTCTTTGTAGATTTTCTCAAATCTATTTACATTCAACAAAGGTTTACGAATCATTTTAAGACAGTAGTTCTGTTGGCTTTCGGTGCTGGTCGGTTTTGAATAGAATTGAGTCGCAAACTTTGAAAAATCACGAATCATAAAATCAAAAATCTGATCGATAGTATCGACGTCTGTCCCTTCTAGTTTGGCACTTTCCAAGATGAGTTGTCCATAAGAAACCAACGTGAACAATTCACCAACAGTTAGCATAAATCCAATATCCGAACTTTGCTCTTTTGTTGGATGAGCGTTCGCTAATAGATCTTTAAAAACTGCAATTTGATCTCTAAAAATTTTGATATTTGCTGAATCATAGAGATCATAGGATTCATTGTAGTCACGGAAGAAAATCTTATCAAATCCTTTCGTAGTTGCACCTTGGTTAAATAGATAAGTATCATCTTCCAATCCATACATTCTCGGGATATTAGACATGGACTGGTCTGGATGAAAAAAGTAATTCTGCATAAATCTCATAATGAGAATCATATTCACATGGACGGTTCCTTCAAGGCGTGGCAACATTTGGATATCACGAATTGCCATCTCAAAGTACATATCCTTATTGAGTCCTTTTGCCGCGATTATATCCCAAAGACCGATGATTACTTCCTCACCTTGCATTGTGACTTTCATCTTTTCCATAGGATTGAATAACAGATAACGTTTATCTGTTGCTGAGGCAGCTCTCATATAATCTGTTGCACGGATAGAAAACAATTTCATAGCAACAAGTCGCATATACGAATCCATAAATAATTGTTTGATATGCGGAAATTCAGTTACATACTGATTGAAGAGTTTTCGTTTAGAAGCATGATTGATTGCTTCGTAAAGAGCATGTGTACAAATTCCAACCGAGCCCCATCCAAGGTTAAATTTACAAAACGCAATCGTTGCAAGAGAAGTATCCCATGCCGCCCTACCCTTGGAGATAATATCATCTTCCGTGATTGGATAGTCATGCAATTCAAACTCAGCCACATAGTTTTGAGATGTTACGATATTTGGTTTCAACTCATAATTTTTATGTTGGGAAGTTACTCCGAAAAAAACAAATTCTCCGGTTCCTTCAATCTTTCCAAATGTTGATACGATTGCCGCCTTGTTTCCATTTCCAATATAGAATTTGTCACCTCGTGCTTTGTAAGTGCCATCTCCATTTGGAATGAGCATCATATCGCTCGCAATTAAATCTGCACCATGTTCTTTTTCGGAAAGTCCGAATGCAAAGATCTCACCATCTTCCAATAATTTTGCAGTTTTGTTTTTGATCTTTTCATTTTTGCTGATCCAAATTGGGCCAACACCTAACATAGATACCTGCCAAGTATACCAATAACAAAGCCCGTAAAATCCTAAAATTTCGTTAAACGCCATGATTCGATTGGAATCCCAACGAGAATCAGATACTCCGTAACCCTTGGGCGTAAGGAGGGTAGCAAAAACTTTTTCTTTTTTAACAAAGTCTAGAAAGTCAGAATACCATACCTTATCATGGTCATCCTTCATGAGTTTCAGTTTGCCTTTTGTTTCAAAAAACTCGATGGTCTTGAACATTAGGTTTCTAGACTTTTCATCAAGATGTTCAAATTTCTCTGTTTTGGGATTTAATAATTTCATAAATAACCTCTATGCAATTATCAAAACTATGGAGACTCGATCGATTTGTGTAAAGGTAAATCGATAGATTATCAGAGAGAAGTGATTTTAAAAAAAGAAAAGAACAATGTTAGCTAAAGGTTTTTCCGCTTGATGGAAGAAATATTTTCAGTATTTCCTCCATCTATTTTCGTTTCGATTACTTCAAAAGAAAGGAATAACTAATTTCAATGTCTTCCTTGGCCTTAAAGAACAAAAGCGAAGGATTCTCGAGTTTATAATCGGAAAACTTTGTTATCAACTTTCCGTCAACTTGTAAATTCCCATTTGTATCCACAGCCGTTGCATCCGATTGGAAGGGTTTAGTTGTTCCACGTATTGTTAGATTTCCTTTTACTAAATACCTTTCTCCCTGATTCTCAATAGAAGTGACTTGAATTTGAATCTGCGAAAAATTTGGGTGACCCAAAATCTCATGAATATGATCATCGCGTCCTGTGTCACCTGAACTAATCTTTGTTATGGGAATATTTATCTTAAAGGAAGACTTTAGAGAAAATAGATTTGATTTTTTTACTAGATCAAATGGCTCTATTTGAATTTCATTGCAAACCCCATAGACATTTGCCATAGAGTGGTTCACATAAAATCCGATTTTTTTCTGAAGTACCTCTGTTGCTGAGATATTCGTAAAAATGCCTACGAAGAGAAAAATTGTGTATAGTAGTTTAAATTTCAAAAGATGCTCCTTAGGTATTGGACGTATACAATTGTTAGAATCTATTGTTTATTGTGTCGGATATAAAGTTCTTTTTCCACACGAGCCACATGGGTTCCGTCCGAATCAAAAACATCGGCTGTAAAATTCCGAGTCGTTTTTTTATTTTCAAGGACAATTGCTCGAATTTCTTCTATCACTTCCTTAGGTATATGAAATTTAGCTTTTACAGTCGATTTACCTGGCTTTAGGAAATGTATTTGAGCAGATTTATCCCAAACTATAAAATCTTCCCCTAAATTTTCTATTAAAATAAACATAAAAAAAGGGTCACACATGGAATAGAGGGAACCTCCAAAATGAGTGCCTACATAATTTGTATTTGATAGGACAAGGGGCATTTCGACTTCATATGTAAATGGATCGATCAGTTTTGGAATTACGTTTGCACCTCGGTAAGGGCCAAACATTTTAAATGCTTCATCCATACCAAAACTACTTCTTAAAAAAGACCAAAGAGGGTGAACCGAATATTCTATTTTTTTTCTCTTCATTATGCCAAATTAGGCGATCTATCTCGTAGAATTACAGTAAATATTTTTTCTCCATAGAACTGGTTTTTGAAAAATAAACCAGGTGAGCGGTGTTTTAAGGTCACTAAAGAATTGGGATCTGGTCGATAGACATTTGAATCGGCATTCGATGTCCTTACTTCCACTTGAGGTCCAAAACCTTATTTTCTTTTTTTACCTTTGCTATCTTCTTTTTTAAATCAACTGAATCTATCGAATCATATTCAATCGGAACAAAAGTTTTCCCATTCTTATCAATAACTCCATATTTTCCACCTATGATACGGTAGTGTTCACCCATAAATTCCTTATTACAACCATTGCAAACAATTGCGGTGCCATTCTCAAACGGTTTCACAAAATCAAAGTTTGCTGGAATTCGCTTTCGACAAGATTCATCGAAAAAACCCATTTTATTGTTTTCTACAAATCTAGCGAATTTTTCGGAAAAATAATCTGGCCCATTATCGAAAATAAATGGCGAGAGTAGTTCTTCGGACTTTACATTGATGCAATACCAATTTCCATCACGAAAAACAAACGCTACACCATGTTTCGAAAATTCGAATGCCATACTATATTTGGGTTGGACCACCACCAAACCTTGTTTAGATTTAAACCCGTAATTACCATTTTCTTCAATGATTTCCAATCCTATTTTAGGATTTGCACCTAATGACGTAGATAACCAAATCAATACAATGGAGCTAAATATAAATAAATAAAATCTAATAAAAAACTGATTCACTCTTTTACGCAATCCCATCCAGTCCTCCAGTTTCTATTTTTTTTCTGATTGTATTTACCTTTCAAATTTGTTGGATCTGGCGACTTCCTTAGTATTTGTATCTCAAATTCAAAGGAACCGCTATCATTTGATTTACTTTCTGACCAAGTCCCCACAATACGATTATTCACGATAATTCCAGACAAAGTCCCGCCGTTAAAATCATATATTCCGCTCACCTTACTTCCATCTTGTGATAAAATTAAGGTTCCATAATCACCGCAATTCCAGGTTCCTGCAATCTTATTAGTGAATCCCCCATCCGGACGAGATTCAATCTCTACTACTCTTTGAGAAGAAAGAGAAGAAAGATTTATAAATGCTAAAAAATAAAAGTATTTGAATATCAAAGAAATTTTATCCATATCGAGTTCTCCAATTTTTAATTCTATGAGATTAAATTCTAAGTTCTCTCTTTTTCTATACCTTCCAGAATCAAATTCAAACCAAATTCGAAATTATGAAGTCCATTATAACGTTTTGAAATTACTTCCTCTGTTAATTTTCTTAAATATGGATATTTATCAGCAGGCAATGAAGGTAAAAAAAACTTAGCCGACTGAATGTAATCATTTGATTTGATCGGAAAATTTAACTCTTGTAAGGTAAATCCATATATATGACTATCCACCACATTAACGATATGGTCCGCTTCGGTAAAAGAAAAACCGGCACGAATCAGAATACCCAAACTAGAATCAAAATAACGCAACATATTTGGTCCAATGTTCATCCTTGAAATCAAGAACATTGTAATCCAAGGATGTTTTCGGAGAACCTTTCTTACAGAAAGAGCTCTTTTGCGAATTCCTTCTTTCCAGTTCTTTGTTTTTTTTGGAACTTTAAAAAAACGAATGAGATAATCCACAACCTGATCTAATAATTCTTCTTTGTTTTTAATATGATTGTAAAGAGACATTGCCTCAACTCCAAGCATTGAAGCTAGATTTCGCATCGAAAGAGATTCCAGCCCGCACTGATCTAACAACTTGATGGCGCAAAGACATATTTTTTCCGTAGAAAGTTTGTGCATTTGTTTCTTACTTTTTTGTTTCTTTTTTAAATTTTTTTTTATCATAAATAATTTCTTGACATGTAGAACTGTCATATACTTACACTGTAAGTATATTTTGTAAAGAGGTATTTTTTCAATGAGAGCAATGATCTGTTCCAATTACGGTCCACCAGATGTTTTTATTGAAAAAGATATTCCTATTCCCATTCCAAAAAAAAAGGAAGCCTTGGTTAGGATTTATGCCACGTCTGTTAACTCTGCCGACTGGAGACTTCGAAAGCCAGATCCCCAAGCCGTACGATTATTTCTAGGACTTTTTAAACCAAGAAAGCCAATTCTAGGTGGTATGTTTGCAGGCGTCGTTGAACAAGTTGGCGATGGTTATACTAAATTCAAAGTTGGTGATCGAATATTTGGTTCCGTAGGAATGAATTTCGGCACTTATGCGGAATATACATGCATTCGGGAAAAAGACTGTGTTACAAACATTCCAGATTCTTTGGATTTTATTGAAGCAGCCTCCATCCCGTTTGGAGCCCTTACCGCAATGCATCTGTTAAATTTTTTTGATACGAAAGAAAGGCAGAGTGCATTAATATACGGAGGATCCAGTGCTGTCGGAAGTGCCGTCCTACAAATTTTAAAAGAAAAAGGATTCCATATTACCACCGTTACCAGTAAATCTAATTTTGAACTTATGAAACACCTCGGGGCAAATGAAACATTGGACTATATGGATCCGAATTTCGTTCGATTGGATACTCAATTTGATATTGTCATCGAATGCGTAGGAAAACTAGAATTTAAAAGGATCTTACAATATGTAAAGCCTGGTGGTCGATTGGTTCTAGTCTCGGCTGGCATTAAAGATACTTTTTTAGGCCTATGGGCAACATTATTCGGAAAGGTTAAAGTATTTGCTGGCTGGGTAGGAAGTGAACAAATCCATTATTTGGAACATATAGGAACCCTTATTCAAAGAAAAGAATTCAAACCGGTAATTGACAAGGTTTATACTTTATCAGAATTAGTCGAAGCACATAGATACGCAGAAGCAGGTCATAAAAAAGGAAACGTTGTGATTCAAATTTCGTAGAGAAACGATTTTAGAAGTGACGTAAAATCTATGCATTGTCATAATTTCCGAGATTGACTTGTCGTAAAATATCCGATGTATATTTTTTTATTTTATTGTATCGTAATTTTAATATTTCCCCTTAGCCTCCTATCTCAGGTATCCGTACAATCATTAACAAATCTTAATTCAATCATAAGTCTCGATACCCAAAACGAATCCCAAAGCTCAAATTGGTATTTATTGGATGGGAATCTTTCGGAAATAGAATTAAAACAAATCGATGGTGCTAATTTTGAGTCCTATAAATGGAGACAAGCAGTTGTCCCAGGGAATCTAATCAAAAACGCATCCGATCTCGCAAATAAAAAAAATGTATTATTGGCAAAGTGGATTCAATTCCCTTCTGAAAAATATTCAAACCTAACATTTCGCTTGGGGATTATCAATGATAAGGATAAAACCTATCTCAACGGACATTTGATAGGAGAGATGGGCGATTGGAGTTCTGAAGACCCGGCCGCTTACGATAAGATAAGGATATATCCAATACCAAACAATATTGTAAAATTTGGTGATAAAAATTTACTTCTAATTCATATTAAACCTTATTTTGATTATACTGTCGGAATTGAGCAAGATGAAACTTCAATTGGACCCACAAACCTCATTTTTTCAAAATTTTATAAAGAAGAGTTTTTAAAGTTAATTTTTCAAACAGTCTATTTAACATTTGGAACATACTTTTTATTTTTATTCGTTCGAAGGCGAAGAGATAGGGAAAATTTATTTTTTGCCTTATTCTCTTTTTCATTAGTTTTGTACAACTTGTTACGTAACCAAATCAAATACGAATTGAATGTGTCTTTTGTCCTTCTCAAAGAGGCCGAATATATTATTCTGATCACTCTCATTCCCTTCATGTATCATTTTTTGCGATCTCTCTTCAATAATCGATACAATCTAATTGGGAAGATCATCGATAGTGTACAAATTATATTTATACTTTTGATATTATATTATCGGGATATAGAATTTAATAATCATCTTATGTCTAAGTTCATTCAGCCATCCTGGATCGTTTACTTAGGTTTGATAGTCTATATTCTATTTAAAAGTTGGAAAAACTCGGACCGAAGAGCGATTTATATCAGCGGGGGAATCGGTATCGTATTAATAGCGGTTATTATCGATATTCTTTCAACTAGAGGATACTTTGTTTTTCCGAGAATGTTAGGCTATACATTTTTAGCTTTCAATGTAAGTCTTTCCATTATCTTAGCAAATTCTTTTGTTCGATTGAATGAAGAAGTGGAAGATTTAAATAAAAATCTTGAAATCAAAGTTGAACAACGTACAGATGCTTTAAATGAGTCCTTAAATCAACTTAAAATTTTGAAAGAAAAACAAGATGGAGACTACTTTTTAACATCTCTATTAATTCAACCATTAGCTAAAAACGAAAATCAAATTCACAATGTTCTTGTTCAATCCTATGTAGATCAAAAAAAGAAATTTCAATTTCGAGGGAAAGAAGGGGAAATAGGCGGCGATATATGTATCGTAGGATCTATTCAGTTAACATCCGGAAATTACACTGTCTTTGCAAACGGGGATGCTATGGGCAAATCAATCCAAGGTGCGGGTGGCGCCCTAGTGCTTGGTGTTGTATTTCAATCTATTCTATCGAGAACTAAGTCTAGTTATACTAAAAATCGACCGCCTGAGCTTTGGCTTAAAGATCTCTATATTGAACTTCAATCTGTTTTTGTTAGTTTTGATGGTTCTATGCTTAGTAGCGTTGTGATTGGTATGATCAGTGAAAAAACTGGCTTTATGTTCTATCTGAATCTAGAACATCCTTGGAATGTTTTGTACCGAGATGGAGTTGCTTCGTTTTTAGAGACTGAACTTTCAATGAGGAAACTAGGTTTTCCAAAAAATGATGAATCCTTTCAGATAAAAACATTTAAATTTCAAAAAGATGATGTTCTGATCGTCGGCTCTGATGGCAGAGATGATATTGCTTTGGGTGAATCAGAAGAAGGTAGAATTATAAATGAAGATGAAAATCTAATTCTAAATTTGGTCCAAAAAACGGAGGCGGATCTACCTATTCTTGTCGAAGAAATAAAAAAACAGGGCGAAGTAACTGACGATCTATCTTTCTTAAGAATTGAATATAGCCCAAACCAAGAAGAAATTCAATTGGATGTTGAAACGAAAGAACAGATAGCAAAAGCAAAGAATCAATTAACAAAAAAAAATTATGACAGTGCAATTAAAATCTTAAATTCTTCCCTACAAACTATCACACATCCAAAACTATGGAGTTTACTGGGAAAAGTTCACTTTAAGTCTAAAAATTGGTCTGACGCTAAATTACATCTGGAGAATGCGATTCCATTCTATCCTGAAAAAGAAGAACTCCTATACTTATATGCTGTCTGTCTATTTAAGTTGGGACAATGGAACGAGGGAATCGTTCAAGCAGAACGTTTATTTCTTCGGAATAAATTTCACAAAAAAAATCAGGAGCTTTTATTTTACCTTTTGCGGAAAACTGAAAATCACGAAAAATCAGAATACTATTCGAAATTTTTAAAAGCGGTTTGATATACGACAGGATAAAAAACTGTTGCAACACACCCGGATGTAAAACTATAAATAAGTTCCTCAATTGGAATAAAAAATAGTTTTAAGTTTAAAAATTTTTCTGTATGCCAGGTTATCTCAAAAATATTTGGATAGATAAGAAATATCGCATAACAAAGCAGAGTGTAAACCAAACAAGAAAGAATTCCTCCTATAATTCCAGGAAAAAGTAAATCTTTACGTTTTATCGAAATACCAAGATAGAGAAAAAACATAAGCGCTGGCGCACCATATATCAAATGAATCTCTAAATATACAAAAATCAAAACCGCCAAAGTTATAATTAAAAATAATAGTATCAAAATGAAACTTGGGGTGTAGTTTTTTTGTTTTATCGGGTACAATCGTTTTTGAAAAACAACTGCATACACCGTCGAACTAAATCCAGAGAGACCGATTACAAAAATCAAATCTTCTATACCAAAACCGAAGATTTCCACCAAATTCCATAAAAAATCTGGTTCCCAGTAAGTTGGGTAAAAATACCTTTCTGTAAATGCAAAAGGGATAGAGTATATCGCTAAACTAATCATCATCTTTCGCAAGTCTTTTCGAAGCAAAAAAACTAAAAAACTTGGAATCAAAAAAAGTAAAGAAAGGATTAGAAAATTATATTCCAACATTAAAATATTAAAAATAGAAACTTAAAATTAAGTGAATTTGCAAACTTAGCGTAAACAATATAGAAAAAAAAACAAACATGGATAGTAGCTTTTCTTTTGGTTTACTCTTTAGACCTAAAAAGGAAAACAGAATACATAAAACCATAATACAAATAAATATATTTGAATAGGGAAAATTCAGATTTTTAAGTATCGTTAGTAAATAGACAAATGAAATAGATTCTAGTATAAGAATCGATATTTTCACAAATAAATTGCCAAAGGTTACAGTTACTGTCTTCTTTGAAGACTGTAAATCAGAAGGATAATCAGGCAAAGAGGTTGCCATTGCACAACTCAAATTGATAAGAAATAAAACTGGCAATAGGTTCAATTCGAAATCAGAAAAACTTAAAGAAAAAAATCGATAAGCGAACAAGGGAAGAATAAAGCCAACACCTAAAGCTTGCAATATCTCTCCACCGCCGCGATAAGATAGCTTAAAAGGAGGATACGAATACGCATACAATAACGCAATTGATGCCAAAGTTAGAATAATAAATACTAGGTCATTTTTTAAAATCGAAAAGTAGATCGATAGGAGCAACATAAATGTCGCAAATAAAATTGTAGCATAAAGAATACTTTTTGGAGAAAGTTTACCCTCAACAAGCGTTCTTGAGCCCCCCGAAAAAATTGTAAATGTTTGATTCAGTGCATCTGTCTCCTGATCAGCGTAGTCATTTCCAAAAACAATAAAGAGTTGGTTGGCGACACCGTAACAAAGTAAACAAACTAATGAATACGTTGAAATCGAATATCCTTTCGAGTAGGCAATGGAAGTTCCCAATAAAATTGGAATCAGTATATAGCTTAAAGAGGGAAGCCTTGCTGCCTGTAGCCAAGAGAAAATTACTTTTTTCATCTTAATCCGTCCCTTGAATTGTGTAAAGACGTCTTAAAAGATATGAATTGATCAGTAAGAGAAAAACCCAGTAAAAAAAAATTTGAATCAAAAGGTTATAGAAAGTCGGTCGGTCACTGCTACTCTCCGCAGTTAGATCGAGTAATTTTTTGACAATCGCAGAGGGAAGCATTCCGAAAAAATCAATCGAGTGACCTTCAGAAATCAAGAGATTTGGCGGACTTGGAAAAACGATGCCAGAAAATAACAAAAGCAAAAACATTACAAAGCTGGAACCCAAAAAAACCAACATTGTATTTTTAAAAATTCCCGCCAAACAAAAACCAATTTGAATATGAACGGCTAGACCCAGTGTACAAATAGCAATAAAAGAAAAGAAATGGAATGAAAGATCAACTCTTAAAAAAACTATACAAAGATAGGAAATCAGAATTGAGATCATACCAAAGAAAAGTTGAACACTTGACATTCCCAAAAGATATGAGGTAATAGGTAGATTTGCTAAACGATAACGAATCCAAGTATTAGTCTCAATCTCTACGGCGATCGATTGCGAACTCGAAAAGATCATCATGATCATCGCAAATACAATAAACCCGACTGCAAAATTAGAAAATTGGAATAAGTCCAGATCAGTTTTTTGTAAATGAACTTGTATTGGTAACTGATAATTCCCAAGAACTTGATCTAAAAAGAAATCTTTGATTTTATAGGATAACAAAATAGAAGAAAGTTTTCCATCGTTGCTTATTTCTATATAAGAGTTTTTAAATTTCGGATTTTCGGAGTTTTGCATTCGTTTAAAAGTAAGCAGAACTTCGAAAGAGTCTCCTGAAGTATTTCCTTCGCTATTCTCAGTTTTTGTATTTGGTATTTTTTCTAGCTCAATCCAGGTGATTGGATTGCGTGAAGTCGAAGCATCCATCTCCCTTTTCAACTCTGATACGACTTCAGCAAAACTTCTTTCACTATTTAAAGGACTTTTTGAGCTCACATCAGCTTCCATAAAAATACCTATACGGGCTGAGTTTGAACCAACAAATACTAGCCAGTAAAGAATTAAGAAGAAGGGAGTTGTTAAAATAGTTAAGGCGAGAGAAAATCGATTCCTCAAAATTTGCAGGAAACTTCGATAAAAAATAGAGGTAACAATTAGATTCATTCGGTAGGATTGCTTGCAAAACGAGAATAAAGGTCTTGAATTTTTAATTCATTACCAGGGATCGATGATAGGTCGTCCATGTTGGAAAAGTATTTTTGACTTCCATCTCTTATAATAAGCAAGTGCGTCGCTGACTGCGAAATTTCCATCAGATCATGACTTGAACAAACAATCAAAATTTGGTTTTTCAAAATCAATTCTTTTAGCAGATTGTGAACGTATGCTTTGGCTTCCATGTCCAAGTTCGCCGTAGGTTCATCTAATAGTAGGAGTGACGGTGAGTGAACTAAGGATCCAGCTAAATTCACCCGCTTCTGCATGCCACCGGATAGATGCTCCACTCGCTTTTTCACAACTGATTCCAAACGAAGTGCATCTATTAAGAATTCAATTCTCTCCGTAATTGCCTTTCTTGGAATTTTGTAAAGATCGGCCAAGAATAAAAATTGTTCATAAACTGTCAGATATTTCCAGAAAACAGGAGTTTGGGGGCAGTAACCCACTCTATCCGAAGCTAGAGAATTCACATATCCATCAAATTGAACAGAGCCAGAGTCCTGAGTGACCAAACCTGCTAAAATTCTGAGTAAAGTTGTCTTTCCAGCTCCATTTGGACCAACTAAAGCCAGGAGGGAAGGCCCTTCTAAACAAAAATTAATGCCATTCAAAACAGGCTCATTAGCAAATTTTTTAAAAAGATTTTTGCATTCTAATAATCTGGTTGTATTCAGATTCTCGACCTTTGAAATCATATACAAATTGGACTCTGGAAAAAGCTCTTTGCCAGAATCTGTCCATATTTTCGATGATTATGAATTTTCTGCAACGATGGATTTTTGCCCTAAAGATTAAAAGTTGGCCTAAACTCTTTGTCCCATTTATTCTGGGACAAAGTTTTGGAATTTCTTCCGCAAACGAAACAAATTGGTTGGCTCTTTTATTTGGCTTTTTGTTTACCTTTTCATTAGTTTCGTTCATTGTCCTTCTTAACGATTATGCGGACGCATCCGTCGACAAGATAAAAAGAACTCTCTTCCCTGATAGCTCCCTTAAAACAATACCGGACTTGATACTTAATAAGAATGAGGTGTTAGGTGTTGGACTTATTTTTGGATTTTTTACTATTATCTTTGGAATTTTGATCGAATTTTACGTCGGAAGAAGTTACTCCAATTTAGTTTCAATCATTTGTATTCTTGTCTTTTTAATGTATTCTCTACCGCCAGTAAAACTCAATTACAGAGGTGGCGGAGAATTTTTAGAAATGATTGGAGTCGGATTTGTTCTTCCTTTATTTCATTTTTATCTTCAAAACCCAAACTTCTTTAATTTAGAGTTTTTTCTTCTAATTCAAATTTATACAATTTTATCCTTAACAAGTGCAATGGCGAGTGGATTCAGTGATGAAGAAAGTGATAAGCTTGGTGGAAAAAGAACATTTGTAACAATTTTTGGGAACAAGTATATACATAAAACAATTATTGTCATTTTATCAATTTCGTTTATTCTATTATTAGCATACTTAATTTTATTTCAAATAAAATATCGTCTTGGTTTTTCGATCCTGATCATAGTATTTAATTTGCATTATCTTGAACAAATCTTTGCACTTTCTAAAAAGGCAAAAACAAATGCGTTTGATTACCAAAGGGTGTATAAAGATAAGCTACACTACTTAATTTGGGGAACCTTATGTCTTTTTTCAATCTACACAATATATAGAAAGTTTATCCCAACTAGTTAGCTGGATTGAAATCTATGACTTACGAACTTCAAAAATTACAGAATTTTTTAGAACCAATTCTGCGAACAAAAAAAACCCTTTCACCGAAAAGGAAACATGCATTTGACCAATCTAAATTTGAAGAATCTATTCGAAGTTTTAATCTGGGAAAAGAAGATTGGAAGTCGATAGAAGATTTTTTGATTTCCATTGTAGAATCGATAGAATTTAATTTTCCTCACAATATTTTTCTAGATATTGATTATCTTTCTTTTGAAGTAATCAATCAATGTAACTCAAAGGATACAGTTTTCTTGGAAGAGTTAAATCTTAAAAAAGAGAAGCTCATTTCAATTTTTGAGCTCTTTGGAAAAGATTCCAAAATCAAATTTAGATATATTCATGATTTTATTTATGGATTCGATTGGCTCAAATGGATGTTAGAAAAACGAAATCCGATGGAAAACCAGAGTCCTTACGGAAACGATTTTTTGAATTACATCTCTTCTCGCGGTTCTGAGTTAGTTCTTTTAATAGATCAGAATGATAACAAATATCCAAATTTAATGGAAGAGTTCAGAAATCCCTTTTTGTTTTCCAGAACGCCAATAGAAGAAGAAAAATTACATCGAGTTCTTCAGGAAATTGATTCGCTTCCAATTTCATCATGGGATATTTATGCGATTCCAAAATTTGATAAAAACTATTCTTCGATACGAACAAAAACAGCACAGTCTTTGGGTATCACTCAAAACCACCAATCTGGTTCCCATAAAATATAAAAAAGAATTAAGTCTCAGAATTCAAATTGTATTTGGATTATCTATTCTTGAAAATCTGTTAATAAGTTGCTTGTTTTAGGTGTTAGATCAATCCGAATAATTGCTATTCTACCTTCATTACGATATGTTAGGTCATCGAATGATAATTTTTTTGCCATAAATATCCCACGGCCATGGGTTTTGAAGGCATTTTTGGTCATTGCCTGAATCGAAAGAAATTTTTCCCAGTCGAAACCATTGCCCATATCTTTTACCTGGATCTCAATATGGTCACTATTACGCTGAAATACTACTTCAACAAACTTATCTTTATACTCTGGTTTTTCCAACCTTCGGTAGATTTCATCCATCAACTTATCCGTATCATGAAGTTCAGATTTTTCTTGATATGAGATGTTCAAATTGCCATGTTCGATTGCATTGTTCAAAATTTCCATTATTCCAGTAAGCACTCGTTCTGGATCGGGACAGGCATTGGCAAGTAAGGGAGCTAATTCGTGAGACTCCCGAATGGTTTTAATTTTGAACACACCACTATTCATCAACCGTAGTGCGCCCATACCTTTGTGCAGATCTTCTTTCGCACGGGAAAGTTTAATATAGTGCTCTACTGCTGTCTGGACAATTCGCACAAGAAGTGCGCGGGAGTATGGTTTTGTTAAATAGTAAAATGCGCCAGCATCCAATCCCTCTGTCATATCTGAGACAGAGCTCAGGGCTGTTTGGAAAATAACTGGAATGTCCCTAAGTTTCTCCGTTTTTTTTATTTTTTTTAATAATTCAATCCCATCCATTTTAGGCATGAGCCTATCCAAGATAATTGCATGAAATTGGCTTTCACTGGTATTCAAAATTCGCAGTGCCTCTTCACCATCGGAAGCCTTTGTAATCGAATATCCCTTATCTCCTAAAGATTCTTCGATGATCATCAAATTGATTAGTTCGTCATCGACTGCCAAAAGATTCATCATGGTACGGAAACCTTTACCTCTGGAATCAGCATAGTAAAAATGGCCCCAACTTCTTCGTGATTCTCCGCATATAACAAACCATTATGGTCATTTACTATCTCTCTCGAGATCGAAAGCCCAAGTCCAGTACCTTTTGTCCCTGCTTTAACTTGTTTCGATTGAATGAATTTTTCAAATATTTTATCTAGATCTTCTGGTGGAATTCCGGGTCCAAAATCGCGTATTTGAAGTCCTATTCCTTTTACATACTCCTTGTTTTTTCTTGGAATAAACTCCCGTTCAATCATCTGTATTTCTATATTAGTTCCATCTGGAATAAATTTTAATGCATTGGATATAATATTTCGAATCACTTGTTGTATCCGTTCAATATCAAATTCAGCTTCCCATCGATCACGATTGTCCTTAAGCAAAACTCGAATATTTCTTTTTTCTAGAATCACTCTAAGTTCATTCACAACAAACTTTGTTGCATCTTTTAGGCAATTTTTTTCATAAATATACCGCATTTTGCCCGATTCTAGTTTTGCTATGTCCAGTAAATTGTCCAAAAGGGAAAGAAGCCTTTTGCCAGAAGAGTCAATGATTTGAAAGTATTCTTTAATTTTTTCAGGAGAAACAGTGGCTGATTTATCTTCGCCTAACTCTGCATAACTCAAGATTGCATGTATAGGAGTTTTTAATTCATGTGAAATATTCGCTAAAAATAACGACTTCATGTACGAAGCCTCTTCTGCTATATTTTTAGCAAGTTTCAAATCCATTGTCTGTTTTTCTACGAGTTCCTCTAAATGATTTCGGTATTGGTACAATTCGGCTTCTTGGGATTTTCTTTGGGATATATCTCTCAGAATTCCCGTGAACATTTTTCCAGTTTTTGTATTGAATTCACTGACTGCTAATTCACAAGGAAACTCTTCGCCTGTTTTTCGAATGGCAGTAATTTCCCTACCTTTTCCTATAATATTTTTTTTACCTGTAGCCTTGTAATTTTGCAAATAGCGATCATGTTCCGATTTTATATGCATTGGCATGATGAGATTTACATTTTTCCCAACTACTTCTTCTACTTGATATCCGAACGTTAGTTCAGCTGCCCTATTAAAAAATTGGATCAATCCCTCTTCATTTATAATGATGATTGAGTCGGCAGCATTTTGTGCCATAGTCAAAAATCGAGACTCACTTTCCAGGAAAGCGGCTTCCAATCGTTTTCGCTCTGTTATATCCCTATGTGTGGACATAATATAGCCATCATAAAGAACTACAAATCTCACTTCCACGTAACGAAGATTATTTGAATCTCCATAGGAATATTCTTTCCAAAAAACCTGATTTTTTCGACCAGATAGATAGTCGAGAGCCTCTTCTGCTATAGGTCTTAAGTATTCAGGAAGTCCTTCCGAAATGTGTTTTCCAACAAATTCATCAGGTGACTCTCCGATCCGAATGAACCTTGAGGATTTATAATCTACGATCACTCCATCCTTTCGAATCTTTAACCAATAATCGGGATTGGAACGAAGCAGATTTTCTAACTCTCGGAGTATGTCTTCTGGCGGAAATGCAGCTGGATTTTGCCAAATTCTGGATTGGATCTCTTCGCTTTGCATCAAAATCAGTCTCTTCTGAGAACGTAATTCAAGTGGCTAATTTCGGAAAGAAATTGTAAGATTTTCCCCTAAAAAAAGGATAAACGAAAGGCTTTTTCCCTTGCTCTACGAACAAATACTCAAACCCATTTTATTCCATTTAAATCCAGAGGAAGCCCACCACTTAGCGGCCACCTTCCTTTCTCTGTCTCACAAGATCCCTTTCTTCCACAAGACCCTATCTACCTTTCTTTCATACAAATCCAAACGACTGGAACAAACGATTCATGGGATTCATTTCCCAAATCCGTTAGGACTTGCCGCCGGGTTTGACAAAACAACAGAATTGTTTCCAACTCTTATCCATATGGGTTTTGGTTTCGTTGAAGTTGGCACCATCACTGCTAAAGAACAGCCTGGAAATGAAAAACCTAGACTCTTTCGATATCCAAACCAAAAGGCACTCGTGAACAGAATGGGTTTCAACAACCCTGGTGCAGACAAAGCCTACCAGGTATTAAAAAATCAGCAAAAATCGGGAATCCGAGGAATCAACGCAGGAAAATCCAAAATGACAGAAATTGAAAACTCTGTTGAAGATTATGTTTACACTTTAAAGAAACTTTCCCCTTATGCAGATTATGCGGTAATAAATGTAAGCTCTCCAAATACTCCAGGCCTTCGTAGCCTACAAACAAAGAAAAGTTTAATTGAATTGATAAAGGGAATTCAATCTGCTTTCGAAAATCAATTCCCAATTCCACTCTATCTTAAATTTGCACCTGATCTTAGCTTAGAAGACCTCCGCGAAAATCTCGATGTTTGTCTTTCCGAAAATATTGACGGAGTAATTTTAACAAATACAACTCTCGATAAATCTACATTAGGGGAACTAAATCCTCCTGAAGGTGGTTTATCAGGATCGCCTCTTTTTGAAAAATCTCTCAAATTTGTATCCGAAGCATACAGGGTTTTACAGGGAAAAATTCCTATCATTGGCGTAGGTGGAATAAGTTCTGGAGAGGATGCTTGGAAAATGATTTTAGCAGGCGCAAACCTAATCCAAGTATATACAGGTTATATCTACGAAGGCCCTTACCTACCTTATAAAATCTGCCAATATCTGGACCAAAAGCTAAAAGATCTCGGAAAAGAAAATATATCCGAAGTTGTAGGCACCTTGGAATCTTCGTTATGAACGAGATTTTACAAAAAAAGGAAAGCATCTGCAAACATTTTGGAACCTGCGGGGGTTGCTCCTTTTTAGATCTGGACTATTCCAAAGAGCTCAAGAAGAAAGAAAACGGGTTACGGGATGCTTTCCAACAATTCCGTCATTTGGAATTTCGCCCCATTGTTCCTTCCCCTGAACCTCTTTACTACCGTCACAAAATCCAGGTTCCTTTTGGAAGACGGATGATCGGAAATAAACTATTACTAAACCTCGGTCTTTTCAATCGAGATGCGAGTTTTGTGCTAGATCAAACCGAATGCCAAATCCAAGACCCAGGGTTAACGGAAATTCTACTCGCCGTCAAACAATGGGCTAGGCGAGAAAATCTATTACCATACAACGAAAAATCAAGGCGAGGACTTTTGAAGTATTTAGTCGGAAGAAAATCTCATTCGACAGGGGAGATTTTAATTGGAATTGTGACTGCAAAGGAAGACCTACCTCATGCAAAGGATAGCTCCAAACGACTGCATACGGAAATCCAAAATCGTTTGGGCAAGTCTGGAAAATTAGGCAAATTGGTTGGAATCATCCACAATATAAATCTCAAACACAGCACTATGGCCCTTGGAAAGGAAGAACACCTTCTCTGGGGAAGACCTTACATTCACGAATATTTCGGCAAACACAAGTTCCGCGTCGGTCTTTCGACATTTTTACAAGTAAACCCAGTTCAGACGCCTAGCCTATATAACTTAATTTTGGATGAGATAGACCAGGGAAGTAGAGTAGTAGATGCTTATTCTGGAATCGGAACTATCTCATTTTGGATTTCAAACCAGTGTAAAGAAGTGGTTGGGATAGAAGAAAATCCAAATTCTCACAAAACAGCTCTAGAATCTTCAAAATTTAATAAAATTAAGAATGTAAGGTTTCGCAAAGGAAGAGTTTCTGAAACCCTTCCTACTCTTATTGGTAGAGGTTACGATACACTCGTTTTAGATCCTCCTCGCATGGGGCTTGGAGAAGATGTATGCGAAACTATATTAAATTCTGATTTTGCAAAGATCATCTACGTAAGTTGTGATCCAAAAACTTTGGCACAAGATTCCAAAATCTTAACAAGAAAGTACTTTCTAAATTCAATACAGCCCGTCGATATGTTTCCTAAAACGGAACATTTAGAAACTGTAGCTATTTTCCGAAAAAAGCCAAATTAACTAAAATATATTTTTCAAAATTAGTAAAAAAAGCAAATAATTTTCCCTTCACCTAGTTTTTGTTTAGCGAATATAGGAAATAGGTTTCCTTCATAAATAAAAGATAAATCGTCAGACCAATTGGATATTCTTTCATCTACTCTGCCGTCTGAATGAAAGTAAAAATTTACATTCTTTAATGGCCCTTCTGTCGGTGTAATATTTCCTTCTATAACTTTTGGGTTGGGTAAAACGATTGAACCTGCAATTATTGATACCCTATATTCCCTGGCCAGCCGAGAAAAAATACTTTGATATTTATAAGCCATCTGCCAGGCCTTCATTTGGTATATAGTTTCGACAAATTCATTTTTCGCATAACTTTTATTATACATATAAATCCAAAGGAAACTTGCAAAATTCTCATTTAAGATTTTTTTATAGTAACTGCCCATAGTATCTTCATCAAATAAAGACCTATCTTCTCCACTGAAAATCAACCAAGTTCCGATATGTCTTGGCAACCGTACCAGAGTGCGGTCGACAGATATTTTCCCCTTTTCTTTTGCGAAATCAAAATATTGCTTTAGTGTGAGGTAAAATACTTCTTCCGAGCCATAGTTCTTTGAAACGAGATAAGGCTCGATAAAGATCAAACTACCTTTTTTAAATTCACCTTGGCTTGCGAGTTGGATCGACTTAAGTTTGGGAACATCATTTATAAGAACAGTCTGGACTTCTTTTTTTTTACATGAAATGAGCAAGCAAAACAAAACTAAGGGGATGAACCGCATCGGATTGATTTTCCAATACCCCAAAACTCTGGACAATATTTTATTGTATTCCAGGTTTTTTCTTTTATTTTGACCTTAATCTATGAAAGAGAAATCAGCACCTAAGAAAATCGTTCTCGCATACTCAGGAGGACTCGACACCTCCGTAATTTTAGCTTGGTTAAAGGACAAGTATGGATGCGAGGTAATCGCATTTTGTGCGGATGTCGGTCAGAAAGAAGAACTCACCGGTTTGGAAGAAAAAGGAAAAAAAACAGGAGCCTCAAAAGTCTACATCCAAGATCTGCGATTGGAGTTTGCTCGTGATTTTATTTTTCCTGCCATCAGAGGAAATGCTATTTATGAAATGAGATACCTACTGGGAACATCTTTGGCAAGACCTCTTATTGCAAAGGCAATGGCTGAAGTAGCAGCGAAGGAAGGAGCGGATGCTTTTGCCCACGGAGCTACAGGTAAAGGCAATGACCAAGTTAGATTTGAACTCACATTCAAAGCTCTTTCACCAAATTTACAGATTATAGCCCCTTGGCGCACTTGGGAATTCGGTGGTCGAGCGGACCTCATTGAATATGCAAAAACGAAAGGAATACCTGTTCCCGTAACGGCCGCTAAGCCTTATAGTATGGATCGAAATTTAATGCATATCTCTTTTGAAGGCGGAATCCTCGAGGATCCATTCAACGAACCTAAGGAAGATATGTTTGTACTTTCCGTTTCTCCTGAAAAAGCACCAGATAAACCAACCTATATCGAACTTCAGTTTGATAAGGGAGATTGTGTAGCCATTGATGGAAAAAGGATGAATCCACTAGAAGTTATGGAAACTCTAAATGAACTCGGCGGAAAAAATGGAATAGGACGAGTAGATATCGTAGAAAACAGGTTGGTTGGAATCAAGTCAAGAGGTGTTTATGAAACGCCTGGTGGAACAATTCTACATATAGCGCACAGGGATTTAGAATCCATCACTCTAGATCGCGACACACAACACAAAAAGGACGAGCTTTCTATCGAATTTGCAAAGTATATCTATAATGGTCAATGGTATTCAAATCAAATGAACGCATTACGGGCATATATCGATCATACTCAAACCTCCGTTGGGGGAACTGTTCGAGTTAAACTCTACAAAGGCAATTGTAGCGTAGTTGGAAGAAAGTCAGAGAAGTCCCTCTACAACTCTGGACTTTCAACTTTTGAAAAAGAGGAACTGTACAATCAATATGACGCTGAAGGTTTCATAAACTTGTATGGTCTGCCAATGAAAGAATGGGCAAGGGTAAATAAGTAGTATGAGGGCGATTGCTGTCTATCCTGGGAGTTTTGATCCATTTACAAATGGTCACTTAGATATCATAAGACGAGCTCATCCTTTGTTCGATGAGATCATTATAGCAGTCGCCATCAATTCCAAAAAAAGCTCTCTTTTTTCTCCAGAAGAAAGAAAAACAATGATCGGACAAATTTTTGAAGGTTGGGATAAAATCAAAATTGATAGTTTTGAAGGTCTGACAGTTGATTATTGCAAAAGTAAAAACGCAAGAGTTCTTCTCAGAGGTCTACGAGCTGTGACCGACTTCGATTATGAGTATGCAATCTCCATTATGAACAAAAAATTGGCCCCTGAAATCGAAACTTATTTTCTAATGGCGGATAATGAGTACTCTTTTGTGTCTTCGACAATCGTCAAAGAAGTAGCAAGGCATGGAAGAGCGGTTTCTAATCAAGTTCCTGATATAGTGAATGAGGCACTCCGCAAAAAATTTTCTGAATAGATTCTTATGAAAATCAAATCCTCACTATTCTATGGAATCACATTGGTCTTATTTGGAGGCCTGGGGTTCTTTTTACTAGAAGCAGGATCCATTCTTGAATCTGCAAAAAATATTGCTCCTTTGTCTGTTTCCTTAACAAAGGAAAATCTTCTATCGCGATTCCAACATCCCATTGCCCTACTCTTTATACAAATCATCATCGTATGTGGTTTTGCTAGATTTATGGGTTATGTTTTTTCTAGAAAACTCAAACAACCATCTGTGATGGGAGAAATTGTGGCTGGTATCGTCTTAGGGCCCTCCCTACTCGGTTTTTATTTTCCTGATACGATGAGATTTCTTTTTCCCCCTGCGAGTTTGCCGACCCTCAGCACCCTCAGTCAGATTGGTTTAATTCTTTTTATGTTTATCATAGGAATGGAATTAGATCTTTCTGTGTTGAAAACAAAGGCTCATTCCGCAATAATAATCAGTCATGCAAGTATTGTAATACCCTTCTTTTTGGGAATGGTTCTTGCTTACATTTTTTATACAAACCATGCACCGCAAAATGTAAGTTTTTTGTCATTCTCGCTGTTTTTAGGAATTGCAATGAGCATCACTGCCTTTCCGGTACTTGCTCGTATCCTGCAGGAACGAAATCTAACACGAACACCCCTAGGTGCATTAGTTCTAACATGTGCCGCAGCGGATGACGTCACCGCGTGGATCTTACTTGCAATTATAGTAACGATCTCTAAGGCGGGAGACTTAAACACTGCCATTTTCACGATTGGTCTATCTGCCGCTTACATTTTGTTCATGATTTACCTTATCGCACCCTTTCTCAAGAGACTCGGCTCGATATATATTTCCCGTGAGAATTTGACAAGAACCGCGGTTGCATTAATTCTGATGATAGTGTTTCTATCCTCCCTTACAACGGAAGTGATAGGTATCCACGCATTGTTTGGCGCCTTTCTCGCTGGAGTCGTGATGCCGAGTGACGGAAATCTCAAAAAACTTATATCTGAAAAAATTGAAGACATAGCAGTCATTCTATTCCTGCCAATTTTTTTCGTAATCACAGGATTGAGAACTGAAATCAACCTTTTGAACGATAGCCAACTCTGGAATGTTTTTGGATTGGTGATTTTGGTAGCAGTCGTTGGCAAATTTTTAGGAAGCGCGATCGCCGCAAAAATTGCAGGATCCAATTGGGAGGATTCTTTGTCTATTGGCGCGCTGATGAATACGCGCGGCCTCATGGAGCTTGTTGTACTCAACATTGGGTACGATTTGGGAATATTGAGTCCTGAAATTTTTGCCGTCTTTGTTCTAATGGCGCTGGTTACAACCCTATCTACTGGACCTTTGCTTGATGGAATTCAAAAGTTCTTCTCTGAAAAACCGAAAGTTTATGCAGAACCGATTCCACAGGACAAAAAACTAAGAGTTCTAGTTGCGTTTGCCCAAGAAAAAATGGGAAAAAGTTTGGTACGCTTCGCCTATTCCCTGTCAGGTAACCAAAAAAGAAATTTAGAAATTACTGCCCTTCATATTTCTCCCAATGACTCGCTATCGAATGAAGAATTGACACGTTACAGAGAGGCATCCTTTGAATCCATTCGACAAACTGGATCAGAAGTTGGGATTCAAGTTGGCACAGAATATCGCATAACAGACAACATTACGTATGAAATTGTAAATTTTACAAAATTGAAACACTCCAATCTTTTACTCATTGGTGCTGCAAAACCTCTATTTTCAAGAAGTTATACCGGTGGAAAAATCAAAGGGATTCTTAATTATACCCCAGCGACTGTGGGTGTTCTTATTGACAATGGGTTGGAATCGTTGGACCGCATAGGAATCGTTTATAAATCGGAATCAGATCCCATTTTAAATTTCTCTCAAAAATTGATTACGTTAAAAGGTCTTCGCAATGTCAAAATAAACGTTTCCGAATTAATCCAACCAGAAACAGACATAAACCCCTACCCAATTTCCCTACCAAAGTTAAACTCATGCTCTTTGGTTCTTATCGACTTAGATGTCTGGGAAGAACTGGGATTTGAGCGACTCGACCATTTGCCGACTTCCTTTCTGTTAGTACGGTTCTTTACTCACTAAAGATTCGATTGCTTTTTTGGGTTTCCGAAGTGTACTGGCTGTATGGAAAGAACTTTTATCATGCTCAAGCCAGATGCTGTAAAAAATAAGCACATTGGCGACATCCTACAAAGAATCGAAAAAGAAGGATTTAAAATCCTCGGTATGAAATTCTTAAAACTCAGTCTAGAAGATGCGAAACAATTCTATAAAGTTCACGCTGCGAGACCTTTTTATAATGACTTGTGCAGTTATATGGCATCAGGTCCGATCGTTGCATGTGCATTGGAACGTGAGAATGCAGTTCTACATTGGAGAGACGTAATTGGAGCGACCGATCCAAAAGAAGCAAAAGCTGGAACAATCCGGGCTCTTTTTGCTGAAAGCAAAGAGGCCAATGCGGTTCATGGGTCCGACTCTGTAGAGAATGGCCTTCAGGAAATTGCATTCTTCTTCAAAGGATACGAACTCAATTAAGTGAGATGGTCGGCTGGTTTCCTAAACAGCCGACTCCATTCTAAATTTGAACGATACCTTCCTCAGTTCCATTTCTTCCACAAAACATCTATTCGAATCTTTTTTTGAATCACAGATACCAATTATTTTTCAACCGAATTCTCGCATAACAGAAGCTTGTATATATAGTTTAAAAGCAGGAGGCAAAAGGATAAGGCCTATCTTTGTTTTACAAAGTTTTTATAGAGGGAAACCTTTTCCTCAAACCTTCGAAGAATCAGATTTTGACCTTCTTTTGTTAGCTCTCTCTATCGAATTCATTCATACGTATTCCTTAATCCATGATGATCTTCCTTCCATGGATAACGATGATACACGAAGAGGATTTCCTACTTGTCATATTCAATTTGATGAAGCAACAGCAATACTTGCTGGCGACGCATTGAATTCTTTGGCATTTGCACTGATTGCAAACATTTCTTCTCGATACACGGATAACGACAGAAATTTAATTCGAGACTTAATTCAGATTCTTCATGGAGGAGCAGGATTGGGTGGAATGATCCTGGGGCAAAATCTGGATCTATTGCAGGAGAAACAGCCAATAAACGATCCAGATCTAGAAAAAGACCTTTTGCTTTCCATTCATGCCAAAAAAACAGGAGCCTTAATCGAGTCGAGTTTTCTCCTTGGAAATCGAATGCGAGAAGATAACTTACTTAGCTCATCACTAATTCAAAGTTATGCGAAAGAAATTGGTCTTTTATTTCAAATTACTGATGACATTCTAGACGTTGAAGGAAGTAAAGATGAACTTGGAAAAACCCCAGGAAAAGACGAAAAATCTGGAAAATTAACCTATCCATCGCTATTTGGCATGCAGACCGCAAAATCACTCAAAAACCAAAGTATGGAAAAGGCGATTACTCTCGCAAAACAACTTCCTAGCGGAGAACAATTCTTTTTTCTTGAATTGCCAAAGTACATTGCAGAAAGGAAAAGTTAGACTCGACCAATACTTGGTAGATTTTGGTCTCGCAAAGGACCTAAAACTCGCCTCTTCACTCATACTATCAGGTTCTATTCTTGTTAATGATCGAACAGAATCGAAAGTGGGGACAAAAATTAGTCTAACGGATCAAGTGCGAGTAAAAGACAAAATTAAAACCTATGTTTCCAGAGGGGCATACAAACTCCTAGGGGCATTTGAAAAATTTCCCAATCTTACTGTCCAAAATAAAATATGTGTAGATTTAGGATCTTCCACTGGTGGCTTCTGTCAGGTTCTTTTAGAAAAAAACGCTAAACAAGTATTTGCTGTCGATGTCGGATACGGGTTACTAGCACAAAAGATTGCCAATCATCCAAAAGTAACTGTCCTAGATAGAACCCATGTTAAAGATCTTTCTTGGGAACAAATTTCATCGAACTTAAAATACCAAAAAACAGACGAAAAAAACAATCTTACTTCGGACTGGGAAAGACTAAATCAAGGCTATGTAGCAACATCTCCTTATTTTTTTTCCATGGATTTAAGTTTTATTTCCTTATCCATTGTATTTTCACACCTGAAAAACCTATTTCAATCATCTCCTAAAATGCCGATTGACGGTGTTAGTCTTCTAAAACCTCAATTTGAGCTTCCAGCAAGATATCTCGACCGCGGTGTAGTTAAGAACTCAAAAATCCTCGGACCTTGCATAAGATCTGTTTGGCGAAAAATAAAGGAGAATAACAAAGATTTTTTTTTGAAAGGTCTAGCTGAATCTCCCATTCGAGGAGCTGATGGAAATCGAGAGTTTTTAATATTTTGGGAATTTAGGCGGTAAATCGATCAACCGCATCCTTTAATTGATCGGTCGTAAAAGGTTTGATGAGGTAGGCATACGATGGATTTTTATCGATCCGTTCCTTTTCTTCGTCATCCAAAAACCCTGTCAAAAAGAGTACCGGTACTGAGAACTGATTGCGAAGCGACTCCGCAGTTTCCATCCCATTGAGACTTCCCTCAAGATTTATATCCATAAGAATTAAATCAGGAACTTTTTCAGAAACAATTTGAAATGCCTCATCACCAGATGGAACTACCGCAATAACATTGAGACCAAAAGACTCAATCTTTTGTTTGATATTCAATCCAAGAAAAGGTTCATCCTCCACTATAAGGATGTTTTTCTGCCCCATATGGTCAGTTTTCCTTTTGGGTTCCTGTAAAAAAGTAAAAATAGTTGTTTTGTGTTAAAAGATGCCTTTTGTTAATCGGCAATAAAATTTCGTAACTCTTTTGCAACAATACTAGGCTTCTCTAAGTGTAGCGCGTGGCGTACGTTTGGTATCCAAATCAATTTGCCCTTTTTTAGAAAGGATTTCATTTTTTTCATCATATTAGGTGGAGTTATTTCGTCCTTTTCCCCTGCCATTATCAACGTTGGAATGGAAATTCCCTTTATTTTATCTCCAAAAAAGATCTCGGATTCACGACGAAGTGTGTTCTCCTGCAAATATCGGTTTGGTGTTCCATTCCAAATGGTAACTAAAGTTTTGCGTAAAAAGTAACCAGGTTCAGGAAATTCCTCCCCGTATAAAAACCGCAACAAGTGAACAACTTGACGTTCCGTTTTTGGAAACAAAATTTCTCGCATTTTTTCGCGTTCTGGATGCGGAATCCCGCCAGGCGCGAGCAAAAAAAGTCTTTTGATCACTTTTGATTTATCTTTCAAAGCGATGTGCTGGGCGGTCAACCCTCCCATAGAATGACCTACCAAAGTTATGTCTTTTAAATTTAAAATTTCAAAACTCTCTCGAAGTATCTCTGCCCAGACATCTATCTGATACAGAAATTTAATATTCGGAAGTTTACTTTTCCCATAGCCGGGTAGATCAAAAACGTAAAGACAATAATTGTCATCTAACAATTCTTTAATGACACGTCGAAATCCAAAACTTTCATCTAGCAATCCATGTAAAAACACGATAGTGGGATTTTTTTCGGAACCAAATCTCCAAAAGAACAGTTTATGCCCACCTAAATCTACAAAACTTGGAACTCCGCCCATATTTTTCATTGCAGCTCGTCTTTTGTACTGGTAGTGTCGATACAGAGACTTATAAATCAATTTCATTAAGATGTTGGATTCCAAACTTCAAACTCTCGCAAATCTAATTTCCCATTCAGAGCATGGAGTTTTATTCGTCGATATCAATTCTTGGGAAATCGTTTATTCAAACAGTAGTTTTCACTCCCAAATGTCTTATTCGGCAGAAGAGGTACTGGATAAAAAAATAGATCTGTTTTTTTCAGACTATCCTCTTCTACAAACGTCTCTAGACAAACTCGCCAAAACGGAAAGCAAATACAAATGGATGATGAAGGGAAAATCAAATACTCTGATTCCAGCAACCCTTCAATTTACAAATCTAAACAAAATTACAGAAGGAAATGAAAGTATTGTTTGTATTTCGATCGAATGGTCAAACCAACCTTCCTTCGAAAAAACGATTAGATCTTCGGAAGAAAAATTACGTACTTTTTTTGCTTCCATGAACAATGGAATTGTTATTGTAAATGAAAATGGTATCATACTAGACATTGCACCCACATTTAAATTCTTATTGTTTCAAGTTTTAGGTTTGGAGTCAGGAGAACTAATTTTTTCCTTTTTGGATACGACGCTACAGAGAAACCTACTCTTAAAAATTAGAGAAACAATCCAAGAAAAAATTACGAACACATTGGAATTTGAATATGATATCTTAAAACAGGAACATATATTTGAAATTCGCATAATTCCTATTCGTCGCCCTGATCCAAAAGACAAAAAAGCGATGTTGGTTTTTTCAGATATTTCTGAGAGCAAAAAGATAGATAGACAACTTATTGAATCCATGAAATTTGCCAGTCTCGGGGAAATTGCTGCTGGTCTTGCACATGAAATAAATAATCCATTGCAAAGTTCCCTACTTTACCTGGAAGATTTAATTTCAGTTGGTGAAGACGATCCTATAATTAGGACCAGTATACTAAAAAAAATTGAGTCGGCGAACCAACGGATTCGCGATTTGGTTAGAGCCCTTTTAGATTTAGGAAGAATGGAAAGTCCTAATAGAGATTTTGTATCACCTTATTACATCTTAGTTCGAGCCAGCGAACTCGTTGAAGTAAGTTGCAAAAAAAAGCAGATCGAATTTACAAGACATGCTGGACCAAATTTGCCAGGGCTATTTGTTCGATGGCAAGAAATAGAGCAGGTTCTTATCAATTGCGTAATGAACGCAATCAATGCACTCTCTGAAATGGAAACACCACGTGAAAATCCAAAAATCAAACTTGGAATTGATCTAATCAAGGAGCAAAAAAAGGATTGGGTTGTATTTTCTATTGAAGACAATGGACCTGGTATTGATGATAGCACGCTCGAGAAGGTTTTTTTACCCTTGTTTACTACACGTAGAAACAAACAAGGAACGGGCCTAGGGCTATCCATATCTAAAAAGATCGTGCAGGACCACGGTGGAGATATTTTCATCAAGACAAAGTTTAACCTAGGCACGAAAATTGAAATTCATTTGCCAGCCCATATAGAAGAGAATGGATAGAATACTAATCATAGATGATGAAGAGGACATTCGAATCGCTTTACAACGAGTTCTTTCAAGAGAAGGATATTCGATTGATCTAAGTGATTCAGTTGCGAATGCTATAGAACAGATCGAGGCTGGAAATACATACTCGATTATTATTTCCGACGTACTCATGAAAGGTATGTCTGGAATAGACTTTATAAAATATATTTCTGATAAACGTATAAATACCCCTGTAATTTTAATCACTGGAAACCCGAATCTTTCGTCGGCAGAA
The DNA here is from genome assembly GCA_027533185.1 of Leptospira sp. GTDB lineage: Bacteria > Spirochaetota > Leptospiria > Leptospirales > Leptospiraceae > Leptospira_A. Next base: position 316,172 of record JAPZTS010000001.1, on the reverse strand, counting down.
TCGGCTATACGTTATAAGGCATTTGAATATATTTCAAAACCCGTTGACAGAACACAAATTCTATCTGTCGTTAAACGAGCATTAAGTGAAAAGGCAACAAAAGACGAAGAACAAGAAAAATTATACTTGTCCGAAAAAGTAGAAAAGGCTCTTCGTTCTCAGAACCTTGACCTAAATCGACAAAACGCAGCTATCCTTAATGCGACAAGTGATGCAGTGATTACGATAAATTCAAAGTAGATTATTGTTTCCGCAAACCAAGCAAGCTTTAAAATGTTTGGATACACTAAACCTTTGGAGTTAATTGGCCAGAATGTAGATATGCTTTTTACAGAAACTAAAATGAAGAAGTATATGACAAAAATCGGAAGTGTACTCGATGATAAAAATAATACTACTGCTCATCAATTATCGGATGTAACACTTTTGAAAACCGATGGCTCAACGTTTTTAGCCGACATAGCCATTTGTTCATACATACTTGATGGAGATTCGTATTTTACAGGCGTGATTCGCGATGTTACACAAAAAAAAATGATGGTTGAGCAGTTAATAGATTCAGAGAGAAGAGCATATTTATCCATTGTTGCGGCTGGCGTGGGTCATGAAATAAACAATTCCCTAACCGCAATACAAGGTTTTGTTGAAATGGCTGTCAAAGAGAATGCTGATCCAGCATTAAAAGATCGGGCTCTAAAAGTTACTTTAAATCAAACTGAACGACTGAGGGCACTTACATCAAATTTATTGCAATTGGGTAAATCTAAAAATAAGACTAGTGAAAAGAATCAAATTATAGATATGGTGACCGAAGTGAGAAACACAATCCATGTCTTTAAAGAAACCGCAAAATTAAAATACTGTCTGATCAATTGGATTGAGCCGGCCGAACCATTGCAGATTCAAATGAACCCGGACCAATTTTCGCTTTTACTTTCGAATGTCTTGATCAATGCTGCTGATGCTACAAAAAATATTGGAACTATCTTAATTCAAACTTATGCAAAGGAAGAAAAGATTCATTTGGAAGTAACAGATGATGGAGAAGGAATGACTGAAGAAACAAAGTCAAAAATATTTGATCCATATTTTACAACAAAAGAATTAGGAAAGGGAACTGGTCTAGGAATGTTTGTGGTAAAACAACTCATAGATACTTTCGAAATTGGTCTTCAAATTGAATCTAAAGTTGGAGTTGGTTCAAAATTTCATTTTTCTTTTCATAAGGTACGAATCTAATTGAATAACTCATTCTTTACTGAAAACCAAATTGAATACATAGAATCCCAATTTGGAAAGATATCCTCGGTAAAACCTCTGCAAGAAGAAGCATCAACGCGTCGGTATTTTCGGATACAGTCAACCAAAGGTGAATACGTAATTTGTTTAGATGATTCTGTGAATTTGGATTTTATCTCACTATCCAAATTTTTAGAAGATTCTCAGGTTCATGTACCTCATGTTTATTCATCTAACATTGGCTTGGGAATTACAACTATGAGCTTTGATGGAGATAAGGATTTTGGTTCACTTTCGCTGGCAGAATACAAAACGAAACTACCTGTTTTAGTCGACCTCCTCCTCAAACTTCAAAATCTCGATCCTCCTGAACTTGTTTTAAATCGACGCTTTGATACGGAGAAATTATCTTTTGAAATCAACCTAACTAAGGAAAAATACGATTTGTTTCGATTTAAGTATAAAATTGAAACAGAGCTGACCCAGGAAATGAATGCCTTTTTAGATGAGACTGTTTCCTACTTAGGTCAATATCCAGTACAAGTGTTTACCCACCGTGATTTCCACTGTAGAAATATTCTACTTCATCCAACCCATGAATATTGCTTAATTGACTTTCAAGACGCTCGTTTGGGTATCCCTCAATACGACTTGGCATCGATCTTGTATGATGCTTACTATCCACTTCCACGCGAAACTCGAAAAGAAGTATTAAATTATTTCAAATCTAAAAATAGGGATGTTTCAAAAAGTTTTACGGAAGCATTCTATCTGCAAGCCTTACAAAGATCATTTAAAGCATTGGGTACCTACTTTAGGATGGTAGTAGACCATCAAAAAATGAAATTCAAACCATCTATACTTTCATGTCTTAACCAACTAGAAGAAATTATACAATTAGGTATGTTTGCTGATTCGTTGTTCATTTTTGTCAGGTCTTTGAGAAATGAATTAGAATTTCACTCAGAGTTTAAATAGAAGATGAATGCATTTATTTTGGCAGCAGGTTTTGGTAAACGAATGGGGGAGTTAACAAAAAACACGTGCAAACCTATGTTATCAATAGATGGAATTCGCCTAATCGACTATAGTTTGTATTTGGTAAATTCTTGGGGTTTACAAAAAATTTGGATAAATACCCATTACCATTCCGAAAAGATAGCAAACCATTTAAAACAGTTTAAAAATCTAAACTTATTCATATCTGAAGAGAGAGAAAAAATTTTGGGCACTGCAGGAGGAATTCGAACTGCGCTCCCCGATTCTGATTTGAATACTAAGTTGGTTCTGATAAATCCAGACACGATTCTACTTCCTAGTCAAGACTTTAGGTTAAAAACTGATTTACCATTAGGCAGTAAAATACACCTATATCTTAGCCCTTTTCCCGATGGCACAAATTATACAAAGATAAAATTAGATTCACATAACAAAGTAATTATGGGTGATGGAAATTTGTTCTACATCGGACTTGCTATCATTGATTCAAGTATTCTATCTCCTTTAAACAAAAACGAGTATTATGATCTTTCTGATATCTTTAAAACGCTTAGTGAGACTGGTGAAATTTCAGGAGAGATTTTTTTGGGTAAAGTAATTGATGTAGGAACAAAGGAGCTTTGGGAAAAGCTCCAGAATCAAAATTTATTTGAATTTGATCGAGAAAAAATTTTAAATTTTTTGAAATCTCTTTAAGACTCGAAATGCTTTAAGATTTCTTCTTTTTTTGTTTCGTATCCTTTTTTTCCCAGTAGAGCAAACATGTTGTTTTTATAATCTTCTACGCCTGGTTGATCAAAAGGGTTTACACCTAACATATAACCTGATATTCCACAAGCAAATTCAAAAAAATAAAGCAGTTGGCCTAAATTTTCTTCGCTTAAATTGGGAATTTCAATTTGAAGGCATGGAACATTTCCATCTGTATGAGCAATTAACGTACCTAACATTGCATTTTCATTTACTTCAGAAAGTTTTTTCCCGGCAAGATAATTCAGACCATCGCCATCTTCCGATTTTTCTGTTAGGTAAATATCTTGTTTAGGTGATTGTATTTTTAGAACAGTTTCCAATAATATACGTTCACCATCTTGCAGATATTGACCCATCGAATGTAGATCCGTTGTAAGCTGTACGGATGCCGGAAAAATTCCTTTTCCAGTTTTGCCTTCACTTTCACCGTATAACTGCTTCCACCATTCTAGCAAAAATCCGAGGGCAGGAGAATAGGAGACTAAAACTTCTATTTTTTTACCATTTCTATAAAGCAAATTTCTATATGCGGCATAAACGCAGGCTAGATTATTCTGAGAATTGGATTCCTGAATCAATTCATCCGCCATCGACTTTGCACCATCAACTAATTTGTGTATCGAATAGCCTGCTGCTGCAATTGGAAGTAATCCAACTGCCGTTAAGACTGAGAACCTCCCACCAACGTCATCTGGAATAATAAAGGTCGGAAATTGGTATTCTTCCGCCAATTTTTTTAAAGCACCTTTTTTTGAATCCGTCGTTGCAAAAACTCGATTTTTCACATTCTCTCTTCCATACTTCCGCTCTAAAAGCGATAGAAGTAACCTGAAGGCAATAGCGGGTTCGGTAGTCGTTCCTGATTTGGAAATGACATTCACCGAAAAATCTTTTGTTTCTAAAAATGCCAAAAGTTTTGAATGGTAGTCGGCATCCAAATGATGGCCGGCATAAAGAATCTTTACCGATTTTTTCGAAGGTTCAAAAAAGTCGCTGTCAGAACTAAGCGCCTCAATGACTGCTCTTGCACCCAAGTAACTTCCGCCTATCCCTACGACCACCAAATACTGAGAATGTGAATGTATAGTTTCGACAGCTGATCTAATACTTTGCAACTCTTCGTTGGTGATTTTTTTAGGTAGATCGATCCATCCCAAAAAATCGTTTCCTTTACCTGTTTTAGCCAAAAGAGTCTTCCTAGCAGTTTCTGCTTCTTCTAGAGTCTTTTGAAAATCAAGTTCACTGACAAAACGTTTCACAAAACGATCTGATATTTTTAGATTCGACATGAGATAGTCCTTGTTGAGATTATTGCTTCTTAAGGAAAATGAAGTGAGTTTGAATAGAAGTAAAGAAAATTTGAATTCTTTTGAGGAGATATTTGGAAGAAATGGAGAACCCGTTAGGCATTTCCAAGCTCCAGCACGAATCAATATCATTGGTGAACACGTCGATTATTTGGGCGGAATTGTCCTTCCTGCAGCCATAGATTTTTCGGTAGATGTATGGATCCGACCAAACCACTCGAATGAATACAGATTTCATTCCGTATCCTTCTCCCAAACTGTAAGTGTCAAACATCCATTTTCTCCTCTTCCCAATTCACATTGGGCTGATTATATTTTAGGGGTTCTTGTTGAAATAGAGAAGCTTGGAAACTCGATTCCTGGATTTGATCTGCTCATCGATGGAGACATTCCTCAAGGAGCTGGACTTTCTTCTTCTGCTGCATTAGAAGTAGTTGTAGGTTTCGCTGTTAGCGGTATCTTTTCTCTTGGTTTATCAAAAGAGGAAATCTCTCTAATTGGTCAAAAGGCGGAGAATCATTTTGTTGGAACAAAATGTGGAATTATGGATCAATTTGTAATAGCACATGGGAAAAAAAACCATTGTCTTTCGCTTAATACTGATTCGCTGAAATTTACATATCACAACTTTGACCTTGGTGATTGTGAATTCTACCTTATCAATTCTAATGTAAAGCATAGCCTAAAGGATAGTGCCTACAATACGAGACGAGAAGAATGCGAAGCTGCTCTTAAGAAGATACAGAAAAAAAATCCGCAATACCAGAACTTATATGAAATAAACATTAAGACAGACGAACTTCTGTCTTATGGTCTGACAGAAAATGAAATCAAAAGGACTAAACATGTTTTGTCCGAACGCGAAAGAACCAAACAAGTCATCCAAGGTCTAGAAAAAGGGGATTTCATTTTGGTTGGTGAGAAATTGTTTGAAGCCCATGCCTCCTTATCCAAAAATTTTGAAGTTTCCTGTGAAGAAATGGATTTCTTGGCAGATTCTCTCAAATCTCTCGGAGTAATTGGTGCTAGGATGATTGGAGGCGGGTTTGGTGGGTGTCTCTTAGTGCTGGACAAAAAGGAAAATTTTTCACAAATGGAGCCACAAATCAAAAAAAGTTATCAACAAAAGTATGGGCTTCCATTAAACTTCTATAAGTTTGAGATTTCTGACGGAGTTAGAGAAGTAAGTAAATGATCGAGAATTGGGACGAATACTCTATCGAAAGTGGTGACTTCAAAATGGAAGTGATCCAACAGAAACACGTACCTCTTCCCCCTGGTTCAATCCTTTTTGAACTTTCCGGCGAAATCAATCTATACAATTCACAAGCGATAAAAGAAAACCTTGAAAATCTTATCTCGAAAGGAATACTTTATTTTTTCTTGAATTTCGAACAAGTCAGTTATATTGACAGCTCTGGTCTGGGCGTATGTTTGGGAATACACTCGAGAATTTCTAAAAATAAAGGCTTTATACGCCTTGTCTCTCCCTCAGAAAAAGTACGTTATGTACTAGAATTGACAAAACTAAAAAGCCTTCTTCAAATTTTTCCGACTCTAGAGTCTGCTTCTCAAAATATTTAAAAAACGTATCTAATTTAAAAATAAGTCGGAAATAAGTATTTTAACTTCTGTATCTGTTCTGGATTTCTTTTTTCCTCAGATGTTACGAGAGAAAATTTCGTTGATCCAACCAGTGACGTATCATCCGAAACACCTAGGTGATCTACAAGAGCAGATAACAGTCGTTTAGCTGTCTCAGCGTTTTGTCCTAAGTTTTGTAATACCATCTCCAATGTAACATGTTCTTCATCCTCTTTCCAGCAGTCATAGTCCGTCGACATACAAACCATTTGGTATAAAATTTCGGCTTCTCTAGCGAGTTTTGCTTCCGGAAGTACGGTCATGTTTATGATATCTGCACCCCAAGAACGATACATATGAGATTCTGCCCTTGTCGAGAAGAGGGGACCTTCCATACAAACCAAAGTCTTATTTGTGTGAATTTTAAGTTCGATAGATGACGCAGCCTTTTCTACTTTTTTTGCAAGTCCAAAGGAAAACGGATCAGCAAATGGTGCATGAGCTACCATACCATTTTCAAAAAAAGTAGCTGGTCTTGACTTTGTTCTATCAATGATTTGAGAAGGAATTACAAAGTCTCGGGGAGCAATTTCTTCTCGAAGGCTTCCCACAGAGCTGAATGCAATAATCTCTTCAACGCCTAATGCTTTTAAGGCGGCAATATTCGCTCTGACCGGTACTTCACTTGGATTTAAAAAATGACCCTTGCCATGGCGAGGAAGAAATGCAATTTCTTTTCCTTTGAATCGACCAATTGTGATTTTGTCTGAAGGTTTTCCCCAGGGAGTGTCAGGATAGACTTCTTCCAAAATTTCCATACCATCGATGGAATATAAACCTGTTCCACCGATCACACCGATTTTGACTGATTTTGACATATGAATCCTCTTTGTGTGCAGTTTTTTTGTTCTGTTTTTAGTTGCATTCGTTTTTTAAAACGAAAGACTTGAGCTTTGCTTGAGGAAATCCTTTATGAAATCTAAACTTCTTTTCCTTTTAAACCTTTTGATCCTAGTATCGATTGCTAATCCGACGATATCGAACCCCAGTTTTGATCAATCTACAAACGAAGATCAAAAATCATTAAGTGTCACTATCTACAATGGAGGGATCGGACTTGTTCGCGAGACTCGAAATATAAACCTTCCGAAAGGAATCCGAACACTTAGATTTGAAGATGTCCCCGCGCAGATTATCCCTCAGACGGTTCGTGTTAAAGGTGAGGACTCAAAAAAACTCACTGTTTTTGAGCAGAATTATGAATACGACCTTATCTCGCCTTCTCGTCTGATGGACAAATATATCGGCAAAGAGGTAACTCTCTATCGAGAAACCGAAAAGAAGGAATCATCGATCAAAGCCACACTGATCGCAAATAATGGAAGTCCCGTTTATAAAATAGGGAATGAGATTTCATTAGGTTATGACGGCAGGGTAACAGTTCCTACGATTCCAGAAAATCTATTCGCTAAACCGACATTAGTTTGGAAATTGAAGAATGAGACAGAGAAAGCTCAAAATTTGGAAGTATCGTATCAAACCCAAGGTCTAGGTTGGTCCGCTGATTATATCTTAGTTCTTGATAAAGATGAATCGATTTGCGGTTTGAATTCTTGGGTCACACTTACAAACCAATCAGGAACGGAATATAACCAAGCAACTCTCCAATTAGTTGCAGGAAAGGTTCAACTGATATCTAACCGCAATGAATACCAACAATCCCTCCGTGTCTCCAAAAAGTCGGTTATGAAAGAGTATGAAGCCAACGATAGCGCTCCTGAATTTGCACAAGAGAATCTTTCCGAATACTATCTCTATACCCTCGATCAACCAACAAATATTGGTTATAACCAAACAAAACAAGTGCAGCTTTTCCAATCAGAAGGTGTAGAAATTAAAAAATACTTTGTATTCGAAAATCTCCCTATGTATGAAGGCAATGAAAAAAATTTCAACAATGCAAACGTAAAATATATCTTCAAAAATGCGAAAAAGAATAATTTAGGACGACCTCTTCCAAGTGGAGTGGTGCGAGTTTTTAAGGCTGACTCAAAAGGTCGCCAACAACTTTTAGGTGAAGACACAATCGACCATACACCCGAAAATGAAGAAGTAAAAATCACGACTGGCCAAGCTTTTGATGTTGTTGCAAATGGCAAAAAGCTATCGCAAGAAAGTTTTAAAATCTCCCGTGGAGATAAATCATCCTATTCAGCCGAAATACGAAATCGTAAAAAAGAAGCTATTGAAGTTCGATTCTATGCAAGTTTATACGGGGATTGGACGATTACAAAAAGCAATTATAAATTTACGAAAGAGTCAGCGACAAGAGCCTATGTCGACGTACCAGTTAAGCCCAATGAAGTGGTAAACGTTGAATATACTGTCGAGACGAAATACTATTAATTTCAATTGGAAAGGGCTTGACGATTCCTTTAAGCCTTGATAATTTGATATTAAACTAATGGGCACTAAATTCAAAGGTTCCAAAAAAGAAATCCAAGCTCTCGATGCCTTTATTAAGCTCAAAAGGGCATCCGAGTCTCTCTCATCGAGAGTGACAGCTGAGTTTTCCAAAAGCCAGATTTCGGAAAGCCAGTTTGGAGTTCTAGAAACTTTATACCATCTTGGCCCTCTTTGCCAAAAGGAACTGGGAGGGAAAATTCTAAAAAGTACAGGTAATATAACGCTCGTTATTGACAACTTGGAGAAAAGGAATTTAGTAGAAAGAGTTCGTGGCGTCGAAGACAGAAGGTATATAACAGTCCATCTAACAACAAATGGGAAAAAATTAATTGAACAAATTTTTCCAGATCATGTAAAACGAATTACAAATGAATTCAGTAATCTCACTCCCGAAGAACAGGAATTGTTGGCTAAACTTTGTAAAAAATTAGGTAAAAAAGAACCAAACTAGTCTCTATAATCCACAACCAATCGAAAACCAGCTCGTCTATCCTCTCCTAAATTTGGTATTCCGCCATAAGATCTTGCAATCGCACTAGAATGTTTTGCCGATTCTGAAAACCCACCTCCTCTGATGACTTTATAGATTTTTCCAAATGCAAAGTTTTTGATATGGTGACCTGGATAGAGTTCATAATAACTAGAGGTCCACTCAGGTGCATTGCCACACATACCGATGGCTCCATACGGACTGCTACCTTCAGTAGAAAGTTCATAGACAGATACGGGCTTTTCCACTTTCGATTCTCTTGTAACGCAGTAGAGCGGATCGAATTCATCACCATGAGGATATTTTGTAGCGATTATCTGATACCCTAAACTTTCATCTCTATTTACATATTCAATTACGCCTGGCCCTCGAGCTGCCTTTTCCCATTCAAATTCATTTGGTATTCTTTTCCCAGCCCAGGCGGCATATTTTTCTACTTCACGAAAGGTTAAATGAATGACAGGGAGATCATCTTCGCCGGAAGGAAATCTGCCCCCAATCCAATGAGGAGGCGGAGCAGTGTTTGTCTGTTTTAAAAAATAAGAATATTCAGCATTAGTAACTTCATACTTGTCAATGTAGAAGGAAGGAATTTCCTTTAAAGTTGATGTCTTTGGGTCTAGAAAATAAGGGTTAAAGTTATCACTGACAGGATCCGTTCCTTGACCATACAAAAAAAGACCTCGCGAGACTAAAACCATCTCTTTTCTATCTTTATTATGAAAAATTGATTTCCTAGGCGGAGTGTATCTGCCTTTAAAAAAGGCATCTGGCTCTCTATAAAAATCTTCTTGGATAAAACTAGCAATATATGTGTCTGTGGTTACTTCTTTAATCTTTGAATTGGAATCCGGTAAATAATCTCCAACCAAAACAATCTCAAAAAACTGATTCTTACTATTGATATTCTTTTCTTCAAAGATTGTCTCTCGTACAAGAAACGTTCCTTGAAGAATCTCGGTGCTTTTCTGAAAAACGGGGTATTCTTTCTTTTCGGTGAATTTACCTTTTAATTCTTTCAGTGATAGTTTACTAATCTTTTGGTTTCGATAGATTCGAACCTTAATCCACATTCTATTTTTATAAACACCAACAACATCACCTTTCCATAACATCGTGGATTTTGATGTCGTCGCGAATGGTGACTCTTCATTACTTTCTTCTTGAGAATGTAAAATCGTTGCCAAAGTAAGCAGAATTATGAATCCTAAGACCTTTTTCATATCGTCTTTTCTTATCATCGGCTCATTTTCTTAAAAGCTTTTGATTGAAATTTATTTGAGATGTGTACAATCGATGGGAAAGAGCAACGAAAGCATTGATTGAGTTCCAATACAAACGAGAAAAAGACAATATCTTAATTTCGCTTAAAACCGATTCAACACAAATTGGAACTTTCCACCGTATAGCGACTATTATTTATGCCTTAAAATTGGACATTCTATCTGGAGAGCTTTCGACGACACATGAAAATGGAATAGAATACACGATCGATTCCTTTATCTTGCAAGCGGAAGGCCAGGATACGACCAAAGCTGCCTTTCAATTGGGAATGATGATGGACTCTCTGTTTTCAAAAAATACAAAGTTTGAAGAAATTTTAGAAAAGCTACAGATCCAGGAACCAGCAATTGGAACCTTTTTCCGAGAAAATCCAGAATTCATTTTCAGCGATCTACCGGACAAACAGCAAACTTGCCTTTATCTTGAATCGAGTGCGGGACGAGGTCTTCTCTACTATGTTTCCAGAATTTTAATGCAAAATCATGTAAACATCCTGAGCGCCACCATTGAAACGGACGCTAAAACGGGGCGCGCAAAGGATAGTTTTTATCTTACAAATGAACAAGGGCAACCATTTGCTTCCACTGACTTAGCTTTAAAAATCAGGAATGAAATACTTGCCCCTATCCAATCTAACTCAAATTAATTTTTACAGAGAACTTTTGTTTCTGTAACCTTTGTCAAGCTGCTAGTTTTTCCATTGGAAAGTCGTGTTGCGAACGCACTTTTCTTCCCGTCTTCCATACTAGTCCAATACTTGTCCGTGTTCTCTTTCAATTTTGCTGGCGCCGATTTAGCGAAATCCACCAACTCTTGTTTGGTTGGAAGGTTTCCTCCAATCGATTTGCAATAGGATGCTGCATCATTCCATTTCTTGCTAGAAATTTTGTCAGTTAAAAATCCAGCCGATGGTGTAGCAACTTCCTCGCTTTTAGTTTCCTCAACGACTGGTTTTTCTTCCGCCTTCGGTGCAGTTACTTCTTGTTTGGTTTCGACTGCTACAGGTTCCTTTTTCGAGTTTTGCCATTTGGAATATCCCAAATATGCAATTGCTAGAACCCCCGCTAGCACGAGGAACATGTAAACACCGTTGCTTGCTTCTTTTTCAGAAGTTTCGGATGATTCTGAAGCAGGAACCGGTGACTGGAGACTTGCTTGCGCTGATTCGTCATTTGCAAAGAACAATGTCTGTTCTTTCTTTACATTCTGTGCTTTGGAAGCGCTTGCTGGCTTTTTTGCCGCTTTTTTAGGGGCAGTTTTTTTCTTTGCTGCTCGTGATGATTTTTTCGTTGCCATATAGACTATCCTTACTTGGGAGACAATTCTATTATTAGTTATCTCATACATTTCAAAAAAGCTGAAGAAGTTCTTCTCAATTTTGTTTTTTTTTAATTTTTTTTTAAGTGTGTTTCCCTTTCTCCTACGAAAAGCTGATCTTAGATGAAACAAGTTCGCATAGGTCTACTCGGCGCAGGGGTTGTGGGCACAAGCCTAATCCAGCTTTTAGAAAAAAACCTAACCTCAATTCGAGAAAGGTATGGAATTGACTTATTATTGACGGAAATCGCGACCCGAAGCCCCGAAAAATTGAGTGGAAAAGTATCAATTCCAGTAACCAATGATGTTCTTTCTGTTACAAAACGTTCGGATCTTGACATGATTGTGGAACTGATGGGTGGAACTACGTTAGCTTACGACGCAGTGTCTTCAGCGCTTCTCTCCGGCAAAACTGTTGTCACAGCAAACAAAGCTCTTCTTTCGGAGAAAGGAAGAGAGCTTTTCTCAACTGCTAAAAATTCAGGCGCTGAGATCGGATATGAAGCCGCCGTTGCTGGATCGATACCCATCATTCGCATTTTAAGGGACGGACTCGCATCATGTGAGTTTGAGGTCGTGTCTGGGATTCTCAATGGCACCACTAATTTTATTCTAACTAAAATGGAGCAAGAGAACTGGGATTATTCCACAGCTCTCGCGAAGGCGCAAGAATTAGGATTTGCAGAAGCGGATCCTACTTTTGATGTCGAAGGTATCGATGCAGGTCATAAAATCTCCCTCCTAGCAAGTCTTGCCTTTCGGGAGTATATCCCCTTTTCCAACGTTGAGACGGATGGGATATCGAGACTGCAATCCGTCGATATCCGTTCTGCTCGATCGATGGGTTACCGTTTGAAGTTACTTGGAATTTCCAAAAAAACGGAAGCAGGAATACTTACAAAAGTCCACCCCACTCTCATTCCTTTAGAGCATCCATTGGCAAATGTGATGAATGAATCAAATGCGGTCTTCTATAAGACAAAAGAAGCAGATTCGGGAATGGTAACAGGGAAAGGTGCTGGTGGTTTGCCCACGGCAAGTGCTGTACTTTCCGATATCATCTATTACGCAGGTCGAATTGGAAATCCTTCGATCCAAAAAGAAAACAATTTGTTCTTAGAATCTGTCCCTTTCCCTCAGGAAAAAAATTCACTTAGATACTACTTAAGGTTTACTACTGTTGATAAACCGGGGGTCCTCGCCGAAATTTCAAAAATCTTAGGAAAACACAATATCTCCATAGCTTCCGTTCAGCAAAAGGAATCTAAAGTCGAACCTGTGACAGTAATCGTTGTAACTCATTCGGCAACGGAAGGCGAGTTTCAAAAATCTCTGTTAGAAATTGATTCGATGAAAGAAATAATCCGTGAAAAAACGGTAGCCATTCGCATTCTCGAGAAGTTATAATCTATCTATGAACTTCCTAAATTTTACGGCTCTCACATTGGGAACGGAAGTGATCCAATCAGGTTCAGATTCGGTTTTAGTAGTTCAATTCAAAGGACAAATAACTAACACAAACGCTTATGATATAAATAAAAATATATCGCTCATCTTCCGCGAAGAAATCTATAATTTGATATTGGATCTTTCGGAATTGGAATACATCAATAGTATAGGCGTTGCAACCCTGATCGGTATCATCAAAACCGTAGAATCCAAATCTGGACGAATTATGATAGGCGGACTCAACCATTTTCTCGATAACGTGATTCGTTTGATGGATCTGCCAAAAAAAGTAGAAGTATATTCTAGCAGAAAAGAAGCAATTTCTAACTGGAAACGAAACTGATCTCTTACTAGCTTGCTATTTTTTTAGAAAGCTTGTTCTGCCAAAGTTTTACTTCGATTAGATCCAACAGGTCTTGCAGTCCATCTCTTGAATAGGCAGAAACCAAAATCGCATTGGCTTTTTTTAAGGATTCAATTTTCTCTGGATCAAGTTGATCCGACTTGTTAAATACAATAAGTCTTGGAATTTCATTTAAGTTTAGAGAGTTTAAAATGGAATCCACAGCCTCCATCTGTTCTGTGTGATTGTCATTGCTGATATCAACAACGTGAAGCAGTAGATCTGCGTCACCTAATTCCTCTAAGGTAGCTTTGAATGCCATAGATAAATCAGGAGGTAGATCATGGATAAAACCCACAGTATCTGAGATGATAATCTCACGCTCTTCTGGAAATCGAATTCGTCTCGTGGTAGGATCCAGGGTAGCAAAAAGTTTATCTTCGGCAATAACACTGGAATTTGTAAGTGCATTGAGTAGCGTAGATTTTCCGGCATTGGTATAACCGACAATAGCAACGATAGGAATTTCGTTTCTAGATCGAGACTTCCGATTGAGTTCTCGCCTTCGTTTGAGATCTTTTAATTCATTTTCAAGGCGGGAAATCTTTTCTTCCACTCTCCGTTTGCCAATTTCTAGCTTTGTCTCTCCAGGTCCCCGCCCACCAATTCCCCCCGTTAGCCTACTCATATTGTCATCTAACTCAGAAAGACGATTCTTTAAATACTTCAATTGGGCAAGCTCTACTTGTAATTTACCATCCCTCGATTTTGCATTTTTTGAAAAGATATCTAAGATCAACTGAGTCCTATCAATGATTTTTAGATCACTGGCATCGGATATCTTTTTAGCTTGGGCAGGCGAGAGTTCTAAATCAAAAATCAGATGTTCGATATCTTTATGTACAGACTTCAAAATAATTTCCTGGAGTTTTCCTTTTCCTACAACTGTTTTTGGATCGGGGTCTTTTTTTTGAACATAGGTATCCACAACATGGATGCCAGCAGTTCGACAAAGCTCTTTTAATTCGTCCATGGAATGTTCAGGACTTCGTTTCATCTTTCTTGGTTCATAAACACCCACAAGAAAAGCCCTGTTTTCTTTTTGAGAAGCTTTCAGATTGGAAGTTTTTTTCGTGAACTCAGATTCTAATGCATCTATTTCCGTCGCATAACCTTCTCTTAGTTGACCGGGAAATTTTCGATCTGTCAAAATCCAAGGTAACTCCGATTCAGGATCAGGATTCATATACGCGGAATAAAAAAACTTGGGAACCCCGTTGGTATCAATACACGCAGCCGTAATGGAATCAAAACGGTTTAGCACCAGGTCCATTAAATCTTCTTGGTTGAGGCTCTCATCTTTGAGGTGGGTGTGAAAAAGGCGGAGGCCTCGCAATCTGGAATGAGCCACTCGGTATCTATCTAAATGGGGAATTTCAATGGAGTGGTCATTGCCTATAATCAGATGTGTGACATAACCCGGCCTGTCGATCAGAACACCAATTTGCCGTCCAATCTCAATTGAAACCTCACCAACACTACGAGCAAGCTCCATAGTTATGATGAAATCCTCACGAACTCGCTTTTCGGAGAGAGTTTTTAACTTTTTTATCTGGTTTGGCTTAAGACCTGACAGATTGCCGCTAATTTTACTTATAGTAGTTATCCGATATTCAAAGTATGGAAGCAGGCTATCATAATTTCAGAAAGGGTCAAGACATAATTTTACTTACGGGACTCTCGCTAATTCTTTCCTTGTTTGTAAATTGTACTACAAGTAAACCCTACCAACTTACAGATGTTGCACCCAAGTTACGTGCTTACCAAGGGACTGATCTAGATCCTTACAAGAACAACCCAATTCTAATTACAGAAACTAAAAATCGTAAGTATGATGAATTAATAAAGGAAGCGCACATGGCTCTTTCTACATTAGAGTTTGCTGAAGCCGTAGCCATTCGGGCTGATTCAAAAAAAACTGTGGGTGAACCAGTACAAAAAGAAATGGAAGCAGCCGCGGCTGTCGAGGACGATCTTCCAAAAATTGTTGCAAGCCTCCCAGAAACACAGGTGAAGCTCACTGAATTGATTAAAGACGTACCAAACGATTTTGATGGACCCATGATAGGCCGTGTGACAAGGGAACTTGGCGAACTTTCATCTTCTTTAAATAGTATATCATCACGTGCACCTGCTATTCAATCTTCCCTCCGAAATTTAAGAGCCGATGCTAATAATTATGCAGATTCACAACTAATTAATAAAAATGATGAGACTTTATCTGATTCCGAGAAAAACAAGAAGGATGAAAGTACGGTATTAGATTCTGATCCGAATATAAATGGAGATAATGATAAAAAAATAGATACTGTTCAACCAGCTAAAAAGGAGAAAAAAACAGAAATCTCAATCAAACGAGTGAATCGTAAAACGAAAGTTACGGGCAAGGCAAACGAGATGATAGATTCTGAAATCCGAAAGCAAGAGGACAATCTATCGGATGAAGAAAAAAAAGATTTAGAGTATACAGAACAGATTAAAAAGGGTTTGGTTCAAGTCTTCCAACAAGAGTATTTTAGAAATCATAGAAGTCTCGAAAAAATTCTGACTACACATCCGATTCCTCGGGTTCGAGCAGCAGCTGCCTTAGCTCTGGGGCGAATTAGAGCAGGAAGAGTGGCACTTCAATCTGCAATCGACAAGGATGGCTACCAAGTTCGCCCGTCAGCATACAAAGCTCTATCAGAGATTGGAGACAAACGGTCTCTCTCTTATTTTATCGCTGGAACAAAGGCAGAAGATCCAGAAGTGATTGCCGTAAGTTACGAGGGACTCGGAAAAACGAAAGATCCAGCCGGCAGAGAGATGATTCTAAGCACGGGTTTAAATTCTGAATATGTGATTATTGTTTGTAGTTCATTGCGTGGACTTGCATACAATCACGTACCTGCAGATATTGAAATATATGAACGATTTCTAAAGTCGGAAGAACCAGAAATTAAAGAAGCAGTCATTGAATCTCTAGCAATTCATGGAACTAGAGATAGTCTTCGAGTTCTAGAGAGGGTAGTAAAAGAAGAGCCTACTCTATCTCTATTGGCCATTGAAAAAATTGAAAAAAACCCAAGTCTCTCTGCGACATTAGCTTTGATTCGAATCAATGAAAACTCTCAAGATGAGAGAGTTGCAAAACGAATCGGTGAAGCATTACTTCGAAGGAAAGCATTTGGACGTTATGCAATAATTTTAATTGAAGATGATTTTCTTAGACAGGAACCTAACGAACGTTCAAAACCTGTGAGTTATATCAAAGCAAAGGAAATTGGATTCGTTCTCGGTGAAACGAAAAAGGAATTTGCAGTGCGCATTGGCGAGGATATTCTCACAGACAAATACATCCAATTGAAAATGGAATCTACTCTTCCTGGAGCAAGAGAATCCTTTGTCTCAGGTTGGGTGTTTTATCCAAAACTGGATATTATCGAAGTAAAAAAACTTGGCTCCGATGGGAAGGAAGGAAAGTATTCCAATATAAAAAAAGGAAAACATTCCAACCTTTTCAATCCCGAAGCAGATACTAAATCAAACCCTCGGGATTGATTTGGTTTTTAACTTTTGCAGTGGGCACCCATTTTACGGTTCCGTTCTTCAGCGGAACTTTAGGTATCATCCAATGAAGCCCACAAAACCAAACTAAGAAATATTTAGAAAAACCCATAACTCCCCATACATCAAATCCTGTGGATGCAATTGCCAATATTCCCGTATAACCAGACTTAAAAATCTTACGCATCAACCAAAGACCAGAAGTTTGTGTTTCCATCGTGATATCGGAAATGACCATATCGTAATCAAAATTCTTTTGAAACAATTCCCAGCCTTCTTTAGCATCTACGGCTCGGTCATTTGAAATTTTTAACGAATCAAAATAGATTTTTAAATTATTCGCATAACGATCGTTATCATCAACAATTAGAACTTTTTTCATCTTTATCCTTCTGATTCCACGAATTGGCTTTCATAAAACTTTTTATATAGCCCGCCTATTTGTAGAAGTGAATCATGATCACCTCGTTCTCGAATCTCACCATCTTCTACAACTATTATATTTTTTACCCGACGGATTGTTGAAAGTCTGTGTGCTATAATGAATGTTGTTCGGTTTTTAAATAAACGTTCTAGGGCACGACTAACAAGTCTCTCCGATTCAGCATCCAACGCACTTGTAGCTTCATCGAGAATCATAATTTCTGCATTGCGAAGAAGGGCCCGTGCAATTACAAGTCTCTGTCGTTGTCCACCACTCAGATCAAGACCCCTAACGCCTATCATACTGTCGTAACCATTCTCCATTTTGGTAATGAAATCATGTGCGTTTGCTAGCCGTGCGGCACGAACAACTTCCTTTCTTGATGCTGCCCCAGTTCCATAGGCAATATTATCAGCGATGGTTCCATGAAAGAGAAAAATCTCTTGGGTAACGATCCCGATCTTACTACGTAACGATTTTAGAGAAAAATTTCGAATATCATTACCATCGATTGAGATCTTGCCTTGAGTCGGATCAAAAAATCTTGGAATTAAATCCATAAGTGTAGATTTACCACTACCACTGGTTCCGACAAATGCATATGTTTCGCCGAGTTTGATATCTAAATCGATTCCCTTTAAAACTTGTTGGTTGGTGCCTGGATAGGCAAACTGGACTGATTCAAACCGAATTCCCTCGCGAACAGTTTCAAGAACTAAATCACCCTCTCGTTCCTCAATCTCAGAATCACGGTCAATTATTTCAAAAATTCTCTTTCCTGCTGAATTCGCTTGGGTAATTTTTCCCACCATTTGGGAGAGTTGGGTAAGAGGGCGTAATAAAAATAGTAAGGTAAGTAAAAAAGCCATAAACTCACCTTGGGTGAATCTGCCTGAGTAAATAAATTTTGCACCTAATGCGAAATATCCGAGAACCACGATAGATGATGTTAATTCAACGAGGCTAGGTGCCATTTGCAAATAGAATTGCCCCTTGAAAGTCCTTTTGAAAACTTTATGATTTATATCCTGAAATTTTAAAGTATCTCTCCTTTCTTGCCTAAAAGATCGAATCACTTTGATCCCGGATATAAATTCTTGTATATGCCCATTTAAATCTGCAAGTTTCTCCTGAAATCTTGCAGTAGATGATGAAATTTTACGGGTAAACAACGTTACTGGTAGTATAACAACAGGAATGGTAATACAAGCTAAAATCAAAAGTTCGGAATTCAAATAAATCAAAATCAGTAAATGGGTCAGAACGTAAAAGAAGTTGATGACCGCATCACGAAGATTACTCGAAATGACCGCCGCCACAATTTCTGCATCGTTAACAACTCGGCTCATGATGAGACCAGTTTTTTCTTTGTAAAAATAGGTAAGGGGAAGCCTTTGAACTTTTTGAAAAAGTTCTTGTCTGATGTCTCTTACGGCCTTATAACCAGCAGTCGCAATGCAAAAAACAGACAATAGATACGTACCTAATTTTAAAAGATACAATGGAAACACTGCAATGCATACGGCCCAAACAACCTCCCTGGGTTCCATATCTTGGGTGAGCTCATTGATTTGAAGTTTTACCGAAATGATCTGACGTTTGATTCTTTCGAGTCCATCCAAACTGTCAGAACCCATGAGGACTTCCTGAACTAAAATTGTTTTTTCAGGCAGAGTAAGGTCTAAATGAAATCTCTTATTACGGTCGCTTCCTAGAGAATCAAACAGTGGGATGAGTGCAGTAAGGGAAATACCATTCAAAACCGCAGTGAGAAGTGCAAATAATAACCCTAAAAGAAACCTGTTTTTGTAATGGAATGAGTAAGATAGAAGTCTCAGAAAGTATTTCATCTTCTAGAAACCCTTGCAAAAATTAGACAAAAGGGTTTTGCCATGTTCCGTTAAAATAGATTCTGGATGGAACTGTACACCATATGTGTTCTTATACTTTCGGTGCCTGAATCCCATAATGACACCATCCTCTGATTCTGCTAGGACTTCCAATTCTTTTGGTAACTTATTTGAGGAAACTGCCCAGGAATGGTATCTATTTGCGACAAAGGGGCTCGGTATATTCCTAAAAATACCTATTCCTTGGTGCATTACTTGAGATGTCCTTCCATGGAAGATTTCTTTAGTTTGAATAAGTTCTGCGCCAGCTATTTGAGCAATGGTTTGGTGGCCTAAACAAACACCTAAAACGGGCAGTTTTCCCAAAAAATAATTTGTGTATTCAATTAATCTACCTGAGGTCTGAGGTAAACCTGGGCCAGGAGACAACACAACGGATGATATGCGTGATAGATAGGATGCTGGCAGTGGCTCGTCATTTTGAATAACGAGGATATCCGAGATTTCTTTGAGGTATTGAAACAAGATATAAGAGAAAGAGTCGTAATTGTCAATTAAAAGGACCACGGGTATGTTATCTCTTAAGAATATAAAATAACATACCCGACCTAAATTATAGGTTTGGGTTCTCGATTCCTACGCCGTCATTTAAGAATTTGGAAATGATCACTCTTTGGATCTGGGATGTCCCTTCGTAGATTTGGAAAATTTTTGCATCTCGCATCAATTTTTCTACTGGGTATTCCTCATTAAATCCATACCCTCCAAATATTTGAACAGCATCAGTAGTCACGCGCATTGCCATATCCGCACAGAAAACTTTTGCGATGGACGCTTGGTAGGTATTTCTGTATCCTTTATCGATGAGCCAAGCTGATTGCCAACAGAGAAGTCTGCCGGCTTCAATGTCTCTTGCCATCTCTGCCAAAATAAAACTAACACCTTGGTTTACGGAAATTGGTTTACCAAATGCATTTCTTGTATTCGCATAACGAACAGAATGCTCTAGTGCAGCTCTGGCAACACCCACTGCCCCAATTGCAACCGCAGGACGAGTTTGGTCAAACGCACCCATCGCGATCTTAAATCCCTCTCCCTCTTTTCCGATCATATTCTCTTTTGGAACTTTCACTTCTTCGAATGTAACGGAACGAGTGTCGGAACAACGTTGTCCCATATTCTTTTCTTTTTTGCCGAGGATTATACCAGGAGTTTTGGCATCGACGATAAACCCAGTCATTCCTTTGTGACCAGCATTAGGATCAGTTTTTGTTAAGACAAAAAACCAATCCGCGTGTCCTGCGTTTGTAATCCACATTTTAGAACCGTTGATTACATATTCATCACCAACTCGTTTTGCTGTAGTTCGAATTCCAGCTACGTCGGATCCCGCACCTGGTTCCGTTACAGCATAGGCAGCCAACATAAATTGTTCCGTCATCGGTTGGATGAATTTTTTCATAGTTTCTGGACTTGCACCTAACAAAACGGGTGCTAATGCTAAATTATTTGCAAGGATCGCAGTCGCCATTCCCGAACAGCCAAAAAATAACTCTTCAGAGGCAATCAATTCGTCAAGAACACCCAATCCTGCGCCACCATACTCTGCAGGAATGTGCATATTCATGAGGCCCACATCAAAAGCTTTCTTTAGAATTTCTTTTGGATACTCACCCGTGTGGTCATGGTGCTCCGCTTTCGGAATCATTTCATTTTTTGCGAAATCACGCGCTAAATCGCGGAGGGCTTTTTGTTCATCGGTAATTGAGAAATCAATCATGGGTTGCCTTTAGTGGTTTTTTTTACAGTACTTCGGACATTTGTCCATGAGTCAAGAAACTAGGCTAATAGGGAAATCTGTTGAAAAAAAGTTCAAAGGCAAAATTCTAGCTTTGGGAGACAACAATGTCAGGACACTCGAAATGGGCAACCATCCGCCGAAAGAAAGGTGCAATTGATGCAAAAAGAGGCGCAATCTTTACAAGAATTGCGAAGGAAATTTCCGTTGCGGCAAAAGAAGGTGGTGGTGACCCCGAAGGCAATCCAAGACTCCGACTTGCGATCACAAAAGCAAAAGCGGCAAATATGCCAAAGGACAATATCGAGAGAGCCGTCAAGAAAGGAACGGGCGGATTGGAAGGTATGATCTACGAAGAGTGTCTCTACGAATGTTACGCGCCAGGTGGAGTTGCCATCATGGTAGATGTCCTCACAGATAAAAAATCCAGAACAACTCCCGAAATCAAAAGTATCCTTACAAAACTAGGAGGTTCACTCGCAAATGCGGGCGCAGTTTCTCGTTTGTTTGAAAGGAAAGGCCAATTGACCTTAAAATCGGAGCAAATCTCTGAAGAAGCACTCTTTGACATCGCTTTAGGTGCCGGTGCTGAAGATATTCAGGTCAATGATGGTATGTACGTAGTTCTTACCAGTCCTTCTGATTATGAGGCAGTTCAATCTGCTCTATCTTCAAAGGGTCTTTCGATGGAAGAATCGGAAATCAAATACATTGCAATGACTACAGTCGAAGTGAATGACAGGGAAACCGCAGAAAAAGTAATGAAACTCATAGATAATTTGGAAGCAAATGATGACGTACAAGGTGTTAGCTCTAATTTTGAGTTAGGTGATGGGGTAGAACTAGATTAGGACAAAAAAAATCACCCATTGCCTTGAGGACAATGGGATAAATTCTTATCGCTTTTTAATGATTCCTGCGAGAAAAATGAGAAGAATTGCTCCGATTGTTGCAACAATCAACTCAGCGACCAGACCGTAGGATCGAAACCCCAGTAAACCAAAAACGATCCCGCCTAAAAAGGAACCAACAACACCAATAACTAAATTGACGATGATTCCAAAACCTTTTCCACGAAGAATCCTACCAGCAAGCCAACCTGCTACCAAACCGATAAGCAAAAACCAAATAAAATTAAACATTCAATACTATCCTTGTTGCCAATCAAGGCACAACACTTAGAATATTCGAGAACTAGAATAAGATCAAATGTATTTCGAAGGTAACACTTGAAAAATCAGCTTTTGACAGGACCCTACTACTACGGAATGAAGGACTTGGAAGTATTCAAAAAATCCTTTATTGGAGAGAACCAAGGGAAACCGCTTTTCCTAATTCGTTTCGAGAAAATAACTGGAATCTCGCTAACAGATTTTTTAGATTTGATCCGCACAGAATTCTATGCCTGTCTCGATTTAGAGGATATTACTTTCGGATTTCACTATTTAGAAAAACAAGATATACTTCTTATGGGAATCGCTCCGCTCTTTGAATGGAATATCGAGAAATTTCCAAATATCGAAAATGCAGTAGGAAAATTTCAACAAGAGTCCATGCGATTGCAATCCGTCTCTTTTCATTTCGGTGTTTCAAGGACCCAATCGAATTTCATTTCAGATAGCGATGAAGTTTTTGATGAATTGTTTCGTTCATCAGAAAAGAATCTGAACGACAATCTAGTTCGTTGGAGCTGGACCTATTACAACAAAGCAAATACATATATTTCAGGATCAGTTCATGAAGCAATGATCCAACCAACCGTTATTTTTAATCCAAAGGATAAAACTTTTTCAGTAAAGGGCGGCGAGGTATTTGTTGGAGGAGGTGCTTACGTTGGCTATAAGGATCTGATCAATGATATTCCTTCTGATCAAGACCTTAACCGAATCGAACTTCTAATTCTCGAAAAATTGATAGTTGCTTGTGAGTCAGCGCCTGGATTATTAAAGTTCAATATTTCACCTCAAAGTTTAATCGACACATTTTCAAATCGAGAAAAGGTTGATCGCCTAACAAAATTGATTACAACAAAAGATCTAAAAACAGAAAATATACGATTTGAACTTGTAGAAAAACCATATGACGATTCTAAGTTTCCACTCAAAGATGTATGCCTGGCATTCTATGCAAGAGGAATGAGTTTTGCAGCCGATGACTTTGGTGTAAAAAGCCAATCCCACCAAATCGTGTTAGATCTTGGTATTATGATCAAAGAATTTAAGTTAGATCCAATCAGCTTTAAATTCAAAATTGAAGAAGACCAAATTAAATTCTTGGATAACCTTGCCTTTATTGACTATTGCAAGCGTTTGGCGGATAACCGCGAGGCTGTTATTACTGCTGAGGCAGTGGAAGATTTAGATACTCTTCGATTCCTTATGGAGCACCAGATCTATCAATTCCAAGCCAACATCCTATTTGGAAAAATGACCGTAAGTGATTATAAGCGTGATTTTGATAGCTTACACTCGATTCATGAAGATATAGTGCGAGAAGTACTAACCGATAAAATTCTGTCAGAAAAACAAAAGAAGATTGGTAATCTATTTCGAGTTGCCTCTGAAGAAGGACTTTTGTAAGATTTCAATATGCATTTTATAATGGCGATTGAAAGTGATACTTACTCAGCGCAAGAATTGGAAACCATATTCTTAGGTCTTCGCCAGAGAGTTGTAATTACAAAATTTAGTCCCACTGTAAACGAATATGTTAAGTCTTCGAATCCGGATATCATTCTTATGGGATTAACTTTTCGTGATAAACGAGAGTTTGAATTCATTTTAGAACTAAGAAAAGATGTGATCACTCATAATATTCCGATCCTTGCTATGATTCCAAAGGATGATCCAAATTTTTTAGCAAATCACAAAAAATTGGGTTTTACTGATTACATGATCAAACCTCTAGAAAAACAGCCACTCTTGGACCGGATTCAAAGTCTTATTGACGATTACAAATCAAGTGAATCTTCCAAAACTAGAGATAATTTAACGTTTGTTAATGTTGACAGAAAATCTGACAGAGTGATGTTTCAATGCCGCGCGAATTTGAAAAGATATGTTTTCCCTGATTTTAAAAATATCTTTTCGCCAAATTTTTTAAAATCCATTCAAACGGAACAGATAGTTTTTGATGTTCGTGCCGTTCCTGAATTGGGCAAAGAAGAGGTTGAGGTTTTCGAACGTGTGATAAAAATTTTCTCAAGCGAAAAAATTGCATTTATAGCTGGAAGACATATGGGTGCTTTTATTGAACATGCAACCAACGATGAAAAGATGATCGTTTTTATGGCTCCCAATGAATTCGAAGACTACATGAAAATGGAAGAGCAGAAAATCGAAGATCAAAAAAAGAAAGAAAAGAAAGGAAAGAGCTCAAATCAACAATCCGCGCCTATACAAGTTCAAGAATCACCTGCTACGGATAAACCGGAAGGGAACGTTATCAGTGAAAATAAAACAACGACAAATGCAGATAATTCAACATCCAACAGCGAGAAAAATGAAATTTCAAATTAAAAATCAATAGAGAGATGATAAATTAGAAACTATGAATTACAAAAGAGAAGTTATTAACGTTCCAAATGGTCTTGGAGAAATTATAAAATTTCAAATGAATGAACAAAATTCGCTAACTGGTAGCAATATGCGTGAGTTAGGTGA
The DNA here is from genome assembly GCA_027533185.1 of Leptospira sp. Classification (GTDB taxonomy): domain Bacteria; phylum Spirochaetota; class Leptospiria; order Leptospirales; family Leptospiraceae; genus Leptospira_A. Next base: position 291,601 of record JAPZTS010000001.1, on the reverse strand, counting down.
AATTTTGAATGAAATTAAAGCAGATTCTGAAAAACGAGGAGTAATTCTAACTACTGATAATCCAAAGTTTTTTTGTAACGGATTGGATGCAGACAATCTTTTATCGACACCGAAAGATAGGCTCATCGAAGAAGTTGGTGGAATTGTTATTTTGTTCGGAGAGCTAGTAAAATTTGACAAACCGTTGATTACAGAAGTTACAGGTTATTCTATGGGCGGGGGAGCAGTTATAACGGTTGCTTCCGATTTTAAATTTATGTTAGACGGAAAAGGTCGAATAGGGTTCACAGAAGTGAATGTAGGTTTACCCCTTCCCGGTAGCTTTGCTGACAGAGTTCGAATGTGTGTAAGCGCAAGGTACTGGGCGGAGGTTTGTCTCGAAGGAAAAACCTACAAAGCCGCAGAAGCCAAAGAAATTGGCTTAATAGATGATATTGCTGCATCTCCCGAGGACCTCAGAAAACTAGCCGTGAAGAAACTTGAAACTCTTTCCAGAGTTCCTCTTTCTGCTTTTCGAGGCACCAAGAACATGTTAAACGGTGAGATCATTTCAAAATTAGGCAAATATGAGAAGGATACAAAAACTGCTTTTGAAGCCCCGGGCGTTGTAGATAATTTGCTGGAAGCAATGAGCGCCCTGAAGGAAAAACGAAGACCCAATTTTAAATAATTGTTTTTAGCTAGTGGCTGATCATTTGGCTATATCTTTCTTATTAGTCTTTTCAGACAAATAGCCGAAAATAGTATAGAATCAGATGTTGCGATTTATACTATTTTTTTGCTATTTATTGTCTCATTCGCTACTTGCGACATCACAAGGTGTATTCCCTCCGGGCTTTTATTTAAAAGAAAATTACCAATGGCCAGTGAAAGGATATAACACAATCACAGGAACTTTTGGAGAGTTTCGCACAGGTCACTTCCACATGGGGCAAGATTTTTCTACTGGGGGTCGTGTGGGTGTTCCTATCCTAGCGGTAGCTAAGGGAAAAGTGACTAGAGTTCAGAGACGATGGACTAGCATTGGTTATGCTGTTTTTTTGGAACATGATGATGGTATGACTTCTAGGTATGGACATCTTCAAAAATTTGCTCCAAATGTTATAAAACAAATACATAAATCCAAACAGGCGAGGAGGTTTAAAGACCGAACTGATTTTGATATTACACTTCCTGAACCAGTTCAAGTAGAGAAAGGCGACATGATCGCATATTCCGGAGATACAGGTATAGGGCCTCCCCATCTACATTTTGAACTTTTTAAAGATAATATCTATTACAATCCTATCCATTTTGGTTTGGGCTATCAAGAAGCGGAACCAGTGATTTTCAATGCACTTCGAATTACACCGCAAACATCTAGAACTTTTATCAACGGAAAAAATGAATCTATCGAAATTCCTTTTTATTTAACTAGTAGTAATCGATATGAGCTTTATGAATCACCAACGTTATTCATCCAAGGAAAAGTTGGATTGCAGATAGCTATCCATCAAAAATCCAACACAAATAGACTTGGTATCTTTACTCTTGAAATGCATCTTGGTGAACAGCTCTTACAGGGCTTTGAATTATCAAAGATCCTAAAAGACCATGTTCGAAAAAATGTTCTTTTATATGATAGTTCAATCAGCAAACCAAATGGAAACCCATTTTCTTACTATCTGCATGCTAGGGACGGAAACGACTTACTCGGTATGCATAGAACCAATAGAGAGCAGGGAATTTTAGATAGCGAAACTTTAAAAGCTGGAGAACCTAAAGAGATAACAATCCGAGCAAAAGGTATGGGAAACCAAATGGCCGTAGCTTCATTCTTTGTACTCAGAGATTCGGGAGACTATAGCCATATTATAACTAAAGAAATCAAATATAATGTTTTTTATAATAATTATACTACTTTCAAATCAACGGATAGCAAAGTAGAATTATTTTTTCCAGTAAACGCAATCTACTCAAAAGCATTCTTTGATATCGAGGCAAAAGAAGATATAAAGATCAATACAGCTGGCCTAAATCAACTTTCTACTGTCTATAAAATTGGTCCTGACTTTAATGATTTCAATTTAGGATATGACCTATATATGAAAGTGCCTAAATCAAAAGATTTGAACTCTGCGGACTTATATGAAGTTTTATCGGATGGCTCTGTCAAAAAAGTTGCAGGCTCTACATTTAGCTCCTGGGGACAATTCTTCAAAGTAAGACTACGTAAAACGGGAAACTTCGTGGTACTTTCAGACCAAACACCACCAAGTATTTATCTTCATAGTTCGATGAATCGAACAATTTATCCGAAGGAAGACTTTGTTTTATTATTTAAGGCTGTTGATATTGGATCTGGAATTCTTCCGGATGGATTTGATGTAAAAGTTGATGGCCTACCAGGTAAGGCAGAATTTTTTCCCAAAGATGGAAAAGTTGAAATCTTCGAACCCGAAATTCTCTATGAACCAGGAAAACATAGTGTACTCCTAAGTGTCAGAGATTACTCAGGAAATTGGAGTCCGACTATACAATACGATTATGAAATTGCGGCAGCACCTGGGCTTGAGACAAAAAATCAAACAGTTGCTATTACCACTGAAGATAAAAAACAATCTTTGACCAAAATGGAATCAATCAAGGTGAAGACAAGAAAGTTGAAAGATTCTTCGCCTAAAGGAAGTAAAGCGAGTAATTCGACAAAACCAGTTCTTAAGGCGAAGGAAAAAAAGCAGTAGGCTTTTATTGAACTTCTATATTCTTACTTTTTACATACCGATCGCGGCACCACCATCCACGCGTAAATATGTTCCGGTAATATACGATGCATCCTCACTTAAAAAGAACTTAACAGCAGAGGCAATTTCTTCTTGTTTACCTGGTCTCTTAAGAGGAATTACAGCAGGGTCTGTTAATTTTTCTTGAACTTCTTTAGAAAGTGTTCCAGTCATTTCCGTTTGCACATATCCTGGACAAACCGCATTAACAAGTACATTTCTTCCTGAAAACTCTCTTGCTGAAACTTTTGTGAGTGCGATTACACCAGCTTTGGATGTAGAGTAGTTCGCTTGGCCAGGTTGCCCTGTAAGTCCAGATACGGATGAAATATTTACAATCCTCCCAGAATCAGACTTAAGCAAAAGTTTACTCGCAGATTTTGTCATAAGGAATACACCTTTACAGTTAACATCCATTACAAAATCAAATTCTTGCTCAGACATTCGAATGAGAAGATTGTCTTTTAATACCCCCGCATTGTTTACCAAAAAATCTAATTTTCCAAAAACCTCTTTTGTTTTTGAAATTGCTGCATCACAATCTTCGGGTTTTGTGACATTGCAAGCCACACCTAAAGTTTTTACCCCATATTTTGTTTCTACTTCTCTCGCAGCTTCTTCAATTTTTTCTTGGTTTAGATCCACTAGCACCAAACTTGCGCCATGCGATGCAATACGATTTGCAATTGCTCTTCCCAGTCCAATGGGTGATGCGGCTCCCGTAACAAGTGCAACCTTTCCTTCGAATTCTTTGGACATACGTACTCCTATTTTTCCGATTCTATGCCCAAAAGATAAAACAGGAACGTCGTTCGGCAATCGTAAATTTCACAGTTGAAAGAGAAGTTTAAGTTGAAACTCTGCCCTTATGATCGATCGTTACAGCCATCCAGAAATATCAGCAATTTGGGAATTAGAGAACAAATTTAGAATTTGGACAGACATAGAAATCTACGCTTGCGAAGCGAGGGCAAACAGGGGGGAAGTTCCCAAAGAAGATTTAGAAACGATCAAACAAAAAGCAAAGTTTAATGTTTCTGAGATTTTGGAGATTGAATCCAAAGTCCACCATGATGTCATAGCTTATCTCACAAATCTCAATTCCTACATTGGCCCAGCGGGTAGACATGTCCATTTTGGTTTAACTTCAAGCGATGTTGGCGATACGGCATTATGTGTCCAGATGGTTCAAGCAATGGACCTTCTGATCAAGAGAACTGAAACTCTTCTAGAAACAACTAAACAGAAAGCTAAAGAATACAAGGATCTTCCTTGTATAGGGAGATCTCACGGGATTCATGCAGAGCCTATGACTTTAGGTTTGAAATTTGCCTTATTTTATGCCGAAATGAGTCGAAATCTCGAAAGAATGAAAGATGCACGAACACAAATTGCTGTTGGTAAACTTTCTGGAGCCGTTGGAACGTATTCAAATATTGATTTAGATATAGAGGAGTATGTCCTGTCAAAACTCGGACTGACCGTGGATCCCATTGCCACCCAAGTGATTTCGAGAGATCGTCATGCCTTCTACTTATCTGTACTAGGTGTTGTTGCAGCAAGTTTAGATCGAATGGCCACTGAGATTCGACTTTTACAAAAAACAGAGGGGCGTGAGGTAGAAGAGCCATTTGCAAAAGGTCAAAAAGGATCCTCAGCTATGCCACACAAACGCAATCCAGTCGTTTGTGAAAGAATTTCAGGAATTTCACGAGTCATCCGATCTAATGTAAGCGTTGGACTTCAGAATGTTGCACTTTGGCATGAGAGGGATATCTCGCACTCTTCTGCGGAAAGGATTGTTTTACCGGATTCAACAATAGCGCTCGATTATATATTAGAAAAAATGAATTTTGTCCTTGGTGGTCTTCATGTTTATCCAGACGCTACTGAGAGAACATTAAATGTTACACGTGGACTTATCTTTTCTCAAAAAGTTTTGCTATGGCTTATAGAAAAGGGCGGGATTACTCGGGAGGATGCATACCTAATTGTTCAAGAAAATGCAATGGCTGTATGGGGAGATACTTCACAAAATCTCAGAGATCGATTGAAACAGGATCCTAGATGTTCATCAATTCTGAAGGAAGCAGATCTGGATGAAATTTTCCAAATAGCACCATACTTAGAAAGAATACCTCTGATCTTTAAAAGACTCGGAATAGTATAGTAAAAAACATAGAAACTTTTAACATCAAAGACATAGAGTAAAGATTGGCTATACGGTTGCCAATCGCTTCACAGGTGTTAGGTTATATTTCTCTTTAATAATGTCAATTTTCTCTTCCATAACCTTCCAGAGTGATTCTTTATTTGGGTGGAAGGTGCAGAATACCCCTTGCCTCACCAAATCAACAATCTCATCGATAGTAAAATCTAAAAAGCGATACAGTTTAAAGTATTCATAAGTTAGATTAACATCAAAGATTTCGGGATCGTCGGTATTGATACAAAGTGGAAGTCCTTGGTCATAATAGTAACGAACAGGATGGTTTTGTTCTTTTCGTACGTACTTTCCTGTAAAGACATTGGAAGTTACACAAATCTCGATAGGAATTTTATTCTCTTTTATATAACGAACTAAGTCAGGATCTTGGATCGCCGAAGTACCATGACCGATACGTTCGGCTTTACAGAGACTCACAGCATCCCAAATTGCCCATGGACCATCATCTTCACCAGAGTGAGCTACCGTTCTGAGTCCAGACTCTCTAGCAACCTTAAACACCTCGGCATAATCTTTAGCTGGTCCCATCAATTCAGCTCCGCCAAGTCCAATTCCAATAACCTCTTTGTGTTTTAAACCTAACACACGCTTGAGGTTGCTCATAGCATTTTCGGGCCCAAAAGATCGGGAAACATCGACTAAAAGTCTGATAGAAATACCATCTTTCGCTTCTATCTGACGAATCCGAGTAACCATTATCTCTACCATCTCATCAAAATCCAAACCATTCTGGATGAACTTAGATGGAGCAAAAAATGCCTCACAATAGATAATATTATTGGAACGGAGATAATCTGCCAAACTATCAATAAAGTACCCTAAATCACTCGCCTCTTTGACGGACCCCTGAACAAAGAAGAATACTTGGATAAATCCGTTTAAATCTTTAAAGTTGTATTTTTCTTCGAATTCTCTATCTGTAACTTCCACTCCATTCTTTTTATAGAGGAATTTGAGAGTTTCTCTATTCACACAGGCTTCTAGATGCAGATGGATTTCTGTTTTCGGAATCTCTCTTATAAAATTGATAACATCCTGTTCGTTCGGATGCGGGAGCGAAAGGTCTCCTGCTAAAAGAGATTTTCGTTCTTGGAGGAGTAAGGTAGTTTCATTAGTCTCAAGATTATTTTCTTTCGAGGTGAGCCAAAGAGGCGGATGCAGGATCGGAAGCTCCATGATCGCGACCCTTTCGTTTAATAGAGTATTAATCTGTTTATCAAACGTTAGCTGGATTGTAGGAGAGTAAGGTCGATCGGCGGGTAAACGGCTTTTGAGGCGGTTTAGCTCAGCTATGTCTCGGTCAATGACAGTAATGCGATCTAGAATTTCTGAAAAAGGAACTTCCATGTTCCAGGAAAGTTTCAAGAAAATAGACCATACCTACAAGTAGATTTTTGAATCCTGCGTGAAAATCCCTATATAGCTTTGAAATTTCTCGTCGATAGTCTCTTTGGGAGCGGAAAAGACTGGAAAAATTTTCCGATTATGTCGTATAAATGAATATGCTCACATCTCGCAAAACGTTTCTGCCATTTGCCCTTCCTTCCATTTCGGAAGATGCGATAGAAGAGGTTGCACAGGTTTTACGATCCGGATGGGTAACCTCCGGTCCCAAGGTAAAACAATTCGAGATGGAATTTGGCGACTATGTCGGTTCGAAAGAGACGATTGCTGTGAACTCGGCAACTGCAGGATTGCATTTAGCTCTTGAAGCAATCGGCCTTACCCAAGACGATGCTGCAATTACAAGTGCAATCACATTCACCGCCACAACAGAAGTTATCTGTTATTTTGGAGCAGAGCCAATCCTCACCGATGTCGATCCTATTCAAAACCTACTCACTCCTGATTCTCTTCGTCAAACAATTGAAATGCGGTGTAACTGGGATGGAAAAGTTCTTCGTTCCAAGAAAACGGGAAAACATGTAAAGGCGGTTCTTCCTGTCCACCTTGCAGGTTATACTTGTGATATGGAGGGTATACTCGAAATAGCAAGGTCATACAACCTCTATGTTATAGAAGATGCAGCTCATGCCTTTCCTGCCGTTCATAAGAATGTAATGATTGGCAATTGGGGAGATTTTACTGTTTTTAGTTTTTACGCCACAAAGGGAATCACTACCGGTGAAGGTGGGATGATAACAACAAAACACAAAGCAGCAGCGGACCGTATGAGAAAGATGCGACTCCATGGAATCAATCGCGATGCTTTTAATAGACCTGGTTGGTACTACGAGGTCGTCGATGCAGGTTACAAATACAACATGACTGATATCGCAGCAGCATTGGGTATAGTTCAATTAAAAGAATCACATGCATTTTGGGATCGAAGAACAGAAATTGCTCAAACCTACAACAGAGAATTTTCAAATCTTAAAGGAGTAAAACTTCCTAAAAATGATTTGAATGGCTTGCACAGCTGGCATTTGTATCGCATTGAGATTGATCCAAAAGTTGCTAAAATAGGTCGAGATAGTTTCGTGGAGGAGTTAAGAGAAAGGAATATAGGCACATCTTTACATTTTATTCCTATCTTTGAACATCCTTACTATAAAAAAACGTTTCAATATGATAGAAAGGAATATCCGGTGGCGTGCAGTATGTACGATAGATCCGTATCTTTACCTTTATTTGCTGGGATGACCAAATCAGATGAAAAAGATGTTATAGATTCTGTAAAATCCCTTCTCGATTTTTAAATTATTTTCATAACTTGGGATCTAAATTTGTTCTTATCATGAAAAATTCTGGATCGTATATTTTTATGAGATCTGTTAGTCCTAGATGGAATTCTCTTTCCGTTCCATCGACCTTCCTCCTCAACCAGAATCCCACTATCTCTTTTACAATTTGTGCATCAATTTCTTCATCACCCTTTCTGAATGCAAATTTTGAAGCTTCATAGGGATCTTCATTATCCGTAAATGCTGGATACATAAAGAGAATGAATCGATTTAAATAAAATGGATCCATACGATCATCATCTGTTAGGCGCTTATATCTTTCCGCTTCCTTTTTAAAAAACCTAGGATTTGAATCCATTTTTTGATAAACAATAAAAAAGCTTCGCGCTGTTTCTTTTATGTATTCATCATAGACCGACTGCGTAATAGCTCGAAAGGATGGACTCTGTTTAGCAGGGATAAGATATTCTCTCAAAGCTTTTGGGAAGTTAAGATTATAATACCCAAATGAACTAGTATCATTCAAAACCAAACTTGATGAACTACGAGGTCCCGATCGATAGATTTCCGTTCCAAGAAGTTCGGATAGTGCTTCAAGGCCCACAATTGTCTGCAATTTACAATAAAACGCATGGATACCTAGAAGTTTAGGACAATACGAACCAAGTTTTGGAAACTCAAAATAAGACCTCTCGACTAAAAGTTTGAGTTTATTTTCACGACCCTGCTTAGCAGAAGGTGAAATGGAATCTAAAATCCGTCTCTCATACTTTCCGCAGGAGTAAAGCAGGGCTACGAAGCAGATTACAGAAATGAAAAAACTTGCTACGTTGATTCGTTTTTTATTTAACTTTATAAGAAATTTCTGCAGGTAAGTTTTCCCAAGGAGAATTGGTATCTTTTCTAAAGTAAATAGGAGAAACAGAAGGATTCGAATCTAAACTGTTGTATAAAATTAAATCGGTCTCTTTCTTTTCAAAGTATCTTTTATCTGAATTGGCACCTAAAGCAAAGTCAGCAATCGGAACCCAACCATAACCTAAAACAAAAATGGAAACAGAATCCTGGATTGATTTTGGTTTACTTTGCTCAAATCGAATCATACGAAAAGGTTGAATAGGAACCCCGACTTCTGTGATTTTGTTTTTGAAATCATTCATGCTATCAGCAGTTTGCCGTGCTAAAAAAATGGAATCCAAATAATCTCTCGCAGTCCATTTAGGATTTTCCTTATCTTTAGAGTAATAACTGCTAACGTCTCCAGGATAAACTGACTCTTTGCCAAGGTATTCTTCACCAACATAATACTTAATAAATTGATTTCTAGATGAAAACTTATACTTTAACGTCTGTTCTCCTGGTAAATCTTCAATTGTCATTTTTTTAATATGGGCTCGGTTCCTTTGGATAAATCCGGGCTGGTACGTCGCATCTGTAAATTTTACGGAACGAACCCTTTGTTGTTCGTTGGAAGGAGGATGTAGTATCGCGATTTGAGCTTTAGAAAGTGAAGTTGAATTGATTTTAAATTTTAAAGTGACTTCCAAACTATACTCTTCTTCACCAGATGCGATAAACCTTTCTGTTTCGACGAAGGGGATATTTTTTATCTCTTTATTTTCGCGGTCTACTACCCAAAGTTTTGATCCACTCAAAAGTAAACCACGAATGGAGCGAAGACTAGTTTTGATAGAACCTGTAATTTTTCCTGTTTTTGTATCGTATCTATAAACACTGTTATCCGATGAATCGGATATCCACAACGAATCTCGACCGTAACAAATATCTCGTGGTCGTATCCTATCCGTAAAGAATCCACCTATCAAAAGAGCAGTTGCCTGATCATAAATTTGGACCTTTCCTGAATCCAGATCTAAAATATAATAATAATTCCCGAAACTTGCGATACCTGCTATGTTTTGAAGGGGGATATTGATTTTATCCGTTATTCCACCAGAATTTGGGTCCAGTTTTAGAATCTGTTTTGGAGCAACTACAAGTAACTTTCCTTCTCTTTGATCAAAACTAATTCCTCGTAAATTAGCTAAACCAAGGTTAAAGATTTCTTGTTCACCATTTTCGTTGATTTTTATTATAGCTCGTCTATTGGTATCAATATACCAAAAGTGAACTCCGTCCCATGCCAACCCATAAGCTTTCTCAGTTAATTTATATTCCTTTGCTTCTTGGGAAAATACAAAGCCTATAGGAAAAAAAATTAAGATTACTATTATTTTTTTCATCAAAAAATACCCAATCCTTGGAAGATTAATGTATAAATTTCAGTGAATAGGCTTGGTTTATTGAATTCAATACCTAATATTATTGGTTTTGGAACAAAAATCAAAACGAGACAGCCTAACATGGAATATCCGAGAGATTTTCGGATTTTGTTCAATCCAGAATAAGCGTCAGGAATGTATGGATGTTCAATTTTCACAAGGTAGTAAATCAGAAATCCCCAAATAAGCCAAGTAATATGAATGAGTGACAAAAATAGAAGAACACCAAATAAATAGTGAATCCATTTGCGATAGGATTCGCCAAAAATAGAATAGATTATGTGCCCACCATCCAATTGACCAAAAGGCAGTAGATTGATAGCAGTTATCAATAGGCCTGCCCAGCCCGCTCTTGCTAAAGGATGCGCTTGGATATCCATGGTTTGAAAATCTAAAGGTCCAAGGATCCATTGGGATGAAAAATAGGTAAACAAACTATCACCAAAGAATAAAAAATGAGACCTATCAAAATCACTTGGTAACGATATCACATGGGACAGATAGATTCCCACCACCCAAGCAGTCAGAGAGAGAATCAAACTGACGAGTGGTCCACCAACCCCGATATCAAATAGAATTTTTTTATCAGGGATTGGTTCCTTGATTTGAATTACAGCACCCATAGTTCCTATCGGACCAAACGGAAGTGGAATAAAGAATGGCAACGATGCTTTCACTCCATAATACCTAGCTGGCAGGTAGTGACCCATCTCATGAGCCAACAAAATAAATATCAGAGAAACGGAATATGGCCAATTCTCAAAAAAAGTCAAAATATAATTATCTAACGTTTGTGGTACATTAGGATTTAAGAATAGATCTGAATAAGTTAACGTAAAAAAGGTTAATAAGAAAAGAACGATGTGTAATGTATAATTAGTTTTCAACGTTTTTTACTGAAATTTTATTCGGATCTTGTAATATTGAACTAGAAAAAGTATGGAATCAATACAATTTTCTTTCAAAAAAAATGAAATCCTTTTTCCTAATTTTTTATAGAAAGTACAAATCAGTTTTCCGAAAATCAGTGATCTAAAACTTAGGTTTTAATGATTTCCATGTAAAATAAACAAATTTGGTTAATTTTTTACCGAAAGCATCATAGCAACAGCAATAGCTGGCCAATTGAATTCGTTTTGCAGTAGACCAGGTGAACTACTTGGTGCAGATTAGACCTAATCTTTTTTAGGAATTGCAACCACTCCCAAACGACTGCCTACTCTGATTCAGAAATAGAACAGTCTAACTGGTAGTTTTAAAACACACTTGTTCATGTTTGAAAATATTCGAATCATACGTAAATTTGATCCCGCTGCAAAATCATATTTGGAAATTATCTTATGTTATCCAGGGTTACATGCAATTTGGCTTCATAAAATAGCACACTTTCTTTATTGGGCAAAATTGCCTCTTTTTCCTCGTCTCATCAACTATCTAACGCGTTTCTTAACGGGTATCGATATCCATCCAGGTGCCAAGATTGCAAATGGCGTTTTTATAGATCACGGATCCGGAGTAGTAATAGGAGAAACCGCCGAAATTGGATCAGGAAGCTTAATCTTCCAAGGCGTTACCCTCGGGGGAACAGGGAAAGAATCAGGGAAAAGACATCCGACCATAGGAAAAAATTGTGTGATAGGCGCCGGTGCAAAAGTTCTAGGAAACATTGTTATCGAAGATCATGTTAGAGTCGGTGCAGGTTCCGTTGTTATGCGAAATGTTCCTCAAGGCAGTACTGTTGTAGGTATTCCAGGAAAAGTAGTTAAGGCAGGAGATAGCGGCGACAGCATTGAACAAATGCTAGATCACAACCAGATGCCTGACCCAGTTGCAAAAGTATTCAGTGTTTTGCTAGAAAAAGTGGAAACCCAACAGCACCTAATCAACAAACTTGCTGAAAAACAACGGCTTTTGGAAAAAGATAAATCAAGTGAAACATCTTTTGGTCAGACTCCTACATACGATGGCAAAAATGATAAATTTGTCCAAGAGTTCATTTATGGAGATGGTATTTAGAATTCCTCGAGCAAATCTTTCTTTTTTTTTCCAAACTCCTCTTCTGTTATTAGTCCGTCTTTCTTCATTTGGTTGAGAGTTTTTAATTTTTCTGGAACGGATTGCCATGTGGAATCGGTAGTTTGAAGATCATCATCACCTTCTATGGGCGTCCGCCATACAAACTCGTTTTCCTTTAGAAAACTGGATTTGTATAGAAGGAGATTTGGATAAACGACAGATTTCGAATTTCTATATTCGACAAACATTCGCAGTTCTTTATTTTTGGGCTTCAATAGAATTAAAGGTTTTTTCAGTGGTTTAATCTTTCCTGACTGAAACAGAGTCCAATCTTCAAACGTATACTGAGAAGGGAAACTAATAGTCTGATTAATCTCTTTAAAAAATATCGCACCACCTCCCTCGCGCAATCTAGTATAATAAAAACTAGTTCTAAGAATTTTTGTATTTGGAGATAGAGGATCATCCACTTTTATCAAAAAAAATAAAGAAGATAAATTTGGTGATTGCGATTTTAAAACATCTTTGTATGCTAATTTTAGTTCGGTTTTGATCTGATCTTCAAAAATTGGAACCCATTCCTCCGAAGAAAAAATATTCTGTTTGATATATATAAAACTTAAGATATTTAAATCTTGTTCAGAAGGTTCAAAACGAATGATTTGGCTCTGAATTTCCTCGGGAAATATTTTATCTATATTCTCTTCTGAAGTTTCATAGATTGCAATAGAAGAGCTCGCATATTTGAGTTTATAATTCTCTCTTTTTAAAGTTGAACACGCAAAGGAATTTAAACTTAATAGTGTTGTAAGAATTGGAAAAAATGCCGTTAGTTTAAAAAGACTAGAATCCATAAATTAAAAGTATTCGATGAATATTACGAAAGCGATATTACCGATTTTTTTGACGGCAATCCTGTTGCAAAACCCTTCTTTGTCTGGCCAGACAATACCAAAATTTGAAATAAAAGATCAGTATGGTCAAACCTATTCTTCACAAAACATAAAATCTCGACCTGTCGTTTTACTAGGCTGTCACTTACACGATTTGGAAGTGTGCCGTAAAATAGGTCGAAAAATCTATTGGAAAATGCAAAATCTACTTTGGAAAGATGCTTCAAAGGTGGAATTTTTAATGTATCTAGACTTACGAGAAACCAATCAAATGGTAGAATCATACATTGAAGAATCAAAAAACAAACAATTTGAGAGTATCCTTCTAGATCGCCAGGGTCAATTAAGCACAGGATTAAAAAAACAAGAGGGATATCTGAGAATTTTTGGTAAATCGGGTATCGAAATCCATAGCGAATATTTAGAAAAAATAAGTGATGAAAATATTCAAAAAATTCATAATATCCTACGTGGGGAAATTAAGTAAAATTCGTTTTATTTCTTTTTCCTTATTGATACCCTTTCTATTAGGTTGCCTCCAAAAAAATGAAAACCAGTATCAATTTTGGACCGGATACTTAAGCCTCCAAAGGGCAATCCAAGCATCTACTTCTAATGAAGTCCATCTGCAAGCTTTGAATGGTATTGCAAATAATCTAATTTCTAAAGAACTCAAAACTAACGATGAAGGGAATCTTTATCTTACACTTAGTGGAATAAAACAAGGAATTTCAAATTGGAAGATTGATTGGTATGGAAAAAACGAGAAATCCAATGACTATTTTGCAGAAATAGAATTTATTCCCAAAAACTGGGATGAAAAAGAAATCTATAGTGTCGAAAGAAGTGTAACCCATAGTCTCCGAGGATTTAAGCCATCGGATTTTTTTCGCTGGCTCAATGGATTTATTCTGTTAGCAAACCAACATAATGAATATTATGATTTTCGAAATCGATCAGAGAATTTAAAATTTCTTTGTAACACACTTACTTGTCAGATTACAGAGACAGCTGAATGGCAATTATTAGAGTTTACACTAAACGAAACTACTAAAGCCAGATATCCCGGGTTTTACAACCGATCGGGCGCTAGGTTAGAAAAATCAAAAATCAACGTAACTATTTGGGATCCTTCCAATCCAAAATATAAATTACGAATCGCAAATCAAGGTAGGACATTACAATTCTATTTACCTGTCAATCCACCAAAAGATATCTTTCTAAAGCCAAAAGAGATTCGTTTTTTGGGAGATATCGAAATTAAATCATTTGGAATCACACTGAATCTTCATAATTTAGAATACAAATTAAAAGCTGATTGGAAACCGAACGAAGATTTTTTGCAGGGAAGATTTGTACGACTTGGAAAAAAAGAAATCTCGGGTCGATTTTTATACTTTATACCCACTGGAGTTTTGGATTTTTTCATACCAGGAAATCTAGATGAATATCTATCGGATGCTATGACTTTAATGGTCTCTGGAACCCAAGGGAAGGGTGGAAATCAGTTCCAAGCGAGTATTCGCTATAACGAAAAAACCCAAACAACAACTTTTAAGACGTATGGCGAAGTTATGCGAAAGCGATTTTCTCTTTTTGGCAGTGAGGACTCACAAAAAATATCACAGGATTTTGAATTCTATGCAGCTTGGGAAGCCGCAATGATGAAAGACCTAAAATAGGAAATTTTTAAGAAGAATTTTTCCTTCTTCGGAGCCAAAGGATTCCGGATGGAATTGAACGCCTTCTATTTTAAGTGATCGATGCCTTAAGCCCATTATTTCACCCGTTCCTTCACCAGCAGATACCCTTGCCGTAACTTCCAAATCTTTAGGGAGACGTTCTTCTTTTGCGACTAAACTATGGTAACGCATAATTTCGATTTGCTGGGTCAAACCTCTAAAGACCCCCTTCCCATCATGCTCAATAGGTGAAAGTTTTCCATGCATTGCAACCTTTGCACGAACCACCTCTCCACCAAAAACCGTTGCCATTCCTTGCATGCCCAAACAAATTCCAAGGATCGAAGTTTGACCGCCTAAGTGTTTTAGAATATCTGCACTTATTCCAAAATAGGCGGGGTCTGCAGGATGGCCTGGACCAGGAGAGATAATGATTTTATTGTAATTTGTATTTTTGATAGTTTCAAAAGGAACCTCGTCATTGCGAAGGACTTCCAGATGGAAGGATGATTCAGCTTCATCCAATATTTCTCCAACCATTTGGTAGAGATTGTATGTAAAAGAGTCGTAGTTATCAAGAATTAAAACTTTCATATCAACCTTTGTGAAAATCCAATGCTCTTCGTACCGAGGCCAATTTATTTTTAATTTCTAAATATTCATCTTCTGGCTTAGAATCGTATACGATCCCACCCGATGCACGCACGAATCCAGTAGTTCCACTTACAAAAAAACTTCGTATTGGAATCGCGAATGTACAATCTCCATTAAATCCAAAAGTACCCACGGCTCCCCCATACGGCCCCCTTGGGCTTTTTTCGATCCGTTCAATTATTTTCATAGATTCTATTTTAGGAGCACCAGAAAGAGTTCCTGCAGGGAAGGATGCCGCCAAACCTGAGAACATATCTTCCTTCGATTTTAGAATTCCAACAACTTCACTGGAAATATGCTGTACATGGGAAAAACGTTTGATATCAAATCTTCGCCTAACTTTTACAGTACCAAATTTTGCAACCCTCCCGATATCATTTCGATGAAGATCAATGAGCATATTGTGTTCTGCAATTTCTTTTGGATCTGTTAGCAATTTTCTTGCTAAAGCCACATCTTCGGCTGGTGTACTTCCTCGTTTGATGGTTCCAGCCAGGGGGAAGGATTCCATTTCTCCTTGCCTTAAGCGAAATAGAAGTTCGGGACTTGCACCCAAAATTACTTTTTCCTTAAATTTCACATAATACATATGAGGCGAGGGATTGATAGCGCGTAAAGTTTCATAAATAGCTAAAGGATTTCCGTTTACTGTGTAGGATTCCTCAAAACCGATCTGACATTGGAAGGTATTCCCGGCTTTCACTTCTTCTAAGGCGGATTCCACCATCAACTTATGTTCTTCTGCGGATAGACCAGGTTTTTTTATTTTTACTGTAACTTTTGGAGCGAGTTTGTCATAAGGAACCAGAGAGCGAGTAATAGCAGATTGTACTTCTTCCAAACGGTTGAGCCCGTTATCAAAGTAGATGAGTTCCCCTGTAAATTTGTCAAAGATCAAACCGTCCATATACAAACCAAAAAGCATCGCTGGAAAATCGGGATGGGACTCCAACTCGAGCTTTGGCTCAAAGAACTGCATACAAGAATACCCTAAATATCCTACGAGGCCTCCTCCATAACTTATGCTTAGCGAATCGTAGTCCGTTAGTTCACGTAATGCGTAGTAGGGATTCTCTACTTCATATTTTTCGCCATTGATTTCTAAATAGCCTTTCTCTCCCCTAATGATTGTTTTTGGATCAAAGCCAATTACGGAATAACGGGAGTCATATTGATTGTCACCAGCAGACTCCAAAAGAAAACAAATATCGTATCGATCTTCAAAATAACGAAACAACTCCCAAAATTCTATCCCTTCGGGTAAATTTAGAACCGTATATTTAGGCTTTTTAGAAATTTTAAATTTGGGAAGTTTCGCTTTCATCAAATGAGGTCTTATGGAACCAGAATAAAAATTTATCGAAATTGCGAAATCAAAAAGGAAATCTTTAGTTCCTGCTTACTGTAGAACGAACTGTTTTGAGTAATTTAAGGATTTCTTCATGCAAGATTCCATTTGAGGCAATAAGTTCTGGTAGTCCTATGTAATAGTGTTTTCCAGCTAGGTCAGTTAGTTTCCCTCCGGCCTCAGAAAGAATGACAGATACGGCCGACACATCCCAATGTTTAACTGTTTTTTCCCAAATCCCATCCATCACACCTTCGGCAATGAAACAACAATCTAAAACGAACGATCCCGTCCTTCGAAAGGAACGAGCGTATGTTAAAAAGCCAGATAGATCTGCCATGATTTCTTGAATCATATGCGCACGCTTGGTTGGTAGATTGGGTGAAAAAATGGCACGATTCAATTCTTGGACGGAAGAGGTCATAATGGTCTCCCCATTCTTCTGAGCACCCTCGCCAAGAACCGCAGAATAAACAGCATCCTGAGGAGGAACAATGACCACTCCCCCAACAGGTGTTTCTCGGTGTTCCAGACCAATGGAAACGGCATAGAGAGGTAGACCTCGAACGAAATTCATGGAACCATCCACTGGATCGAGAACCCATCGAAAGTCCCCGCCTTCAATCTCGGATCGATCCTCACAAAGGATGGAATCTTTCGGAAAGGATTTTTGCAAAAATTTAACTAAAATATCGCCAAGCTTCGTATCCGCAGTATCGATTCTCTCTTTTTCATCGGCGTCAGTTTTAGATCGAAAATTTGAGATTTCCTTTTGGATTTTTTTTGCTTCATGCATAATGCCTGTAGCATTTGCCTTTATGTATTCAATACGTTTGAGAGTCTCATCTAAAGGAAAATTAATTGTGGGAGTGGAAGTTGCCATTGTTTCCTACTTTTCTATTTTTGAATCCAAAGTCTCCAAAGCATATTGCCGGATTTAGATTGTGTCCGTTCAACATCATGTTTGGATAGGTACGTATGGTAAAGTTCTAAAGTTTTTTCCGAAATTAAACTTTGCCCTTGTGTGAGGAGAGGGTAAAAATCATGAAATAAGTGAACTGTATCCGCAAGTGACGGATTTAAAAATCGCATCGATAGCGAAAGATAATCTATACCAATTGGGCTGTAAACTCTTCCTAGCTTCCAAATTTCCTTCGTGATGCCAAGTTCTTCCCGAATTGTCTGTTCCGTTTCCGAAAAATCAATCTCATCAAAGATTTCAGAAAACTTTCGAACTGGTTTGCCATCACCTCTATCGGTTTCGATCCGAAACTCACCACCCTGAAATCGTTTCGCTGAAAAATCGATCACATGATCGCCATCTTGAATTAAATTATCAAGCAACACAACCTTGATCTGAAAATAAATCCTATCTGTAACTACGGAAGGAGTAAGATTTTGTGAAGCAGGCTTTTTTATCTCTTCTGTTTTTGCACCACCTAAGTATTGCATATCGACAGAAAATACATAGATAAAATGATACTGGTTAAAGAGCATAGGCCGAACAAAGAAAAGTTTGTTAGTCTCTCGCCTTGGCCTTGGTTCTGGTAGAATACAAGTTCCTTCAATGGCTTCAGGAACAAAGTCCATCAAAATTTTTACAAAAGATTTGATTTGGTCTACATCGGGATTTGTTACATAACTTGAGGGGAGTACGTACTTCTGGTCAAATTTTATATAAGGAGAGTGGAGGTTATCAATAAAAATCTGGCCTTTTTTATTTTTACCAGAGAGTTCATTCAATTCCTCATTGATTGACTTAAAGTTTTCTACATTCATTTTTGAATTTTTTTAATCCGTACTTCAAAAGGTTTTAATATCGAAAAGCCCGCTATTTTATACGATCTGGAGTGGTTCATTGTAATTTCGTAGTTATAATTTTTTCCTTCTCGAACCTGTCTTTCGACTTCGGATCCTAAAAATTGAAACGAAACACTCGCATCTTTTAAAACCCTTCGATAGAATAAAACCATACTTTCGGGAGTCAGTGAAGTTCCCACATAGTAAACAGTTCCTTTTCCCCAAGAATTTCTGGTGATCACAGGCTTGCCTGAGTAGAACTTCTTTCGATCTCTGTATTTTGCAACCACTCGAGCTGTGGTTGGCTCAAGGATTTCACAAAACTTATTTCCTTTGAGTGGCCAAATACCCATTTGGATGCCAACCCGATCTGTTGCCGGCGCTTCAAATTGGAAGACCTCAACACCTGCCATTTTCGAAAACACTCCCGGTACGGGAGATTCAACCATCCAATGATCTTGGTCTTTGATTCCTGCACGGTATCCAAGCACTAAGGTCCCACCTTGTTTGACAAAAGCATCTACCTTTTCTACAAATAAGGGATCGAACATTGTGTAGAGAGGGAGAGTTATGACTTTGTACTGGGTCAGATCCACATCTGTGTTTACACTGAGAAAGTGAGTATTTGCATTTAGAACATTAGTTCCTGAGAACCAGGTTGCCAGTTCTATGTCATAACCAACTTGGGCAAAAGGGACAGGATTCATCTTGAGGCCATCGCTTAAAGGTTGGTGTTTGTAATTCCTAGAATTTTCGATATCAAAATAAACTGCCACTTCAGCCTTGTGATGTGAATC
Organism: Leptospira sp.; assembly: GCA_027533185.1. Taxonomy (GTDB): domain Bacteria; phylum Spirochaetota; class Leptospiria; order Leptospirales; family Leptospiraceae; genus Leptospira_A. Next base: position 272,456 of record JAPZTS010000001.1, on the reverse strand, counting down.
TTTTACGTCATCGGCAAATTCGCTAATTTTTTGGATCGTGTCCTTCAATTCAAAGTATTTGGAAGTTAATCTCTTTCCATGATCAAGAATCCCATAACAAAGCTGTTCCTGTCCAAATCTTGCTGTACGATAGCGAAAGAAGTAGATTTGATTTGCCCCATTTACAATTGCCTGAGTGAGCCATAGTCCTATTTGGCCAGGTGGCGGTAGGTAACCCAAGGTATCGTGACCTTGCACTCCCGAGAACTGTTCCATTACAGTATAGTTTTGGTTTTTTAAACCCCGAGTGTATTGTTGTGTCATCGAGACGAGGGGGTGCGGATAGGGAGTTTGTTGATTTCCCCACACCGGGTAGTTGTCCCAAGAAACATAATCGAGTTTTTGAAAGAGCTCCTGCATATCCGTTACGGGTAAGAAAGGAGATGGAAATAGATTTGTTGTGAGAGGTTTACCCTTCGTATACTTTCGTAAGATATCTGCTTGGAAGTGGATATAGGACACCAGTTCATCTGATTGGAACCGGTAATAATCCTGGATCATTGCGGGATTAAAATTACTAGCTACATGAGCTCCCGGGAGAGGGATTTCCGACCAGTCGGAATAAAGTACTCCCCAGAAAATATTCCCCCAACGTTTGTTAAGCGAATCGAGAGTTTTGTATTTTTTCTTTAACCATAGGCGAAAGTTTTTGAGTGCCAGTGGGGAGTAGTCTACGTCACTTCCCTCGTGACCGGGTTCATTATCGATCTGCCATCCTGAAACTGCCGGGTGGTTTCCAAAATGTTTCGCCATAGCAGTTACGATACGCTCCGTAGCATTTCGATAGGCCGGGGAAGAAAAACAGGCCTGCCTTCTCGTTCCAATCCCACGAACTACCCCATCCTTGGAAATTTGTACAATTTCTGGAAATTTTTTGTAAAGCCATGGTGGGAAGGTTGCCGTCGGTGTGCCAAGAATTGCAGTCATCTTGGCTTTTTGTACCCTATCCAAAACAGCATCGAACAAAGAAAAGTCGAACTTACCTTCTTTTGGTTCCATGAGTCCCCAGGCAAATTCAGCGAGTCTGACAGAGTTCAGACCCATATCTTTCATGATTTTTAAATCTTCATCCCAATCAGATGAATTCCATTGTTCAGGATAATAGCAGGCGCCAAAGATCATATTTTTCCTTTTTACGATTGCAGAAACTTTATTGTGACACAGACTGATTCAGAAAACGCCACTTTCAATCAAATAATGTCAGACTCAGTTATTTTAGGCCTCTTACCCAAATACAATTATCGTTTTACTATCGTAGAACTTACGGAAACCGCAAAAGAAGCGATTTTTTTACACTCTTTAGGTTCTGAAATGTCTGTTTTCCTAAGCAAAACAATGATGGGAGCACTTTTCCTAGCAGAAATGACAAAAAACCAACAACGCGTAAGTATCCAGTGGAAGGATGAGACAAAAAAATCCGCATTGGCGTATAGCGACCGTTATGGACGGATGAAAGCCGTTGGCTACGCTGACACCCATGAAGATGGTGACATTCGTAATGAATTTATTTTGGGCCAAGGGATAATGAAAGTGATTCGATGGGAACTGGATGGAGAATTTTACCAATCCTACACCAATCTCATCGAAGATACCTTTGAATTTAATTTTCAAAAGTACTTAACAGAGTCAGAGCAAGTTCGCGCTATTGTTGGCATGGAAGTGAATCCTTTTCTATTTCCCGGGAATGATTTCTTTGCGAAAGGATTATTTTTGGAAGCACTTCCCGACGCCACAGAGGATGATTTTGCCAGTTTGACCAACTTAATCCAACCCATTTTAAGAAAGGAATTGTTTTGGTTGCAATCTCCGAAAGACATCCATTCCCAACTGCAAAGTATTTTGCAATCTCCTTTGGAAGTTCTGAGTGAGGAATCCCCATCCTTTACATGTGACTGTTCCAAACCAAAAGTTTCTGATATCATCGCTTCTCTCGGTCGCGTTGAAGCTCAGTCCATCTTGGATGAAATGAACCAAATCGAAATCACTTGTGAATTTTGTAAGACTGCTTACCAATTTGACGAAAGTGATATGGATAAACTTTTTCCCGAATGAAAAAAGTTTTTCTTGGTCTTGCTGAAAGCGAACTTGATCCTGTTTTTCTTACTCTCGACAAAATCCTATTTGAAATGCAATCAAAAGGGGTTGTTCCCATCGTACTTCTGTCCGGTTCTATGGGTGCTGGAAAAACAACATTTGTAAGAAATTGGTTCTCCCGATTTACTACGAAAAGTCAGGTAAATTCACCCAGTTTTTCTCTGTACAATGTGTATGACTCGGATCAATTTCGTCTCTATCATTTTGATCTCTATCGCATTCAAAATCCGACTGAGTTTGCGGAATTGGGTTTTGAGGAAATCTGGGGAGAAGATGGAGTATCGATTATTGAATGGTGGGAAAAAGGAAGGGATATAATTCCGCAAATTGGTCGGATCCATATTGAAATCCATTTTGAAGACTTGGAAACAAGAGACTATACCATTGACTGGTCCGAAAAATGAGAGTATTGTTTTTTGATACCACACAAGATTGGATCTTCGTTGGAGTTTACGAACTTACGAACCTAGGATCTTCAGTTCTCTATGAAAGAGTTTCAACTTCACCCAAAGAATCTAGTTTTAAACTGGTATCGTATATCGAAGAAGCTCTTTCAAAAACGGAAACTAGTAAACCAGATTGTATTTTTGTTCCAGCGGGTCCAGGATCGTTTACAGGTATTCGCATAACAGTAACTACTGCAAGAGATCTTTCTCAGTTGTGGAATATACCTTGTCTGGGTAGAGATAGTTTGGAAGTTTATCTACTGTCAATTCACCATCAATGGTTGTCAGAAAGAACGGGAGAATCTTTTCCAAATAAAAATCTAAGTAATAATCTTGCGGTTGCAGTGGATGGAAAACAGGCGAAATACTTTGTAAAATATGGTAATCTTCATAGTTTTTCGAAATCCTTAGACCTAAAATTAGATAAAATTCAAAATCTTAGGGAATTAGAATCTGTTTCACCTAACGCAAAATTTATAATTTCGAAAAATACTCCAGAAAATCTAAAAAATTGGTATCCATTAGAAATTGAAAGCCTAAGATTCAATCAGGTTCTTTGGGTGATGAAAGACCAATTATTGAATTTGAACCTATCTGATTCAAATTATCAAACCCTACTACCAAATTACATACGTGGAACCTACGTAGATTAAGACAGAAATGGATACATACAGATTACAGAAAAAAATTATCGAATATTTAGACAATAGAGCTGGAAAGACTGTCACCCGACAAGAAATCAAGAATAAGTTTATTGAAAGCCAAGAACTCCGAAAATCGGACCCTAAAGTAAAAAAAGGAAAAGCTCCTAAACGTAGAGAAAAGATCCCAAGAAGAGAGATCGAGATGATTATCGACCAATTGCTTCATCTTTTGATGCAAGAGGGTCTTGTAGTTCAAGACAATAAATTTCTTTTAATAGCTTCACCTTTTCGGCTAACAGGAAGAATATCTATATCTAGAAGAGGAGATGGTTTTGTAACTCTACCAACAAAGAGCGAAATTTTTATCCCAGGTCCTCTGACCAATACGGCAATATCTGGCGATAAAGTTCAAATTTTACCGATTGCCATTGGAAAGCGAGACCGCTTGGAGGGGGAGGTTACTGAAATTCTCAAGCGTGGCCGGATTCTCTATCGTATGAGGGTTCGTGAAAAGACAAACAAATTTATCTTTGGAAATTTTTTAGATATGTTAGGCGAAGAGAAAGAAGGAATCCTTCATACGAAGTCTATTTTGAAAGATACAGTTGAAAGTATCCAAGTTGGTGATATATTAATTGTAAAGTTTAAGGATGGAGCGCCCCCCCATGACAATCTTTACGATGTTAGTTTCATCCGATTTGAATCTGATACAAAAGAGGATCCAGATTTACAAAGGATCTTAATGAAATACAATTACGATCCAGTACATCCCGATTTTATTCCACTCGATTACAATGAAGAAGTTTCGCAAAAGACTGTTCATGATTGGAATTCTCGTACTGATTTGCGGGATCTGTATGCAGTAACAATAGATGGAATTACTGCCAAAGATTTTGATGATGCGATCAGTTTTGTGGATGAGGGAAAACTTCTAAGGATTTGGGTTCATATAGCGGATGTTTCTCACTATGTAGAGAAAAATTCTCCCTTGGACAAAGAGGCATATGAAAGAGCAACGAGTGTTTATTTGGCAAACAGAGTTGTGCCAATGCTACCACCAATCCTATCCGAAAATCTATGTAGTTTGGTCTCAAACACAAATCGATTAGCCTTTACAGTCGAAATGGAAGCAAATAGATCGGGAGATATTTACAATGCTAAATTTTATAAATCTATCATTAACGTAAACAAACGTTATACGTATGAAATGGCAGAGGAAGAGATCCTTGCAAAAGATCCTAAAAATTGGATTTATAATATCTCCCTTTTTACCGAAGCACTCCGAAAGAAACGAATGGAAACAGGTCGAATCGACTTAAATATTAAAGAAACAGCAATAACTTGGACAGATGACAAAAAACCAATGGGAATTGAGAATCGCACTAGACTCACAAGTCATATTCTCATCGAAGAACTTATGTTATCCGCAAATCAAAAGGTGGATGAATTTTTAAGAAAGAAAAAAGCACCTACTCTACACCGAATCCATGAAGCTATGGATGAGGAAAAACTAGAGACATTAAATCATTTTTTACAATTGAATGGATACAATGTTCAAATCAAAGATACAAGTTATCCAGAGATTATGAATGCCGTTTCCAAGATTGAAGACAACTCTGTCGGAAAGATTTTTAACTACCTCCTCCTTAGAAGTTTTATGCAAGCATTCTATGGGGGAGAGGCTCTCGGACACTGGGGTTTGGGATTTAAAGACTATTGTCATTTCACATCGCCAATTCGGCGGTATCCTGATTTAATCGTCCACAGGGTATTACAATCTGTACTTCTAGAGGAAAGGTTGCCCTATTCTGACGGGGATATTTCGCTAATGGGATTACATTGCTCGGAAGAAGAGAGGCGAGCAGCAGATGCTGAGCGTGATATCATCAAAATTAAAAGCTTTCGCTATTTGGAAAACACGGGTATCAAAGAGTTCAAGGGATTTATTGTGGGTATACGTCCCAGTCAGATTTTTGTAGAATTGGATCTTTCCAATTTGGAAGGAGTTTTAGATAAGTCAGAATTTACTGATGAATTTGAAATACTTATTAAAAACGATTTTTCCTTTTATTCAAAGAAATACTCTAAGATATTCTTTATTGGTGATCCTGTTACCGTTTCCTTAGATAGAATCGATTTTGAAGAAATCAAAGTATATTTAAAATTAAAGGATTTTAAGAAACAATCATCAATCGAGATCTGAACGTTTCCAGATTTTACGAAAGAATTTTTTTCCACCAACTGTAATAGATTTTATCTTTTCGATTATTTGTTCTTCTGTGATTTCGAATTCTCGCATAACAGAGCGATCGAGAGAAAGCTGCGAATGTGTAATCCAACGGATTAGTGATTTTTGAGATCTAGCAGATTCCGGCAATAGGGAATCGAGTTCTAATAAAAATCTTTCTTGGGTAAGAAAAAGACCGTTTGAGATTTCAGGCATCGGAGCCGCACCATGATCAGCAGTTACCAATAGAATGTATTTATCTTTAAAGTGAGTTTCTAAAAATTCAAATATTCTTCTAACTTCATCATCTGTTGCTTTTAGAATCTGGTTTGCCTCCTCAGATTCCCATCCATACATGTGACCAACAGCATCCGTTGCTTTTAAAGTAACATACGCTAGATCCGTATAACCATCATTACCGTATTTTGTATTTACAAGTAATTCCGCGATAGTGTCTCTAAACAGTTCTCCATCCATTCTAACTTGAAATTCTGATGCTTGGAATTGGTGGAGTTTTACTCGAAATTCGATTGGGTTATTTGATTCGAAATGTGTTTTAACAGCATCTTTTTTCAATTGATAATAGGAAAGAAGTTCGTATTTGTTTATGGATTTAGGTAAAACAAAACTCTCAATATCAGTATTCCAACTAAGCAACTTTTTATCTTGCCAATAAACGTAATCTTTGTCTGGTAAAGCGCCTTTGATCATATTTGATGATAACTTTGCACCATGGCCTGCCATACCAATACTTGCCCTTGCCGCATAACATTGGCTAATAATTAAAGGAATATTATCGTTAAGAAGATCCCATTGATCTGCCAAAGTTAATGTCTTTAGTTCGGAAAGATCAAAAGACTGCCCGTTCCCTCGATATGCTGGCTTGGGAACAATAAGGCCATTTTTTACTAGGTAAATTTCATTTGAGTGAATAGCAGATTCCCTTGGATATGTACCAGTGCCAATTGCAGCATGGCCTACCGCAGTGTGCGATTCCAGATGGCCAACCTTTGCCTTCCGGAAATAAACCGAATTTGTCATTAATTTCTTTAAGAATGGGAAAGAATAAGGATGCGAATTGTAAAGTTGGTGACCCCCTTGGTCAATCACAACTGTTACAATCAGTTCCGGTTTATCAGACTGGTTTCTAAATATTTTTTGAAGAGATTCGATATCAATTTTATTCTCAAATTCAAAATTTAAAATCTTTCCGTAGATAGATGGAATATGTTGTTGGTGTATAATATCTGAATAGACTCCGTTGTGGAACCATTTCGGACCGTACAACCAAATGGGGATATCCGTATCATAGGAATACTGCGTAAAATGTGTTGTATAATGGACGGATTTTTCGAATTCTTGAGCAGTGTCTTCCAATTCCCATTTAACTTTGAACTCTTCCCAGGAAAGTCCATGTTCCAAAAGTATATTTTGAATTTCTGCTTTAGAATAGTGAGAAACAGTTGGAACATCGTCAGATTCTCTATCCAAGATATTAAATGGATAAGGCACTAAAATTAAATCTGTATCTGGTTGGATTGATTTTTTTGCTGCTTCCTTATATTGTTTTTCCCAAAAACAGTTGGTAAAAAGAATGAAAATAGACAAAAATATTATGACACTATTACAATTTCGATACCATTTATGTTTCATATTATTCTTAATTTCCTTTCTTAACACTTGCTCCACTATACAAGATCAGTTCTCATTGAGGCAAGTGAGAATTCAATTTGTCGGTGACCTAATGTGTCACAATTCGCAATTGATTTCCGCTTTTGATTCTAAAAACCAGTCGTATAATTTTGACAGAAGTTTTCAATGGGTGAAGTCCAAAATTCAAAATTCTGATAGAAGTTTTGGAAATTTAGAAACCACAATTCCCATTAGTCCAAGGGATTACTCTGGTTATCCAAAGTTTGGTTCTCCACCCGAATTTGTCCAAACGCTTTCAAGGACTGGATTCGATGTTCTATCTACAGCAAACAATCATTCTGCGGATAAAGGGCCAGAGGCCATAGATCATACAATAGACACAGTCAGCAAAAACGGACTGGTTCCGATAGGGACATACAAGAACTTAGATGATTATGAAACTAGAAGATATTACTTATTTTCTGAAAATGGAATTAAGTTTGGTATTTTGAACTACACATATTCAACAAATGGTATCAAGGTAACTGGAGGAAGGATAGTTAGGCTCCTCGATCGAGAAATGATTTCCGAGGATGTAAGGTATTTAAAATTGCTAAATGTACACTTTGTTATACTATGGTTTCATTACGGTACAGAATATTATGTAGAACCCGACAAATCACAATTAGAATGGGTAAATCATGGCTTTTCTGCAGGGGCAGATCTCATTATTGGTGGTCATCCTCACGTGGTTCAAAAGTTTGAAAAACGAAATGTAATAGGAGAAGACGGAAAAAATAAGGAGCAGTATGTAGCTTTTTCTTTGGGAAATTTTTTATCGGCGCAAAACATGTCATTTACGGATGGTGGTACAATCTTAAATTTGGATCTGTCCGTTGATAGTAGAGGAAATAAAAAAGTAGCTCGGTTTGAATTTGAACCAGTTTGGGTTCTTTCTCGTGGCTACCAAGTGATACCCATAAATGAATACAAACGTGGTGAATTGGGAATCGTTTTATCAAAAATGGAAGAGAAACGTATGAATCAGTATTTAGATGCGTTTCATAAAATTATACCGTTACAAAATTAATTTGAAAATCCTAGAGTAAATTCAATGTCTTTTAATTTTCATCGGATTAGCTAAAAGTCCTTTTGAATTAATTCAAAACCTTTGCCTTCTCTAAGAACAACAGGGTTGTCTTTAGTAAAATCTACAATCGTTGATATTTCTACTTTTACAATTCCCCCATCCACAATCGCGGTAACCTTTGAACCATAGATAGTATCCAAATCATCAATATCGATTATGAACTGATCGTCCGTAAAAGCAGAAGTAGAAGTAAGAGGAGAATTGTGAATCTCCAAAAGAGTTTTAACATATATATGATCTGGAAATCTAATCCCAATATGTTTGTCTTTATGGTGGGCAACAGATGGTTTTGGGAGGTTTTTATTGGCCTTAAATATAAATGTAAATGGGCCAGGAATTAATTTTTTAATCATCCTATACGCAAAATTTGGCATATATTCAATGAATTCAGAAGCCATAGAGATATCTTTACAAAGTAGAGAGAGGGGTTTGTCTTTTGCTAGTTTGCGAATTTGGTATATCTTTTCCACACCTTCCCTTGAATGAGCGTCCGCTAGAATTGCATAGACAGTGTCTGTAGGAAATATATACACAGCACCCGATTTTAAATTTGCTGAAATGGATTTGAGTTTTCGAATTTCAGGATTTTCTGGGTGGAGGTAAAGTATCATAGTTTAATATCGCTAAAACTATTGTGCCGTCAGGCCACCATCAATCACGATCGTCTGACCTGTCATATACGAGGAAGCATCGGAAGTAAGGTAGATAGCCGCACCAAGTATATCTTCGGGTTTGCCGAGTTTCCCCATGGGTATACCAGCAAGTACTTGCGAAATAATAGCTTCTTTGGACTTGATCATATCCGTCATGTCGGTATCTATGAGACCTGGGCAAATCACATTTACACGATACCCATTATTACACCATTCGATTGCCAATGCCTTTGAAAGTGTTATCACAGCACCTTTCGTACCTGAGTAAACAGAAGCCAACTTAGAGCCAACCATTCCTAAAACACTGGCAACGTTGATAATATTTCCACCTTCCTTTTTATGGTGTTTATAATAGGCCTGGCAATTTCGGAAGACACCTACATAGTTTGTCTGAACTATATTTTGCAATTCTTCTTCTTTAAATCCTGATGCTGGAGTATTCGTTGCGATTCCCGCATTATTGATTAAGGTATCCAAACGACCATGCTTTTCTTTAATCTTCCCAATAATTTGAAAGGCATCCGTTTCACTGCGAACATCAAGTACAACTCCATTAATCCCTTCGGATTCCATCCACTGTATCGATTCTGGCCTTGAGCCAGCGCCATATACGATTGCTCCTGCATCGCGAAAGCCCAATGCAAGTGTTTTACCGATTCCTCGACTTGCACCTGTGATTAGTACGGATTTGCCTTTGATATTAAATAGATTCATTTGACCTCATGATTTGCAGGATAACATTCGCTAGATTGTGGTTTTGTTTCTTCAAAAAGTTTTTTGTAATCCAAAGTATTATCGTCGGTAACTAAATCCCTTCGAATATAGTGCGTACCTTTTTCATAATAATCCGCTATAGGATTACAATCTTGGATGTCCTCTGTATGACCGCGTTTGCAATTCAAAATTGAAAGCTGTGAGACAAAAAGTATAGCCAGTAAGATCAGCCGTGACATATCTATAGTATGAGTGAACCCGTAGAGAATAGCAACAATTTGTTTATTTTACGTTCGGCTTCTCCAAGACGGAAACAGGTTTTGAATGATCTTGGTTTACGGTTTCAAGTTGCACCTTCCTGTATAGATGAGTCGGAACTTCCATCTGAAACGGCTTTACAATATTTAGAACGAATGGTTCACTCCAAAATTCAATCAGAGCTTTACTCGGAATTTACTTCTATAGCCTGCGACACGATTGTTGTATTCCAAAACAAAATTCTGCACAAACCTGAAGATGAGAAAGATGCATTGCGTATCTTAAGTCTACTCTCCGGGAAGCGACATTTTGTTCATTCAGGTGCAGTTCTTTTGAAGCCAAGCCGAAAACCTGATTTTTTTTATGAAACGACTGAGATCCAGTTTAAGGATTGGAATGAGTCTGAAATTTTAAGTTATATTCAGGCTACAAAACCATTTGATAAGGCGGGTTCTTACGGGATTCAGGACAAAAATTCACCCGTAAAAGAGTGGAGAGGATCTTATATGAACGTAATGGGCTTCCCATTGCGTAGTTTTTTGCTGAGGATCGAAGACTGGAAAGAATTTCTTAAAGACTGAAATTTAAGCGTAGAGATGAACTAAATCGCCAGGTTTGTAACTCGCTTTTGCATCTGGGCTCGATTGTATGGAATTTGCTTTCGATTCAGTCTCTGAACTCGGATATTTTGCCCGATAATTTCTAGGCTCAATTGACTCAACTCGATCTATCGGCTGGGTATTGTAGAGACTTGAAATGTACATGTTTGGCTCGCCAAACCCTGAAACTCTTGCCACGTTACTTGAGATTTCCATACTTTGATTATCGCCCTACTTCTTATTGAAATTTAGACCAAATCCGAAAAAATGGAACCAAAAAAAAAGCCAAGCACAGAATTTAGCACCTTATTTCAGCTCCTCAAATTAGAGGCAAAGCATCTGCCTCAGTGTTTCGGTTACGTTGGGGAGGATTCTTTTGAATTTGAGCTGGTTCTAGATCATTATAAAAAACAGTTAAACGATACAGGACATAAATATGAAGTGATCGTTATCACTTCGGAGGCTGGCGAACAAGCCAAACTTTTCGCCGAACTTTTCACTCCTGATATGTTCTTTCCAAGAAAGCTTATCATCCTCAAACAGGCTGCTAATTTTTTTAAGACGATCATCGATGCGAAGGCGAGTGGAGATCTAAAAGATTACGGAGCAGGCTTTCGAAAGAATATTACAAATCTCTCTGACGATGTATTTCTCATCTTACATTACGATGGAAAAGAAATACCTAAGGCACTGGACACTCTATTTCAAGGAACCCTGTCATATTATAAAACGAAAGTACTCTACCAAAGTGATTATGCTAAAACCCTTAAGGAAGTTTGTGAAAAAGAATCAGTCGCACTCGATCGTGAAGCATCTGAGGAATTTATACATAGAATTCCACCTAACTTAGGAGCATATTTGAAATCGATTCAAAAGTTAAAACAGTATCTTCATAAATCTAAATTCAATTTGGATGATATCAATTCTATTCTCTTCAATCAGAATGAACTTAATGTAAACTATTTAGTTGATGCTCTTGTTCAATTGAGAAAACAGGATTTTTTTAAGGAATTCACAAAATTTTCAGAACAAAATGCTGAGGTACTTAATTTTTTAACTCGCTTCTCTTATAAACTTGATGAGATACGAAAAATCAAAGTTATACGCTCAAGACATAATGGAGAAGTACCGATACCAGTAATGGATGATATTTTAAAGACTTCGCATTTCAGCGATGGAAGGAAAAATTTTATTCGAAAACAACTGATCCAAGAATCATCAAAATTTTCAGATAAAATACTAGAAGAATTTTATTCAATTTTGATCGAAATGAATATAAAATTTAAGTCAGGATTGAGGGATTCTGAAGGGAAACAATACTTCCTACATAAAATTATTCGAATGTTTTCTATACTTCAAGAAAAGTCCTCAAGTTGATAATCATGTATTTTTCTGTACAAATTTCTTTCAGAAATTCCCAATAATTTTGCTGTTTTTTCTCTATTCCCTTTTGTAAACAATAGATTTGCTTTTATAATTTCCTTCTCATAGGTATCCATTGGTACACCGGGTGTAATCGGATAAGATATGGTCTCGTTAGTAAAAAAATGAAGTGGAATTTGTTTCCATCTCAGAGTTTTCCCATTCGAAAACCCAACTAATGCAAAAATAAAGTCCCTTAGTTCGTTCAAATTGTTGGTAAACTCTTTATTTCTTAAAAAACCGTACAAGTCCTCTTCGGCAAATTGAACCTTTTTTCGTAAAGTATTGGAAGCCTCCGCAATAAAATAAGAAATAAAGATAGGTAAGTCTGAGACTCTTTTTCGTAATGGAGGTAACTCAAATCGGAAAGATTTCAGCTGATCATAAAAGTCTTTGAAGGCTTCATTTTCATGCAACAGAGTTTGTTCTTTACTAGATAATTCCCAATATAAATACAATGGTTTTTTTTCACTGTACTTTTGCTCTTTCCACCAATGGGTAAGAAATAGAATTTCCTCATGTGTTGCTTTCGTAATTTCTGATATACTAACAGCCTGTAACTTAGAGTTTGTATGAATATTCTTTAATTTTTCTAGAGATTGAGACGATTGTGTTTTGTTGACAAAATTCAAATCTAGAATGGCTTTTAAATCTAGATTTCGGATCCGATAACTTTGTCGAATCCAGAAAGACTTACCAGTTCCAGGTTCACCAGTTACCAAAATTGGTAAAGATGTCTCAGAAGTAGATTCCCATAGTTCTCTTATTTTTTTAATATCAGAACCAATGGAAATCCAATCATTATAACGATTATCTTTTTTTAACAATATCGATCTTCCCAGGGAGATAAATGTTCATCTCCGATTGTTTTAAAAGTTCAATTGTTTTCTTGATCTTGGAAGGGGAGAGAGTTAGAGATCTTGGGTAAATTTGCGTTGTTTTTAAAAGCTGCGTTTCATAAGGAATATTCCTGACTCCTGAGGAAGAAAGTGGATCAAGAACAAAAGTAGATTGAATCGTAATTTGTTTTCCTGTAGGAAGTTGTAAGTCAACAGGCAATTGCAACCAAATAGCTTCACCATTTGAAGAAAAAAGTACCGACTGATACCGATCTGTATCTTTCGGCAGTAAACTTGTTTCTACTTCGATTAAACTTGTAATATCAGTCTGAACTTCTTCTTTTTCCAAAACTCTTTTTTCTGTAATTTTAGAATAGGCTTCATGCATATTATAGGGATTAACTGAGTCTACGGCTGCTCTTACTAATGAGGCATCAAAACCTGTGATAGACTTAGCTTTCCAATCGAAAGGAGGTATCATTGGTTCCGTGGATGAATATAAAGTAAATTGATTCAGATAAATTGTTTCATAACCATCAGGAGTACCTAACTTCTGATATTCGGTGATACCTACAACTTTGGAACCAGTAGATCTTCCGATTCTTTGTATTTCACGTATAGTAGGAAAATCGGAATGATTCGGTATTATTATGATAGATTCTACGTTCGACTGCCTTAAGTCGTTTATCGTTTGTATTATTTGATTTGATTTACTTTTTACACTGGATGATAACAAGAAAAAAACTTTCCTGGAATCCATTTTACCTGAATTCAACCGAGTTCTTAAACTTTGAATTGCACCTAACACCGAATCTGGTTGGTTGGTTCCCTGCCAGGTCATATCAATTATAGTTCTTAGAATTTCATTATGCTCAGTTGATGGAGTTATAAATTGCACTTTATCTATTTTAACCGTCACGAGTCCAAGAAAAAGACCATTTCGATTACTGAGAGACTGTATGGATTTGACAAAATCTTTTTTGTAGTAAGCATACGAAGAGTGGATATCGAAGAAAAAGTAGATCTCATGATTTGCGATTTTCTGAATTCTTTTTTCGCTACTTCTAGGTGGTAGAAAACGAAAGCATTTTTCATTATGTTTCTCGTAAGAAACGAGAAAATTGCTAATAAGTTTAGATTGAATTGTCTGTAAACCGGCAGATTTACAATTGTAAATCAGTGTTTTAACTAAAGTTGGATTGCCAAAGTCGACAAGATCTTGAACTAAAAATTGGCTATCCCATTCCAAACAAAGAGTAGAGGCGGACTTTTCCAATTGGATATCACCGAACTGGAAATCCTCATAAAATTTTGATTCAATCAGTTTCCCATCCGTAAGCTCTGTAAAAAAATTTTTTCTTAAAAAATGCCGAGTTAGTCTCGGAATTTCCAATTTTGCCTCGGATTCTGTACCAAACTCATTTGGAATCAATCCTGAAATCTGTGACGGAAGGACCGTAATTTCCCTTGCAAATGCAATTTTTGGTAGGAGAAAAAGGGAAACTATCAGGAAAATTTGGACAATTTGCCTATAAACTAGAGACATAAATAGTATTTGGGGACATTCCAGAGGAATTGTAAATCCTTATCCCATATGTAGAACTAGTTTTGTTTGAGAAAAGATTGACAAGGTTTTTCAGAGACATTCTAATCTAGGGCAAAGGAGTAGATTCTTTATGAAGAAATCGCTTATCGTATGTGCCGCTCTGATCGCATTTGTTGTATCCTGTGGATCCAAAGATGGAGGCAGAAGAGACGCTACGACCGTAGGTAAAAATGGTTGGATTTTCGAAGGTTGGGCATGTGCCCCTGACGCAGCTGCTGCTAAACGTGGTGAAAGCCCTGCTGAATATTGCAAAGGCAAAGAGAAGGAATTTGATTATCTTTACATGAAATTTTCCGCTCGTGCATCTGACAAAGCAATCAAAGCTAATTCAGTTGCTATGAAACAATCCACTTGCCGTGAAGCGGCGAGACTCCAAGTAGCTGGAGACGGATTGAAAAAAATCTTAGGAGAATACTTAGAGCAAGCATCAGGAGTTTCTGATGGACAATCTACAGGATCTGTGATCGTATCTGAATCAAAAGGTTTGATCAAAGGAGTGGGAGTTTATGACTGCTGCTCACTTAATAACGAAACTGGTGTTTGTGCAAATATCGGAGAAGCTGAAACTTGGGAAGAATGCCAATGTGTAGGTTACCTCAGATATGCAGGTGGACAAAAGGCTCTTGAAGCGAAAGCGACTGCTGCTCAGTAATTCAAATAACGTTTAGCATTCCTAAATGCAGAAAAGCCTCCTAATTAGGAGGCTTTTTTTTTAATTGCGATTTTGACTGCAAGTTAGAATCAGTGGAGTTAGATTTTAGATAGATCCTTACTTCTTTCCTTTCGTATCAAAGTAGTGCTTATGAATGAAATCTTGAACCAAAGCATGTATTTGAGGTTCTAGTTGTCCGTAGACTACGGTAGTCGTTTTTCCCGAAGTTCTTAAAACGGAACCTACAATTTCTGTTTTGACTTTGTTCAGTTCAAAACCAATTCTTACTTGATCTCCGTTGTAAAAAATTGCCGTTGCTTGCAAGGAAAGCCCACCAGTTCCTATATCTGACAGATGTCCCAAAACTGGTGGGTTTTTGGAATTTACAAGTTTGATTTCACAAGGGACGTCAATTTTGACTCTTGCTTGCTTTCTCTTTTGTTTCGGTCCGCCATACATGCTGTATGTGTCGGAAAAGATTGATTTATTCGCATCAGCCATTTTTTTTTCACCTCAGAGATACATCTCGCAATGTGTCTCAGATTCCTTTAATTGAGTTAGTTGCATATCAAAATAAAGCTCTAGAGAATTTAGAAGATCTTTAAATTCGTTCACAATCGATGTCTGTAATAGCTTTTGTTTAATAGGTGGAGGAATAGTAAGTCCCTCAATATAACGAACGAAATGTTTGCGAAAGAGTATGAGTCCATAATCATCATCGCTTGGATAAAACTCCAACATTCCATCTAAATGTTCCAAAATTAATCCTCTAATTTCTGACCATGAAAAATCCTTTTTTGCTTTAGGAGAAAATATCCATGGATTCCCGATTGCCTTTCTGCCTATGAGTACAAGATCCACATTCGTCTGTTTTTTTCGATCGAGTGCTTCCGCATACGACTGAATATCGCCATTCCCATAAATTGGAACCTTTGACAAAGATTTGATTTCACCGATGATATTCCAATCTGCTAGGCCCGAATAACCCATTGATTTAGTCCGTCCATGTACAGAAATCGCTGAGACACCGGATTCTTGCAGTACGCGAACTGTTTCTTTGTAATTCAGAGAATTTAAATCCCAGCCAATTCGAATTTTAGCTGTAATTGGACAAGAATTAGTTTTTACCATATCTTCTATCATACGTCCTGCGAGAGGTAAATTTTTCAATAAACCTGCACCAGAACCGTGAGACGATACTTTAGCAACAGAACAACCCATATTCAAATCAATGATATCCGGATTTAATTCTGCGATTCTATTGGAAGATTCAACTACGTTAGTGAGATCAGATCCAAAGATTTGAAAGACAATCGGACGTTCCATTTCCTCAAAACGAAACATATCGATTGATTTTTGATTGTTTCGAACAATCTGTTCTGTATTTACAAATTCTGTATAGGAGAACGCAGACCCAAATTTGCGTGCAATTTTTCTGTAAGGACTATCAGAAATACCTGCCATTGGTGAAAGAGCAATATCGCCAAATATTTCTACATTGCCCAGCTTTAGCATAATTCATCTTAACCTTTCAAAAGAATCATTCCGTATCTTTAACAATCGCAAAATCTTTTACGAAATCATCATCTTTTGTATTAACAACTCGAACACCCATTGCACTTCGACCGATTACGGATATATCCTTTACTTCCACACGGATAGCCATGCCTGATTGGGTAATTACTAGTAGTTCGTCTTCTTCCTTAACAGATGCGATTCCAACTGCTCTCCCATTCTTCTCACCTATTTTTAAATAGGTCATACCTTTTCCGCCTCGGCCCTTGGTTCCAAATTCTTCAAAGTCTGTTCGTTTTCCGAAACCATTTTCTGAAATGCAGAAAAGCACTGTCTCAGGTTCTACTCTTGTTATTCCTGCTATCTCATCATTGTCTTCTAAACGCATAGCTGTGACACCAGAAGCAGTTCTACCTTGGGATCTTAGTTCATTTAAATTCATACGAATCGCAAGACCATCTTTACTTGCTATGAAGACGTCATAATTGTTTGGATTTGCAATAACATCAATTAAGTCATCACCGTCTCGCAGTCCAATAGCGATGATTCCGGATTTTTTTGTATTTGAAAATTCATCCAGCTGAATTTTTTTCACAAAACCAGCTCGTGTAACCATCAAAAGATAAGATTCATCAAAATCTCTGAACGCAAACACGGATGTGATAGTCTCATCATCGTTCAGTCCGATAATTGCCTTCAAAGATTTTCCTCGTGCTTCTTTACTGCCGATTGGCAATTCGTAAACTTTGAGAAGGAAGGCACGACCTTTATTGGAAAAAAGCATCAGATTGTCGTGCGTCATTGCAATTGTTAATTTTTTAACAAAGTCTTCCCGTTTGGTTGAGATACCCTGAACTCCCTTCCCACCTCGTTTTTGTTTACGGAACGTATCCATCGGAAGTCGTTTGATAAACATATCTTCGGAAATTTGAACTACAACTTCTTCATCGGCGATTAAATCTTCAGCGTTAAAGCTTGATGATTCTAAAGATTCTAAACTAATCTCTGTTATTCGTTTTTGTCCAAAGGATTCAGATACTTTTCCAAGTTCATCACAAATAATTTTTTTGACTCGATCCGGTTTAGCTAAAATATCTTCTAAGTCCAATATTAATAGTCTTACCTGTTCAAGCTCCTCGATAATCTTTTGAACTTCTAGGGAAGTAAGTCGTTGCAACCTCATTTCCAAAATTGCATCCGCTTGGATGTCGGAAAGACCAAAACTCGACATCAATTTTGATTGAGCCTCTCTCGGATCTTTGGAGGACCGTATAATTTTGATGACTTCATCGATATTGTCTAAAGCGATCTTTAATCCTTCTAAGATATGAGCGCGTTTTTTTGCCTTATCTAAATCAAACTCAGTTCTTTTGATAACAACTTCATTTCTATGGTTTGCATAGGACTTGAGTATTTCTTTTAGCGTAAATACTTTTGGCCGATTGTCCAAGATTGCTAGCATCGTGATGCCGTAACTCACTTGGAGTTGAGTTAGTTTAAAGAGCTGGTTTAGAATTACTTGTGCATTAAAATCTTTTTTTATGTGAATCTCTACACGTATTCCCTTTCTATCAGAAAGATCTAAAATCTCCGTTATACCTTCGATGATCTTCTCATTTACAAGATCACCGATTTTCTCCAAAAGATTCTTCTTGTTTACTTGATACGGAATTTCAGAGATAACGATGATCTCTCGACCTTTTGCATTTTCAATGATTTCCACTTTGGAACGAATTCTAATGGAACCCTTTCCGGTAGCATATGCCTGGTAGAGTCCCTCCCCACCTATAATTGTTCCACCTGTAGGAAAGTCTGGGCCCGGAAGGATTTTCATGAGTTCGGGCAGGGTGATATCGGGGTTCTGAATGAGAGCTATCACTGCTTCGACAGATTCTTTAAGATTATGAGGTGGGATATTTGTTGCCATACCTACGGCAATACCCGAGGATCCATTCACTAAAATATTAGGAAAGTTCGCAGGTAAAACATCAGGTTGTTGTCTCGTATCATCAAAGTTTGGTGAAAAAGATACTGTATTTTTTTCAATATCTTTGAGTAATTCTTCCGCGAGTTTTGTAAGCCTAGCTTCAGTATATCGGTAGGCAGCGGCGTTATCACCATCGATAGATCCAAAGTTACCTTGACCATCAACAAGAGGTTCTCTCATCGAGAATGTTTGCACCATTCGCACCATTGTCTCATAAACGGCTGAGTCACCGTGTGGGTGGTAGTTACCAATTACTTCCCCGACAATTTTCGCAGATTTTACATAAGGTCTATCACTTCGCCAGGCCCTTTCATTCATCGCATGAAGAATCCGCCTATGTACTGGTTTTAATCCATCTCTAACATCTGGCAATGCCCTTCCCACAATTACGCTCATCGCATAATCCAAGTAAGCTTCCTTCATTTGATCTTCAATTTCAACTGGAATTACACGGACACCTGCTTTTAAAGCACCAGCAACATCAGGACGACCTGATAGATTTAAAGCTAAGGTTTTTTGAGATTCGTTATTTTGGCCGTTTTGTTCGGTCATCTTTGTTTCCTAAATTTGAAATTATAAGTCTAAGTTCGCAACTTTATAAGAGTTTTCTTCGATAAAACGACGCCTAGGTGACACATCATCACCCATAAGAATATTAAAAGTATCTTCTGCTTCAATAAAGTCTTCCAACTTCACCTGTAACATAACCCGTTCCGTTGGATTCATCGTTGTATCCCAAAGTTGTTCTGGGTTCATCTCTCCAAGTCCCTTATATCTTTGGATAACTACTTTGTCATTCGGCCGAGTTTTTAAAATTTCTTCCTTCTCGCGATCGGAATATACATAAATTGCCTCTCGACCGAATTTCAATTGGTACAATGGCGGTTGTGCAACATACAAAGATCCTTTTTCAATAACAGATCTCATATAACGAAAGAAAAAAGTTAAAAGGAGCGTTCGGATATGCGAACCATCCACATCAGCATCTGTCATTATGATGATTTTACGATATCTCAGTTTCTCGATGCTAAACTCATCATCACCGATTCCTGTTCCCATAACAGTGATTAGAGTTCGGATTTCTTCGTTACCTAAAATCTTGTCCAATCGGGATTTTTCTACGTTCAGAATTTTTCCTTTTAAGGGAAGGATAGCTTGAGTATTTCGATCCCTACCCTGTTTTGCAGACCCACCTGCCGAGTCCCCCTCAACTAGGAATAGTTCACATTTTTCAGGATCCCTCTCTGCACAATCAGCGAGCTTTCCAGGAAGTCCACCACCCTCGAGGACGGTCTTACGACGCGTGAGATCTCTGGCACGGCGAGCAGCTTCCCTTGCTTTGGATGCAATGATACATTTTTCCAGAATCTTTTTAATTACGTTAGGGTTCTCTTCGAAGAAATTATTTAACCCTTCGCCTGAGATGGTCTGCATTAAACCCTTCACTTCTGCATTCACCAACTTTTCTTTAGTTTGGGAATTGAATTGCGGTTGCGGGATTTTTATAGAGATAACTGCACAAAGCCCCTCTCGTATATCTTCACCGGTAAGTCCGTTAGGTTGTTTTTTAAAGAGAGCTGTATCTTTTTTGAGATGGTCATTTAATGTTCGAGTTAATGCGGTTCTAAATCCTTCTAAGTGGGTTCCACCCAAGTTATTGTTAATTGCATTTGTAAAACAAAAAATATTTTCTGTATAGGTATCACAGTATTGAAGAGCAATTTCTGCCCAAACATTGTCCTTTTCTCCAACAAAATGCAAAACTTTGTGCAATGGATGTTTTGCTTCAGTAATGTATTCTACAAAGGATACAATTCCGCCATCAAATTTAAATTCATGTTTTGCGATCTCTTCCTTTCTGCGGTCTTCAATTCGTATAAGAAGACCTTTGTTTAAAAATGCAATTTCACGAAAGCGAGAAGATAGGGTATCAAAAGAATACTCAGTTGTGGTAAAAATAGTATTGTCTGGTAAAAAACGAACCACTGTTCCACGATGATTCGTATCCCCTATTATTTTTACATCCTCCTCAGGAATCCCAGTTTTATACTTTTGGTAGTATAGCTTTCCCTCTTGGTGGACTTCTACCTCAAGATAGGTGGAAAGAGCGTTTACAACGGATACTCCAACTCCATGAAGACCGCCTGATACCTTATAGGCATCGTTTTCAAATTTACCGCCTGCGTGGAGTATGGTGAGAACAACCTCGATTGTCGATTTTCCCTTTTCGGGATGAATACCTGTTGGGATTCCTCGCCCATTGTCTCGAACTTCGATGATGTTTCCTGGAAGTATTTTTACATCGATTTCGCTGCAATGGCCAGCCATTGCCTCGTCGACAGAGTTATCGACAACTTCGTAGACCATTTTATGGAGACCAGATTCATCTTGGGTTCCGATATACATTCCAGGTCTCTTACGGACCGCTTCTAAACCCTCTAGAATCTTGATTTTTGAGGCAGAATAGGCGTTTGGATCGGTTTGGTTGGTCATAGATATTTTCAGTTTCCCTATTGGAAGTATCTCCAAATGACCCTTCCTGGGCAAGTGAAAACGATGAAAATGAAGGTATAAGGAACCTAGGTTTTTGGGACGTAGCCTGCTGTAAATTTGATTTTTTCAATGATGCCGGAACCGAGTTTCTTTTCGATCTCGGTTAGTATTTTAGATTTCATAAATTCGAGTTCTTGGACAAGAAGGGAATGTTTACAGGTAACATAGAGTAGTTTCGCTTCCAGTTTTTTCGGCGAGGATTGGTTTCCAAGGAACTCTCCCACTATTTCCGACCATTTGTTTTGTAGCTTTTTTACATTCTGTTCAGCTAACAACTGCTCGGGATTTAAATCTAATTTATCAAGACTGGAAAAAATTTCTGATAGCTCTATTTTTTTCATACGATCATTCATTGGATTCATAAAGACGAACCTTACCTGCGTTTACTTCATAGATCTCTTTTTCAATATTCAGATTTCCTACATATTCTTTGATTCCTTCTAAATCTGTAGTGGTGAAAAATGCCTGACCACATTCCGTTATCAAATTTACAAAATATTCTCTACGTTTTACATCCAATTCCCGGATGATATCATCGATGAGAAGTACGGGAGCTTCTCCTGTTTCATCCCGTGTCATTTGAAAACAAGCAGTTTTCAATGCGATAACAGCACTCCTTTTTTGTCCTTGGGATCCAAATTGCGCAAGGTCTTTATCATCAAATCCAATCGGTATTTCATCGCGGTGGTTTCCACAGCTAGTATATCCGATAGCTCTGTCTTTTCTTAGATTTGAAATCAATCGTTCCTTATGCTGATCTTTAGATTCCACATTTGGTTTGTATTGAATGGTGAAGGGATCTTTACCTTGACTGAGTTGGAATAGATTCTTCTCAAAGTAATTCGAAAGTTTTTCGATCGTTTTTTTTCTCTCATTTCGAATTTCGAAATCCCTTTCAATAATTTGATCATCCCAGATCAAAATCTCCTTTTCTGTAACAAACTCTTTCTTTAAGGCTGAATTTCTCTGTTTGATCAACTTACCGTATTCAATTAAGTTTTTTAAATAGTAACGATTGGTTGAGGAAATGAATGCATCTAAAAATTTTCGTCTCTCCGTGTTTCCAAATTCAATGATTTGAATATCGGGTGGACTTAAAATAACAGAACGAAAGGAACCGACGTAGTCTGATATTTTTTTTATCTCTTCACCATTTAACTTCAGTTTTTTTCGCTTGGTTTCTTTTTTTTCGATACCATATTCAAATAAACAATCATTTCCATCAGATTCAAATTCTGCTCGGATAAAGGTATAAGGACTCTCCCATTTTAATAACTGAGTCTGGTCAGATTCGCGGAAACTTTTTAGATAGGAGAGAAGAGAAATGGATTCGAGTAAATTAGTTTTTCCTTCTCCATTGTTTCCAATGAAAAACACCAACCTGGCATTAAACTTTAAATTTGTTTCTTCATGATTTCGAAAATTTTGAATGTAAATTTTCCTAAGAAACATCTATCATTAAAGTTTCATAGGCATAATGACAGATACAAAGTCACTATCAGAAGGATCCTTAAATAAAACAGGAGCACTGGAAGATGTGAATTCTAAAATCACTTCCGGATCGTCAACAGCTTTCACGACATCACTTAAATAGTCGCCTTTAAAAGCTATTGTAATCGACTCACCATTGTAATCAATTGGCATATTGTGATCAAACATCATTGTACCAGGATTAGACGAACTAATATTTACATTTCCTTTAGTGAAGGACAGTCGGATTTGTTTAGAAGGTTCTTCAGCAGAAATTAATGCTTGTTTGAGGAAAGTTAAAAAATCAGCTTTAACGATCCGAACAGATTCGGAAGCTTGTTTTGGAATGACTTGCTCATAATCGGGAAAATTGCCATCAATGAGTTTAAACAGAAGTTCAATATTTCCAGAAGATACATAAATTTGTTCTTCAATAAAACCTATCTTTGCTGTTTCTTTTCCTTCCATCATCTTTAACATCTCTCGAACAGCCTTGTGAGGTATAATCACTCCGTTTTTGAATGGAAACTGTTTTGGAAACTTACGAACAATTTTAGAAAGTCTGCGACCATCGGTTCCGACGACAATTAGGTCAGTATCATTTGGTTTTAAAAAAAGACCATTGAATACAAAGCGAGTTTCCTCGAGTGCCATAGCATAAGAAGTTTTGCGAAACATTTCTCGAATCGTTTGGCAAGGAAACTCAACTACATTTGAATCTGTGACAGTCGGAATTGTTTTTATATCTTCTGAATCGATCCCATTCACTTTGAATTTTGTATCCATCTTTCCAGTAGCATCTGTAATTAATGTTTCTGAACTTTCTGAAGTTTCATTTGTTGAAAGAGTTGTTGTATCAAAATTCAAATTTTTGAATATACTGGATAGTTGTTTTGCAGGAAGAGAAGCAGTTCCTTTTTGAAGAACGGTCGAAGCCACAGAAGTTTTGATCGCAATTTCTAAGTCCGTTGCGGAAAGATAAACTTGGTTTTCGTCCGTTTGGATTTTTAGATTGGATAGAGCGGACTTGATTTCTCGGACAGAAATCACTCCATCAACGGAGTTAATTGCCTTTAAAAATTCAGTTGTATTGACAGTAAATTTCATATCTCTCGATTCCTTTTGTATATATTATATATTTATATATATTATGTCGTTTTTGTTGGTTCTGTCAGTATGTTGATAAACCTTCAGAATTTCAATTTTTATTGGATTATGTCAGATAAAAGCTAATTTTTTTCCTGTCAGTGATTCTTTGGTTTTCAACGGATTTTTCTCCTGTTAGGGGACAATAAGACATGTTTATGTCTTATCATCAAGTTATCAACAGTTTACCAACAAGTTATTCAGAGTTTATTGGAAGGAGATTTGGTGTTTTAGGGATCGGTAGAGATCGTCCCAAGTTGGTTCCGTTTGGATTTTGGTGTGGAAGTTTTCTATGGCGTGAATCACGGTCGAATGGTTCGAGTTAAACAACCTACCAATTTGGGATTTTGGAAGATGGAGGATTTCAAAAAGTAGAGTCATACAAAGGTGTCGCGGGAGGATGAGATCGGCCTTACGTCCTTTTCCTAAAATATCTTTCCTCGCTGTATTCGTTTTCTCTGCAACTAGATCGATGATCATCTCTGGGTTGAATCCGATTCTTTTTTTGATGGATTGGATTCTTGCCTCAGCCACTTCTTTGATCTTTTCTTCGCTTAGTAGGAAGAATTGATATGCCTTTTTGTACATTACAAGGTCATTAACGATACCAATCAGGGCACGGGAATCCCCATCCAATCGCTCCGCAAGCCAGAGCAGGAGTCCTTCGCTAAATGGAATGGAATACTCCGTTAGGTAGTTCCTGAGAAGGCCCATTCGCAGATTTAAATCATGAGATTTGATATCGGCTTGGAGACCGTGAACAAATCGTGACTTTAGCCTCTCGTGCAAAGGAAGTTCGTAACTGGGTCTGTCCGATGCGATTACGATCTGGCGTTTTCTTTCATAGAGAAAATTAAAAAGGGAGAAGAATTCCTCTTGGGTTTTTTCAGCACCACCATTTAAAAATTGAATATCATCAAATAACAAAACGTTATATGACTGGTAGCGCATCTTAAAGGATTCTAGAGAGTCCCTATTGTTTTGCCGAACTGTAAAAATAAATTCATTCAAAAAGGAGGTACTATTTACATAACGAACAGTCTTCCACGGATCTTTTTTGAGAATGGCATTGCCTATCGCATGCAGTAGATGGGTCTTTCCCACTCCGACTGGCCCAAATAAATACAGTGGATTGAATTTGCCTGGCTCCTCTGTGACCGTTTTTGCTGCCGTGTAAGCGATTCGATTGGAGTCAGAAACAATATAAGTTTCCAATTGGTATTCGGGATTAAGATCTGAATCGGAATGGTCAAACTGAGCGGTGAGTGTCTCTTTTAAAGATATCGATCCTTCTTCGGATTCCGTGGTAATTTGAATAGTGTACTTATCGCCTAGTACTTGATAGATTGCATCTTCGATGTATGCAATGTATTTTGTTTCAACATGTCTCTTGATCCCAGAAGAAGGTGCTGTAATGAATACGGATTCAGAATTGGATTTTTGAAATTTTAAAGGCTCTATAAAATTTGAAAAGTACTTTGGGGGTATCTGTTTTGATATCTCCTCTAAAATTTTTGGCCACTTAATATCCAATCGAAACCCACTTTGAACTGAAATCGGGTACTATACTTTTAGCAAGTAGGTAGAATTCAAATGAAAAATCGAAAACCACTCGAGAATGAGAAATTTAGTCAATCTCCGTAAGAATATTATGTCTCATTACTTATCGATCGAAAATGAGTTTTTTTAACATATTTATCGTTGTTAGGCGAATTAATTTGCCAACCGGAGAAATAATTGAGATAGGAGGACATATTCTAAGGCAGGAATTTCAGAATGCAATTTCGATTTAAAATCTAAAATGGCATCAATCTTTTTGATATGTTTCTCAAAATCCGTTGTCCTATATTCATACAAAAGTAATAACGCGATCATATCTAAAAAATCAATTCCGGACAATTTGTTCTTCTGAGTGCGAATATGGGCGAGTTGGTCTCGTATCCAATTTTCCAATTTAAAAAGATGAATGGCATCATGGCAGTTTTCTTTTACGTAAGAGTGCCATTCTTCTAAGTTGCTATCGTCGATTTCGAAGGGATTCATTGAACCACCAAAGTACTCTTTTACGGATCCCATATCTTCTCTGCGTAAATTTTTGATTGTGTTCTGACTCAAATACTCGAAGGGAACAGCGATGGATCGGGATACGATCGTTGGCTTCAAACTGCGAATATCATTCGTGATTAAAATAAACTTTGTATGAGGAGGAGGTTCTTCTAACGTTTTAAGGAGAGTTGTTTCTGCCTCATTTCCAATTCGATTTGCCTCGGGAAATAGAACAATCCGAAACTCACCCACATGAGGTTTGTAAGGTATTCGGGTTTGCAACAACCAGCGAATGGTAAACTCATCAGGATCCTTTTCCGTTCCAATCGGAATGTTCTTGTTTCTAGGAAATTGGATATAGTCAGGATTTTGTCTTTTGGAAAACAAACGGCAAGCTTCACAGACTCCGCAAGAAGTTCCGATGAGGCAAAGTAGTTGTCTTGAAAATCTCTCTGCAGCTGCCCACTTTCCTACCCCAGGAGGACCATGGAAGATGAGTGATCCTGGGATTTTGGATCGATCTTTTAAAAAGGAATAGAGGTAAGTTTTGGCACTTTCCTGTCCCAAGATCTCATCTAATGAAAATTCTGCGACAGCCATATTTTCCTAATAAACTGGTGTAAGCCAGTCCATATATTTCTCCACATTCCCACGGACGGTTTCAAAAAATTTGGATTGGATTTGTTTTGTTACGGAACCAATGGTTCCTGTTCCGATCTTTCTTCGATCCACTTCAGAGATCCAAGCTACCTGAACTCCTGTACCAGAAAAAAATAATTCATCTGCCGTATACAATTCGGAACGAACAATATCTCTTTCAACCACAGTATGACCTAAATCTCTTGCAATTTGGATGATACTCTTTCTTGTGATTCCCTCTAAGATAGATGAATTGATACTTGGTGTGTAGATGACACTGTCTTTTACTAAAAAGATATTTTCTGCAGAACCTTCGGATACAAATCCTCTGCCATCTAAGAAGATGGCTTCATCCATTCCATTTTGAACAGCTTCAGATTTTGCCAACGCTGAATTCACGTAACCACCGCTTACCTTTGAAAGTGTAGGGATTTGTTGGTCTGAAAATCTTTGCCAAGAAGAGACAATGGTTTTTAAACCATTCTGGGTGTCGAGGTAGTCATCCAATTTCAAAACATAGATGGCTATGTCGGCTGGAACATCGTGAAACCTCGGCGAAAGTTGTAATGATGATGTATAAATAATAGGCCGAAGATACACATTTTGTTTTGCTTCATTTTGTTTTAAAAGTTCAAGAACAATAGAAAGTAATTCCTCGGCCGATTTGTTAAACTGTAACTGCATGATTTTTGTAGAGTTAACCAACCGTTTGCAATGGTCTGCCAATCGGAATACGTAGAGATTTTTTTTTGCTTCGTTGTAGTAGCCTCTGATTCCACCAAAGACAGCTGTTCCATATTGAAAGGCATGAGTCTGTATGCTGATCTTAGCATCTTGTGAAGGAGTGATTTTTCCTTCGAAGTAGGAGTAGTCAAAAGAATTTGAAGCCATAGTGATTCCTGTCCTTCCAGAGTTTACAAGTTCGGATTTTAGAAAATGAATTTTATCTTTTTTTCAATAGAAGTGTATAGCCGTCTCATGTTAATCGTAAATCTAGAGATTCCTTTTTGAGTTAAGGATTGTTAAAAGACATAATATGGATTATTCATTCTACCCCAGACGTTTTGATTGTATTGTTGTAGGTGCAGGACATGCCGGAACAGAAGCAGCTTACATCAGTGCCCGTGCAGGCCTCCGCACCCTACTCATAACAATGAATTTAGATACAATTGGTCAGATGAGTTGTAATCCTGCGATCGGTGGTATTGCAAAAGGTCATATGGTTCGGGAAGTGGATGCCCTTGGCGGGCTAATGGCAAAAACCATTGATGCTACAGGTATCCAGTTTAAGATGCTCAATACTTCTAAAGGTCCATCAGTATGGGCACCGCGTGCTCAGGCAGAAAAGAAACAATACCAACTTGCGATCAAACACCAACTAGAGCATTTGAAAAATCTATCAATACGCCAAGATACAGTGGAAGATCTTATCATTGAAAACAACCAAGTTACTGGTGTTCTGACAGGACGAGGTTTTCAGTTTGAGACCAATCATGTGGTCCTAACCACTGGAACTTTTTTATCCAGTGTAATCCATATTGGGACTTACCAAAAGGAATCAGGTCGAATTGGTGAACCTACAACCAAAGGACTTTCTCAAACTCTGGGTAGATATCAGTTTCGTTTGGGTAGATTGAAGACAGGAACACCTGCCCGAGTTCATAAGAACTCCATTCGGTTTGATGAGTTAGAAGAGCAACATGGTGATGATAATCCAAAACCATTTTCCTTTTCAACAAAGGAACTGAACCGAAAACAAATCCCTTGTTACATAACTTATACCAATGAAAAGACCCACTCCATGATTCGGGATAATTTAGAATTCTCGCCGATGTATTCAGGTCAGATCAAAAGTATTGGTCCGAGATATTGTCCCTCGATTGAAGATAAAATTGTTAGGTTTGCCGAGAGGGATCGCCACCAGATCTTTATCGAGCCAGAAGGATATGATACTCATGAGATGTATCTCAATGGAGTTTCTACAAGTCTTCCCGAGGAAGTGCAATGGAAGTTTCTAAGAAGTATCAAAGGATTGGAAGAAGTAGAATTGATGCGCCCAGGTTACGCCATTGAATATGATTTTGTTGATCCAACCGAACTCCGCCCTACTCTAGAAACTCAAAAAGTAAAAGGCCTCTTCTTTGCCGGTCAAATCAACGGAACGACAGGCTATGAAGAAGCGGCGGCACAAGGACTCGTGGCTGCTTACAATGTAGTTCGATCGGTGCAGAAGGAAGAACCAATTCTATTCTCCAGAAGTGAATCCTATATTGGTGTTCTTGTGGATGATTTGGTTCACAAAGGAGTAGAAGATCCCTATCGAATGTTCACAAGCCGTGCTGAATATCGACTTCTACTCCGACAGGACAACGCGGATAAAAGACTCATGAAGTATGGGTATGATATGGGTCTTGTATCGAAGGAATTGTTCCAAGAGATGGAAGATCGCTACGATCGCATAGAGAAGTTGAAAACGCAAATGTATGTTACCTCCATGAAACCGTCAGAAGAGCTTACAAAGATTTTAGAAAAGAAACAAATCTCGAACTATAAATTTGGTCATACAATATCTGCTTTTTTGAAACGATCCGATATCCAGATTAAAGATCTTACACCGATTCTACCAGAGCTGGAGCAGTTGAACGAAGAGGAAAAAGCTGTTCTCGAAATGGAAATCAAATACGAAGGTTATCTCAAAAGAGAACTTGAAACGATTGAGTATCGTAAGAAGTTTTTGGGTTTCAAGATTCCAGAGGACTTTGCTTACGAATCTGTAAAAGGATTGAAAACCGAAGCTCTCTTAAAATTGCAAAAGCATAAGCCGATGGATTTGGAATCGGCTTTGCATATTTCTGGTGTGGATCCTTCGGATGTAGATCTTCTCCTATACCATTTGGTGGATCGAAGGTAACTTGCCCAAGATTGAAATCTAATCTTTCTTCGATAGTTTGGATTTGTTTTGATCCTCATAGACGAGCACATGGGTTTTTTCTAGAATCCAGCTTTCACCTTGTTTCACGTGAAACGAATGAGAATCTAATAGTCCATCGGGTCTATATTTGAGTTTGTGAACTCGTTTGTTCTCACCTTGCAAAAATTCTCTTTCTACGAGCTGACCTTTTGCATCATACTTAAAGAGTATCTCTCCTAAGGTTTTGTTTTTCTCATCCAAAAACTTTTGGATCTGAACATTGGGACGTTTCGGATCCAAACTAAATCGGAACGAATCTACATCTTTCGATTCATTCGACCTGCTATCTCCTGCAATTACGTTTCCTTCATTGTTTGTTTCCAAATTGTAAGTTACGGTAGCCTTATCTTCTAAGGATTTGATCGTGACTTTCTTTAGAGTTGAGCCTTTATATAGGAATCCCTTCTGGGTAATGAGTGTGCCTTGTTCGTCGTATACGTCTTCGCTACTGATCCGACTTTCGGTGTATCTATATATCGTTTTTCCATCACCTTTTCCTTCCTTATCGGAATAGGTTTCTATTTCTAACTTACCTTCTTCGTTGTATTGATATTCTGCAACATAGATGACTGTTCCTTCGTTGTTTCGAACAATCTCTTTAGAAGGACCTTTTTTATTTTTTTGAAAAATATAAATATCTTTATGGGACCATTTACCAGGAGTATAACCCCATACAGCGAAGACAGAACAAAGGAAAAAAATTAGGAATCGAATCATGGAAAGTATTTCTCCTCCTACTCTATTCGGCTAAACTCAGAAAAAGTATAATCTTATTATGTCAGAATTGAAAATCAAACTAGCAGTAAAGAAACTTATTCCAAAATTCTATGCGGAGTTGGAAGATGAATTGAATTGGGAACTCTTAGAGAATTATTTTCATTTCCTAAAAAAAGAGAATGAGCGAGGTGGATTTTTTTCACGGAAGGATTCGGAAAGAATCCTGGATCGCCACATACTTGATTCTCTGGTTTTCTGTTGGAAACTAAAACAATCAGGTTTTGTTTCACGTGAAACGGTAGTGGCGGATATAGGAACAGGTCCTGGTCTTCCTGGATTTTTGTTCATGGTTTGGAAGACAGCGCCCTTCCTATATTTGGTAGACTCTCAAAAACGAAAGCTAGCTTTACTTGAATCAGAAGTTCGGGATGGAAGCCTTGACGCAGTGAGTGAGCGAATCGAATTCGTTTATGCTCGAGCAGAGGAATTAGAAGCGGAGTTTGATTTAATTTGTACTAGGGCGATGGTACCCTATCCCTACGTTGCGGAGGTGGCAACCTTGCTTGTAAAACAAAATGGCTACTTATGTCCCTTTTTAGCACAAGAGTTCCCGGATAAGTTAGTGGAAAAGGAGGTATTAATGAATAATGGATTCATTTTAAAAAAAGAAATCCCAATTCCTGAATTAGACTTTGTGGGAAAGAGACATATTAAAATACTGCAAAAGACTTCGAAGCCGAGACTTGGCTTCCCTCGTGAATGGAAAGAAATCGTAAAGGAGACAAAAAGCAAGAATGGGTAAAATTGTATCGATCAGCAATCAGAAAGGTGGAGTTGGAAAAACAACAACGGCTATCAACCTTGCATCCAATCTTGTTGAACTAGGTAAGAAGGTTCTTCTCGTTGATATTGATCCGCAAGGGAACTCAGGATCCGGTTTTGGAATCGAAGTTCAAAGTTTGAATAAAACAACATATGAAGTTTTGATTGGTGAATTATCTGCCAGAGAGGCCATCCAAAAAACCTTCGTTGCAAACTTGGACATCATACCAGCAAACATAAATCTATCTGGTTTGGAAGTTGACTTCTTGGGAATTGAGAAGAAGGAATTCAAACTTAAAGATGCACTTGCCTCTGTAAAAGAAAGTTATGATTTTGTTTTAATCGATTGCCCACCATCCCTCGGTGTGTTAACAATCAATGCACTTTGTGCTTCTCAATCGGTTATGATCACTTTGCAAACCGAATACTTTGCTTTGGAAGGTTTATCACAGTTGATGCGAATCATCTCTCTTGTTCAAAATCAATGGAATTCATCTTTGAGTTTGGAAGGAGTTCTTCTTACAATGTATGATAAACGAACCAATCTTGCAAACCAAGTAGCAGACGATGTTCGTAATTATTTCAAAGAAAAAGTCTACGAGACTGTAATTCCACGAAATATAAAATTATCAGAAGCTCCTTCTTTTGGAAAGCCTATCAACTACTATGATCCGGAAGGAGTTGGGGCAAAGAGTTACAAAAGTTTAGCAGAAGAAGTAGTGGGAAGGATATAATAATGGCGCTTGGTAAAGGTAAGGTATTAGGTCGAGGACTTGGCAATCTCATTCCCGTCAAAGACGACCAAACTGAATTCTCAAAAGAAGAACAAGCAGGGGTAAGAGAAATTAAAGTAACGGAAATCTTACCTAACCCTCACCAACCTAGAAAACAGTTCTCGGATCAAACAATCCAGGAGCTTTCCCACACAATCGTGGAACACGGAGTAATCCAGCCAATCGTTGTACAGAAAAATCCAAGTGGCCCTGGATTTATACTAGTCGCCGGCGAACGTAGGTTACGTGCTTGTAAGCTTGCTGGGTTTGCGAAAATTCCTGCGATCGTTCGAGATCTTTCCGAAGCTGACATGATGGAACTCGCATTGATTGAAAACATCCAAAGAGAAAACTTAAATCCCATGGAGGAGGCTCTAGCCTATCAGTCGATCATTGACAAACGGGGTTTGAAGGTTACTGATCTTGCGACTAGAGTTGGAAAGAACCGAGCTACAGTTTCAAATTTACTTAGGCTCCTAGGTCTGCCAAAACCAATTCAGGATTTGGTAAAGGAAGGCAAACTTACTGAGGGTCAGGCACGGCCCTTACTTTCGGTTCCAGATTCAAAAAAACAGTGGGAAGTTGCGCAAAAGATTTTATTGGAAGGATGGAATGTAAGAGAAGTAGAAAATTTTGTTTCCAACTACTTGAATCCGGAAAGGAAAGAATCCAAACCAAGCGGGCCCGACAAACGGGATCCAAGTATCATCAAACTGGAAACAAAGCTTAGGAATAAGTTTAGCTCCAAGGTTGAAGTCTCACATAATGAAACCAATGGAAAAGGAAAGATTACGTTTTCGTATGCTAACTTAGAAGATATGGAAAGACTTTTAGACAATTTCGGATTGAAATTGTAGACTCGCCAATCTTTCGTACAATGCATTCGTTTGGAGCAGTTCTTCATGTTTGCCGATTGCCTCTATTTTTCCATTTTTAACTACCACGATTTGGTCAGCTTTGACGACAGTTGAGAGTCTATGTGCAATAAGAATCGTTGTTCGATCTGACATTAAATTCTGTAACGCGCGTTTTACTATTTCTTCTGATTCCGAATCAAGGGCTGAGGTTGCTTCATCTAAAAGTAAAATTTTTGGGTTCTTAAGAATCGCTCTTGCGATCGCAATTCTTTGTTTTTGTCCTCCTGAGAGGCGAGTCCCTAAATGTCCTAAGTTCGTATCATAGCCTTGGGGGAGTTGGTTTAAGAATTCGGTAATATATGCATAGTCGGCAGCTCTTCTTATTTCTTCTAAACTTGCATTTGGTTTTGAATAAGCGATATTTTCTGCAAGCGTTCCAGAAAATAAAATTGGTTGTTGTGGGACAAAACCAATTAGGGAACGTAAATCTTTCGTTGTGAGTTGATCTAAGGGAATTCCTCCTATACGGATACTTCCTTCCGTTGGATCATAAAATCTTAAGATCAATTCAAATATTGTACTCTTACCGGCTCCAGAAGGACCAACAAGTGCTGTAGTTTTTAGTTCCGGGATTCTTAAATTGATTCCATTTATTGCCTTCCTTTCTGGTCGAGAAGGATAGGAAAAACTCAAATTTGAGAATTCAATATCTGCTTTAAGGGAAGGAACTACGGAAACTGGTTCGATTGGCTCGCGAATTTCAGGCTCAGAAATCAATAGTTCCATCAGTCTTTCCGTTGCTCCCGCTGCACGTTGCAAATCACCTAACACCTCAGAAAAGGCTCCAACACTGTTCGCTACCATGATTGCATAGAAGCTAAAGGCAACGAGTTCACCTCCTGTAATTTTTCCGGCGATGACATCTCGCCCGCCAACCCAAAGCATAAAACTAATCCCAACAAGAATAAAAAGAATTACAGATGCTATGAGAAGAGATCTTTGTCTGATCCTCGCAAGAGATACTGAAAATGCATCTTCTACGGTTAGAGAAAATCTTCGTTTGTCCTCATCCTGGTGGTGAAAAGACTGTAGGATTTTTATATTCAGTAATGCTTCGCTCACGTAAGTTCCCACACCAGCGATTTTATCTTGGGTGAGTCGAGAAAGGTTTCTTACTTTTTTCCCATAGTAGAGGATGGGAAAAACTATAAATGGAACACTAACTAAAACTATAATTGTTAATTTAACGTTCGTTAAAAAAAGAAACAGAATTCCGCCAATAAACATCAAAATGTTTCTAAGTGCGATTGAAAGAGAGGACCCAATTACTGTTTGTAAAAGAGTCGTATCTGTTGTTATGCGAGATTGAATTTCTCCTGGAGAATTTGTCTCAAAAAAGCCAGGATGAAGATAGATGATATGTCCAAACACATCCATGCGAATATCTGAGGAAACACGCTCGCCTATCCAAGATATCAAATAGTGCCTGATATAAGTTCCGATGGCAAGGAATATACCTACAAAAACTATAACTCCCACGGCGAATGCTAATTCTGATTCATTTCTAGCAGAAAACCCCGCATCTACTAAATGACGTAATCCTTGACCCAGACCAAGTGTGATGGCAGCCGTCACGACCAAGGCAACACCCGCAACGAAGAGTTTTGTTTTATATGGTTTTAAGTAGGAGAAGGTTTTTTTAAGTACTTTGAGGTTTTTGGATTTGGGTCTGTCTGTGTTTTGCAATTGGGATCAACCTTTTACGTCAATCAGTAGACCTCGGATTTCATCTAATTGTTTCAAAATTGCAAAGGCACTATTGCTAGGAGAAAACATTGTTTTAGCTAAGATGTCCAATTTTTCATCTACAATTTTAACAAAGCGTATGTCCCTCTGGTCATTTCGTCCGCGGAGGGGCGCCTGTTGGATCTTGTAATTCTTTTTCAAGATGAGAGATGCAATCTGTTTGATATGCTCTTTGTATTCGTTTAGGTGTTTGTGGTTTGGATCTGCAATTAGTTTTTTTTCTAAATCGGGAAGGTCTTTCCAGAGTTCGTTCAGTTCCTTAGTATTTTCACCAGAAGCAGGTACTATGGATTCTAAAATTTCTAAAAAACTTTGTTTGGATTCATCTACCTTTTCAGTTTTTAGACGTTCGCTATCCTTCTTCTGTGAGGAAGAGGAGATAGACTTAGGATTCTTGTTATTAATGATCATGATTGCCGTCTAATGGCGAGTGGGATTTATCGTACACTTTCCATGGAAAGTGACACCTTCTTCCACAACAAGTCTAGGAGTTACTATATCGCCTTCCAATCGGCAACTGGCAAGCAAGGTTACCCGCTCCGTTGCATATATATTGCCTTTGATCTCACCGCCAGCGACGACAACTCGAGCTTTGATATCGGTATCTACGAATCCAGTTTTGCCAATTAAGACTTTGCCCGTGGTTTCTAAAACACCACGGAATTTGCCATCAATGCGAATGAGTCCGGGAAACTTAAATTCTCCTGTGAATTCGGCTCCTTCACCTATGACACTGTTAACTAAAAATTCTTCTTCGACTTGGAGGTTTGCCATTATTCTTGGATCTGGTTTAAGAAGGAAAAAGGATTGAGAGCCTGTGTTCCAACATGCACTTCATAATGCAAATGGTATATAGGATTCTCAGCCGTTTTTCCTACATATCCAACGATATCACCTTTTGAAATTTTTTCATTCTTTTTAACTCGGATTCGATCCAAGTTTGAGTAGATAGTCTTCCATCCAAATCGATGGGCGAGTTTCACGTAATAGCCAGTTGCCGGAGAATAACCTGTATCAAAAACAAGACCAGGTGCTGTTGCCTGTACTTCTGCACCGGGGAAGGATCCGATGTCTAAACCTCGGTTGTATTCTTCCTTTCCCGTGATCGGAGAGATATACTTTCCGTATGGGAAGAGAACATAACCTTTTGTTGGCCAAATGGAGGGAGTATTTTTAATGATGCTCTTTCTTTTTTTAATCAATTTAATGATCTCGTCAGAAAGCTCAGAACTAAGTTTGAGATTGTGGATATCTTCTTTGATCCGAAAGGATTCACTTGTAATATCTGTTTGCGGGGCTCCTTGGAGGGAAGCAAATTGAGGTGCTTGACCACCTACACCTTTTGAGACGCGAGAAGGATCTCCACCTAATTTGATATAGAGGTTGGAAATCCTTTCATAGTAGTATTGGATTGTCTCGTGAAGGGAGGCAACCTCATCCTTCATTTTTGAAGATTGTCGGATGAAGTCTTTGTTTGTTAAATTGAGTTCAGTAAGTTGGTGAATGGAACCACTATGCGAAAGAACATTGACTGCGCTAATCACTAACAGAGTAACAAGGATTGCGATAACGATCGAGATTGTTTTGTAAGAAATGATAAAATTGATGGTTCGGTGATCAGTATGGGGAATGACCATGATCGTGAGTCTTTCCCGTCCTTTTTTATTCAAATCTTCGTAGCGTTGAGAAAGCTTCAACTTCCATTCTTGGAACTTGTAACGGAATCTATAGAAGATAAGATTGAGTCTTTGTTTATAGTTCACGGCTTAGAGTCTCTTTCCAACGATTTAAGCAAAAGTTCGTGTACCCACTATATCTTTCGATAGAATTTTCATTTTCACTGAATGGAAATTACAAAACCTGCTATTTATGGCCGATTCCATGATCGACACTCATTGTCACTTAGACATAATCCAGGAGCAGGGACAGGAGATACCAATTTCTCTAGAGAAAACCCGAAACTCTGGAGTAGACCACTTGGTCCAGATTGGGATTGATCTGCCGAGTTCTAAGAGGGCCATTGAGATTTCTGAAACCTATTCAAGACCTGAATTAAAAATTCATTATTCCATTGGTTGTCACCCAACAGAAACACATGAATTTCCGAATGCAGATGAAATTTTGGAATTAGCAAAATCGAAATTAGAAGATCCGAATTTTTCTGCGATTGGAGAAATTGGAATGGATCTCTATCATTCGAAAGATTCGCGCCGCGAGCAGAATCATATCTTACGCAAGTTTTTAGAATTTTCATCGGAACATAAGCTGCCAGTTGTTATTCATTCTCGGGATGCATTTGAAGATACTTATGAAGCGTTGAAAGAATATAAAACTAAAAGTTTTGGAGTGATACATTGTTTCACCTATGATTACGAGGCAGCGAAACGATTTGTTGATTTGGGTTATTATATTTCTTTTTCAGGTATCCTCACATTTAAATCCGCAGTCGATATCCAAGATGCAGCCAAAAAAATTCCTTTGGAATCTATTTTAATGGAAACGGATGCTCCTTTCCTTGCTCCTATGCCTCATCGTGGAAAAAGAAACGATTCATCTAATCTGAGTTATATAAGAGAAAAAATGTTCAGTTTGAGAACTGAATTAAATTCAACAGTCTCTGAATCTATCTATCAAAATTCATTAAAATTTTTAAATCGAAAGGCCTATTACCATGCTTGATATTAACCGAATTGTTTCTAATCCTGAAGATCTCATTGAGAGTTTAAAAAAACGCGGAATTGTATCTACGCAAATTGAAGAAAAAATTAAATCAGTCAATGAGATCCAGAAAAAATTAAAATGGGAAGCTGAGGAGCTTCGTGCTGAAAGAAATCGAGTTTCGAAAGAAGTAGGAATTCTTAAATCCCAAGGAAAAGATATCTCCGAAATTTCAGCAAATATGAAACTTGTTGGTGAACGTATTAAAGCAATTGAAGAATCTTTGGCGAAAGAGGAAGAATCATTAAATGAATTGAATTTGGGACTTCCCAATCTTTTAGATCCATCCGTTCCCGAAGGAAAATCCGAAGAAGATAATGTGTTGGTAAAATCTTGGGGCGAAGTTCCTAAGTTTAGCTATTCACCAAAGACTCATTATGATATTGGCGAAGCACTAAAAATCTTTGATTTTGAAAGAGGAGTAAAACTTTCAGGTGCTCGCTTTTATACCTATCGAGGACTTGCTGCAAAAATCGAAAGGGCCCTTATGAATTTGATGTTGGATACTCATACTTCTGAAAATGGTTATGAAGAGATGTGGGTTCCAGTACTCGTGAATGATGAATCTATGACAGCAACGGGACAACTTCCCAAATTTGCAGATGATTTTTACCGTCTTGAGAAAGATGGGTTAAACTTAATCCCAACGGCAGAGGTTCCCCTAACAAATTACTATCGAGATGAAATCATTTCAGAGAAAGATTTACCTATTTCTGTCTGTGCACATACATCCTGTTTCAGAAGAGAGGCTGGTTCGTATGGAAAAGATACTCGAGGAATTATTCGTGTACATCAATTTCAAAAAGTCGAACTTGTAAAGTTTGTCGCTCCAGAAGAATCCACTACTGAACACGAACGGATGTTATCTCATGCGGAAAGTATCTTACAAAAGCTGAAACTTCCCTATCGAGTGATGCTTTTGTGCAGTAGAGATATGTCCGCTGCCTCTGCCAAAACATACGATATCGAGGTTTGGATGCCAGGCCTAGGTCGGTATATGGAAATTTCTTCAGTTTCTAACTTCAAAGACTATCAAGCCAGAAGAGGAAAAATTCGATACAAATCAAAGGAAGGGAAAAACCTGCTCGTTCACACTCTAAATGGTTCTGGTTTGGCAATTGGTAGAACCCTTGCCGCCGTAATGGAAAACTACCAATTAGAGGATGGAACCTTTTCGATTCCCGAGGTTTTGAAAGAATACCTTTGAAAGAATGAAAGAGCAGAAGAGGTGTTCTATGCTCTTGTTTGATCATAATCTAAAAAAAATTTCAAAAGAATCGTTTTATAGGATATTTTCATCTCTAGAAACAAAAAAGTTCTTACTCCTTTTCCTTATGATTTGTATTACCATGTTCAGTCCCAGTTTCCTTTGGGCTGATGAAATCTCTCCTAATCAGATCCAGGTAAGTCCAATTGAGGGCGCAATCAATACAACATTTCAGGAATTTGGACCGACACTCTCTCCTGATGCGAAAACTCTTTATTTCTACTCTAAAAGATCAAACAGATCTTATACGGAAATTTTTAAATCAACTAAAGATAAAGATGGCAAATGGGGCTTCCCAACAGAGGTACCTGAGGTTAATTCAGAGTTTGATGACCAAAGTCCTTTTGTTTCGAGAGATGGAAAAACCATGTTATTATCTTCCAATCGAGATGGGAGTATCGAAGTTCAATTGGAGAATGGAAAGGTTGGAATTTCGAGAGATCTATACGTAAGTAAATGGAATGGAAAAACTTGGTCGAAGCCTGAGGCATTGCCTTATGGTATCAATACTGAGGAAATCGAAGAAAATCCCCATCTCTTAGGTGATACACTACTCTTTACAAGATACCCCTTCGGTCAGCCCAATCTTGCCAAAATTTATTTCACTCAATTGAAAAATGGAAATTGGACGGATCCAATGCCTTTACCATCACCAATTAACAACAGTTATGCAACTATAGCTGCTGCTTTTAATGATGAAGGAACAATTTTATTTTTCTCCTCAAATCGCCCTGGGGGATTTGGCGGTTTTGATCTTTATATGGCAAAGATTCAAGGTGATTCCTTTGTTGATGTAGAAAACCTCGGTTCACCCATTAACTCAGCGGAAGACGAA
Source organism: Leptospira sp. (assembly GCA_027533185.1). Lineage (GTDB taxonomy): Bacteria > Spirochaetota > Leptospiria > Leptospirales > Leptospiraceae > Leptospira_A. The sequence continues at coordinate 233,359 of JAPZTS010000001.1, read as the reverse complement.
GCTTATATTGTCTTCCAACAAGTTAAAAAAACTTTCCTCTTTTGTCGTCGTGTAGAAGGGCGTTCTTTTGATATTTTCACTGCCGCTTTGCCGAAAAAGGAAAACGTAGTTCAAAATAAATTAGAAGAATCAGGAAAAGTTTCTTTAGATACAATCTACTTTGAAAGGGCTTCTGCTCAATTAAAACAAGAATCTGTTACCACTTTAGATTCTCTTGTCGATTACCTACATGAAAACCCGAAGGTCAAAATGAAGATCATTGGTCATACCGATTTGACAGGAAATTTTGAAGATAATATGGTTCTTTCCAAAGATCGAGCTAAGTCAGTTCGCGATTATTTGGTTCGAAAAGGAGTAGATGAAAAACGCCTTTCAACAGATGGCAAGGGTCCGACGGAACCCATCTTCAATGCAAACGATGAGGAATCCTCCAAAAAAAATCGTAGGACTGAATTTGTAATCCAATCTCAGTAAATTTACTTGTCAGTCGCTCTTTTGTACCGAAATTAAATTAGAGGCATATTAATGGGAAACCTATATCTTAAAGCTTTTGTTTGGATTGGTTTACTTTGGTCTGGTGGTTCCCTTTTTGCTCAAACGAGCCCGACGCTTGAAAAAATAAAAAAGGCAAAGGTTCTCACAGTTTCTGTAAACGAATTTTATGATCCGTTTTACATTGAAAATGCGAATGCAAATTTTCCTGGAGTAGATGTAGAATTGGCGCAGGAGTATGCCAAATTTTTGGATGTGGATTTAAAAATTATCCCGCTTAGAACTTTCGACCAACATGCCCGTATGTTAGAGAAAGGTGACACTCAGATTGCGATGGCTGGACTATCCGCATCGATTAGCAGATTCAAAGATGTGTACTTCACAGATCCCTACTTAATTTCGACTCCTGCTGGCTTGGTAAATAGGAATGCTTTACCGCCCGAACCAGAAGGACAAATTGTAACTGTTCAACTATTTAGAAATTTGGGTGACCTTACAAATCTTACAGGGATTTCGTACTCGGTTTTAGCTAATAGCTCAAATCATGTCTATCTTCGTGAAGCTTTTCCAAAAGCCCAAGTCTTCTCTTATTTTACGAATGATGCAGCTATTTCCGAGCTCAAAAAAAATAACGTTAACTGTTTTGTTGGAGATTCATTTTTTATCCAAGCTCTTCTACAAAAGGAACCATCTCTTCGAGCTAATTATCTCCCTATTCTTGGCGTTGTTGTTGAAGATCATATTAGTATGGCAATTGCAAAACGAGATATTGAATTTTTGTATCACTTAAACTTCTTTATCAAAGAGTATAAGCGTACTGGTAAAATCCAAAGTATAGCCAATCGTTACTTCAAATCTAACCAGTGGGTTAAAAAACCATAAGGCCCTACTTGGTTTTATAGAAACTAAAGATGAAAAAAAAATTAGTCACTCTTCTTTCAAAATTCTATATTTTCACGATTATTCTTTTTGTTCTTTTCTTATCAGTTCCTATTTATTCCCAAGAAGAAGAGTCCCAAAGGACGAACATAAATTTTAATGGTTCGTTCAGGATTCGAGCTACGAATATAGGCAGAGACGTTTTATTACAAAGGCAAACTCCTACTACGCCTATAAAAGATTATGATCGTGAAAAACAAGATATAGACAATTTGCAGCGAGATCAAATCCAACAAGATTTAGAAAGACGCCGTCTTGGTTTACCGAGTCAAATCACTCCCAGGAAAGAAGACATTAGTTTCTACGATACCCGATTTTTGTATAACATGAGTTTTTCGGCAAATAAATATGTCGAAGGAGTTTGGGGGATGCAAGTGGGGGATATTCCTTTTGGTGGCAGAGGTCTTCGACCGACAGGACCTGATGGATTTGATCCTGGTTTAGTTGGGCCTGGTTCTGGCGGTGAAAGAGGTCGTACAGCGGCAGTAAATGTCCAAACTAACTTTCTCTATCTCAATTTTCGTATCCCCGAATCTGGTCTCTTTATCAAAGTCGGTCAGCAATTATTTAGTTCCGCGCAAGGTCGCGTACTCTTTTCGACAGGAACCGGTGTAAGTATTTTAAAAAATTTTCAATTTCTGCGTCTTTCCTGGGAGGCAGGTGTTCTGCGCGCCAGTGACCAAAGTTTTTTGGACGTGGATAAGAACGGATACGCTGACAAAAACTATCAAAATTCAAACATATATTACAACAGAATGAAATTTGAATATTTTCGGAATGTAAGAAATGAAATATACGGCTATTGGTTAGATGACAACCAAAGATCGGACAATGAGACTGCAAGACTTGGATGGTATGGATTGTTTAACGAGTTCAATTTTCAGACTTTTAGTTTTATTGTGCACGGCGTATTCAATTCTGGTGTTGTTAAAAAATTAACTCCAATCGTCGATGATTTTAATCTGATTCTCTACAATCAAAACCAAAGACATTTTATAAAAGGGGGACTGTATGATGTGCAAATGACATATCGATATAATGAATCATTAAATTTCAATTTAATAGCCCTGGGAACAACAGGTCGTCCAGGTTTTGATGAAAACGGTAGAGAGGCAAATTTGAAAGGGAATGGATATAGAACATTAGCTCCCGGATTTTCGATTTCAAATATTGCGACTGACTTTACAGGTGGTTATGCACTTTTCAATGGATCTAGTTTCTCAGGTATCAATGAATATGGACTTTTTACAAACATTATTGCCTTTGGTCCATATCAATTTACTTTAGGTTACTACCAGCTCTGGGCAACACGATCCCCAGAAATCAAAATCAATAGAGAATTTACCGAAAGAAATGGTTTTCGTACATCTACCTATATGGGTATGGAATATAATTTCAACATTCGTTATAACGTAACAGCTGATTTTCAAATCATATTTAGATCTGGATATTTTGTCGCAGGTGACGCCTTATTTGTGTTGTTAGATTCTAGATTTGGAAGTATACTTCGAGAAGCTTTTATTGTGTTTGAACACCGCTTTTGACTTTTGAGAGTAAGGCTTAAATCACAAGCCTCGATTTTATCGCTTTTCCTAGTGTATATTGGTCTGAATATTCCAAAGTCCCACCTATTGTAATTCCATGCGCTATTCGCGTAACTTTAATATTCAATGGTCTTATCTCTTGAGAAAGATAGGATGCAGTTGCATCACCTTCCAAAGTTGGATTCGTCGCAATGAGAACCTCGGATATTATACCTTCTGACAACCTTGCCAAAAGTTCTTTGATTCGTAACTCATTCGGTCCAATTCCATCCAAAGGAGAGATTGCACCATTTAACACATGGTATTTGCCAAAATATTCTTTTGTATTTTCTATAAAAAAGATATCTTCGGGTTGTTCCACGACACAAAGAATTTTCGAATCTCGTTTTTCAGAAAGACAAATGCCACAAACAGGCTTTTCTGTTAGTCCACCGCAAACTTGGCAAAATTTTAATTCTTCTTTAGCTTCTTCAATACTTTGTATCCAAAGATCAAAATTTCCCCGATTCATTCTGAGAATGTGGAAACCGATTCGGGTCGCACTTTTTTTTCCAATACCTGGAAGTGAAGAAAAAGCTTGGACGAGTTTTTGGAATTGAACGTCAGACAGAGGCAGTTCCTCCATCTTTTCCCATTTGGTTTAGTATTCCTTCAAAGTCGCTTGGATTGAAACCCAACACATTACGTACTTCGTGAGCCATTGCTTCTTTTGCTTTGCGATGCACTTCGTTCGTTGCAGATAAGATTAGATCCTCTAACATTCTCTTGTCATCAGCTGAAAACATAATTGGATTGATGACAATATTTGTAAGAGTTCCCTCCGCGGTGGCAGTCACTTCCACCATACCTGCTCCCGCACTTGCACTCACTCGTAACGTGGCCAACCTCTTTTGAAGCTCTTCTTGTTTTTCTTTGAAATTTCCAAATTGAGAAAAAGCTTCTTTGAGATTTTTCATTTGATCAAATACACCCATGGCTTGCCTCCACTATAGATTTTTGAATTGGCTTGCGTCTACTTCGGTTCCAGAAAAAGTCTCTTGCACGAGTTTATCGATACTTTCCTGCTTTGATTCTTCTTTAGGCTTCTCTTCCTTTTTGACTTTGTTCTCTGGCGGATTATAAGATTTTTCTTCTGATTTTGGTTTTGCGGTTGGTGCACTGGGCTCTGGAAGATGGGAAATATCCGCTTGGATCAATTTGTTTAATTCGGATAATTTATTTAAAACACCCGAAACGCTTGGTTTTTCTCTATCGAGAATGAGTTTCCGAAATTGGATTTCTAAATACACCTTGGTTTCATACGAACTACGAAGTTTCATATGATTTATTTTTTCATGAATTAAAAAAATACGTTCAGCTAACAAAACAAGGGTTTCTCGATCCAATTCTCTATAGGATTGTTTCAATCGAATTAAGTCTTCGCTGGGTATATTGATAGATTCACGATCTGCGAGGTTGTCTTTGATCAGAAGAAGAGAATTTAAGAACTCGATGAAATCCCAAAGAAATTTAGTGAGGTCTAATCCTTCCTGAAAGTAAGTTTCCAAATTTTCAAAGATGAGTGCAGATTTAGAGGAATCTAAAATTTGATCTAGAAACTGGGTAAAAGTATCTATCCCATGATAGCCAATCATCTTACGTAGTTTTGCACCCGTTAGATTGCCATCTGTAAAGATAACGGCCTGTTCCATAAAGGATAGAGTGTCTCTTACAGACCCATCTCCCTTTTTGGCGATCCAAAACAGACCTTCGGAATCAAATTTAAGATTTTCCTTTTGGCAAATAGTCTCAATATAACTTTGTAATACGCTAACTGGTACTTTTCGAAAATGAAAATCTTGGCAACGAGACAGTATAGTTTCTGGAATTTTGTGATATTCTGTTGTAGCTAAGATAAAGACAACATGGGGAGGAGGTTCCTCTAAAGTTTTAAGAAGAGCATTGAATGCCGCGCCGCTTAACATATGAACTTCGTCCAATATGTACACTCTGTATTTTCCACCCATCGCATTAAACTTAACATTTTCTCTCAGTTCTCGGATATTGTCCACACCACTATTGGATGCTGCATCGATTTCAAAAACGTCGTTTGAATTGCCTTTCGTAATTTCTATACAGGAATTGCATTGGTTACAAGGTTCTACACCTTCTGGTCTTTCGCAATTGAGTCTCTTAGCAAGAATACGTGCGATGGTTGTTTTACCTACACCCCGAGGACCTATAAAAATATAGGCATGACCAATCTTTTTTGATTTAAATGCATTTTGTAAGGAACCAACAGCCAATTCTTGAAAGATAACGTCTTTAAAGTTTTGGGGTCGGTATTTGCGGAAGAGTACTTGGTGGTTATCGCTCATTTAGGAACCATTCGGAGAGACCGGGATTCGAACCCGGGGTGCTTTTGGCACACATGCTTTCCAAGCATGCACAATAGACCACTCTGACATCTCTCCAATGGTTTCTACTCGCTTCCATAAAAAGAAACGGTCAATAGAATTCTACCTTTTCTCTTTGAAAAAAGTAAGAAATTCCAATTTTATCTCGGATTTGGGAATGAGCTGGCATTTCGGAAAATGATTTAATAGATAGATCGAGTCTGTGCTGTAAGAGCTAATTCCTTCCCCAGGTTTAGCAGGTAAAAAGTACATAACTTCTGGAATTCGAACTCGTATGATTGCTCCCGCACAAAGGACACAGGGTTCGAGCGCAGTAACGAGAATACAATCCGTTAGATACTTTTCATTTAAAAGCTTGAGTGCAGATTCGATCGCAACAATCTCGCTATGCTTTAAAGGATTTAAGTTTTGTTCGACGGAATTAAAACCATAAGCTAAGAGTTGCCCGTTTTTTGTCAGAATTTCGGAGTAGGACGGAATTTCATTTGGTGATGAATCTCTCTTCTCCCGCCAGCGTTGGAAAAAATCTGAGAGGGAATCCAAGCGCGCCCAAGAGGATTTGAACCTCTAACCTTCTGATCCGTAGTCAGATACTCTATCCAGTTGAGCTATGGGCGCAATGTAAGCAAAAAGCTTATCAACCCATTCGGAAAGAACAGGTATATCAATGGTTTTTTTCAATCGGATGGAGTAAATCAAAAATCCCGAAAGCCCTAGATAAAGTATTACGAGGAAAAAATGAGCAATGGATGCCAGATAAGCACCAATAAATGGAAAAATGGATATAAAATGAAGGAAAACTAAACCTAAGAAAAACAAACAGGTATTAACCGCAGAATAAAGACAGATCCGCACAATATCCCTCTCTTCCGAATTCCAGCTGTAGACTGGAACCCATGAAAAAAATAAGGGAGCCGATGCTACGTAAAGTTTGAATTGTTTGGTTTTGGTTATAGCCCAAAGAGTTTTGAATTGGGAGATGATTTTTTCTTTGTTCATTCTCTTAGGTCATCGGAGACGCAGGGATTCGAACCCTGGGTACGATCGCTCGTACGACGGTTTAGCAAACCGCTCCTTTCGGCCACTCAGGCACGTCTCCAAAATACTCGGAGAAGGTAGGATTCGAACCCACGGTGGGATTACCACGACGGTTTTCAAGACCGCTGCTTTAGACCACTCAGCCACTTCTCCAAGAGTACCTATCCGTTATGTTAAATTGGGGTGCGGTGTCAAATGAATATTCAAACAATGGAGCAATCCAATGAAAAAGATTCGCATTGTTATTGAAAAATGGGCCCACGGTGGATTTAGTTTAGCCCACGTAGAGGGTAGACCCATATTTATTACGGGCGGAATTCCTGGCGAAGAAGTAGACATAACGATTGAAAAAGAAGAAAAAAAAGTCAGTTTTGCGAAAGTCACAGATATCCTAAAAAAAGATAAAATAAGAACAGAATCCGACTGTAATTTGTTTGGTGAATGCGGTGGGTGTAGCTACAGGCACCTTCCCTACCAAGAAGAACTAAACTTAAAAAAGAAGCTACTTTTGGAACTCTTTCCGGATGTGAAGGGTGAGTTGGAGGTTCTTTCAGGTTCGCCGGTCAAGTATCGCAATAATGTTCAGTGGCAGATGGACGGGGGTCAAATTGGTTTTTACGGAAGGTTCAGTCATAATCTCCTTCCCGTTGAGACGGGATGTCCTAACCTTCCCGATATCCTCCAGCCCAAGCTTTGGCAGGATAAGTTTCAAAATAGAAAAGATAAAAAACAAAAAAGGGAGCTAAGGGTCAGTGATCCTTCAGGAACCGATCTTGCAAAAAATCAAAAGGCTAAACCAGCCGTATTGAATTCAGAACGAGAAACGACACATGTCAGAGTAGGTGAGATGGTATTCTCTATTCCACCCACAGGATTTTTTCAAATCAATACAGGACTCATCCTTCCTTGGTTAAATCAGATAAAGGAGTATATAGGAACTGCAGACTCTTGCTTAGAACTCTTTTGTGGAGTGGGACTAATCGGTCTTGGACTTGGAATTCCTTGGAAGCGATACCAAGGTTATGAAATCAATCAGCAGGCTATTGAATTTGCAAAAAGAAATGCAGATGAGATGAGAAGAACAAGGATGGAATTCGTAACAAAAGATCTTTACTCTCAGAATTTACCAAAGGAAGCAATGACGATAGGAACTTGGATTGTGAATCCTCCTAGATCAGGACTGAATGATCGAATTATTGCTCAAATGGAATCTGCCCGGCCAAAAAAAATCATTTATTCAAGTTGCAATCCTCAGACCTTAAAACGGGATATTTCACTCCTAATGAAAAAAGGGTATGAGTCAGCGAGGATGTGCCTTGTTGACTTCTTTCCAAGGACACACCACTATGAGGTTTTAGTCGATTTAAGATTAGAACTTTGATTTTGTACTAAATTTAAAAGGAAGATATGCTGGGCAGAATCCAATTGCAGAAGTTCCTATTAATACAAGTCCTACAATCCCTAATACGATTGCCACTGTCCCCTCTAGGACTCCTGTAAAAAACAAAATTGCAAGTACGATCCCAGCTGCAAGCCGTACTCCCCTATCATAGATTCCCATATTTTGAAACATATCTTTTCCTCTCAGTCTATACGACGAAGATCATTCTCAATTACTTATACATTTCAAGCCATTCTAGTATTAATTTTATAATTTCGTCTCTTTTTTCCCAATGGAGAAAATGGCCTGTATGATCGAATCCTATCTTTCTCAGTCCTAAAGGGAAATCTGAATCGTTTAAAAGATGTTCAAAAAGATTTTTATGAAAGCATCCATCATTTAAACCATAAAAAATTTGCGTAGGTACATTTACTTGAGAATCCAACATTCCCAGTATACTTTCTCTGCCAGAGTCTGTGAAAAGATCGTTCAAATTTCTATAGTAGGCAAGAGCAGAACTTAAGATTCCCGGATTTTGAAAAGAAGCTTTAATCTCAGTTATATGATCCTGATTGGGTTGAAAATTAGGTGACCAGTCTTTCCACAAAAAATCAATAAGAGAAAAGTTATCTGCACGAATAATCAGCTCTGCGAGCATAGGAATTTGAAACAATAAAACATACCATGAGTGTAATGTTTGTTGGGGAGCCCATATGAAACTATCCTGGTGGGCTTTTAAAAGTGGAACTCCCAACCCAGTAATAGATTTTACAGAATTTGGAAAGTACATTCCCGTTGCATAGGAAATGACTGCACCCCAATTATGGCCGACTAGGTGTACTGCATTCCAATTTCTATCACGCATCCAACCTTGTACATCTAAGACAAGGTCATAAATATGTAACTTAGGGGACCTAGTGATCGTGTTTGCCTCATATCCTCGCATAACGGGTGCAACGCAGTGGAAACCTTTCTTTGCAATGGGCTCCATAATGTGTAGGAAGGTTTTATTATTATCCGGAAACCCATGTAAAAATAGGACTGGTTCACCACTACCAACCTCTATCGTAGAAAAAACTGTGGATCCATTTTTAATCTCTGACGTGTACAATTTTTTTCTCCTGTTCCTTGGGTTTCGATGAAAAAAAGAAATCTAGTAAAACTTCTCTAGTATCAAGGTCTTCGCTAAGATAACCATAATTTCTTTCATTCGTATAGTAAAATCCATGAGGCCAAATATGTCCCCCTTTTGGTAAAACATATCCCTCGACTCTAACTTCATTTTTACAGTTTTCATATTTTGTATAAGGCAGAGTTTTTGTGAAAAAAGATCCAAGTTTTGGTTTCAAAGATTCTGATTTTGAATTACATTCTAATTTTTCAGACCAAAATCTTAAACTCTCTTCGTAGGAAAGTACTGTCCCTGCATCCACTCTTTGGTTGGGTTTACTTGCATCTGTGGGTATCCTAATGGTCCCACCTTTGTAAGGAATGACATCATCATTTTTTCCCATAATAAAACCGATTGAAACTGGTTGTTGAAAAAGACAGTTATCTCGTAAGACTGTGGAAGTCGTTGATGCTACAACATAACCTGCATTAAATATATCGGAAGCTTCACAAAGGAGTTTTTGTGTCATCAAGCCTCCGTTCGAAATGCCAGCTACAAAGATTTTGGATTTATCAATAGGGTAATTGGTTAGAAAATATTCGGTCAGGTCACGAAAGAACAAAGTATCATCTACTCTTTCACGGTCTGCAACTGAAAATGCTAAATTTCGACCATCATTCCATCGGCCATGTGTCCCGTCAGGATAAACAACAATATAACCGTTTGAGTCTGCAAGATCAGAAAACCTGGAGAGATAAAGCATTCCTTCACCGCTTCCTCCTCCTCCATGAAGTAAAAAAATCAAAGATAAATGCTTTGAGCTATTCTCTGGTGCGAAAAAAATAAATTTTCGTGTCCTACCTCCAGATTCAATTTCAGCTTTTTTATGTTCGGCGACAGGAATGAACCTTTTGTTGGTTTGACAGGAAAAGAAAGTAGAAATCCCCATAAAAAGAATGAATAGCTTCATTTCAAAAAGCTAGAAAAGTATTCCAGAGTTTGTTGAATTCCATCTTGTCCTTCTAAAGGATATTTGGGATGGAATTCTTTATCAATAGTTGGATCATAAGGTCCTGACTTTCCCTCAAAACAAACTGCCACATCTGAAAGACAAACCAAACTATGCCATACTCCGGGTTGGATATCAATACCTCGTTTTGGTCCTTTTGCACTCAATTGGTGTGCCTCACGTATGGAACCATCTTCTTCAAAAATTAAAAATCCAATATCACCCTCTAAAATGATAAAGGTTTCTGGTTTAGGATCGCTTTTGTGTCTATGAGGGGAGATATAAGTGGTTTTAGTTAAAACATTTAGAAAGCGCTGGTATACTTCATCCAGATTGTGGAAGTTAAAATTTGTCCGTTTTCGTTCCGATCCGAGTGCTCTTTCTTTTAGAGAATCAAACAGTGTGTGATCAATAATTTGAATTTCCTGCAAGTGATAGACCTTCCATTTCCCGTTGGATGAAGGCCATCATATCAGGTATACATGCAGTGCACGTATCAGCCGCACCCATCTCACGGGCAACCTCAAGAATCGGTCGGTTGGTTTCTTTGACAACACTTAAGATGTTTTCGAAAAAAACTTCGGCACAGTGACATTTATTCATGGTTCTGAGAATCAGTCTCAGATATACGGAAAGAATTTGCAAGTTTTTTTCGAGCTTAAACTCTAAGAATTTTCAATGGGATTCGCAAATGATATTCGGATGTGTCTTTTTATAATGCGCAATTCCCCATTCTTTGAGCTCAAAGATGACCTTTTCTAAAGATCGACCATGGGACGTGATAGAATACTCGACTCCAGGAGGAGAGGAATCAATCACCCTCCTTACAAGAAGTTGCAAACTTTCCAAATCTTTCAGTTCTTTCGAGAGCATCTTGTCTGTAATTCCAGGGATCTCCTCTGCTATTTGTTTGAACCTTTTATTGCCAAAGGAAAGGGACATGATGATCGGTATTTTCCACTTTCCGTTCAAAACTTCTAACGCTTCGCGTACTGGCAGAATCATATTTGCGCATTCCGCATGGTTTAGGTTTTTGCAGTTTGGATCTACCATTTGGTTCTACTTTCTAAAATCCTAATACATGCAGTTACGTCAACCCAACCGAAAGATTTCAAGAAGTAAGAAAAAAGATGAAATTTCTATTGACAATAATATACTTAGTATAGTGACTATATAAAGTATAGTAAATATATAAAATAAGGCAAGGATTTAAATGAAAACAAATAAAATTGTATATTGGGCTTCAACAGGCATTTTTGCTCTACTTATGGCTTTCAGTGGGGTAAATTCCTTTTCCAATCCTGAGGTTATAGAAGGGTTTCGACACTTAGGATTTCCGGATTACTTTCGAATGGAGTTAGGAACTGCTAAAATCATCGGTGCAATTGTGCTTTTGGTACCGCAATTTGGAAGGCGATTGAAAGAATGGGCTTACGCAGGCTTTGGAATCACTCTACTTTCGGCATCTATTGCGCACACAGTGTCCGGTGACCCAATTTCAAAGACCATCGCTCCACTCGTCATTTTCGGAATTTTAGCTTTGTCCTATACTTATTCTTTGAAGAGACAGGCTTAAACTTCAATTCCATTATCCTTGGATCATTTTTCGATAGAAAGTATCCAAGTTTTGAATCGCAGACGCCCAAAGAAAACGTTTGTGGTTCTTATTTCCTTTCTGAACTAGTTTCTTTTGTTGTGTTGTGTTGTTTAGTAAGAGCAACAATCTATTTTGGAAGTCCAACACATTCGTTGGATCGAAGAATTCTGCTGAACTTTCTAATATTTCAGGCATGACAGTTGCCTTAGAAGACAGAACGGGTGTTTCAGATGCTTGTGCTTCCAATATAGGAAAGCCAAATCCTTCATACAATGAGGCATACAAAAATATTTTAGCTCCTGCATAGGCAAATGGTAGTTTAGCATATGGAAGGTGTGGTAAAAAAAAGATTTTGTTTGGAAAACGACTTTGGAATTCCAAAAGTTCAGAAGGAATTTCTTTACCAATACCACCAATGACAAGTGGTAGGTTTAATTTTTTGTCCGACCAAATTCCTGCAAGGGATGAGAGTAAAAATGAAAAGTTTTTATGTGCTTTTCCAATTCCTACCGTAAATAAATATTCTTTCGGTAACTGAAGCTCTTTTCGAAATCGATCGATGTCTTTTTTCTGTTGTTTTTTAAATGATCCATCTTCGATTCCATTATAAATGACTGTTACCTTTTCACGTTTAACACCAAAAGAAGTTACTAAATCTTGTTTGGTGAATTCGGATACAGTTATAATTTTTTTTGCAAACCAACAAATCAGCCTAAAAATTAGATTTAAGTAAATTCTTTTGATGATAGAGCTATGAGCCGATTTGAAGTGGTATGGAATCAAATCATGAATGGTTACGATTGATTTCCGCAAGTAAGGAAGAGGAACATTAAAATGGGGAACATCGATTAAATCCATTTTTTTCATGTCTGGATGTCCGATCATCTCTTGGAGTGAATAAATGGGAGCAGTGTAAGATACTACTTTGGCATGACTTGGAGTTTCATATTTTTTAATTGTATTTGGATTTCCAAATATGGTTAAAGAAGCAAAAGAACTGGGAATAGGCCAATATTTTAAAATGTGTTGGATGCGAATCCCTATTCCCGAATTTTCAATCATCCGAGCGTCGTAGCCTATGTTGATGGTCATGATTTTTAATTTCCTTTTCGTATCCGTTCCGTTCAAGGAATCATCATTTCAAATTTTTGAAAAAAGAAAATGTTCGTTCCGAATCTTCACAAAATCTAGTCAAATTAACAGTGATATTTCTGCATTCAGATTTTAAGAAACAACCTACAGCCTCGTTTCAATCGCAGTAAGGATTTTCAATGGAAGAATTAATAGAAGAAATTTTAAAACAAATTGGAGAAGATCCAAACCGCGAAGGACTGGTAAAGACTCCCAACCGCGTGAAGAAAGCGTATGATTTTCTAACAAGCGGGTATAAGGCAGATATTCCCGCCCTTGTCAATGGAGCCATTTTTGAAGAAAGTACGACTGGCATGGTTCTTGTAAGAGACATAGAGCTGTATTCCCTATGCGAACACCATCTATTGCCATTTTTTGGTCGGGCTCATGTTGCCTATATTCCCAACAAAAAAATTATCGGTATAAGTAAAATTCCAAGGATTGTAGATGTCTTTGCCAGAAGATTGCAGGTCCAAGAAAGGTTAACCGATCAAATTGCTCAGGCAATACAGGAAACATTAGATCCCTTAGGCGTTGGAGTTGTAATTAAAGCTAAACATCTTTGTATGATGATGCGAGGTGTGGAGAAACAAAACTCTGAATTGTTCACTTCCAGCTTACTTGGTCTTTTTAAATCGGATTCAACGACACGAAGTGAATTTTTAGATTTAATTCGAACAGGTTCTCACTGATACATTAAAACTGCTTAGTCTCTCTAAGACTTTGCAGATAAATTCCGCTCATTTTTTCGATTCTTTACTGGACTTTTTTTTAGTTTGGGACATGATTTTCTCGTCCAGAGGATTCCTATGCCCAAAGAAAGAATTGTCTCACCATCAAAAGAATTTATTAAATTAGCAAACGTTAATCTTAAAGAATACAAAACGAAATATAAACTTTCGATCGAAAAGCCTGAGAAGTTCTGGGCTGAACAAGCCAAACGGCTCACTTGGTTCCAAAAATGGAAAAAAGTTTTAAAACATGATTTTCCAAAAGCAAAGGCAGAGTGGTTTTTGGGAGGCAAATTGAATGTCTCCTACAATTGTATTGATAGGCATTTAAGTTCACCTATCAAGAATAAGGCGGCACTTATTTGGGAAGGCGACAATCCCGATGAATCTAGAGTCTTAACCTACCAAGATCTGTATCGCGAGGTAAACCACTGTGCGAACATTCTTAAAAAACTCGGAGTAAAAAAAGGGGATCGGGTTCTGATCTATCTTCCAATGATTCCCGAACTTGCAATATCGGCTTTAGCCTGTACTCGAATCGGTGCCGTACATTCTGTAGTGTTTGGAGGTTTTTCACCTGAAGCACTGCTTGGACGTATAGATGATTGTAGACCATCTCTAGTGATTACAGCGGATGGCGGTTTTCGAGGCGGAAAACCAATAGAACTTAAAAAGAATGTAGATGTTGCGATTTCCCAGACGAAAGTTTCGATTAAAAATGTACTAGTTGTACGTCGCACAGGTGACGAAGCCTCTTTGAATTGGAAAGAAGGGAGGGATCATTGGTACCATTATCTCATGAAAGATCCCGATGTAAAAAAAGACTGCCCACCGGTTCCAATGGATTCGGAAGATCCCATGTTTATTTTGTATACTTCAGGCTCGACGGGTAAGCCGAAAGGTGTCCTTCATACCACAGCCGGTTACTTGTTAGGAGCCAATTTAACTTTTGCGACGATATTTGATTATAAAGAAACAGATACATATTGGTGCACGGCAGATATAGGATGGATTACAGGACATAGTTACATTTTATATGGACCACTTTCCAATGGGGCAACCTCTATTATGTTTGAAGGAGTTCCCACCTATCCTGATGTAGGTAGATTTTGGGATGTCATCGACAAGTACCGAGTAAATGTATTTTATACAGCTCCCACCGCAATTCGTGCTCTAATGAGGGAAGGTCTGGAGCCAATCCAAAAACGCTCTTTGAAATCCCTACGTTTGTTAGGCAGTGTTGGAGAGCCAATCAATCCTGAGGCTTGGGAATGGTATTATGCAAATATTGGTAAAGGAAAATGTCCTATCGTCGATACCTGGTGGCAGACGGAAACAGGCTCGATTATGATATCTGGAATTCCGGGAGCAATCCCCCAAAAGCCTGGCGCCGCTAGTTGGCCATTTTATGGAATAGAACCAGTGTTAGTCGATTCAGATGGAAAGGAGATAAAGGAAAAAGGAGAGATAACAGGCAATCTATGCATCAAACGGGCTTGGCCTTCAATGATGAGAGGGGTCTATGGTGACCCCAAACGTTTTTTTGATACCTATTTCTCCCAATTCAAAGGTTACTATTTTACAGGCGATGGTGCCATCCGCGATAAAGACGGTTATTTTCGCATAACAGGCCGGGTTGATGATGTTCTTAATGTTTCTGGACATAGAATTGGATCGGCGGAAGTGGAGAGTGCCATAGTCGAACACAAGTCGATTGCGGAAGCTGCAGTCGTTGGATTTCCTCATGCTATAAAAGGGCAAGCGATCTACGCATTCGTAACCGTAAAACAAGGGATTCAGACGAATGATTCATTAAAACAAGAACTCATACAAATGGTAGAAAAGATGATTGGTAAAATAGCGAGACCCGATGTAATCCATTGGGCACCAGGTCTTCCGAAAACTAGGTCTGGAAAGATTATGAGGCGAATTCTGCGAAAGATTGCTTGTAACGAATTTGATACTCTAGGCGATATTTCAACATTAGCTGACCCAAGTGTTGTGCAGACTCTTATAGATGATAAGAGGAAATTTCATAGCTAACGGGAATCTAATTTTTACAAACTAGAGTATCATTTTCTCCAAGGAAAAGGGACCCATCGTATTTAAGAATTCTTGCTCTTCAAATTCAAAGTCTCTTTCCTGGAGAAGTTTTCTATAGTAATTTGCTTTGTTAGTATTTTTATTTTTAAACCAGTCGATTGTAAAAAGCAAAACTTCTCTATTTTTTCTATGTGTAAGTTGGTGGGTTTCTACTTCCTCATCCTTTAGGTTCTTTCGATTTTTAAAATCCTTTACAAGTTGGTCAATGGCAAGTGTATCTTTTTCCCTTCCAAGATTCGCATAACTCTGACGAATTAGGAAAATGATTTCCCCGGCATCCGAATTAGTATGGTATTTTAATAAGTTATAGTAGGCGCGTCGGAAAGAAGCCAGTGACTCTAGGGATCGATTTGACTCTTGCAAAAAAACGCCATAACGTGTGAAGTATCTAGTTTCATTTTTGTAAATAGTACAGACCCAACGATAAGCTGATTCTAGATCAGGTGATTTTTTTCCGCGTCGGGCAAGAATGAGTGACTCATACATTCCTTCTTCCCTCGGAAAATAAGGTAGGTAGCGTACTGTTAACTCCTCTACTTCCTTCCACTTTCGAACTTTTAGATACTTCGAAAGACTTGCCTGCAAGGCATCTTTCTCTTCTCGAAAAGATGTATCGGACTCTAAAGTTTTAATATATCCTTCATAACCCAATTCGTCACCAACTTGGCGCGAGAGAATGGCTGCGATGAACAATCTGTACTTTGCATTTGGTTTTTTTTCCAAATAGAGTTTCGTAAGCCTTAGGGCATCCTTGGGCTTTCGATTCGTTTCGTGAATATCGGCAATGGTCAGGATCAGGTCTAACTGCTCTGGATTCCTTCGAATGGATTCTTCATAGGCCTCCGTCGCTTGGTAGGATTGACCTAGTTTTAAATGAGCATCACCCAAAAGATTAAAAAACCTGTAATCTAATTCTGGGTTTAATTCCTTAGCTTTTGCTAGAAAATCAAAGGCCTTCGCTGGTGTGTCTGTCGTGATTTTTTCCTCAGCTATGCGTAGAACTTGCTCATAATTGTAAAATGAGGATATTGATTTTCGAGAATTCTGTTCAGGAGCATCAGTTTGCCCTAAAATTGGAAGGCAAAACAGAAATAGACTTGTTCCCAAAACAGTAAATTGCCATATTCTCCTTGACCGAAGTTCCATCTATGGTTTCTCATCGGTCATCTTCTAAAATATCTTAGAAATTCAAATACCATTCTCAAAGAGGATCTCATGAATGTAGAGTTAATCATCATCGCCATGGCGTTACTTTCGATCGCCACAGCGATTTTCTACGCGGCACGGGTGGTCAGAATCCAAGTCGGCGCAGAAGGTGGCGACCAGACACAAAACAACAAATTGAAAGAAATTTCGGCCGCCATTGCAGAAGGAGCTATGGCCTTCCTCCTTCGGGAATATCGAGTCATTTTACTATTCATTAGTTTTATGACCGTTTTAATTTTCCTACTTTTAGATAACCCAAAGACCGACTTCAATGAAGGAATTTACACTGCCATTGCTTTTGTTTCTGGAGCTTTGATTTCTTGCCTTTCCGGTTTTATCGGAATGAAAATCGCAACTGCAGGAAACGTAAGAACTGCCCAAGCTGCAAAAACTTCTCTATCGAAAGCCTTTCGGGTTGCATATGATTCGGGCGCGGTTATGGGATTTGGGCTAATCGGACTTGCAGTTCTTGGGATGATAGGACTTTTTCTAATTTTTACAGGTGCGAACAGCGGTGTCGAAAAACACATACTCATGGAAGCACTTGCCGGTTTTGGTTTGGGTGGGTCGTCGGTTGCTCTCTTCGGTCGAGTCGGTGGTGGAATATATACAAAGGCTGCGGACGTCGGAGCGGACTTAGTTGGTAAGGTCGAAAAAGGAATTCCAGAAGATGATCCACGAAACCCAGCGACAATTGCTGATAACGTAGGAGACAACGTAGGTGACATTGCAGGTATGGGTGCCGACCTATTTGGTTCTGCTGCGGAAGCAACTTGCGCTGCTCTCGTGATTGGAGCAACGGCTACTGCACTTGCTGACAACAATTCCGCTCTCCTCTATCCATTGCTAATTTCAGCAATAGGAATCCCAGCATCCCTAGTCACTACATTCTTTGCCCGCGTTAAAGAGGGTGGAAATGTTGAGTCAGCTCTGAAACTACAACTTTGGATATCTACATTTATTGTAGCTGCTGCTCTTTATTTCGTAACCGATATCTATATGATTGATAGTTTCCAAATTGGAGACAAAACAATTACTAAGTGGAATGTATTCTCCTCCGTTCTCCTAGGTCTTTTTGCTGGTATGTTTATTGGTTGGATTACTGAAATCTACACTTCACATTCCTACAAACCTGTCAGAGAAGTTGCAGGTGCTTGTGAAACGGGTGCAGCAACTAACATTATTTATGGTTTAGCTCTTGGATACCAATCCTCGCTCATACCTGTTGTTTTACTCGTTGTAGTAATTGTTATCTCCAATATCCTTGCGGGAATGTATGGAATCGCAGTCGCGGCGATTGGTATGATTTCTACGATTGCGATTGGCCTAACCATTGATGCCTATGGTCCTGTTTCGGACAATGCAGGTGGTATTGCAGAGATGGCAGAACTTGGGAAGGATGTTCGTGATCGCACGGATACTCTTGATGCAGCGGGAAACACAACTGCAGCAGTTGGTAAAGGTTTTGCAATTGGATCTGCTGCTTTAACATCGTTAGCGCTATTTGCTGCTTTTATCACGAGAACACAAAATGCCACAAAAGAGATGGGAGAAGGTGCGATTGACCTCACTTATATTGAGCTTCTAGATCCTTTGGTTTTTGGTGGATTACTTTTTGGTGCGATGTTGCCTTTTATCTTTTCTGCGATGACTATGAAGTCTGTGGGGAAGGCAGCCTTAGATATGGTCAAAGAAGTGAGACGCCAGTTTCATGAAATTCCTGGTCTTATGGAAGGAAAGGCAAAACCTGAATACGCTAAGTGTGTAGATATTTCAACCTCTGCCGCTCTTCGTGAAATGATTCCGCCTGGACTTTTGGTTCTTCTCACTCCAATCGTTGTAGGTTACTTGTTTGGTGTGAAATCACTTGCAGGTGTTCTAGCTGGTGCTCTTGTTGCAGGTGTGGTCCTTGCTATTTCTTCTGCGAATTCTGGTGGAGCATGGGACAATGCTAAGAAGTATATCGAAAAGAAAGCGGGTGGAAAGGGTTCTGAACAACACAAAGCCGCAGTAGTTGGTGACACTGTGGGTGATCCGTTCAAAGATACTTCTGGACCTGCGATCAATATTTTAATCAAACTTATGGCAATCACCTCATTAGTGTTTGCTGAATTTTTTGTAACAAAAGGTGGAGTAATCATCCATTACTTCAAATAGAGTAAAACTATTTCCTACCAGTCTCTGACTCAGAGACTGGTAGTTCTTCTATTATTCCGTCGTAAAAAGCAACTCAAAATCCGCTTGCATAGATTTTCCAATTGTCGATTGGATTTCCTTTTTAAATCGAATGGTATACACACTTGCATTTGCAAAGTTCACATTCGGTGTTAAACTAATCTGTCGGTTATTAGGTGTAACACTAAAGGAAGTGAGAGGTCCTGTCGGTGACCATTCCAAATTTCCTGCTAAAGAATCAGTATTTAAAACCTGTGAAAAAGTAAAACTGAGAACAGTGGTTACAGGCACACCTGTTTGGTTTTGTGTGGGAATGCTGCTTTCTACAAAAAATACATCTGAGGTTTGAGTGACTAAAGGAAGTGCTAGAATACCAATTAGGGACGGCTCTGGTCTTGGAACACAGGCATTGGTGAACCAAAAATTCAAAAAAATTAAAAATTTAGAGACCCGAACCATATACTATAAAGTTCGACTAGTTTCCTTTGGTTACTACACAAAGTTTCGCAAAAATTCCAAAGAAACCGAATGATTCTAATTCTATTGCAGTTATTTCTTTGATGTTGCCATTCCGTATTGATTCTCCAATAGAAGCATCCCCAAAAGCTAAGAGACCAAGATAAGATTTAGCGCATGCTACGCCTTCCTTTTTAGCAGACAAACCGGTTTCCATAAGACTAATACGCTGTTCTTCATAGAGATATCCTTGGGGCCCAAATCCTGACGAAGCACATGAGAAAAAACAAATAGTAAATAAAAAGTAAAGTATGATTCTACTGAATTCTATTAAGTTCGGCATCTAAAATTTCTGAAAGTTTATTTTGTAGGTTTATAATGTCTGAATATAATTTTTGAATTTGATCTTCCTTTTTTTGAATTTGTTCCCTAAGACCATCGATCGTTTTCCTATTTTGTTTTAGATGGGTCTTTGATTTTTGTAACTCTAATAATTTTGATTCTATTTCTTGGTAAATTGAGCCTGATTTTAGTTGTTTAGAAAATTCACTGAGTGATTCAATCCCTTGTTTCATTTTCCATACACTCGGACACAAAGTTCTTGGTAAAAAAGATACTGAGTCTTATATATATGGTCTACACTAAAAATAGTCTTAAACTTAAGACCCTCTTGGATTCGCTCATATCGTGCATCACCTACACTTACCAATCCAAAATAATTTTGTATACAGGACTCTCCGAAAGGATGGTCGGCACCAACCACCTGTTCCTGAGAATACCAACCGTGTGCTCCTTTGTTTAGTGAAACAGTCTGCGATGGATTCCCATATTGGAATGTTATGCAGTTTATGAACATTAGGATCCATACAAACTGCAAAGGTTTCATTAATTGCCAGTATCAAAAAAGTAAAAATAAGAAAATCTAATCCCTCTATCTATTGCATTTTCACTTTTAGGAAGAAGGGCTGCCATAAGAGAAAGACTAAATGTTCCCATCGAATCAGTTTTATATGAAACACCGGGATAAAAATTAAAAAATCTGGTATTCGTATCGACGGTTTTATCAAAGGGCTCACGGTATTCAAGTTCAGTAAAGATTCGAAATGATTCACCTAACGCGATCGATGGCGCAATCCCTACTTGGTAGTATCGCCTGAATTCTTCTAGGCTTGATTCTCTACCCTTTCGAGTGGTTTCTGTTTGGAATCGAAATTCACTCATAATTTCGAAGATACCCTTTTTGAAGCCAATCCCAAAATTTGGTCTTATTAAATAATACTCAGGATTTTCCCTTTCCCGAAAGAGACTGTTTCTCTTTTGGTCGTAAAATCGAATCCCACCACCAATCAACCATTGTGATGATCCAGTATCGATTACTTTTGCGTATTTAAGACCTAGGTTAGCTCGATCCCAAGTGGTTTCTGTAGGAGAATCAGTTAAAACAACTTGAGTTCTACCAACAGAAGTAGTGATTGAAAAATTTTCCCAAAATTTCAACTCTCCTTCGGCATTGAGAGAACGGACTTCTTCGTATACTTTATTAAAATTACGATCCCAATAAGAAAGGTTGCCACGTATTTTAGTATAAACCGCAACAGGTTCTATTTGTAGGGGGTGCGCAAAGTTTTTTGATGGGGATTTGGCCGTAGATGCGTCAGTTTGCGTACTTGAGTCATTTACCGAAATTTGGTTACTCTCCTTACCAGTAGTAGATGGGTCCTTAGAATCTGTGTTTTGAGCCAGCACGGGGAAAAAAATGAAATTAAGTATAAAAAATATTAAAAGAATTCGATTCATGTTATAAACCTACATTTGTAATTGGTTTGATCAAAGGAGCCATTTTCTCTGCTAACAATTTAAAGCCTAAGTTGTTGGCATGTATACAATCGACCATTAGTTCTGCTTTCGAAATTGGCGGTCCGCCTAATGTTCTCCGCAAATCTATATAATACAGTGTTGGTTCTTCATCTGCAACTTGTTTATAGAGAGTATTTAATCCATCTAACTGCTGCTGCGTGAATACACCAGCATTGGCCGGAGTTAACCCTGATCGATTGAACTTAGTTTCACAACCTTCGTCCGCATTTGGAATTGCCGGACTAAGATATGGATTCGGATAGTCGTATCCATGGATCACCCATTTGATCGGCTGTCCGCCGTATTTACTCTGTTTAAATGCATTACCAGTTCTTACGATTGTTAACAGGTTCGTTCGGATTTGTGCAAATCTTTGGTTCTGAACGCCTTGGATGTTGCCTACATATTCGGTTAGATTGGCTTGGACATCATTTCCTCCAAGGGATAATAGGATTGCGCTTACATCCGCTCCCGCTTCATCAATCACTTGAAATTGTAAACCTTGGTTGACAACTTGTTGCATAGTTTTTCCACCGAGTGTTGCACCAACAAATTTGTAGCCATGATTGTTCTCAAGCTGGTTTCGAAGTGTTTCAACGGCAGGGTAACCCAATAAAAGGTCTGTCCAACTATCACCGATGATACCAGTTCTAGCTGGAGTAGAACCGTTACAAACTGCATAAGTCCTACAAAGTAAATTTGCTGTTACATCATCAAAATATTCTTTTTTGGTGTCACAATTGATCGTGTTTACCAAAATAAAACAAGTCACCAAAATCTTAAATTTCATGTATTTTCCTTCCAATAATGATTCATAATGTAGGCGGCAGTTTGGTCACCTGTTAGATTGACAGAAGTTCGACACATATCTAAAATACGGTCAACTCCGAAAAGTATCGTGATTCCTTCTAAAGGAATATGAAATGTTTGCAGAATACCAGCAAGTATTACAATTCCTACTCCTGGTGTTGCTGCTGTCCCGATTGATGCGGCTGTAACCGTAACAGCTAACAAAGATAAGTTTATGAAATCTAATTGTACTTGGTAAACTTGGGCTAAAAAAACAGTAGCCACTGCCTGGTACAAAGCAGTCCCATCCATGTTAATTGTCGCTCCCAAAGGAATTACAAAATCAGCAATTTTATTTTGAATACCAACCTTTTCTTTTGAAACTTGAAGTGAGTAAGGAAGAACGGAACTTGAACTGGAGGTTGAAAATCCTAAAATTGGTATCTCACGAATTTTCCATAAAAAATAAAATGGATTGGTTCTAGTGAATCCAAATATCAAAATAAGATAAAGAATAAGAACTAAAGTGAGTCCTAATAAGACTGTAGAAACATACGAAAGAAGACCTGTCAAAAGAGAGAAGCCAACATGAACTAGTGCATAACTCATTAGACCAAAGACAGCTAAAGGTGCGAGTTTCATCGCGATAGAAACCACCCAAATGCAAAAATGTTCTATAGATAGAAAAACGGATTTTAATGCCTGGCTATGCTCCTTCGATACTAAAAAGAACACACCAAGGAAGATTCCAAAAATAACTAAAGATAACATTTCTTGTTTGTACCAAACCTGAATTAAATTTTTTGGAATCAGGTTAGAGATAGCAGAAGGCAGACTCATCTCCTCTTGTTTTACATCTATGATTTTGCTGCTCTCAACCAAATCAATTTGAATATATTGACCTGGTTCTATCCAGGTTGCGAGTGTGATGCCTATAACTATCGCAAGAAACGAAGTCGTCGTGAAATAGATTAATGTTCGAGATCCAAGACGCATAAGCTCCGAAATCGATTGTAGACTTGAAACTCCAATCGATATGGATGAAATAATCAAAGGTACCATTATCATCTGGAGCAGATTTAAAAATATGTCTCCTGGTGCTTTGAGCCAGCCAAGAAAGGGTGGTAATGCTTCTTTTGAGACAATGCCGGACTCTGCATTTAGTATAATACCTGTTATAACTCCCAAAACCAGACCAATTAGTATCTGAACCCAGAATGCAGGAAGACGTAATGTCATTCCCTAAAAATGAGGTTCAAACTAAATTTGTAAACGATATTTAGGTCGCTATATAAGTCTGAAAGAGTTGTATTTGGTGAAAAATCTTAGCGCCATTCTTGATCTTTCGCATTTCTACCGTAAATTCATCCTTGGCTCTCTGAATTTCTTTCATTGTTTTGTGTAAGACGGCTTTCTTTTCGGGCCGATTGTCCCATTTGTAGGCCGCTTCTTGGCGCATGAGTTTCTCTTCTAATTGTCGGATTGTTTTTTGATGAGAAAGTTCTACTTTATACTCTTCTTTTTGAAAAATCGACATGGTTTCTTTTTGAAGCTTTTCCTTTTTCTTTTCTGCTTCTTTCTCAACAATTGGGAAAGATTCGGCAAAGGCTTGTTCTAAGGTGAGTATGGATACCTCTTTTTCTGGCACATAAGTTTTTGCATCTTTCCAAGATTGAGGTTTTTCATCGAGAATATCAACTTTGTTTTGAATGAGATCGTATTCGATAAAAAATAAATCTTTTCGTTTCAGTGAAAACTCAAACGTTACCTGAAAAACAAATAGAATCTTATTCTGAATCTCCTTTGAATGTACGTATTTCTTTTTCCTGCCAACATTGCTTCCCGTAAGCAACTCGGTTACCTTTTCAACAAATGGATGACCAAAGGCTAAAAATTCTAAGGAATCATTGGAAAGAGCTAGATCAGAGTCGAAAGTAGCAAGTTTAGATTTTCCATCTGGACTTGTATACTGATAGATGTTCTTATCTTTATGAGTTAGACAGCCAGGCAATTGATTGTGAAAGTATTTGGAACCTTGAGACACAACTTCTTCCAAATGGCTATTATTCCAATCTCTTTCCTCTAGGGTGTGGTCATAATAATCTTTGAGATTAAAATCCAGAAGTTTTGGGGTTACGAGTGCATTTAATTTTTGAAATCCTTTTTGGGCGACTTGGATTTTCATATCCAATTCCGTTTCTAATTCTTCTTTTGTCTTCTGGCCTGTAATAAATTTCATAAAACCAGAGTTAAAGTCCAATTCTTCTTCGATAGTTCCCAAAAGTTCATCTGATGCTCCGATGGATTCTTCAAACAATCGAATCTTATTCGTGAGTACTTCTAAAATTCTTTCGGCTACCGTATCCTTAGATGCAAAATTAAAAATATAAACATTGTCTTTTTGACCAAATCTGTGTATCCTTCCAATTCTTTGTTCTATCTTGAGAGGACTCCAAGGAAGGTCATAATTGAACAGAATATTGGCGAATTGTAAATTTCGTCCTTCTCCACCGGCTTCCGTACAGATTAAGATTTCATAATCCTCTTTAAACCTTTGGATTGCTTTCTCTTTATCATCCATACTAAGAGAACCGTGGAAAGGGGAGACTTTAAATTCAGGCTCCAATACGGATTGTAAATGATCTTGCGTGGTTCTAAATTGAGTAAAGATTATAAATTTTTTATGACCTTCTTTTTTTAGCTTAGCTAATGTTTCTCGTAATTTCTGTGTTTTGCGGTCCTCTTTTATTTGTTTACCAAGATGAATCAAACGATTTAGAGTAAAGAGCTCTCTCTTCATTCTTTGGAAGCTGGACATTTCACTGTCTTCCAATTCGCAGATAAAGTCCTCTACGTTTTCCGTCTCGTCCAGATCCCAATCATCTAATGTTGTTTCATGTTCCTTCATGTAGTGGAATTTTGATTCTAACATAAATTTTCGTTTTTGTAGGGCAGAGAGAAGGGCAATTACCGAGGAGTCGAGTAACTTCTGGAATACAATCATCACAAATCCTATGGCTCTATTTTTTGTACCCATAGCTAGATTGTATTCACGCCTTACATAATCTGTGGTTTCATCATAAAATGCTCGTTCGATGGGAGAAAGATCTATCCTTACGGTTTTTGCAAAGCGTTTGGTAAATCCTCCCACTTCTACTTTTCTTCGTCGCAATAGAACCTTTGAAATCTTCTCTTTTAAATCACCTTTTTGGCCTAAAACATAGTCATTTATAAAGGTATGATAGGGTCCAAGAATGTTTGGATCTACTAAGTGCATTAGATAAAAAAGCTCTTCTAATTTCCCTCGAAATGGAGTTGCTGTTAAGAGAAGAAGACATTCTGTTTTTCTAGAGATCTTTTCTGCAAAAAGATAACTACGAGTGATTTTAGAATAATCTCTTCGCAGTCTATGGGCTTCGTCAAAAACTACGATATCCCATTTTGATTTCAAAATTTCTTCGGCATATTTGGGATTTTTTATAAAATCGATTGATGTAATGATTTTATTGAAATTTTTCCAGTGGTCTGGTCCATTCGTAACAAAGTTTCTTCTGCGAATGATCGCAAAATCTTCATTAAATTTGTTTTTCATCTCCTGTTGCCACTGAATAAGGAGAGGAGAGGGAGCAACAACGATTACCTTTTTTAAACCCCTGCGGAACATAAGCTCCTTTACGGCAAGGCCCGCCTCGATTGTCTTTCCAAGTCCAACTTCGTCAGCGAGAATAAACCTAGGCTTTAAACTATTCGCTACAATAAATGTAGATTCAATTTGATGGGGAAGAAGTCGTGTCCGTGAATTAGAAAGAGAAGAAAGTTTATTAAAATTGTAAGTAAGCTTGAGCTGGTTTGCAGTCAGAGCCGTATCCATCGCACGAGGAAATTCTTCCCAGGCTTTTAAAGATTCTGGATAGTGATTTATTAGTTTTAAATTTTTATTGGATTTAGAAATGATTTGGATGTTTTCGCTGAGTTCAAAATGGATTTCTACGTTTTCAGATGTTTCATTTATTATCTTCCCAAGACCCAAATGTGATTGATTCACTAAAAATGCATACTCATTGGTTTTTTTTTCTTCAACGATTGTTTCAAAATCTAAACTTAGCTGAGTTGGGATGTTCATCAAACTCCTTTTTGATTTCCCCAAAGATACTTATGTAATTGAAGAGACAAACGTGCATTTGGCGGCGTTTCCTTCTTTAACCATTCTATAAGTTCTCTAGCGTCCAATTCTTCGTGGACAGGTGAATACAAAAGATTCAAATTAATTTTATTTTCAGAGATAACTTCCAAACTTCTTTGAAAGTCGATTCTATCTCGCACAACGAACTTGATTTCGTCAAGAGAATTATGTCTCTTTTCTAAAATGAAAAAATTTTCGAAATTCATTTCCGATTCCATCCCAGATCCAGGTAATTTGTAGTCCATTGTGTAAACTACGGGTTCGTTTAAACTTAATTTTTCTTTACCGTTCGTTTCAATTCGAATCCTAGGATAGGGCCGATAATTGGCTGTTCGTATTTGAAAAACTTCATTTGCAAGAACATATGTTTTCTTGCCATTTTCCCCTTCTAAAGGTTCACCACCTGTGCATAGGATTTGATACTGTTGGTTGGGATCTAAGATTTTAATTTGATTTAATATTTCTGAGATTGAATTTTCTTCACCTTGGTTCGGACCGAGAGCGTAAGGTGTATCACACCAAAGTTTGCGGTCTTGGGTTTTCCCACAACGAAGAGAACAGCCTGCAAATCTTACAAAGACTGTTGGTATACCTTGTGAGATGCCCTCACCTGATATGGACGAATAGATTTCGTGTACTTTTCCAAACATGATTTCTGCCTTCAGACATAAAATCAAAAATAGTTCTTGCGAAAAGTGAAAATAAAATTTTCCTTACTAGGTCATGCAGATTGAAGCAAAGTTAGAATACCCCAATATTTTAGTGGAAGAAGTTCAAAAAAACCACTTACTGCTTCGTTTTCGTACACCTGCAAATCCAAATTCAAAAGAGAGAAAGCCTTTAGTCATAGGACTTGCAATAGATAAAAGTTGGTCAATGAAAGGTGAAAAGATGGATTCTGTGATAGAGGCATCTTCAGCTTTAATCAATTGGCTCACTCGACATGATGCGGTCACAATTATTGCCTATTCTGCAGATGTTCAATTGATACAACCTATCACCCAACTAACAGAAAAAATATCAGTAACTGATAAAATACAGAATATCCAAGTAGCCACATCAACGAATCTGAGTGGGGGTTGGCTTTCAACTCTAAAGGCTGTAGCAAATGCAAAAATTCCAAATGCTTACAAAAGAGTCATCTTACTTACAGATGGGAATCCAACACTTGGCATCAAAGATAAAGAATCTTTAGTGCAAATTGCAAAGGACCATTCTGCAGCTGGCATCTCTACTACGACAATCGGAGTAGGCAATGACTTTAATGAAGAAATGCTTGTAGAAATTGCTAAGGCTGGTGGTGGAAATTATTACTATATCGATAACCCAGAAAAAGCATCGGATATTTTTTTTACAGAGTTTGGTGATATAGGCGCTCTATACGGACAAGCTATAGACGTTGAGTTGCACTTTGCTCCTGGGGTTCGCTTGAACCAAGTCCTTTCCGAAATTCCGCACCAAGTTGCAGAGGAATTTGATGAATTTTTAGGCGATGCAAAAACAATTTCCAGGCAAAAGGTGAATTTACAGTTAGGTGATCTTCGTTCCGATGATATAAAAAATTTAGTTTTAGAATTGGAGATTGATGATAGAGCAACAAAGGTAGATGCTCCATTTGTTGAAACTCATGTCAGCTTTTATAATCTTTTAGAAAAAAATTCCCTCCAAAATTTAACTCATACATTTAAACCTGAAAAAGGTAAGGCCCGAGGCAAACAGGATCCTGATGTTTTGGTAGAGATATTGATTGCAAATGCAGCCAGAGGACTCCATGAGATTAGTGAATTTGTAAAAAAATCCCAAATCGAAGATGCGAAAGCTATGTTACTTGGTTTGATACACGATATTCAGGCGAACAAACATTTTTCGCCGAACGCACTAGGTTCTGTTTTGACAAGACTACGTGCCATGGAATCGAAGTTGGCTGAAAAGTCAGAAGACTTAAACAAACAGATTTTTTTTAACACCCAAGTTTTTGCGAAAGGGCCGGAAAGAATTGATCTCAAAGACATTCAAGTTCATGATGATATTTTTGAATACGTGAGTGTTGGTGATATTGATCTCTATAAATGTCCCGATATTAAGTTGTATGTGGAACAACGTATGGCGGAAGGATTTCGTTACGGAGTTTTTAATTTAGGAAACACTTCGCATATCGATTCTTCCGCAATTGGATCTATGATCCAGATAGTTGGATGGCTACGTAAACGAGGTGGAGAGCTCGTTGTATGTAATATCAAAGATTCTGTAAAAAAGATATTTGAGATTACTAGGCTCTACAACCATATAAGGGTCGCAGAAAATGAAACCGTTGCAAAGGAGTTATTGCAACGGCTGGGATTTGCAAGTTCTGGAGACAGGAATACTTAGGCTAACCAACGTTCAGCTTCTTCTAAAGCTTCTTTCAATTCTCCAACTAGGTTAGGTGAAATAGCTACTCCTTTCTGAGTTGGCTTAAATTCGCCATTCGCATCTTGATACCAAATTCGAATATTGAATAGGGTTTGTCCTTTGTATTCAGAAATTTCCACGCGGAGAACCTCTCCACGGCCTTTATCAATGTCTTTTATGATTCCTAGTTTTGCCATTAGTATGTCTCTACGAACAGTTGTTCTTTTTCTTCGAGTGATTTTTTAAATTCTTCGTATGTAGGATGGACGCCATTCGGATCCGAAGTTTTTATGATATTTAACATCTCTTCGATGACTCCTTTCTCCATTCCTTTCGGACCGCCACAAATATAGATCTTTCCTCCGTTTTGAACAGCATTTTTCACGAGTTCCGTGTTTTCTTTCACGCGATGGCTTATATACATTTTACCACCATCAAAAGGGTTTTTTTCCTCTCGGCTGATAGCCGTGATGAGTCGGAAATTTGAATGTTTCCTTTCCATTGATTCAAAATAATTTCGAAGGACAATTTCATCTGAGTAAGGTGCTCCGTAGATTAAGGTAATCTTTCCGAAGAATGGATAGAGTTTTTGTTCGAGAATTTCCTCAATCATCCCAAAAAATGGGCTAATCCCTGTTCCAGTGGCCAGAAAGATATAATCTCCTGAAAAATCTTTTTGAGGGAGGAGGAATTTCTTTCCAGCGGGACCCGTCATGGTTACTAGATCACCCGGCTTTAAATCACAGAGATAGTTGGAACAAACGCCCCTATGCAACAGGTTGCCATCGGGGTCATAAACATTGTCTCTTTTTACGATGAATTCAATATTGTTCTTTGTTTGACCAAAGCTAAAAGAAGGAGAGGCGATCGAATAGAGTCGGACGGTATAGCTTGGATCAGCTGATCCTTTTGCCAATTTTTCAGGATCTTCTCCAGGTGGAATGATACCAGCACTTTGTCCAATCATGTAAGGATAGGCTGTATGATCTACCTCAAGAGCAATCCGGTGAACGGCTGAGTCTCCCTCAGATCTTGGCCTTTTCCCTAATCCCAACTCAGGAGTGAGTCTTGTGTTGGATATTACTTTGACTTGGAGAGGGTTCGATTTTTTAAAAAGATTGATCTGCGGGGTTAACAAGGGCATCCTCTTGCTTGATTGTTTATGTCAAGTTTCCGACGAGGATCGTTGGAGAAAAGTAGAAGATGGGTCCTTTCTTTGTTTGAGAATTTCTTATACTTTATTATGTCTCTTTGTTGACTGATTTTTCCTTCCTTTTAGTCTTTAGTAATTCTGGCGCCTCTGCCGATCTTAAAAATACTGACAGCGAGACCTTGCATGAGACCATTGGAAGCACGACCCACGAATATTTCAGAAATGATTCCTTCTTCCTTGCACAAAAAAATCGAACAATTTACCAACAGTCTCCTAGATTCCATTCAATCTCAAATCGAAGAAAATCCCACTTGGGCCGTGGTTTCGTTACACGGAGAAGTACTTTACCAAGGGACTGGACGAGCTCACACCGAACTGTCCGACCTTTCTCTTTTTTAGTCTCACTTACGCAAAACTCTCGATAGTTCCGAATTGTATCGGAGTCCTGCTTCTGTTTGGCTTATAAAGCCGTAGGCTCCCATTTCGAACAAAAAGGCAGCAGTTACTCCGTAACTACCCTCAGCTAATGAATCACACCCTTTTTTTCCGGCAGGAAAAATCTTCCAATCTCTAGGATTTAGAAATTCAAAAGAGTCAGGACAAATTACATGAGCAAATTGTTTGCCGTCCGCGTGTCTGGCTTCGTGGATTAAAACGAGAGCCCTTTCCAAAGGGGATAAGGTAAAAAATATTTTACCCAAAAACACTTCTTCTTCTTGGTACATGGCAATAAAATCGCCAGTTTCGCCGAAAGAAAACTTTTGGATTCTGTTACGTATCCATTTCGAAAGTTTTTTTCCTGAGAAATGAAATTTATAATAGTCTTCAAATTTGCTAAACTTCTGATAGGTCGACTTATCAATTTTTAACTTTTTAGGTTCTAATTTATCGATGAATTTAAACGTTTCATCTAGCTTTTTCTGTTGAGAGGAGGATAGTTTAAATTCATCCGCTGAGATTGCATTAGTTTGAATGAATTGAAATATGAATATAATTAAAGAAAGAAACCAAATTCGAGAAAACGAGTCAAAATTGGGCTTGGAGTCCACCATAATAAAACCGAGGTCGGATCGGATTATAGGTAAGCTCATACTGATCTAGAAGGTTGTCTACACCTAAAAACAATGACATTCGCCCATCAAAGAATTTTTTTTCCGTTCTGAGATTGAGAAGTGTAAATGGTTTACCATAAACGACTTTTTCTTCGGCGAATGGATCATTTTGATTTTCGATAAGGGAGGTACTAGCGCCCGCAAATTGATTTGTGGCAGAATAAAACGGCCGTTTGTCTAGCCGTTTTGCTCGAAGGGCAAATTCCCAACCATTCGGAGCATTCACGAAAAAATTAGCTGTCCCTTGGTGCAGAGCTCTACCTTCCAAGGGTCTATCTCGTGTTAAATCCCGAGTGTCAGTATGATTGTATCCGAGTTCGAGTGCAAAATATTTAAGAAACCTAACTCTCGATCCTACTTCCACTCCCCTTGTATAGGCTCTATCAATATTCGTTAACTCAAAAGTAGCGAATTCGGTGGTTTGTGTACCGAAATTGAATTGAATTAAGTCTGTGATATCATTTCTAAAAACACCTAATGAAAGTGACCAAAACTTATAGGGACTGTATTCCATATCTGCATTCACAGTTATTGATTTTTCAGGCCTTAGTCTTTCGTTCCCATCCACAACATAACCAACGCCAGGATTTTCGAAGCGTAAGTAGAGTTCTCGGAAGGAAGGTGGACGAAATCCTCGACCATAACTTGCTCTAAATATCAAATTGGATGTTATGTCCACGCGAGTTGCCAGTTTAGGTGTAGTTTGACCACCGAATTGCGAGTCAATATCATGTCGTACTCCAGGAACTAATCGCCAAACAATACTATTGCGGTAAATAATCCATTCATCTTGTATAAAGGCGGCTCTTCGAGTTCTAAAGGCAAATCGTTGTCTAAGTCGGTCTGATTCTAACTCTTCAGAAAAAGATTCTACTCCGACTGTTAACATATGTGAAGAATTGATTTCGTGGTCTAGTTGAACTGTTCCTTGTGAGGATTGCTCATTCGTGAGTTCTTTTGAATCCAGTTCGTTCGAATTTCTTTGGTCCAAGCGAAACTTATTTTCCCATCGGGCATAATTCCCTCGGAAAGAGATCAGATTATTTTTTCCATATGAATATTCTATGGCACCAATTCCCATAAAATCATTCGTATCATTTGTTCGATCAAAAACACCGCCTGTCGGTCGTGAGTCGATACCTTGTTGTTTTCGATTTAAATAATTGATACCCGTTTTTACTTTTAAGGCACCGTCGGGATTAAAAGTAATATTTCCACCGACATTAGAATCTGAAAAAGCATTTCCTGTGGTTGCTGGTGTTTTTGGATCCAAGTCATACGCGGCTGATTGGTTGAATCCACCAAAAAAATTGGTCGCCATTATTGAATTCCTGAAACCCACATCGGCAATCATATTCTTCTCACCTTGGGTTCCAAATTGAGTTTGCCTTCCGGTTCCATAGGTGGTTCTAAATTGATAGTGTTCTGGTTTTTCTGCCTGTTTGGTGATTATATTGATCACACCACCAATAGCGTCGGCTCCATATAGGGCAGAAGAACTACCTTTAACAATTTCAATACGCTCGATGTTTTGAACTTTAAATCTTGTTAAATCAACGGTATTATTGAGTCTTCCTACAACTCTCTGACCATCAACAAGAAAGAGAACATATTTTGAATCCAAACCTAACATTTGTATCTGGGAACCTCCAAAAAATGGAGAGACATTGATTCCAAGTTGAGTATCTAACACCTCGGCAACATTCCTCGCCCCCGTTTGTTCGATTCTTTTTTTAGAAATGACTTCCGTTGCAACAGTGGAGTCTTTTAACCTTCTTTCACCGCGTGATCCAGTGACAACAATTCCTGACTTGTCATCTAAATCCTTGAATCGATTCAACTCCTCGGAAGAGGTATCTGGGTTTTCTACTTCATTTTTGATTTCTTCGGTTTTTGCTGGTTTACTATCTTCTGTTAGTTGAGGTTTGCTATCTTGCTTTCCTTTTTCTTCTATTGGTTTCGGTTTTTGATCATCTTTGATAGGCTTTTTATTGGCATCTTTCGTCTGTGAGAATAATGGATTGATCGAAAGGCTAACAGAGTATATGACAAAGATAAAACTCGTAGCCCAAAAATGGAGTCGCATGTTTCTATGAATACTCAGGGAAGTTTTTTCCATCTAATTGTTGGATACCCTGAAGTTCCTGCATCACTGTAATAGTTTTCCATTCTCATAGCGTAGTGAGAATTTCCAGTTCCTGCGCGAATGATAAATATTTCACCTTTGGTCGTTAGGGAACCAATCTCATAATTGAACCAATCCGTTAGAAGAGGGTTCCCGATAAAAGTAGCACCGACTCCACCGATTCCTTGTGTTGCAGCGTTTTGATCTATAACAAAATTTCCAGAAGGACAGTTTTGGTTTTCAGGAGTTACTGAGCTTGCATCGGCAACAGATCCCCGATTGCTTTTGCATGCCCCTCCGGATCCAAATCGATTGGTCTCTCCTGAGTTAGTTGCCAACTTATATCGATTGAATGCTACATCCCAATTCCGGCTATCTTTGTCTGAAAAGGGAATTTGACGGTTCCCTTCAAATTGAAAGTAAATATAAAAATCTAAGTTAGTCGCGTTGATTTGAGTAACAAAGCTTCCATCAGCTTGAGACCTAGAGAAGACTATTTTGTCCAGTGCATTTGGATTCCCTGCATTGATGATATTGCTGAGTAGTTGGTTGACTACCAACTCCTCTTCTGTGACGGACGCATTCTGTCTGGCGCAAAACAAACCAGACAGGCATAGGCAAAGAAGGAGGAGTTTTTTTCTCATACTGATTTAGAAGTTACCTACTTAAGGAATTCCATAAGTGAGGAGTGCCGACTGTCCTCGTTCAGGAATTGCATAGATTAAAATGAAGTAATTCCCTGCCGTAGGAAATGTGATCGTCGCAGGGTCGGTCGTAATTTCATAGGAATTTCTAAATTGGCTGTCGCTAGAGGTAGCATTCGTAAATGTAACAGAAGGAGTTGTAGAAGCAGTCACGGCTTGGTCCGCTGTTACGGGGCATGCGTCAGCTCTGTAGGCGATCAAAAATGCTTTACCACCGCTGAGTCGTATGGATGATCCTGCTGTTCGTCCAGGTAATTTTAGGGCTGCCGTTTGGTGTGTCGTAAAAGGAATAGATCCTGTTCTTGAGATTCTACCCGAAGTCCCAGTAAATTCCGTCGTAAATGTGTTTAAAGTTCGAGAGCCAGCAGCAATCCTGCAATCCCCAGGCATATTCACCGCGGCAGCCAAGCCCACGAGTAGTAATTCATTTGTATTGTCCTCTTCTTTCTTTTCGCAACCAGCGAGAAGGAGAGCAAATGCAGAAATCGAAATTAGGGCTAAGAACTTTTTAAGTTGGTTGTTTTGAGTCATTTTACCTTACCTATCACCAATATTTTTTTAAAGGAATGAGAATCAATCTCAATTTATTGGACTGCTCCCATTGTTGGAAAAACGCTCTCTTTAGAGAAAAATCTTCAAAAGACATAATCAGGAAAGGGTTCTTTCTCCCCATTTTACCAACACCAAGAAGTAAAAAATATATTGTAACATGAAATATCCTTCGTCTAGTATACTTAGGTTATGTCTTTAAAATCCGTACGTATCTATCTCGAAAAGAAAGAATCGGATTTTTTTACAGTTTTAGAACGTGATATAAGTCAATTAGTTAATTGTAAACTTGTAATATTCGATGACCTTAGTAAATTGAATTTTCTATCGAATCCTGAGCCCTCCATTTTTTTGATCTGGAACGATTCAAACATACTGGCAAAACAAAAAACAATTTTAGATATCTATGCGGAGACACCTTACCTTTTACTTTCTGAAAATGAACTTACCAAGAGTGAGATGGAGCAGTTTGCACATCCCACTCACCTTCATCTAACAGAAGGAACCTATTCCTTTCCGCTCTTAAACTTAATGATTAATTTTGCGGAGCGGATCATTGACGATATGAATCGATCGATTCATTATGATTCTCTTCGTGGACAAGTAATTGTTTTGGAAAATGTATTCGAAGAATCTTTAGATATGCTTCTTCAAGTAGATCCATCTTCTAAACTTATTATTAACGTTAATCGGCAGATTACTATCGCCTTAGGTTACACAAGAGATGAAATGATTGGAAAAGACTTTTCCATCATCCTTCCACCAGCACCCATCGATGAAGAAGATGCTTTCCAAGGCAATATGTTAGGAACTGGATATATCCGGACAAAATCCGGTGAACTCATTCCGACTGAATCTACATTTCGATTGTTCCCCGTAAATGGGAAGATGGCAATTTGGGCAACCTACAGAGATATCACTGAGAGGAAAGAAGCCGAAGAAAAAGTCAGAGAACAAAAGAAATTTTATGAATTTATTTTAGATAATATTGACTCCGATATATCAGTATTAGATTCCAATTTTAAATACGAGTACTCCAACCCTGTTTTTGTTTCTAATCGAGAAATTCGTAAGTGGCTTGAACACAAAACGGACGCTGATCTTGCCGAAAAGTTAGGCTACGAAACGGATTTTGTAGAAAAACGAAGGCAAAATCTTGAAAATGCACTCAAAAAAAATGGTATAGTTCAATTTGAAGAATTGATCCAAGACCAAGATGAAAATAAAAAGTACCTTCTCCGAAAATACATTCCGATCGCTGATTCAAAATCTAACAAAAAAAGAGTGATCAGTTATGGAATTGATATTACGGAACGCAAACTTTCTGAAGAACGAATTTCATATTTAGCTTATTACGACTCACTTACTGGCTTAGCGAACCGTACTCTATTTGTAGACCAAGCAACACAAGCTCTCAAGAACCAAAGTACATCGGATTCATTGATTGCTTGTTACTTTTTCGATATTGATAATTTTAAATTCATCAACGAAAGTTTGGGACACACAAAAGGAGATATTCTACTTCAAATGGTTGCCTCCAGACTTAAGAGAGTGATGAACGAAACTCTTGTTGTTGCTCGCTTTGGTGGTGATGAATACGCGATGCTAAAGTTGGGAGTTGCAAATAAAAGTGCTGCTGCCGAGTTTGCTCAAAAAGTTTTAGACATTCTAAGTCAGCCGTTTCATATTATGGGAAGAGATTTGTATACTACGATTAGTATGGGAATAGCTCTTTCGCCTAATAATGGTAATACCACACTTGAACTTCTAAAAAATGCGGACATGGCGATGTATAAGGCAAAAGAATTGGGAAGAAATAATTTTAAATTTTTCACAAATGAATTGATACTACGTTCTGAAAAAAGATTGTACATTGAAAATTCATTGCGAAAGGCGATTCAAAACGGTGAGTTAGTTTTATTTTTCCAACCCAAAATTTCAACACTGACAAACCAAGTTTGTGGTGCCGAAGCACTTATTCGCTGGAAACATCCAGAACGAGGATGGGTTCCTCCTACTGATTTTATTCCTGTAGCCGAAGATTCTGGTATTATTGAACGATTGGGTGATTGGGTTTTAGAGCAAACATGTAAGTTGAAAAAAGATTGGGAAAAGGAAAATCTTCCAAATTTTACGGTTAGTATCAATGTGAGTGGAAAGCAATTAACTCGTAGCAATTGGTCTTATAAAGTTCACCAAACCATTGCAACATACGAAATCAAACCAGACGAAATTGAGTTGGAATTGACTGAAAGTTCCATTATGGAAAATCCAGAAAAGAGTATAGAAGCCTTTCGTTATCTATCTGGATTCGGTATTAAAGTTGCGATTGATGACTTTGGTACGGGTTATTCGTCACTGAGTTATCTTAAGAAGATAGATGCAGACGTACTCAAAATAGATCGATCCTTCGTTATGGATCTCGAAACGGATGAAGATGATCGAGCAATTTGCCGAGCGATTATCAATATGGCAAAATCACTTGGGATGGAAGTCATTGCGGAAGGG
The DNA here is from genome assembly GCA_027533185.1 of Leptospira sp. GTDB lineage: Bacteria > Spirochaetota > Leptospiria > Leptospirales > Leptospiraceae > Leptospira_A. Next base: position 196,679 of record JAPZTS010000001.1, on the reverse strand, counting down.
GTTGAGAATGAGGCCCAAAAAAATCTTTTACATCAATTTGGTTGCCATAATATTCAAGGTTACTTCTATAGCAAACCTCTCCTCAATGAGGAATTTATAAAATTTGTTAAAAATTTTAATGAAAAAAATAGAATCAAAGAGCCGATTTTATAATGGATGAGACTCTTTTTTTCGGTATTGATTTTTTTTGCAATTTCGCAGAGCACTCCTGCTGACTCGAGAGAGGTAAAAAAGAAATCAATTTCATCTAAATCCCAGATTCCATCGAACGGTAATTACTTCGTAAAAAAAGAGGAAAAAAATTTTAGCTTAGTATTAGAGGCAAGAAGGTTTGGACGAGGTGAAGTTATCTTTTTTCGTCTAACGCCTAAAGATAAAAAATGGATTCATGAGTCGTTCAAAGCAAATTGGATGGGTAAGGAAATTTTGCTAAGTAAGGACGATAAAAGTTTTGTTTCCTTTCTTCCTATTGCTCCGACTGCTCCCGCTGGAGCAATGACTCTAGAAATTATTTCAAAAATATTCTTTGTTAGACGAGGTTTAAAACAGTACCAGATTATCTTGGAACCTACTAAATTTCAAGTGATCAAAAGTCAGCAAATTCAGGTAGACTCCAAATTTGTCACACAAGAACTCCCCAAGGAAACTTTAGATTTTATTCAAGAATGTAGGGAAGCCAAAGAACAGGCATTTGCAAAACTCAGCCAACTTCAGTTTGATTCAAATTTTGCGAATCCTCTCGACAGAATTTTTATAACTAGTAAATTTTACGTTAGGCGAGATTATAATAAAAAACAGGGCCGTCCACATGGAGGAGTAGACTTTAGAGGAAAAGTTGGAACTCCAATCAAAGCCATACAATCTGGCGTTGTGGTTTTAGCGAGAAAGATGTATTATGAAGGCAATTTTACAATTTTAGATCATGGAAATAAAATCTTTAGTTTTTATATGCACCAGGATGAAATCAAGGTAAAGGTTGGAGAAAAGATTAAAAAGGGAGATATTATTGGTACAGTTGGTTCTACAGGAATGTCAACAGGTCCACATTTACACTTAGGTGCTAAAGTAAATGATGTATTGATAGATCCGCTATCGCTTATCGCCTTGACTGGGATCTCGGAAGGAAATTGACTCTAACATCTCTCTAATACCAGTTTCATGAATTTCACCCTTCTCTAAATTCTCGGTAATATGTAGCAGAATCTTGTCATGGTGTGGCGTGGATAGGAGAATGTAACCTGTCTTTGCATAACGAGGTCTAAGTGGATCGTAGAATGTATAAAACTTTGATTTTAAAACATGGTCTACAGATTCCTTTTGGTTGATCTCTTGTAAGTCTTCCATCAGTTGTTTATTAACCTGTATTTTTAGATACTCTGAAAATTCGCTGTCTGCCTGTGTTTCATTAAATTGCGAATAATCCGGAAAAAAGAAAATGCGTATGGAAGGATAACGATTGGGATCTTGGTCACTCGATGCGACCACTCCAGCTATTTGACCGACGCCGGTTTTTTCTTCCAAATTAAGATCTTTTGGTTTGAAGAAATAGAATTCGTCAGGTAACTTAAATCCCATTTCAATTTCAGAATTCCAGAATTCATTGCCAGTTTGTTCCCAGTTATTTAGATCCTTTTCTTCGAATTTATATTTATTTTTAAAAAGTAGATAAGCAGAAAGAATTTCAGCGGACTGCAAAGATTTAAAAGAAATAAGAACATTAGAAAGTATCAATGTACTGACGAAAAGTAAAATAGCATAGTCTCGGAGTTTGAGAACTCGAATTAAAAATACTAAGAAAATGAGAAAAAATAAGAAAACCGTCCCTGCGCGGAAATAAAAAACATCTGATAACCAGAGTCCGAAAAGCAACAAAGCAAAAGCAATTATTTCAAGAATAGGATCAAAAGTTTTCTTCCAATACTCCTGTATCAATCTAAGATTGAAGTATGTTAAAAACAATCCAACAAAGGTTGAAACCAAAGTTAAAACGACAATGAAGAACACTGGCAAATGGGACTCATGATAAACAAAGAAGGGAATCGCAATACAAGCGTAAGCTATTAGAAGAAGTTTTAGAGGAGAAAAGCTACTTACTTTTTGAAAGAAACCACTTGCTAGTTTTGAAATTTTTTGAATCAATTGTTTCATGTCTGGAATCTACGAATACTTTCAAAAAATCCAAAATCAAATCTTAGAAATCAAAGAGAGTTTGATTCAGATCAAACAATCTTGGGAGTCCTTTCAAAAAGTATGGGATCTTTTTTTTACGATCGTTCCTTGGGAAGTTCTCCTACTCCTTATCTTTTCTGTCATTCTCCTTTCTATTTTTAATTCGATTTCTCCAAATACTCCCAAACTGAATCTAACCGTAGCAATTGTCCTATTGAGTTTCCTATGGACTTATTTCTGGGGTTTGTTCTCCAGTTCTGTCAGTTATTCAAAAGTGGTTTGGACCAGTTTGTACATTTTACTCCCTCTTCATTTTTTTGGGATTCTCCAGGTAGCGATTCGCTACGCCAAAAAAATGTATTGGAATCGTAAGCGGATTCAGCCAAAAGATTGGGATTCTGCCCTCCACCAACTTTCACAAGATTACCATGATCTGATGGGTAAGGCACATCTTTTCCATGCGTCGATCGAGGAGAATCGAAGTGGACTTTTGGAGGGTATCCATCGAGTGGAAAAATCTATCCTGGGATTGAAGGCACTCACAAATCCTAACTTAAAGGAATAAATCTCATTGTTTTTTTCGGAGTCCGCCGATATTCTAAGTAGTACGGATTTCGGATAAGCAATTTATGATCAATAAAAAGCCATCGCTTACTGGTAGACAAAAAGCCGCTATCTTTTTGGTAGCTGTGGGAAACGAAGTTGCCTCCGAAATTTTTAAACACCTTCGTGAAGATGAGATCGAGCAGATTACTTTCGAAATTGCCCGATTAGACAAAATTACCCCTGAAGACAAAGAGAAGGTGTTAGTTGAGTTCAATGAACTCATGATGGCACAAGAATTTATCACCAATGGTGGTATCGACTTTGCCCGGGGACTGCTTGAAAAAGCACTTGGTAATCAAAAAGCGATTGATATCATCAACCGACTAACCTCTTCACTCCAAGTAAGACCTTTTGATTTTATTCGTAGAACCGACCCTGCCCACCTCCTCAACTTTATCCAAGGTGAGCACCCGCAGACAATCGCTTTGATTCTTTCCTACTTGGATCCTCAGAAAGCATCCAATATTCTTTCCAATCTTCCCCACCAAATCCAAGCGGAAGTAGCAAAAAGAATCGCAACCATGGACCGAGTGTCACCTGACGTACTCCGCGAGGTAGAACGAGTGTTAGAGCGTAAACTATCAACTCTTGCTAGTGAGGATTATACATCTGCTGGGGGTATTGATTCTGTGGTTGAAATTTTGAACCTGGTAGACCGTGGAACAGAAAAAACTATCATTGAGGCCTTGGAAGAAGAAGATCCGGAGCTAGCGGAAGAAATTAAAAAACGGATGTTCGTATTCGAAGATATTGTCCTTCTCGACGACCGTGCGATCCAAAAAGTTATGCGAGAGGTTGACAACACAGATTTAGCAAAAGCATTAAAATCTGTGGATTCAGAAGTTCAGGACAAAATTTTCAAAAACATGTCCAAAAGAGCCGCAAACCTGCTCCGAGAGGATATGGACTTTATGGGTCCCGTACGATTGAAGGACGTTGAAGATGCCCAGCAAAAGATTGTAAACATAATTAGAAAACTAGAAGAGGCAGGAGAGATCGTCGTAGCGCGTGCTGGCGAAGACGAACTTGTAGTTTAGGAAAACGAAGTCATTTAGATACTAGACTCTTTGATGGTATTTTGGCGGTTGTTGAACCTTCCCCATTTCGGAGGAAATTCGCATAAAGCTTCTTCCGTAGTAATTTCGTTTCGTTCTAGCTTTTGATTTAAAGTAATCAGTTTGTGCAAATTTCCCATAGAAAATGAAAGTTCTGTGATATCGTAGTCATCCAAACGAAGTTTCGCATTTCGACAGAAGAGTTTTAACTCCGATAGAATCAGAGTCACTCGCGCATTAGCATATCTCGCTACGATTTCTTCAAATTCTTCTTCATTATAAAACTCTTTCTCCAGGTCGTAGTCAAAGTTTTGTTTGATGAGTTCGATCAGTGATATTCCAAGAGCTTTAGCGACTAGCACTACATACTCGAATTTGCTCCGAATCCAATCATCGGATTCTAAAATTTCAAGGGCCGTACGAGGAATGTCCAATTTTTCAGATAGCTCTATCCTAGAGAGCTTCCTTCGTTCACGAGTGAGTCGAAATAAGTTTATCTTTTCCATATTTAAAAAAAAATTCAAAAATAACGTTGGGAACGTTCAAAAATCGCTCAAATAACGTCCGGAACGTTCAAGTCAAGACCGAGCATTTCGGAATTTATTGGACAGAACCGGAATCAAATATGGAAATTAAGTTACGCTAAATTTCCTTTCTGGAGTACGGCGCCGATATGCTAGAATTCGGTGTTCGTGCTCTTTTTTTTTTGTGCGAACAAGCTTCCCTGTTATGCTAATCGAAGCAAATCCTAGTTATTTGCAAGAAGCAAGCGATTCTTGCAAAAACTTCCCAACCTCTCGGAAACGACAATTCGCAAAACAAGGGCTCCATATTGCATTTTTTTTAAAAAAAAGAAAGAAAAATCCTTCCCGATGCAATAAATAGTTAAGATCATAAAGAGAAAAAAAGGCTGTAAATGACCAAAATGCGACAATTATTCAAACTTATACCATTTTCCGCTATCCTTTTGATTTTTGTTGGATGTGCAACAGTGGAAAAATCAGAGCGCCAAAGAGCTGTTTTAGATTTGCAGGGTCATCGGGGGGCAAGGGGCTTAAAACCGGAAAATACTTGGCCCGCCTTTGAAGAGGCGATCAAGTTTAAAATGACTACTCTCGAACTTGATACAGTATTAACAAAGGACAAACGGATTGTAATCCACCACGATTCAGAGACCAATCCAACAATTTGTCAGAATGAAGATGGTTCAGAAATTTCAAAAATTTCTCTTTATGAACTTACGCTGGACGAATTGCAGAAGTTAGATTGTGGCTCGCGGAAGAATCCAAATTTTCCAAAACAAATTCCAATCCCATCTACAAAACTTCTTTCGATCGAAGAATTTTTTGAAAAAGTCACCTTAGTAGAAAAACTGACAAAAGAAAAGTATCTTTTTAACATCGAAACAAAATTTCCAGATAAGTATAAAGTCTCTGAAGGTGTTGTAAAGGAACATACGAATCTTCTCGTGAAAGCAATTGAGAAGTATAAATTTGAGGATCGTACCACGATTCAATCTTTCGATATGCGAACTTTACCTGTTTCTAAATCACTCAATCCTAAGATTCGAACTAGCGCACTATTCGCACCAACCTACTTTCAAGGATTCCTCATGACAATAGGATTGGGAAATTCTTATAGAACAAAAATTTTAGAAACAACAAAAGATTTAAAGGCTGATATCATTTCCCCTTACTTTCTCTATGTGACACCTAATTTTGTAAATACGGCGCACCAATCGAAAATTGAAGTAATTCCCTGGACAGTGAATTCAGAAAAAGAAGCTTTACGTTTGATAGATTGTGGAGTTGACGGAATCATCTCAGATTATCCAGATATGCTGGATTCAGTTGCTCGAGGAAAGTAAACTATTCTCCCCAAACAACTGTGCAGAGTTCGGTATATAAGCTAAGGATATTGAGGACTTCTTTATTGATTCGAAAGACATCCTTAATGTTCCCTTGATTTGCAGCGGATTGGATACTTGCATTCCCACGAGTGTAAAAAAAACCAATCCGCTCTACACAAGACTTACCCTTTTTGAGAGGCATTCCACTTAGTTTTCTTTCTGACACTCCCAATTCATAATGGGAATAAAGAATTCCTGTGGGACCAAGCCCTTGTGAATTAGAACTGAGGTTTATACATTGAGTTAAAAATGCAAAACTCAAAACGAATGATGAAAAAAGGAAACTTTCGAACCTCAAAGAAGGCATCTAGACTTACCCGAATTTAGAAGTATATCTTTGATATTAATCTCCATAGATTTCCACACAAAGATTCGAATACAAACCCAAAATAGAAAATGTCTTCCAATTGGTTTCCGTTACCACATTGATTTTAGATTGGGCTTTTAGCACTTCGATGGATGCTGATCCAAGTGAGATCAGTCCTAGGTAAGAATGGGCACAGGCTTCAGAACGTATACTTCCTTGTTTTCCTGTTCCATACATACCAACTTTTGTTTTATTCAACAAGAGTCCATTGGGTCCAAATCCAGAGTGGGCACAGGAAAAAAAAAGTAGTATGTTAGCAATGTAACTGTAACGAACGAGTTTCATACGTAAAAATTATATATTATACTTTATTTTTTTTTCGCATAACAAGACAACGTGTTTCCAAATCGATTTGTTTTAGGATCGTTTTTTGAACGGGAGCCGGAAGTCGTTTGTGGTTTGAGACAAATTTTTTAAGAATCAATAGGGTTTCGTCCATACAAAAATCAGGACTAAGGCTTTTCGCAAAACTATCTAAATAATTCTCATCATCGAAAGCATTAAAATTTGCTAATGCATCTAAGTAAGAATCAAAAAACTGGAGCTGTATATCTTTTTGATTTTCGGGAAAGAGAGAATAGGATACAGTTCGTAAAGTAGAAGAAGAAAGATCTGATTTTTTAGGGGAAAGAAGTATATCCATCCATTGCCTTTTGATAATTGGGTTAGGTTCTGCGGCGATTGCCGCATAGCTAGAGTTTACACCGCGGCTGGATGTATCAATTTTCTTCTCGGAATCAATTAGCTTTTGGATCTTAGCTCTATCTTTACTAAGCCCACTGATTTTGATGATAGCTGACCAACGTTGGTCTTGATCCATCTTGTATCCCGGGATATTGAGTTTTCCGTCAAGCAAAGAATAGAGTTTTGAAATTTGTTCCTCCGTGTACGTTGCATCTATAATCGCAGAAACGAGATATTTTTGGTCATCGGAGTTAGGCTTTTCCTTTTCAAGTTGTTTCCATAATAGATCGGCTAGTTTTGAAAGGTTATCAATCCTTTGTGCTTCGGAAAACCAATATCTACTTGTTACATAACTATATCCGCTGTCGGAAGCAATTTTGCTTAGGATCCATTTTTTAATTTTTGTATCTGTTTCGATGGAAAGGATCTCTTTTGCTACAGAATAAAAGAAATCGAAACTCTCTTTTCCATTTAATACTTGTTTGTAGAAACTTATCCAAAGGATTAGTTTACGAAAAGGAGATGGATCGTAGGCCAATACAAACTTCAGATCATCGGGATTAATTCTCTCAAAATTCCATATCACAAAGTCTTGGTCTTCATCATTCACGAGTATAAAGTCAGGACAAAAAGAAAGAGGAGTAACAGCGGTGGTTGACCTTCCTGAATATAAAATAGGCGCATTCGTAACCTCTAATGTTTTTTCTTCTCTGTTGAATTTATAAGCTCCAATTGTTGATTTGTGATCGCGTAATTTATTTTCGCTGCCCGGATTGCTCTGTACTATCTTCCAATACAAATTGTTCGAGTTACACACGTATGAAAAACTAATCTCATTAGTTCCCTTTGTTTCCAGCCAATCCTTTGACCATTTTTTCATAGGAAACCCACTTGCGAATTCCAGTTCCGCTAAAAAATCCTTTAGAGTTGAGTTGGAATAGGAGTATCTTCTTAAATAATTTTGAACTCCTCTTTGGAAACTTTCCTCGCCGATAAAAAAGACCAATTGTTTTAGAACAGAGGCTCCTTTACCATATGTTATTCCATCAAACTGAGTGAATGCATCTTCCGTATTTTTAACCTTTGCCTCTATGGGATGATTGGTAGAAAAAGAATCCTCTTCGTACGCCCATTGTTTCATTTTTTCAAAAAAACTAATCCAAGTCTCTTGAAATTCTGTATTTTTGGCTTGTGCTAAACTCGCCATATAGGTTGCAAAACTTTCGTTTAACCAAAGGCCATTCCACCATTTCATGGTTACAAGGTTCCCGAACCACATATGGGCCATCTCGTGTAAAATGACATCCGATAAATTTTCTTTCTGAGCGCGCGTCATCTCAGATCTTGGAACAAATCTTTCTGAGAACGTAACAGCTGCCACATTCTCCATTGCACCAAAGTTGAATTCAGGTACAATAACTTGGTCATATTTTTCAAAAGGGTAATAAATTCCAAAGTAGGGATTAAAAAACTCAAAGCCTTGTTTGGTGAATAAAAACCAATCCTTTGGGTTCACATATCTTGCTAATGATTTACGAACCATAAGACGGAGAGGAATATTTTCATACCTATCTTCCCAGATTTGGTATGGCCCTGCATGTAAAGAAAACACATATGTAGATATCTTTTTGGAAATAGGAAAATCAAAGTTACGTTGGTTCGGATCTGTTGGATCGATGCCAATGATAGGAAGTGTTGTGGAAATGACAGTCCATTGTTTTGGCGCTTGGACCGAAAGTTTGAATGTAGCTTTAAGGTCAGGTTGGTCAAAACAAGGAAACATTTTATTCGCATGGAAGGCTTCAAACTGGGAATAGATATAGGTTTCTTTATCGTCTGGATCAACAAACTTATGTAAGCCGTTTCCAGATCTTGAATAGGAAGTCTTGAATTCGATTTCAATTTTGTTTCTACCGCGGATTAGTTCCCTTCCTGGAATCCAAATTACACCATTCTTATAAAGATCAGATGGAGAGAGGGTTGTCTCGTTCGTTCGAAGGGAAGAAAGCTTCCCTAAAAAATAGTCTAGTCGCAAGTCGGATTTAGAATTGCTATCGAATTCAATGGTAACTTTTCCATTAAACTCATCGGAATTAGTCAATTGAATTTGTAGATCATAGGCTATATCGGAAATCATGCTAGCACGTGATTCCGCTTCTTTTTGAGTGAGATGGTATTCAAATTCGGGATTCGCGCAATCGTATAAAAAGGTTATTACAAGAATACCTGCGTAATAAAATATCTGTTTTGTGAAAGAAATAGTGTTCATAGAATCCTTATTTATGGTTGGAAATTTCGAAATAGAATAGCCCATGTATTCGACTTTCGATCTTTCCATTGAGGCTCTGGATAGTATTTTCCGCCGATCGATGTCAGTATATGTTCCATGTATTCTTCTCCAGGATCAAAATCTTTTGCGTTTAAGAAAATAGATCCACCCCATCTTTTTTTTGCCTGGCTGTGGCTGAATATTCCAGAATAACTTTCTATAGACTCATTTGTGAGTGGTATTTTATAATATTTACATAATTCTAAAACAAGTTCTTTTACTTTTTCTGTCTGAACAGGTTGAGCAAATAGTTCTGCAGTATCTTTAGCAACAATTTCAATTTGAATACAATTATCATTCGTGCCAGTAGCCGCCGCAGCTCTGTCTTCGAGAAGGTCAACGAGTTGATAAGCCTTTCCATCTTTATCAACCATGATCGTGGCTGTTAGGTTCCTTGCTTCCAAGGTGCGAAGAGAATTAAAATAATCTGGAATTGCAGTGTAGTGAAGGACAAGACAACTTGGTTTGATTTTTCCTCTAAAAGTGTATTTTACTCGGTAGGCTTCAGGTGGAAAACCATCCTCATCCGACTCGATGGTTTTTAGAATCACCTTTTCCGCTTTTGTGATCCCTCGACCGTTTGTGGGTTTGAATGTATCTTTAAGAATCTGTTTGCTCTCCTTTTTCAATACCCAACCAGATTCGAATCGATCCTTCCAACTTTCTTCCTCATAATACGTACCTTCGATCTCGAGTAGGATTGCCTTCAGAGCTTGTTCACCACCGCAAGAAGAAAAGTCTACAAATCCACCAAATCTTCGTTTTGCTTGATTATGTGTGAAGATTCCTTTTTTGGAAATAATATCCAAATTGGATTTGGGAATGTAAATGGATTCCGAGAGTTGTTGAACTAATTGCGTAAGTGTTTGCTTTTGAATTGAATTGCTGGTAAGCGATTCGGGACTGCCTTCGTATGCAATGTGAATCGATTCTTCGTCGATTCCGGGGGAAGCTATCCAAACACTTGTTAGAAATTTAGGATCCCCATACATTACCCCTTGCGAATCTACAAAAAAATGAATCATAAACTCGTTTTCAAGAGAACGTCGAGCGTACTCGGACCAATTCAGCTTACCTGAATTATGAAGTATGATCGCAGATATAGACTCCTGTTTGCGAAGCCCTGGTTTGCGGGATTCAAGAAGCTTTCCAATCACTGGTTCTTCATAAAAGCTCTTGAGTCCGTCGATTCGGATTTGATCGAACTGAGGTTTCCTCCGAAAAAAACTGGAACAATCGTTCAAAATTAGGAAAAAGAGTGATAAAATAACAATCTTCTGCCATAATGTGCCTAATCTCTTTAGAAGGATGCGCCCATTGGATCCGTATAGCCCGTTTGTTCTTTCAAGAAATAGGTTTTTAAAATTCTCTCTCAAATGCTTTGCCTTGACTGCTGTTTCCATACAAGGGGTGAACTGTGGTCCTTCCCTGGACACTCCCCCGCTTCGTGGTATCTCTCCAGAACAATACCACAGTTTTAGAAGTTTGCAAGAAGTCTTCCTCGCTGACAACCCAATTCCTAATTTTGATTTAGGTCTTGCCTTGGACAATTATGTTTATGGTCATCCATATCCGATCGAAACAGAAAGCGTTATACAGTTGTTAGCATCTGTACCTAGTTCAATTCTTGCGGCACTTGCACTTGATTTTTCATTCACGCCGATAGTAAAACTCCCTCCTGAAGAACGGATTCAACGTTTGAAGGAGTGGAAAAATTCCTCGCTTGGAATCAAACGTGGCGTTTATGCAATCCTAAGACAAATTTCATTTTTTTTACTCAGTTCCGACAAAGAATACCAAAGGTATGTCGGTTACATCCAATAAGGCGGTTTTATCAGAATGGGAATTCCAGTTTTTAACGAACAAATCATTACACCAAAAAAGCATTCCGAAGTTATTAAAGATAAAGGAATCCAAAACGGAAATTGGGAACTATCTGCTGATGTAGTTGTGATCGGCTCTGGTTCAGGTGGTGCTGTTGCTGCCGCAGAATTAGCACGTAACGGATGGAAGGTGGTTTTGATTGAGGAGGGCAGTTATTTTACTCCGGCCCAATTCAACTCAGATGAATACTTGTCTCAAGCTCGGCTTTACAGAGATGCTGGATTTATAGTTTCAGAAGAACAGACAATTTCCATCCTCCAAGGGAAGTCGATTGGAGGATCCACAACCGTAAACTGGCAAACCTCCCTATATCCTCCAGAATATGTTACAAATGAATGGAGCGAACGATTTGGATGGGAAGGTTACTCCAGAGATGAAATGGATACTTATGTTACAGAGGTTCATGAACGATTGGGAGTTCACGAAGTTCCAGATAACCTAATCAATGCGAACAACAATATCTTACGTGTTGGCGGAAAAAAACTGGGACTCAATCCTCAAGTGTTAAAAAACAACAATAGAGGTTGTATTGGACTTGGACGTTGCGGTTTAGGTTGTCCGATAAACGCAAAACAATCAACATTTCTCACATGGATTCCCGATGCGATTCAAAATGGAGCAATAGTAGTTTCCAATATGCGTGCTATTAAAATCTCCGATGGCAAAATCAAAACTGTCTTTGCTGAGTTTACACCTGACGCATATGAGATGGCACCAAAAGAAGTCATTGAGAGAATGGAGATCAAAGCTCCCGTTGTTATTGTAAGTGCAGGTGCCATCGAAGGCCCAGCATTACTTCAGCGAAGTGGAATTGGGAATGGTTGGGTAGGTCGGAATTTGAAAGTCCATCCGACTTCAACGATCTTTGGAAAGTTTGAAACTGAAATTAAAATGTTCCAAGGCCCACCTCAATCCATCGTAATTAAGGACGGCCACAACCAAAATGGAACAGGTTATGGATACTGGTTAGAAGCCGCTCCTTACAGACCAACTCTTGCATCCTCTTTAGTTCCGTTTTATGGAAAAACACAATTTGATGTGATGAAGGATTACACAAAATACAATGCTGGGATTGTGCTTGTTCGAGATGGTGCGGATGGGGAAGCAAATGCGAGTGTCAAATGGAGCTTTGGTAGAAGAAAAGTATACTTTGAGTTAACACCTACTGATGGTATGAATTTGTTGAAAGGACTAAAGACCTTAGCGGAAATCACTGTTGCGTCTGGTGCAAAAGAATTGATATTTCCTTTTACAAGATTTACAGAGCCATACAAGGTTACTGGGAAAGATAACTTCGATTGGATTCTAAAAGAAAGCATTCGACCAGGCGATATCAATGTTGGCTCGGCACACCCTCACGGATCGATCCAATCTGCGAATGATCCTGAGAAAGGAGCTGTAGATCTAAATATGGAAATTTATGGTCATAAAAACATATTTGTCATGGATGCATCTGTATACCCTACGGGACTTTCCGTAAACCCACAGATTACGACAATGAGTATTGTTCTTCGTGCTTCCCGAAATCTTGCAGGACAAAAAGAAGAAAGAACAAAGATTTAAAAATTTTCTAAAAATCCCTTTCTTTCCCATGGGTTTTCGCTAAATTGGAATCCGTGGGGAAATTAATTTCCGTTTTATACATTCTATTATTTTGCTCCTATTTATTTGCTGGCGATGCAGAGCTGATGAAAGAAGCCAAAACTGCTTTTTCGAAAAAGTCATATGGCGAAGCGATAAAAAAGTTTACAAAGTATACGGAACAAGTTCCTAGCCAAGGGGAAGCATATATGTATCTGGGATATATATATGAATACAAAAAGGATTACCCTCGCTCCATAGCAAATTTTAGAAAATCCGCAGAACTAGAGTTATCTAAGGAACAGAGGAAAACAGTGCTTTTAAAACTAGCTTTGTTCTTTAACTACCATCAAGATTGGAATTTAGCAGCAGTCTATTCTTCACGTTACCTCAAAATCAATCCAGGTAATGAAGAGATGCAAAAGATTTACAACCGTGCAGTAGGAAATCGTGGGAATCCGAACTCCAGTACATCTTACATAGCACCGGTAAAACAAGAAACCAAACCTGAAATCAAAAAAGAAGAACTGGTTAGGATGGAACCTGTAAAAAAGATTCAAGAATCGAAACCCCAACCAATCAAAACAGATGAGGCATATGAACAGGTCCTAGCCGAACAGCCAAATAACGAAGAAGTGAGATGGGATTACGTTCTCAATTTGTTTGAAGATAAAAAATATGAGAAGGCCGAATCTCAGCTAAATTATTTAATCGAAAAGTTTCCAGGCAGAACTAGATACCATTATAAACTCGGTATCGTAAAACTTAGACAAGACGATCCTGAGACAGCTATTGTATCCTTTGAACGGGCAAAAAAGAATCCTTTTTCCAAGGATACGAATGTTTTTTTGTATTATGTTTTTTTGAATGAAGGATTGGCTTACCAAAAATTGAATGATCTCGCAAAAGCGGAGTCTTCTTATTTAGAAGCATTTAAACAGCTACCTAAAGATACTCCGCTGATTGCTCTCACTAGACTCAACCAACAAAAGCCAAACTTTGAAGCTTGTGTAAGTTATGCGGATAAAGCACTTACTATGACTCAAGATTCGGCCGAAGTTCATATGTTTCGCTTTATTTGTTTGTTCGAGCTAAACAAAAGAACACCAAAGTTTGAGACAAGTTATTCAAAGTACAAACAAGCTCTTGAATCTAATTCAGACAAATCCAAGATGGGTTTTGAAAAATTAAGTCCAGGTTACCTAAAACTGGCAAGAAAACTCTTAGAAGAAAATCAGTGGGAAAAGGCAGACCTTTATTTTTCAAAACTCGAATCGGACCCAGTTATAAGTACGAGTAGAGAGTATCTTTTCTACAGAGGGAAGAATTACTTTGTCGGAAAGAGATACGATGATTCGTTAACCTACCTACAAAAAATTGAGGGTAGTGCGGCTGCTTTTTATCTAATGGCAAGAATCTACTCTAAAAAGTTTGATCTTACAAAGGTTAAAGAAAATTTTAAGAAGGGCGCCGATCTAAAACCTGAATATTGGACTTTCGATGTTTTAGAAAAGGACTTTAAAGAAGTTTGGAGGGATCCGAGCTTTCAAGAGTTTTTATCCAAGAAGGGATTGGAATCCGGAAACTCCCCAAAGCTAGACTCAACACCTACGACTCAGTCTTCTCCTCCTTCTCCTTCGATGAGTTCCCGCTAGATTTGAAAAGATCGGGTCTTAACTTTTTAAACGTTTCGACTGAGATTTGACCAGGAGCTTTTGGTTCTCCCAATGTCATATATGTAAATGATGAATTGTATTTATCACCAAATACTCGTGATATGATACCTTGCTCTCCCATACAGATTCCAATCATTGTGTGAGTCTTAGACAATAGTTTTACATCGTTCAAAAATTCGGCTGTTTCTTCAATATCTTCTGGTGTGATTGCAAATTTAAAGATAGGATTTTTCTTTTTTACTGGTTTTGCGTTTTGGATAAATTCCCTCATTTCCTTCGCATAGATTGATTTTTTAAAGGAATGATAAGAATAAATAATTCTGAAGTTTAGATTTTCGTAATTCCGAAAAATTGTGTCTTCACGGTTTAATTCGATATCGAGATAGTTTGAATTGTCATTAAAGTCTTTCAGAATTCCCTCGACATCTTCTGGGAATAATTTTACATAGGATCGAACACTGCTATCTTCTGCTCTTCGGTATGTAAAGAGCGCTGGTAAGCCTATACCTTTTAACTTCTTCTTCATTTCCTTTTGGATATAATTTCTTGAAAATAAATCCAAACGAATTTCTAAAACATCCACTTCTTTGGTATCTTTCTTTTGTAAGTGTCGGAGATCATCTTCTCCGAGAGAAGCTATGATTTTGTATGATTCGGGCATAAAATTCCTTTTCTGAAAAGTATTTGTCTTTTTAATGATTGCTGATTTGTATTTGAGTCGAACATCTTTTGTTTACCTATAGTCCTTTCTGCAACAAGTCGTGGACTAACACCATACCAACAAAGGTTTTGTCATTTTCACATACCGGTGCAACGGATATGGGTCTCTCTCTGGATTCCATTTGTATCAAAACATCATAGGCTTTGTCATCGGGAGAAAAAGCACTAGGATTTGGATTCATAAGTTCTTTTGCAGTTACTTCGGGTGTGAGTGTTTTGCTTGTTAGGTATTTTCGAATGTCGTAGTCTGTTATAAGACCGATAAGTTTGGAATTTTCATCGACAACTCCAGTGGCCCCAGCACCTTTTCCTGTTATTTCTTTTAGAACCTCAGCGAGTTTTGCATCAGGACCAATTTTAGGATTTTGTTCTCCCTTGCGCATCACATCTGTCAAATGCAAAGAGAGTCTTTTACCCAATCGACCCGCAGGATGGTAGAGAGCAAAATCATCTGCCTTAAAATTTTTGAGTTCCATAAGAGTTACGGCAATAGCATCACCCAGAACAAGGGCAATTGTAGTAGAGGAAGTTGGTGCTAAATCTAAAGGACAGGCTTCTTTCAACACAGGAGTGATGATTACTAGATCGGATAGGCCTGCTAATTTAGATTTGGGATTCGCTGTGATACCAACAATTTTGGCCCCAATTTTTTTTAAGGTCGGAAGAATGTAATTGAGTTCTTCGGATTCGCCACTCTTTCCAATAGCGAGTACAACATCTTCTGCACCAACAATTCCTGAATCTCCGTGGCTCGCATCAGTTGGGTGTAAAAAATATGCAGAAGTTCCAGTCGATGACAAGGTATGCGAGATCTTTTTAGCAATATCTCCCGACTTACCGACACCTGTTACAATAACTTTGCCTTTTGATTGTAGAATCAAATCTACGCAATCTTTTATGCTTGGGTCAAGATTTTCTCTAAAATGTAGAAGAGAGGATATCTCATCATCTAATGCTTGCTTAACGAGATTTAATATATCATGACTCACAACAATTCCTCCCAAGCGATATCTTCAATGTTTACTGAAATCTCGGATGCAATGTCCATAGCTGCAAATCTCAGGATTACATTTACTTTGTTTTTGCGATTCAGGATTTCTAATGTATGTCCTTTGAAGGGACCACGAATCACTTTTACAAATTTACCTTTTTGAATGACTGAATCTCGTCCCACTACTAAACTCTCTGAATACTTAGCAATTTGCTGTTCCAAAACATCCAAGTGCGATTGGCTAACTGTGGCGGGAACTCCCTTCAAAAAAACAAAATGATGGGCCCCTGGCAATTGCAAAACTTTGACGCGATCTTGCCAGAAAAGAATTTTCACAAAGATGTAGGATGGAAAGAGCGGAGTTTCAATCCACTTAAATCGATCGGTCCATTTTTTTCTTTCCTTCCGTAGAGGTAAGTAAGATTCGATCTTATATTTTCGGAAGAGAGATGATAATTTTTTTTCCGAACGTGGGTTTGTGTATAATATATACCAATTTGATTCTGTTTCAATGGGTTCAGTCTTTGACATCTAATCGAAACCTAATTGGTAAAATTATTTCCATTCCCTTAGCTGTATCAAATTTCCATTCAACTAACTGTTTTTTGACTTGGGAGTCAAATACGGAATACCGACAGGGTTTGGTAACTACTACATTTTTTGGAGTACCGTTTTCGGCAACAGTTACTCTATAGTGGCAATCGTCCTCGAGTCTTTGCTCGAAGGCAAGAGAGGGATAACTCAGACGATTTTGAAATTCTGAAATTTCATCATCCAGAGTCTTGGTGCCGTCCGTACCCAGAGATCTGGACTCACGAGATTGTGAGTTATCACCAATCTTTCCCTTGGAAACCAGTGAAACAGAAAGAACGGATCCTGGTTTTAGCTTCTCGACGCTACTTTCAGTTTCCCTAATTCCGAAAGAAATGAAAAAGAACAGCAAACCAAACGAGTGTATCAAGACCGAAAGGAGAATCGCTCTTCTTTGTGTGGAATCTCCAAATACTCTCATCTGTTATCAGGGAAAAACTTTATTGGAGAGAATGCAATCTTCATTTATCATGTCCGTATATGCCTTCAAGCTGGGGAAAAATATTTAGAGTTTCTACTTACGGAGAGTCCCATGGTACTTCCGTAGGTGTTGTAGTTGATGGAGTTCCTGCGGGACTCCCCTTTCCTGAGGAAGAGATACAAAAAGACCTGACCCGCCGAAGACCAGGCCAAAATGATCTCACCACACCTCGGGATGAAAAAGACAGAATGGTTGTAGAATCGGGTGTCTTCCAAGGAAAAACAACTGGAAGCCCGATTCTAATGAAAGTAAACAACCAAAACACCATTGGTAGTGATTATGATGAAATGGCTCATGTTTTCCGACCCTCGCATGCAGATTATACCTACTCCGAAAAATATGGTCATAGAGCCCATGTCGGTGGTGGAAGGTCTTCCGTGCGCGAAACGATTGGTCGAGTGGCCGCTGCAGGTCTTGCTCGTGTTATCTTAGAAAGAGAGTTGGGAATCCAAACTGTTGGTTGGGTCGACTCCATAGGGAATATTGATTCCCAAATTGAAGAGTCAGAGTATCCTATCAGTCGAGACTTAGTAGATCAATTCCCAACCCGTTGTCCCAAAAAGTCCTCGAATGACGAAATGGAAACACTGATTCGTAAATTACGTGATGAAGGCGATTCCGTAGGTGGAGTTGTGAAGGTAGTGGTGCGAAATCTTCCACCAGGACTTGGAGATCCCGTCTACGATAAGTTAGATGCTGATTTGGCAAAAGCAATTCTTTCCATTTCTGCTTGTAAAGGTTTTGAAGTTGGCTCTGGCTTTTTAGGAACACGCCAAACTGGTAGCCAACACAACGATGAATTCTACATTGAAGATGGATCAGGTAAGGTCAAAACCAAAACCAATCGATCTGGCGGTATCCAAGGCGGGATTTCTAACGGTATGGATCTCGTCGTCAGGGCCGCATTCAAACCTACTTCTACAATAAAAAAAGAGCAAAAAACGGTGAATGACCAAAACGAGGAAACAGTCTTAAAAGCTAAGGGCAGACATGATCCTTGTGTTTTACCGCGAGCAGTCCCTATCGTGGAAGCCGTAATCAATTTGGTGTTAGTGGATGCATATTTGTACCAACGCGCTCTACAGCCAAAATGGTTTTTAAAATATGCTAATCTGAGCCAAATTCCGGAGCAATAACCAATTTTTTGAATTAGTCAAATGCAACTAACCAAAGTTTACCAAGTTTTACTTTTAGAGGATGATGAAAGTTCTGCAAAGCTACTCCTCCATACCTTGGAGCGGTATAATTTTCAAGTAACTCATGTTTCCGATGGTCAGTCGGGTTTGTCCAAACTTCGAAGCCATCATTATGATTTAATTATCAGTGATGTGATGATGCCTTATTTGGACGGTATTTCTTTTTTAGAAAAGGCTAAAGAGCAGGTGACGGGAACACCTGTTATCATGCTGACATCTGTCGGAGAGAAGGAATCGGTCGTAAGGGCGGCAAACCAAAACATAAGTGCCTATCTTTTAAAGCCTGTTTCGACTCAAACTCTTTTGGAAAAAATCGCCCAACTATTGAGTTTGAAGCCAGAAATGATCGTAGATAAAAAACAACATCCGTTAGAGGTAAAGATCACGGAGACCTCCATTTCGCAAATGTTGATGGAAATTTCCGGTTGTCCCAGTAAAAAAGCAACGGAAGAGATTTACTCAAAGTTTGCGCATAAGCTCGCTGGCCGCGCTAGTTTTTCAAATCTTCGAATCCATTTGAAGACCGATTTTTTTTAGAGGTATCCGCCCTAAAAATCTTGGATGATCTGGTCGCAAAAATTACCAAACATTCCCATATTAGGTCACATTCCCTCTCTCTGGAATCAGATTTTTTCCGAGAAACAGTCTCAGATCTCACCCCTTTTCCCTTTCTTTCCGAGGTAAATATTATTTCAAAATGATGGTTTGACAAATTCGAATGACTAGGTCTAATCTATCGTAGGGGGCCTTACTCTTTGGTTAAGATAAAGATAGACGGACTCGAATACGAAGTCGACGAAAAGAAAAACCTCATTGATGCCGCAAAGGATGTAGGAGTTGAAATTCCTTACTTTTGTTACCACCCAGCACTTTCCATTGTAGGAATGTGTCGGATGTGTTTGATAGAAATTGAAGGTGTCCCTCGACTGCAAGCTGCCTGCAACACTCCCGTCAAAGAAGGCATGGGAATAATTACTAAATCGGATCGTGTTAAAGAAGCTCGAGCTGGTACCATGGAATTTTTGCTCGCAAATCACCCGTTAGATTGTCCTGTCTGCGACAAGGCAGGTGAGTGCAAATTGCAAGACAATGCATTTGGTTCTGGAACCGGGCATTCTCGCTTCGAGTTCGAGAAAAGAAATGTTCCTCAAGAAGAGATTGGTACCAATTTAATAATAAATCACAATCGATGTATTGTTTGTTACCGATGTGTTCGGTTCGAAGAAGAAAAAGTGGGAGAATCCAATTTAGGTTTGTTCGAGCGGGGAAATCATTCCCTCATTGGTCTAGCTTCCTCCGAACCAATCCAACACAACTACCAAGGTGCTCTGGCTGATATCTGTCCAGTTGGTGCTCTGTTAAATCACAAAACCCTTTTTAAATCTCGTGTTTGGTGGTACAAATCGCATAAATCAGTATGTCATGGTTGTAGTACCGGCTGCAATGTTACGACAAATGTTCGAGACAATAAAATGTATCGATATATGGTTCGGGAAAATTACGACCAAGGAATGTTCTTTCTCTGCGATAAAGGTCGCTTTGATTTAGATTGGATGAATGAAAATCGGTTGTTTACCTATCTAGAAAAAAGTCAGGCTTCGACATCAACTCAAGTGCTTCCTAAAATCGCCGAAAAAATGCGTTCGGCAAAAGCAATTGCAGTGATTGGGGGAGGTTCCGAATCTAATGAAAACCTTAATGGAATTTTATCTGCAGTTAATTCCCTATCACAGGAATTAGGTGGCAAAAAGATACATTTTGAAACCCGTGTAACTGATTCCCAGTATAAAGAAACGGAACAAGTGGATTTTTTACTCACAAAGGATGAACACCCAAACACAAAAGGTGCAATCAACTTGGGTTTGGTAACTCAAATAGGAGTCGGTGGAATTCAGCAAGCAGTGAAGGCGGGAGAAATCGACTTAGTTTTTGTTATCAAAGAACAAATCCCTAGTGGTTTAGAAGCAAGTACGGTGGTTGTTCTAGACACGAACCTCACAGAATCGGCTAAACTTGCAGATTTTGCTGTTCCAATCCAGATATTTGCAGAGGCTGCAGGTTCATTTACAAACAAAAACAACCTGACACAAAGCTTTGAACAGTCGATGACAGCACCAAAGGGATTGTTATCAAGTGCAGAAGTATTTGGTGCACTCCTTAAGGAATTGAGCAAAAAAGCGGAGGTGGCAATTGGGAACCGTTAATGTTGTAAACGTAGCTAAGCGACACCAATTTAGCTGGTATGAAAAATTTTACTTTTGGTCGATTGGCAAAGGGCTTTGGATAACACTCAAACATTTCATTAAGGTAGCCTTTTTTAACAAACAAGTAACGATTGAATATCCCGACAAAAAGCGAATGTATTCGACTCGCTTTCGAGGCATGCATTCCATGAAACGTGATGAGCTTGGAAGGGAACGTTGCACTGCTTGTTTCTGTTGCATGTGGATATGTCCTGCCAATGCGATCCATATTGAGGCAGAAGAAGTCGGTGGGGAAAGACAACACCTCCACCCCGAAGACAAATATGCAAAGAAGTTCGAGATCAATCTCTTGAGATGTATATTTTGCGGTCTTTGTGAAGAAGCATGTCCAAAAGGTGCGATCTACTTGGATGGAACGGGCGAAATGGCGGCTGACAATCGTGACGACTTGATTCTCACCAAAGAACGTATGATGGAAAAAGTTGGTGGCCCCATCCTTGGCCAAAGAAACTAAACTAGAAACTTTAGATCGTCTAATTTAGTTTAGACGATCTAACTCTATGGCTTTTTTAGACCGAAGATTTATAGTTTTTTTGGTTTTTTTCCTTGAATCTTCTTTTTCATTTCATTCACTCAATTCAGAAACTACTATCATTGAGCGAGATGAAGATGAAAAGAAGGTATTAGAAAATCATGCATTTGAAAAATTACGATTTGGATTAGCCAACCACATTCACTACTATAAAATCAAAAAAACAAAAAACACTGTCGTAGAACAGCGATCAGGTCGTAGGCGACTATATGATCATAATTTGATCCTTCGATCCATTTTTAGAGATAGAATCCACCACCACATCTATGGATCTTTGGGCTCTCTACTCACAGGTGCTAGTTTTATAGATTTTGGAAGTGCTATACTTTATGAAGAGGGTGCTGTTACCGTTCGCGATCTGTATGAGGATGAATTTATTAGGTCCCATTTGAAAACCATCGTTGCAACTGATATCAATGATCCTGAATATTCTCATACTCGGTATATTGAAATTCATATGTCAGATCGGGAGCCTTTTCCTTTTTCCTTTAATGAAATTCCCTACAGGCTCGATGATCCCGAATACTTTCGTATTTTAACTCGAATTTATACAACGAGTGAATTTACTCCATTAATTCTCAGATCCACAAATTCGGGTCCCGATTTATTTTATACTGTGGAGGAAATGAAAGATCATTTTTCCTCCATTTTAGAAGCTAATCCCTACAGGACGATTTTGTACTTTTTTAATCGTTTTATATTCCTTCGAACACCTTGCCAATCGAAGTTCGAATTGATCGGAACCATCGATGAGAAGGTGGGAGTGAATCATAGTTTTAGTGCATGGAGGTATGTGGACTGGAACAGACGAGAACTTTCAGAAGCAATTCTCCCTCAATACCGTTACCTCCAGATTGCAGAATCTAGGACAAAGAGCGTAGGAGATCGGCTAGATTCCTGGTTTTTCGTAAAAGGATGTCAGTTTCAGTCCCGAATGCGGTATTTTCAGAACAAAATCAGTAAATCTGTTCCAAAATGATGAATTTTTTTGTTTTCTTTAGAACCGAACTATGTACGTTTTTCCTAGATCCACCCAGAGAGAGGTAAACCCATGGGTAATTCCTATATTGTTGATGCTGTCCGTACCCCGAGAGGAAAGGGGAAAAAACGTGGGACATTGGCTACTGTCCACCCACAAGAGCTTGCGGCGGCAACTTTGAAAGCCATCCAAGAGAGAACTGGAATCAATCCACAAACTGTTGAAGAAGTTGTGATGGGATGTGTGTCCCAAGTTGCTGACCAAGCAGCATGTATTGCACGTTATGCGGTAATGGCAGCCCAGTGGCCAAAGGACGTTCCTGGATACACAGTGAACCGTTTTTGTGGTTCTGGTCTCCAGGCAGTGAACAATGTGGCAAACCATGTTGGTTCCGGTGCTATGGAACTCGGAATTGGCGGTGGCGTTGAATCGATGAGCCGTGTCAAGATGGGCGATGATATGCTCGGTCGTGATTTTAATGTTGGAAACGATAAAATTGCAAGTAAGTACAATTTGGTTCCACAAGGGATTTCAGCTGACCTTATTGCAACCAAGTATGATATTTCGAGAGAAGAAGCTGATCGTTTTGCTGAATCCTCCCAACAAAAAGCACATGCTGCGATTCAAAATGGATACTTCAAAAAGTCTATCGTACCGATTACGTTAGATGATGGAACTGTTGTTTCTGAAGATGAAAATCCTAGAATTGAATCAGACTATGCATTCCTTTCTGGACTTGGGCCAGTATTCAAAACGATTGGGGAAAAAGAATTGGATGCGATTGCGCTCAAATCCTATCCTGAAGTTCCAAAAATCAATCATATTCACACATTAGGAAATTCTTCTGGTATTGTTGATGGAGCTGCTTCTCTCCTGATTGCCAATGACGAAGGTCTTAAAAAATACGGACTCAAACCAAGAGCAAAAATCCTTGCAACTGTTGCAACGGGGGAGGACCCAACAATTATGTTGACTGGTCCCGTTTCCGCTTCGCAAAAAGCTTTGAAAATGGCTGGGCTATCCGTAAAGGATATTGATCTTTGGGAAATCAACGAAGCATTTGCTTCTGTGGTGTTGTATGTTAAAAAAACAATGGGAATTGATGAATCCAAAATCAATGTGAACGGTGGTTCCATTTCTCTTGGCCATCCACTTGGTGCAACAGGTGCAATTTTAACGGGAACTGTTCTCGACGAATTGGAGAGACGAGACCTTAAGTATGGTCTCATCACTCTTTGTATCGGCGGGGGAATGGGAATCGCAACCATAATCGAAAGATTGAAGTAAACGTTCCAAAAAAAATTCTCCTGACCTAAGATACTTAGGTCGGGAGAAATCATGGTGGGAATTTTAGATACAAACTAATTTCTTAGTATTTTCTCCATCGACTTTCCTTTTGCAAGCTCATCGATGAGTTTATCTAAATATCTGATCTTTTTCATCAAAGGATCTTCGATTTCTTCGACTCGGACTCCACATACAATACCCGTTATAAGTTTTGCCTTGGGATTTAGTTTTGGAGCTTCTTTAAAAAAGATTACTAAGCTTACTTCTTTTCGAACCTGTTTTTCTAATTCCTTTTCTGTGTATCCAGTCAGCCAACAAATAATCTGATTTACTTCGTCTTTGGTTTTACCTTTACGTTCTACTTTCTTTATGTACAAAACGTACACACTAGCAAAACTCATTTGGAAGATTTTGTGACCAAAATTCATCTTAACTTTTTAAATTAAACTTAAGTTTATGGAACAATCCATCAATTGATGGATTGCTGGCTTGCGTTGAATTTTTCTAAAAGAATTCTAACTTCTTCTGCGTATACATCGTTCTTTTCCAATACCTTTTCTAATTCTTTGATATTGGATTTGTGAAGATTATTCAATTCGTTTGCAGGTAGGTTTGGATTGATTTTTACAAAGTCTAGACTTGCCTGTCGAAGTGTTTTTACTGTTTCGCCAAGTGTAGGATCTTTGGAAAGGCTTGGGCTATTGTATTCGATCCAGACATTGTAAAAATCATTTAACTTAGATCCGTCCGCAGGCAACATAGTTTCTTTACAATCAACTTTTGCAAATTCACCAATGATTTCCTGGAGTAAACAATAGGTTCCTCGGCTGAGTTTACCTTTTGTTCCAGAAGTTAACGTAGGTTTTAAGTATGCATCCAATCCATTTTCTGTTACAAAATAGATTGCCTCAGAAAATCCAGACGTTGAAGCATAACCTTCTTTGTTGTCCACTGTTCGAAGTAGAAGAAAAGTTTCTTTCTTTTTGTCCTTACCTTCGCCTACCTCAATCTCCTTATTTTCAAGGGCTGTAACTTCTTCAAATCCATATACAAGAGTTACTTGGTCCTCCTTTTTTTTAGAACCTGCTTCTTTATAGATCCATTGTGTATAATTTGAATAGCGCAGACCAAGTGTTTGATTTGGAAGAATTCCTTTATCTTTGCAGGAGAAAAAAGCAAAGACCAGTAAAAAAGCAATCTGAATTGAATTTTTCATTTATGATGAACCCCGAAATTATTAAAGTTTTGATTCATCCGAAACTAAAGATTTTCAAAGAATTGCAAAGCAAATTTTTATCTTTCCTGTGAAGGGATAAAATTCTAATTTTGTCAAATCATGGAAAAACTGATAGGCACCATTTGTCTGGATTGTGAATACAAGGTAGCAAACGTCACGGATTTGTGCCCTAGCTGTGGAAGTGAAAACACAGAATCGTTAGTTATTGAAAATAGAGGTACCATCTATTCATTTACCATCGTTTATGTGGGATTTGGACATATGGCATCTCGAGTGCCATATGCACTTGCTGTGATCGACACGGAAGACCACATCAAGTTAACAACTGTAGTTGAAGATGTTCCCGATTTGGATTCTTTAAAAATAGGTGATAAAGTAAGATTCAAAAAAATGGATGAAATGATTGGACCAATTTTCCAGGTTGTTTGAGACGACCTTTTTCTTTTTTTCAATTTCAATTTCCAAATACCACTGCTTCGTTCGGAAAGAGCCTTAAGTCGCCATCATCCCCGTCTTGCTTTAAGTAGGCGGGTCTTGGTGCGGTTGTAAATAAAATCTCATTCAAAGTCCATTTTCTGGGATAAGAAACATTCACCGGTTTGTCGGAAAAGTTTAAAAAGATATACGTTTCTTCTTTTCCTTCTCTTCTTCGGTAGTAAAGAACTTGTTTGTCGTGGCTAAGAAGGATTTTTATCTTTCCCTTACGTAAAGATTTCCTGTCCTTTCTGATTTGTATCAATCTTTTGTAAGTATGAAATAAGGAATTCTTTTCTAAAACTTGCGAGGCCACATTGACTTCTTTTGCTTCTGTATACAACGGAAGCCATGGTTTCCCGGTTGTAAAACCAGTGTTATCTGATCCATCCCAAGGCATAGGGATCCTTTCTGGATCACGTCCAGGGTGGAAAGGCCAATATTTTTTTCCAACTGGATCTTGGATTTGTCGGAACGGAACCTTTTGCCGTTTCATTCCAATCTCTTCACCATAGTACAAAAAAGGAGTTCCTCGTAGAGTTAACATCATGCAAGCTGCAAGACGCGCACGTAACAATGTATCTTTCCCTTTTTCATACCTCGTGATATGCCTCGGAAAATCATGGTTCGAGAGTGTGTAATTGGGCCAATTTTTGTCTCCAAGTGCTGATTCAAAATCCTTTATGATTTGAAAGAATTTCTCAGCTTTCCAGGGAGAGAATAAAAACATAAAGTTAAAAGCTAGGTGGAGTTCGTCGTCTTGCCCACAATATGTCGCTGGAAGTAATACATTTCCAGGAAAATCCTGCATAATCTCTCCAACAAACATACGTTTGTCGTCATAAGAATCCAGTAACTTTCGCATTCGACGTAATATACCATGCATTTCGGGTCGATCCCGGTCATATGCATGAACTTGTTTGTCATACGAGCGAGGTCCTTTCATAAAGTATGAAATATTGTTTCTGAAAAATTCATCTTTGATGTAGAGGTTTACAACATCCAATCGAAAACCATCCACTCCCATATCGAGCCAATACTTCATCATGGAAAAGATTGCGTCTTCTACATTCGGATTTCGCCAATTTAAGTCAGGTTGTTCTTTTAAAAAAGAATGAAAGTAGTATTCTCCTGTACGTTTGTCGTATTCCCAGCCAGAGCCGCCAAAAGCACCTAACCAATTATTCGGTGGAGCACCATGATTTGGTTCTTTCCAAATATACCAATCTCGTTTGGGGCTATTTTTAGAAGAGCGAGATTCCAAAAACCAGGGGTGCAGATGAGAGGTATGATTTACTACCAAGTCCATGATTACTTTGATCCCTCGTTTGTGTGCCTCTTTTAACAAACGTTTGAAGATCTGTATATCTCCAAAAACAGGATCTATTTCCTCATAGTCCGAAATATCATATCCAAAATCATACATGGGAGAAGGATAAACTGGGGAAAGCCAGATTGCATCGATTCCGAGCGAGTTTTCACTGCCCGCAAGATAATCCAATTTTTGAATGATGCCTTCCAAATCTCCAATTCCATCCCCATTGGAATCAAAAAAACTCCTAGGATAAATCTGATAAATGACTGCTTCTTTCCACCAAACCATAATTAAAAACTGATTTCAAAAACGCCTTGATTTTGTTTCATTTGGGCGACTTCTAAAATTTTTTCCTTTATTGATATCAAAACACCAGCTTCTTCGATTTTTTGTCCCGTTTCTGACTGTATATGAAAGGTATCATACGCAAAATCAGCGCTAGTTGAAATTCGAACAAAAATAACATTCAAATGAAAATCGATTAAACTTTTTACAATTCTATAAACTAAACCGATAGAATCAGGAACTCTAACTTCTAATACTGTATAATCTGAAGATATGTCATTTGAAAATTTAACAAGTTCCTCGACCATTCCATCAGGAATTTTTGGATTTGATCTCCAGAGGGAAGTTGTACTGGCTAAATCTTCTATATTTACTCTCCCTGATATACAATCAGAAAGATTTGCTTCAATGTTTTTGATTTGAGATTCTTCTATAGAACCACTGCCATAGATATCTGTAACTTGTGCTTGTAAAATTAAATCACCAAATTTGGTTTGGAAGGCTCTTAGTCCAACTAAATTTAAACCAAGAGAGGAAATTGAGCCAGTAATATATAAAAGCATCTTTCTGTTATTTCCAGTAAATATAGAAAGCGTAAGAAAGGCAGGTTCCGATTCGGAGACAAGTTTAAACTGAGAAGATGTTTGTTTCCACTCCGCCAAATAGATGTAATGCTGAAAAATGCGACGTGGAGTATTATAGTTTATATACGAGGACGGCTGTATAGATTTTGAAAACTCTAGTATCACAGATACTTGAGATTCTTCCAAGGCTTCCTTTTCTAAAAGATAATTTCGTATGGATGAAATATTCCTGTCTTCCGTATCAATTGCACTGACATTCTCAGCTAATTGATGAAGTGTGGAC
Organism: Leptospira sp.; assembly: GCA_027533185.1. Taxonomy (GTDB): domain Bacteria; phylum Spirochaetota; class Leptospiria; order Leptospirales; family Leptospiraceae; genus Leptospira_A. The sequence continues at coordinate 169,200 of JAPZTS010000001.1, read as the reverse complement.
TCAAACAAATGATACAAAATCTCTTTTTTCCAGTTGGTCAGTATTCCTTGTCCCACCGATTTTGTATCAATAATGGTCATTATATAAAGTAATTTTAGGGTATTTTGATCATGAAAAATCTGTGCAAAACTTGCTATCAAATTGGGGTCATAGATATCTCGTTTGGAAGATAGGTCCGACATTATGATATGTTCCGCTACTAAAAATCGTAAAAGTTCGGTCTCTTCCTCACCGAGATTGAATCTTTCTGCAATTATCAGAGCCAATTCTGCTCCATATTGACAGTGATCACCTTCTTTGACTTTACCAGCATCATGTATGAGGATTGCAAGCGCTAAGATATGAACTTTGTCACAGCTATTGAATATCTCTTGCACTTGAGAATCTTCCCACAAGTCCGCAATGAGAACGTCTAATTCGCGTAAAATTAGAAGTGTATGTTCATCTACCGTGTATTGGTGGTGGTAACTAAAGAGCGGAAAGTTTGTGCATGCACCAAATTCAGGTATCAACTTTCCTAGAACATTACACTCATGCATCAAAGTCAAACTGTGCCCAATTCTTTTTTTGTATTTTAACATTGCCAAAAAACGATCAATGACTGTTTTTTGGTTTTTAAAATCATCGTCAATAAAATGGGATGCCAGCCTTATTTCATTCAAAGAAATTCTGGAAGGTTCTTCTTCCGATTTTTGACATTCGCTAAAAAAATCCATGATATCATCGTACAAACTGTCCGGATTAGAAAGGTCCTTTTTTAAACTATGACTAGGAGTTTTCGTTTTTTCATCCAAAAAGGTTCCGATATAAAAGTAAACATCCTTTTGAGCTTTATAAAACCTACTCATAAATAACTCAATGGATTTGATTTCCGTTTTTGGACCGTATCCTAAGTATTCTGCAACTTCTGGTTGGAATTCTAAATCTAATCGATCATTTTTTCTTCCGCTAACAATGTGAAGTGCAGACCGAGTTAGAAGTAGAAAGTCGTATGCAGATAAAAGATCTAAACTGTCCCCAATCAAATAAAAATCAAAAATTCCACCATCGATACTATCGTGCAAAGGATCGGTTTTTTCAATCCAATACATTTGTTGGATATCTCTGAGACCCAATGGATCGTTTTTGATATTCGGTTCAGAGAGTAAAATAGGATTGTATGAATTTATAATTCTCTCACGTAAATATGAAAGTTTCCACTGATTGAACTCCTTTATTTTGGCAGGAGAAATTTTAGCGAGAAATTCAGATTTGTATTTTTGAAAGAGAGGAAGTGATCCGACCAAAAAGCGAACATCTAAAACAGCATGAAACGTTTCAATTTGGTCTAGGTATTTGAAAGATTCTTTGATCGTGCGGCAAGAGTGACCAACTTCCTTTCTATTATCGTACAAAAAAGTGTTTATTTTTGATATAATTTGAGTTAAACGTTTTTCTGGAATTTTTCCATCGTGTAGATATAAAATATCAATGTCAGAATACGGGGCAAGCTCTCTCCTGCCGTAGCCCCCCACGGCAAGTAGCGAGAGATGCTTCGCAATCGGAGATTCTAATTCTATCTCCTGGAAAAGCTGGATAAGTGCCGCATCTACAAGGTTACTAAGCTGACGGGTGAATAACCTTCCCGAACCTACAGTCTTTGCTTTCGGAAATGTTCGTTGCAGTTTTGCCTTGAGTTCTGTTTTTATCATTATAAGTTGTGACGAAAGGCCTTATTAGGACAACATTATCATGAATACAAAGATTAAAATCACAATTCAATTTATTTTGAGCCATATTGCTGCCTATCTAATTGTTTCGATTCCTTTTTTTCAATTTGTAATGAAACAATTTTACGAAGGAGAAACTGCTGTTTTTCCTGAATTCTTAATCACGGAAAAATCGGGCGAGGTATGGACTCATGCTATGCAATTGCTTGTGCCAGCACTCCTTCTCCAGGCGTTTTTAATCTCTATCTTTCTTTGGCTTATCTGGGATTTTTTCAAAACGCAAACCTACGCACGACAAGTTTTGATTTTGGTTTGGATGCGAGTGGTTCTTGGAGGTTTTGCTGCCATTTCTCCAGCAGTCGGAGCTCTTGAGGGATTGGTATTTATGATTCCGCAGGTAACCTTGAAAATCCACAGTTTGGTTCTTTTGGAAATATTTTTACAAGCGGTTGTTAGTTCCGTAATTTTTTTAGGTTTTGTTAGATGGAAAAAAAATCAAATCAATCCTTAGTTATAGTTACAACCCTGTTTCAACGAAAAATAATGTATTCTATTTCCAGAAATAGTATGAATGCCATTTCAGTTCTATTTCTATTCGGAGTCTTATTTTCGAATGCACTCGTTGCCCACGATTTTGAAACCCCGATATGGATGGAAAAACAATACAAATCGCGAAGAATTTCGAGTTATGATACCACTCACGGAAATGATGATTTCATAAAAGTCCCAAAAGGGAAAACGATTTCCATCGCTGAGATCAGAGGATCGGGAATTATCAAACACATTTGGATGACCTTAGCAAGTAAAGACTCTATGGTTCGAAAGAACACGGTCATTCGGTTTTATTGGGATGGCGAGAGCAAAGCATCTGTGGAAGTTCCCTTAGGAGAATTTTTTGGTCAAGGTTGGGGTGAGGAGTATTTGTTCAATTCAAGTTTGTTAGTTGCCGCACCCAAAAAAGGAAAGTCGATGAATTCCTATTTTGCGATGCCGTTTGCAAAGGGTGCAAAGATAGAAATTGAAAATGAATCCGCAGAAGATATCCCAAATTTGTATTTTTACGTAGATTATGAAGAATGGAAAGAACCTCCACCTACGGATTTGCGTTTCCATGCCTTTTGGAATCGACAAATCACCTACCCAAAAACAAAGGATAAACGAGAAAACGAGTGGGCAGTTTTAGGTGAAACTGAGAAAAATCCACTCAAATGGGAAGATCATTATCTTGTATTAGAAACCGAAGGAAAAGGTCATTTTATTGGTCTCAATTTGTATATTGATTCGCCGACCCCTCTTTGGTATGGGGAAGGTGATGATTTGATCTTTATCGATGGGAATAGGACCTCACCGACGCTACGTGGGACAGGAACAGAGGATGTATTCAATACAGCCTGGTCTCCCAAAGAGGTATTTATGCATCCCTATTTTGGATCACCGAGAGTGGGTGATTCCGTTGGCTGGCTTGGACGCACACATCTTTATAGGTTTTGGCTAGAATCGCCGATTCGGTTTGAAAAAAATTTCCTATTTCTATTAGAGCATGGTCACGCAAATTCCTTGACCTTAGATTTGGTTTCTGTTGCTTATTGGTATCAGAGTCTATCTCAAAAGCCACTTAGGAAATTGCCTAAAGCGGAGTTTCGTAAGAATCAGCCTGAGATAAATTTTCGCCATCTACACAAGTGGCGAGACTCGTTTAGAAGTGAAAAAGGATATGGTGAAATCTGGGGTCATGAGTGAAATTTCAAACGATCGATTTGCAAAGGAGATCGTTGCACGTTCGATAGATGCTATTGTTGTTTTAGATAAAGACAGTACGATTCGGTTTAGTAATAATGCCTTACACCAATTAAGTGGTTTCGAATCAAATGAGTTAATTGGATCTTCTTTTTCAAACTTGTTTCCTCCTCTCGACAAAGGAGAACAAATCACAATCGAATCGTATCTTTCTGCAGCTGATGAAGGACCGTATGTTGCTGGTTTTTTGAAAGAATTGGAATTGGTTACCAAAAAAGGTGGATTTGTTCCTGTGGAAATCCGAGCCTTTGAGATCCATTCCGAAGACCAAGTATTGTATGCCGCTATTCTCCGGGACGTTCGTGAAAGACGAAGACTAGAGGAACAAAAGAATATTCTAATCAACAGTTTGAAGAAACTCGCCTATATGGATGAGTTGACCTTACTTCCTAATCGTCGTTCGTTTTCTGACACACTCCAAAAGACTGTCGCTACCGTTAAGAGACGCAATCGCGATTCCGTATTGGCTGTTCTAGATATCGACCATTTCAAACTGATCAATGATACCTATGGCCATGACATAGGGGATTTGGTGCTAAAAAAGATGTCCAATATATTCGTAGATTGCCTTCGGGAAGAGGACACTGTCGGGCGACTCGGAGGAGAAGAATTTGGTTGTATCCTTCCAGACACTACGACTGAGGGAGCAGCGATTGTTCTCGATCGGTTGCGGGAGTCTGTGGAAGCACACAGATTCTTTATTTTTGATAATTTTTATCTCAACATCACAGTAAGTATCGGGTTTACGAAAGTTCACCCCATCCAAAAGCCGGAAGAGGCTTTGAAGCTTGCGGATATCGCCCTCTACCAAGCCAAGAACAGCGGCAGGAATCGAATCCAGGTCTATCCTATCTAACACTCCGGAAATTTAGCAGTTAGCCTTTGTAACTGCTAAAAAACCCTCGTAATTTTTTGTACATGCTTGACGAAAACCAACGTATTTTCTAAACTTTTTACTTATATTAGCACTCTAATCATCAGAGTGCTAAAGGAAGTGCTAGCAGGAACATGGATCTCTCTCCTAGACATAGAGCGATATTGAAGGCCCTGGTTGAAGAGTTTGTATCGGACAACAAACCCGTTGGTTCTAAAACTCTCTCGGAAAAGTATGAGATCGGGCTTTCGCCAGCAACCATCCGAGCTTCGCTTGCGGAGTTGGAAGAGATGGGTTTTGTGGTCGCTCGCCATACATCGGGAGGACGTGTTCCCACGGAAAGAGGGTATCGCGTCTATGTAGACAGTCTTGTTACTCTATTTGAGCTCACGCTACGGGAAAAACAAAGGATCCAAGAAGAGTATCTGCGTATGCAGTTTCGATTGGATCAGGTTCTTGTGGCAACTTCCAAGGTTTTGGCTAGCCTTTCCCAATCAGCTAGTGTGGTTCTTGGGCCTGAGGGTTCTTTAGACACACTCAAGCATATTGAACTCATCCATGTAAATGGTGGGGAAGTGCTTATGATTCTTGTGATGAGATCAGGGACGGTTCTAAATCGGAACATCTTCTTTGATTTTCATATCTCACAGGAAGCGCTCTATCAAATTTCGCGGTATCTCAATGAAAACGCGATGGGATTTGATGTTCATGAAATAAAAAGCAACATCATTCCACAATTGATGCTTCGGAAAGAAGGGCCGGAAGCATTTGCAGCCTTTGCTCCTTCTATAGCACGTGCTATGGGAACAGAGACTCAAACGGTTGATAACCTTTACATAGATGGTCTCAAAAACCTCTATGAGAATTTTAGAGATGAAGAGGAACAGTTAGAAAATATCCTTCATCTCTTTGATGAAAAACAATTTTTAAAAGAGTTTTTCAGTAGTTATATACCGATGGATGGAGTTTACACCATCATTGGAAAGGACGGTGATACACGGTTAGGTGGTGTAACCATTATAACAACAAATTACCGAATGGGTGAAAAAAGAATCGGATCTATGGGAATTATAGGTCCGCAGAGGATGAATTATAATAAGGCGCTACCTTTGATAGAATTCACCTCTAAATTAGTTTCTGAAATGATAACAAAGTTGAGTAGATAGGAGGCGAAATGGCTGAGGATACCAACCAAACAATTGAAAACGAAAAGGGTGAAGCTGTGAATGAAGTTCATTCCGAAAACAATAAAAATGCCAATGGCCATAAAGTTTCGGAAGAAAGCGTAGTGCAAGCCTCAAGTACTTTGGAACAAGAACTAGATTCTGCTAAAAAAGAAATTGAGACTTTAAAAGACTCTTGGTTGCGAGAAAGAGCAGAATTCCAAAACTACAAAAGACGTACTGCGATGGACTTGTTAAATGCTCGTAAGGAGTCGATTAAAAAGTTTGCGGAAGGGCTTCTCAGTGCCTTGGATAATTTGGAACGGGTTTCCATTGTTCCCAATCCGACACCGGAAGTTACCGCTTTTGTAGACGGAGTTTTAATGGTACAGAAGGAATTGATTTCTGTATTGGAGAGAGAAGGGATCAAACGATTGGATCCGAAAGGACAACCATTCGATCCAATGATTATGGAAGCGATTGCTTCCGAAGAGAGTGCAGAATATACGGAAGAAACTGTTGTCGAAACCTACCAACCTGGTTACTACCATGAAGATGGGGAAAACAAACATTCTATTCGTCCTGCACGTGTAAAAGTGGGAAAACCACAAAGTTAAAATAAGAGAATAAGAAGGAGCTGGTTATGGCTAAAGAAAAAATTATCGGTATCGATTTAGGAACCACTAACTCGTGTGTTGCTGTGATGGAAGGGGGAGATCCTGTTGTAATCCAAAACTCGGAAGGAGCAAGAACAACTCCATCCATAGTAGCATATACGACAAAAGGGGAAACCATTGTTGGTCAGTTTGCAAAAAACCAGGCCATTACTAATGCAGTGAACACGATTCGTTCGGCAAAACGTTTTATTGGACGCAGGTTCAATGAAGCAGGTGACGAAGCAAAGATGGTTTCTTACAAAGTAATTCGAGCAGGAAACGACGGCGTAAAGTTTGAAACTGTAGCCGGTGAATTCACGCCGCAAGAAATTGCAGCACGTGTTCTCATCAAAATGAAACAGACAGCGGAAGATTTCCTAGGTCACGAAGTTAAAAAAGCGGTTGTTACTGTGCCTGCTTACTTCAACGACGAACAAAGACAGGCAACAAAGGATGCAGGTCGAATTGCAGGTCTAGAAGTTGAAAGGATCATCAATGAACCTACGGCGGCGGCACTTGCGTATGGTTTTGATAAGAAAAAATCTAATGCAAAGATCGCGGTATACGACTTAGGTGGTGGAACATTTGATGTTTCTATCCTGGAACTTGGAGATGGAGTTTTCGAAGTAAAATCTACGAACGGTGATACTCACCTTGGAGGGGATGACTTTGATAACGTAGTGATGCAGTGGATGATTGATGAGTTTAAAAAACAAACTGGTATCGATATCTCTGCTGACAAAAACACGGTTCAACGTTTGAAAGAAGCAGCTGAGAAAGCAAAAATTGAACTTTCCGGAACAGCAACAACTCAAATCAATTTGCCGTTTATCACTGCGGACGCATCCGGTCCTAAACACTTGGATATGACGCTTACTCGAGCAAAATTTGATGACATCACAAAGTCGCTTGTGGAAAGAACTCGTATTCCTTGTATAAACGCACTTAGAGATGCGGGGCTTTCTGCTTCTGAAATTGATGAGGTGATTTTAGTTGGTGGATCCACACGTATTCCTGCTGTCCAAGCGCTTGTAAAAGAAATCTTTGGAAGAGAGCCAAACAAATCAGTAAACCCTGACGAAGTGGTAGCAGTTGGTGCTGCAATCCAAGGTGGGGTTCTTGCCGGTGATGTAACAGATGTATTGTTACTAGATGTCACTCCACTATCTCTTGGAATTGAAACGCTTGGCGGAGTAATGACAAAACTAATCGAAAGGAACACAACAATTCCTACTCGAAAGTCTCAAGTGTTCTCCACTGCGGCAGACAACCAGACAACTGTTTCTGTTCATGTTCTCCAAGGTGAGAGAGAGATTGCCAATGCAAACCGTACCTTAGGGCGATTTGATCTAGTCGGAATTCCACCGGCTCCTAGAGGAGTTCCTCAAATCGAAGTTACATTTGATATTGATGCCAATGGTATCGTTCATGTATCTGCAAAAGATTTAGGAACGGGTAAAGAACAAAAGATTCGAATTGAATCCTCTTCTGGACTATCCGAAGAAGAAATCAAAAAGATGGTAAAAGATGCTGAAGCACATGCAGAAGAAGACAAAAAAGCACGTGAAGCCGCTGAAACCAAAAATGAGCTCGAATCGATTGTCTACCAATTGGAAAAAACAATCACCGAGTCTGCAGACAAGCTAGATGAGTCTGAAAAGCAGAGAGCGCAGGATGAGATTAAACGTGGTCGTGAGGCTATGGAATCCGCTGACGTAGAAAGAATGAAAGCTGCTCGAGATTCTATCCAACAAGTTGCAATGCAGATTGGCCAAAAGATCTATTCACAAGCGGGTGGAGCACAAGGTCCAGAAGCAGAAGCAGCGGCTGGTGCAGCGGGTGCACAATCCAATGGATCAGCTAGCGGCGAAAAGGTTGTGGATGCAGATTACACAGTAGTGGACGAAGATAAAAAATGAGCGAACGCGGTTACTACGAAGTATTAGGCGTAGCGAAAGGCGCTTCTGATGATGAAATCAAAAGCGCCTATCGAAAGTTAGCCATAAAATATCACCCTGATAAAAATAAGGGTGATAAGGAAGCTGAAGAAAAATTTAAAGAGGCAACCGAAGCTTATGAAGTGTTACGTGACCCACAAAAACGTGCGGCGTACGATCAGTTCGGTAAAGCAGGCGTGGGTGCTGGTGGACAAGGGTTTGGCCAAGGCGCGTATACTGATTTCTCAGATATATTTGGCGATTTTGGTGATATCTTCAGTGAATTTTTCGGAGGCGGTGCTGGTGGTGGCCGTGGTGGTAGAGGAAGGTCTGGTTCGAATCGAGGATCAGATCTACGTTATAATTTAGAAGTTAGTTTAGAAGATGCGGCTCTCGGAAAAGAGTATAAAATCGAAATTCCAAGATTGGAAACCTGTACAGACTGTTCGGGTACAGGTGCTGCAAAAGGAAGTTCACCTACCGTATGTCCCGATTGTAGTGGAACAGGTCAGGTTCGAAGAACTCAAGGATTTTTTAGTGTTACGACAACTTGCCCACGTTGTAAAGGAAAGGGTAAGATAATATCCAACCCATGTAAAACCTGTAAGGGAGAAGGGCTTGTAGAAAAAAGACGAACCATACATATTAAAATCCCTGCTGGTGTGGAGTCTGGAAGTAGACTAAAAGTTTCTGGCGAAGGGGAATCGGGACCTAATGGTGGACCAAGTGGTGACCTCTATGTTGTAACCCATATCAAACGGCATCCCGTTTTTGAAAGGCAAGGGAACGATCTTATTGTACAAAAAGCTATCTCGCTTTCCATGGCTTGCCTAGGAGGGGAGATTGAAGTTCCTGCAATTGATGGAAAGACCATCCAACTGAAGATTCCAGAGGGAACTGAATCGGGTCAAATTTTCCGTTTGAAAGGTCATGGGATCCCCTATCTCGGCTCCTATGGAAAGGGCGACCAACATGTGATCATTAAGGTAGAAATCCCTAAAAAACTTTCTAAAAAACAAAAGGAACTCCTAGAAGAATTTGCTAGAGAATCTGGCGAAAAGGTGGGGAGCGGGGGAAAATCTAAGTTGTTTTTCCAATAAACCTCAAAATCATTGAGAGGATATATGGATAAAAAGATCCGACTTGGAGTTATCGGTACTGGTCATATGGGCCAGTACCATGTGAATGTCGCAAAAATGCTTGGTGATGCCGAATTGATTGGTATCTACGATGCCAGCATAGAACGTGCAACATTGATTGCGGAAAAACACAAAACAAAAGCCTTTGCAACCGTTGAAGAATTGTTAAATGAAATTGACGCTGTGGTGATCGCGGCACCAACTTTTTTGCACCACCGAATTGCGAAACAAGCCCTTACGGAAAAAAAGCATGTTTTAGTTGAAAAGCCAATCTCGCAAACTGTCGAAGAAGCAAAAGAACTGGTAGAGATTGCAAATAAGAACAAATTGATTTTGCAAGTGGGACATGTGGAACGATTTAATGGAGCTGTACTTGAGTTAGGTAAAATCGCCGAACATCCGTTACTTATTGAATCTCGTCGGATTGCACCATACAATGCTCGCATCAGCGACGTTGGTGTAGTTTTAGACATGATGATCCACGACATTGATATTGTACTAAACCTTGTAAAATCAGAAGTAGTTGAAGTGAAGGCGGTCGGATCGTCTATAGTGTCAAATCACGAAGATATTGCGAGTGTTGTTTTAAGATTTGAAAATGGTTGTGTTGCGTCCCTCAATGCTTCCCGTGCTTCACAAGCAAAGATCCGAACTCTTAATATATCCCAAAAAGATTCGTATGTGTTCTTGGACTTTACAAACCAAGAAATTGAACTCCATAGACAAGCAAGTTCTACGACCCAACTTGGTTCTGGTGAAATCAAATACCGACAAGAGTCTATTGTAGAAAAAATCTTTGTCCATAAAGACAATCCTCTAAAACAAGAGCACGAGCACTTTATCAATTGTATAAAGGGAGATGCGGAGCCCATGGTAAAAGGGGATTCCGATATCAAAACCTTAGAAGTTGCTTATAAAATCTTAGAACAAATCGGTAACAAATAGATATGACGGAAATGCCTGATTCCACTCGTGGAAAACTTTTGATCTCCAATTCGAGTGTAATTCAGGATTTTTTTCATAAGACTATCGTCCTTATGGTAGACCATGATATTGATGGCGCCTTTGGTCTTGTTCTCAATAAACCTACGGACCAAACCATGCATTCGCTGATTAAAAACCTCCCAGAAACAGAATTTGCCGATCGAACTGTTTTCGCTGGTGGTCCTGTGGACAATATGTTTGTCACTCTTCTACATAACGGACGTAATATGGAAGATCCTGGAGTGGAAGTTGTTCCTGGGATCTTTATGGCACGTAGTTTTGATACAATGGTCGAGATATTAAAATCCAAAGCAATACAGTTTCGTGTATTACAAGGTTATGCTGGATGGTCGTCCGGACAATTAGAGTCTGAATTTGAACGTCTTTCTTGGGTAATCTCGGATACTGTATCTGAGGAATTGGTATTTTCGGAATCAGATTCAGAGGATATCTGGAAGGACGCCCTCCGTAGCAAAGGCGGAATCTACAAGTATTTTGTTGAACACACAAAAGATCCTTCTCTAAATTGAGAAAAAAATCGTTTTTTCTAGAAAATCCGAAGAGGATTCAGCATTTTTTTCTTCGTTTTCATCAAAAAATTCGAATTTAGAATCTTAAAAATTCAAATTTATTCAAATGTATGAGCAATGTGCGTAAACTTTGCACTCATAGAATCCTCGTTAAATCTCCTTTGCTTATTTTTTAAACAAATTGTCTTGATACGAGCAAAGTCTTATGTCTCAATTGCCGAGTAAGAAGGATTTGGCGAAATTTGTTACTTGGTACAAAAATTGCTACAAAACTAAGCAGAAGGGAACCTTATGTTTATCGCGGATTACGATTCAAAAAATTTTTATGACGAGATGTTTTCCAGTGAGGGAGCTCCTCGCAAAAGTTATGATTTTTTAAAAACAAAAATGGAAAGCCTGGGAGGCCTGGAACTGGTAAAACGCAGTAGTTCCGCAGAGAAGGCTCTGATTTCGCTTGGAATCACCTTTACTTTGTATGGTGAAGGTGAACAACAAGAACGAATTATGCCATTTGATGTGATTCCAAGGATTGTTCCAAAAGAGGAATGGTCTGGTTTAGAGAATGGACTCAAACAAAGAATAGAAGCTCTAAACTTATTTTTACAAGATATCTATGGTGAGGGGAAAATTTTAAAGGATAAAGTAATCCCTCGAGAAACCATCGAGTCCAGTAATGGTTATCTCAAACAGTGCATTGGCCTCAAACCTCCTAAAGGAATTTGGATTCATATAACAGGGACAGACCTAGTAAGAGATGGACTTGGCTCCTTTCATGTTTTAGAAGACAATCTCCGTTGTCCTTCTGGTGTCTCTTATGTTCTCGAAAATAGAGAAGTTATGAAAAAAACCTTTCCCGAGTTATTCGACAAACTGAATATTCGTCAGGTTTACGATTATCCGTATCATTTGAGATCTATGTTGGAAAATCTCACAGACGCACCAAATCCTGTAATCGCAGTTTGGACTCCTGGTGTTTTTAACTCTGCTTATTATGAACATAGTTTCCTGGCACAAAAGATGGGTGTATTTCTTGTCGAAGGAACAGACTTAATCGTAGAAAACGACAAGGTCTACATGAAGACCACCAAAGGTCTTCGTAAAATTGATGTTATCTACAGACGGATTGACGATGTTTTTATGGATCCGCAAAGTTTTCGTAAGGATTCCCTGTTGGGAGTCAAAGGAATTTTTGAGGCTTTTAAAAAAGGAAATGTAGCAATAGCAAACGCTCCTGGAACAGGTGTAGCAGATGACAAAGTCATTTATTCGTATGTTCCTAAGATGATTAAATACTACTTAGGTGAAGAAGCGATCATTCCAAACGTACCAACCTACTTATGTGGAGAAGACGCCGATCTAAAGTATGTTTTAGAAAATATTCACAACCTAGTTGTAAAAGCGGCAAATGGTGCGGGTGGATACGGAATGATCATCGGTCCTAAATCAAGTAAACAAGAACAGGAAGATTTTAAGAAGCTCATTTTGGAGGATCCAAGAAATTACATCGCTCAGCCTGTTTTGAATTTATCCACAGTGCCAACATTGATCGCAGACAAGATTGAATCCCGACATGTGGATTTACGGCCATTTATTCTCTATGGTAAAGACATTTATGTTATGCCAGGTGGTTTAACTCGTGTTGCTCTTAGGAAAGGTAGTTTGGTAGTGAATTCATCCCAGGGAGGTGGTTCAAAAGATACCTGGGTTCTTGGTTAATTCTATGTTGAGTCGTGTTGCAGAGTCTGTATTTTGGTTGAATCGTTATATTGAGCGAGCTGAAAATTACTCTCGATTTATCGATGTAAACCACCAACTCTCTCTTGATATCAGTGAAGATATTTCGAACCAATGGTTACCCCTTGTTCATACCACAGGGGATGTTGAACTTTTTGAAAAATTATATTCTGAACCAACACCCTCAAACGTGATTCAGTTTATGACTTTCGATGATAAAAATCCTAATTCGATATACAACTGTTTAGCGAGAGCGAGGGAAAATGCTAGAACTATCCGAGAAAATATTTCAACCTCGATGTGGGAAGTCCTAAATGAATTCTACCTTTTTGTAAAGGACTATAGAAAAAGCTATTTAGAAAGGCCAGAAAAACAAGGGGATGGTCTATCAGTAGATCTTTCTGAATTTTTGAGTTATGTGCGAAAGAATGCGCAGAGTTTCTATGGATGTTCGGATGCTACGATTTCACATGATGAAGTATGGAGTTTTTCGCTACTGGGACGTTTTTTAGAAAGAGCAGACAAAACCACAAGGATTTTGGATATGAAATACTTTATCCTTCTACCCTCTGTAGATGAAGTTGGCTCCACTTTGGATTTGTTAGGTTGGTTATCACTTTTAAAATCTGCCTCCGCACACGAAATGTACAATCGCAAATACAAACGTGTTCATCCACTAGAAATAGCAGAGTTTTTGATTTTAGATGAAACTTTTCCACGTTCAATTGTTTACTGTCTCCAAGAGATTGAGGAGGCACTTGAAAAGGTATCGGGCATAAAAGAAGGTCTTCCAAGAAACTTAGCCCAAGACGCAACCACTATCTATCTAAACCGACTTAGATCAGAAAATATAAAGTCTATTTTTGATAAAGGCCTTCACGAGTATCTTGATGACATCCAAATTGAATTGAACCGGATAGGTTCAAAAATAGTAGAGAGATTTTTTACAAACTAATTATGAGTATACGAGTCGCATTATCCCATATTACTACGTACCGATATGATAAGAATATACAGCTTTCCCCTCATGTCATAAGATTGAGACCGGCTCCTCATACAAAAAATCATATTGTATCCTATTCACTTAATATCCTTCCTGATAATAAATTTATCAATTGGCAACAAGATCCATTTGGCAACTATTTAGCAAGACTTGTATTCAACGAGAAGACAAATATCTTTCAAGTAGCTGTAGATCTTGTCGTCGACATGAAAGTCATCAATCCATTTGATTTTTTTATTGAAGACTATGCTGAGAAGTACTCCTTTAATTATGATAAGGCGCTAAAGAAAGAGTTAGCACCCTATCTTAAACCAAAAAAACCAGGCAAACTTCTTTCCGCTTATCTAAAGAATGTAGATCGCACACCTCGGAGAACCATCGACTTTCTTGTAGATATTAATTCCAAACTTTTTTCAGATATTGGTTACATCATTCGGATGGAACCGGGAGTTCAAACTCCCGAAGATACTTTAAAGAAAAAGAAGGGGTCTTGTCGAGATAGTGCTTATCTTTTAGTTCAGATTTTACGAAATCTGGGACTCGCGGCTAGATTTGTTTCTGGTTATTTGATCCAACTCAAACCCGATATAAAGTCGTTAGATGGTCCAAGTGGGGTAGATCAGGATTTTACGGATCTACATGCTTGGGCTGAGGTTTTTCTTCCAGGAGCTGGATGGGTGGGACTTGACCCAACTTCCGGATTATTCACTGGTGAAGGTCACATCCCGCTTGCAGCAACGCCTGAACCAGAGTCCGCAGGTCCAATACAAGGATTCATTGAACGCGCTAAAACGGAATTTGAATTCCATATGGGAGTCACTCGAATGGAAGAGACTCCTCGGGTCACATTACCGTATAAAGATGATGATTGGAATCGTTTACTCCAGCTAGGTGATAAAATTGACAAACGAATTCAAAAGAATGATATACGTCTAACAATTGGTGGTGAGCCCACTTTCATATCCACGGAAAATAAAGACGCACCTGAGTGGAATTTTGAAGCTATGGGGTACGAAAAGTACTCAAAATCAGAGCAACTTTTAAAGCGTTTGAAAGATCATTATGCAAACGGAGGAGTTTTGCAATACGGGCAAGGGAAATGGTATCCTGGAGAACCTATCCCTCGTTGGGCAATGATTGCCTATTGGAGATTGGATGGTGAGAGAATTTGGGAAAATCCACATCTATTAGCAGATGATCGATATACAGGTTCAGTAAACTCAGATGATGCCAGACGATTTATAAGTACGTTGACAGATAAATTAAAATTGAGTTCTGATTTCATTTCTACCGCTTACGAAGATAATCTCTACTATCTTTGGCAAGAAGGAAATCTTCCTTTAGAAACAGAGTCCATGCTGAAAGGTTTGGATCAATTTCATAGGATGGAGAGGGAAAGAGTATTGCGGGTGTTAGAGCAAGGTATTAACCATGAAGTAGGATATGTCCTTCCACTAGAGTACAATACATTTTCAAACCAATGGAACAGTGCTAAGTGGACGTTTCGACGTGGCAGATTGTATTTAATTCCTGGTGATTCTCCCATTGGATATAGATTGCCTTTGAATTCACTTGGTGGATCGACCCAACAATTTTTCGAATTGGATCCGGCAGTTTTAAAAAAATCGCTCCCCAAACGAAGAGAATTAGAACAATTTCCTGGTTCTTCACAAAACATTAGTTACTCTTTGAACTATCCATCTTCTCGGACTGCCCTTTGCGTTGAGCCAAGGAATGGCAATCTTAGAATCTTTTTGCCACCGATCGCTTCTTTAGAGGGTTGGCTATCTTTGATTGCGGTCATTGAACAAACTGCCTTAGAAACGGATTTACCCATTGTTTTAGAAGGATATGAAGCTCCGATCGATTCGAGAATCAATCGATTTAAAATTACTCCGGATCCTGGTGTTATCGAAGTAAACCTTCATCCATCCTCAAACTTTAAAGAAATTGTTGAGAAAACTAAAACCTTATATGATGAGGCTCATCTAGTTCGACTCACTGCTGAAAAGTTTATGTTAGATGGCCGTCATTCTGGAACAGGTGGAGGAAATCATATTACTGTAGGGGGTGCGTCGGTTACAGATAGTCCCTTCCTTCGAAAACCATCACTACTTCGAAGTTTGGTGGCATATTGGCAAAATCACCCAGGACTATCCTATTTATTTTCGGGTCTCTTCATCGGGCCGACGTCCCAATCACCAAGAATTGATGAGGCAAGATCTGACATTTTACACGAATTAAAAATTGCATTTCAACAAATTGATTCCAGTCGCTTTACTCCTCCTTGGCTTTTAGATCGATTGTTACGAAACGTATTAGTTGACTTAACAGGAAATACGCATCGTACTGAAATCTCGATTGATAAACTTTTTGATCCTGGTTCGGTGACAGGTCGGTTAGGGCTTGTTGAAATGCGGGCTTTTGAAATGCCTCCTCATTACCAAATGAGTGTTGTTCAACAGATGTTTATAATGGCAGTGCTCTGCAAGTTTTGGGAAAAACCATATTATGGAAATCCAGTAAATTGGGGCACAAGTTTGCATGATAGGTTCATGTTACCTTATTTTGTATTTAAAGATTTTAAAGATGTAGTTCTAGACTTACAGAATGAGGGCTTTCATTTTTTTACAAAGGATTTTGAATCGTTTTTTGAATTTAGATTTCCGCAGTATGGAATCTCATTTTTAGATGGAATGCAGATAGAACTACGAATGGCATTAGAACCTTGGAATGTTCTGGGTGAAGAAAATACAGCTCAGGGAACATCTAGAGGTGTGGATTCCGCAGTGGAACGTTTACAAGTAAAAGTAACTGGGTTTATTCCCGAAAGGTTTGTCCTAAGTTGTAATGGATACGAGGTTCCACTCCAATCTACAGATACCTTTGGAGAATATGTTGCGGGTGTTCGTTTTAAGGCATGGTCTCCCGTATTTACCTTGCATCCTCATTTACCAGCGCAACAAACATTAGTATTTGACATGTATGATAAATGGAATGATCGATCTTTGGGTGGATGTACGTATCATGTGTCGCACCCTGGCGGTCTTTCCTATTCTTCCTTTCCTGTGAATGGATACGAGGCAGAATCAAGGAGAATATCCAGATTTTGGACACATGGACATCGAATTGGAAAAACTTTGCCACCGCAACGATTGGAAAATAAATCCTTTCCCTCCACTTTGGATCTAAGAATGTTATAAATTCGTACCTTACATGATGACTCAGGATCCTAATCTTCTCATTCAGAACTACAAAACCCTGCCTGGAGTTTATGATGAGTTGTTAGATGAGGATGGTCAAATACGAAATAAATATCGCTTTTTAGTAAAATCCTTTCACGAGTTGGGTTCACAGGAACTTATCAATCGCCGAAGGGATGCAGACCGTATCCTGCGAGAAAATGGCGTAACGTACAATTTGTACCAATCGGATTCTCCCGAGGCAAAAGAAAGACCTTGGGATTTGGATCTCTTTCCTCTGATTATGGAAAGTGAAGAATGGAGTGTTCTTGAGCGTGGGCTAAACCAACGTGCAGATCTTTTAGATTCTTTACTCAGAGATGTCTATTCAAAACGTAGATTATTATCAGAGAAGAAAATCCCTGCAGAGATTTTGTTTAACGAAGCTTCCTTCCTAAGAGCTTGTGATGGGATGTTTGAATCCAATCACTTTCTTGCAACCAACCCTGCATTACTCTTTTACGTTTGTGATTTGATTCGTGCATCTGATGGAAATTTTTATGTTTTGAACGATAGAGTCCAAGCACCATCTGGTTCTGGTTACTCACTAGAAAATCGTATCGTACTGTCACGGATTTTTCCGAGTATTTATCGAGAAGCTATGGTGCATCGTGTAGCCGTCTACTTTCGTTCTCTTCGAAAATCACTCAATCAGCTAGCAAATGTTAGTGGTAGAGAGCCTGTCATCGTATTGTTAACCCCTGGACCGTCCAACGAAACATATTTTGAACATGCCTATCTTTCGGGTTATCTTGGTTATACTTTGGTTCAAGGTGAAGACTTAACCGTTAGAAAAAACAAAGTCTACATGAAAACCGTAGAGGGTTTGCAACAAGTCGATTTAATTCTAAGACGGGTTGATGATGTTTTTATGGATCCTTTGGAATTGAGAGGAGATTCCCTATTAGGGGTTCCAGGATTACTAGAGGCCGTTCGATCTGGAAATGTAAAAATAGCAAATCCAATTGGATCGAGCTTTTTGGAAAATCGTGCCTTACTTCCATTTTATTCGGATCTCTGTCGTTTTTACTTGGGAGAGGATTTAATTCTTCCCATGGCGCCAACATATTGGATGGGAAATCGAGAACATAATGTACAGGTCATGATGAGTCCCGAAAAATATGTTTTTAAAACGGTATCTCGTTCGGACGAAGAAGAGCCGGTAACCTTTATTGAATTAAGTGGAGAACGAAAGGATTTATTCTTATTAAAGTTAAAACAATTCCCAAAACGATTTATTGCTCAGGAAATGATTGCTTCGGCTACCGTGCCAGTTCTAAGCGAAAATGGTTTTCGTCCTGGAAGAGCGATTATGCGAACATTTGTTACCTCATCAGGATCTGGATACCAAACTATGGCAGGCGGACTTGTGCGCGTTTCACCATCTTTGGATGATTTTTTTATAACGAGCCAACGAGGTGCGTGGAGTAAGGATCTTTGGGTACTCGCAAGTGAAACGCAAAAAGAAGAAACTTTACTCGTTCCAAAGTCGGAGAATATTTCAATTTCCAGAAAGGGATCAGGTGTTCCAAGCAGGGTGGCTGATAACCTTTTTTGGTTGGCTCGTTATTTAGAGAGGTCCGAAAACCAAACAAGAGTCTTTCGTGAGGCAACTTACAAAATTTTACAACTGGAAGATGGTTATGAAAAAGAAACAGTTCATAACGTACTCAAACTTGTTACTCATGTCACAAATTCATACCCTGGTTTTTTAGGTGATGATGCTAATGAATTGCTACTATATCCTTTCGGTGAATTGCAAAAATTGGCGACGGACAGAAATTTGGTCGGTAGCCTTGCATTTAATTTACGTGGATTGGTTCACGCGAGTAAGTCAGTTCGAGATCGGCTCTCGGAAGATATGAAAAAAATCATGCTAAGTTTAGAAGACAATGCAAATAAGCCGATTGAAACTTATGACCAGTTGATTGACATTCTGCACAAGATTATTATAAATCTTTCTTCGCTTACAGGCCTTTCCTTCGAAAACATGAGCCGGGAAGCAGGTTGGTATTTCCTAGACCTAGGTAGACGAATTGAAAGATCCATCAATTTGATATTAATCCTGCAAGGAATGCTCCGATGGGATAGTTTTAAAGACAAGGCAGCATTTGATAATTTACTCAGTATAAATGATATTCGAATAACTTATAATAGACGATACCGGGGTCGTATTGATCAAGAATCAGTTCTTGATATTCTCTTATTTGATATAACTAACCCAAGATCATTTGCATATCAATTGGATCAAATTAACATCGATATCAAACAGCTTCCTGGAAAAGAAGATAAGGTTATGTATGCAGAAGATCGAGCCGCACTGCAGTTGTATACTCATTTTAAAATGAAGGATATTGAAATTATATTCTCTGAAGATAATCCGATGACGATAATTTATGATTGGTTAGAAGAGCTTCATGTTCACTTGCGAAATCTTTCGGATTCGATTAGCATTCGTTACTTTAATTATGCCGAAGAACAGACAAGAATTGGTGATGGAAATGGCGGATTTTAGAGTTATACATAAAACAAAGTATGAATACGACGATCTAGTTGCGTATTGTCATAACATGGCACATATGTATCCGCTAACGTCACGCCACCAAGACTGTTTTAGGACTCATGTTGCGGTAAATCCAAAGCCAGTTGTCTCCTCTTTTCGAAGGGACTACTTTGGAAATCAAGTATTCTTCTTTTCTGTTGAGGATCCGCATAAGTCCCTTGAAGTTATAGTCGAATCAACCATAAGAACCCATGCTGGAATGGGGTTTGATCTCTCTAAGTCTATGCCTTGGGATCAAATTTATTCTCATATTAATCAATCGGAACTCAATGACGATCTTTTATCGATTGAGTACATTCAACCTTCCCAATTTATTAAGTTGAAGGAAGTATACGCTGATTTTGCACATGGATTTTTTCCTCCGGGTCTTCCGGTGTTTTTAGGAGCACTTGGCATGACAGAGTTTATTTTTAGAAATTTTAAATATGATGCAAAGGCCACTACTATCAATACTCCCGTAGAGGATGTGTTACGTGATAGAAAAGGTGTATGTCAAGATTTTACTCATTTAATGATTTCGGCACTAAGATCGATTTCGATTCCTGTTCGATATGTTAGTGGCTATATTGAGACCTTTCCACCAGAGGGACAACCTAAGCTCCATGGTAGTGATGCGACTCATGCCTGGGTTTCCGTTTACTGTCCAACCTTGGGTTGGTTGGACTTTGATCCAACAAATGGAAAGCTGATATCAGAAGAGTATATCATTACAGCCATTGGTCGAGATTATTCCGACGTCTCTCCACTCAAAGGAATTCTGTTTGGTGGCGGAAAACACAAATTAAAAGTGGAAGTGGATGTAATTCGTGAGACTATTTTAGAAAATTAAATCTACTTCACTCCAAAGAATTTTTTCCATTCTTCTTCTTTAAATCCAACCAAGACACCTTTTTCCGAAATTACGAAGGGTCTTTTAATGAGGTTACCATTTTCGCTAAGAGCTTTGAAAATTTCATCTTCTGAAAGTTTGATTTGTTTGGTTTTCCAGTCACCTTCTCGGTAATCTTTTCCAGAGATGTTGAACAATTTTTTAATATCATCTAATGCTTGTTTTGCTTTTTTGAGTTCAGTGATCGAAGGTGGCGTTTCTCGAATTTTGAGTTCTGAGAATTGAATTTGATATTGTTTTAAGAATTTATTTGCCTTTTGGCAGGTTCCACAGGCGGAGTAGGCGTAGACTTTTACATTTCCAGGTTTCATCAGTTGTATTTTCTTACTTCCACAAATCTCGGAAATCTTTTTTCTGGAATTATGTTGTTCCAAGAGAACATTCCGTTGGCACCTTTTACCACTCTCAAACTTGGTGGTCCTGCAAGAAGATACTGTGTCATAAAAACGATGGAAGACCTTTTTTTTGCTCTACAACTTGCTCGCGAAACTTCGCAAAAAACGTATGTTCTAGGAGGCGGATCCAATACAATTTTTATGGATAAAGGATTCGATGGATTGGTTCTACATATTTTGATTCCTGGTATTCGATGTTTCGATTCAAATGAATCGAATGCCGTGTATCGAGTTGGTGCTGGCGTAGTATGGGATGACTTTGTTCGATTCACAGTAGAGCAAGGATTAGCTGGAATTGAAGCATTGTCAGGAATACCTGGCTCGGTAGGCGCAAGCCCCATTCAAAACATAGGCGCATATGGACAAGAAGTAAAGGATACCATTCTATCTGTCGAAACTGTCGGTGTAAATGGTGAGAGAGAAGAAATTGAAAACAAGGATTGTAATTTTTCTTATCGCAATAGCATCTTTAAATCAGGAATCAAATCAAAATCTATAGTAACGTATGTTACTTTCAAATTGTCCAAAGTAGATCCTCCTTGTTTTCGATATCCTGAAGTAGCAAAATTCAAACAGGAATTAGAGACCAAATTTAATTCATTAGCAAATAAAATTACGCTGACAGAAAAAATAGAAGATCAAGTTTTAGATGAGCGCATTCAATTATTCAAAGAGTATAGAAACTTAATTCTATCTCTACGAAAAAGAAAATCTATGGTTTTGGATGAATCTGACCGTAACACTCGTTCCGTAGGTTCTTTTTTTATGAATCCTATTTTAAATCAAAATGAAGTTACAAAATTTTTAAATAGAGTAAGAGAGCTATCGATTCAACCACCTCAGATATTTGTAGAAGGAGAGGGACTTTCAAAAATTTCTGCAGCCTGGTTGATCGAAAACTCGGGCATTCAAAAAGGGTCAAAATTTCATGGTGGGGTTGGAATCTCAGAAAACCATTGTTTGGCATTGGTAAATATCGACGGATCCACAAAAGCACTATTGGAAATGGCCGGTCAGATCCAAGATCTCGTTTTCCAAAAATTTTTAATTCGTTTGGAAAAAGAACCAGTTCTCTGTACCTAAAAAAGATTTGGAGAAAGCCGATACCTAAGAAAGACTGGGGTGGGTATGAATTCTAAACTCAAAAAATATGCCATTTATGCAGGAATCGGATTTGGGTTCCTTTTACTTCTGTCAGCAATCACATTTTTTATAATCGATGAAATCAAAGGTGGAGCTGTCGGAGATGGACAGTCAAAATATGAGCTGATCATCGATCCGGGTGAGTCTTCTTCGAAGGTTGTCAAAGAATTGGCGGCTGCGGGAATGATCAAATCCAGCGTGTATTTCAACTATTTGATCAAGTTCACACGTGCTGGTAATAAAATCAAACAAGGTGTGTATGACATCAATGATGGGATGAGTTCTCGAAAGATTTTGGATGTCATTGTTTCTGGAAAAGTAAAATTAGTAAACTTCACCGTACCCGAAGGTTATAACAACCGTCAGATCGGCGATCTTCTTGTTAGCAAAAAATTGGCTACATCCAGAGAAGAATTTCTGCAAGTAGCGAGTAGCCAAGCGCTCATTTCCAAATACAATGTGCCTGCAAAAACTCTGGAAGGATATTTCTTTCCAGAAACTTATTCTGTCCCTCTCAACTATCCTTTAGATAGAATCGCAGAAATGATGATCAAGAGGTTTTATAAAAAATTAGAGAGTATTCCGGAAGCGAAAGGAATCACACCAGCGGATTTGCACTTTCGAGTCGTGCTTGCGAGTATTGTTGAAAGGGAAGCGGTGCGGAAAGAAGAAAGGCCTATGATGGCCGGAGTTTTTCTAACAAGAATAGAAAAAAATATCAATCTAGAATCATGTGCCACGATCCAATATCTTTTCGACAAACCCAAAAAAAGATTATTTGAAACCGATTTAAAAATAGTATCTCCGTATAACACGTATGTAAACGGAGGTTGGCCACCTGGTCCGATTTCCAATCCTGGGCTTCCCGCACTAATTGCCTCGTTTAAGCCAGAAAAATCGGACAAACTCTTTTTTCTTTTGAAACCAGATGGCTCTCATTATTTTTCCGCGACATTTAAAGAACACTTGGAAGCAAAAAAGAAGTATATTGATGTTTTGTACCAATAACATTTTCCTTTGCCTTCCTTTTTATTCCATAGCAAGGGCCATTAAATTAGGCGTTAAACGATAAATTATGGATGAAAATATTGTTGAATTGAATATTGCGATCGGCGGAATTTCCAAAGAGTTATTAGACGTTCAAAAAGCTTTAGACAACTATCGCGAAAAGCAAAAACGAAAAGAAGCCATCGACGAGGAAGCAATCACCTTCGTTGAAAAGGCTGACCTGGTTATTCAAAAGGCAGAACGAGGAGAACTCGAATTGACAGAAGACCAAGTTCGTCGGATCAAAAGCAATTTGGTTAAGATTTTAAAACGTTTGGGAAAGGGGTAGTGACCTGTTTGTCACACAGCTTTTACCAAACCTTTACCCATCTGTAATCGTGTTGTAACAGAAAACCTCTACTTTGGAACGAGCTAGGGGGAAAATTTTCGTATCCCTTTCGGGCAGACCCGCTAGCCAAACAAATTCGATTTAATCGAAAGAGGATTCAAAATGAAAAATTTAGTGAAGAAGGCAATCGTTGCTTCTCTCATCGTTATGATGGGGATTGGAACTATCGATTGCCAAAAGAAGAAGGATGACAATACGGGGCTACTACTTGCTGCATTGTTTTTCCTGAATCAACCTGAATATACGGTTGTATTAGTTGGAACTCTTAGAGGTGCCGATACCTTACCTTTGAAAGATGGTAGAGTAACAATCTCAAATGCAGAGGGAGGTTCTTTCCTTTCTTCTGGACAAGACTCTATTTCTGATTTTACATCTTGTCAGACAGATGGGGCACCGCCTGCAAACGGCACTGTGGATGGTGAGTTCACACTTTTATTCAGATCACCATCGCTTAGTGGAAATTTGAATTTTGCACCAACAGATTCGGCTACTGCTACAAATGGTAGCACCTGTTCTGCGATTGCAGCTCTCGCAGCTAGTGATTTCACCAATGTAACTGGTCCTACTGGAACTTTGTCAGTCAATTTAAATCTTTCCGATAGACAAAACACGAACCAAGTAAGTTTGAGCGGAAACTCAGGTTACTCGATTACAATTAAATCAATCAATGTTTTTGTGAAAGGTGAGTACACATTACAAAGCCCGACCGTTGGTGAAAATGTTTGCGATGGCCGACGACTTTCTGGTGGTCCTCAGATTAAGTCTGGCTCGATTACTGGGTCAGAGACATGGTCTGGTGGAATTTTGCTCCAAGGTACGGTCTTTGTAGAATCTGGAGCTACTATAACCGTTTCTCCTGGAACTGCAATTTTTGGACAAAGAGGTTCTTCCATATTTTTCAAACCAGGGTCGAGACTCGAAGCAGTGGGAACTGCAGCTGATCCTATTTGCTGGTCCTCTGCGAGCAACCTTGGATCGCGATTTCCAGGAGATTGGGGTGGTATTGTTACTATTGGAACGAGTGGTGCTACAAGAACATCAAATACAGAAGGAACGACTCCTCAACCTTATGGAAATGGAGCACCTAACACAGGTCCGCAGAATTTAGTAATGGCCTACAACATTATCGAATTTGGCGGAAACGAAGTTGCTCCTGGCGATGAATTAAACAACTTAAGTATGTATTCCTCCAATACAAGCCTTAGCCATGTGCAGGCGCATAGAGGTTTAGATGACCAGTTTGAGGCATGGGGTGGAACAGGATCATGGTCGAATATCTTGGCAACTGGTGGATTGGATGATGACTTAGACTTAGATGAAGGATTTGGTGGCGCGACACCAGGTGTTGGTAATGGAACTACTATTTCTAACTTTATCAGCCACAAGTATCCTCTCGTCTGCGGTGGTTCGGCTTCTACTGACCCGCATGCTCTTGAGTGGGATGGTATCCACAACAATGGTGGAACTGCCTGCACGTCGGGTGGAGTGAACCGCTGTACAACTGTAACACTCAATAAGTTCACACTCATTGGTGCCAGTGTAACTGGCGGACAAGCGGCTAGATTGCGAGAAGGGGTTGTAGCAACTCTTCAGAATGGAATTTACCAAGGCTTCGCCCAAGGAATGCAAGCAAGGGATGAGGGTGGTGCTACTACCGACACCAACGTAACTTTTACAACAGTTCGTGGGGACTTAGCTAACACAACAAGCACAGGAGCTCCTACGGTTACTGGTTCTGTAACGGTGAATGTAACGGGTCTTCCTATCCTAACGGACGGTGGTATCAATGCTGAATCTAATTGTGGATTTGCTGCAACAAAACCTGACTACACTTTGAACGCATCTAACGCGGCAGCAGGATTTGGTGGCGCGGCAGATGGAAAGTGGTGGGATGGCTGGGCTGTATTTAGAGCTCGATAATCACAAATCCTATTTTACTAAAAAGAAACCCTGGCAGAAATGTCAGGGTTTTCTATTTGTATCACATGAAATTAAAAACAGTATCGCATCTATCCGTTTTAATCCTCATCTTTACTCTAAATTGCAAAGAAAAAGATTGGAGAGATGATCCAAAATACCAGAACCCTGATCTTCAAGCAAAAGTTGAATCAGCAAAACAAGAGATCCTTTCGAATCGAAAAAAAAGTTATTCTATTGAAAATGGCTACACCTCCAAAGAAGAAGCAATTAAAGGATTTTTAAAGGAATTGGTAGAGTCCAAAGAGCTTGGATACTATTCTAGTTTTATAAGTTGGGAACAACAGTTGCAAGTGGTCTTTCCAAATACTTATGGGTTTGGAACGGCATTGGATTTTAACCCTTTGGATGATTATAGGAAACTTTTATCCGAAAGAGAGCAGGTTGGTTTTCTAACAATCAAGGCTAATTTGAAAGAACCCTACAAAATCCAAAAAATAGAATGGGAAAAACCAAGACAATACAACCAACTGATTGCCCATAAGCCAAAAGTAATCATTACTTCAAATGCCAAAGAGATCGACCTGAGCCAAATCAAGATGGTCTATGAAATCGGTGGTAAATTTATCGTGGGTGTCGTTGGTCCATAAACCGACGGAGATTTTGTTACATTTTTGTAATAAATGTTTCACTGTTTCGTAACGCACCAGAAACTCCTTTTCATTTACCCCACTGGGTTCTTCTAGATTCTTGCCCTTAACGAGATATCTATGAAACATTCAAAACTTTTGAGGGCTAGTTTACTTTTAATTACCTTCATTTTACCTACTTTGCTATTTTCGCAGGCGACTGGATCGATCCGTGGAACTATTATCGACTCCGAAAATGGGGAAGCTGTTTTCGGTGCCACTATCGTTGTTCGGTCTGAGAAAAAATTCGCTAAAACAGATTTCGATGG
The DNA here is from genome assembly GCA_027533185.1 of Leptospira sp. GTDB lineage: Bacteria > Spirochaetota > Leptospiria > Leptospirales > Leptospiraceae > Leptospira_A. Next base: position 143,171 of record JAPZTS010000001.1, on the reverse strand, counting down.
TAAATACGTTCTAGAGCTTCCACCGGGTAGCTACCAAGTGGAATACCAAATGTACGGATACGGTCCACAAACACGGTCGGTAACTGTCGTTGCGGGTAAACCAGTGCAAATGAATGTAACTTTTGGAGCTCAAGTTCTTCAGACCGTAGAAGTAAAAGACCGAGCAATAAACGAGTCAGACGCTTCGTTACTTCAATTACAAAAGAAAACTGCTTCTGTTTCAGATGCGATAGGTGCAGAATCTATTAAAAAATCTCCCGATTCATCAGCTGGAGAAGTAGTTCGTCGTGTAACGGGTATTACTCTTATTGGAGGAAAGTATGTGTTTGTTCGTGGTCTTGGAGAAAGATATTCCTCGACATATTTAAATGATGCTTATATCCCTTCTACAGAACCAGACAAGAGGGTTGTGCCTCTCGATTTATTTCCTGCGAGTTTGATTAAAAATATTCGAATTATTAAATCATTCGTACCCGAGGAATCAGCAGAATTTTCAGGAGGTCTTGTAAAAATCGAAACCAAAGACTATCCCGATGATTTCATAATGACATTTGGTTTGGGGATCGGAGCTAACTCCAACACCACGCGAAATAAATGGTTAACATTTAAGGGTGGGGATTTTATTGGAAGACCAACCGCTAACCAAGAATTACCCGACATTGTAAAAGCGGTTCCCAATTACGTACCCTTTGAACCAGGAAGTAGGTTTGGTGGAATCGATCCACGTTTAATTAGTCTAGGAGCAGTAACATTTCCTTCGCAGTGGACACCAGATCAAACAAAGGCTCCATACGATAAAAATTTCAACTTTACAATCGGAAAGACTTTTAAACTCACCGAATCAGGACAGAGATTGGGTATCATATATGGAACAACTCATTCGGTAGATTATCGTTTCAAAAGACAAAAAGACGTTAGATATGTTCCGTTGGCGCTAGGACCAGCGAACTTACAAGACACGACAACGATCAATCCGATCCAAACGCAAGATGCGGATTTGTATGTCGAAGAACGACTATTTGGAAACAACCTAAACTTAGCGTATGAACCGATGGCGGGTCAGCAGTTTTTCTTGAAAAACTTTTATTCTATCTCTTCTGAGAAATCAGTGAGAGATGCAAGAGGAACAAATAACATCGATAGTTTTGACTTCTTCAGTATAACCAATGACTTCATTAGTCGCCAGTTGTTTAACTCTAGTTTTGGAGGGAAACATGCTCTTAATCTAGGAAGTTTGAGTCGGCCACATACTATTGATTGGCAAATGAACTATGGTGAGGCAAATCGTGATGAACCAAACCTCACCCAACAAGTTTGGAGACGTACTCAAGGTGCTCCTATTTCCAACCTCCCTACAAGATTGGGAAATAACCCAGATGGAACCAGATTCTTTTCGACATCAGCAGATACTGTCAGAAGTGCAAGTTTAGCTTATGAAATTCCCTTCGATCAGTGGAACGGTTTAAAATCCTCTTTTAAAATTGGTGGAAGTGCCCTGGATCGATTTAAAAGTTTCACTTTTAGAGAGTTCGGGTCAAAGTCAAACATCGGCCAGACGCAAGCTGATCTCTATTTGGTTCCTGGAGAGATTGTTTTCAATCCACTTGAATATGTAAGAACCAATGCGAACGGTCTCGGTAATAAAACATTCTCTGAACGACAGGTCGAACCTAACGCATATGATGCTTATCAAAAATTACATAGTTATTTTGGGCAAGTAGATTTGCCTCTAATTCCTAAGCTCAGGTTTATTGGTGGAGCGCGTTATGAAGATTCCTACCAAAAAGTAAAAACATTTGTTTTAAAAGAACAGTTTGATGTTAGGCGTCCGGGTTACGGATGTGAGTATGGATCTGAAATTGAACGAATTGCAGCGATTAACAATCGAATCTGTCCTGCAGATAATAATGGAATCGGTGAAATCCGAACCAGAGACGTATTGCCGAGTGCAAATTTTGTATATGAATTCATACAAGATCAAAATCTGAGATTTGGTTACTCACAAACTTTAACTCGTCCAGATTTTAGAGAGATGTCACCGTTTGCATTTACTCCTTATTTCGGTGGTGATAGGATCCGAGGAAATCCCGATCTTAACAGAACTTACATCCATAACTATGACTTCCGTTATGAGTACTTTATGGGTGGGGCCAATTATGTTGGAGCAGGGGTATTCTTAAAAGAACTTTCAAACCCAATAGAACTTATTGGTCAACCTGTTGCAGGACAGATCTCTCCATTCTTTACTTATGCAAATGCAAACAAAGCTACGATTCGTGGGGTTGAGTTTGACTTTAGAAGAGAATTTATGGATCGCTTCCGTTTTGAAACAAACTTCTTCTTCATCAAATCTCTCGTGAATGTAATCTCTTGGGAGCAATTTACAGCTGGGAAAGCGGGATTACTCGATCCGAATGATAGAGGTTTTTCCTATGACCCTACAAACATTCGCCGTCCCCTCCAAGGACAGTCTGATTTTGTTGCAAATTTCAAATTTGACGTTTACTTAAATAAACTAAAAACAACTACAATTGGTTTGTATTACAATTACTTTGGAGATCGTATCTTTATCGTCGGTGCAAACGGTACGCCAGATGCATATGAAAGAGGCGTAGGACTTACGGACCTTGTCTTTAGTCACAAAATGGATGACCGTTTGGATTTTAAGTTTGCGGCCAAAAACATAACAGACCAAAGATTTAGAATTTATGTCAAAGATGAATTGTTAAATGAAGAGAGATTATTCCGCTCTTATAGAGAAGGGGTTTCGTTCTCTATGTCGGCAGGTTACAAGTTCTAACCCCTAACCCCCATTCCTTGGTGGAAAGAATCCAGCCGATTCTGCTCCACCAAGGATTTATATCTAAAAAAAGCAAACCGATCTTTACTTACTCTCTGGATTTATTAAAATCGGTAGTCCATCTTTTCCGTTTGGCATAAAGATCAATTTGTTGTTTGGGTTTTCCATTGCTTTCAACTGGATGTATTTCGGAGTAAGCGATTCCGATATTAGCTTTTGTGCTTTGGCTTGAGCTTCCGCTTCCAGTAAAATTGCTTTTGCCCTACCTTCGGCAGTAATGGCTTGGATTTCTGCATCCTTTTTTGCAATGTTGATCTCAAACTTCATCTGTTCTTGTTCTTGCTGTTTGGTGAGTTTGCCTTCAATTGCTTTCAAAATGGACGGACTGTACTCCACATCATCTATGATCACATCATCGATTTCTACGTGTTTGTCCTTTAGTTTTTCAATTAGAGACTTTTTGATTTGGGCAGAGACATTCGGAGTCTCTTTTGAAATTGAAACCATATTATATGCGGAAAGAATGTTTCGGATCGCCGTTCGGAATTGTGGTTTTACCACCTTACCGTAATAATCCGTTCCCAGTTCCATTTGAAGATCAAACAACTCGTTTTGTTTGGGTCGGATGATGATATCAGCTGTAACAGCAATTGTTAGGTCATCTCTAGTAAGAACTTCCACTTTTTCTTTGTAAGACTGCCACTGGGTTGAAAACTTGTACATTGTATTCCAGGGTAGGTAGAACTGGACGCTGGATTCATAAGGCTTTTGTGAAAGTCCCGAGCCGTATGGTCGAAACATCAGTCCAACTTCGCCCGGGCCTATGACTGAAAAGCAGTTTAGAGCAAAGCCGGACAACATTCCAATTGTGATTTTTTGAAAAATAAATCGACGGTTCATATTCCCTCATTAGACTAAAGAGTAGCTGTGAATTTAGTATCTTTTAAAAAAACGAATTTGACAATCCTTCTCACCTGCATTTCGGTCAGTTTTTTAAGTTTCCAAGGCTGTAGCGACCGGGAAGTTGTAGAGAAGGATCCGATGCGTCCGGAACACCGATTCTTTTTGGCAATTGACCGTGGCGACCTGAACCAAATCCAAGAGCTGTTGGATGCTGGCCTTCCCATCAATGTAAAGGATAGTCTCGGAAATTCGGGTCTAATGAGGGCTGTGGACGAAGAGGAAGTGCAGATCGTTCAATTTCTTTTGAATCGCGGTGCCAATGTAAACCACCGAAACACGGCGGGAGAAACGGCACTGTTTCGCGCTGTTTATCGGGGCAATTTGAATCTCGTCCAGCTTCTCGTGAAAAAAGGTGCAGAAACCAAAATCAAAACCATTAGCGGAGTCAGTGTTTTTGAATTGGCGGAGGAACGAGGTGAGGACTCTATTATCGAGTATCTAAAGTCCCACCAAACGAAAACAAAACCTTAGCCCCTAACTAGGCAGTTCTTCCCGTCCGTCGGCATGTTTTGCAAAACGGCCCTTGCCGACGTGAACCGGATCTGATGATTCCCATGGCCAACCACCAAACTGAGTTCGTCTGTAATCGTTAAACGCTGTTTGAATCTCTTCTGGAGTATTCATCACAAAAGGACCATACTGCACCACTGGTTCTGCAATGGGGCGTCCTTCTAAAATCAGAATCTTGCCTGCTTCCTTCCCATTTTCCAAAACCAAATCTTCATCCGATGGAACTTGGAACATATGGCTACCTGGAACTATAGTTCCGTTGATTTTTAGACCTTGCCCTCGGAAGTAGTAAACATTTCGATTGAGACCAGGCGAAGCACCTGGAATCTTAAATTCCGCTCCCGCATCAAAATCTAAAATGTATATCCCAACTTCGTTTTGTGGATTCGATGCCCAAGAGTTAGGGGGAGGAGCCAATGGTTTATCACCGAACAGAGAACCCGCAACGGTTTTTACTTTCCAGCGGTTGCCTTTAGAGTCTTCATGAGTTCTAACAGGAATACTTTCATTCCAAAGCATCGTAAAATGCGGAGGAGCAAATTTATCCTTTTTGGGTAGGTTGAGCCAAATTTGAAAGAGTTCCATCGGGTTTTCTTTGTCTTCGTGTAACAACGGAAACATTTCAGAATGTTGGACTCCGGCACCAGCAGTCATCCATTGGACATCCCCATCTCCATACCGGCCAGCCGCACCTAGGGAATCGGCATGGTCTACGATACCTCGTTGTACAACCGTTACAGTTTCAAATCCGCGATGTGGGTGTCCTGGAAATCCTGGCACATCATCCCCATGATACATACGCCAGCCGTCTTTGCCGGCAAAATCTTGGCCCATATCTCTGCCTGCCAAAGATGCCTTCGGTCCAAATTTTCCATTTCCTTTCGGATAGTGGTCTTCGTGGTGTACACAAAATAAAAATGGATCGGATGTTGGCCATTGAAAACCGAGAGGAACAGATTGTCGTAAAACAGATGTCTTCATTTTTTTCTCCTGGGATTTATAAATTCCATAGGCTCCAAGGCCCACTGCACCAATTGTCGCCGCCATCTTTGTGATCCACGATTTTCGGGACAGGATTTGAGCTTTGAATTCTGACGAATCCTTTGGCTCTTTTTTGGTATCAATCGATTTGGAATCTTTGCCCATACTCAAAGTATAGACGGGGACTTTGTGTTAGCTAGCAAAAATTAATTTGATATTAAACTATTTTTTTTCCACACGGAATTTGGGAACCCCTTGGATATGGCCTTTGACGGTACTGAAATTTTCATTGAGGATAAAACTGATATCGGGCCTTAGCACACCAACTCCATCGGGAAGGTTCAAATATTCCTCGCGAGTTACCTTCCAGCCGACTAGATAAAAGAGAGAGGTTGTCAAAGTATAAATTGGGCCCTCGGGCGGGCTACTTCGGGGTTCGCGTTCGCTCCCGCCCCCTACCATATCTTCGATATGTGGTGGGGGCCAAGCCCTGCGTATCCCTAGGGCTTACCGTTCTTTGTGTACTCTTCAAAGAATTGTATAAGTTCCGTATTATTATAGTAGTTTGCAAACTTCAATGGTGTCCAACCATTCAACGTAAAGTCTATTTCAGCACCATACAAAACCAAAAGTTTAGCCATATGTGTTTGATTTTTACTTGTAGCAATCAATAATGCGGACCAACCAGTTGGTTGTATCGCGTTGGGGTTTCCACCAGATTCTAACAAACGTTTCATTGCAATAAGATCGCCGCCAAATGCGAGAGTGGTTACTTTAAAATCTAAATCTGGATTAGTTTGGATTGTTTCACTTGGTCCCTGCGAGAGTTCCTCAACAGAAAAAGGTTGAAAGAATATCACATCATATTGGTAGGATTTGAATTCTCCACCAACCAATACATTTTCAATTTTGATCGTTACTTTTAAATCATTAATTACTCCATTTAGATTTAAATTTGTTCGCCAAACAAGAGTATTATCACCAGCACCATTCATGTTTTTTTCTTTTATTGTCGTAAAATTCTTTCCCTGAGAAACTAGACTCATTTTTGCTTTAGAAAAATCGGCATTCGCCTTTGAAAAGGACCACCTATAGTTTTGACTGACAAATAGATCTGCAGGAACATATCCTTCTGGTGGCCAAGCAACAAACTCTGGCTTTATATTGGACGAACTTCTTTCTCCAAAAACCCATAGGCTATTAGCGGACTTTGTCGAGCCGGAACCCATAGTCAGGAGTTGCGGAAAAAGAATCCACCGTCTGTGGCCTACAAAATAATTATCAGGGCCTTGATCCTCAATATAACTATCTATTCCCGCTGTACCAGGTTCTAAGGCTAAATTCGAATTTTCTGCTCCTTCCTTTCCTTCTGGACTAAAACACTTCCACGATGATGACGGATAATGACTCAGCTTATTTGCTGCTTCCATGATCAGCGAGGATTGAAGAGCTTTGCGATTGTATTCCTCAACTAACTCTACTATTGGTGAAAGACCTGCTAAGATTCGATAAAAATTGATTCGTTTGAGAGATGCTTGCGTATACTCTTTGGAATTTTCTCCTGCGGAACAAGTTGCAATGGATCCTGTCCACTGATTTTGTACACGTCCAGAACGCAGGTAGAAGTCTTTGTAAAAAGACTTCACCGATTCTTTATTTTTTGAATCTAAATCAAACAACTTCTTGGGTTTGGTTTGTGAAAATAAGGCTGGATTCAAAAAAAACAAAATGATGCTACCGATTAGAAGGATTCGAAAGAACATTCGTGAAATTTATTTCAAATGGAAAGATCAGTCAAATTCAAATTCGTTGAAAATTTGAATTGAATCAAAATTCAATTTGGATTTAAGTAAAAACTGCGTAATTTAAAGTATGAGACTAGGCAAGTACCTTCATTACAAAGGAAATGAATACCAGGTTTTGGGAACTGTCAGGCACAGCGAAACTCTGGAAGAATTGGTCTTGTACAAAGCAATGTATGATTCCAAAGAATTTGGAAAAGATACTCTATGGGTAAGACCGAAAACTATGTTTTTTGAGACTGTCGAGATCGATGGAAACCAGATTCCTCGGTTTAAATATATATCCGACTAACGTGTGCAATCTGTTTGGTTGTTGGGTCTGAAGAAACGAATGTAATCAAACCTAGCAATGACATCTGGAGTTCCTTGGTTTGCGTAGATATTGAGACCTACCTCCAGTGAATTTGGCAAATCAGATCGAACGAAAACAGGATTGTTTGTTGTTGGATGGTTTTGTGCAATCCATGTACCATCAGTTCCTTTGAGATAGAGATAAAAGTTATCCCCAATTCTGCAAATCCGAAGCTCTCCATCCGAACTAGAACGACTAGGCCCAACATAAGAACTTACATCGTTTGTGGTCGTTTTGACTTCGACAGAAAGATCATTCTCGTCAAAACCTAATACTATAAAAACATAATTCTCCAAACTCGTATCTCGATTGCGAACCATGAGACCTGCGAGTTCGACAGTCTGATTGGGAGCCAAATTGGCATTGGTCCTTCGGCGTACTTGAACTGATGTAGACGCAACAAAATTTCCAGATATTGTTTTGGAAACCATTGCTCCCGTTTGGATTGCATTGAACCACAGAGTTTGGGATTGGGGTGTAAGTTGGAGATTGCCATTTGTTATCGCGATGGTGGTCGGATTGGAAAGGTTTGTTGTTTGGTTATTATATATGTTCCAATTGGATAAAGTTTGCTCATTGAATTCATCATTAAGTCTAGCTAAATCATCACTAGAGTTTGCAGATATGCCCAGAAGTAATAAAGCAAAAAGGTTGTTTTGCGATGTGTTTGATTGGCGATTGAGAAACTCAATCTGATCACAAGATAAACATACAAATGATATCAAACATAAGCATATTCGAATCAAAAATGGCATTTTATTCGCGGACATAAGATGCATTTTAAAGAATTACAAATTGTCGGAAAAGTAAAAAAAACGAATCGAATCAGAAAAAAGGAATGTAAAACAGCAATTTTTTTCCAGTTGCAACACAGCTTTCTTATGAGGAAATGAAAGAAACAGTTTTTATTTCAATTTTATGACAAGATATCTGACAAATACCGAAGAATTGATCGCTTTAGAAAACCAATACAGTGCGCACAACTACCATCCGATACCCGTTGTTCTCAATCGAGGAGAAGGAATTTATGTTTGGGACATAGATGGAAAAAGATATTTCGACTTTTTATCTGCTTACAGTGCCGTCAACCAAGGTCATTGCCATCCAAAGATCATTCAAAGTCTTGTGGACCAGGCAAAAAATCTTACGCTCACATCGAGGGCATTTCACAATGAGGTATTTGGTTTATACGCAGAATTCATCACCAAACTTTTTAAATACGACAAAGTTCTTCCCATGAATACGGGCGTAGAAGGTGGAGAGAGCGCGATCAAACTTTGTCGCAAATGGGCATACACCGTGAAAGGAATTCCCGAGAACAAAGCAAAGATACTTTTTTGCCAAAATAACTTTTGGGGTCGGACACTCGCCGCAATTTCTTCCTCCACGGATCCAACTTCGAAAAATCATTTTGGTCCATATATGCCTGGTTATGAAATTATACCTTACGATGATCTGGAAGCCCTCGAAACTTCTCTCCAAGATCCTCATGTTGCGGGTTTTATGTTAGAACCAATCCAAGGAGAAGCAGGGGTGATCGTTCCCAGGGATGGATACCTCAAAAAAGCCTATCAACTTTGCAAAGAGCGAAATGTTCTTTTTATTGCTGATGAAGTTCAAACGGGTCTCGCACGGACGGGAAAGATGTTAGCATGTGACTATGAGGAGGTTCATCCCGATATTTTAATCCTGGGAAAAGCTCTCTCTGGAGGTACGATTCCCGTTTCTGCAGTGTTAGCAAACGATGAGATTATGCTAACTTTAAAGCCAGGTCAACATGGTTCCACATTTGGCGGAAATCCATTGGCGTCTGCTGTTGCAAAGACCGCATTACAAGTTATAGTTGATGAACAATTAGCAAAAAACTCCTTTCATATAGGATCTTTGTTTCGGACAAAGATGGAAACCATTTGCCAAAAAACAGATCTCATTCAATCCGTAAGAGGAAAGGGTCTATTAAATGCCATTGTAGTAAATGATTCTCCTGATAGCGAAACTGCTTTAGATTTATGCATTGCTCTAAAAAACAAAGGTATCCTCGCAAAACCAACTCATGGAAATATCATTCGATTTGCACCACCTTTGGTGATCCGAGAAGAGGAATTGAATGAGGCTCTACAAATTATTGAAGATACAATCTTGCGATTTTAGAAGGATCTGTTAGAGAGAATGCCACACCTTTGAGCTAAGTCGACTTAAAGGTGCGCATGAGATATTAAATCTTTTAGCTATTTTACTGTAATGGTGCAATCCCCTGATCCATTATTTATATTGAAAGCACAATTCACGTCATATGTAAACTTATCATTATTATAAGTTCTGCTGACATTGACATTTCCGCTACCCACAGTGCCTGTAACCGAAACAGTACCAGTCAATGTATCGACATAGGTTGCTTTGAAACTGAATTCACTGTCAGATGAAGTAGCCGATAAATTAGATGCTACTGAGTTCACTACAAGGTTTACATCTTGGGTAACTCTCACAGACTGAGCCGCTCCTCCATTAATTTGCATATTATTGGATATGGTAGTGCTTTTCTCTCTAACAGTAATATCAGCCTTGAAAGCTTCTGCAGTGAAGGAAACATTGGAGAGAGTTTGAGTATTGCTTCCATCGTAATTTAAATCCCCAGTAGTAATGCTCGTAGTCATACTTGGAAAATTAAAATAATCTGGTGACCTGCTCTGGCACTTATCCATTTTCAGATCACCTTTCATCGTACCCGAAAATCCTAGATTCCCACTCATAGGGTTTCCCGTGATAGTTAGGGTGACTTGTAAGTTTGTCGTTGAAAAAGTTCCCGATTTGGTGTCTCCAACCGAACAATTCTCGGTACCATTCAAAGTTGCATTACAAGAGGATGTATTGCAACTTCCACTTGGAGTTGAAAGTGCGGTTGGAATCACATTCGGTCTCAGGTTCTTTTGGTAGTTGTACGAGGAAATTCTTTGGGAAAGTATCGCCATTGTTTTTTGCCTATCATGCAAGGGAAGACCATTGAATGTTAGGCTGCCACCTTGCGCCTGCGTAGTGATTGCCGTTGTTGCCGCGGATGTAGCAGACCGAATTTGAGCTGCATTTTTTCTTGCTGCCGCATTCGCATTTTCATTTGCCACGAACGCTCCTAAAAGCAATAATTGTGCATTTTCGTCGTCGGAGTCTTTTTTGCCAGTCAACTTATCACAGGAAGTTAGACTTATGGCCATTGAAAGCACTGTGAGGTGAACTAGAAATTTTGTTATTTTTGGTGTCATGATAGATTTTTTTCCTCTGTTCGGCTACAATTTGAGGAACTAACCCCTTCAACCGAATAATGGTCGATAATCATTCAGATTTTAGAGATTATGCAATAAATTTCTCACTATAATCATGAAATTATATTGCGATATTTGACAGTTTTAGAAAGGTTTTGATGTAACCCGCAGGAATTACAAGACCAGACGAGTTCCCAGGTTCGATACCGACCGTCGCTCTATTGATTCCTATAAAACGACCATCGGTTAAGAAAACGCCAGCTCCTGAACAGCCAGGAAAGGATGCACCCATCGTTTGTATCAAAGGGACATTTGGCATAATAGAGTCAACTCCCGTTCTATCCGTGTTCGCAATATACCCCTTCAAAAATGAATTTCCTAAACCCCAAGGAGAGCCAATAGAAAAGACAGGTTGATTGTATTTCAATTCACTTCGATCAACCATCGTGAGTAGTGGAACTTTCACTTTTAGGTTGGTTTTTAAAATGACTAAATCTAGTTTTGGTTCATCCAGGATTACTTTAGCGTCGTAAAAAGTTTTAGAATCTTGAGAGATTCGAACTCGATCTTCCCAACCCAGAATGACATGTTTGGTTGTTAATACGTGGCCATTCTCGTCAAGCAATAATCCTGTTCCTTTTGCATAATCACTTATATGATAGTGTAAAATTACGGTACGATTTTTTACTCTGTTGATTGTCTCCTGTGAAGGTTCTAAGTTTTCTATATTTGCGTTCGTCGAACATTGAATCAGGACTATAAAACTAAATAATAAAAGAGAATGCATAAGGGTGTTACATTTCATATGACTAAGTGATCAAAAATTAATTGAGAATACATTTGAGTTCAACAACTTTATGCATTGCAATAATTCTGAGAATGCCGGAATTATCGCAATGAGTCAGAACGATAGTCATTTTTAACTAGTACTTTGTTATGTTAGCTGACCAAAAGATTTGGGTTTCCTGTCATAAAAAAGACAGCTAGACGTATACTCTTGAACTTCCATCCGGACGGAGTTTTTTCATAAGTATCAAAATATTCACCATGAAGGTAAAAGTTTTCACCACCTTCAAAATTGGAAATATGATGGTTCCCGATGAAATTTGAAACTGACTTGTTTTTTGCAAGTTAATTTCTTGTATTTTGAACAAAATTTAGGAGAATAGCACTATGGAGAATCTCAGAAGGTCAAATTGCCCCATTTCCTGCACTTTGGATATCCTTGGTGATAAATGGTCTTTATTGATCATTCGAGATATTCATTATGCAAACAAACACCGATTTGAAGAATTTCTACAATCAAAGGAAGGTATCTCGACAAATATACTAACGGATAGGCTTAAAAAATTGGATGCTTTGGGAATAATTGATAAACAGAAATACAGTGCACATGAGAATCGAATGAATTATATGTTAACGGAAAGAGGTAAAAAAATTATTCCAATTCTCGAAGGTATCATCAATTGGGGTCTTGAAAATATTGAAGGAACTGAACTTTAGTTATCGATTGTTGCGAAAAATAAAGTTTTGTAATTTTAGGTATTTAATGAAAACTTTGATTGCGTTTATATCGGATTAGAAACATGGGTAGACATTCTTTAAAATTGATTCTGTCCTGTTGCGTATTTTTTGGCGCCTGTTTACCTGAACCCGAACCTAATGTATTGGGGATTTTAGTAGTTCCCTATTTAACCCAAACCTCTGATCAATTTTTAGTGGAATCCACTTTCCCTTCAAATGGACAAACGTTTGTTAGTCTACTTCCGACCATATCGATTACTTTCACACAATTAGTAGAAAGTAGTTCTATAACTGCCAATATAAATTGTGCTTCAAGCTGCCCGACACTAAATGGAAGTACAAATCTTCGCACGGTGACCTTACTTCCGGCAACAAATCTCAATAACGCGACTACCTATACAATTACCCTTGATGCAAATATCAAATCTACTTTAGGATTCAATTTAGGCTCAGACTATAACTTTAGTTTTTCCACAGAGTAAAAAAGTAGGCTTAAGTCTTAGGAATCTCAATCATTATCTTGATTCAAGATTAGAACATTTGGTAGAACTTCGCCCGAAAATCCGCTTCCACCACCTGCCAATGGTCCAAGATTTATAGAATAGGATTGGTTTCCATCTTGGATCGCATCATCCGTGCCTGTTATGACGACAGATTGGAAGGTATTCCAATCTGTCGTAGAAAACAAAAGATCCGTTACGGATACAAATCCTTCGGCAGTATTCGAACTTGATAAAGGAATGGAAACAGGTGAGCTGGGTCTTGCCCGCAAACGAACTATAAATCTAGATGTTCCAGCCGATTCTGAAGTAATGAGCTCTGGGTTTGTGACAAGGCCTCCATTTGCGTTAGGTGAGATTCCGCAAGCATTGAGTGGATTCGGATCCGAACAAGGAACAATGTCGTAAATATGAAACAAATGAATACCTGGAATGGAAATCGGGGACAAAAGGTTGTAAAGTGTAGAGGGCGAAAATCCCGTTCCTACTTCTGAGGAAGTTGCGGAGGAATTGATCGTATAATTTAGATCAGTTGTATCGGCTGTGTCGATACCTCTGATTTGCACTAACTGAGGAGTCCCGTAGTTTGCAGGTGTAAAGGTAAGCGGTGCCGTTAAAAAACTTACAAGACTACCAGGAGTAGTTCCAAAATTTACTGTTACATCTGAGGTCGGTTGGGAGTTTAATCTTACGTAAAATTCTGACTCAGCACCAGACTGTGAGGTAATCACAGAAGTTGGTGTAAACCCAGACGTCGTAAAACCAGCGCTATCGTTATCGTTCATTCGAACTAATGGATAAATTGCTGAAGGATACGGATCGAAACCATTAAAATTTACATCAGCGGAACTAGCCATGCCGATTATTATTGGACATTCTACATTCCCATCATCTACGGCGTCATCTAAGGGTGTAACAATAATCGTGTTAGACGGTTGGATCGAATTCCAGTTTGACGCATCAATGGTAATCGTATTTGTAGAAAGGCTAAACTGATCTACATTGGGTGCTGTGAACAATCGACAAGGAAAACTCGTATTTACAGAAATGGGTATCGTTACAGGACTTGTAGGTTCTGCACTGGCAAGAATATAAACCGCAAAAGAACTGGCGGTCTCGGCACGCACCATACTTATAGGCGTAATGATCGTTAATTTGGCTTCGCTTAGTCCATAGTTCAAAAGAGAAGCGGCTGTACCTGTGCTCCCTTGGAAATTATTATACCAACTGGGATTAGCTCCTGTTTCCGTCGCAGAGGTATTGATTTGGTAGGTAACATTCCCATCGGTAAGTGCATCTCCCATCCCTACGATCACAACATCGACAGCTGTTGACCAATTTGTGGAATCAAAGAGGTATAGTTTTGATGTCACTGTTGGTCCACCATCTAAGATTTGTCCCTCTGTAGCATCGGAAGTGGCTACCGTTACGGAAACAGAGTTACCCTGTAAGGGTTGGCTCGCCAAACGGAGTGTATACGTTGCTGTTAAACCCGATTCCGAAGTGAAGTAAGTTGACCCTGCCTTTAGGTCGAATAGAATCTTCGGATTTGCGTTATCATCATCGGTAATATTGATCGTTACATCGTTTGGATTGAATCCATCATAATCAGTCCCCGTTGCCGATATGGCTCCCATCGTTAAAGTAAATGACCGAATATTGATTTCATCAACTGGGTCGTTTACAGGTGTTATGGTAACAGTTTGGGGTGTAAATGCATTCGCATGTGTGAATGTCAAACTGGAAGGAGAGAACGTGAATTGTTGTGTATCTGGTAGAGAAAAAACTTCTTGTGATAAGGGGATCGTTACGGAGCCAGAAGAACAGATTGTCAAGTTGGAAGGCGTACTACAAGGTGATGCATTCAATCGTAAGGTAAATGTAGCACTTGTTCCACCTTCTGTTATATTTATGGTGTTTGTAGAAAACGTAAAACCCTTTGTATCGTTATCGTTGATGGTAAACGGTAAGTTTCCGGTTGTGGAATTGTAACCAGAAATGGAACTTGTTGGTCTCTGGCCGGAATAGAATGCCGACCCTGTTGCTGTTGGGAAATTCAGTTGAACCAAAATATTTCCATCATCGAAACCATCATCCACACCCCGGACAGTTATGGTTTGAACCACATTCCATCCACTTGTGCTACTGTTTCCTGTAAAATTATTCGTCTGGCTATTGTTGCTAGTAAAGGTTAAGGATCTTGCCGTAGTTGGATTCCCCGAACTATCTAGAACTACGAGTTCGGAGGTATCACTAGAAACAATCGGTCCAATAGTTACATTGCTGTCTGGCCTTGCCGAGAGTCGAACCTGCAGAGTCCTTGTGATGGCCCCATTCTCAGCAAATGTTGAAGAGCCACTCAGGTTGATCAATTCAATGATTGGCTGGTTGCTATCAACATTGGTTGCTGAGATGGATGCAATGGTTCTGTTGTTATAACGGGAATCCGCCGAACTGGTATTTGCAAATTGGATGTTTAGATTCTGGTTCGTATCATCAACTCCATCGAGAACGGAGGTTAATGTGATAAGTTGTGGAGTGTTCCAATTGCTGGAAGTGAAAGTAAGATTGGAAGGAGAAACCGTAATTTCACTAGTGTTAGAAGAGGATATCGTTGGGAAATTCACATCAGAAAGGGGCTGAGATGTTAAAACCACCGAAATTGTAGTAGTTAGAGGATCCCCATTTTCGCTGACCAAAAGCCCTGAAGAGGGTGATATCGTAAAACCAGCGGTGTCATCATCCGTTACCGAAAAGACAAAATTTACTGGCGGAGGCAGAGAATTGTAAATTGGATCCGCTGATCCCCCGGTATCTACACTCCCAAAGCTTAGAGTCACTGTTCTTGTATCTTCATCAATATCATTATTAATAGTTGAGACTGTTATGTTTTGATTTATATTCCAATTTGCATTTGTGAAGATAATTGTACTTGGATTAACCGTCGTTACAGAATTGTTTTCAGAAATTCCTACCAAAGTTACAGTGCTCCCTGGAGGAGGCTGTGATTGGAGCCTTAATTGGAAAAGTAGGTTCCCCCCGTTTTCAGAAATGGTAGAGTTGCCAGGCAAGGTAAGTTGAAACCCTGGGGTATCATTGTCTGAATTTGTGATACTTGGAAACACAGGTCCAACGATCCCATTGTAATTTAGATCTGCAGAGGTTGCTGTGGAAGAGACAACTGTATAGGTTTGAGGCCCATCTACGACAAAGTCATTGCCTCCGGAAACCGTAACAATTTGCGGAGTTGACCAGTTGTTAGGTGTAAAGGTTAGAGAGCTGGGAGAAGCAGTTCCCTCTATATTTGGACTTGCAACGAGCGAGGAAATAGTGACATCTGCTGTGGGTTGCGTATTGATCAAAACTGTAAAGCTGATTGCGCTACCTGCTTCCGAAGTTGTCAAATTTGTAGGTGAAATGACCGTAAATCCAGCTTCGTCATTATCAACGTTGGTTCCAGAAGCTAATGGCACCGACAAACCATTGTAAGAAGGATCTTCTGAAATTGTGAGTCCGGTTGTTATAGTAAAAGTACCGTTTCCGATGAAAACATCGTCCTGCCCGGTTACCCGAACGATTTGTGCTATATTCCAATTTTGTGGTGTGAATGTTAAACTCGATGGTCCAGAGATGATTGCCTCTGAAGGTGTATCTGACACGATTGTAGGGATGGTTACATTTCGCATTGGCCTTGTCTGTAAGGTATAGGCGACTGTTCCCACACTACCGCCTTCAGAAGTAAACAAACCGAACCCAACATTCACTGCAACTCCCGCTGTTTCGTCATCTGTATTGATCGCCGATAAAATTGGCAAAACTTGGTTGGAAAAACGTGAGTCCTCAGAAACAAACTGACCAAGTTGGATGGTATACCTTTGGTTACCATCTGCTAGCGCATCATCAATGCCCATAAAACGAATATTATGTGGAGTATCCCAATTCTCTGGAGTAAAATCTGCAAAAGTATCGGATACCAACTGTGCTTCCGAACTATTTGGAATTATAATCGGACCTACACGGACAGTACTATTGGGAGCCATATTCAATCGAATGGTAAATTCGGCTTGTCTTCCCGACTCGGACGTGAACAAAAAAAGATCCGTTTGGTAAAGAAGTTGGCCTCGTGTTTGAGAGGCATTGAAGAACGAAAGAAAAAAATTGGCAACGTTTGGTGGGGTAATCGACCGACAAGAAGAGATCAGAAAAATGAGCAAAAGAAAGGACAATCGAAGTGTGCCCATGATCGCCTGACTCCTCCTATCCAGTAGGACATTCCCACTCTATTACTTACGAAAAAAAAATACGAAATCGGAAGAAAAAGCTCAGAGTACGCGAGAAATTATCTTTCTCCGCTTTACCATGCGGATATCTCCTAAGGTCATTCACCTACGAGATCCATCCAACTTCTTGGAAAATTATTTTGCTTTCTGGAAGACAAACAGTATTATTTTTCATAATAAAATTTCCGAAATTATTGGCTTAAAAAAAATAGCGAACCATGAGGATGCGAGTTTTTTTCTTCGTTTGTATACTTGTACTTGGTTTTTGTAAACCTCCTGAACTTAGGAATGCATGTGATCCCAATGCGTTCTCCCTTGAAGACAAATTGGTATCTGACCTTTTGCTGCAATCAATTCCACAGCTGAATACGGAAGTTTTGCAATTCTTGTTTCCGGACAAAGTAATTCTCTGTGCATCCAATCCTACAAATCGGGGTCCTTTTTCCCTTTCCGGACGGGTCCGTGGCCTTACGAGTCAAAGTATTACACTTACGAGTGGAACGAATCCGCCCGAATCCCTTGTGATTAACCCAGGAGCCACCACCTTTGCATTTCCGAGTAAATTTACGAGGGGGAACTCATTCAATCTGACTGTCTCAGAACATTCGCAAGGACTTTGTTATGTGGTGAATGGCCAAGGTACTCTCGTTGCGGATGTAAATAATATTTCTGTCGTATGTGTTGAGCCTTTAGCATATTCGGGACTCTCCTCATGGTACAGAGCAGACAGTTTAAATCTTGGAAATGGAGCTTCAGTTTCCAGCTTAAATGATCTTTCTCCAAATAACAATCATTTGGCTGGTTCTGGGGCTATTTTCTCATCAACGGGAATCAACGGAAAGCCATCGATAAACTTGCTGGGAAATACTCTTGAAAGGAGCATTGCCTCAGGTCTTGGGGGAAGTTCATTCTCTATCCTGATTGTATTTAAACGATTGGGAGGATCAGGGACGGAAGAGTACGTTTTTTTTATGGGAGATAACAATAGTGGTTGTCCAGCGGGCTCTGTTGCTTTGTCTATTCAGGATGGTACGAGCGGAGAGATTGGTGTCCAAACTCCCTGTGGTGCTTATATGATCAATCCGACACCGGCACTCGCAGTTCACCCTTCCGACTCCTCTCCCAAACTCTTGCAGGTAAAATATCTATATGCCCCAACTGGGAATTCTATTCGTTATGCGATGTTAAATGGAGCTGTTGCCATATCAGGTTCTGCCACTGACATTGTTTATTCAAATCCAAATCCTTATGTTCAAATTGGAAATTATCCGGCAGGAACGAAACCGAGCCAAGTATCTGTTGCGGAGCTTCTCTATTTCAACCGATTCCTAACAGAAGATGAGTCGCTACAACTAGACTGTTACTTGGCAAAGAAATATGAATTTGCCCATGCTACAACGTGTCAGTAAAGCTAACAATCGTGTGGTAACATCACCAGACGGAATCACCATTGAAAAGTGCATTTGGATTGGTAGACAAATATCTTTCCTCTATATCTAATAAACCATCCCAATCGGAATCTGAAAATAACATAACAGGTATTTGAAGGTATTTATCTGTGAGAATCAAGCCAGAAATTTTTGCCAATCCATTTTCTTAAACTGAAAGTAAATATGCTGCCGCAGGAAGGTGCTCTTTTTTTAATGTTTGCATTTCTATTTTACTATCCTTTCTTAAGACCACTATATCATTGCTTAATATGTATCTTCCTTCAGATCCTCGGCTAAGATCATAGTCGGAAACATCTAAAGTCTAAACAGAAACACAATCAAAAATTCCAATATGAAAGATGATTTAGCAATTCGATTGATGAAAGCTCGTCGCTACATAGAAGACCATTATTCTGAAGCCTTGCTTCTCTCAGATGTTGCGAAATCCTCTCATCTATCTGCCTTTCATTTCCATCGGCTTTTTAAAACTTATTTTGGGCAAACATGTATCGACTACCTAAACCTAGTACGACTTGAGAAAAGCATTCAACTTCTTCTCATGACAAATGTATCGGTTGCAGATATCAGTTTCGAAATTGGATTTGAAAATCCAGAAACCTTTATTCGAAATTTCAAAAAAAAATTTCAACTCACTCCCCAAGCCTATCGTAAGGCAAAAGAATCTATTCCATTCCCTGGCAGTAGCTTAGGAACTCCAATTCAGTCCAAAATTATAAAAAATCCATTCCAAAAAAGCAGGTACAGAGACCTCGAGAATGTTTGTATGATTCGACATTCAGGATCTAGCGGAAGTTATAGAAGGACAATGCAGATCCTTTTGGACAAAAGTCTGCAAGTAGGTTTATTTCGAGAGCCATTTCTAATCTATGGAAGGAGTATCGACCCTCCAAAACTGGAAGATACAAGTCTTCGGAGAATCGAATTTGGAGTCCCAATTCCAAAGCATTTTAAAAAGGAGATACCCTTTCCCTTGGAAGAAGTTAAATTCAGAAAGGGCACTTACCTATCGTTGTTCCATAAGGACAGCATTAGAAAGATAGAAGTTACGTACCAACTCGCCTACCATTATTTATTACAAAATCCCAACATCCCTCTTTCTGACGAGCCTGCTTGGGAGATCTATCATAAGATACCACCGTTTTATCGAAGCACAGAAATCGAAATCCTCTTCCATTTGAAAGATTAGCAAGAATCGTCAATCGACCTTCCTGTTTTCCTGCTATCCTAACAGAAAAGGAGATACGTATGAAAATAATTCTAATCGTTCTTGGCAGTCTCATTGCCTTGGTAGGTTTTCTCGTAGTTAAAGCACCGGAAAAACGTGTTGTGAAAAAGGAAGCGAGGTTCTCTACGAGCTTGGAGCAAGTATGGAATCAAATTCGAAATATCCAGGGGCAAACATCTTGGCGTAAAGACTTGGAAACAATCGAAATGATTTCACAAAGTCCAGAAGTTTGGGTTGAAATTTCGAAACAAGGGATTACCACAAAATTCCAAACGATCGAAATCAAGGAACCTAACTATTGGAAGATGAAAGTATTGGAACCAGAGTATTTGGATGCAGAATGGATAGGTATCCTGGAGAAAGATGGCAACGGGACAAAAGTAGTTTTCCAAGAATCTGTTCGCGTTTCCTCTATCTTTTATAGAGTGGTTTCTTATCTTTTCTTTGACGTGAACCAGGTAATGGAAGTCTATCTTAAAGATTTGAGTTTGGCACTAGGAGAAACATTTGATGAAAGAAAAATCAAAACAACCATGGAATGATAAGCTAAATAAAAAGGCAGAACCAAAAGTGAAGCATATCGATAAGCGGTTTTCAGACATTGAAGAAGACTCAGATATGTTAGTGGCAACACCAAAGATATTTGAAGAATACATTCGGAAGATTCCCAAAGGAGAATTTGTCGATATCAAAAAAGTTCGAAAGGATTTGGCAAAGAGGTTTAAGGCAGATGCCACCTGCCCAGTTACAACTGGTTTATTTTTGAGAATCGTTGCCGAATCTGCCTTTGAGAAGTACCATAGTGGCACCAAGTTAAGTGAGATTCCACCTTTTTGGCGAGTGATTGCACCTAACTCGAGCATAGCGAAAAAACTCAGCTTTGGAACTGAGTTCATCACTTCCATGCAAAAGAAGGAGGGTATCGAGACTTCCTCAGTTACATTAAAAACCTAGAATAAAAACCCAAGGCGGAAGATTAGCGATGCTGATTGAGATGATCGGTATCGCTCTGGAAACTCGTCAATGCACAGCTGGTGTTCTCGCGGGAGAGTCTGGTCAAATTAAACTAACTAACTGGCTTTACTCAATGTGCTAACAGCGTCGAACAGTCGTTCGTTAATTTCTTGATCAATGATGTAAATCACTCTTTGAGAGCTTGCTGTCTGTGAAGCTAGATCAATAATCGCTCTACGGCGATCCATTCTTACTTCATTGGCATCAAAATCTGCGATTCTATATTTAGTACCTTTCTTAAATATAGGTTTGATTGTACAAATCCTTTGCACCTTGGGACGAGTTTGGTAATGTTCAACTTCCAAAACTTTACATATATCGAAATGAACTTGTTTCTCTGAATCGATGGATGCCGTAATGACAAGACTACCTACTTGGATTATGTTCTCGTTATTTGTAAGACTTGCACCAACATAATCTAATAGATGCCTGATACTTTTATTGCTGTATGAAAAGAACGAATCATTCAAAATAGTTTTTAGTGCCATCGATGAAGAAAATGCCTTTCTCCAAGGTTGGTCTGAGGTGAGAGATGCATACTCACTTGCTAATGAAAGGATGGCAATATCTTCTTCAAATTGAGCATTTGAATTTTGACTCTCCTGAATTCGAAGTTGAGATTCAATGTCGGAAACAATTCGTGCCTTAGAAACATCCTTTATAAACTTGTCTCTAACAGACATCAAACGAGTAAAAACAGATCTCGGATCGGGATAGTTATTATTGATTCCACTTCCACGGAATGGTCGATGATGATTTAAGATCAAGGTCCGAATGTCGGAAGTAATCTCTTGTGCTGGGAGCGTCATCAAATAACTGATTATCGGGTGTTGTTGAATCGAAAAGTATTCCTCCTTAGTAAGTTTAGGATTTTCGGACACATCTAACTTCGAATATCCTACGTCGGCCAAGTAACTTGCCATCATGATCGCAAGGTGGTCTTTTTTATTCGGCTTATTGTCCTCATCCGTCCCTATCTTCCGCGTTCTTACTTTCATCCCCATCGCGACAATGGTTCGTTTCGTTAGGAGTTCTGATTGGAGCGGGACTCCAGCAACGCTTAGGATCTCTAAAATATTAAAAAGTCCGGTTTCAAAATCAGGATTACTGATAAAGTCATCTAAAATGTCTCTGACAGAATGCTGTATCATCACAGCTTGTTCGGATGAGAAGGCTTCTTTTTTTAATTCCTCAAGTAAAGTAGCAGATTGTTTTGCAAAGTCCAAAGTCCTATCTTTGCTGAATAGTTTGACTTCGTTTTTTTCAGCTGAAACATTTCCAGTTTGTCTACTGGATTTTTTTAATTCGGCGATGCGGAAATAAAGGCCTTGCAATTCAAATTTTAAAAGTTTTACGAAATCCTCCTCTGTAGGCAGATTCTTTTTTGGCATAACAACTTGTCCATTTTTGTTATATAGATCGAAGGGAATTCGTTTGTTTTGGCGAAAGCTATTGAGTGATTCCGCACTAAGCTCGAATTTAGCAAGTTGATCAAATGATATTCTGTCTTTTGGATTCAAATACTCCCCCTATACCTAACCTATAAATAAATTGACGGCTACTTTGCGTCGAATCTTACAAAGAAGCTCTCAAATTAAATATATTTTTGTAAAATGATGAGAAAAAAACCTTCTTCAGTTGTCTGGGCTGATTTTTGGACTAATGAACTCTGTACGTCGTCGCATTCGCTACAAATTTGACGATTGATTCGAGATCTCTGGTCGTTATTCATTTTTGGAATACTCTTTTTAAATATCGACTAACATTAATTAACGAAAAATAAGTTTTTACCAATCAAAACTTATATAAACTGATATTAGAAAAGTCTCAGAAAGAGACCTGAACAGAACAGTAAAAGACCAGTTGGATAAATAGCGACAGGATTTTATTTGGCAACAAAGGGGAAATATTTAGGGTATCAAGTGGAAATCGGTCGATCTATCAAATGGTATACAAGGGTAAAATTATAAATGTTTAACCATCGGTATCAATGTGTATATTGTTGGAGCAAATCCAAATAGCAATTGTTAAATGCCATCCAATATGGATACTATTCGAGGCGCGAGTGGCGACTATATTTCCCCTTTAAGAATACGCGACAAAGAGTTCGACGACTTGTTTTTCCTGCTTACTACGAAGAAGAATACTTTTGAGGAATTCTCAAAAATCAAAAGAAGATATTCCACCTAATGTCATTTCACAAACATCATTACCTAAAGATCGTTACCTGAGTTGGTAGGATAGTAGAGTGTTTTGCGTTGCTTGCAATTCAAATAGTTTATTTTCCTTTGAATTTCGGTGGACGTTTTTCTACGAAAGAACGTACTCCTTCTTCAAAGTCCTCGGACTCTAATAGGACTAATCCACGATTTAGAATATCTTGAAAAATTTTATCTTTGTCCCCTTCTGAAAATCGAATCGCCGCAAGCATTTCGCGCACAGCCAATGGTGCTGAATGCTTTGCAATTCGAAGTGCATACGCATAACTTTGATCAAATAACTCTCGAGTTGGAAAAATACCCTGAATAAGCCCGAGCCTAAAAGCTTCATTCGCATCAAATTGATCTCCTGTTAACATATAACGCAAAGCATTTGCCTTACCCGAAACCTTTGGAAATCGAAGAGTAGAGCCTCCCAAAGGCATGAGCCCACGACCCACCTCAAACTGGGAAAAAATGGCATTGCTTGCCGCAAATCGCACGTCAGACGAAAGCAAAAGATCTATTCCTAGGGTGAAACAAAATCCCTGGGCCGCAAAGATGAGTGGCTTTGTACGTTTTGGAGCCTGGATGTCTAAATCATGCGGATCTGGTGCACCTGGATATAGAGGAAAACCGCGCTCGACTTTCATTCTTTCGCTAACTTCCGCTAAATCTAAACCCATGGTAAAATGTTTTCCTTCCGCATAAAGCAAACCCACTTTCGCAGTCGAATCAGATTCTAATTCTCCGTAGGCTTTGCTTAAAGCGATAAACATATCCCATGTAAATGCGTTACGTGCCTCTGGTCGGTTAATTCCAATGAGCAAAACACCTTCGCGATTTTCTGTTTTAATAAAGTTACTCATATACCTCTCCAATAGCTAAATTATCTTATTCTTGTTAGTTTAATCAGAATAAACTCTTAGAAACTATTTCCTTCCAGCCAAACAAGAATTCTCGGCCATAAGTTGTTCTTTTGATTGGGTTTCAAGATTCCAAAATGGCCCATTTCTTTCTCATTGATATCCTTTGGATGCAAATGAAAATGTTCTAAGTTATTATCAAATTTTTTCATCATCGATTTAATCGGTTTTAGAGGTATAACTGTATCATCAGAAAAGCTTACTGATAATTTTCTAATATTATATGATTTTAAAAACTTTCCCTTAGGATTGAGTGAAGGATTTTCTAAAAATCCTTTAAGTAAACCCATTTCTGCCCATTCTAATGCAATATTTTTTGGAAGCGGAGCTCCATAGTAATATCTACTTGTTAGTAATAAGCCATGTTTCTTTACTTCTCTAGGCAAATGCACTTTCCAATTTAAATACATTGTTAGATTTGCTGGAAATGGAAACGCATTGAAATAACCATCACCGACATTCAATAGTACTAACGACTTAAGATTTTTTGGCGGCCGAACATATCCCAGAAGCCAGCCACCGCCGCTATGTCCGATGATATGCAAATCCATACTTGGATGATTTGCCTCAACATATTCATGAATTGCTCGTAAATCTAAGGTGCCCCAAGTGTGAATTCCGTCTTCAATTGTAGAAGGGTCTCCTGAATCTCCAATACCCCTATAGTCAATTGTGTAAACATGATATCCGTTTTTAGCAAGAAACCCAGCTAACGGACTATAAAATCCTCTTTTGACACCGACGGCAGATTGAATAATTATGACTTTTGTTACTTCTGTCTCACTTTGACCAGAAAAAAAAGTACAACATAACTTTTGATCATCAGCCGCTTTGATTTCGATTTTTCTATTCATAAATTTCCCTTGAATTTACTTGACGTGAATAATTTTTTTTATCCATATCAAGAAATAAACTAAGCAGAACCTATTCAAACTCACTGATCCATTCTAATTTAGTATCTTTGAATTTACCTTCACCAACAGCCTTTTTGATATTTGCTAAGGAATTAAACGGAGTATTTGTAATGACTAGATTTAGAATTGATTTTGGAACGGAACCCCCAGGTTCAAAATGGGCTTGGTACTCAATCATTGTTTTTCCAAGACTAACTGGGATGATGCGCCAATTTGAAACCAATGATTCCGTTCTGACTACTCCTGCTGGCGAAGCTTTCATCACAGTATCCGTTTTTTGAAATCTTAAGGTAACCACTTTTGATTTTGGATTTTGGTTTAATGTACGTTCAGTCACAACATCCCTACTCGCTACGGGCCATGGAGCTCCATTTCTTATGTAAATAATTGACTTCTGAGTGGAACCTGAAAGAACCGTCATCTCTAAACAGCTATGGTATATATAATCACATGCTCTTGGATCCGTAAGCAAACTCACAATTTGGGAAAGACTGGCTTCCAATTCAACCTTGCCTAAGTATTCTTCAACATCTGAACCTTTTAACTCCCGGGTAAATACAATAATCCCATTTTTATTCTTTGCTTCCTTCCACTCAGCACTTTGAGTAAACAAAGATTGCGAGCAAAATAGCAGAATGATTATTAACTTTAATTTGATTTTTATATCAGTTTTGATCATGTTGAACCTACTTTAGTTAAGTTATGGCAATAGATTTTTCATGGTGTACTAATCGGTCTACCATTGAGTAGACCATAAATTTAGGTGGACAGATTAGTCTACCAAAAAATAATTGAGTATGGAAAATTTCGTTTCTGCAAGAGATAGAATTCTAAATTCTGCGCTGGATTTATTTTATAAAAATGGCTATACGGAGACAGGGATTAATGAAATTTTAGAACATTCTGGAACGTTTAAAAAATCATTCTATATTCATTTTTCATCAAAAACCGAATTGGGTGTATTGTATATTGAGCAAATAGAAGAAATTCTATTGAATCTATGTAGTAAAATTCTATCAAAGCATCCGATTTTTATAGACTTTTCTCATGCCTGGGTCAAAATAACAAAGAAAAAAATTTCAAAATTATATCCACAAGGTTGTCCGCTCGTTAACTTACCTGTAAACACAAAAGAAATTCAAGAACGCAATCAGGCTGCGTTTGAGAATCTTAAAAAACCATTCGTAAAATATTTTATTAATAACTACAAGATATCAGAAAATGAGTCAAGGATCATTAGTGAAGAGATTCTTATGTTGTATGAAGGTGCTATGAATTCTTTTAAACTTGATCCAAATCCAAAATACTTCGATTATATGGAAAAATTTCTTAAAATAATAGATACAAAACTTCAAATGTACAAACGCGAGTAAACTTGCTAAAATCTGCGATCCCTTGAAACCAATATTTCTATTTCTTTATCGAAAGCTTGATTTAAAATTTACCGCATAAGGAATCCAGTCTGCTTAAAGGCGACTTTATGTTCGCATGAAAAGATTACATTTTTTCCCATTTTCGATTTGGAGAATATTTTCAACTGCTGGTTCTCCTATTACATGAAATTCAATTTGAAATACACTGCCTTACTGTATTGTTACAACCTTGATAAGCGTTCCGACAAAAATCGCGATTGTCTGGAGGATTAATGCATTGTTTGAATTGATCCTCGCAAAAGAGAACCAGTGCTATACAAACTCGTTGGTCATTTTTTTTTCTCTTCAGAGAATGGACTAACGATTTTTCCATCCCTAAAACAAGAGAAGCATAAAGCCACTACTATGAAAAAGAATCGCTGGATTATAAATTTTTTATTCATACGAGACATATCCCCAAATCTTCGCGAGAAAAATAAAGAAAATTAACCTTTTATTTTTTCATTTACAAAAAATTGTATACGCGTATACTAACTTTATGAAACATTTTTCTATTTTCCTTTTGCTTCTACTTTTAACTTCTCTTAGCCTTGCCGCTGAGGGTCCCAGTCCAAAAGCAAATTATGTCGACCTCCGGTTGGGAGCAGTGCAAATCGAAAACAAAACACAACCGCTTGCCCTATTATCGTATGAACGGATATTAGGAGAGTCATATTTAATTGGTCTCTCTGCCCAGTACATTCGGATCCAAGCTGAAAAAGACGAAAACCGATTTGGCTTTGCAAGGTCAGCTGAGATTTCCGTTGCGACTGCTACTTTGTCTTTAGGATACCAGTTTGCAATTGGTAATGACTGGAAGCCATACATACGGCTATTAGGTGGTGGCCAGTTGACTGGTTTTGGAAGGGGGGCAGACCTATGGCAATATGGCATAGGTTTCGGAACTCGTTACTTTATGACAGAAAGTATTTATCTTAATCTTGAACTATCGGGGAGCCGTTACCAATTTAGAGAGGATAACAAAATATATACGGATGCACCTCAATTGAATTTAGGTATAGGCTATCATTTCTAAATCCTGCCATCACTGGAGCCCTTTGTACCAGATATTAACCATTGTCTGGTACAATTTTTTATGCGAACCCCAAGGGAATTCACCCACCGTCACCAAGGAATGGCAAACCCCTTGGACGAGGACCACCATCGATCGAAGGATATCCATTTCCGATAGATCCTTTCCAATCCTTCGTGCTTGTTTTTCCCATGCGACCACTTGGATTAACCTTTCTAGATAAGATTGTATAAGCGGAGAATCAACGAAGAACCGATCCTCCTCCCCTTCTTCTATATAGTCAGGATGCAGATAGACAATCTTATACTTATCTGGATGCTTAAGCCAAAACTCTATATTTCCGGTGACTATTTTTTTGATGCGAGAGCCAGATTCAGGTTTCTTAAGATCCAAATGCTTTTCAACAGAATGAATCAATGCCTCAAAGATATCGACCCATAAATGGTGGAGTAAAGATCTTTTGTTTGTAAAATAACGATAGAAAACCATAGGTGAATAGTCGATCTCCGCCATCAAGGTTCGAATGGAAAGAGCCTCATAACCTTTTTTGAGTACAGTCTTTCTTGCGACCTCTAAAATCTGAGCGCGGACAAGCAGATCTTTTTCCTGGCTCGGAGAGGATGTGTTCTTGGATTGGGAACGGAAGGATTTGGAATTTGGATTCTCTTTCTTTTGCACCTTCCAACCATAGGGCAAAGAATTTTGTCAGTTTCAAGGAGATTTTAGAAACCGATGGAACAATTCATCGGGTATCTTGCGCGGAGCTATTCTAGTTGGAGAGATCGCAAGCATTGTTTCTTTTACGGATAAAAATGGCTTTGCCTCATTTCCCTGAAAGAATAACTGCTGCAAGGTGCATGCTACCTTTTTATAGTCTGAAATAAAGGCTTTTACTTGGATACTTTTACCTGGGATAAGCTTTGCTGTTTCGATGAGCTTACTCTCTGTCGTGAAAAAAATACAGTCCAACTCTTTTGCGGCTTCTAAGCTCAATCCCATACCTTCACTAAAAAGCCAGCGGACTTCCTCCACAAGTTTAAACATTTGGTGCAGGGGATACACATGGAATCCATTTCGATCGGAAGTATTTGCACGCAATGAAAACTCAAAAACATTGCTTTCCGGATTGAGCTCGGTATTTTGGTCTGGAAAGATCCATTCTTTATTTTTCGCTGCATATAATTGAATCAAATCTTTATCTTTTCCTTCAAACTCTTCTAAAGAATCTACTCTGATAAGTTTTGCCGCCAACTCACCAGACTCCATTTCATAAATCAGATGATTCCATTGGATCTGGTCATTTTCAATCCAATCAAATGTCGTTTCAATTTTTAGAATTTCATTCCATGTCCTTTGTTTGAGAAATTGGAAATGGGAACCTTTGTGTTGGAGTGCTGTATGGTTTTTGATCAATTTTTTTATGTTAATGCCCATAACACTCAATGATTGCATTCGGGCATCCTCACAAAAGAACTCATAACGAGAACCATTGACATGTTCGTTGTAGTCTATATCTCCGATGCGAGTGACGTAATGGTTTGTGTAGTCTTTTCCTAATTCATTCATGAAAGGAGCCCTCTCTTGTTTTTTAAATGTACTTTTGCAAAGAATGAGGAAATTCTAATACAAGCCGCACAAGTAGGGGGTAGAGGATGATATCTAAGATTTACCATTTGAGATTCCCATATTAGTATACGCGTACATTTTATTTGATAAAAAAATTTCATCTTTTAACAGCTTCCTTTCTGTAGGTATAGATCCCAGAGATCAAATAAATAAGGAGTAAAACAGGCAATACAGTAAAAAATACATTTGGAGTTCCCCTCTTTATATGCAAAAGAGGTAAAACGATGGAAACAATGAGATTGGGAATGAGAAATGCAATCCAATGCTTCTTCCCTTCGAAATGGTTCAGGAGAAATTCCAAAATAAGGGTATACACAAAAGAATTGATCAGAGTAAAACTTCCCTGTGTGATGGCAGCTTTTTTTGCATACTCTGAACCAAAATTTACATTTGCAAAATATGCCCAGGTACTCCAAAGACTAGTGAAAACAACTGCACTCAATATGCTCCTAAGAAGTATCTTCATATAAGTTTTCCCTTTAAAAAATCAGCCAAACGCATGCTAAATGCCATAATGGTAAAACTTGGGTCCACTGAAGGTCCAGTTGGAAAAACGGAAGAATCTGCAACATAAAGATTGCGGAATCCATGGACTTGGTGTTCGAAATTTACAACAGATAGTTTTGGATCCTCACCCATACGACATCCTCCAAAAGGATGAGGAGCAGCCATGAGTAAGGAATGTGGTTGCAATTCTAGGGAATCCAGTCTGGAGATTTCATTGATAGATTTCATTTCGATTCCGCTTACAGTAGCAACCAACACCTTTTTGGCTCCGACTTTAAAATTGAGAATGACTTGTTTTTTCAAAAGATCTAAGATTTGTTTTCTGGTTTTTTTTCCATTTGGTGCGCGAACCAATCTTTTTTTACCATCCATTTCAATGTTTCCCAGTTCATCGGAAAAATCATCTATCCATCCTATTGTTCCTCCGACTTGCTTGTAAGAGCTCATCCATTCAAAATGTTTCTCGCCAACCAAAGGGATCATGGATGCGAATGTTCCGGGCTGGAGTTGGTTTGCCATGAGCATAAAACCTCCTTCCGTATATTCGTTCTTTGCGTTAAATCGTGCTAATCGGAACTCATCTATCCCAAAGGCCGCAGGAATATTTCTGTAGGAGACCATACTTTCTTCGAATATGGCATGCACCATAGGTGAGGCATTCATTCCAAAATATTCTCCTAAAGCTGGCAATTGTTGTTTCCAACCTTGTTTCAAAAGTAGAGCTGAGCTTTGGAAACCGCCGGCAGCCACAATATAGACTTCAGCCAGAATGTCTACGGTCTGGCCGTTTTTTTTGCCTCTAGACCTATCGATCACCGATGCCTGGAGAGAGTTTATTTCCTTCGCTGTTTGCCCTTCCACTGTTGCAAAAACATCTGCTTCCAAATCAGCATAGATACGACCGCCAACTTGCATAAACTCATCTATATGCGTGACAAGTTGAGATTGTTTGGCTCCGAAGGCACATCCCTGCATACAATGACCAGATTTTTGGCAATTCTTTCTAGCTTGGGGGACAGGATGGCCTGACCAAGAGAGTCCGTTAGACGCCAATTTCATTTTTTGATTCATTAAATTATAATATTCTTTTTTAGGCTCATGGACATTGAGTCGTTTTTCTAAAATGTCCCAATAAGGATTTAAGTCTTTTGGACCATGGTGTTTGATACTAAATTCCTCTTGCCAACGCACCAAACGATCTTCAGGCGTTCGATAACTATCAGCCCAGTAGTGCACAGAAGCACCGCCGACATTGTTCCCATAAACTAAATTCATAGAATATTGCATATCCATCTGCAGATTTCTTTCTGCAGAAATTTTCCCCGCCATATTCAACTCCCAGTTGTCAAAACTAGAAGTTGGGTAATAGCCACCTTTCTCAATAATGATCGTCTCAATACCGGATTTTTGCAATTCAAGTGCCAGTGTGGCTCCCCCACATCCAGAGCCAATGATGCAAACTTTTGTTTTGATCTTACTTACTTGAGGGTAATCCTTCCATTCAAATAGATTCTTCACACTAAGCCCCTATCTGCTCTTTATAATAGGCTCTTGTTTCCGAAATTTTTTCAGGAAATGCAGCGAACGGACCTTCATATTGTATGTCCTTCCATGATTCTTTTTGTCCGTAATGGATCAGATAGCATAACATTCGTAAACTAGAAAATGCCGCCCTTACAGATAGGTTTTTGCTTTGGATACCTTTTTGGATACATTCTAAGGCTTCTTCCCGTTTCAATTTGGAAAAGGAGGACCAATTGCCCAAAATCCAAGGATAAAATTCTACAAGAAGGAGAGCACTATCGAATTCTCCTTGAATCGAATCGTTCACAAAGTAAAGCTCCTCATCCATTCTTTGGATGAGGGTATTGCGATATTCAATTTGCGTTTCATAGCTAGGAGGCAAAAGTGCGGAAAGATACAACCAGATGACCTTAGACTGGTTTTTAGATAAAAATAAAGTCTTTAAACTCTTTCCCAAATAAGGGCTTAGGACAAAGTAAAGACCCAAGGCACCGAAAGATCCAATCAGGAATTTTTTTCTCGATACAGACTTCGCAAACATTCTTTGACCTAAAAATATACGCGTATATTTTTCAAGCAAAAAAGTGCATCTTTTTTACGAGATGCACTTTTTCGGAAATTTATTTCATCTACAAAATGGAAAATACGTGGAGAAGAATGGCAAGATAGGAAAAGATTTGGATGGAGTAGAAGGTAAATCGAATATTTACAAACAGAGGGGATCCAGATATCAAATGAGTAATCGTTTATAAACTCTAGCTACTAAGATGATCAGAGCGACTTGGTTTACAAATGAGTCAACCTTTTGTAAACTCACACTCAAAAAAGCCACAGCGACAAACAAAGGAATATTCTCCAAGCAGTTGATGTGTGCTCTGTTAAAACGCCAATTGAACTTTGAACCATGTTTTATACCCGCATGGAATTCATTTGATTTTTTTTGCCTGTAAGCACAAAGATACTTCGGTAAGATGTAAGACTAAAGCCTACGAGTAAAGTCCAAAACACAAAACCACCTAAGGCACAATTATCTCCAATTATGGATTCTCTACCCAGTCAGCATGTACGGTATCGAAATACTCCTGAACCTTAATTATCCTTCCATTCTTTTAAATAAAGAGAAAGTGGTATTGGTTTTTTTATGCTTTGCCTGTTGATTTTCGAATTCCATGAGACTCGGCAGTGAGACTTATGCGGTCACACTCTCCCGTAAATTCTTTACCACATAGGAATTTAATACTCGTTTTTCCACAACCAAGTCGGTATACCTGGGAACAAATCCTGTTATGCGGGACAGTTTGATCATTCTAGGAAGTCAATAGGCTTGAAGGTGATTATATTTTAACTCCTTGGGGCGAGCCGGTCGCTTTTCCAATATCCCCTGCCATTTTGCTACAGGTAGAATATATCCCATCTCTACTATTTTTTTTCCATAATGCGAATCATTTAGGAAATCGCGGTATTCCTTGTTTTCTGATAGCCTCTTTTCAAAATCTGGCTCCTCTCAGTAGCAGATTTCTTTACTAGCATTAATGTTCTGTAGTCTCGCCTGGTTCCACCAAATCAAGTAACTTTGTAGCATGCTATTCTCTCTGAATATTCCCAGGACGTGAGATATCCTCATCATCAATTACATAATCCTGTGCCCTTTTAAATAAGATATGATCTAAGGTTTTCGTGACAGAATGCTCTCCCTTGCGGAGAATACGGAAAATAAACTCCGCAATTTTTGCGGATATTATAATTGACTGTGCGGAGAATAAGGGGTATAATCTCCGCATAGGGTGCGTAGAATGGCTTATATCCATGAACGAAAAAATTGGCCGAATTTCACTTGGGATGAGAAAGGACTGGCTACCAAATTAAGCGCTGTCCGCCATCGCCAGGGCCGCCTAATTGGACGCATGGAGGGTCTGGGCTTTACTCTCCGTAATGAGGCAGTACTGGAAACCCTCACCCTCGACGTTCTCAAAACCAGCGAAATTGAGGGAGAAAGACTCTCTCATGAGCAAGTGCGCTCCTCTATTGCGAGGCGACTCGGGATGGAGATAGCGGGAGCCGTTGCTTCAGACCGCGACGTTGATGGCGTCGTTGAAATGATGTTAGATGCCACTCAACACTTTGATAAACCATTGACCACCGAAAGGCTGTTTGGCTGGCATGCTTCCTTGTTTCCAGCGGGACGAAGCGGAAGCCATAAAATCATTGTTGGTGACTGGCGCGACGATACGAAAGGTCCGATGCAAGTTATATCGGGTCCCATTGGAAAAGAAACAGTTCACTACGAGGCTCCGAGAGCTTCGCGCCTCAAATCAGAAATGGCAACTTTTGTTGCATGGGCGAACAAGAGAGATAACACGGATCCTGTATTGAGAGCAGCACTTGCGCATTTCTGGTTTGTCACTGTCCACCCATTCGACGATGGAAACGGACGCATTGCAAGGGCTATCGCAGACTGGGCACTCGCACATTCCGAGCAGAGTTCTCAACGCTTTTATAGTATGTCTGCGCAAATACGTACCGAACGGAAGACCTATTACGACATACTGGAAAGAACTCAGAGGAACAGTCTCGACATAACTGAATGGATGGAATGGTTTCTTGACTGCCTTGACCGCGCAATCGCAGGCACGGAATCCACACTTGCTACTGTGTTTCGCAAAGCATCATTTTGGGAGATTCATGCTCTCAAAACAATAAACGAGAGGCAAAGGTTGCTACTGAATCAACTCCTTGATGGTTTCGAGGGAAAACTAACATCTTCCAAATGGGCAAAGATAGCGAAGTGCTCTCAGGACACAGCCTCAAGAGACATACAAGCGCTCATTGAGCAAAAGTTATTGGTCAAAGATAACGCACGTGGAAGAAGTACGAGTTACTTCCTTGTCGAGTCCCTCGCTTCACGAGGGTCTGGCTCTCCGCTCTGGTCAGCTTCTGAATTGAAAGAAAAAGGAATATAGAACTAACAAAAAAAAGCTGGACTACGCATCAATTCTTTTCGCTACTTACAACAATCCAACTTAGCTCCGTAATGTGGATCGTCCAGTAACTCAAAATAACCTGATTTTTTGAGTTACTTTTGAAAGTCAGGTTCTTCCCAATAGCAAATCCGATCATGTGCAGTGATAAAATGAGGATGAAGATGTTCCTTCGGATTCCAGCCAAGAATTTTCGTTTCATAAAACTTACGATCACATTCAACATACGGCCAGTCTGGCGTTCCATACTCTTTTACATCTTTTGTGCTTGCAGGATCAATTTCCCACCTTTCGTTATTAAGAAAAATTCCCACTGAATAAAACTGAATCACCCCTTGGTAAATAAACAGAACTACTTTTTTTACTTTCTTTGTTTTATATTCTATCGCTCCATCTAGTTAGCTCACATCTGTTTCTCCATCAAAATACATTATGATTTTATCAACAGGCCGGTACTTTCCTTTTCGATATAACTTTTGTAATATGAGTTAAAAGAAATCCGAATACTGATTTGTTTGCCAATGATCTTATGTAGTTCCCCTTGTGTAGTCTTTCCAGGTTGAATTTCCTCTATTTGTTCATCGTAAATCCAAATATATTTTCTTTTACCTAACTCTCCAGAATTGATATCAACTTCATCTTCATTGATTTTTACCACATAGGAACTTCCTAAGAGTTTTTCTACAACCAAATCTTTATATTCAGATATGGTTCAGGTTATGCGGAACAGATTGTCTATTAAAGGAATTCAGTCTGCTTAAAGGCGACTATATTATTTTGAGACATAAGGAAACCAAGCCACAGGAAAGGGCTTTTTTGGGAGTAAGAGTTGGATCGAAGCGATCGTGAAAACTACGTCCTTCTAAAATGCGTCTGGTGGATCTCGAGATCGTTTTTGGTAAAAATACCCTTCGATCAAGATGTATTTCTTTTTCAGCTCCCTCTCTTTTCTGGATGCCTGGAAAGAATAAATAACTTTAGAAATCATTCCGTTTTTGCAAACGGGACAGGCGATAGGATCCTTTACCTCAAACGAAAATTTAATTGCCTCGGCCCAAGTAAATTTCTCTTCCTCCGTTTCTATTTTTATCTTTTTAGTCTGTCGAATGTAAATTCCATAATAGCGAACTGCTTTTTCGTGTTTGTTGGGCAAAAAGAAAAGCATGCTAGCGAGAATTTCATCGATCGGCATCGTTAGATTATACAAACTGTCGTTTGCCAGTCGTAGCGCATTGTTTTATAAGGTAGAAAGAATATCTGTTTGATTTCGTCAGACTTTATGATAATGCGAAAGTTCAGGGTTTCGAATTTTGGAAAGGTGGATGGAACATCCGAAGAGTTTTTTACGATAGCGAGAGAGACATAGCCTACTTTTGCAAGAAAAGGGGACTGCAAGAACAATCTTGAAATCTTTACATTCGTTCCACACGAAACCGCGATTGAACTTTCCGCAAGTGAGAAGTTTTTCTACTTCTCTCAAATTCCAAATAGGGATCCTTCTGAAGTTAGGTTCAAATTTTTCCGCATAATTGAAAATAAATGAAATATAGTGATTGTTCCAAAGTGATTTGTACTCAGATTCTCGGGTAAGGGAAGGCGTATAAGGTCGCTTGCCTGTTTTGGATGAAATATAAATGCGAATCTCCAAGGAGAGGAAAGACTCTCCAAAAGGGAAGGTTGAAAAGAAGAGCAATTTCAAAAATATTGCTGGAAAAGTGGGTTAAATCCTTTTCTTCAGATCTCTCCCATTGGAGAGCTCGCAATTCAAGTTTCGATAAGCTAGATTCTTGATCGCTTTGACTTGACTTATTTTTTTTACAAGCGAAACTAATCATATGGGTTTAGCCTACGGTAATTTGCTAATCAAGAATCCAAAGAGGACAGATCTTGAGCCGATCAGTGTCGTCGCCTTGGCGGATACTGGCTCCGTTTATTTTATCATTCCAGAACATGTCAGGGTACAATTAGAACTCGAAGAACATTCCAGAAAGGAAATTGAGTTGGCAGATGGATCAAAGCAATTTGTACCTTACGTCGGTCCGATTGAAATTGCATTTAAGAATAGAATTGCATTCGTTGGAGCAATCGTTATGGGCAATGAGGTATTGTTAGGTGCGATTCCGATGGAAGATATGGATTTAATCGTAATTCCGAAAGATAGAAGAGTGGAAGTGAATCCTGAAAATCCAAATTTTGCTGCGGCGAAAGCGAAGAGTGGGTACATCGCTACCACGACTATTTAGGAACAAGGTAAGGATATTTCAAAGATTGAGCCCCAAATCCAGGTTGGATGCGCCAAATTCGTGACACAATGTCCATTATAAGAAGCCGATTGGCTTACAGGCGACTATATTTATTGAGTTTGTATTTCATCTCTTTCTAGATTCCAGATATTCTGTACATTGTTTAAAATACTCTTCGGTTTCATATATTTCCGTTCCAAGTAAAAGTTTTTGATTAATGGTTTTTATAAACTCTTGTTTATTTTCCCTTTTGTAAAAATCAACGTTTATTCGAGATATATTTTTTTCCGAATCTCTTTTCGTTTTCCCTGATATGGGACTTATGAGCATATAAGTATATTCTTTTTTTACACCAAATTCAGCTATATCACATGTAATGATAGTATAAAGAATTAATCCCGAGCCCACATCACCTTTTGGTGTAATTAAAAAATTTAGAGTTACTAAATGTAGATTTTCCTCGATACGCTCTATTTCCATATTATACGTATCCTTTCTTTCTTTAATATAAATACCCGTGCAAGTTGAAAGCAATGATAGTGTGAGAATCAAGGATAAGAGGTTTTTCCAAAAGGTCTTCTTTTTTGTTATTTGCATTCAACTTCTCCCCAAATTCTCTCGCACAAATTAAATGCTTAAAAGTAGTTACTATATTTCAATAGTATCAATAGAAAAACCTAGCTTTATAAATTATCAAACGGAGCGAGCGCCCTCACCCGTGGAGAGGCGGAAATGTGCGCCCCAAAAAACACTATTTTACGTTTTTTTTGTGATTTCCTTTCTTTTGTCCCTCCCTACTTTCTTTGCCTGGACTTTGAGTCCTTCGAAATCCTACTCCATTAAAGATTTCTTTTTTTTTTGAGACCAACCTTGCATTTGTTTTTCTCGATAAAACGTATGGTCTATACGAGTATATGCTTCAAAGTAAACTAATTTTACAGGTAAGCGTTTCTTTGTACAATTAGATCCCTAACCCATTTTAACCACATAGAAATTTCCTAAGAGTTTTTCTACAACCAAATCTCCATATCCAGATATAATTCAGGTTAAGCGGGACAGATTGTCTATTATGGGAATTTAGCAGGCTTAAAGGCGACTATATTTTCACGTACCCGCTTTGCCAGTTAGATTGAGAAAAAACTGAACTGCCAATTAGCAATGTGAAGATTAATATCAAATTACCATTGAATTGATTTTTTTATTCAAGGCTGTTTGGGGCAATTCTGGTGCGACATTACTAAGAGAGCCATTTTGATCGTTTTCTGGCTAACAAAACATCAAAAAAATTATTATTAAGCTCCGAAAAAAAGTAATTTTGAAAGTCAATTTGATATACACCCTGTGACAGTATTGTTACAACCTTGATAAGCGTTCCGACAAAAATCGCGATTGTCTGGTGGATTGGCGCATTGCTTAAATTGATCATCACAGAAGATAAGTAATGCTAAACAGACTCTTTGATCATTTTTTTTATCTTCCGAGAATGGACTTACTATTTTGCCGTCCTTTAAACACGAGCAACACAATGCAAAAACTACAATGTAAAATTTCCTTGGTATAAAATTCATTTTCATACACTACAAACCCCGAAAAAAAACATAAAAAAATCTTTTAATTCAGTCGAGGAGGAATTGATGAGCACTAGAGGTAAATTGAGATTCAATTGTAAACACATCCTCGCACAATGTTATTGCAATCTTGATATGGTCTCGCACATGTTGATTTAGTTTCGGGATTGTTCGTACACTGATTGAACTGGTCTTCACAATAAAGAAATAATGCGACACATACTCTTTTATCATTTTTTTCCTTTTCTGATAGTGGGCTGACAACTTCGCCATCCTTCATACATGAAAATAAAATAAGCATGAAAAGAATGAAATATCGATTTAATAATTTTTTCATAGCTAAAAGCTACAAACCCCGAAATAAAAGCATAACAAGAAAAGTAGCATTGCATCCTCATTTAATTTTGGAAGTGGGGGTGGCTCATGTGTCCATCCCACAGGTTGTCCTGTTTGAAAGGATGCTGAGTTAGTAAAATTGTAACGATCTCCATGCGAAGGGATAGGATTATTCGACCAACCAAGAGAATTTAGCTTATTAGTAACTAAAGAGGCATGAAGAGAATGACCCCAAGGATGAGAGAAATGAATTGAATCTCCTTCATTCAAGGTCGGATTTCCTGCCCACCATTGGCCACGAGCCACTTGGTTCCAATCGGCAAATTCAGCCCACTCGTCCATATATACAGTGTTTCTTTGCAATACTACAAAATTCTTTATCATAATAGTTTGAAAAGCAAGTTGACCACATAGGAACTTCCTAAGAGTTTTTCTACTACCAAATCTTTATATTCAGATATGGTTCAGGTTATGCGAGAGAGATTGCTCATTATAGGAATTCAGTAGACTTAAAGGCGACTATATTTTTTCGGGAAAAAAACAAAAAAAAGCGAAGAAATTTTGGATGGGACATAATGAGGCCAAGCCATTGGATTTGGCTATTGTGGAAGATTCCGAACGCCATGTATTCAGCAATACGATAGATGGAATCGCTTTTATCTATGTTAATCTTTTCAAAGTAGACATGGAAACCTTTAGAGTAGCTTTTCAAGAAGAAAGTATATTCGTCTTTGTTTAGCATTTTTTTCTTAAATACGTATTTACAAACTGTCGTTTGCCAGTCGTAGCGCGGTAGAAAATGGATTTGTTTGATTTCACATGATTTTGTCTCAACAAGGTCTCTGGTGGCGATCGCATGGACATGTGGGTTGAAGTTGAGATGATTTCCTGCTATGTGGAGCGTGCTTAGTATTCCCGGTTTGTATTGTTTATCTGTTTTACTTAATGTTCGGAGTCGTTTTGTGTATACCTCTGCCGCAATACCATTTAAAAATCTTGGATAGACAAGTCTTTGAAATAAAAGTTCATTCAGTCTCCGAGGAGAGAAAAGTCTCTCCAGAGAGTGATAGTAAACAATTTGAATTTTGGTTCCGATGTCTGGTTCGAATCCCAGCGAACTTTGGTTTGTTGTTTATAATTTGATTCTGAATATACTTTAGCTAAGTAATGTAAGTAAAATGACATTTATCGAAAAGCACCCACGGATGGGTGCGGGCGCGAATTCTGACCAGGAGGGTCAGATGAGCGCGAGATAAAAGTCATTTTACAAATGGAGACGCTGGGATTCGCCTTCCACGGTTCTCCCATCCGGGTCGAACACGTTCCAGGCCGTCTTTTCCAAGTCCTCGCACATCCTGTGCTCGGTCGGTCTCGTTTACGGAAAAAACGCAAGGTGTCTTGCCTTTTTTCCTACTCGTCCTCACTTGCAAAATCGTTCGAATCCCAGCGAACTTTTGTTCGTTCACTAGAATTCATTTGTGATTATTTTGATAATATCTTGGAGACGCTGGGATTCGAACCCAGGTCCTATCGCCCTCAAATGCAGCTTCTACACGTTTAGTTTGCAAATAAATGTCGGAAGGACTTACCCTACAAACGGGGGACTCCTTCCCATTCCACTTAGTTTACAATTTGGTCCGAAGCAGACGACAGAGCCAAAAAGTCCTTAGAGAGGTGTCGGTTTCTTAGCCACCCAAGGAAACAGCCAGAGAAACCGTAGAGCTTAAAATTAAGCTGCTAGAGCAAATTCGTTATTTGCAGTTATTGTTTTGAAGGTTTTTAAGAGGTCCCTCACCCCTACGTGCCACTGAATCCAAGCCAACAACAGTCGAAACCAATGTCGCCCCCGTTCTGTATATTAGACAGCTTATTGGATCCAAAACGGTTGGATAGTAAAAATTGTTGAAAGAGGGTTTTGATTCTACGGAATGAAGGAATCTATGAAATTCAATCTCCTATTCGGTATTTGTTTGGTAGTTTTGGCACTTGGATGTTCATCAAAAGATGCCCCTAGCGAATCTGAATTGAAAGAACAGCTTTACGGTAAAGAATCGGAAGCCTCCGTTCGAATTTTGGGGTCCAAACAGATAAATTTGGATGAAAACCCAGACTTGGAAGTGATAGTTCTTTCGCAATCTGGAAAATCGGAAGTAATCTCCACCTACAAAAAGTTAAATGGTAGTTGGCAATTGATCTGGAAACAGGAATTTTTTTCCGAAACTTTGGGGCCAACATATTATGATCCCAATCAAAATCGTTGGATTTCTGGGAAAATTCCGGGAACAGAGAAAGTTGCTTTTTCCGGAGATTTGATTCGTCGTGTAGTGCTTGCAGAACTTCCTGGAGATTCCTTTAATTCTGTTTTTTTAGAAGTATTAGTCGAAGAACCACCGTTAGGTCAATTTTCCATTCCATTAGGCTATCGTAAAGGTAAAAAAATATGGGATGGATTTCAGTTGAAAGAACATGAGGAATTGGTAAGAACGAAGAGACTCGATTTTGAATATATCCCCAAAGAAAAATCCTTTCGAATTTTTAACAAAAGTCCCAATTACTCTCAAGAGTTTGTTTTTAATTCTTGGGAAATGATTCCCAATTTGCCGATGCAACCCATCCCATCTTTTTTGACTATGGAAGTAGAACCAAAATGGGAACTTGGTAAAGAATCTCTTGTGACGATTCAACTAAAAAATCGCGGAAATTTTGTAAGTCTAACCTATCTTACTTTTTCATTCCCAAACAAAGGGAATCTACGTTTGGCTGGTGAAACTGCGGGTGTGCGTGTATACAAAAAAGGAGAAGAGGTTTTTAATAAACAAAAATCAAAAAGGATTCCTGCCGATTATCCAATGTTAGAAGTCACAAAAGAAGGTTGGGCATCTCAGTTTCGGTATGGAGTTAAATTTTATTACACTCCCCTGGAAACGATTCCACCTAAGATTTTTTTTCGATCGACTTACAAATTTTATCAGGATGTAGTTTCGATTCCCAACCAATATTCGATCAGTAATTTTGAACTAGACCAACAGGGATTCTTTTCCTATATTTTGCCAAGTTTATCTTCCGAGAAAAATATATCTCCATGAAACATGAATTAAGTGAAATCGAAAAGTTAGCTTGGCGGGAAATTGTTCGGGCTCAGGTGGAGAGATTTCACGAATTCTATTCGGAGTATTTCAACCGAAAAGAAACGATTGAGATGGCTAAGTTTTTTTTTGAGACCGTTTACAACTTAGATGGAAAGGAAGAATGGGAAGCATTGGCCTATTCTACGTATGATAAGGTAAAACAAATGATGAAAGAAACTTCCAGAGAGAATGTCGAAAGACTTATGGAGTTGAATTCTATCACAGATGAGCTTGATATTCGAATGGGCCAACTTTTGATATCGAAAGGATGGGATGGGAAAAGGCAAATAGATCTCATTGAATACAAAGGCATTTATTGTGAGTTTGGCGAATCGGAACTTCGCAAAAAACAATTGGGAATTGTGCTTATCAATCTAAAAAAATTTTATGAGCTGGCACACAAACCTATTGCTGCTTTTGTTATCAAACCAGCATCAGTCATGGCTAAGATGTTAGGTGTTTACCCTTTGTTTGAAAAGGTTGAGAATGGATATTATGCAACTTTGCCCGTCAAAAAAGAGGTCTTTTCCGAGTTTTTTAATTTTGTGGAAAAGAGAGAATGGGAATTTTACGATGAAATGTTTCCTGGTATGAGGTAGAGTTTTGAGATATTCAAGAAGACGACGAAGACAAACCTCAGAAGAAATCGAAACAGAACAAGGCGAACGATGGCTTTTGACCTACGCCGATATGATTACCTTACTCCTAGGTTTATTTATCATATTATATGCAATTAGTAAAGTGGATTCTAAAAAGCTAAATGATGTAGCGAAAGATATACGAAAAGGATTTGGGCTCAATGTTTCCTCACTAGGTCTAGTGATTGAAGGCGGGGCAGGGATTCTGGAAGATGATACAATGGTTCCAAAAACCCAAGTATTTCGCTTATGGGAACGGATTGGGTTTGCACTTAAAACATTAAAGGAGAAGGCAAAGTTAAAATTAGGTCTTGCTGAAACTGAAGAACTGAAGTTAACATTCTTTAGTTCAGGCATCGGAACAGATGACGTATTAAAATCAGACCCAGATTTACAATTTGCATTTTCTCAACTAGCAGAACTCTCCAAAGGTTTGGATGTAGATATCTTAATTCGAGTTCAAATACCATATGAACAAAATATTGACAAGTCCAAGTTCCAAAACTCTTGGGACTACCACTCGCATAGAGCTTCTTTACTTGCCGAAAAACTTGTGAACGAGTATGGTGTTCCTAAAGAGTCAGTTTCCGTGCAAGGGTATGCTCAATTTCAAAAGTCAATCGCCGCA
Source organism: Leptospira sp. (assembly GCA_027533185.1). GTDB lineage: Bacteria > Spirochaetota > Leptospiria > Leptospirales > Leptospiraceae > Leptospira_A. The sequence continues at coordinate 100,853 of JAPZTS010000001.1, read as the reverse complement.
GATACTCCTGAAAAAAAAGCCAAGGAAGAAAGAATCGAAATTTTGATTCGAAAGAAGGAAACCAATTCAAATGAATAGAATCTATTTCATCTTTTTTATTGTGGTATTTTTTTTTCTAAACGTTACTTTTTTTAGCTGCAAAAAAGGTAAGTCGAATGCTCCCCTAGAATGGCAAAATGAATCTCTTCGCTTAACATCCGATATATGTATTAAAATCAGAGATTGTGGAGAGGGCTCTTTCAATTCCATATCTGAAGAGAAGCGAAAATTTGTGATTGATCAACTCTCCGAAACCAATTGTCAGAAACGTTTCCGTGAGAGTGAAGCATACAAAGTTTCTGGAGAAAAACTGCTCATCATTCAAAAACTGTATCGAAATTGTCATGAAGAAATTTTAAAACAGACTTGTGCTGATCTAAAATCAAATTCAATTGATAGAATACCAAGCTGTGTCGAGTTTAGAAAATTTCAAAACCAGTGAAATTTGTAAGAATCACTCCGCTCATTAAGTTACAAACACTATGTTAAGAGGATTACGAAGACTCAATCGATATGAAAAACGGATTTTGGATATTGCCAAAATTGGTGGGAAACTCGTTCGCATCAACCAATTAGGTTTTTCTAGGAAAACTGCGGAAGGCTTTCGATTTCCGATTCATTGTCTAGAAATAGGAACTCCCAAAGCAATCGCCAAACATCCCGTAGGTATTGTGGCTGGAGTTCATGGACTAGAGACAGTCGGTATACGGATTGTTTTAGATTTTTTAGAGTATATCATTCACAAAAAAAGTCCAGGATATCTAACAGAGATTGAAAAAGGCAAAGTGGGGCTTATTGTCATACCCGTTATGAATCCAGGAGGCGTTGCGAGGAAAACAAGGTCAAACCCTGCTGGCGTGGACCTCATGCGAAATTCCGGGATTGATGCAGAGATGGCACCACCCTTTTTTGGAGGTCAAAGTTGGACAAACAAACTTCCTTACTTTCGAGGGCATTCGCTTGAGCCAGAATCTCGTTCACTCTTTCGCTATCTATCTCAATATTTTTTTCATTTAAAAACATCCGTATTACCCGTACTAGATGTTCACTCCGGGTTTGGAACTATCGATCATGTTTGGTGGCCTTATGCAAAAACTAAGACACCTTGTTTAGATACTCCTATTTATGAAAAAATGGCAGATTTTTTCGCCAATGGTAGACGACATACTCGATTTAAATTTGGCCCGCAGAGCGAAACTTATACGACCCATGGTGATCTTTGGGATCGGTTCTATGATTATTTTCTGGATAAGGCGAAAGTTGAAAATTTGAAATCCAAGTTTTTGCCCCTTACCCTGGAAGTGGGCACTTGGTCCGATATCAAAGAAAATCCATCAAAGCTCTTTCGTAAGCGTGGCATCTTCAATCCTGCGAGGGAAAACAAATTTGAAACCATCACAACCTATCGCGATTTTCTGAGAGATTTTGTGTTATTAGCCCAATCAAATGTGAAGGATTGGACCTGAGACTCGGAATTAATTTTTTTACCTGCCAAAAAAAAGACTCGAAGAATCGGTTATAGATTCCATAGTTTATGCTCTAGATTTTCAACTGGAGAGTATTTATGGTGAGAAAGGATTTCAAGTTAACGGTTTTAAGATGCACTATTTTCCTTTCCTTGTTTTTGATTTCAAAGCAACTAACATATGCTAATGATATTCCCTCTAATTTCTCAAAATCCAGGATTGCACTCGGAAATAAAAGTTCACCAATCAGCACCATTCCCAATGAACTTTTTCGGAATAAAGAATTGGAGCGACTTAGTCTATATGCTGCACCTTTGGATTTTCCAATGCAACTTGGAAGTTTACCAAAGTTTAAACGATTAGAACTAGAGGGAGATTTTGATAGTCTTTCGCCAACGATAGAAAATATCAATCAATTGGAACGATTGGATATTTCCGTTGGGTTGAAAGAGGTTCCTGATGAGCTAGGTAAATTGTTAAATTTGATTGAACTTCGCCTCCCCTCTAATCGACTCAATTCGCTTCCCAATCAAATGCAAAATTTGCAGAGGTTAGAAGGAATTGATATTGCCGAAAATGAGTTCGTTCAGTTCCCAACAGTGATTACAAAGATTATAAATCTTTCTTGGTTAAGTGCAAATAACAATCGAATCAAAGAGATTCCTTCCAGATTTGGAGATTTAAAAAATTTGAAGGGATTAAATCTAAAGTCCAATGAACTTCAGGAAATTCCTAATTCTCTCGGTGAAATCCAAACCATCACAGATATCAATCTCATGGACAATCGGTTTCGGAAATGGCCTGAAGTACTTGGTGAATTGAGAAACCTAAAGGAGGTTAACCTATCGCACAATCGAATTGAGACTCTATTCGAAAGTACAGAAAAGTTAGGATCTCTCACAAAACTTTGGCTTCATTCCAACTCTATTTCGGAAATACCTGATTCGATCCGTGGTTTAAAATCGTTACAGTATTTATATTTATGGAACAATCGAATTCAGTCGATTTCACATGAAATTCAAAATCTTACTGAGCTAGAAATACTCCATCTCAAACAAAACGATTTAATATCATTACCAACAGAAATTGGTTCTCTACGAAATCTTGCTGTTTTGGAATTAAGTAGCAATCAGCTGAGAGTGCTTCCTATCAGTCTCGGAAACCTAACAAGCCTTAAGGGTCTTTTTTTGGGTTTTAACCAACTAGAAGAACTACCGCCTTCATTGGGAAAATTGGGCAATCTTCAGGAATTGGATCTCAGTTTCAATGAACTGGAATCTCTACCATCTGATCTTCGAGGTTTGAAACGATTGAAGACGCTAAATCTTTTTGGGAATTCGATTCGAACCATTCCTGATTCTTTGGGCAGTTTAACCGATATGTATGAACTTTCATTAGGTGGAAATGAGCTTACGTCAATTCCTGCTTCGATTGGAAACCTAAAAAAATTGAATATTTTGGATTTGAGTGATAACAAAATTGAATTGCTTCCAAATGAACTTGGTAAGTTAACGAATCTTGAATACCTTAGCCTTCGAAACAATCAAATTCAGGATTTTCCTGATTCCTTAAAGGGCCTAAGATCCTTAAAAACAATTCATGTGGATGGCAATCCATTAAAACCTGAAGCGCTTGCAAAATTGAAACGACTTTTTCCAAGTACGGTGATCATTCATTGGCAATTGGCATCTCCAAACGAAAGATTGTCCGTCATGTATCGAAAGACATTTGAAAAACTAAATAGATTTCGTGTAGGTCACGGTGCAATTCCTATGGAAATGGACTTTCGTTTGTGTATGGCATCAGAAGCCCATGCTCGTTATTTAATAGCAAATGAAGGTCATCCTTCTACAAAAGGATTGGGCGCACATGATGAGAAGGAAGGTTTGCCACTCTTTACACAAGAAGGATCAAAAAAAGAGTTTCGTTATGGAACACAGGCGGAAGTAATTTCGTTCGGTGATGAAACAGGTGACAATGCCATTGATACTTGGCACCAAACAATACTTCATCGAAGACCTATCACAAGTCTAGGTTATATGAAAATGGGATTTGGTTTTGCAGAATCTGAAAATCGTATATATCAAAAAGCAGTCTTACGTCTAGTGGGGCTCAACCACCAATACCTCAACGTGGTTCAAAACATAGCACCAGATGTTAGTGTATATCCTTATGAGAACATGAAAGGAGTTCCACTCACGATGCGAAATGAACTTCCGAATACTACTCCCTTGGAAGATGACGACCAAATTGTTGGATATCCCATCGCTATCAAATTTTACCAAGAAAGATCTTATGACCTCCAAGAGTTTAAGGCCAAATTGAAGAATGGATCAGGGAAGATGGTTCCACATTGGTTGATCCAACCTTCAGATAGAAAATACGGGATCGGAGGGGAAACTGAAATTTGGATCATGAGTCAGGATCCTTTAGAACCTAACGAAACATATACTGTTGAGGCGGAGGGGATTCGGCGGGGGAAAAGGTTCTGGAGTAAAAAATGGAGTTTTACTACAGTGAAGTAAAACTCCTTGGCTATGCCCAATCTTGGAGAGCCCCAAGGATTGGTGAAAGAAATCCTTAAATTTCTCTCACATTACTTTTCTAGGAGATTTGTTCAACAAGTGGTTAAGAAAAAATATAGTTAAATATAAAAATATAGTTGACTATAAAAAATATTTTTGGAGTCTTCCAAAAAGACCCCATGAAACTCTCGGTTCAAATAGAAAGCGAACAATTTTTAGAATTGCCATTAAAGGAGCGGAAATTCGCTAAAACAAGAATTCGAATCCTTCAAGTCTTTCTTTCGGAACTGGAAAACAAACCTTTCGAAATAATCAAAATCAAAGATATCGCGAAACAAGCCGATGTTTCTGAACCAACTTTTTACAATTATTTTCCTGAAAAAGAGGACATGGTATTGTTTTTTATCCAAATTTGGAGTTTATCGGTCAGCGTTTTTGCCTTTGGAATGAATTCTAAAAAAAATAAAGAAATATCAGGATACTCATTGATATCAGCAATCTTTCGTTATACGGCAAAAGAGTCTAAAAAAAATTCACGAATCCTTTTGGAGATTATCTCTCTCCAAGCTCGGAGTAAAAAAGAATTGCAAATTCCAAAACTCACCTTAGCGGAAAGATATCTTTTGTTTCCTAAGATAAAAGATATTGAAAATTTTCCGGCAGGAGGTGTAGAAGATCTCATTGAAAAGGGATTGAGAGACGCGATAAAAAGTAAGGAGTTACGAGAAGAATCAAATATAAACGCGTTAGGTGTTGCGATTGGGTCCCTTTTCTTTGGAGTTCCTATCCTATGTTCCCAATTAAAATTAAATTTAGAAACGATGTGGCTTGAGTCACTTCAACTTTTATGGGTAGGTGCCGGTGGAAAAACTGCTAAACATTAATTCAAATTCGATCAAAGTATCAAATTATAAATGGATTTTGCTTGGTCTTGGCGCAATCTTATTAGGTTTTACCGGGATGCGATGGAATATTCCTATTTTCGCTTGGGTGGCTCTTGTTCCTTTTCTTCGTTATATAAGACTGGACTATTCCTTTTGGGTCTTACTCGTTTCACTAATTTTTATACAAACTATTTCTACCTTTCGAATCGTTTCAGAGCCATTTCATGCTTTCATAGCTTTGAGTTCAGGTATCCAAGGAGGAATCGTCTTTAGTTTGCTATTGTGGATTCAAAATTGGATTCGAAAGAAAACAAACGATTCTTATTGGAACGTATTTTGCTTCGCCTTTCTATTCGCGATTATGGAGTGGCTTGGCGGTATCAGTTCTGAGTTTGGAGTTTGGGGGATGATGGCAAATAGCCAGCTTTCCAATTTAGTTTTACTCCAGTCAGCATCCATATTAGGTGCAACAGGCCTTAGTTTCATTATCTATTGGAGCAATGTTCTGATTGAACGAACATGGTTTGAATTGGAAACCACACAATCTCTTTCGAAACATTTGAAATACCATCTCATCCTTTTTATGGGTGTCCTTGTAGGGCTTTACATGTATGGTGCGATTCGTTTAACGCTTCCCATTCAAGGGGAGACTCTAAAATTTGCGACTGTTACTTCTCAAAAGGATATCCAATCCTTTTGGAATCATCCTCTTGAGAATCAAGCAAACACGGATTTGGTGATAAGTCGCACGATCCAGGCTGCAAAGGAAGGTGCAAAAGTCGTAGTTTGGAATGAAGGCGGAGTCCTAGTTCAAAAAAATGATGAGAATAGCTTCTTACAAAGGATACAAATCCTGGCTAGTGAACAGAAGATTGAGATCATTGCGGCCATTGTCATTCCATTGAAACCAGGTGAATTCTTTATGGAAAATAAAATCCATTGGATTTCAAACACAGGTGAGATTCGACAAACCTATTTCAAACAATTCATTCCACCCGGCGAACCGATATCTAAGGTAGATTCGGATGTAAAAGTATTCGACACTCCATTCGGAAAGTTATCGGCTGCTATCTGTTATGATTTTGATAGTCTAAGTCTGACAAAAACACATTCTGACCTAGGAACAGGTGTTACATTGATTGCGGCTTCCGATTGGAAAGGAATCGATCCATTCCACACTCAAATGGCAATTCTTCGTGGTATTGAAAATGGAACAACGATTGTTCGTTCGACAAGGGGTGCTTTGTCTGGTATTTTTGATGCGTATGGAAGAACACGAGGGAGTTTGGAATATTACGAAAGAAATGATGGTGTTTTGGTTGCTTCAGCCCCAACAAAGCCTATCGAAACAATTTATAGAAAGTACGGAAATTGGATCGTTGGACTTGGTTTTCTGTTTTTAATTACTTTTGGAATACGGTCTTTCTTATTAAGGTCTGGTTGCTAAATTCTCAAACTGTATTTCCAAAACAGTGACATCATCTTCAAAAGCCTGTTTTCCAGAGAAATTTTTGGCAGATTCAATCAATCCTTTTATAGAATTTTTTTCTGACCAGTTTTTACTAATGGAAGACCAGCTTACAAAACCAGAATCGCGAAAACTTTCAGATTTTGTATTTTGTGAATCAAATAAACCATCTGAACATAAAAACAATTTATCTCCAGGAGAGAAGGAAACTTCTTCTACATTTCCATCCCAATCTGGGAATAGCCCAAGTGGTTTCCCTTTTCCTGAGAGAGGCAATAGCTGTTTGTCTTTTTTTCCAAAATAGATATCTTCATGACCGGCTTTTGACCAAAAGAATTTATTGGAATTAGAATCGATAACAACTGCAATTGCGGTTACGAAGAGACCCGCAGTGTTGCCGTATAAATAGGAATTGATCCTCTTCAAACAAAGCATAGGATCGTCGATCAAGATATCCGTTTGTTTTAGAATAAAGTATAACATTGCCGAGATCATACCCGCAGCAAACCCGTGTCCCGAAACGTCTGCCAAAAACACTAGAGTTTTGCCATTACCAATGTCTTTGACTAAATAGTAGTCTCCTGCGATACCATCACTTGGATAAAATTCACAATGAATTGTTAAAAATTTCGAATCATATTGTATTGGCGGAAAAAGTTTTTTTTGAATCCGAATACCTCTTGTTAGTTCTTCTCTGAAATAGGATTCCTTTTCTTTGAGTCTAATTGCATTCTTTATCACATTAAGCAGTTCTGATTCTATAAATGGTTTGGAGAGATAGAAATCAGCTCCCTCTTTGTGAACTTCTTGTCTTGTGGAATCATCAGCTTTTGCAGTCAGTAATATAATCGGTAGGGATTTCAGATGATCTTTCTTACGAACCTCTCGGATCAAATCTAAGCCACTTTTTTTTGGCATCATTAAATCTGATATTATGAGATCTGGAGATTCTTTAAAAACTGATTCGATACCTGCCTGACCATCGGGGGCAACAAATACATGAAATCCGTTGCGTGTTAAAACAGATCCAATATAAGATCTTAAATCAGGATTGTCTTCAACCACCAAAATTTTTTGAGACCGAACACCCAAATCCATTACACCACCTGCAACCCATTCAAATGGATCCTCAGAGATATATTCGTGTTGGACGGTATTATAAGACAGCCATTGGTCCGAACTTCCATGTTCAAAATCTCTTATAATAGGAAGTGAAAAATAAAAATGTGATCCGCTACCAAGCTCACTTTCAACACCTACCTTACCGCCATGAAGATCGACCAATTCTTTAACCAGCGAAAGACCAAGGCCAGTTCCTTCTTGCTCCTTAGTAAGAGATGCCTCGCTGATTCCAAACCGTGAAAACAATCTTTGCATTTGGTGAGAGTTCATTCCGATCCCAGTGTCTTTAACAGAAACAACAGCCTCAGAATCATTTAAGCTCAGTTCTAAGATGATTTTGCCTCCAGATTCAGTAAATTTTATGGCGTTGGAAAGATAGTTGAAAATACATTTATCCAATTGCTCTGGATCCGCTTCCACATAGATAGAGTTTGTGGGAAGTATTAAGTCGAATTGAATTTTTTTTCTCTTTGCATAAGAAGTAAAGTTTTCGGCAATTTGGTTCAAAAATTCACCTAATGGAAGTTTTAACTTTTTAAGTTCCATCTTCCCAGATGTTATTTTTTGTAAATCCAAGAGTTGGTTTACAAGTCGTGTTAGCCTTCTAGATTGGTTTACTATCAATCTGACTTCACTTTCTGGTAATCCTTCACCCCTCTGGACGGCTGATTCCGATGGGCCCGAAATTAGGGTCAGTGGAGTTCTAAGTTCATGGGATATGTTTTGAAAAAAAGCTTTTTGAGCATTGTTTTCTCTTTCTAAAGACTCTTCCGCTATATTTGCAGAGAGAGTAAAATAGTATGCGAAGCCCGCATGAAATAGAGTTGAGAAGATGATATTGGAAACATTGATTAAAGCTAAAAAGGAAGGATCCCAAACATAAATGGGAGGATTTGAGATCGAATAATAGTACGTAGATGCAAATAAAAAACATCCTATCACTATACTTCCAAATTTTAGAAATGTTTTTCCTGGAGGAAGCAAAAAGATTCCAGTTGCAAAAAGCATCATATAGTATTGATATCCAGCACCCCAGCCAAAAAAGTAAGTGGCCGCTAAGGCGTGTAAAAATACTTCGAGAAAACAAAGATAAAGTGAGGTAAAAAGATACTTCTTTCGATTGATCCAGATCGTAAATCCAAACCAAAATACACTTCCTATATTAAATAGGGCCATTTCTTTAGCTCCAACGGCCAAAAAGAAAAATATAAACGCTAGATGAATCAGTCCAGCGAGAACATAAATAGAATTCGTGGCAACGAAGTAACGTTGGTAGCGGAGTTCAACTCCTTCTGGCGATTGGAAGAGGGAACGAACAAATTCTAGGAAATGACTCATGGAAACTCTCTTACTGGAGCCACTTTATAATTAGAGCCGCAAGTCCACCACCAAAAAGTGGGGCGATTACGGGAAGCCACGCATACTTCCAGTTAGAGTTTCCCTTATTAGGAATTCGTAAAAAATAATGAACAATTCTCGGACCTAAATCCCGTGCTGGATTGATCGCATAACCTGTGGTTCCTCCCATCGAAAGTCCAATTGCCCAAACAAGAATTGCAACAAGTCCAGTTCCAATAAAAACCGAAGTTCCGCCATGTAACGGAGTATATATTGCATGAATACCCAAGACTAGTAAGAAACTGCCAAAACCTTCGCTTATGCTATTGGAAACGACATTGGAAATTGCAGGTTCCGTAGAAAAGATAGCAAGGATTTTCCCTGGGTCTTTTGTTTCCTTCCAATGAGGAAGGTAATGCAAATATACTAAAAATGCTCCGAATGCCGCGCCAGAGATTTGAGCCAATGCGAAGGGAATAAAATTGGAGAATTCGCCAGATTGGATGCAAAAAGAGAGCGTTACGGCAGGATTTAGATGTGCTCCAGGACTTCCAAATGTCTTTGCAACGAGAACTCCAAAAAGAACCGCAAACGCCCAACCAGCAGTAATTGAGATCCAGCCAGCATCTTTGGATTTGGATTTTTCTAATAGAACTCCTGCGACCACTCCATTTCCCAAAAGTATCAAAACTGCTGTTCCTAAAAACTCACCGATGATTTCCAAATATGTCCCTTCTTTGAATTAGTTCTGAAAGGAATACAGGGAAATTGATAGGGTTTCAATCATTTTTGCAGAGCTATTTTGCCATTTTATTCTAGGATTTTCCTGTGAATTCAAAATCCTGGGAAAATCGACCATGAAAAATAGCGCACTCGAGTACCATTCCCGTTTTCCGAAAGGAAAGACCAAGGTAGTACCCACCAAACCAACGGAAAATAGTTACGATCTTTCTTTAGCATACTCACCCGGTGTCGCTTATCCCTGTTTAGAAATCGAAAAACATCCAGAGCTTGTGTATGAATATACCAATCGCGGAAATCTGGTGGGAATCATCACAAATGGAACGGCTATTCTAGGCTTAGGAAATATTGGGGCTTCCGCTGGAAAACCAGTTATGGAAGGAAAGGCTGTTTTATTTAAGAAGTTTGCTGGTATTGATGTATTCGATATTGAGATCAACGAAACAGATCCGGAAAAATTTATCACAATTGTAAAGGCACTTGAACCAACATTTGGTGGAATCAATCTAGAAGATATCCGCGCCCCAGAGTGTTTCCATATTGAAAAAACGCTGGACCAGTCGATGAAAATACCAGTTTTTCACGACGACCAACATGGAACTGCAATTATTTCAACTGCAGCCCTTCTAAACTCACTCGAGTTAACAGGAAAAAAAGCAAATAATCTAAAAGTAGTGATCAATGGAGCGGGAGCCGCAGCGATTTCCATTGCAGAAATGCTGACCCATATCGGTGTAGACCATAATAATATTTATATGTTAGATTCGCGAGGTGTCATCAACCATAAACGAACAAATCTACATGAGTCCAAACTCCCTTATGTTCGTAAAACAGATGCTAATACCTTAGAAGAAATTTTCCCTGGAACAGATCTTTTTATCGGCGTATCTGTTGCAAATGTTGTAAATGAAAAAATGATTAAGTCCATGGCGGATCGTCCTATCGTGTTTGCTCTTGCCAACCCTGATCCTGAAATCCCGTACCCGGATGCAAAACAGGCAAGACCTGATTTGATTATGGCTACTGGAAGAAGTGACTATCCAAACCAAGTTAATAATGTTTTAGGCTTTCCCTTTATTTTTAGAGGAGCTCTTGATATCCGCGCAAAAGTAGTCAATATGGAAATGAAGCTTGCCGCCGCATACGCGTTAAGTGACCTAACGAAACTACCAGTTCCTTTAGAAGTAAGAGAAGCTTATGGAAACGAAGCCATTGAGTTTAACGAGAATTATATTATTCCTAAACCTTTAGATGCGAGAGTGTTGTATCATGTGGCACCGGCAGTTGCGGAAGCCGCTGTAAAATCGGGAGTTTCGCAGATCAATTACCTTGGTCGAGAAGCGTATGTGGAATTTTTGAAAAATATTATGGCCCACCAAAGAGAGAAACTCATCGGGAATCTCTAAAAAAGTTCGTAAATCGCACAAAAAAAGACTTGCACTATTTTGTGCATCGCACATATTTGGATTGTGCACTGCACAAATAGGTGAAAACCAGGAGCTAAACAATGGAAAAACAAATAATGGACATCCTTAACGCTGGAATCGGAATTTTCCAATCTGGAAAAGAAGGTCTTGATAAGGCAAAAACACAGTTAGAGCAAACTTATAATGAGCTAGTTTCTAAAGGTGCTTCTGATAATTCTGAAGGTTCAGTGAAAGTTCGTCAATCCGTTGATAAAATCCTAACAGACATTAAAGAATTCTCAAGTGTTGCTGGAAAAAACTACGAAGAGACTCGTTCTAAAATCGTAGAAAACTACACAAAAATTGCTGAAGAAATCAAAGCAAAAATGCCTGAAGGAAAAATCGAATCAGTAAAAGCAAAAATTAATGAAGTTGCTGAATCGATCAAAAAAACGGGAGCTGCAAAAGCTTAATTCACTCACTAATGTAGGGCTGGGAAACCAGCCTTCATTTCTTCCTCGCTTGACATCTAATTCAATTTATATGAACTTGGAGGTAGCCCAGATTCACGCTTCAAAAGGTTACTCTCTTGCATTATCATCGTAAATTCTATCAATCCTGTTTCTTGAATCATTATCCCAATTGCAGTGCAAGCGTTTTTAACAAATTCTTCTTTGCACTACTACTCATTTCTACTTTCGTCACTTGTTCTTTAGCAGATATTCGCCCAGCCATTTTAGCGAATACTGGTTATAATGAATCCCTAAGAAAGAAAGGGGAAGAGATTTTAGAAAATCCAAACTTTAAAGAACTCAAGCCTGGCGAATGGAAAAAATTCAAATCAGTTCAGTTCATTATCAAGGATGTTTGGAAATCTAAGTTTGTACGATTCTTTACTCCCATTAAGGAAGACGAGCCTAGACTTAGAGTCTTCATCGATTTTGAAAAAGATGCCATGGAGATCGAGTTTTTAAGCGGCCAAAGTAAAGGATTGATCTATGGTTTGGTCAAAAAAGACACTTACCAAGTGGCGGCTGATACAGGTAAGGTGTTTATTGCTGACGATGAAGTCCGAGTGTATTTGGAATCACTTCGTTTGTATCTCACATTGCCATGGCGACTGAAAGAGTTTCCGATTCTAATGTATTCTGGAAAAATCAGCGTGAATGGTGCAGATTACGAATCTTTGTATCTTACATCCGTTCAGCCAGAGGCAAATCCTGATACAGATCAATACGTTGCTTATTTAGAGAAATCTTCTGGGGCTTTGGAGTGGATTCAATTTACTTATAGAGAGTTGTTTGGATTTTATAAAGGTGTACTCAAATATGGTTTTTATGAGCCTTGGTTGGATAAACAGTATCCTCGTAGGATTACGATTTTGGACTCTTTTGCAGATTCCAATTTTGTTCATGAAATTCGAATTGAAAAGATAGAAATTCCCAAACCAACGCAAACTTTAACAGAGGAAGACAAAGTACTAGAATTGGAATAGGTAGACTCTTTGAAGTGAACTAATTACAGAATCTGATTCTATAGATTCTGTAATTGTTGGTATACATTCTGTTTAATTTAGAGTAAATCGAATTGGTACTAGAACTTTTACTGTAATCGGTTTCCCTTCCAGGATTGACGGTGAAAATCTCTTTCTTTTGTATGTATTGATTGCTTCTTGTTCTAAACCGCCGCCTAACGTCTTTCCAACGGATCGGACACGAAGTACTTCGCCAGTATCAGCAATCACTACTTCTAAAGTCATCGTTCCTGTGATACCAAGAGATTTTGCCTCGCTTGTATATTCAGGTCTCACGTTTGGTGAAAGATCAACGGGAGATGTTGCTCCCGATACAATCGGATCAGATGCGCCCGCCACTCTTGGATCTTCTTTTTTCTCAACTTTTTCTTTGTCAGTGAGATCAAAATCGCCATCAGTAGGTTTGGAATCTGTCACTGGTTCTTGAATTTGGACATTGTCTATAAAGGCGACTTCTTCGACTAAGTTATCAAGCCCGTCTCCTTCAAATTTTGGAGTGAACCAAAATAATATGATGAGAAGCTGGATAAGGGCAGATAACCCAAGCCCCGTTTCCATACGATACCGATCGATGAACCGATGGATTCTTTGTCGTTTGGACCTTCTAGGAGGAGTAACAACTTGGTTCACGTTATTGTCCTTTTAAACCGCCACCCTGGGTGGTCTGTGTTACAAGTGATATCTTCAATGCACCAATTTCTTTGAGCGATTCGAACACATTGTCCAATTCCTCATAAGTCAAATTTTGGTCTGCGTGAATCAATACCTTTAAATCTGGAGTAGTCGTAAGTTTGGCTCTAATCTCACTTAACGCTTCATTGAGCGGTCGTTTTACGGCATTAAAGTAGACAGTTCTCTCTGAATCTGCGCTCAGGTAAAGGTTCGCAATTTTTTTATTGAGCTGTTCTCCACCAGGAACATCTGGAAGTTCGATAGGTAGGTCTGGATCTGAATCCAACACCGAAGTAACCATAAAGAAAACCAGTAACAAGAAGGCAATGTCAGCCATGGAGCTTACTGGAACTGTTGGTGCGACTTTTTTTCTGCGTAACATACTATTGTTTCTTTCTTACGGAAATTTTTTCAAATCCACGAAGTTGTACTGCGGAAAGGGCATCCAACATCTTGGCATATTTGGTATCACCAGTTGTAACAATGAGTGCCAATTTGTTAGAAATATCAGGAATCTCCATTTTGTTGAGATCATCCCGAAAGTCTTTTAGATTAGCATATTCCTTTGTTCCAATGGAAGGGTTTCGCATTTTGTATCTATCTTGCGTAACAAGAATTTCATATACATTCTTTCGAAGGAATGGCTGAGGTTCTGATTGTTTGCGAGGAAGGCTGATATTCAAGCCTTCTTTAACAAAGAAAACCGCAGTAACCATAAAAAACACCAAGAGCAAAAATGCGATATCGGACATCGATGCCGCCGATATTTCTTCTAACTCTTGTTTTTTCTTTAACTTAATCATGACGTTTTACTATTCTCGATTAAGCGTTTCTTCCCGCTTTCAGTTTCAGATACTCTTTGTAGATTTTGTTCGCAGCTTCTTCTACTTCGGAAGTAAAAAAGCCAACTCGACCTTGTAAGTATTGGTAGAATGTCATCGCTGGAATCGCAACGATAAGACCCGCCGCCGTAGTAATCAAAGCTTCTTTGATACCGCCAGCTACTACCTTAGCATTGACCTGATCCGCATTTGCAATCGCATCGAAAGCATTGATCATACCAGAAACAGTTCCAAGAAATCCAACTAGTGGAGCAATCGTAGAGACAGCCGCTAAAACAGTTAATCCTTTCTCGAGAAGAGTGATCACCTCACCTGCTTCTCTTTCAATACCGGAAGCGAAAATCTCCGGATCATTTTGAGAAACTTCCATTCCATTTTTAAGAACGTCTGTGATTCTTTGTCCTTCGTTTGCTTTCAAAAATTCTTCAACAGATTTAAGTCCGCCTGCTTCAATTGCATCCGCCAAATCTTGGTTATATCCTTTTCGAATTAACTTCGCAGTGAAGAAAAAGTAAAGTCTTTCAAATATAACTCCAAATCCTACGATAGATGCAAGTAGAAGGGGCCACATAGACCATCCGCCTGTAACGAATAGTTTGATGAGTCCAATATCAGAGTCTTTTTTAGGCGCTGCCACATCCGCCTCGGTGTTTTGAGGAGGTGTTTGGATTTCGGAATTTTCAGTTGTAGTAGTTGGGGCAGTTGGTTCTGTACTTTGTGCTTCGATTGTTCTTGTTAGAGTAAAGACTGCGATAAGTGCGATCACAAAAGACACTGAGCCTTTGGCTATAGTCTTTTTACCTGGAAATTTCATGAATGTCTCCATATCAGATAGATATGTTTCAAAAATAGAATATCTTTGTTACAAACATATGACAGATTTGTTACAAAGACTTCTTTTCAGATTCGTAAAGGTCCGTGGTTACGGTTCGGAATATCTCTTTCAATTTAGGAATTCCCTCGAGGAAGAGTGCAGGCCCGGGCTGGAGGATGATGGAGGGATCCATTTCAAAGATCAGGTCCTTTTGAATGGCTAGCGTGGATTGCCATTCGGGTTTCTTTCTAACCCAGTCCCAATCCATTGCTTTTCCACACCAAGATCCGACTATAACCTCAGGATTCCGTTTTGCGACATCTTCAGCTGTCGTAATCCTCTCCTTTGCCATTTTCTTTTCTTTTAGGTCGTTAAAAATATCATATCCGCCAGCAATCTCGATCGCTTCCGAAACCCATTGGATTCCTGTTATGATTGGCTCATCCCACTCTTGGAAGAATACTCTGGGTTTGTGGGAAGAAAGACTCGCTTCGATTTTCCATGCTTCCATTTGCCTTTGCCACCCGCTAATAAGAGAATTTGCCCTTTCCGATTGACCAACAATCGAGCCAAGGGTGTACATATTGTCCAGAATTTCTCGAATCGATCTTTGGTTGAAGATTAAAACATTGAATCCTCTTTCTATCAGATCTTTCGCAAGTTGTCCCTGGATATCGGAAAATCCAATGATGAGATCAGGATTTAGCGATTCGATTTTTTTTAAATTGCCAGAGATAAAAGCAGATACTTTCGTTTTTTCTTGTTTTGCGATGGAAGGTCTTTCCGTGTAGACTGATATGCCGATGATTCGATTTTCTTCACCAAGAAGATACAACATTTCTGTTGGCTCTTCCGTTAGACAGATGATTCGTTTGGGACCTACTACTAAACCCATTTTGTCTGAATTACCCTTCTAAAAACTTTGCAAGATCTTTTTGAGAACCAAATAGTACAATAATATCATCTTCTTTTAATACCATCTCACCTTTGGGAATACCAAGGATTTTTTCAATTCGGTTATCGGATGATCTTTTTGATTCTTTAGAAATAAAAATCCGCTTAATAGTTATTATGTTAATATTATACCTGTGACGGATATCAGCTTCTGCAATAGTTTTATCTATGTAACGTTTTGGGACACTGACTTCGACGACACTATAGTCATCGGATAATAAAAAACTGGATCGCATACCTGAATAGGAAAACATTTCCGCCATACTTCGTGCTGCCTTTTCCTCAGGATTAAACAAATCCCGAATACCTAAAAGTTCCAAAACCTTTTTCTGTACGGCGGTTTGGTATCTTGCAAAAATGGTTTTTACTCCGATTCTTTTTAAAATATCTGCACAAATTACAGATGTTTCAAAATCATCCGCGAGCGCAATGACTGCAACATCTACATCCAGAATTCCTTGTGAAATCAATGCTGCTTCATCAGTAGCGTCCAACCTTACTGCAATGGTTGAATAATCTTTGATTTCTTCGATCACTTCCGGGTTTTTATCGAAGGCAATTACTTCATGTCCATCATCATATAAATATCTTGCGAACAAATTCCCAAAACTTCCAAGTCCAATGACGCCAATTTTCTTTTTTTGCATTTTAACCTACTACAACGTATTCTTCTGGGTATGAGTAATCGTTTTGTTTTGATTTTTTAGAAATTGCAATCAAAAGAGTTAAGATACCTACGCGACCTATAAACATTACTATACAAATGGTAACTTTTCCATAAAAGGATAAATTGGGAGTGATTCCTCGAGTCAGGCCCACAGTTCCAAAAGCAGAAACCACCTCAAAACAAAGATCTAAAAAATTTCCTGTTTCCGTGATTAATAAAGCAAAGACGGCAGAAAAGATAACAAACAAGGATAATACGATCGTTGCACTAGCTCGAGAAATCGACGCAGGAGATATAGTTCGATAATGGATTTCCATTTTTTGTTTGCCACGGATTTGATTCAGTATATTCAAAAAAGATAGAGCAAATGTTGTAGTTTTTATACCTCCGCCGGTTGAAACAGGTGATGCGCCCACCCACATTAAAAAGAAGGATAAAAATGTGATCGGTATCCCCATACTTGTTAGATCCAGCGTGTTAAAACCTGCCGTACGAGTTGTTATACTAAAAAATAAAGAGTGAAATATTTTATCTCCCCAACTTAAAGAGGAAAGGCTTGCTTCAGATTCTAGAAAAAAATAAGATATGGTTCCAAATGTCCAAAGAAGAACGGAAATCGACATTGCTAAAATAGTAGAAACAGACCAGCGAAATTTCTTATTTGCCGAGTGCTGTAAACGGGATTTAAACTGTGATAAAATAGGAAAACCTATTCCACCTAACATGATCAAGATCATTATACAACTCAGGAAACTATAATTCATTTTGAAGCCCTCTGTTGCAAGGCCATTCGACAACAAACTGAAGCCTGCATTGCAGAAAGCAGAGATTGAGTGGAAGACTGATAGGTAGACAAGTTCTGATGAGGAATATCCAAGATCCTTTGGAATTGAAAGATAGAGCAGGCAAGCCCCCATTAGTTCTATTAAAAAAGTAAGAATAGTAATCTGTTTTAGAATATCCTTAGCTTTTCCAATAGTTTCCTCTGAAAGTAGGTCCCTAACCAGAAGGGTATCACTTACGGAAACTTTTCCAGCTAAGAAGATAGAAAAAAAACTAGTGAGAGTCATAAGACCTAATCCACCAATTTGTATCAAAACCAAAATAATCATTTGGCCAGTTTTGGTAAAAGATTGGGAGATATCCAGCGTGCTCAGTCCTGTAACACAAGTTGCACTGACAGTAGTGAAGATAATATCAATGGTCGAAATATTCCCGTTTGTTGACTTAGGAAAATGCAAGAATATCGTTCCAACAATGATAATAGAAATAAAGGAAAAAATTAAAACAAAACTTGGGTTGAGTTTCTTATACTCAATATTTTTGTTTAGTCTAAAAAAATGAGCAAGATTTGAGAAAAAAAACAAGAGTTGGTTGATTGATAAAAAAAGAAGAGTTCCGTCATCACCTGGCATTATTAGGTTAGAAGTAAACTGAGTAATTTCATCTTTGTATATAAATTCTATGCAGATTAAAAATAATATTATCATCTCTATTTTGTGAAAGATGATATAATCAACGAATGATTGTGAGGTGAATATAAATGATAAAATCTCGTAAAGGATAAAAAAGTAGACTAGAACTGATACAGTTAGTCGAGCATAAGTTTCCCAATCATCTGGATAAAAAAATCCATATTCAAAGATTAAAATTATGAAAGAGAGAACTCCAGATATTGTATACAAAATACGTCCGAGAAATCGAAAGTTCTCAAAATAATACTTTCTGATTTCATGTTTCTTACGTTCTAATTCTTGGAAAAAATGCCTTAAACTGGCGATGATTCGGATGGGAGTCAAGGTTTTGTATCAGCGAGTTGTTTTTTCTTTTCTCTATGTTCTTCCAATCGCTTTTGGTCCAAATAGACATTTGTTCCAGATAGACCAATCGACCCAACTAATAAAACTGCACTGCCAAGAGCGGCTTTTTGCATTGCCGCAGGTAAAAGTGCAACTGCAACAGAAGAAGCGCCCACTGCGAAAGGTAGCGTTAAAAAGAAGATTATATAGCCACGTCTGAATTTTGATTCTTCATACACTGCCTCTTCATCGAACTCTTCTTTTTTCTTTTTGTTGTTTTCTTGTTTGAGTCGGCTCTTTTGCAAACTTCTTTGTACAGCTTGTTCATTGATTTCGCCTGTTAATGGATTGATCAATGAATTCTGTGGATTGAGTAATGGATTGCCTTGGGGATTCGTATTGTTGCCGCTAGTCGGTAATCTGCCACTGTTTAATAGCGCACCTGCACCTGGAATCGATTCAAATCCTGAATATTGGGTTCGAGCGTTTTTAGGGGTTGCAAGTGGTGGTTTTTCAAATTGAGGTGGTTGGGTCACATCTGGCATCACATTGGATTCAGGATCTGAGGATGGCAGATTACGCAGGTCGTAGTTGTTATTGTCATAAAAACCTTCCTTCGTCTGTGCAACCGCCAGATGAGAAGTAAATAATGAGACAATAACTAAGATTTTTAGGTTGGGCGAATTCCCCATACCATCGAAGTTAACTCCCTAGGAAGTTCGGTCAATCGAATTCGCACCCGCAAAGCCGTCGGGAACTGTATTGGAATGAGGTTTCGCGTATGGATTCCAAGGTCTTGGAATTTAGTCCAGCAGTGTGTGCATGAGAATACTCTTCTTCCAAAGTGGTTCCAAACAAACCAGGATCGTCAGAGGCAATGGTAACCTTTAAATCATTTTGAACAAATCTTTGGATGGGATGGTCTATGTGGTGTTCTAACATTCCTATATAAAGATTGGAAGACGGACAACATTCAATGACAGCATTCGTTTTTGCAAGTTTGCTCATGGCAAAGTTCTGAAAGGTGTGAAGGTACTGCGATTTAGTAGAATCAAAGTTAGTATAAACAAGTTCATTATCCGACTTTCCCTCTAAACCATTTCGAATTTCATCCAATTCGTCCTTTGAGTAGAAAGGTCCAAAACTAGATATCGTGTCTAATTCTTCCAGTTCCAATTCAACTTGTGCTCGCGCTTCTGAAACGGTTTCTACTCGTTCATCCCCTAAAAAAAAGTCAGAGTCAATACCAAGCGCAAGTGCATGCCCTAAACGATTGGCTCCCCCCAATCCTGCCTCCAAAACCCAGCGAACGGCAGAAAACGGGGTTTTGTCTCGGAAACTTTCTCCAACATGATATAAAATCGCTAAACTAGAGTCAGGCGAAGATTTATTATCTTTATGAACAGAATTAAAGAAATGAAGTTTATCTCGAACGGGAAAACCTTCCTCTATATGACAAAAATCGATCCCAACTAAATACTTTCGTAAAATGGAATCCTTAACCATCCAGTTTTTCATCCAATCATAATGCTGTTCGTAATTTTTATCTCTATGCAGAGATATAGCCAGTCGAGAATTTATACATTTTCCATTCGATTTTGATTTTTCTTCACCTAGCGCCAAACCTTCGACTGAAGCCATTAGTTTCGCAAAAAAACTTTCTTTAGGCTCATCCTTTCCAAACATCAATCGATATTCTGAATAACTTACATCTTCTAAACTCTGTGAAAAAACCACATCACTCGTCACTTCCCGAATCTCTCTTTCATCAAACTTGACCAATGCGATAATCAAATTAAATTTAGCTTGGAAATGTAAAAAAGGGGCTTTCTCTCTGAATTGATATAGTTTTTTGAATTGATTTGGATCTTTGTAGTCATCAAAAAAAGTCTTTGGATTGATTTTAATACCATAGGCCTTTTCGAACGAGTCGAGATAAATTTCCCACCTTGGGTTTGGGTTCTGTTTCCCGATGCGAAACAAAGTTTCAGCAGGTAAACATCCATAAAGGTGGTTGTGCAGATCCGTATACATATAAGAATGACTTTAATTATGCTTCATAACATTAGACGCATCCTAAAGCCAACTCGATTGAATCAGAAAATTCTTGGTCTGGCAATTCCAGTTTTTTTTGGAATGATTAGTTATACGGCTATCATGGTAGCAGATACTGCTATGGTAGGGAGACTCGGAGAGGTTCCGCTAGCTGCTGTGGGTTTCGGAGGAATGGTTTATTTTTCGATTTTTGCATTCCTAATGGGTGGGTCCATGGCGGTTCAAATTATTGTCGCTCGTCGGTTTGGGGAAAAAAACTTTAAAGGAGTCGGTATTACATTAGTAAATTCTGTATATCTGTCATTTGCTATTGGCATAATATTATCCTGGTTTGGATATCTGTATGCTCCAAACATCATGAAGTTAATTGGTGATGACCCAGAAGTGATAGAAACAGCTGGAGTCTATTTATCTTATCGATTTTTAGGTACTGTTTTATTTTTTGTTGGGTTCGCATTACGAGGATTTTTCGATGGTATTGGAATTGTTCAGGTCGGAATGATTTCATCCATTTCCGCATCCATCACAAATATCTTTTTAAATTGGATTCTCATTTTCGGAAATTTAGGTTTTCCTGCTATGGGTGTAAAAGGTGCCGCGCTCGCTTCAACTTATTCATCTATTCCCGCGCTCGTGATCATTTTGTTCTACTTTTTTCGAAAGGATGTAATTCTATTTTTTAAATATCCGATTTTCGCTCCAAGTTTTTCCATACTTAAAGAACTTTGTGTAGTCGGATTTGCGCCTGCTTTGGAGGGGACGCTTGTGAATTTTGCATTTTCTGGATTTTATAAAATAGCTGGAATGATTAGTACAACGGCCCTTGCATCTGCTAGCGTTGTTTTAACCTGCCTTAGTTTGTCATTTATGCCAGGATTTTCTTTTGGAATAGCAGCAACGACTATACTTGGACAAGCCATGGGCCAGGGAAAGATCAGATTGGCATACGAAGGAACTATGCGGTCCGCGACATTCTCTGCTATAGTTATGGGGAGCATGGGACTATTCTTTATACTTGGTGGAACTTGGTTGATTGGATTTTTTACAGATGTTCCGGCAGTTATGGAAGCAGCTTACCCAGCCCTCTGTATCGTTGCTCTCATCCAAGTAGGAGACGCTTACCATATGGTAATCGGATCAGCCCTTCGAAGTGCGGGAATGATGTATTACGTGATGGGCGTGTATCTCTTTGTCTCCTTTCTGATCATGTTGCCTTTGGCATATCTACTCGGAATTCAACTGGGAATGGGTACCATCGGGATTTGGATCGCATTTTTTATTTGGATTTTCCTCCTCGCAGTCTCATTTGTAAGAAAATTTCGTAAGAAGGAGTGGATAAACATACGAATTTAATAGGGTGAGGGAAAGATGAAACGGACAGGAATAGAAAAGCAGGCGATTCAAAAATTTTTAAAGTCCGTTGAGTTATTTAAGAAGTTACCTCCAGCCGTTCTTGCAAGAATCGCCAATAACATTAAAGAGAAACTCATTCGAAGCCATGAAGCCTTATACTACAAAGGCGAATCCTCCGAAAATATCTACATCATTCGATATGGAGAGATACTACTTGAAAATGTGGGCGGTGTGAGTCATGTCTACATCGGATCGGGACAGGTTCTTGCTGAAAACTCACTTATATCCGCCGCCAATCATTCCACTTCGGCAATCGCCGTGATTGATACACTAGTCTATGTACTTGACGGGAAACTGTTTTTACAGTTAGCTTCCCAAGAAAAAATTTTGGCTCAAAATATCATTCAAATGATGGGTTCTCGGATGAGGGACCATCTCGAAAGACCAACTAACAAACAAAAAATGACGGGTCTCCGAAGACTCTGTGTCCACCTTCCATTGGAACCTGAATACAATTTTGGGGAAAAAATTCAGAACTTTTTAAATGAGTATGGAGAACAAACGAAAGCCCTTTCTATTGCTTTGCCCATATCCACATTCAGAGGGATGGATCCAACAAGGATTTCAGAGTATTTAACGAATGTTCGGAAGAAAACTCCCCTCGTACATATTTACTTTGATGAAACTGTAACAAGAACAGATATGCCATTTTTGGTTGTTCAAGCTGACTTTATTATTATTTGGGAACAGGATCCAGAAAAGTTTTATCAAGAAAAAAGAGAGATTGTAAATTTTTGGAAAGGTCGGGTTCGCAACTTTAATGGCCGTGCCATTCGAATGATGGAGGATGGTGTTCGAAAGAGTTACCTCCCTCAAGATGAAACAATAAAAAACTTTTACCAAAAGGACACATTAGCTCGTTATCTTGTTTCACAAACTCGTGGGCTCGCACTCGGAGGAGGTGGAGCAAGGGCACTTGCACACGTAGGTCTACTAAAAGTTCTTCACAGAGAAGGAATTCATTTTGATTATATATCAGGTGCATCCATGGGTGCGGTAATTGCAGCACTGTATGCAAGAAAGAATACCCCTTCAGAAATCGAAGCCCTCATCAAACAATTCTTTGGTGGTTTAGAGAGTGCCTTTGATCCAACTCTACCTGTCGTTGCGTTTTTTAAAGGAAAACGTATGAAACGTATGTTAAAGGATGCATTCAAAGACCAGAGGATCGAAGAGCTTCCCCT
The DNA here is from genome assembly GCA_027533185.1 of Leptospira sp. Taxonomy (GTDB): domain Bacteria; phylum Spirochaetota; class Leptospiria; order Leptospirales; family Leptospiraceae; genus Leptospira_A. Next base: position 77,930 of record JAPZTS010000001.1, on the reverse strand, counting down.
CCCATTTGCCACATCCGCAGTTGATTTGTTAACTGGAAAGGAACATATCTTTGATCAGGGTCCCGTCACAGAAGCTTTGACAAGTGCTATGAGTTTACCTGGAGCCTTCCCACCCTACCGAATGGGTGAGAAGATTCTTGTTGATGGTGGGATGATCAATAATGTGCCAGAGAGTTTGATTCGAACAAAAGGAGCGGATGTGGTTCTCGGAATCAATGTGTCTCCTTTGCAAGAGTTAGTCCCTGTAAAACTATTTGAAGATCGTAATACTACCGAAAAAGGTTTCTTCCGTTATATTTGGGACACTCTCAAATACCCACCCATCTTACAAATTATGACTAGAACGATTACTCTGGAAGGAAGAGAGATTACTCGTCTGAAACGTCCAACGATGGATCTTTTTGTCCACTTCCACCTCGAGGAATTCCAACTTTTTGATTTTGTTAGGTTTCAGGAGATTATTGCTAAGGGTGAAAAAGAAGCAGAAGACAATTTAGAGGAAATAAAAAGACTGTTTTCTTAGTGAAACAGCTTCTCTCAAGCCTTGGCCTCTTTTCCTTAACACAAACGCTATTCCAAGTCGGAACAGTCATGCTGATGGCTGTAAGCGTACTGATAGGTCAAAAATTAGCATCCGACCCCGAGAATGCATCCTTTCCACTCTCCTTTGTGATTTTTGGCACCTTACTCGGATTATACCCTGCTGCTCAATTTATGAAATGGAAGGGGAGAAAACCAGGCCTCCTTCTTGGAACTTTTTTTGGATTTTGCGGAGCCCTGTTGGTCAGCTATGGAATCTATTCGAAAAATTTTTTCTGGTATACGTATGGCCATTTGTTCTTTGGCCTCCACCAATCCTTTTTGCAGTATCTACGATTTGTTGCTATGGAGTCCGTGTCACATTCCCAACGTTCAACGGCACTATCTTGGATTTTGGTTGCAGGAATTCCTGCGGCATTGTTTGGTCCTCTCGTTGGGTTGTGGGGAAAAGATCTGGTCGCAGAACACCTGTATTTGGGTTGTTTTTTGATTTTGGGAATTGTATTAGTTTTACAATTTTTAGTCATTAGTTTTTTACCAAAACCTATTCAGCGATTTGAAGAGGAAGTAAGTCATGGAACTTTCAACCAATCGCCACGTCCCTTTGCCTATCATTTCAAGAATTTAGGTCTTTGGTCTTCGATACTTTCGAGTGCCTTTGGGTTTGGACTGATGGCAATGCTTATGTCGGCAGTTCCCGTGGCTATGAAGCACCATGGACATGAAATGCATGCATCTACTCTAGTATTGCAGTGGCATGTCTTGGGAATGTACATCCCTTCCTTTTTTTCTGGAATTCTTGTAAAAAAAATTGGAGCGCCTCAATTGATACTCGCAGGAGTGATTGTTTTGTCACTACAAGTTTTTTCCGCCTTACAAGGAACAGATTTTCTTCCTTTTGCGGTTTCCTTAATTTTGTTAGGTGTTGGTTGGAATTTTATGTATGTAGGTGGAACCAATCTTTTGGTAGAACAATACATTCCCGCAGAGAAAAATTCTATCCAAGCCTTCCATGATATCTTTGTATACTCGACAGCGACTCTTTCAGTCTATGGTGCCGGATATTTGGAAGCAAAAATAGGCTGGCATTCGTTAAATTTAGTATCAATTCCTTTTTTGATATTTGTATCTTTTACCGTTATTGCTTATATGTCTAAAGTAAAAAGATCTTAAGACTATGATCCAAATTCCACTCAAAGAACAACTTCGTATTTGGCTCCATGTTGCCTCGAATAGTTTTGGTGGTCCTGCTGGCCAAATTGCCGTTATACACAAATTAGTTGTTGAAGATAAGAAATTGATTTCGGAAGAACGATTCCTCCATGCGTTGAATTTTTGTATGCTTTTACCAGGTCCCGAAGCACAACAATTGGCAACCTATATGGGTTGGATGATGAATCGTTGGGTAGGTGGCTTACTTGCGGGCGGACTTTTTATTCTTCCTGGATTTTTATCGATCCTTTTTCTCTCATACCTCTATGTGATTTTTAACAATGTTCCCTTTGTGCAAGGTTTGTTCTATGGAATGAAACCAGCGATCATTGCCATTGTTGTAGCAGCACTCCTTCGAATTTCGAAAAAATCACTCAAAACAAAATTCTATTGGTTTTGTGCGATCTTAGCCTTTGTTTCCCTCTTTTTCTTTAATATTTCATTTCCGATCGTCGTGGTATCAGCAGGCATTTTTGGAATATTCTATGGTAAGTACTTTCTAAAACAGGAAAAAGTTACAGAGTTTGAAGAGATTCAAAAACCAAATTTTCTTAAATCAGTACAAACGGTTGTTATCTGGCTTTTGGTCTGGATTTTCCCAATTCTCCTGACGATCCTTTCATTCGGATTGAATTCCAACTTTCATGCACTCAATCTATTCTTTAGCAAAATGTCGCTTGTGACATTTGGTGGTGCGTATGCCGCACTTTCATACGTGGCACAACAAGCCGTTGAAATCTATGGTTGGTTACAAGGCACAGAGATGTTAGATGGGCTTGCTATGGCAGAAACAACACCAGGGCCTCTCATCCAAACAGTCCAGTTTGTTGGTTTTATGGGAGCGTATCGGTTTCCAGAGAATTTAAGTCCCTATAGTGCTGCCTTTTTAGGATCTGTGCTATCTACCTGGATGACCTTTGCACCATGTTTTTTATGGATTTTCACCTTCGCACCGTATGTGGAATACATCCGTTCCGCAAGGTTGTTTTCATTTGCTCTTTCAGCCATCACAGCATCCGTAGTAGGTGTGATATTCAATCTATCCGTATGGTTTGTTTTAAAGACAATTTTTCTAAAAAACGAACAATATGTACGGTATGGTTTCAATTTCGATTACCCTGTATTGAAGTCTATAGATCTGTATGCCCTTGGAATTGCAATGGTAGCATTTATTTTGCAGTTTGGATTGAAGCGTAAACTATTGGAGATTCTCGGAATTTGTACGATTTTAGGAGTTTTGGTGAAATGGATTCCAGTTTAATGGAACCCATTTATCCGATACCTACATGACTGGTCCAGTCTATACTCCTGAATGTAATTTCGGAGTTAGGTTTTGAATTTTCACATTGACGATAGGATTTCCTTCTTCTTTGTTTCGAATTCTTCAGGTGTGATCAGACCTTTATCCAAAAGGCTTTTTAGTTTCCCAATTCGAACTGCTGGATCATTGGGGTCCGCATTGGTTTGATTTTCCGATTGCCCAGGGTTGTTTCCTTGGTTCATCATTCCACCCATCATTTGGGCCATATTCATACCCATTCCCATACCCATTCCTGCACCCATAGTACCACCACCCTGACCTTGGTTTTCTGCAGCAGCCTGTCCGATATCGAACATCTTTTTTTGTTGGTACTTGTCACCTAACATATCGATTTCAAATTTATCAGCGATAATCTTTTGAATTCTCTGATAGTTTGTATCGTTTTGATCAAAATTGACTGATTCAACATTGAATTCAATGAGGTCCAATCCATATTTTTCAAACTCTGGTGTGAGTTTGACTCGTCCTGCTGTTGAACTCTCATCTCTAAACTTATTAATTTCGACTACTGAAGTGTTATTGTTTAGAATTACTTCCGATAGAAAATCTCCGATCCCGCGAATGATATTTGGTTTTAAAAACTCATCGATAGATTCATTCGTTGTGCGATTGCCAGCTTTAACTACGTTTAGCAAAAAGGATTTTGCATCTTTTACGCGAAATTTATAGTCACCAAACGCGCGTATATTTAGAACAATTTTATATTTAGGGTCTTCCAATGGAATCGGGGTATTTGTTCCCCACTTTAAAGCAAAAATCGATTTATTTACATAATAAACTTCAGCAGTGAAGGGAGTTTTTCCACCAAAGGGTAAATTGACGAGTGCTTCAAGAAGGGGAATATTTCCTGTTTTTAAAGTATGAGTTCCTGGTCCAAAACTATCTAGTGCCCTTCCTTCTTTGAAAAAGATAGCTTCTAAATTTTCATCAACAATGAGCTGTCCTGCAGTGCTAATTTCGTCAGATGGATACTTCCATACAATCTCGTTTGGTTTTCCTTCGAATTTGATTCTATCTATTATTGCCATTATTAGTTCCTTTTTTATGAATTTGTATTTTGCGATTTGGATTTAGAGAATACGGAATTTCTTTCTTCAAATTGTTTTTCAAATTCTTTGAATATCGAATTTATGTATTCAATAGCTGCATCCGGATTCTCAGAAAATTTACTTGGTAATTGTTCTTCCAATGTTTTTTGAATTTCGCCTAGTTTGGATAAAATGTCGAAATCGTGCTTAAGAACAGATTCTAATTCTTCCTTTGTAGCTTTAAATCCTGCGCCAAGACCGTTTAGTCCATATCCACTGGAGTTTACTTTGTTGATTATAGTATCCAATAGATTTGTAGCCATATTCGTTTTGCCAATATTTTGGATCTGGGCTTTCTGAATAAAATTTGATTCTAGTTTATTGAAATGTTCTTTAAAAGAGGAAAGTACGTTTCCAATTTCTTTGCGAACCAATTGGTCGGTTTTCTCAAATTCTTGGTTAGAAAAGGCATCCGCAAAAATACTAACTTCTTTTAAAAACTTACGAACAGGTCCTTCTTCGTTTCGAAATCTATCCAAGGTTGATTGTAGCCAATTTGAATCCATAAGTTACTCCTAATTTTGTTTTAAATTTGAATCATACAACTGAATCGAATCACAAGTAATGAAATTGAATATGACACTCTTTTCCACTTTGTAAAGTACTGTTGGTTGGTATGACTTCCATTTCGTTTCATCAAATTCGCAATCGTGTTTTTCTCCTTTAGTTTCACCCTCGGATTCTTCAAAGTGCACTAGATATTTTTCACTTCTGTTTCCTAGACGTTCGCATCCTAACGAGGTAGATACACATTCTCTGTAGCTGGGAACGGGCCAATAGGGTGTGACTTCCAGACCTATTCCTTTCGCTTCCGCATTTCGATCAAAAGCCCATTTATCAATTTTATAATAGCATTTGCTATCGTATACTGGTTCGTCTCTGTATCTTGTCGTACAACTTTCACTTTCCGAATACGTGCCATCACCACGGTCTGTTCGTACGGTGGAACAATCCTCGCCATCTGCCACTTGGTTGTAACTGCGAACCTCCCTAGATCGAGTTACACTATATGCCTCTGATGGCATAGAATCACACCATTCGGATTCGGAGACTGGTTGAAATTGTTCGATCGCAATGGCACGTTCCCACTCATGTTTGGTTACGTGAATTTTTACAGACTCTGTCCAGAGAACCCCCACCAAAAGAAATCCTAATATCCCCGATGTTCCACCACCTAACATCCATTTTACCCACTTAGGTGTTTTTTCGTGAGCTTTGATCCATTTTGAATCTTTGAACGCTAGGTTTGAGTCTGAGTTTGAATTGGGTTGATTGGAATTTTGTTGTGATGCGGTCGCCAAATTAGGATCGATTTTTCTCTCCACTTCTTTGGAGCCATCAAGCGAACCACCGCAATTTCCACAAAAAGTGGATTTGGCACCGTTGGGTGTTTTGCAGAAAGGACAAACTCGGTCTGCTCCATAATAGATATGGTCGGTTACGGCAACCTTGTCTGCTTCCTCTGGGAAGTATCGGCGATTGGGATCTTGTGTGGCGCCACAATTGGGGCAGTGGCGGTGGGTTTTACCGAGAAGTTTGCGGGTGCCGCAATACTCACAATCCCAAAGCATTTCATAGATTTTTTCGCCTGCCATGGAAAGATGTTTATGAAAGAATTTACCCAATATGCAAGAAAAATATTTCCGATTCAGAAAAATCAGTTAGAATTACATTTCATGTTGAAACTTCGTTTCTTAATCTCAACGAGCATTACCGTCCTAGTGTTTGGATACGTGTTTGCCAAAACCACTGCAAATTCTCAGCACCCTTTGGACAATTTGTATCAAAGAATATCAACTAATATACAGTTAGCTGATAATCGCACCATGTACAAGCGACTTTCCCTTCAGCTACGTGGAACCATTCCGACCCGTGAGGAATGGGATCGGATCAGTTCATCAAAAACCCCAATTGACTTCGAAGAAGTTGCGGTTCAATTTTTAAAATCTCCAGAATTTGCAGAATATTACGGGATTAAATTTGGCTCTATGTTCCGGGACAAAACGAAAGGCAAAAAAATTCCCATAGGTTCCTTTCAAACTTACCTTCAGGAATCAATTCATTTGAACAAACCCTATGATGTATTGGTTCGTGAAATGCTCACTTCTACTGGTGATGTTGCTAAAAATCCCGCAACTCTCTTCTATATCCGAGATGGTGCCGATCCTTTGCAGGTGGCCGAATACGTAGGAAGATTTTTTGATGCAAAACGAGTTGCTTGTGCTAGATGTCACGACCATCCATTTATCGAAGGTTATACGAAAAGAGATTACTATGGGCTCGCATCATTTTTTAGCCAACAGTACTACCGAGATGGAAGTTGGGAGCCAAATCGACTTTCAAATGCAGTTCCTTATGTCCCTCGTGAATTAGAAACTCACCTTCCTATTGAGGATCAAAAACTTGTTCAAGAAAAAAGTGGTGAATGGCATAGAGATAATTGGAATAAATGGACAGATGCACAAAGAAAAGAATACCAAACCAAACATGAATTAAAGTATTCTACTTTATACTTTGAACCAAAATTGGGGCTCAGATTTCCTCATACGGATACTTCGCCTGGCGGAGATTTAGTTCGTCCAAAATTTTTAGATGGAAGTTTTGTTAGCTTTAAACCGAATGAAGATCGTAGAGTCGTTTTTGCAAAATTACTAACAGACCCAAAGAATGTAAGATTCAGAAAGGTTTTTATCAATAGAATCTGGACTGATCTTATGGGTTGGAGTTTTTTTACTCCCCTCGATGATTGGAATGATGAAACAGAATTAAAAGCACCGGAGATTTTAGACCATTTAGACCAATACTTCCTTGCCAATAAGTTTAAAGTCAAAGAGCTGATTTTATATATCGTTTCCTCCAACGCCTATCGCCGATCGGGAATTACTAATCCCAAAGATCAAAATTCCATTTCTCATTTTCCCCCACGTCGTTTAGATCCTGATCAATTGTTGAATTCCTTTATCCGGAGTTCAGAAAATCAAAAGATTTCAAGCATACGTGAAAGAAGTTTGGGATGGTTGTTGAATACATTCAAAAAACCTTATGATCTTACGGGAGTTGGAAAATTAAGAACAGTTAAGGAAGAACAAAAAGATTTTTCGAATGCTGTGGAAGTTGAAAGACCTGCTCCCTATCATAGCTTTTTATCCGTATTCGGTGCTGGTCAGAGAATGGATATCAGCGATGACTCGGATGATTTGACGATCGAACAAATGTTAACATTGATGAATGGAAGAGTCACAGGTAAACTTGTTTGGGACTTTGCCGGAAATGAATCGGCTATAAAAACCAGGTTTGAAGCAAACAAATCAATGTTAAATGTCATTGAGACAATGTATCTTGAATATTTAGGTCGAGTTCCATCCAAAGAGGAAATCGAAATGATCAATCAAATGATGACAAAACCCAATACAACGTACGACAGAGAGTTACTACAGGACATCTACTGGGCGATTTTAAACAGCCAAGAATTTTTACATATACACTGAGGATCGCCATGATAAATCGAAAAGACTTTATAAAGAATACAATGTTTACTCTTGGTTTTGGAAATCTATTGTCCACCTTTCCCAAATTTCAAAGTGAACTATTTGCCTCTGAAGATGAAGAGTTCCGTTTGCCGTCCAAGGTTAAGTCTATCATTTTTATCGAGATGTCAGGTGGTATGAGCCATGTCGATACATTAGATCCTAAGCCCAATGGAGTTTTTTCGACAGTTCCAACTAAGATCAAAGGGGTAAATTTTGGGGAACCATTTGCGCAAACTGCAAAACATATCCATAATTTAAGCCTTGTTCGATCTACCTGGAGTGAAGAAGGGGATCATGGTTTTGGTCAATTTTTGTTAGGGACAGGGTATCGTATGACAGAAGCCATGGGGTTTCCGGATATCCCACATATAGGTTCCGTAGTTGCTTATGCAAAAAAAGGAAACCAAAATGGATCCTACTTTCCCAGTTATGTGACAATCGGAGGTCGTGGGGGAAAGTCTGGACAATCCGGATTTTTGGGAATCCCATATGCTGGTTACCATGTAGGAAATCTAGATGAACCGATCCAACACCTAAACCCATCTCATGGTCGTTATAAAGAAGAAAGATTGGTTCGAAGAAAAGATCTTCTTAGTCTCATGAATGCAGAGTTCTCGGAAAAATTTACAAGTGATCAGGGTAAACAATGGCAATCGATGCTTGTTGCCGCTGAAGAATTCCGATCTTCTAAAGATATCGATGCCTTTCGTATCAGTCTTGAAGATGAAAAAACGAGACAAAGGTATGGAACAACTTGGCAGGGAAAGGCGATGTTACTCGCTAAAAGGCTAGCAACGAAAGAAATTCCATTCATTCACATCAATATAGGTGGTTGGGATACGCATGACAACAATAAGGCGCAGATCACAAAGATTATGAAGGATACGGACCAAGGCATTGCGGCTTTAATAGAAGACTTAGCCGGCCTAGGACTTTTGAAACAGACCATTTTTGTATTGTCTAGTGAATTTGGGAGAACTCCAGTTGTGGGGGGTCGCGATGGACGAGACCATTATCCAAAGGTCTGGACAAGTATAGTAGGTGGTGGTCCTTTCTCTAAAGGAAGTGTATTTGGAGAAACGGATGAATTCGGAAATCAAATGGTAGATCCAAACACTGGTGTTCATGTTCGAGACTTAGTTGCCACTCTCTACCAAGCATCTGGCGTAGATCCAACTGCTAGTCTTATGAATTCTTTTGGAAGACCATTTCGTTTGACTACACGAAAGGCAAAAGTTCGAGATAATTTGATTTAGTTCTTCGTCGCCTGTTCATAACAAAGAAACCCGTTTGTAAGAACCGTGTTTAGTGACGTGGATCTTTCTCCAGGTGCCAAATACATTTCTGTAAATATACGCTCAGTTGCTATATTCTCACAATAGAGCCTCGCCGCTTCGGGTTCGTCATTTGGTCTTACAAACACTGCTGTTCTCACTTCCTCGGGAGCATCGTTCGGCCGGAACCTGCAAATACCGACTAAGTTTTGAACAGAACACCTAACATTTGATTTTGTATAACCGAGCGGGCAATTAACTTCCCTAGTCGATGGAGAATAGTATTCGATGCAAGAAGGACTAAAATTCGAAGATCCTGAACAAGAGGCTTGTAAAGTAAAGGTTCCAGAAAACCCAGGTTGGCCTGCCGTTTGGCTTGCTAAGAACATAGTGTTTAAACAAACTTCTTGTCTTTCTTGGATTCTCGCATTTCGTTGGGCTCTACATCCAACAAACAAAAATAATATGATAACAACAAAACTAGAAATGTTTCTGTTTAGATACATATCAATAAAATACCTGCATTTGGATTCTTGCAACATGATCTCCTTCGGCGGCAGATAGATTTCCAGTGTAGTAAAAATAGTCAGTTTGTAGTTTTAAATTGTGTTCGGCAAAATAATAAGATAGCGCTCCACCAATTTCCCTCGAATACCGTAGACTTGGATCTGTTTCACCTAGAGGTCTAAATTCACCATATCGCAAACTGACTTCATAGTTTGCTTCGAATAAATACCCCAATTGAACAAAATAACCCTGCCCACTCCTAGAATACTCCCTAGTGAGGACATTATTTACCATAGCTTCCGAATAACCCGTATTTGCACGGCGCCAAAGCCATTCGTATTGAAAGGAAAAACCTAACCATTTGAAATAAATATCTCCTGTTGCATGGCTATAATCAAATCTTGCGAATGTATACTGGGCTCCATTTGTGCTCAGTGCACGATTGGAATTTTTATTGAATGCTCCAGAAGCTCCGATCGCAAGTTTTGGCTCCTTGTAGCGAACAAAGTCTACTTCATTTAACCAATCATTATCAATGCCTGATTTTGACATTCCACCAAACGGAGAGTATATGAATCTTCCAACTGTGAGAACACCAGGAATATTTTGATCTACTCGATTTCTTCCTTGTCCACCAAACACACCTAAGTAATACGCAAATTTCCTTTTTTGACCTAAAAAATCTTCGCTAAAGATATAAGCACCGACATCCCGATCTAAATTGAGTTCCGTTTGGATTGTGGAACGATCAACAGTTTGTAGAGCACTGGATGAATTCAATCGCTGACGGCTAAAGGGAACTTTCATTTGTCCGAATGAAATTTTAAAATCACGATACTGGTTGTATGTAACACTTGCATCGCGAAGTACATTTCTTCGATCTCCTTCCATGTCCCTCTCTGCAAATCCCAATTGAAGTTTGAAAATCCAAGTATCATTGTAGAGGCCAGACTTGAGCGCAAGTCTAGACCGACGGACCAAAAAATTCGTCGTAGATTCCGAAGGATCCAATTGGAAGGACTGGTTCCCTTGCATTTGTGCCCGGAATCGGATTTGGATATTGTGCTTTCCGTCTTCTGTTTCTGCCTGGATTCCCTGTCCTAGTCCTGTCTTGAATTTTGATCCTTGGGATTCCGTTTTCTTTTCTACGATCGGTTGCGGAGGATCTCCAGCATTGTTTTGTGCATCCAAAGGAAATAGTATCGCCAAAGAAAAGGATATTATGAGAACTTTCAGATAGAGGCAGATCCAATGATTTTGTAACATAACTGAAATTATTGTCAGAGTTGGACTTTGGGAGACTTTTGCCAAACAAAAGGCATAAATTTAAGGGGTTTTCCGATTTTTTCCAGGAAGAAGAAGACTTCTTTTTTGCCGAAATCGCTACGGACAGCTATGGCTTACCAGAAGATTGTAACGGTTGGATAGGTAGCATTGGACGATTTCCCTGTCCGCTGCCGATAGAACACCATTAAAATACAAAAAGTCACCTATGTGTCCATCAAAGTAATCCCCGTCATTGGGGTAGGCTGGCATAGCATAGTAGTATCTACCAATATGCAAATCACCACCGCCGCAATCGTAACTTCCTGCGGTGTTCGATAGATTTGGTTGGAGAACTCCATTTTTCCTGATACTTCCGGAAGTTCCATTATGATCTAAGCTCAAGATTACAGTTTCATTTAAAACATTGAAGTTAGTAGAGAGGTTGGTTCTCAATACGTTGGTAAAGGGTAAACCGACGAGGGATGGACCAATATTTGGAGATAAACGCAAGAGATATAAAAGTTTCCCAGAATTTTCTGCCCCATTCTGAAAAAGCCCATCATTTCCTGATTGGCCAACTTCACGGTAGGTGGCAAAGATTGTATTTGAAGTACCGTTGAGGATGGGCTGACATGCGCCAGTCAAAAAAGTCGGGTTAAGCCCTGTACCCACAAAACGAATCCCCGGTTTTCCAAGCATTGCATTCGCTTCGTACGATGGGCTTGAAGTAATAGAACCGGTCGCGATATTGAATCCACTTCCACTGCGATCGTTCCAAGCATTTACGCAATTGATGAAGGAAGGACAAATCCCAACGCCGGGAGTGTAATTGGCACTCTCTGGTTTCAAAAAGAATTTTAAACTTCTTGTGGCCACTGCTGTTGACCAAGTGCTAACTTGTGTTGGGTGGACTCCAGAGAGGGCTCTGATTTCAGCTTGGGACAGAACACGGTTGTAAATTCGGACATCATCAAGTCGTCCAAAAAAATAACCAGTGCCATCTATCAGCCTTCCAATATCAAGAGCGGAATTCGCAGTAGTGGTCCAAGCGATTGGAGAGTTGATTCTTGAAACTCCGTTCAAATAAATTTCACCGTTTAATCCAGAATAAACTCCACAAATATGAGTCCACTCTGATGTGATTCCTTCATGGTTTGCAACAAGGTCGTTAGAAATTCCAAACATTCCTAACTGGGTTCCATTGATTACAAGACCTGAGCCGGAAGATGCAACCATAGATCCGTAACCAAGAATAATTTGACTCGCATTACTCGAAGTGTTGATCCAAGCACATAGACTTCGTGGAAGACCGCCAGAAGGTATTCCAAACGGACTGGCACTCTGTAAGTATTGAGTTCCATTGAATGCCATTGCTCTATTTCCGTTTTCATTTCGATCACTGCTCATCGTTGCCCCAAAATTTGTGAGATGGTTGTCGTTCCCACTGAAATCATTTGGGTTTCCATTGAATGGATAGTAAGCAACAAGCCCGTTCGAAATTTGCGAGGCCAATTTTTGGATCGCCAAGTCGTCTAGTGCACCTTTAAAGAATCGAAAATCAGAAATCTTTCCTTGGAAAAAAGATCCAACACCTGAGTCACCTAACTGTATGCTACCAGTAGGCGCCGCGGGAGGGTTATTGAAGACGATACCTTGGCTTACACCGTTTATGTAGGATTGCCAGTTTCCACCGAATCTCCTCATCGCAACATGCGTCCATTGGTTTAAGGGTATTGAGTCTGTCGAATCTGAGCTTGTAAATGCACCCACTTTGATCCGAATTCTACGTGTGCTTCCTTCAAATGCTAAACCATAACCATTTGTGCTTCCTGCACCATGATAAAAAACAATCTGTTCTCCCGATTTACCACTAGGGAAGATCCATGCGGACATCGTGAGATCATCGGTGATGGCGGAACCATCGAAGTTGGCGGTCGAGGCAGAGCTTATCAATTGGCTGGATCCATTCAACTCATAGGCACCAAGTGTAGTTCCTTTTTCATCTATAACTTGTGTTGGGGCTCCGAGTGCAGAACCGTTGTTAGTTCCAACGGAATCTACCATATTTCCATCAAAGGTATAGCGAAGGATTTCGGCATTTTCGATCCTTCGGAAGGCGTGGTTCCCGGCATCTGACAGATAAAGATTGTTCCCGTCACTTGCTGGGAAGGCGACTATGAACATACTGGCATGACTTGTGGCATTATCTGAATAACCACTCAATCCACCGACCAAACTTGTGACTTTATAGTCACTCAGACGGATGTGTCGGATTTTGAGAGTATTGAATTCGAAGAGAATTAAGTTTGTTCCATCGGAGGTTAGGTTGAAGGGACCATTGAACATAGCATTCGTACCGTATCCATCGGAAGAGCTGGGGATCCCGTTTCCAGCGATCGTCGTCACCGCGTGTGGACTTGTTAGGTCAATCCTCCGAATGCGATGGTTTCCATTGTCGGCGACGTATAGAGAACCGCCTACAGCGGCAATTCCAATTGGAGAATTGAATTGGGCGGTCGTCCCATTTGCATCCAAAAATCCTTGTGCTCCTCCCGCGAAAGTGGTAACGGAACCAGTTACGGGATTTACTGCACGAATTCTCTCATTGTAACGATCAGCAACATATAGAGTTCCTTGGTGGAGTAGAATTCCATGTGGGTTGCTAAAGGATGCTAGGATTCCATTTGCATTGTCAGCAAACCCAGTATTCCCACTCCCAGCTAATGTAGTGACAGCCGAATTTGCTAGATTGATCCTTCGGATTCGATTCCCAAGAAACTCGAGCACATATAAGGAAACTCCATCCGTTGTTAGATAGTAAGGTCCATAGAATTGAGCAGCTGTACCGATTCCATCTAGACAGTTTGTTGTTACCGCTCCAGGACAAGTCGTACCGCCTCCAGTCGCTCCACCTGCCAATGTGTCCACTTCTTGCGTACTTATATTGAATCTACGAATAACATTGTTTAAGTAATCTGCTATATAAAAATATGTACCATCACTAACAATTCCATTCGGGCTACTAAATCGAGTAAGTTTGGGGTCTAAGTCGTTCACCAAGTTCGCGTCGGCACCAGTACCTCCCGCATTGGTTGGACGAGAGCCGGCGATTGTTCGCAAGTATGAATTAGGAGAAGACAGGTTCGGAAAGAGGTCACCGGCGGCGACGTTGTGAATGGCACCGCTATTCAAATACCCAGAGATGCATCGGATAGCAACTGTTACATTTAAAGTTGCAATCGTTCCCGCGCTTAAAGTAGGATTTACGAAGGAACAAACGCTCCCCGCTGTCTGAGAGGTTATTGTTACAGAATAGTTTTGTCCCGTGGAAAGTGGGGTCGGAAATTTATACAATCCTCCGGTAGACATCGAAATGGATTCTGTTCCATTGTTTTGGATGGTGATCGGAGCTGAGATGCCACTCACATTGACACCGACTTCGTAAAAACCAGCTCCTAGTCCGCAATTGATCGTGACATCATTGATGTCGACAGATTGTACAACCCCTTTTCCATTGGTGATCGCACAATTCATAAATGCATTTCCGGACGTTGAGATCGTAAGATCGTAACTTGTCCCTGGATCCAATCGAGTTGGCAAACGGAAGCTACCATCTTGGGAAACTGTCACGGATTGGTCCCCATTGCGAACTTCAACGGAGCCTCCCGGCAAAAGTCCTGAAACAGTCCCACCAATAAAAAATTTGTTAGCACCAGATAAAAATCGAAACAAACCGAGGAGTTCCAACTGGCTTCGCACAAGGCTTGGCAGTTGGCAAGAAACGAGGAAAAAAATCAGTATAGGAAGGAACTTTCTCATACCACCTTCGGATACTATTTCGGCGGAAAATTGAGCTGTAAAGAGAATTCCATTGGCGCTTCTATTGCTTTTTTTTAAGATTTTCCCTGGTAAAGTTCCCTATTTTTCCTTTTCGTCGGAGATCAGTCTTAAAAACTGAACTCCAATCTATGAAAAAGGCACTTATCACTGGTATCACTGGCCAAGATGGCTCCTACTTGGCAGAACTTCTCTTAAAAAAAGGATATGAAGTTCACGGAATCGTAAGACGTACGAGTCTATTCAATCGCAATCGAATCGAACACCTTCATGGCAATCCTTCTCTCCACCTCCATTATGGAGATTTGACGGATTCTTCTAATTTAAATCGGATATTAGAAAAAATCCAACCTGCTGAGATTTACAATCTTGCGGCTCAATCCCACGTCCAGGTTTCCTTTGAAGTACCGGAGTATACGGCGGAAGTCGATGCCGTGGGAACTCTTAGAATTTTGGACGCGATTAAACAAACGGGAATCAATTCTCGGTTTTACCAGGCATCAACATCAGAACTTTATGGTCTCGTCCAGGAAGTTCCGCAAACAGAAAAGACTCCATTCTACCCTCGTTCCCCCTACGCTGTGGCAAAACTTTATGCTTATTGGGCTGTTGTGAATTATAGAGAAGCGTACAATTTGCACGCATCCAATGGTATATTATTCAACCACGAATCCCCTCGTCGCGGAGAAACCTTTGTTACCAGAAAAGTAACTCTTGGAGTTTCCGCGGTAAAAGCCGGAAAACTTCCTTTCATTACGATGGGGAATATTGATTCCAAGCGCGATTGGGGTTATGCACCTGATTACGTAGAAATGATGTGGATGATGTTACAACAAGAAAAACCGGATGATTATGTGGTAGCAACTAACGAAACACATACGGTCCGTGAATTTATCGAAGAAGCATATAAAATTGCGGGATACGAAGTGGTTTGGGAAGGAAAGGAAGACAAGGAAGTGGGTAAAGACAAAAAATCTGGCCAAGTTCTTGTGAAAATTGATCCTAAGTACTACCGACCTACAGAAGTTGAGCTCTTGATAGGTGATCCAGCCAAGGCAAAACGTCAGTTAGGTTGGGAGCCAAAAGTTAAATTCAAAGAACTAGTAAAAATTATGATGCAGGCTGATCTGAAGGATCAGGGATTTTAGATATATATAAACGCTTTTCGATTGGTTCATACCATCGGAGTTAAATAAAAAAAACCTCTCAGTCAGAGAGGTTTTTTTTTGTTCCTCGTGGTTTTAAGAAACGGAAAGATAACGCCGAGTCTTTTACAATCCGAAGAACTGATCCAACATGAGCTTTTTCAAAGTTTCTTTTAGCTTTTCTTGGATGTTTACGATCTTAACAGTCATCTTCTTTTCATCCGCTTTGTTTTTGAACGAAAGCAAACGCGAAATTCCAAGTGAACTTACAATCACAACTTTTTCCAAGTCCAAAAAGACTTCTGTAGCTTTTTTCTCTAAAATTTCCGCTAATATTTCTCGAAGTTCTGGAGCATTTCCATCTAGGATTTGATCCATAAAACGAACTCGAATCGTGTTTCCTGTCTCTTCTACAACTATCTTGTCACTCATATTTTTATACAGCTTCTAACCTAGGTTTTAGGGCTTCCATATGCAAGAAATTTTATTTCAATTTCTTAAGCTTATTTTCCATGGATGCCTTTTTATGGTAGAATTGGACGAGTTTTTCTAGCTCTGCCATATCACTGCAGACAATTTTTCCCAGATCTAGGCGAATAAATTTGTTATTTTTCATTAAATCTGCGATGATCAGCTCGTCTTTTGGATCTGTGAGCCCCACCATTTTCAGCAAGTCTTTCGTTCCGATCTCAAAATTATATGCCTGTTTGGGAGCAATTTTGATTCGATTTTTCTCAGCGAGAGTCATAAGGGTATCAACAATCCTAGCTTGCGGATCTTTTAAGAGTAAGTTTGCAAGTTGTTTGTAGGCAGTCCAAATTCGTTCCGAGAGTAGGGTAATGAGGCGGGTTGCCAATTGCGGTTGTGCCTTCACCATCCCTTCGAAGTTTGCTTTGTTAATGGCAAGAAGTTCAACATCGCCAGATGCCACGGCCGAAGCAGACCTCGGTTTGTTGTCTAGAATGGCCATCTCACCAAAAATATCTCCCGCTTGGAGAACGGCGAGCATCACTTCATTTTGGTTTACAATTTTAGAAATTTTTACCTTTCCCCCTTGGAGGATAAAGAGCTCCTTACCTGGCTCGTGCTCACAAAAGATCATCTCATTGTCTTTGTAGTTCCGATTGAATTTCGTATAATCGATCGGAGGAGCCTGGAAAGGTTGGTTCATTGTTTGTAGTCTCAGTTTTGCCTGTGGTACAAACTGTCCATTTGGAAGGTGTTTTAAATAGCTTTGGTATGCAAATGTGGCGTGAAGTGAGTTGTTTTGCTGATGGTAGTATTCACCAATTTTGAAGAGTTCGTTTGGATCCTCTTCTACTGCATTTCGGAAAGAAAGCCTTGTGATTGTGGTATCAAATTGGCGTAGCTTCATGGAAAAGAAGCGGATGATATTCATCGCAACGGCAGTAGACTTTTGGATTAATGTTCCAAACTGGTCATAACTAACAGAGATTAAAGATACATTTGTTAAAGACGTGGCCGATTCGATTTGAGCGTGTTGGCTCATGGCGGCAACAACTCCAAAAAAATCACCTGGCCCTAGTACTTGGTTGGGATCCTCGCCGACTACAGCAGTCTCTCGAGAAACACGTACCTTTCCCTCACGGATGATATAGAAGTTGTTCGCATCCTTTTTCCCTTCTACAATAATGTAGGAGTTCGCCGGGAAAGTTACCATTTGGAAAAATGACATTATAAATTCTCTAGAGCCTTTTTAGTCAACGTGCCTAGTTTATTATCGGAAACAACGAGGGCAATATTTTCCTAAAAATTACTTATTTTTACTCTCCCCTAAAATTTCCATTTGAGTCAGCTCTAATTCTGCTTCCTGAGCGATCTTGCTTGCGAAGGTATTTTTTGTAATGTCAGAAAAAATTTTTGCAGCCAAATCTTCCCTGCCAAGCCGCACATAGGTTTTTCCTGAGATCAAATATGCTTCCAATCCTTCTTCAGTATTGGGAAATTCTTTGTAGAGTCGAAGTTCATTTTCTGCAAGCCGCAATGTATCTCCCGTTCTTCGGTAGTTGGAACTTAATAATTTTCTGACATCCCACTCTCGCGCATGAGAAGGATACAGGATGAGAAAAACCTTACAGGTCTCGATGGACTTGGAAAAATTTCCATCTTTAAAGAATTCTTCCGCTTTTTTGTAGTGAAGTTCGCCCTGTTTGACCCGTTCTTTGGCGAAATTCTCTATTGGATCGGAAGCTAAGATTTCGCGGAATCCAAATAGCAGAAGTAGGGCAAAAAGTAGATATTTAGGATTCTGTCTCATTAGGAAACATGTCGGCAGAAACCTAAGGAGATTGAACGGGTTTTTCTTCAGAAATGGCAATTATTTTGGGAATTCCACTCAGTTCCCAAAGCTCGACGGATGCGTTCATCCTCTTTTTGGAATCCAATTGGAAGCGAATCCTACCCCGTCTAGCCTTCCCGGATTGTAAATCCACATTGTGCTGATACAGGTCACCCATCCTTCTCTCTCGGAGTTCTGGTATGGGAAATGCTTTTGCTTTTTCTTCTTTGGGGAAGAGTTGGAATTGGATCATATGATCGATGTTTTTATCGGATTCATATTCATAGGTGAGAATATACTGGTTCTCTTCTATACCAGAATAAGGCAGAATACTAACAATTCGAATTGCTGATTGTTTTTCTTGCATCGTATCCGAACTTTTTTGAGGAAATGAATGATTCAAAACAAAGTTTGTGTCTGTCTCCCATTCAGGGAAAAGTTTTAAAAAACTAATTTGGTAGTCTTTTGTTTCTTTGATCGAAAAATACCTGCCATCTCCAATTACTGCAAGCCGTTTCAAATCCTCCTCACCCTTTGGATCAATATCAATTCCCAAAATATGAAGGTTGAATTTTTTTCCCAAAGCTCTTAGTTTATAAAGGATCTCCTTTGGATCTCCCTCGCAACTTTCCACTCCGTCGGATACAAATAAAATTTCCGTAGTGACAGTATCACTCAAGAGGTATTCACCTACTAGTCCAAGCGTTTGGGCGATGGGTGTCGAGCCTGCGGGAACTATTCCGTTTAGCTTTTGTTTTACTAGCTCAGCACTCCCTCGTTGGATCGGTTGGTACAATCTAGCAGAAGAACATCCAGCAATCCGATTTCCATATGCGACAAGTCCAACACTTGTATCTTTTCCCATTTTGTCCAGAAGTACATTCAGTTTATCTTTTACGACTGCCATACGTGTTTTTCCATCCCATCTTTCTGCCATCGAACCGCTTGCATCTAAAACAATCACATATCTTTTGTTTGGTGTAGATTGCGAGTGTAAGTAAGAGCACCCATAGAGGAAAATAACAAAAAATGAAAAAAAGATTACTATGTTAGAACGAAAAAATAAAGCTCCAGCCCAAAGTTTTAAATATTTGGGAAGGTATTTTGAGATTGTCGTATTTTTGGACAACACCCTTAGTACTTCGGAAAAATTTCTAAAAACCCTTATAGGAGTTTGGGATTTAAAAAGGGAGGATGGCTTAGATTAGGTCGAACGAGTTTTGGAATTCGATCAAATTGACTGTGCGTTTTCAAAAAATTCAAGATGATCTCACAGGTTGCCCCCCAAAGAAGACCCTCATCAAAATCAAAATAATAAGCATACTCCTCTGGTTTTCGATTGGGGATCTGTATGGAATAAAAGGGCTTTTCCCAGAGTTTTTTTAAGGGAAGGAGGATGATGTTATCCACCTCATCTGTATTATGTGAAAATTGAAAGTCCCCATTGTATTTCGCAATAAAAGGGGTGATGTGAAATCCTGTCCGGGTCAGTAAACCGTCAACCCTTCCTAAAATATCTAAATGGGACTTCGATACTCCCATTTCCTCTTCCCACTCCCGTAGCGCGGTCTCAAGGAGATTGGAATCAGAATTATCCATCACTCCACCGGGAAATGAGATTTGACCTGGGTGGGACTTGAGGTGTTTGGCTCTTTGGGTGAGAATCAAACCTTCGGCTTCCTCATCGGTGCCGTAGAAGGGAAAGACTACTCCCGATTTTTTCTCCTGGGTTGGCGGAATTGAAATCCAATCCCTAGAGAGGTTGGAGGTAAATTGTGAATAGGCTAGCATAAAAATTCTATGCTTCGTCTTTATCTCTAGAAGCTTGATTTTGTTTTTTTCGTCTTTTGGCAACAAAGGCTTCTTTGGATCGAACCGCAACCAATCGTCCTAACATATTATCAAAGGAGATTCCTTGTAAGGCAGCAAGTAAACTTGGGCCGTAATTGTCCACTTTCCAATCAGAAAAAACTTTTAAAGCGCGGAGCTCTTCCAAATTTTGTGGATTCGCTTTTAAAACTGCAATTAACTGTTTGTTAGATGGAAGAAGGCTGTGTTCCATTCGTCTTACACGCATGATACGAAGTCGCCATTTTTTAGCATTTTGGAATTTTTTATCTTCTTCTTCGTTTAGATCTTCACCATGTCGTTTGGAAAGTTCTGATGTGTCGATTGGATCATTGTATTCCGCAATCAGGAGTTTATAAATCACCTCTCCATCTTTTTTTCCAAATCGTTCTATACACTTTGCCTCGTTTGGTTCTTCCTTTACTGCCTGGGAAAGTTTATCATTTCCAAAGACTCGAAAACTCGCTTTGTTGATTCGTTTTGCCTTTTCGTCTCGGTAACGGAGGAGTTCTAAAATCTTTCTCCGTTCGAGAGGAGTGAAATTCAATATGTCAGGAAACTTTCCAAGCGAAAAACCTTCCCCTTCTTTTGCAACAAATTCTTCGTTTGCAATGAATTCGAACTCGGATTTGGCTTCTTCATATAGATTTCGTTTTTTTAAGTCTTCTTCCATCTTCTGCCAGATGGATTCTAAGTAGGCTGTATCTAGTGCCGCATACTTTAACTGTTGTTTTTGTAGCGGTCGAATTTCCCAATTCGATTTTTGTTCGACCTTGGAAAGAGTCACCTTATGGAAGAACTCTACTAAAAAGGAAAGCGAACTCTGCTCCATTGAGAGCAGTCTAGAACTGATCATCGTGTCCGCGACGTTCACGAATTGGAACCCAAAATCCCGTTTGAGGGCTTTGATATCATCTTGTGCAGAGTGGAAAAGTTTGAGGATATTGGAATCTACGAATAAGGGACTTAGAGAAGTCAGGTTGGGGATACGAAGTGGGTCGATTAGGTAGTTTTTGCCATTAGAATTGATCTGAATGAGGCAAACTCTAGGATAATATGTGTAATAACCCGAGGATTCTGTGTCAATGGACAAAATTTTTGACTGTTTGAGATTGATTAGGGCAAGATCCAAAGCTTTTGGAGTATCTACGAGAATATAGTTGGAATTGATT
The DNA here is from genome assembly GCA_027533185.1 of Leptospira sp. Taxonomy (GTDB): domain Bacteria; phylum Spirochaetota; class Leptospiria; order Leptospirales; family Leptospiraceae; genus Leptospira_A. The sequence continues at coordinate 56,891 of JAPZTS010000001.1, read as the reverse complement.
TGCATCTGATTGCGATTTTGGAAATACTGCAATTGTCATTCTACCAATGATTCTGCAATCTGACAAACCAAAAGAAGAATGTGCCATTTTTGGCATCTACAATAGTAAAGAGGCCGCGAACTTTACCTACCTCGGTCTATATTCCATGCAACACCGTGGACAGGAATCGAGCGGGATCGTTTCCACTGACGGAAACCATCTCTACCGGTACGCCAATATGGGTCTGGTTGCGAATATTTTTACCCAACCTAAAATCAAAGAACTTTTGGGTGATGCGGCCATCGGTCACAACCGCTATTCTACAACAGGTGCTAGTTTTTTAAGAAACGCTCAACCCATTCGAGTTGAATCGCACTTAGGCCCTATTGCTCTTGCGCATAATGGGAATTTGGTCAATTCTTGGGACATCCGCAACAAATTGGAACGGGATGGTTCTATATTTCAGACAACTATCGACTCAGAGGTAATAGTCCACCTTATGGCAAAAAGTCATAAGACAGATTTGTTGGAAGCCTTGTGTGAATCGCTTGCACAAGTTCGTGGTGCCTATTCCTTGTTAGTGTTAACTCCTCGGTACCTCGTTGCCGTTCGTGATCCTAATGGATTTCGCCCCTTAGTCATGGGGAAGAGGTCCGATGGATCGATTGTATTTGCATCCGAAACGTGCGCCTTTGATATCACGGAAACCGAATATGTTCGCGATGTCGAACCAGGTGAGATGATTGTTATCGATCATACAGGCATGCGTTCTCTCTATCCATTTCCTAAGGCAAAACCCAGCCTATGTATCTTTGAATACATCTACTTTGCAAGACCTGATTCCTATATCTTTGGTGAGTCTGTATACAAAGTAAGAAAGGCGTTAGGCCGACAGTTAGCACGTGTTATGCCAGTCGAAGCGGACGTCATCATTCCTGTCCCCGATTCTGCGAATATATCTGCACTAGGTTACAGCGAAGAGTCAGGTATTCCTTACCAAAGTGGACTCATCCGTTCCCACTATATTGGAAGGACCTTTATTGAACCGGATCAAAAGATCCGCGATTTTGGTGCCAAAATCAAATACAATGTCGTAAAAGAAGTTGTGGATGGAAAACGTGTTGTCATCATCGATGATTCTGTTATGCGTGGAACCACAAGCCGAAAGATTATTAAAATGATCCGCCAAGCAGGTGCAAAAGAAATCCACTTTCGAGTCTCCGCACCACCAACTATTTCACCTTGTTATTATGGGATCGATATTCCTACCCATAAGGAATTGATAGCGGCAACTCATAGCATTGAAGAAATCAAAAAATATCTTCGGGTAGATTCGATTGCTTACCTCACATTGGAAACAATGAACAAAGCAGTTGAGGAGCACAAAGGTGGTGGGTTTTGTGATGCTTGTTTTACGGCAAACTATCCCGTCGAATTCCAAGACCACGCAGGAAACCAAAAATCTCTTTTTGCGGAATACGCAACCGAAGAATAATTGGGCGAGTTTATGGAGGAAATTGAATTATCCAAAACCTTTGGTTTTGAGGCCGCTCATTTTTTACCGAATGTTCCCGATGGTCACAAATGCAAACGGATTCACGGTCACAGCTTTCGATTTTCAGTACATCTCAAAGGGGATTTGGATCCAGCGACCGGTTGGCTAATGGATTTTGGTGAATTAAAAAGTATCGTAAAGCCCATTATTGAAGAACATCTAGACCATTATATGTTAAACGATGTTCCTGGTTTGGAAAATCCTACCAGTGAGAATATTACCATTTGGCTTTGGAACAAACTTAAACCAAAACTGCCGTTACTTGATAAAATTATCGTCTACGAAACTTGTACAAGTTCTTCCGTGTATCGTGGAAATAAGTCCTAATTCTTTTCTAACCTAGTAGATTTCGTAATCGAAGGAGCCAAGAGATGTCTAAACCGAAAGGAGCCGTAGTACTTTTGTCAGGTGGTTTGGATTCCACAACCTGCCTCTATATTGCGGCACGTGATCTTGGTTATCCAATACAAAAGAAAATTCCAATCATTGCACTTTCCTTCGACTATTCGCAAAAACATAAGATTGAACTGACTAAAAGTAAAAAAATCGCAAAAGAATTGGGAATTTCGCATTTCATTCAGAAGTTGGATCCCAACTTTTTTTTGGGAAGTTCCTTAACTGAAAAAAAAATCCGAGTTCCTAAAAACAAAATCAAAATTCAAGATTTGTTACCGACAAACAAGGATTTGGAGATTCCGAACACCTATGTCCCTGGAAGAAATATTCTTTTTCTATCCTTTGCCCTATCCCTTGCCGAAGGACATGGGTATGATTCCATTTACATTGGAGTGAACGCACTCGATTACTCGGGGTATCCGGATTGCAGACCTGAGTTCATTGATGCCTTCCAAAAGATGGCAAACCTCGGAACCAAAAAAGGAATCCTCGGTGGGAAGGATTCTATCCAAATTCGCACTCCGCTCTTAAATCTGAACAAAAAAGAAATCATCCAGAAAGGTATAGAAGTTGGTGCTCCCCTCCACCTAACGCACTCATGTTATGATCCTATCCAGGGCAAACCTTGTGGGAAATGTGATAGCTGTATCCTAAGAAAGAAAGGATTTTTAGAAGTGGGGATTGAAGATCCAGCATTGGGGTGAATAGGTAGAACTTTCTTAGAAACAGCCCAAGCGGTGGGTTAAGGAACTTGCCGAGACATCTGGTCAAATACAGACAATTCAATTTAAAATTTGGTTTCCAAAAACCTGAATTTCTAAGGTACTACTACCTAGACTATGGAAATATTTGTAACTGCCGTCACGATCTTCGTTTTATCGATTTTCGTGGGATTTGAAATCATCACAAAAATCCCACCCATCCTCCACACCCCACTCATGTCGGGTTCGAATGCCATTTCCGGTATCACTCTCATTGGTGCACTTTTTGCAGCGGGGATCGAAAACAACAATATCACAAAAATCTTAGGATTTGCATCGGTTATCTTTGCTACCATCAATGTGGTAGGGGGATTTGTGGTAACTCACCGAATGCTTGGAATGTTTAAGAAAAAGGATACACCTAAATAATGGATATCACGAATGTTCTAAACCTTTCTTATTTGATTGCATCCATTCTATTTATTGTTGGACTCAAACAACTTGCCCATCCAAAGACTGCGACTCGAGGAAATATGTTGGGCGCTGTGGGGATGCTCATTGCGATTGTCGCCACTCTATTTGATAAAGAAATTTTAACTTATGACTGGATCCTTGTCGGTGTGCTGATAGGATCATTGATTGGAGTGGTGCTTGCCCTTAAAATCCAAATGACCGCAATGCCTCAGTTAGTTGCAATTTTAAATGGATTTGGCGGAATTGCATCCGTATTTGTGGCTGGATCTGCCCTGCAATTAGCAATTCCTCGATACTTCAATATTGTCAATTACCAAGAAGTCGTCTCCATTGTGTTTTCAGCAATTGTTGGTGCCGTTACTTTCAGTGGAAGTTTTATTGCTTTTGGAAAACTCCAAGGCTTTATTACAGAAAAAGCTGTTAGATACCCGGGTGACCAAATTGTAAAAATCATTGTTGGGCTCGCTTCGATTGGACTTGCTGTCTATGGTTGTATGGTGCCAACCGATGAATCCATATATTGGATTCTAAGTGGTGTTAGTTTGTTCTTGGGTATTCTTCTTGTTGTTCCGATTGGTGGAGCAGATATGCCTGTAGTAATTTCTCTTTTGAACTCGTATTCCGGGATTGCAGCATCGGCAACGGGGTTTGTTCTAAACAATAATGTATTAATCATTGCAGGATCTTTGGTTGGTGCTTCTGGAATCATTTTAACACAAATCATGTGTAAGGCAATGAACCGAAGTTTAACAAACGTTCTATTTGGTGGCTTTGGAGCAGTTGCCACAACAACTCAAGACGATGGAGATTTTTATAGCGGAAAAGTCAAATCGACTAGTGCTGAAGAAGTTGCCATGCTGTTGGATGTCGCAAGGTCAGTAGTGATAGTACCTGGTTATGGCATGGCAGTCGCTCAAGCCCAACATACTGTACGTGATCTTTACCAACTCCTCACTGCCCGTGGTGTAGATGTCACATTTGCGATTCACCCTGTTGCGGGGCGTATGCCAGGTCATATGAATGTTCTTTTGGCAGAAGCGGATATTCCTTATGATCGATTGAAGGAAATGGACGAGATCAATAGTACATTCGAAAATGTTGATGTTGTTATAGTTAATGGTGCAAATGATGTTACCAATCCATTGGCAAAAACAGATCCAAAATCTCCAATTGCTGGTATGCCAATTTTGGATGTTGGCAATGCAAAAACAGTGGTGGTTATCAAACGTTCCTTAAGTCCGGGTTTTGCTGGAGTTCCCAACCCACTTTTTATCGCTGATAATTGCCTGATGTTATTTGGTGATGGAAAAAAAGCGACGCAAGAAATGATTAATGCTTTAAAAGATTCCTAGTCCGAAATAAGTTCGGTCTGTTATGAAGAAACAAATCTATATCGTAGACGACCATCCTCTTGTAGTAGATGCGCTACAAAATTTAATCTCTAAGTCCGATGATTTGGAATGCATAGGTAGTGCAGATACGATAGAAAAAGCATTCAGCGATATAGAGTCCTTACAGCCCGGACTTGTTCTTATCGATATTCAGTTGAAACAGAACCAAAATGGACTCCAGCTCTTAAAAAAGTTACGAACTACGTTTCCAGACATAGCCGTCATTATCATAAGTATGCTAACGGACGACACTTTTGTTGATCGTGCTTTTAAACTCGGAGCTATGGGTTATGTATTTAAAGAGGACACCACAACTCAGATTGTCGAAGCCATTCATACAGTTCTTCGTGGAGATTATTTTGTCAGCTCCTCGCAAGCGACTAGACTTTTAGGTCACTTGTATCGTGCTTCACAAAAAGAGGAGAAGGATCCGATTGATAAACTTAGCAATCGGGAATTGGAAGTGTTTTTGATGATCGGAGAAGGAATGCCTGTGAAGGAGATTGCGGCGAGTATGGGTTTGGCCGCTTCAACGATTGAAACACTTAGGTCTCGAATCAAAACAAAACTCTCAATTACCGAAAACGAAAAACTGATCCGGGTTGCTGTTGAATGGAAATACACCCAAACCAAATCGGATACCGTTGTTTCTCAATAAAGAAATTAGTATCTTAATTTGAAATAATGATAGAGTAGTTCTTTACCTTCCCGCGAAGTGAGTAACATTCGATAGGCTTCCGCTATCTTTGTTTCTCCTCTCGCTTGTTTTTGAGTAAAATGATAAAACTCATTCGCTCTTTCGTCGTATCCAAGGTTCAATAATAAATTTAGGTAAAAACTATGATCATACTCATCTGCAAACGGTGAGTATGCGATACTTCTGAATAAATTCTCAGATTCTCTCCATTTCCTAATTTCGAAATAACATCGGGCATAAATCTTTTTCTCACGCCATCCTAAAATCCTTTCATTCTTTAAGTAAGAGAGTGCTTTTCTTGGGTCCTTTTCTTTTAAATAAACAACCCGACCAAATAAATTTTGAGCGGCTATGTTCTTTTTATCTACTTCTAAGATTAAATTTAATTCTATTTCGGCTTTTTCGATTTCGTTTAACTCTAAATAAGTTTTTGCGAGTATCAATCTTGCTTCAAAATAGTTAGGTTTGTATTCAAGTGATCGATTTAAAGATAGAATCGCGTTTTTAAAATCTTTTAGAATAAAATATGCAAGCCCAAGATTGTAATGGTAAAAAGGATTGTATGGAGATATTTGATTTGTTTCTATCCAGTTTTCTTTGGCTTCATTCCAATTATCTTCTTGCGCATAAATCATCCCGATAAGAAAACTCGCTGATTCATGATTTGGTTCTTTTTTTAAAGCGCGCAAAAGACTCTCTTTTGCTTCTGGCCAATTCATGCGAGTGTAGAGGATACTACCATTTAAGTAATCATATTCAGCAAAGATCTCATATTTCTGATTTTGAATTTTTTTAAATTCAATGTCGGCCAAGGAAAATTTTCCATAACGTAAGGCATTTATTATATCACGGCTCGATTTTTCTAGATCTAATTTCGCATTTATTGCTTCTACATCATTTGTAGGAATTGTTTGTGAGCTTATACCTGTAACAAAAAGATGAAAGACAATGAATAGGTGTTTAAAAAAAACGACTGAGAATTTTCTTTTCATTTTTTGTTTTGTATCCAATTTAGAATTTTATGATGTGCATCAAGTGTCAAATATTTGTTTGGACGTTTTGATTTATGTTTTGAGTGAAAAGATTCTAGTCGATTCTTTAAGAATTCCTTTGTGTAAGGATTCTCTAAAGTCAAATGCGCTAACTTACCCAAATACGGAATTTCAAATAACTCAGAGACAAATTCTCCTAAACGCTCATGTGTTTCCGAAATTCCCACCACAAAAGTCTTTTTCGAAAGATAGATAGATTCAAACAATGTTAATCCGAAATATGTCAAAACAAAATTAGATTGCTGAATCATATGATAAAAATGAAGTTTTTGAACCCTGGGCAGGTATTGAATCCTAGAGTCTTTGGCCGTAGTTCCGCCAACTCGCGTTATAAGATCAAAATTAAAATTGAACTGAAGTGTATTCAAAACAAAATCATCGACAAGTTTAGTCTGCTTATCATTTAGATTTCCCAAATAAATCAATAATCGACATTTCTCTTCTTTCGTTTCCGGAGATGAAACAAATCCTTGCAAAATTGGTGAAGTAAAAAACGAAATACTCTTTTTTGATGAATAATCTTCCGTTGGATGAGGCAAAAAAAAGGAAGAGTTTTCTTTGTTAGGTGGATGAATTAAGTTATCAATAAAAAATACATCTTCCTCTTCGCCAAAACACTCTCGAACGTCAAATATTCTCATCGGCTTTATATTGTCTTTGTTTGGAGGAGTATTTTCCGTACTTGCCTTTTCGTTTTTGTATAATTTTGAATTTACAAGTTCAGTCTCGATTTCATTCATTTGGAAAAATATGGATAAGGAAAGGGATCGTTCCATATGGCCGGTTCCAAATTCAATTGGATCACCATAAATAATTTCGCAATTTGTATCCGAAGGTTTTGGCTCAGGCAAAGGGAAGGAAACTTGTTCAATCGATTTGTTGATTTCAAATAGCTTAGGATCTAGTTTGTAAAGCTCGTAGATTTCTTTGGCCCCAAAGAATTGGTTTTTATCTTTAAAATATTTCCACAAAATCCTAGCCAACTCTAGATCTTTGGGTTCATCTATGGTGAGTCGTATTTTCTGTGAAAAACTTCTCTCTTCGGGGAGAAGGTGAGGTGCCTTAATTCGATAGATATTATGAATCTCTGGATGTTCTTTGATATGTAAGCTTACGTGTTCGGTGTGTCTACTTTGCTCATTAAATTCTAAATTGTATATAAGGGACTCATAGGAAAAACATTCGATTCCCATTCCTAAAGGTAAACCAGTCATCGCTAAGGAATAATATCGTGATTTCAAATAAAACAAAGCTTCCCAAAGGAATTGAATGGATTGTAAATCAACGAAAGGATTATCTCCCGTTAGTCGAAATATATCTTTAATACCATAATATTGGGCACACTGGATATATCTGTCTCTTACGTTTATTTCTGAACCACAGAAGTAGTTTATAGATTTTGACTTCAGATAGTTTGCGAGTTCGCTATCAGTAGTTGGAATTAGAAAGATGATTTGTTCGTTTGGGAAGAGAAAGAGTAGCCGTTTATGCAAATGTTCCAAAATCGTTAGATCTGGATCTTGTTCTGGTGAAAGGGATTCTAAGACCTTCCCTTTCAAACGAGTGCTCCCGAGTCTAGCTTGGATCAGCAAATATGGTTTAGGCGTTGAATGTATACCATTCATCACAATTTAGACACGGTGCAGGAATCAATTCATGTTTTCCGATGAATGAGTTTTGGAAATGAATAAGTCCATTTTGCCAAATCTTGAGAATATCCTCGGAATATATATTTCCAAGGATATAGTTTTGTTCTTGTTTACAAATAGAAACAGAACCATCAACTTTAATATATAGATCTCTTGTTAAATGCCAACAAAAGTCTCGATGAATCGGCGTTAGGTCACTCACCCTCTTTTCTGGTAGTTTTCCTGCAAAACTATTATACTTTTGCAAAATTACGTTTATACCCTGTTTTTCGAAATAAGTAAAATATGGATCGATCTCTGACTCAACATCCACCATCTTAATCATTTGAACGTTTAAGGATTTTAAGGGAAGAGTCTCCTTTAATTTTAAAATTCGATCCTTTATGGTTTCCAAATGATTGGTTCCATAGAGATTTTTATATGTGGATTCATTCAGAGTTGTTAGATTTACTATAATTGAAATTCTGCTTTTTTCATCTTCAGAAAGACTCAAAAGATACTGCTGAAATGCTTCAAAATTTGTATAAAGGGCAGTTTCTATGATGATTTCTTTGATCTTATTGAATTGCAAACTATTTTCTACGAGTGAAACAAACTCTGGGTGAAGTAATGGTTCTCCATTCCCACCAAAGCAGATTGTAGTGGGACTCTTCCAGTGTGCATTCATCTTTGCTAGGGTTTCTTTGAAATGCGTAACGTGAATAAATTTTCCATCATTTTTTAGATCCGAAAATTCGCGTGGACAAAATGTACATTTGAGTTCACACCCATGGTATACTTCCCACTCTATGTAACTTGGCGAAGGTCTGAGCAAATCTGGGTTCTGCTTTAAAAATTCGGAGATCTCTTCATATTCGATTTCAGGATTTTTTTGAAGTATTCCGTTAACAAGAATTTCTGATCTTTCGCTGTTAACTCTAAAATCCAATCGCATTTGCCTAAGGTCGGGTGCCTGGAAAAAGATATCTACGTCGTATAAATTGATATTCTTTAAAAAGAAAGAGTGTACATCCGTATTTAATTTTTGAGGTAAAGAAGATAAAAATTCTCTAGAGATGGTTGTCGGAATAAGGCCTGAAGGAAGATTTTCGCTATATGAGTACTGGCTAAAAAATTGTTTGTGACGATTCCAACTTTTTTCTGTTAAGCGAATATTTAAGATAGGAGAAATCCCTGTGAAATACCAAAAACATACCTCATCCCAGTCAGGATCATTGAATTTCGACTTTGGAAGAGATTCTCCTACGATTTGTAAGAATTCAAGTTCCGATAACTCATTATTGATCCATTTAACATTCTTTAAAGATAGATCTTCACAATGGGAAATTAGATGTGAGTTGATATTAATATAGACGGGAAGATTAGGAATTAATTTTTCGATTCGATTAAAAAATTCAAGCCATAAATTTCGATTGAAATTTTCGCTTAAGTACTTTAAATCATTAGAATTTAAATATACAGCTGCGCAACTTGGTTTGTAGTCTTTTCTATCCATACTAGTCCATTTCGTATTTTTCGAGAGGATTAGAGATATTATGCTCTTTGGCATAAATCGGATCGAAGATTGTTATAGCTGTATTTTTTCGGGTGGAAGCTACCCAATCATCAAATGAGCCTTGTTCTTTTTCACGGTATAGTAATCCTTGAATTCCTCGTTTAACAGCATCAAGTGGGGTAGGTCTAGAACCCTCTACAAAAATAATACAATATCTCTTTCTATCATCGCGGAAAACTTCAGAGACTTTCCCTACAGCAACCTGAGACAGAACAGAAGCAGTCGTTGGTTGACTTTTGTACAATTCAAAAGTAGGAATCCAATTGACAAGTCCTCCGCTTGCTTTGTATCGAGATTCATTTCTCGGTCCAGATGCCACCAAACGAAAGAAAGATGGATCTTTCATCGATTTGGCACGTATTTCATTTAATTCAGCAAAAATTCGGGACTCTTCATCAATAGAATTGTTGGCGGGTGAAAAAATGATTTCACGAAATTTGAATTCAGATCCAACTTTTGCTTTGTTGCGGGCGTACCAGTTTTGTATTTCTTGTTCTGACGGAAGAGGAGGAGATATTCTAATTTGAAGGAGTTGGGATTTTTTAATTTGATACGGAAGATCTTCTAACCAAACCTCATATGGCAGGCCAAATTGTTGTGGAATGGTTCGTTTAAAAACTTCGATATCCGTTATTCCTTGCGCATCCATTCTCTTTTGGATTTCTGCTTCGATTCTTTTTTCATTTACCTGAACAGATTCCTCATCAGCAGCTATATCTACAACGGCTCGGTCAATGAGAAAGTCTAAGACTTGTGAATGGAGGGAGCCCTTTTTACGAGAGGCTGGAATAAAGCGAGACAATGCTTTGTATTTTTCAGCACCTCTTTCGTATTGAAGACTGGATATCGAAATTGGCCCAACGATAGCAAGGACTGAGTTTAGTGATTCGTACGCACCAACGAGTGAGACAGGTGCAAAAACAAAAAGTAATACAATGTGTAGTCGCTTTATTTTTTGCACGGTCACAGCGATTTCTTTTTAACCGATAAACGCAGAATGTAAAGCTTTTACTGCCTCTTCCGCTTGGTTTTGTTTGATTACGCAGGATATTTTAATTTCAGACGTTGAAATCATCTCTATATTGATATTCTTTTCTGCTAGGGATTGGAACATAGTTGCCGCCACGCCTACATGGGATTTCATACCCACACCTACCGCCGACACGATCGAGATATCTTCATCAATTTCAGCCTTTGCATTCCCATGCTCTTTGGCATACGCTTCAATGATTGGTTTGGCAGCAGCAATATCTTTTTTTGCAATGGTAAACGAAATAGTGTTTTCACCATTTCTTGGGGATGATTGAACGATAACATCGACGATTACATCTTTGTCTGATAATTTTTTAAAAAGATCGGCCGCAATTCCTGGTTTGTCTTTTACATCTGCAATAGTAACGCGTGCTTGGTCACCTTTTGCGGTAACTCCACTCACTTTCATTTTTTCCATAATTTTATCCTCACTCATAACAAGTGTTCCAGGTCGATCGTGAAAACTGGAACGTACGTGTATTACCACATTATAATTCATACCCAACTCAACACTTCGAGAGTGTAACACCCCCGCACCAAGACTTGCCAGTTCTAACATTTCTTCGTAGGTGATTTGTTTGTGCATCTTTGCATTTGGAATTTTTCTTGGATCTGCAGTATAAACACCGTCAACGTCTGTGTAGATTTCGCATTCATCTGCACCAAGAGAAGCTGCAATTGCAACTGCAGAAGTATCACTTCCTCCTCGTCCAAGTGTAACTATATTTTCATCCTTATCAATCCCTTGGAATCCCGCAACAATGACAACCTTACCTTTGCTGAAGGCCTCATCGATTCGAGTGCGATCGATCATTTCAATTTTAGCATTTGAAAAATTTCCATCTGTAAGGATCTTAATCTGTCCTCCCGTAAAAGACTGAGCAGGTACCCCAATCTCGTTTAGGGCAATTGCAAGAAGTGCAATGGACACCTGTTCCCCCGTAGATAGGAGCATATCCATTTCCCTTTTCGGGGGATTTTTTGAGATCTGGTCGGCTAGGTCCACCAACTCGTCCGTAGTATGTCCCATTGCAGAAACAACAACGGCAACTTTATGGCCTTCGTCGTGGTAACGTTTGATTCGTTTTGCCACATTTTGGATTTTCGTAGTGTCCCCAACAGAGGTTCCACCGTATTTTTGGACGACGATTTTCGATGACATGGGTTAAATACCAGGCTCTCTCAGGCAAATCGGGAATCAAGTAGAATGAATTTTTTTGCAACCAACCGCTCGAACTGGGCACTTACTTTATAGGTTTAAAGTATGATTTCCTCACAAGATACAGTCGGCCCTATTGTAAAACAAGAGGCGCCTCGTTTATTTTTAATTTTGTTTTTTCTCGTTCAGGCGACGGTTCTCACAGTATTGACCGTGCCTTTTACTTGGGAATTGTTTTGGGTCGCTGTAGGTTCTTATTTCCTTCGTATGTTTGGAATTACTGCCGCATACCATAGATATTTTTCGCATGCATCCTACAAAACATCGCGTGTTTTCCAATTTGTTTTGGCTTGGATCGGTTCCATGGCTATGCAAAAGGGAGTTCTCTGGTGGGCAGCTCACCATAGAAACCACCATAAGTATTCAGATACCGATAAGGATATCCACTCCCCGTCCAAAAAGGGTTTTTGGTATTCCCATATGTTGTGGTTTTTGAGAAACGAGTACAATGACTACGAAGCAAAACTCATTCCTGATTTTTACAAATACCCAGAACTAAGATTTATAGACCGCTTTCACTGGATTGCACCGTTGAGTTATGCGGTAGTTTTATATCTCATCGGCGGTTGGGCTTGGCTCGTTTACGGATATGCTGTGGCCACCTTTATTTTAGGTCATGCTACATGGACAATAAACTCTTTGTCTCATGTTTATGGTTCTGTTCGATACGATTCTCGTGACACAAGCAAAAACAATTTTTGGTTAGCACTTCTAACTATGGGTGAAGGCTGGCACAACAACCATCATTACTACTGCTCTTCGGCCAACCAAGGTTTTTATTGGTATGAAGTAGATATGTCCTACTATATTTTAAAGTTCTTAAGTTTTTTTGGAATCGTTTGGGATTTAAAAAAACCACCTCAGAAAGTGTTAGATGAAGGTCTTCGTCGGGACGCTGAAAAGAGAAAGGAGAGAGCTTCCAAAAAAATGAGTAAGGTAGAAGCCGTATCTGTAGGTTAAAGTCAAACACCTACCTTTTTTCGTATCTCTGGCGGGATATCTTGGATGGAATCGTATCTTTTTTTCTTCCCTCCTGGCAGAGATACATAATAAAACCCATTTATCATTTCTAAAAAGTAGTCTTGCCCTTTTTCACCTAAAGAACGTTTGTCCAGCTCCTTTACCATTATTTGGTACTTGGGAGGGAGTAGGTTCCAATTCATATAGTTTGTAACTACTCCTTTATCGTTGACCGTGTATGCACCATCTTGGTGTAAAATTTTAGTGCCGTTATAGTCAAAAATTTCCATTACCTGGAGATTTGAATCACTCCCTGATTTTCTTTGATTTTTAGTATCTTTGTTTTTATCCCGTTTGGAAGGATCGGATTTTGAAGAATCAGAATTAGATTTTGAAGTGGGATCTTTCTTTTTCAATTTGCCAAAAATAAACAAAAAGAATCCAGCAACCCCTAAAAGAACGAAGAGAAAAATCTCAGTTTTGGAAAGATCAAACAAATATCTTAGCATTATTTTTTGATTTTGATTTTAGTTTTTTCTGAAACGGGAACTGGTATCTTTCCAAAAACAGAATCTAGAAGAACAGTTCCGTTGATTCGGATTTCTGTATCTTTTCCGGATTCTGAGGCTGCAATCGTCCGCAGACCCAACTGCAATAGCTTTGCAGGTGAGTTTTTAGATTCGTCCAAATCGAGAGAAAGTCTAACGTCTGTTTCGGATTCCGCTGGGACGAGAATGGGGGATCCATTTTTTACCTTTCCCAAATATTCTTCGGAATCGGGCAATACTAACGTAACACCCAAATCAAACTCATAAACATGCACCGACTCAGGATTGGGATTTTTGATCGTAACGATCGGAAAAATTTCGAGTTTTGGGAATAAGGGAAAAATTGGATTTTTTATTAAATTGAGTTCAACATCACTTAAAGTTATCTTACAATTTTTCAATCGATCGATATTTTTTTTCGCATCACTGACGCAATGCGAGAAAGATACCAAACAAAAAATCATCAGACCAAGGATTTGGTAAGGGATTTTTTTATGGAACAAATACAACCTTACCTTCAGTCATATGTTCTTTGTAAAACGTAAGTCCTTCTTGAAACTCCGTAAAAGGAACTTTTTTATTGATCTTTGTTTGGAAGATCGTTTTCAAATGTTTTTGTGCTTCTTTCGCCTGCAATTGGAACTCCGAAATTCCAATGTCATAAATCCAAGATGAGAGCCAAAATCCTTCGATCTTTTTATTTTGGAATAGAATAATTCCTGAATTTACCTCGAAGGGTTTTTCGGAAAGAGCACCATAACAAACTAATTTTGATCCGTAAGGCATACATTCGACTAAATTCTTGGCAATCTCACCTGCTACAGCATCAATTGCATAGGTGGCATTCAGTTTTTTCGTTATTTTAAAAAGATCTTTTGTAAAGTTTGGAGATTCCGAATTTAGAATATGTTCCGCCCCGATTTCTCGGAGAGCATCTTCTTGTTCCTTTTTTCGCACAACATTGATTAGAGGAATCTCCTTTTCTTTACAGAGTCGAACTACCATTTTTCCAAGGGCACTTGCAGATGCCGTTTGAACCATAGCTGCATGACCTTCCGTTTTGCACTTTGTTACCATCGCCCAGGCTGTCATCGGGTTTACAAAAAAACAGGAACCTTCATCTAGTGTAACCTCATCCAAAAGTGGAAGGCAGTTTTCTTCGGTAGTAAGCATATATTCTGCCCAAGCACCGTCATTATGTGGGGCAACACAGGAAACTCTCATACCAGGCTTTAAGGTTTTGATTTCCGAGCCAACTGCATCTACAATTCCACTCCCTTCAAAACCAGCGGATACAGGAGCCTTTTTTTTAAATCCATACAAACCTCGGATAAACATGAGATCCGAAGGATTGATTGGCGAAGCATGGATTTTGATACGGACTTCACTGTCTTTTGGAACAGGAATTTCCTTTTCTCGAAGTTCTAGGTTTGGTTCTGTTTCATCATATTTAAGGATGGTGACGGCTTTCATTCGTCCATAGAACCATCTCAAAAACTGCTTGCCAACCCTTTCTTTCCAAACGATAACAAAAGAAACCTCGACTGAAAATAGATGCGTTCTAAAAAATTAAACAAAGAGACCACAGTTGGGATTGTCGTTTTTGCCGTTCTTGTTTTCTTATTTTTTACTACCGTTATTGAACAAGATCGCCCAGAAAAGAAGTATCCTTACCGACTTTCTCTATTCTATTCCAGAATTGATGGAATCAAAGAAGGCACAGAAGTTCGAATATTAGGTGTTCCAAAAGGTTATGTTGCTCACATAGATTCACGTCCCATTTTAGATGTACCGGACCGACGATTTTTAGATCCTAACATGGATCATGCGATTGAACTTCATATTGCTTTAGAAGTTCCCCTAACACTTTGGGACAATTATGAAGTCGACTTTCAAACGATAACTGTTTTTTCAAATCGAGTTATCAATATCAACCCAGGTAGTTCGGATGGGAAACGTGCTTTTTTTAAGCCAACCTTTCAAGCAGGAGAAAAAACTCCCGACTATCTTCCGTCTGCTCGCTACTTTGATGATTTTTTTCGAGCAACAACTGCAACAATGGATGAAAATCGTGAAGATTTAAGGAATATCACTTTAGATTTTAGATCGATCACGGATAAATTGAATAAAAATGAAGGTACTATACCGAAACTCATAGGAAGTACGGAAATGTATGATGAGTTGGTTACAACTGTATCGGATGCCGAAACAATTGGAAAAGAAGGTCGGCGTTACATGGAGAGTTCACGGAATATGGAAAATAAGATGCCGATTCCTTTTCTCATCACTGCATCTTTTTACGGTAGAACGACTCCGATTACGGGACGAAGGATAGGACCACAGGATTGATGAAAATAGCAATCATCCACGATTGGTTGACAGGAATGCGCGGGGGAGAGGTTGTTCTCGACTCGCTACTAAAAGCATTCCCCGATGCCGACTTGTTTACACTATTCTATTCAAAAGGAAAACTCAATCCTAGAATAGAAGATCGAAGAATATTTACGGCATTTACCGACAAACTGCCGTTTAAAGAAAAGTATTACCGTTACTACCTTCCTCTTTTCCCAACAGCGATAGAAAGCTTCGACCTAAAAGGATATGATGTAATCCTTAGCTCCAGTCATTGTGTTGCAAAAGGAATTATTCCTCATCCGGATACTTTGCATATAAGCTATATCCATAGCCCGATGCGATACGTTTGGGATATGTATTATGATTATTTCCCAAATAAATCTGGCTTTAAGTTTTTTTTACTCCAATCTATTGCAAATTACTTGAGAACCTGGGATGTTGCATCATCATCTCGTGTGGATCATTTTGTATGTAACTCGCATTTTGTGGGCAGGCGTGTTCGTAAGTACTATAGGCGTGATTACAAATTGATCTACCCACCTTGCCTAACCCAAGACTTTCGAGTAAATGATTACTCTAAGGAAGACTATTATTTGATGGTTTCGGCGTTCGCACCTTACAAACGAATTGATTTGGCGATTGAAGCCTTTCGTGAAAATGGTCGTCCTTTGGTTTTAGTTGGCGGGGGGCAAGATGAGAAGAAGATCTCAAAATCCCTTCCTAAAAACGTGATTTGGAAAAAAGGTCTACCTCGTCCAGAAGTGATCGAACTCTATAAAAAGGCGAAGGGTTTCATTTTTCCTGGAATGGAAGATTTTGGGATTACTCCTGTTGAGGCCCAAGCATATGGAGTTCCCGTGGTGGCGTATGCAAAAGGTGGGGCCTTGGAAACTGTTCAGGAGGGAAAAACTGGGGTCTTTTTTAAAGAACAGACAGTGACCTCTTTGAACGAGGCAATTCTGAAACTTGAAAGGTCCAATTTTAAGAGACGGGACTTCCAAAGCTCCATAGATCGTTTTACAGAAGAAAAATTCGTAACTGAAATCCGAAAGCTAGTCGATAGACATAAGTAGAAATCTCTCAAGGGGGGATCTCTTGGTCATATTACACAGACTAAAAGGGGCAGAATTTGTTCTCAATGCGGATTTGATTGAGACGATTGAGGCCAATCCAGATACAATTATTACTCTCATCAATGAGAAGAAATTCATTGTACAGGAATCCGTTTCTGATGTAATGGAACGCGTGACGGCTTATAAAACTAGGATCCACTCCTTACCCCAAGTCACACCAAAGCCAGAGGAAGAATAGAAAATGGATATAGCTACAGTAATTGGTTTAGGTCTTGGAATTGCACTTATGCTCCTCGGGGTTGTTTCCGGTGGACTCTCTATTGTTGACCTAATAGACCCTGCTTCAATCTTGATTACGTTTGGTGGTGCAGCAGCAGCAACCATTATTGGAAATCCCTGGGCGTCCACGATTGGTGTGGGTGCTGTTACAAAAAAAGCCTTTCAAAACCCTCCATCTGATCTACCTGGTCTTATTACAACTTTGGTTAGTTTTTCTGAAAAGGCGAGACGAGAGGGACTGCTTGCTTTGGAAGATGACATCAATGAATTGCCAGAAGAATTTTTAAAAAAAGGAATCCAACTGGTAGTGGATGGAACCGATCCCGAACTTGTCCGAAATATCATGGAAACTGAAATTGCTAACACAGCCCAAAGACATGCTTATGGGCGAGGTTGGTGGGATGCTTACGCTGGTTTTGCCCCAGGTTTCGGGATGCTTGGGACCCTGGTGGGTCTAGTAGGGATGTTAAAGAACTTAGGTGGGGGAGATGCAAGTGCGATCGGTCAAGGTATGGCGACGGCGCTAATCACAACACTCTATGGATCCCTAGCACAGAATTTATTCGCAGCACCGATTGTAAGGAAGTTAACTAGACGTTCTGAAGACGAACTTGTCATCAAACAAGTAATGGTTGAAGGAACATTATCTATACAATCAGGTGATAACCCAAGGATAGTTAAAGAAAAACTAGCTAGTTTCTTAACACCTGCAGAAAGAGTAGCTCTCAAGGATGACGGAGAATAATCTTTAATTATGGCGAAAAAACAAAAATGTCCTGAGTGTATCCAGAAAGTTCCTGAGTTTATGGCAACTTATGGAGATATGGTGACGCTTCTTCTTTGTTTCTTTATCCTTTTGTATACAACTGGAAAAACGGATGCCAAAGAGATGCAGATTATCCTATCAGCATTTAAATCAACGACAGGATTTTTTACGGGTGGGCAAACTCTTTCGAAGGGTAGTTTAGAAGAAATGGGAATGAACATAGAATCCCTTCCTTCCCAAGTTGTAGGCCGAAATCTATCTAAGTCCAAAAAAGATGCGCAGGAAGTTTTTAAACCCGAGATCCAAGCAGGCAAAGTAAAAATTTCGGAAAATGAACGAGGGCTTGTAATTTCCCTCGTGGGTGCTGATTACTTTTATCCAGGTTCCGCAATCCTTACCCCAACAATTCGTGAAACATTGCGTAAGGCGGCTGGTCTTATCAAAGGTCTTGAACGGTTTGTCAGAGTTGAAGGACATAGTGACGATGATGCTGTGAACCCTGTCAACCGACCAGGACGGGAAGAGCGAGAATATATAAATAACTGGGATTTGGCGGCAGCTAGATCTGTGAATGCTACTGTTTTTATGATCAATTCAGAAGAAATTGATCCAAGTTGGTTTCAAGCTGTAAGTTTTGGATCCTACCGACCTATGCTTCTCGAAAACGAAGGTACTCCAGAGGCAAAGGCATACAATCGTCGGGTGGATATTATTATTCTCACAGAAAAATCAACAAAACGGGATGTAGGCGAGAGTCGATATGGTTTGCCTGAATCTCGATTACCAAACACTGAAACTAATGTAGAAGGGGAGAATTGACATGGGTGACCGTGAAGTAGATGAAGAAGAAGGTGGGTTAGCAGAAGGCTCAAGTCCCGCTGGGATGTCTCCTATCGTTAAATGGTTGTTATATATTGCGGCGGCAATTTTTGGAATCATCATCGTGACTGTGATTTCTATGTTCGTTGCACAAAAAACGGCCACGAGTGTGTTCAAACAACAAAAGAATATATCCTTGGTAAAAGCGCCACCTCCTCTGGAGATTTATACGTTCCAGGATGAATTTAGAGTGAATACATCTGATGTCGGTGAATCGCATTTTGTGAAATTAAAAATGTCTTTGGGTTTTGAATCGGGACAACCTGCACTTTCAGCGGAACTCGCTGCTCGTGTTGCACAAATGCAGAACATCATCAATTTGGTGATTGCACGAAAGACCAAAGATGATCTAAAGTCGATTACAAATCAACTTGATTTGCGAGAGGAAATAAAAGCGCACCTCAATCACATTCTTACGAATGGAAAAATCAAAGAGGTTTATTTTACAGAATTTCTTGTAAACTAACTTTGGAAATTACAGATGCCAAATAAAATTCTAGGAATCATACCTGCAAGATTTGCAAGTAGCCGTTTCCCTGGAAAGCCACTCGCTCTCATTGGTCACAAACCAATGGTCGAGTGGACCTACCTCCACTCTAAAAAATCAAAATTGATTTCGGAATTGGTTGTTGCGACGGACAGTGATGATATCTTCAATGCTGTTGTTTCGTTTGGTGGCAAAGCTGTGATGACCGACCCAAACCATCCTACAGGAACGGATCGCATCATAGAAGTTAGTTCAAAATATAATGAGTTTGATACTATTATCAATATTCAGAGTGATGAACCAGGAATCGAACCGGAATTAATAGATGGAGTACTTGAGCTAAAATTAAGCAACCGAAATTGGCAAATGGCCACTGCCTGTGTTCCATTTTTAGAATCAGAAGATCCCAAAGACCCGAACAAGGTCAAAGTTGTTTTTGATAGAAATCAAAGAGCCAATTACTTTTCAAGAAGTCCTATTCCAAATCCTTTTAAGAATTATCCAGCTTACTATAGACATCTGGGAATCTACGCGTTCGAGCGCGATTTTTTGTTAGGTTATAATTCTTTACCAAAATCGGATTGGGAAGAGTCGGAATCACTCGAACAATTACGGGCACTGCAAAATGGAGCGGGAATTGGGGTTTTTGTTGCGAAAACAGCGAGTCTGGGGGTTGATTCCCCCCAAGATCTAGAAATGGTTGTCCAAGACTTTAAGAAAAAAGGTCTTATTCCGTAACAGTTTCAACTTTTGACCGCATACCGCTTGTTATATAATCATACAAAAATTCACCAGTTATAACACCGGGAATGATAACTTTTTGCGCCCCATCGGCCATGAGTTTTTTTGCTTCCGCAGGTTCGTCACCAGTCAAAATGATTTTTGCATGAGGTGCCAGTTTGCTTAAAGTGGATAGTAGTCTTGTGTTGTTTGTACCTTTTAGGAAGGAATCAGAAATCGTACAGACCACCATGGAAGCATCGTGTAACCCAATATGAGAAAGGGATTCTGGATGAGCCAGGTCCGCGTAGGTCCATTGAAATCCTTTTTTGATTAAATCCTCTTTGAATGCGGGATTGTAGTCGGCTATGATAATTCGCTTGATGAGGGAAGGTGAAAGATCTTCCAAATATTGGACAAAAGCACGCGCGATTCTAAAATAACCGAGTATAATGATGTCTCGAACTATACCATCATCGTGACCACCCACTCCTTTTTCTGTGTTTCCTGCTGGTCCCGATTTTTCTTGCGATTTATCAGAAATTCCTAATTTGGCAACCATTCGTTCCATAATAGCTGCTATTTGGTGGTTAAAAAGAATTATATATGTAGAGAGTACTGATGCAATGATTGTGGATGTGAGTATCACTGCTTGGAGTTTTCCTGTTACATGATCGAACCCAGCCCCAAGAGCCAAAATAACTAGTGAGAATTCTGAGATCTGGGCCAGGTTAAGTCCAGTCAAAAACCCATTCCGAACACCTGTTCCAAGTTTGATGATGATGGGAGCAACGGTTAAAATCCTAACTATTAACATAATTAAAATTAGAGCCATAGAAATTCCGATTACTTCTACGCTGGGAAGAGGGACCTTTAGTCCAAGAGCAACAAAGAAAAGTGTTACAAAAAAGTCGCGAATGCCTATGAGCTTTGACATAACATCCGCACCGTATGGGAAAGCCGCTATACTCATTCCTGCTACTAAGGCACCCATTTCTTTTGAAAGGCCGGCCTCTCCAGCGATTCCACAAATTAAAAAACACCACATTATGGAAGTTAGTAGAATCAACTCTGGGCTACTGGCGCATGCCTTGTATACTCGAGCAAGAACATATTTGCTCATACTAAAACTGAAAACGATTAATAGGACGATGATTCCAACAGACCCTAATATCTTCAAAATCTCTGGATTGTTGAGGTTTGGTTGAACACCCATAAATAGAATGGCCCAGATATCCTGAAAAACCAAAACTCCAACAGTCAACTTACCTGAAAGTGTGTTGATTTCTACTTTGTCTTGAAGTAACTTAACAACAATTAACGTAGAACTTAAAGATAATGCAACTGCAATGTATAGTAGATCAAATTTTTCAGTTCCAATGGGAAGACCTAAAAATGGAAATATAGAATAAACGAATGCTACGGACAACGTGAACTGAAGGATTCCAAGTAGGAACATGGACTTTCCCATTTTTGCCAATTCACTCAAATTGATCTCAAGACCGATAATAAATAAAAGTAGGATAAGTCCAATTTCGGAAATTAGCTCGATACTGGCTTCATTTGTTACCAATCCAAATCCCATTTCCTTTCCTAAGATTGCTCCTCCGAGGATATATCCTAAGATTAATGGCTGTTTGAGTACGCGGGCAATGTGACTGAGAATCGTTGCAAATACAATACTTAAACCAATATCCGTGAGTAGAGACTCTTCTCCGTGCATGTAAACCTTCTTCTAGGAAAAAACTAAAGCCGATCTCTTTATCTAAAAGCTGTATTTTTTTTAAAGTGAAAATTGGTTTTATGGAAGTTGATTTATTTGTAAACTTTGTGCTACAGCGGCCTGGTAGTGGGCAACGGAGACATGGTGGTCAAATAGTGCTTTTATTTCTCGTACGGCGGCCTCTGCACTTGTCTGTTCTCGAATATTGACAAATAATAAATTGGAATCTCCCAAATTGAATCTGTCCCTTTCTAGAACTTCTAATTTGCGAGCAAGCTCCACTTCATTTTTAATAACATCCACTCTTTTTGCAGAGGCGATTACTTCTGAGATGGAGTCTTGGACTTCCGTCATAATTTTATCTTTGGAAAACTGATACTCTTGGTCGAGCTGAGCGACTCGGGCCTCCGCGGCTCCAATTTGACCTCTGGGCCTTCTCGTTTGGATAGGGACATTGAGGATGATGGAGGCTTCGAGCTCCGGTTTAGACCTGACTACGGAACCAGGTCCCATATCTTGGGAGCCAGCAACCATTAGATCGACTTGGGGCTTAAGTGAGTTAAACCCCATCTCTTGGTCGATCCTCGCCTTATCTCGTTTGTATTCGTAATCTTTCAGCTCGGGTCGAAATTTCCATGCTAGTTTGATACTATTTTCCATATCGATTTTTTTATAGTCGATAGGAATCGGGAATCCAATTGGTAGCCGGTCTGTGGTTGGAAGGATGAGTGTCCCGTCGGGCTTTCGTAAAAAAAGCGAAAGGTCGATTGCCGCTTTTTGTAACTCTCGTTCTGCGGCGACAAATTGAGATTCCCTTTGGAGGATGGCTCTATCGTTGTCTGTCCCTTCGATTTTGGGAAGGTCTCCTAGTTTGATTCGATCATAGATCTGTGTTTGACGATTTTTAGCAAGTGCCAATAGATCTTTGATGACAAGGTATTCTTGTCCTGTAGCAACCCATTTCCAATAACGTTTGGTTGCTTCTTTTATCACTTCGATCTTTAATTTTTGTATAGAGAGTTCAGCCAACTTTCTATCTATATCTGCTTTTCTAAGATCCGCCCTATTTTTATCAATCTCGCGATTACGCATGAGAGGGAAAATAGCACCAGCGCGCACTTCCCCATAATCATTTGTTTGGCGGCGACCGTCGTAAACGGGAAAGGTTCCTCTTCCAATACGGTAACCTGCAAAAAAAGATGTACCACCTAACGGAGTTGGTTTTTCGAACATGGCATCGGCTGCATTGTTTGTGTAAAAACCAATTGGTTTCGTTGTCCCGATGGATTTGAACTGAAGGTCAAACGCGCCTTCGGCCGCTAGGTAGTTGTATTCTGCCTCCGAAAGTAATTTTTCCGCGGCAAGCACAAGAGGATAGGATTTATCGACTGCCTTTAATAGCTCATCTAGCCCCAACACACCTGGTTGTTTGAAAATATAATCCTGCTCATAAATATTCGGTCCATGCAGAGATTCGAAAGGATCTTTTTTGGGGTCAGCATTTAATACACTTAACGAAAAAATTCCGTACAGAAAAAGGATCGTAATTAAAAACATATGAAAATGTTTCATTTTCCCTTCTGGTCTCCACTAGAATCATTTTCTAGCAATTTTTTCATATCAGGATCGTCCATGGGTAAGTTAGGCGGAAAGTCATTAAACCTTCGCCAAAGTTCAAAACCAACACTCACACGGTTGAGAAAGATCCAACCCTTCGCTCGCACTCCTTGCCTTAGATAACGGCTGGAAGGCCATTCTCGATCCTCTCTATCGGGCATCACAAGCACACGAAAATTACCTGATCCGTTGTCAGTAACATCTACAAGTTTTACAATACCACCAAACGTTCCTATCGCAGTTTCAGGCCAACCGCTGATTTGAAGGACAGGGTACCCTTGGAATTGTAATCTTACTTTTCTTCCTTCGCCGACAAGAGGGATATCATTTCCCGATATGAACAATTCTACGGCTTTATCTTCCGAATCCGGGACAAGAATCGCAACTCCGTCCCCTTCTTTCACCTGTTGTGTGTCAGGATTTACCAAAATTCGCATAATGGTTCCATCTCTTGGCGCAAACACTTCTTGGTTTTGTTGCCGAGAAAGCCTTGCTTCCAATCGTGGTAAATCTTCCAAGACTCTCGCTACTTCTGATTGAGCTGTCGCAAGTGCCGCTTTTGCATCGTTAACTGCTGCTTCTCCATCTTGTTGCGCCTTTCCCGTATCGCTATTGAGTGCCCTTTCTTCTTTTACGGCAGCATCATAAGCAGCCCTAGAACGATCGAGTCCAGTCTCCGCATTTGCGTAGTCAAGTTCTGCAAGTTCTAGAGCTCTTTTGGAAGTGAGACCTTTTTCTAAAAGCTGCCTTTGGCGGTCTAGGTTGAGTTGTGCCGTTTTAAAAGCAGCCTTTGCTGCATCGACAGCTTGTTCGCTTGCACGAACTCTGTCCTTCGCCATCATTCTTCTAGAGTCAGCTGCACTGACAGCACTGCCCATGGAAGAGCGTAAACTCAAAATTCGAGATCGAATCGAATCTTCCCTGACTCTTGCAGCATCTAATCGTTGTAAGAGGGCGTTTCTTTCTTCCCGAATCCTATTTATAAAATTTGGATCGTTATCAGAGATATCAATGATTGGATCTCCTTTTCTGACTCTTGTTCCTTCGTGGACATGCCATTTTACGACACGACCACTTATGGGTGACTCTATTACCTGTTGTCTATCCAGGGGTGCATATGCAACAACCCTTCCAAATCCCATGGTCGTTTGTTGCCATGGAACATAGATTAGTATGAGAATAGATAGAAAAAAAATCAAAGTTAGAAGATAAGCAAGAGATTGTGCCGGCACAGCTGTTTGAACCAGTCGAAATGACGGTAAATCGTGGCGGAGTTTCCATTTACGTGTTGTACTCGTTTTCATAGAATTACCTTATTTAACCGATTTTAGTGAATGAGATTTGTGTTCTAATTTTAGGATTTGATCCACTTTAGAAAGTACTGTTTGCGATTTAGTGACAACAAAGACAGTCCAAGGTCTAGGTTTTTTCAAAATAAGTTTTAAACAGGACTGAGCCATCTCATTTGGAAGTATATCCAAGTTTCCGTCAATCAGCAGCAATCTAGGATTACCAAGTAAGGCTCTAGCAATTGTGATCATATTTGCTTGAACGGTATCAAAGGGATAACCGAATGTAAGCAGATGTGTATGAATTCCCTGGGGGAGTTTTTGAATCGTATCCCAAAAACCAAGCTCGTTCAAAACATCGCGTATCTGAATCAAACTAATGTCCTCTCGGCCAACCCTTAAGTTCTCCAGAATACTTCCTTCAAATACCTCATTACCACGTACTAAATAATTTGCTGCTTGGATTTGATGATAAGAGACTTCCTGAATGTTTTGATTGTCATATTCAACAAGTCCATGGTCGGGTTGCCTCAAAGCAGATATTAAATCCAAAAGAATCTGAGAATCATAAGGAGACTCGGTAATTATACCTACTGCTTTGCCTGGACTTACTTTTAAATTGAAATGATCCAGTATCGTTTGGTTATTTGGAAGTGCATAGCTAACATCAGTTAATTGAACACCAATTGGCTCGTTGGTATTTTCAAAAATCAAGGGTTTACTGTTCACCGTAGGTAAGTAGAATACTGAATTGATTTTATCAACTGCTGCAACTAAACTATAGAAGCTATCCAGCTGTTTTCCAAATTTTGAGATATCGCTTAATACCTTTGCAATTACCAGTTCTGCTGCAACGAGTTGTCCTATGGTCAACTGACGGTTGATAACCAGGTATCCACCCAAACCCAATACAACGGCACTTGCAATCGATTGGATTCCTATCAAACCGATGATTTGTTTGACGTAGGTTTTAAAATACTTGGCACGCGCATATAAATAGTCGCGTAGGAGGGAGTCTGCTTTTTCCAAACCAAATGCCGCTCCGTGAGTAGAATGAAAGAGGGCAGTATGCCGTGCAATTTCCTCTAACCAGGCAGCAACTTTGTACTTCTCTTTAGAAACTTTGATATAACTCTCACTTGCTGGTGATCCGAGTTTATAAATAACAAAATATCCGCCAGATACAAAGACAATCAGTGAGAATACGATAAATAGTGGGTGATAAAAAGAGATTAACAAAAAACCTATTACTGTTGTTAGGATTACTCCAAGTCCATCTACTAACAAACTATGTATGGATTTTTGAATCGTCATCGTATCAAAAAAACGGTTTACTAGTTCTGGTTTGTGATAATTGTCCAAAGCTTGTTGATGGATCTTTGGGAATTTTACTGCAAATTCGGTCGCAATTCGAACAAATACTCGTCTTTGTAAAATCTCAACGACATAGGATTGGATCACTTGCATGGTTCCAGCAAAACTTAGAAAGAATACAACTAACAAAGTTAAGATGATTACAGGTTGTAATAAAACTCCAAAAGCAACGATGTTAACGAGGGAGGAAGTTGCAACGGGAACAACAAGAGAAAGTATCCCCGTGCCTATCCCGTAAATGACCACAACCCATACATCTTTGGATTCCAAACGTATCAAATGATAGATTTGGTTGATTGCGGCGCGAACAGGAGAGTTTTCTGCCTTCATTTCTTTTTTGGAGGAAAAAGCATATGCTGGCTCGGCTATGATCCAATCGAAAATGTCATTGGCAGACTTTACGCCCATGAGTTTCAAAAGTTCTTTCTCCGAGTACCATGTCTCTTCTGTGTCCCACTCAAATAGTGATTTTACAAGATAGGAAGAAGCATGAACGCTACGTATCGCATAGTATTTTGGGAAAGGACCTTGTCTATTCGCTGCTTGAAAGATTACAGGTGAGTCGGTCGTGGTATAAGGTCCGATGCTCTTGATCGATTTGCTAACAACACTTAGTCTCAATTGGTATTGGTAGGAAATAGCAAATAGAAAATCGTTAAAATTTGTGTGGTCGAGCGTTGAGAATTTGTTTCGAAGGGAACGAAATGCCTCTAGAACTTTACTTGGCGTAATAGTGATACGAAGCGATTCTGCGAAAAAATCTAGAATCGACTGTGCCAAATCCTCTCCTGTCGTGAGTCTAAAGTCCGGGACTTGTTCTCTGTCGGAAAAGATTTGGTTTTTAAAATTGGATATAAGAATCCGAACGAGTTTTAACATGGGTATGAACTTTGGCTCTTAGACTTAAGTTGACAACGGTTCGTTCTGACTATTATTGGAAGTCTCCGAGGATTGACATGAAATTTTTACTTTCTTTTTCCCTGTTTTTGGTCTCTTTCGCGCCCGTGATCGCCAATTCTGATTGCATCTACGACTATGACCCTTCTGCTACTACTCTGGAGTGGACTGCATTTAAGTTTACTGAAAAAACAGGTGTTAAAGGTAGTTTTGATACGGTTCGAGTGACAGGTACAACGCCATCCAAAGAAACGCGACAGGTTCTTCCAAAACTCGGCTTTTCCATCGATCCTAACCAAATCAACTCGGGCGTTCCCGACAGAGATGAGAAAATAAAATCATACTTTTTTAATACAAAACAGAACAAATCTCCAATCACGGGAAAGTTTTTCACCGTTTCTGATGGGATTTCAGGAACTGCTATCCTGAACCTAAAATTCAATGGAAAAGAAGCAAATTTTCCTGTGAAGTTCAATTGGAAGGAAGAATCGGTCACCGTTACGGGAACGATCGATGTTTTGGAACTGGGTCTCGGATCCGGTTTGCAAAAATTGAACGAAGCATGTTTGGAGCTCCACAGAGGTAGTGATGGAAAAAGTAAGCTTTGGCCCACTGTGGATGTGAAAATCGAGACAAAACTCAAAAAAACATGTAAGTAGTTTCTAATACTGTTTTAAACGATACTTTCTTTTAATTCGGTAGAGGAATATTTTCTTTTTTCAAAATGGCTAAGAATTCGTCTTCGGTTACAAGTTGCACGCCAAGTTCTGTAGCTTTTTCCAATTTGGACCCAGCTCCCGGGCCATGAAGCAGGTGCGTGGTTTTTGAAGATATAGAACTAACTTTTTTGCCACCGTGTTTTGTCACGAGATCCATAGCCACATCTCTTGGTTGGAAATTTTCAAAGCTACCTGATACACACCAACTTTGTCCGAGAAAAGGTTGGTTTTCACTTTTTTGGATTTCATCCGCATGGAACTTCAATCCTAATTTTTGGAGTTTTTGGAAGAGTGATAGTGTTTCTTTGTCCTTTAGATGTCCTATTAATGCGATTGCCGTTCTTGGTCCTATTCCGTGAATGTTTTTAAGTTCTGATTCCGCTTCTTTCGACTTACATAGTTGGATCAATTTATCAATTGAATCATATCCATTTTCGATAAGAATTTCTGTGACTTTGGGACCTACTTCATTTAACCCAAGTGAGGGGAGAACAAATCGAAAGTCCTTTTCCTTTGACTTTTCGATTCCATCAAAAATAATCTTAATGGATTTTTCACCAAATCCGTCCATTTCCAATAGCTCATTTTTATATTTTGTCATTTGGTAGAGATCAGGGATATCTTTGACCCATCCTTTATCAAAAAACAGTTCGATTTGTTTTTCACCCAAACCCTCGATATTCATTTGTTTTTTGGAGCAGAAGAAGATAAGAGTATTTTTCTTTCTCTCTGGGCAATGGCGATTTGTGCAAAAATAATCAACAGAGTCGTCAACTTTTTGGAGTTTTGTTTCACATGCGGGGCATTTGTCGGGAAGTTTAAAAACTGTCTTAGGAGGAGATGTCACCTTTTCAACAGCAGGAATAATTTCTCCGCGTTTTGAGATTAGAACTTTCGCTCCTATTCCTGCACCCAATTGGTCAATGTAATCTTGGTTGTGGAGAGTGGCAAAACTGACAGTAGTACCTGCGATTTGAGTAGGAGTAACCTTTGCACGGGGAGTAATCTTTCCAGTCCTTCCGATCGCAAAATCTATTTCTTCAATTACTGTCTCCTTTAAAAGAGCATCAAATTTGAAGGCTCGTGCCCACCTCGGCGAATGAGAGGTCTCGCCAAGAGAATCCCGTAGTTTGAGATCGTTCAATTTGATTACGAGTCCATCCACTGGAAAGGGCATGGATTCCTTTTTTTTTCGGAAGGATTCGATCTTCCCGATCAGATCCTTACCGGTAACAAAAATCGTATCAGGCGCAATGGGAAATTTATGAGTTTTTAAAAGGTTTAGTATTCCCTCATGGCTCTCTATTCCTTTCCGACCACCAGAAATGACAGCATCATAAACGTATATACGTAATGGTCGTTTTGCAACTTCCATAGGATCTTTGTGTTTTATAGAACCAGCTGCAAGATTTCTTGGATTTGCAAATTTACCACCATACTCTTCGTTAAACGACTCAAACTCATCAAAATTCATAAAAATTTCACCCCGAACGGACAGGTTTATCTTTTCTGAAATTTTCTTGGGTATACTAGATATGGTTTTTACATTTTCAGTGACCAAGTCCCCAATTCCACCCGTTCCCCGTGTAACACAGGAAGTCAAGGTTCCATTTTCATAATATAGTAAAATGGATGCTCCATCGATTTTCCATTCAACAGAATAAAACTCAGATTCTCCGGTTTTCGAAATCCATTCTTGGAGTTCGGTCTCGTTGTATGTGTTTTCTAAAGATAGGACAGGGATTTTGTGTTTGAATTTAGTGAACTGCGGAGTTAGGTCGGATCCTGGTTTCTGAGTAGGGGAGTCTTTAGAGACAAATTCAGGAAATTTTTTTTCCAATTCCCGAAGCTCTTGTAAAAGTTCATCATACTCTTTGTCAGTAATGGTCGGTGAATTTTCAATATAATAGTTTTGGTTGTGTTTGTTTATTAATTTTGAAAGTTCTAAAATTCTTTTTTTTTCGGAAGTTGCTTTAGCCAATCAATAAACTCCGGACTGAAGGTACTGTTCTGGATCCGTTTTTCCTTCTTCGGAAATAAAAATTTCGTAATGGAGGTGTGGTCCTGTAACGTTCCCCGTTGCACCAACTTCGGCTATCATTTCACCAGCTTTCACTTCTTGTCCGGATCTAACAAAGATTCTATTGCAGTGTCCATACAGTGTGCTATATCCAAAATCATGTTGAATTACTACGTGATAACCATATCCAACGTTTGAGTACGTAACTCTGGCAACTCGACCTGGTGCTGTTGCATAGATAGGAGTTCCTGTAGCATTTGCCATATCCAATCCATCGTGGTATTCCCAGTAACCCGTCGTTGGCGACTTCCTCATGCCGAAAGGAGATGTTAGGTTGTAGGAATACATTGGATTGAACAAAGGAAGTTTTGATAATACATTTGCTCGTTGGAATAAAAATTGAAAATTTGCCTCAACCAATCTTTGGTTTTCATCCATCCGGTGTTTCAGGGCACGAAGGTCATAAATTTCACTTAAGTACTTTCGACCAACTTCGAGTTCTTTATCATTTTTTTCTTCAACAGCAAGGCTATCGTAAGCTTTGTTCCGAATGATTTCTTCCGATGGGATTTTGAGTAACTCTTCATCCATCCCATCAATGAGAGAAAACATCTCCAACATATTTTCATTGAGTTTGGAATACTCTTCTTGCATTTCTTCCAGTTGGGTTACGTTCCCTATATAACTATCAAAATAGGTTCCATAAATTTTGGAGAGTTGGTTTAATTCGGATCGGGTATTATTGGATTTGACTATTCCTAGAACGGCCAAAGCCAGGAGTCCAAGAGTTAGACCCAAAAAGAATACGATTGTAAAGATGGAGATTTGAAAATGGAAGGAGCTGTCGTAACCGTGAGGAATTACGAGAATCGTCATCCTCTGATGGCCTTTTTCTTTGACGCGGTCAATCTGTTTCTTGATTTTAGGATTGTCCTGTGAAAAAACAGACGTAATCTCTTTTATTTTTTTCTTCATGCGCCAACGTTTGCCCTTCATAAATATGACCTTCCAGTTCTTAAAACTGGTCAAGTGGAAATCCCTGGTTCGTTGGATTTTGACTTTGCTTATACCATTTTTTCTCTTCGTAGCTTGGATGAATCTGCGACATATTTGGGTCTATTCACAAGAAATTCATTCTTCGGATCCGTTTCAAATTCCAAGGACAGTGGTTGCCATTGTTCCGGGAGCTGCTGTCTATGGAAAAACTCCTTCTGCCATACTGACCGACCGATTGACTTGCGGTTTGGAACTCTACAAAAAGGGTCGAGTTCAAAAAATCTTACTTTCAGGAGATAACGGAAAGTTAGACTATAATGAACTTCGTCCAATGCTTGAGTTTATGTTGAAGAACAAAGTAGATCCCAACGATATCTTTGTGGATCATGCAGGATTTCGGACTTTAGATACTCTCATTCGAGCGAAGGAAGTTTTTTTGGTCAAAGAAGCAGTCTTTGTAAGCCAGTCCTTTTTTATGGCTCGAGCCATGTATCTAGGCAAAGAGCTTGATATTAAGTTGTTTGGATATGAATGCAATCTGCGTCGATATAAAAAAGAAACGTACTACCAATGGCGAGAGATTTTTGCACGAATGCTTGCTTGGTGGGATATCCTTTCTGACACACCACCCAAATATCTTGGAGACCCTTATCCTATTGAAGGGAGTGGTGTTTCCACGTGGAAGGGAAGTATTCCTTTAGAAGCGAAATAGGATTCAGTTTAATTTTTTCCAATATTAGTAGTACCACTAAATGAAATACTTTTTACTTTGAACTTTTGTATGAAAAGAATTAATTGGCAAGTCGAAGTGTACTAACAATGACTCAAGGTTTGCGAAAGAAAATCTGGATTCTCTTTATTTTTATAAATGTCTCAATTTGTAAGCCGCCTGAGCTAAAGAATGAATGTGATCCGTTTGCGTATTCAGATAGTGACAAGCTTACATCCGATTTCATTCTATCCAATTCAACTCAGGATGCATCTGCATTAAAATTTCTCCTGCCAGATTATGTCATTCTTTGCAATGGAGGAAATGCCGCACCCAATCTCATTTCCTTTCGTTTGGATTCGGAAATAAATGGACTCAAGTCAAATGTAGATGCCGAAATCGTAGGTTCAGAGATTCGCATAACACTTCCATACGGCAGGTCAAAATTTTCTTTACCAAGTTTTTCCACAAATCGTTCCCAAGTTTTTTGGAAAGGGAATGAAATGACTTCTGGTGAAAGTTATTTGGACCTATCTTCTCCGGGCGAATTGTTATTAAAATCAAAGAATGGACAAACGAAACTATATAACCTGGTTCCAACTCTTACAGTTCCCCTAGAGGATACAGGGCAAAATGCTTGCTATGTGGAGGGTTTCAACACTCCAGCGGTTGCTGTTGCTTGTAACCAAACATCCTTCCCAAGGCAAGATGGAGACTTTGTTGACTTCCCAAATCCAAAAGGAACCGAAACTTCTATTACTCGAGTTGGGTATCCCAACGACTTTATCAATTTAAACCGTATCTCTGGGCTTGTTTGGAAGACCTGCGCGGAAGGTCCAACGAATAACACGTGTACTGGGGCATATTCTACATTTACCTTCGATGTTGCAAAATCCAACTGTGACGCTTACAATTCGGCGAATGGTGGAAAGGGCTATGCGGGAATCCAAGGTTGGAGACTTCCGAGACTCCAAGAAGTGTTTTTTATGAGATCGTACGCCTCTAATGGTGTATTTACAGAAACCGCAAAATTTCCCAATCCTCCTGCCAACCAGATTCGAACCTTGGATACAAATCTAAATGTATCAACGACAATAACTACCAAAGATTCAGAAATTTCGCAAGAAGCTATGAATGCCTTTCGGGAAGTCCATTGTGTTGCAGGAGCAGACCTTCCAACAAAACTGTATTCAGATCTTGGTGGTGGGATCATCCTTGACCAAAGAACAGGACTTTTTTGGACAAAATGTGCGCTGGGCCAATCTGGGACAAATTGTGAAATCGGATCTCCAACTAACTACAATGTTTCGCAAGGGATGATTCAATGTCGAGATTTAACATTGGGTGGGAAGTCATGGAGGTTGCCCAGCATTTCAGAGGGAGTATCCTTGTTTGACTTTACAAGGACTTCAGCTCCTTTTATTTCGCAGACAGCCTTTCCTAACACAAGTTCTGAATTAACTAGGCTTTCAACCAACCTTATGAGCAATGATGCCTATGCGTATGAACTTGGTTATTCGACGCTCGGGATCACCACTTCGAATAACAAAACCACAGGGGCGATTGGCTACCAAGTTCGTTGCGTTGCCGGCCCTTAATTTCCTAATAGTTCCACCAGCCGATTGTATTTGAGAATGATTTTTTTTGTCATCTCTTCTCCTTTTTTATTAATATCGGGATGGTATTTCTTCAGTAGTTCCTTAAATTTCTTTTTTAGCTGAGGAAGTGTAGCACCTGGCTCCAAATCAAAAAAATTCAATAATTCTTCCATTTCAATACTAATGGTTTTATTTTTCTTTTTTTTCTTTTTTTCTTGTTCGCGAAATCGACCATATAACTCATAGTAGGTCCTTTCTCTGAATTCTTTTGTAATATCCCTAAAATTTAAAATTTTAGTTGGTATGAGTGCTTTTAAGTATTCAAATAAAAATTCTTCAGCACCGAATTCAGTTCTTACGGAGTTAGATTCTAAAAATTGGAACACGGATCTTCGAACAAAAAAATCAATTTCAAATTTATCCATAAGATAGGAATCGATTGCATCATCGAAATCAATGGTAGCAGCGGAAAGGAGGAGTATAAGTTCTCTATCTAATTTATGATTTGCAATCGTTTTTTGGACTAATGATTTATATCCTTCTCTCAATTCATATAGCGGGCGTTCACTGAAGTATATCCCCGATTGTAAAAAAACTTCGGCAACTTCATCCAAATCCAAAACAAAAGATAAAAAATCGATAAGCAATTCTCCATCTACTTCATGAAATCCACCAGCCAAAGTCATTTGAGGTTTTTTAGATTTAAATTGATAGATTTTGCGAAGGCACTCTTCTTTTCGAATTTCTAAAAGTTCGGCTAGACGGTCATAAGTTAAAAACCAATTTAAAGCATCCGAATGATTTTGCAGTTCGAAGATAACATCGGCCAATATCTGCTTTGATTTTTTGAATTCTGACTTAGCCACCATGAAATGAGCCTATGAAACCAATTTCATACCTACCTGTCTTTTTTGCTAGTGAATCCTATCGAATTTTTTAATTTGGGAGAATGAATCAAAGTAATTCTGAGCATCCCTCACTGTTGACCTATGATATCTCAAACTATAAAGGTCTTCGAGGTAGGAATTTTTTTGAGGCTGACAAGGCTTTGCAAAGAATGGTCAGGCGGTATTCAGAAGCTCTTTCCCCAGCTCATAGAGAAGCAATGGAGAAACATATCCATGGATACGGTACATTGGTTGGTGGTATTCTTGATGAGCTTACGGAGGAATGTCATAAGGAAGGAAAGTATGGAGAGGTAGTGAAATATGATCGATCGGGAAATCGAATTGACTTTATAAAATACTCAGAAGAACAAAAAAAATCACGGAAGATTTCATATGATTACGGCGTAGTCAGCTTGGATTTTTTTCCCGAGTGGAAGTATACCTTCCCACATATCCACCGCTATGCGTTAGCTTACTTGATGAATCTAAATGGAGAGGGCGGAGTTGCATGCCCATTGGCGATGACCGATGGAATGATCCTCGCACTCCGAAAGATCGGAACGGACGAACAAAAAAATAAATACCTACCCCTTATCGCAGGAAAGAACAGTGATTCTCATTTTATGGCAGGTCAGTATGTAACAGAACGAGTAGGTGGAAGTAATGTATCTGCAAATCGAACAACTGCAAAAAGGCTTTCTAATGGCAAGTGGGAGTTGAATGGTGAGAAATGGTTTTGTTCAAATCCGGGTGATCTTTGGGTAACAACTGCAAAAATAGAAGGAACTAATAGAGTTGGAATGTTTTTGGTTCCAAGGCTTAAGTCTGATGGAAGTTTGAACGGCCACCACATCCTCCGAAAAAAGGATATCATAGGTTCGCGCGGAAAACTCACCGTTGAAACTATTTATGACAAAGTTGAGGCTGAAGAATTTGGTAGACCGGGACACGGGCTTGTAAATCTAATTCGATATATTATTAAAATCTCACGTTTGCATGTTGGACTAGGTTCATGTGGGAATGCTAGACGTGCGGTTATGGAAGCTATAGAATATTCCAAAAACAGAACGGCGTATGGAAAGAAGATCATAGATTTTCCCATCTTGGCAAAAACTTTAGCGGAATTGCAAGTGTTACAAACGGCAAATTGTTTCGTTAACTTTAGATCTATTGATCTTTCAGAAAAAGAAGATCTTGTTGGCGAAATCCTTGTTCCTTTGCTGAAATACAAATCTTCCTCACAAGCAAGTATCGTGACTCAACGTGCCATACTGACATTAGGTGGAAATGGGATTATTGGTGATTTTTCACCTTTACCGCGCCTTCATAATGATTCCATTATCAATGAAACTTGGGAGGGCACTCACCTTATTATTACTGATCATTGTTTACATGCCCTTCAAAAGCAAAA
Organism: Leptospira sp.; assembly: GCA_027533185.1. Classification (GTDB taxonomy): domain Bacteria; phylum Spirochaetota; class Leptospiria; order Leptospirales; family Leptospiraceae; genus Leptospira_A. Next base: position 21,884 of record JAPZTS010000001.1, on the reverse strand, counting down.
GGTATATAATGCATTTGTAAATTTAATAGATAGGCTGACTTCAAAGCTAGAGAATTATCCAGAGTTGAGAGAGTTGTATTCTCTATTACATACGAAGCGAACACAGCTTGATGAAATGCTTAAAGAAGAATCTAAAGAATGGAAGGATATAAATCGAGTATTTATTTGTGATTTAACATATGATATTTTGGTTCTTGCGGAATTTATCGAACAAACAATTTACGATTTTGAATTAGGAAAAATGTCTGATTTTATTTTTTTTGGTACTGCATACTCTGAGATAAGTTCTAAAGGGTTGAATGCACCAATACATAAGAATAGCATTTTCTTCGATAAGAAAGCGTTGGAAATTTTTCTGGGTTATTGATGTCAAATTTATACTTGTTAATTGTTTGTTTCGTCTTGGGACTTGTTTTTAAAAGAATTTCTGCATTTCCTGTCAATACACCGAAAGTAATCTCTAGCTTCATTATGTACGTTTCATTGCCAGCTTTAGTATTGTACCATGTGCATGAATTAAAGCTAAGTGGGGAGATCGTATTTTTAGCACTCATGCCATGGATTGTATTTTTCATAGGATTTGTTGTTTTTTACACTTTGTTTAAATTAAAAAAGTTAAATTACAAAATTGCAATTTGTCTAGTTTTGACGGCAGGTTTAGGAAATACTTCATTTGTTGGATTTCCTCTTTTAGAGTTTTATTTAGGAAAGGAGTCTCTTGGTTATGCAATCATTGCAGATCAATTAGGTACTTTTTTAGTATTGAGTTTTCCGGGCATTATACTTGCAACCACTGCCGAGGAAGGTAAGTGGAGCTTTTCATTTTTGCTAAAGAGAGTTGTCGGATTTGTTCCGATTTATGCTTTAGTCTTAGCCTTGTTGCTACGACCAATTGAGTATGGAGAACACTTAAAAATTTTACTCCAAAGACTAGGGGATACATTGACGCCACTAGCACTTGTTAGTGTTGGATTCCTTTTAGATATAAAGAAAATAAAGGGATTTGAAAAGATCATTTTTTACGGATTGTTTTATAAATTAGTTCTTTCTCCTTTTCTCCTTTTTTTACTTTTTCGACCATTCGGATTGAGCGATCTAATATTCAAAACGATCATTTTAGAGGCAGGTATGGCTCCTATGGTTACTTCTTCCATTGTCGCAATCGATAAAGATATAGAACCGGAACTTGCAGCACTAATGTTGGGAATCGGCATTCCAATATCTTTTTTCTCTACAGCCATAATATCTTATTTATTAAATCTCAACTTTGGAAATTAAATTGAATCTAAAATTAATTTTGCTTCTAGTTCTTGCTATGGTTTCCTGGGGAATTTCATGGCCCCTTGCCAAGATGATTTCAAATTTGGTTCCAATACATGTATTGGTGTTCTGGAGATTTTTAGCTACCTTCTTGAGTGTTGTACCTTTACTCTTCTGGAAACAAAAATCGTTCAGACTTGCCTCTGGATCCGAATATTTAAGTGTTTTATTAGGTGGAATTATTTACTCAATTTACAACCAGTTCTTCTTTCTTGGACTGCAGAATGGTTTACCAGGGGCAGGAGGGGTTCTAGTAACTACTTTAAATCCAATCGTTACCTTTTTTTTAGTAGTTTTAGTTCAGAAGAAAAAAATTACCAAAAGACAGGCGTTAGGTCTTTTTGTCGGCTTTTTGGGTGGTCTTACAATCTTGCAAGTTTGGAAGATCAATTGGAACTTACTTTTTTTATCAGGAAATTTGTTCTTTTTAATGTGTTCTTTTGTTTGGGCAACACTTTCCTTAAATAGCCAACGAACTTCCAAAACGATGTCTCCTTTAACATACAGCTTTTATGTCTACGGAATCGGTTCTATCATCGAATTCCTATTTTGTTTTTCCGAACCAAATTTTTTTCATGTTTGGAATTTTGGTTTTCAATTTTGGGCGATTGTCCTATATCTTTCAGTAATCTCTACTACCTTCGGAACAACCGTATATTTTTTTGCAGCATCGAAGTTAGGCTCTGAGATAGCGAGTAGCTTTATTTTTATAGTTCCTCTCTCGGCATATATAAGTAGCTATCTTATATTAAATGAAACAGTACAAATTCCTGTAATGTTAGGTGGTGCTATGGCAATCATGGCTGTTTATTTAATCAATTCTAAATCTAGAGTTGTCGAACAAAATATCCTTGAGTAATTGACTTTGAATCATCCTTAAGTCTTTACTCTTGCATTAATATTTACGATCTTCATCCTCTGGAACCATATTGGCATAATAAGAAACAAGAGCCTCATTTTTACTATGTATCACTCGATTGGATTCTTCGATCAATTTGCGACTCTGTAAAACCTTCTTTCCCTTGTCCCAAATTTCTTCGGGGTCTTTAATTAAATAATTTCCGGCATGCCTAGAAATAAAATCTTCAACCAACATCGTTGACTGCGACAATTCGATAGAGTGATCATTTTCAGTTAGGAGCTTCGCTACAACTTGATTGGGAAGTATTTTATGATATTGTTTCCACCCTTTGGATATTCGATAGCTCAGTTCTAAGGTTGGGTCTTCAGTATGCGCATATTCAGAAATAGGAATTGGATCGCAAAACTCAACATATACATTTGATCTTTTTGCTAAAAAGCCAGCCATTCCAAGTTCTTCGTGTATGTTGCAGAACTGGTTATCTTCGGGAACTGTCTCATATGAGATAGAGATGGGAACTATCACGATTTCGGTTCCGGAACTTCGGAAAGCATTGACAGCTGTCGTCAATAGACCTGTTTTTACGGGAGCCACTCCGCCTGTTCTAGAACGTGTTCCTTCAGGATATACTAAAGAAGGGATTCCTTGTTCTAACATAACTTGAGAGTAAAGAGTCAAACATTCCAAATACAAACTATTTCGAGTTCGTTCTCGATCTACAGCATAAGCTCCGAGAGACTTAAGCATCCACTCCCAAAAAGGATTAGACATTAAATTAATACCGGCCGCATAACGAGGAACTGGTAAACCAAGGTGGAATAGAGAATAGGCTACTTCAACAGAGTCTAGGTGAGAACGGTGTGTTGGTGCATAAAGAAGATTGTATTTTGATGATAATGCTTTCACCACTTCGGTTTTTCCACCTATATGAGGGATCATAGAACCTCTGTTGAAACCCCCAGAAAAGAGTCGAATCGGAGCCACAAATCTTAAAATCGATTCTCGCACAGTTGGACTATAATTATCTGCTATTTCTGTAATATAGAATCGAACTAATTCTTTTAGGATCGTGAGCTCTTCATCTTTTTGGCAATAGTGAAATTTTTGCCAAATTTCTAGCTCTTGCGAAAATTTATCTTCCTCTAATTTCTGTTTTTTGCGGTGAGCCTTAGATAGTCTTTTTGAAGTGGATTCAATGATAGCTGAAGCTTGTTTTTTGATTCTTGTGACTGAGCCAGGTACGTTTTGAACTTGTTTTAAAACTCGATCAACCAGAAGTGCCTTGAAATCGATGCCAGAAGTTAGATTTAAACCTATCTTTTTAGGAACAACAAGTGGTATTTGGGTCGATTCGGTTTTAGAGCCGCGCAAAAAATGAAGTAAAGCATCTGGTGGTTGTTTTCTAGAAAGAACATCAAATAGAATTCGATGAAGTGAAAACGGGAGCCTGATTTCGTTTGCCAATTCAATTAAGATACTTAAGGCGTATGTCCCTTCCACATTATCATGCCATTTTGTAGATTCCCTTTCAATAAACTGCTTCGGCGAGAAAAAAATCTCAATTCTATCCTTTATACTTAACTTTTCACCACCTGATAAAAGTTCGCCTACAATCTTTTGACCAAAACCTCTATTTCTACTTTTATTGCTGGTTGCAGTAGCTATAAAATCTGCGAGACCTGATCTTCCCATAACGGTGTCTGGTCTTGCTCCATACTTCATCGCAAGATCTCTTACTTCTTGAAATCCAACGCTCATTAGTTCCCCTAAAACATTTGAACTATATCGTGGAAGTAAAGATATAATACCTACGGCAATCGCTATCGGATTTTTTGCTACTCCAATAATCTCCATACCGTCAATATCATCTGTTGTTGATGTATTGATATAATGCGAACTTAAGATATCCGCTAGAAACTCACGAGATTTAGGATCTTTGGAACCAATATTGAAAAAACTTAATTTTTCTTCCATCATCTCGGCAAGTAAAGACGGTCCATTTGCAACAGCGATAGAAGTAGATTGGAAGTTTTTTTCAGTTAGTTGCTGGTTTAGGTACTGTGAGTAGGTAACAAATCCTGTTTTTTTTCTATATTTCGAATCTAAAATGCCCTTAGTAAATAAACTAAACAAATAGCTATTGTTTGGTTCTAAAACATCTATCAAAGAATGAAGCGTATCTATAAAGGATCTCGATGGCATAGCGATATGAAATGCCCAATCATCTCGACCAAAAGAATCCAAACTTGAGACTATTTCGATATGATCGGGAAGATCAATTGTCTTTCCCATAATTTCCGTTTGGCGACGTCGTTTTAGGTCCTCAACTAAGTCCTTATCTGGTATCCAAAGAGTAATTTCGTCAAATTTTTGAGCAATCAATGTGGATATGAGAATCCCCATTGGCCCACTCCCTAAGATGGCGTGTTTTAGATCATTGTAAGCAATCGACATTTTAGAAATTGAAACTGTTAATCTTCTTTTTTGGAGAAGAGTTTAGTAGCGATCTCAGGGAAATATGCTCCAATTAGGATAACGGCCAATCCAATGACATTTGGAGCTGAAAAAAATTTAAATGGAGTTGCTCCTCTGTCAAGACCCACGTTGATAACACAGATAAACCAACCAGCCAAAATCAAACCGAGCCCGCAGATATGAAATAAAACATTTCGAAACATACTAAACCTTCCTTTGTTTGCTTGAAACAAGAATCCCTTTAATAAAATCTACACGGATACAGGAAATCGTCAAGCACCAATGATTCGAATTGGAACTCTATTTTTTTTATTACTATTTTTGGCAGCCTATTTTGGCGCCTTCCAAATTTGGTTTGGGTTAACTGGGCCACAAGAGGTTAATTTAGTCATTGCTGTTGCCGTATCCTTTTTATGGGTTACGGAGCTTGTTCCATTGTTTGTATCGGGATTTTTGGTTTTATTTTTGGAATTGATTTGGCTGATTCCAGTTTGGGGAGACGGAGCACCAAAACCGATCATTTTCCTCTCTTGTTTTTTTTCAGAGACCATTTTACTCTTCTTAGGTGGTTTTGTTGTTTCTGCAGCAATATCAAAATTCCAATTGGACAGAGATATTGCTAATTTTGTGATCAAAAAGACTGCTGGTTCAGCATTTTTATTAATTCTTTCATTGGGTTTTGTAACTGCCTTTTTGAGTAGCTTCATGAACAATACAGCAACCGCCGCGATGATGCTTGGATTGGTATCTTCCTTTATGAAAACTTGGCCAGAAGACCATCATTTGCGGAAATCCATTCTATTCTTAATTCCATTTTCGGCGAACTTGGGAGGAGTAGGAACTCCAATTGGTACGCTTCCGAATGTAATTGGAATCGGCTATCTAAAAGAACGAGATTTGGATTTTGGTTTTTTAAGTTGGATGGGTTTTGCCTTACCGATTGTTTTAGTATCCATTTTAATTCTTTGCTTTTTGATCTATATAATTTATCTGCGAAAGATAACTCCAACAACTTTGGAATGGAGAATCCTGGAAGATAAGAACTTCCATACAAATAAAGAAAAGTGGATTTCTTTCTTTATTATAGGCGTAACGATTGTTGGTTGGATCACTTATGACTTACATAAGGTTTCAAATGGAACAGTCGCTATAGTTCCCATTTTATGCTTTTTTGGGTTTCGAATGCTATCTTTGAATGATTTTAGATCCTTACCTTGGGAAGTACTTATTTTGATGGGTGGTGGAATAGCCCTTGGAAAGGCATTTGAAGAAACAGGGTTAGCTAGTTTTTTTGTAAGTTTATTCAAGTTAGGTGATTTCGGGAAATACGGACTCTTTGTATTTTTTTCTTTTTTATCTTTAGCGTTGTCTTGTTTTTTAAGCAACACAAGTACTGCAAATTTAATACTTCCTATTACTATGGGTTTGCCATCCGATTTAGTTTTGCCAGCTGCTCTAGGTGCTACCATTGGCGCTTCACTTGCAATGCCACTACCCATTTCGACACCTCCAAACGCTTTAGCTTTCAGCTATGGAGGAATTACTAGTAAAGAGATGCTAAAAATAGGTTCACAAATCAGTTTGTATGCGTGGATAGTACTAATTACTCTTGGAGCGGGTTTATTGTATTTAATGGGAATTGTTGAATTTTGAAATAAAATAAGAAAAAAGACTTTTCCAATCAATATCTTTGGTTACGATACTACTCGAGTCATGACAAAATTACGCTTTGTTCTTCTCCTCCTTCCTTTTTTACTTTCATTCTGTTATAACTATATGAGCGAAGAAGTGCCGATTGTCTCTAAGCCCACTCTCAAACAAACACTTCCTCTACTGTCTATTAAGGTAAACACTCCAGAATCTGACCAATCTAGAAAAGAAATCACTACCATCTACGAAAGGTATTTGTTAGATACAGGTTACTTCGGTAGGATTATTACAGATGGAATTCGCGCAAATCATCATATAGAAATATACACAAGCGAAGTGAATGAATATGAACATTTTTGGATTTCGAGCATTAGTACAGTTTTTTTGGTGGGTACTTTAGGTTTGTTACCTTCGATATATACAAAAGAAAGAGTACTGTATGCAGATTTTTATATAAATGACAAACATGTTGGTCGTGAAAAGTACAGACAAAAACATTCCACACTAATTGGAATCCCATTTCTATTCATTTGGGAAACAGGCATTAAAGATGCAAAAATTATCCAATACAATAAAGAGCGAAATTTAATTCACAACTTAGTTCAAGATTACAACCGATTTTTATAGGAGATTCAAATGAGATCAAAGATTTTTGGAATATCCCTTTTTATAATTTTCACTGTCTTTCTAGGTTGTCTGACACCAAAAAAAGAAGTGAAACCAATACAAAAAGTCGAAGAAATAAAGGAAACGATCACTGTAGAAAAATCAGTAGAAAAAAAAGATCCTGATTTAGCCCTTCTTGAGTCCATCGAAGACGGAAGAAAACTTCCTTCTTCTTCAGGCTGGGGTCCAGAAAAGTATTCGGAATTCAACGACCAGTCCTTTCTGAATTATGAACCTGCAAACCAACCAATTGATCCAGCCAAAGTCGATTATCCTTTGTTAAATGCGGCTTTATTCTATATGGCGTCCAAAGAGCGAAGAGAGCTTGGGCTCCGTCCATTTGTTTACTCGGAAAAATGCGAACAGGCTGCTTTTGGTCACGCGCAAGATATGGTTAAATATGATTTCTACTCACATACAAGCAAGGTAGGGGGAAAGGAAACATTAAAAGACAGATTGGACCTGGTAGGAATTGAGAATACGGTAGGAGGAGAAAATATCATTATATCCTTTGTTATACAATACCAGGCAGGTAGACCTGTTTTTACGCCAGCTCAGAACGGCGGTAACTTTTTTAGTTATACCAAGGGAGGAACTCCAATATCATATCATACTTATTTGAGTCTTGCAAAAAGTCTGGTAGCATCTTGGTTCAATTCACCTAGCCATCGGAAAAACATTCTGAACCCAGATTATTCTTATATGGGGGGAGGAGCTTATTTTTATAAGGATTCCAAGTTTTTCGATATCGACCGAGTCAAAGCGGTGCAGGTATTTTCATCAAAACCATAGTTAGATGAGAAGCAAACTGAGGTTAAACGCCTATTTTAGCCAATTTCAATACGATTGAGAATTCCTTTTCCGTTACTGGTTGGATCGATAGTCGAGAACCTTTTTGGGTCACCACCATAGAATCGAGACCCTTTGCTTTTTTGAGAATTTCTAAGGGAAGGATCTCCGCAAACTGCTCCTTTAGGCTGATATGAACACCATACCACCTTGGCTCAGGCCCCTTCAATTTTGGATCAAAGTATTTGTGTTTTGGATCAAATTGGTAGGGATCGGGGCTTGCTTCTTTCACCACGGTTGCGATACCGACCACCCCAGGTGGGTTAGCATTGCTGTGGTAAAATAGAATTTGATCGCCTAATTTAACTTCATCGCGGAGATAGTTGCGAGCCTGGTAGTTTCTTACACCTTCCCAAAACGATATCTTTTCTCGTTTCAGATCTTCGATTGAAAAAACATCAGGCTCTGTTTTAAAGAGCCAATACTTCAATGGAAATGAACTTCCTTACATCAGTTTATCAAGAGTAAGCAGGCTTAGTACTCGCTGGTGTTTTACCTTTTTTAGATCCCACCCCAGACTTTGACTCGACTGACTTTTCGCCGGCAGGGTGTACAATCGCCTTCAACTCCTCCGAATCGATGGTTTCCTTTGCTAACAAGGCTTTTGCGATTCCATCTAATTTTTTGGAATTTTTGCGTATTAAATCTCTCCCTTTATCGAGGCAGGTTTGAACGATCTTCTTAACCTCCTGGTCGATTAGGGCTGCAAATTCTTCGGAGTAGGGTTTACTCGAATGACCGTAGTCTCTCCCAATAAAGGGAGAGTTTTCTCCGCCACCATAATTGATGGTTCCGAGTTTTTCTGACATACCCCATTCGCAAACCATCCGTCTTGCGATATTGGTCGCTTGTTGGATATCGTTGCTAGATCCATTGGATGGATCACCAAAGATCAGTTCTTCGGCGATAAAGCCACCCATAGCCATTACAATCTTATCAAGACAGTAGTTTTTGCGGTAGGAATGTCTGTCCTCAACCGGTAAAAACTGTGTGAGTCCAAGTGAACGACCTCTTGGTATAATGGTTACCTTGTGTACTGGCTCCACATAGGGGAGTAGGGTTCCCAGGAGTGCATGTCCTGCTTCGTGATAGGCGGTCATTTCCTTCTCTTTGTCGGAGATAAACATCGACTTTCTCTCAGGACCCATCATCACTTTGTCTCGTGCTTCCTCAAGTTCTTCTTGGGTAACTCGTTTTTTGTTCCTTCTTGCTGCAAGTAAGGCCGCTTCATTGATCAAATTGGCAAGATCGGCACCAGTAAATCCGGGTGTTCCGCGTGCAATGGAATTGATGGAAATATCAGAAACCATCGGAACTTTTTTGGAATGAACATTTAAAATTTCTTCTCTGCCTTTTAGATCAGGAAGGTCAACAATCACCTGTCTGTCAAATCGACCAGGTCTGAGTAGGGCCGGATCCAGAACGTCCGCACGGTTTGTCGCCGCCATCACGATCACACCTTCGTTCATTTCAAATCCATCCATCTCAACTAACATCTGATTGAGGGTTTGTTCTCTTTCGTCGTGCCCACCACCAAGTCCCGCACCACGTAATCTTCCGACTGCATCAATTTCATCGATAAAGATGATACAAGGTGCGTTTTTCTTTCCTTGGTCAAAAAGATCTCTAACTCGTGATGCACCAACACCAACGAACATCTCAACAAAATCGGAACCAGAAATGGAAAAGAAAGGAACACCCGCTTCACCGGCAACGGCTTTAGCGAGTAATGTTTTACCAGTACCTGGAGGACCAACTAACAAAACACCCTTGGGTATACGAGCACCAATAGCTTGGAACTTTTTTGGGTCTTTTAAAAATTCAATGATTTCAAGTAATTCAACTTTTGCTTCTTCGCAACCAGCAACATCGCCAAATGTTACTTTTACCTTTGGATCAACATTCATCTTTGCACGAGACTTTCCAAATGTAAAAGCTTTGTTTCCAGATGCTTGCAACTGCCGCATCATAATAAACCAAATGATTCCGAGGATGACGAGCCAAGGAATGAGTCCAGAAATAATGGACCAAAATTTATTTTCTTCGGTAGACTTTGCAGTAAAACTCAGGCGCGATTTTCTCAGTTTGGTGACGAGGTCGTCATTTACTTGCGCTACGTTTGTCTTGAAGGCTTTTGGTTTGTTGTCCTTGGATCCATCTGGGATGTACCAACCTTCAATAATCTCACGGTCGATTATGATTTGTTGTTTTGAGGAGATATCTTTCCCTTCTTTGGATGTAATTTTTCCAATGGGTTTTTTTCCTTCAATCGGTTCCACCATATTCAAAAAATCAGAATAGCTGATCTCGTCCGGTTTTCCACCGAACTCAGGATTTTTATAAACCGTTGCCAAAATGACAAGGAATACCAGTAAAAATACAAATACCGTTTTAACGTTTTTATTCATGGAGAATGTACTCCTACCTTAGACTAGAATCAAAGGTGATATTTCTGAATCACTTCGTCAATATCTCCGAGTGAGATAGAACGAATCGCCGCTTCGGCGTCATTGATGATCTGGATTAAACTTAAATTCTCCAGTGGCTCAAAATCATCACGTAAAAATTCTTCTCTTTTTTTGGGGTTAAAGTTAGAATTGCGAACACCGATCCGAATTCGGATGAAATTGGGAGAGCGTAGGGAATCGGTGACGGATTTGACACCTGGATGCCCATCACTATCTCCACCTTTTGTGACCACAATTTGGCCCAGTTCCAGACCTAGATCCTCATGGATAAGAACTATGTCTTTTACCTGTATTTTAAGAAAGGAGGCGATATAGAGGACGGATTCGCCTGAGAGATCGCTGAAGGTTTGGGGTTTCAGTAGAACAACTTCGTCTCCTTCAAATTCCCCACGACCAATCAGTGATTTTTTCTTTTTGGTTTTGATTTCTAGCCCAATATTATTGGCGATCACATCCAAAATCTTAAAACCAATGTTAGCCCTATTGTTGTTGTATTTATCTCCGGGATTTCCCAGACCCACAATTAACTTCATTGGTGTTTACAAATTGGAACTATTTCTTAGCCGCTTTTTTAGCCGCAGGTTTTCCACCCTTCTCAGCTTCTGCTTTTTCAGCACGTTCCGCAGCGAGGATCGCTTTTGTTTTGTTGCAAGAAGTAACAATTGGATCGCCGTTTACCAAAATTTCCCAAGACTTAGGGCAAGGAAGTTCGGAAACCTTAATGCTCATTCCAACATCTAAGTGCGAAACATCAATTGTCAAAACATCCACTAAATCTTCAGGAGTTGATTTAACTTTAATCTCGTGGATTAAGTGTTCAAACTGTCCGCCTGCTTTTGATCCTTTTGCAACACCAGAAGTTTTAATAGCGACTGTAGTTAGAATTTTTTTACCAGGTGTTACTTTAAAAAAGTCGATGTGACGAATCTGGCCTGTATGAGGAAATCTTTGCACTTCCTTTACAAAAACTCTTTCTGTTTTGCCGTCTAACTCAAGATCAATGAGAGTTGCTTTTCGAATTCCAGAGTCGATTAACTTCTGAATTTCTTTTTCCACTACAGATGCAGATGTTGCCTGACCACTACCTATGATATTGGCTGGAACAAGACCATCAACGCGAAGTCTCCTAGATGGTCCTTTTCCCTTTGTAGTTCTTGGTTTTGCTTTAATGCTGATTTTTTCCATGATTATGTTCCTTATACTTATGAAAACAGACTAGAAATTGATTCTTCGTTATGAATCCGTTCGATTGCTTTTGCAAAGAGTGGCGCGATAGAGAGCGTTTTCAAGTGATTTATTTTTTTACTCTCGGGAATCGCGATAGAATTAGACAAAACAATTTGTTTAAAATCGGCTTCGTTGAGTTTCGCGGGAGCTTCACCCGACAAAACACCATGTGAAGCACAGCACATGACAGACTTTGCACCATTTTCGTAGAGAGCAATGGCTGCCTTCGCAATCGTTCCACCGGTATCGATCATATCATCAAGTAGCAAACAGTTTTTGTCCTTTATGTCGCCTATCACGTGCATCACTACAGATTCATTTGCCTTTGGTCTTCGTTTGTCGATGATCGCAAGCGATCCATTTACTTTTTTACCAAAATTACGAGCCCGTTCTGCCCCTCCCGAATCAGGAGATACAATAACCAAATCATTGAGACCTAACGAATTGATGTATTCCGCAAGAACTGGTGAAAAATACAAATGGTCAACGGGTATCTTAAAAAAACCTTGGATTTGGTCTGCATGCAAATCCATTGTAAGAACTCTGTTAGGTCCTACTGTCTCAATTAAATCAGCAACCATACGCGCAGAAATCGGAACCCTCGGTTCTACTTTACGGTCCTGTCTTCCATATCCGTAGTAAGGTATGACCGCTGTTATCCTTCGAGCTGAGGCTCGACGTAATGCATCGATTATGAGTAGTAGTTCCATTAAGCTATCATTAGCAGGAAAGCTTATCGATTGAACCACAAAGACATCCCGACCACGAACGTTTTCCTCAATTTTTACAGAACTTTCGCCGTCGGAAAATCTCTTTACGGTGATAGCACCATTCGGAATTCCTAATGTCTTACAAATTTCTTCAGCCAGAGGTCTATTTGCATTTCCTGAAAATACCGCAACTTCACTTGGATTCATACACCAACTAACCCTTTGTCTATATATTGTTTTGCAGTTTGCAAATCTTCTGGAGAGTTGATGCCATGACTTTCTAAAGCATTCTTCAAAGTCATAGCTCCCACTTTTTGATTTTTCTCACGCAGGATTTTGATTACATCCGTGAGATAGTATTCATTTTGCGCATTTTGGTTCCCAATTTCTTTCAATGCACCAAATAGATCTTCGGTAGTAAAACAGTAGGTTCCAGTGTTTACTTCATTAACGATTTTTTCTTCGGGCTTAGCGTCTTTTTCCTCCACAATTCGTAGAAGACTACCATCATCACTCGAACGAATGATTCTCCCGTAGCCAGTTGGGTTTTCCATTTTAGCAGAAAGAACAGTAGCGGAGTAACCTTTCTCAATATGTAGCTGAATGAGATCTGAAAAAGAATCTTTAGAAATGAGTGGAGCATCTCCGCACGCAACCAGGGTATAACCGCTATAAGGTTTAAGATTATTTTCGCAAACTAAAACTGCATGTCCTGTTCCAAGTTGTTCCGTCTGTTCTGCGAATTCGACACCTGGAAAGTCTTTTGAAATATTGGTTACGACGTCTTTTCGATAACCAACAACTACCACTTTGCGGGATATACCTGCATTTTCGACATTGTGTAACACGTGGAGCAAAAGTGGAGATTCATTTAGTACAACCGCAACCTTGGGAAGCTCACTCTTCATTCGAGTTCCTTTCCCCGCCGCTAAAATAACAGCAGTTACGTTGTTTAGTAGTTTCATCTTTCTATCGGATCATTATAACTGGCTGGCCTGCTAGGATTCGAACCTAGGGAATGGCGATACCAAAAACCGCTGCCTTACCGCTTGGCTACAGGCCAGTTTCTAAAAAGAAAATGTTTGAAACTCCATATCTGGAAATTGAAACTCGAGTGACGACCTAACCTTAGTGGTATCTGCATCTGTTGGATAAAGCCCGTAAAAGCAAGATCCGGAACCAGACATAGAAACAAAACCAGAACCTGATCGCAAAAACCCGTCTTTCAACTCTTTTAGAATTGGTTTTGTTTGAATGGCAAGAGGCTCAAAATCATTTACGAGCTTACCTGCAACACCCTCCCAAAGCCCTTCTTCAAGACTTCGAAGTACATCTTCTGTCAGAGTTTTCCATACTTTGGAATCATGGGTTTTTTGTAAACTTTTTTGGAGGCCGGCGTACATACTAGAGGTAGATAGACCGAAGTCCGGGATGGCAAGAATCCCCTTCCCCTTGGCAAGTGAGATGGGTTCTAAAATCTCGCCAATTCCTGTTCCGACGGATGGCTTCTCTTGTAAAAAGAAAGGGACATCGGCTCCGAGAGACCTTCCCATTTCAAAAAGTTCTTTTGGGTTCAGGTTTGTATATGGTAGAGCACTTCGTAAAAAACTACCGGCATTGCTACTCCCGCCTCCGATTCCTCCTTCAGGGGGAAGGTATTTTTCTAGGTCAATTTCGATACGCGTTGGGGTCCGAAAGTAAGGGAGGAGTCGTTCGTAGGCTCGGTAGAGGATATTTTTGGATACGTCTCCTCGTTCGGAAACGTCTTCGAAGAGCCGAGAACGATACCCTTTTAAAAAGTTTTTGGAAGACAGTTGGAACGAAGACTGTCCGCCTTCGGCACTTTTAAAGCGAAACTCGATCCGATCTCCAAAGGAAATAGGAACAAAGATCGTTTGGATTTCATGGTAACCATCGGGACGTTTGAAGGGAATGGAAAGGCCTAGGTTGATTTTTCCAGAAGAAAGTTCCATTTCAATTGGCTAAGGTTTGGTTTGCGGTGATGGAGTTTAATCTCTCTAAAATCATTTCTTTGATTTCTGAGGGTTCCGAAACAAGGACAGACTTTCCATAACCGAGAACGGTTTGAACAAACCAATTGGTTTCTTTTACCTCTGTTGAAAATTCGTAATAAGTAGTTTCTAAAATTTGTTTTGTGTTACCTGTTGGATTCAATTTCATTTTCTGGTTAAGGTGGAAAGAAGCTGATTCTGTTACCCAAACTTTTGCCATTATTGACTGGTTTGCTGTTTCGCTAAACAACTGTTTGAATCCGTTTAACCATTCACCAGCAGAATCAGGAAGAGAATCATAGGATTCCTTAGTTTCTACAATTTTAAGAATGCAGTCAACGCGGAAAGCTCGGAAACTTTTTTTCTCCAGATCATATCCCAAAAGATAGGAATCGGATTCTTCCCATAAAATCCAGGGTGCGACCATTCTTTTTTCCGATTCTTGGCCACTTCGTTTCCAGTAGTTGATCTCAAGAATTTTTTTGGATTGGATGGCTGCGATGATTGTTGATTTTGTTTCTTCAAATAAACTCCATTCCTCAGAAGGGATTACCGTATTGATTTTTTTTAGGATGGATTCGATCTGCTCCGAGTTTTTGCCCAGAGATTTGTGTTTTTGAACCAACTCTCTTAGTATACTCCATTCAGCAGGTGTTAGAGGGAAATTTTGGTTCAAAGCAACCGGTAGCTTTATCTTTACTCGTTCTCCGTCAAAATCAATCTCCACACAATCAGAAGGAGTGTAGGGATACATCTCTATCATATAGAGCTCACCCAATTCTTTTTTGAGTGCGGAGATCGATTTGTGACCAGTTACCTTTTGGAGCTCTTCCAAGCTAAGTCCCTCAGGATTTTCCGAAAGCAATCGGATGAGATTTAGTTTGGAGAGCGCCCTTTTGGTGCTAGGATTCAAGGAAAATTCCTGTTAAGCGCTAAACTTCCAATATCAATTTCAGTTCTTTTGCATTGGATGCGCATAGAGATTGTTTTTCGATATTTTGGGCCTTGAGATGTCCGCCTGTGAGTCTCTGGCTTACAACACTTGGTCCAAAATCGATAATTGTTTGGATGTTGCTGTCTTTTAAAACAGGTGCTATCGCCAAATCCCAGTAAAGTGGTTCAATCAAAACCATTTTAAACAGAATGTCTCGAAGGTTTCCATCCTTTTGTAAATTGTGACCATCATAGATACTGTATACTGGAACTTTAAGGTCACTTCCATTGTAAGGAAAAGGAACAACCGAAGCATCTTCTGCTAAAAATTTTGGAAGAGAGGATTCCATAAATGGGCAATGGAACGGAGCAGTAGTTTTTAAGTAGACGAACTTACATTTCTTCTCATCCATTTCTGCTTTCCATTTTTTACGGAAGGCAAGTAGAGAGGATGGTAGAGCCGATAGAATCATTGAATCAGGAGTGTTATAAAGTGAGATATATACTGTATCCTGGCCTTTTAACCCGAGGGATTCATTCGTTTGTTTGACTCGGTCTTCTAATTCGTCCTTTGTGTATCCAATCACAGCTGCCATTGGTGAAGGATTTTTGTCACCATTGGCTTCATTTTCAGAAACGATATCTTGGGAAACAGTAAAGTTTGGATACACCTTCTGACCACAAAATCCTAAGTAAAATACGAATTTTAGAAAATCAGAATATGCTTTTAAGAACTCTTGTCCATCTTTTCCAAGTCCTACGAGTGCCGATGCAATGACTCCTTGGCTATGTCCACTTACAGCCCCTGTAGCTTTGATCAATTCAGCTGTAGGGTAGCCTTTTTTTGATACAAGAACATAGTTTGCAATTTGGGTCATAAAAATCCCTGGTACAGAGATGGGGGCGCGGGCAAGATAATCTTCCGATGGAGCGGAATCTGGATTTTCAACCCAAGCTTTGAAGTTCAATCCTTCGTTGAGTAGGGGGCTCTTGCCATCTCGGGCTTCAATTTCGCTTAGTGTTTTAAAACTAGTTTCAAAAAATTCTTTGAGTTCTGGTTCTGCATATAATTTTGCAAGTTCTTTCAAGTAGGGTGAACCTTGGCCACCAAATTGAAGGAAAAATTTTTGTGAGCCTTGTATGTAGCTCGTTAGTAACTTAGCAGAGGTCATTGTGTAGTCCTAAGAATGTGTTTTTCTGATAAAGTACAGAAACTCATCTAGGGAACAACCCTTTTTATGAATCTTGAATTACGAGTTTCAGACATGTGGTATTCTTTATTTGTACCGTTTGTTTCGTCTCTCACTAGTACAACCCAGATTTCGGATTAAGGAAATCTGAGAAAACCCGTAAGATAGATCGGTAAATCTTTGTTAGCGTTTGAATAAACAATTTAAAATGGAAACAATGGTCTCTAACCTACCATCCTAAAATCCGTAGGTGTTAAGCGGCTTTGGTTTCTCTGAGGTTAGTTTTGATTCGTTCGTGGTCTTTGGCCAAAAGAACTATGTTCTCAAAATAGTCCTCAAATCCAATCCGACCGGACACAAAGTCCTCATGTAGCAAAGCGAGTAGGAGATAGAACATAATTCCTCCAATTAGATCCGAAACTATCAATGTGACATAATTCGAATACTCTTTTTCTGAAACTAACTGCTATGAGAATCGGCGGTATTTGGATTTTTAAGAGAAATTAATTAAAAACCCCAGCTCCTTTAGAAAAAAAGAAATCCTCTTTACATTCGACCAGGGTTTTGTTCTTCTTTTTGGGATATGTTTGTCACGCTCCAACCGATCGACTTTGTAATTCTTTTCGTTTTTGTCCTCTTCATGATTGTGATTGGTCTCAAGCTCAAAAAATCCATGCGCCAATCTTCGGATTTTTTACTCGCAGGGAGGAAGATTCCGAGTTGGATCACCGGGATTGCTTTCATTTCGGCAAATATCTCGGCCTTGGAACTACTCGGTATGAGTGCGAGCGGTGCCGAGTATGGTTTTTTGACATTCCACTTCTACTATTTAGGGGCAATTCCTGGGATGATCTTTCTTGGTATCTTTATGATGCCATTTTATTATTCATCGAAGATCCGAAGTGTTCCAGAATACCTTCGCTATCGATTCAATCGACCAGCCCACTTGGTCAATTCACTGATCACCTTAACTTCCCTTGCCTTAGGGTCGGGGATCTATCTTTATTCGCTTTCCCTCGTTTTTGAAACGATGTTTGGGTGGAATCCTCACCTGTCCATTCTGTTCAGCGCCGGGATTGTGCTCGTCTATACCTACTTTGGTGGTCTTAGCTCATCCATTTATACCGAAGTCATGCAGTTCTTTTTGACGATACTCGGGCTATTGCCAATCGTCATTATTGGTCTTACAAAGATAGGAGGTTGGGATGGCCTGATGGCAAAAATCCCAGAATCGCACAAACATATGTGGACCATTCTTCCAGGTGGGAACAACGAATTGGGTTGGGATTTACTTTCAGTGACAGTGGGGCTTGGATTTGTTCTTTCGTTCTCTTATTGGACTTGTGGTTTTACGGAAGTGCAAAGGGCAATGGCCGCTAAAGACTATTATGCGGCAAGGAGGACACCGCTGATTGGTGCTGCCTTTAAACTTTTTCTCCCTTTTTTGACGGTAGTGCCTGGACTAATAGCACTCAGTGAATTTTCAAATGAAATGAATGGAGAGTATAACAAAAGTTTTTTGATACTTTTAAAATCCTATTATCCTTCGGGTTTGTTAGGTCTGGGAACAACAGCACTACTTGCGGCTTTTATGGCTGGGATGTCTAGTTCGGTCACAGCGATGAATACAATTTTTACGTACGATATCTATCAGACCTATATCGATGGGAATAAATCAGATAAGGATTACCTTCGTATTGGTAAGATTTGTACTATGTTTGCCGTTTCTTTTGCAATTTTTGCATCTTACATAGCTATGCAATTTGAAAATATCATGAATTACATTCAACTTTTGTTTTCATTTTTCAATGCCCCTTTGGTTAGTATTTTCTTATTAGGAATGTTCTGGAAGAGGGCATCTGGATACAGTGCATTTTACGGAATGATCCTCGGAACTAGTGCGGGCTTATTACATTACATTTTGTATACTCAAAATATGATAACTTATAAAACAGATATGGTTTCTAATTTCTATGGTGCCATATATTCGGGTGCTGCCTGTTTTCTAAGTATGGTAATAGTAAGTTTTATTGAAAAACCTGACCCAAATAAAGACTTACACGGGTTAATTTATGAAGATCGTGACAAAACCAAGGTATTTTGGGATCCAAGAATCCTCGCATGGGGGGTAGCCCTTATTGTGGTTCTTGCATTCTTCAATCTGATTTTTGC
Source organism: Leptospira sp. (assembly GCA_027533185.1). Classification (GTDB taxonomy): domain Bacteria; phylum Spirochaetota; class Leptospiria; order Leptospirales; family Leptospiraceae; genus Leptospira_A. The sequence continues at coordinate 3,350 of JAPZTS010000001.1, read as the reverse complement.
CTAAAAGTTTTACGTATATGTCATAAAATAGTAATTGAATCAGTGTTTCATAGACGTATGTTTGATATTATTTACAGCAAACCTATGAAACCAAACCACTATACGGAAATACCCTCTACCTTTGAAATTTTATTGGAAACACTAAATGATTATAGCATCCACAAACATATCAGTGCTAGAGGAATCACATTTATACACCCGACTGATATTGAGGTTGCAACCATTTTAAAAGTATCCCTCAAGATGGTTTCGATGACAGGCGAACTTGATTTTATTGTTAAGGTGTTAAAAACTACAAAACTGGAAGGCGAACCTCTGTATCAGATCCACTGTAATTTTTATGATACCAATGCTGAGAAAGAGGATGAAGTACTCGATCTGATCAAAAGTTATATTTGAATATTTTCACGGTTTTTCTAAAATTAGATTGAAGCTATCCTCAGAGAAATTTCGTTCTTTTGGTCCGTAACGCATTAAAAATTTTGTAGCTGATAAAAAACCATCCGTATCTTCCGCATAACCACCACCAATCGGAAGTCCTATATTTGTTCTAAGCTCTAAGTGAAGGTGGGAAGGGTAAACGCCTCCTGCATCTCCAATCGTTCCGATCCATTCGGTAGCCGATACCAATTGCCCCGGGACGACATCAACGGTGGACAGATGGGCATAAACTGATTCATAGTATTCTGGATTCGCTTTTGGAAAATGGTGTACAATTCGAACTACCTTTCCCCATCCTCCTCCGTAATCCGCAACCTCGGAAACCACTCCGTGGGCCATGGAATAGACGGGTGCGCCATAGTCGGAATCGCCACCACCAACTGTATTCCAATCTTCACCTAAATGTTTCTTTCCACCGAACCTTCCATTCTCGGCCTCAAACCGCTGCGCGATGTAGTAACCCTCCGCAAATCTACCACCAACTGGGAATTCAAATCCGGTAGCCGTATATCCTGGGTATCGAGCAAGTATTGGCAGTGGATCCACGGTTCTGATTTCGCTCGAGGATTCCAACCAACCGAAGAGCGGGTTCCCTTGGTAAGAATCATTTGTACTTACGCAATTGGAAAGAAGCCCCCAAATTCCAAAAATGAAACGTAAGTAGAATCTAAAGAGTTTAGACTCGGGCCAGCTTTTTCTTTGGCGATACTTCTTTTGCATTCGAAACTAAGGATAGAGATTCTGCCTTTGCTTGGATTGGCAATTGATTCCCGAGTTTTTCGGCGCGTTTTTTTCCGGCATCCATCTCTTTCTTCATTTCATCCATAAAAATATCAAAATCTACTTGGATGGTGTGTCTCGTGCTGGAAACATACCTTTTTTTCATTTTAGCTTCATCTCTTTGAATCCAATCCAACATTTCCTTCTCGGTTGGAATTTGGTAATTACCTGTTAGATAGTTTGCTATCCATTTACCTTGTCTTTCGGCCAATGGCATAATCGCACCAAGTGGTTGCATAAGACCGACAAACATCAAATTGTTGAAACCTGGCTTAAACATTCGGTAGTAAAGTGGGATATAGTTGTTCGGTGCGCCGATAAAGTCTTCGTCAAAAAAAGGAAATTTTATATTATAACCTGTGCAATAGATGAGAACGTCTGCGTCTTCTTCTGTTCCATCCGCAAATGCAATTTTTTTACCTTTTAATTCTGTAATCACAGGCTTAGGAGTGATGTCTCCTCTACCCAATCGAACGAGTAGGTCTTGAGAGATTGTGGGGTGGGCGGAACCAAATTTATGATCGGGTTTTGGAAGCCCAAAGTCTTCCATCTTTCCCACTCCATAACGAATGAGTAAGTGAGCGAGTGTCTGTTGGATAAAAAACGGAACCCAAGTTGGAATTTTTTCTGTGAGTTTGTCTAAGGGCTTTCCAAAAAGATAGTTGGGAATTACATAGGCACCTCGTCTAGACGACAAAAATACTTTTTTGGAGACTCCGGGTCTTGAGAGTTCGACCGAAATATCCATAGCACTGTTCCCCATTCCCAAAATTACTACATTCTTTCCTTCGCAATTAACAGGTGTTTTGGGATCTACATAAGAATGAGAGTGGATGACTTGTCCTTGGAACTTACCTGGGAATGCAGGTTCGGGCCATCTTTCACTCCAGTGGTGTCCATTGGCAACCACGAGTACATCATAATACTTGGATGGACCTTTTTCGGGAGTCACTTTCCAAATACCATCTAATGTGCGTTCTACGTGTTTGACTCCATTTTTGAATTGTATATGTTTCCGCAGTTCAAAATGATCTACGTAGGACAAAAAGTACTTTTGGATTGGTTCGTGGTTCGGATAATCGGGGTACGTCGGTGGCATAGGAAAGTCCCGAAATTCCATTCGATCTCGATGAGTATTGATATGTAAGGATTTGTAAATATTACTCAGTCCATTATCATTTTTGTATCTCCAATTTCCGCCCACATCACTTCCCTTTTCGTAACAATCAAAAGGGATTCCTTTTTCCTTTAAGGATTTGATGACGGTGATTCCGGAGCTACCTGCCCCGATGACGCAAACTTTAGGTAGATTCATACTGACTTCTCTCTCACGACTCTTGGATTCGAAGACTAAGTTTGTCCAAAAGTGAACAGCGTTTCAAGAAAAAAATGTCTATTTGTAGAAAAAAAACAAAATTTTGACACAAAAATCAGGAGATTTAGGGGCCAGAATTTCAGAAATGAAACCACGGATAAACACAGATGAGCACAGATGGGAGAAGGTATGAAGTTATCCGTGTGAATAAGCGTTCATCTGTGGTAAAAACGAGAAAAGAAATAAGTTCTTGGATAAAATCAAATGCTAAATAACTCCGAAATCTCCAAAACAATTATTTCTGCTGCTTTTTCTGTTTCTAATACTTTGGGTTGCGGATTTTTAGAAAAAGTTTATCAGAATGCAATGATAATTGAATTGAGAGATAACGGATTGTTGGTTGAATCGCAGAGAAAATTCCAAGTGATCTATAAAGGGCACCCTGTCGGGGATTATGTTTCTGATATATTAGTTGAACGGATGTTTATCGTAGAGCTAAAATCCATCCGAAAAATCGAAAACATACATAGAGGACAGTTATTGAATTACCTAAAAGCTGCGAATTTAAGATTTGGTTTAGTTATCAATTTCGGAAACCCAAAGATTGAGATCGCAAGAGTTGCAAACGGTTAGGAAGAATCAATCTTCAAAGCACTAAAGTAAAAAATCCGTGTGCATCAGTGTCCATCTGTGGTAAAAACAAGAAAAGAAATGAAACCACGGATAAACACAGATGAGCACAGATGGGAGAAGGTATGAAGTTATCCGTGTGAATAAGCGTTCATCAGTGGTAAAAACGAGAAAAGAAATGAAA